>CAWIYV010000008.1:0-95976 GCA_963840455.1 Nitrospirota bacterium | reverse complement strand
CTCGACGATCGGCTTTAAGATCTTTACCGCCTCGGCCTTCTCGCCCTTCTGATTGAGATAGAAGGCAAGGGTATAGGCATATTTCGGTTCCTGCGGCCTGAGGTCCGAGGCCTTCCTGCACCAGGTCACCGCCTCGTTGATCCGGTCTTTTGCGATGATGATGCAGAGGTTATAGGCCGCCTGCGCCATCTGGGGATCGGCCTTGAATGCTTTCTTGAGATACTTCTCGGCCTGTCTGGGTTCGTTCTTCTCCGCCTTCAGAAGGCCCATGTTGAAGTTCGCTGCAGCATTGTCAGGAGCCTGCTTGAGCGCCTTCTGCAAAGACCGCTCAGCTTTGTCGTTCTCGCCCATCTGGGCATAGGCGATGGACGTATTCACCATCGCCATGATCGCCTGGGGATCGAGTTTCAGCGCTGCCTGATAGGAGGCCACGGCTTTCTTCGTCTCGCCCTGGCTGAGCTGGTAGTTGCCCATGTTGTAATGGGACGTCCACTGGTCAGGCCGTGCTGTGATGGACGCGAGATACTCGTCGTTCGCCCTCTTGAGCTGCTCCTGATAGGCAGGAGGGGTGGTCATTCTCGGGAATGCCGCGATCCCTGCTGCCGCCCGAACCCTCACCAACTTATAGTCATCTCCCGTTGCTTCGACCAGGGCCTTGAGGTTTTCTGTGGTCGGCACCAGTCCCAGTGCCTGGACAGCTGCGCCACGAACGAGGGGCGATGGGTCCTTGGCCGCCATGAGCAACGCCGTAAGGACCGCCTGGTCCTGCGATGGTGGAATGAGCCTGATGAGCGAGGTGGCGAAGATCTCGTCGTGCTTGGGGTCGCTAATGTAAGCAAGCATCTCCGGCAGCTTCGTCCAGTCCCGTTTGCGGGCCGCGTCAATAAGTGCCGCGCGTTTCAGGACCGCTGCCTGGTAGTCCCGGGTGCGCCACTGCCGTACATATTTGTCGGCCCATGACCCGTCCTTGTCCTTGTGGCAGATGTTGCAGGCATTGGGCGACTTGTAGACAAGGGTCGCTGCCGGTGTCGGCGGAAGCATCGAGTGGTCGCTCCGGTTCATCCGCGCGAAAGCGGTCATGGGCATGTGGCAGGAGATGCACTTGCTTCCCTCGCTTTCCGCGAGATGATGCGTATGCTCTGTCGGGTTGTTGACCCTGGCCTCATGGCAGGGTAGACAGGCGTTGTTGAACTTCTCCTTCCTGAACCGGTAGCGGCCGCTGGATGTATGACAGTGCATGCAATCGATCTTGCCGGATTTTGCACAGGGGCTCATGCTCCACGAGGTGAGCGTGTAGTTCTCTCCCAGATCCCGCCCGTCAACGTAGTAATCCGGGTCCTCCAGGGTCACGAGGTCAAAGTGGTCATAGAACCGATCCTCGGGCTGGTACTCCAGGGTCAGCGGACTTGCCTTCGCATGGCAGCTCGAGCAGAGGTCGTTCCTCTGCACCTTCGTCATGGTCTTGGTGCGGATGATCCGAAGTTCCGGAAGCGGCTGGCCCTTGGGCGTGGCCTTCGCGATCTTGTTGTGCTCGATCGCCGAGCCATGGCAGGTCTCACAGTTGATGCCCGGCTCGGACCAGGTCGTGTGGTAGGTGTCGGTCTTTTGATCGTAGTTGGTCGAGAGCTGGCTCACGTGGCAGCTGTAGCAGGCGGTATTGAAAGTGTAGGGGTATTCCCTCCAGGCGACTGCCTGGCCCTGCTCCCCTCCTGGGAAGTGGCGCATGCCGCTGGCAGCGGTGTCGAACCACTCCTTCTTGTTGACGTCATAGGCAATGGGCAGGGTCTGGAGCCTCCCCTTTTTGAAGGGCGTGAGGAAGTAGTAGACATTCTTGCCTCCCAGCACATGCTCGATCTTGTATTTCGTCACCACCTTTTCACGCGTCTCGATCACCACGCCTTCGACGATATCGGCGCGGTATTTCTCCTTGCCGATCATGATCTCACCCTGATGCGACCTGAGCTGGATGGCGGCGAATCCCAGCGTGTAGGGCTGCATGGCAAGTCCGTGCTTGGACGTGGACCAGAGCTGGTAGAACTTCTCATGGCACTCACGGCAGCTTGAAGAGCCGGCGTAGGGGGCGGTTTGTTTTTCTTCAGCATGTGCCAGTAGCGAGAAGGACAAACAGATGATGAATAGGATTTGGACTACGCGCATGTTGATTCCTTTCTCACAGCAGCCTCTGCATCGATCTCAAAAAGCAACCCCTCCCTGCATACATCAGCAACAACACAGATAGCCGGGAAATCCGCAAACCCTCGGTCAGCAGCCATTTTCCAAAAGATCGAAGCATATTCCGGTCTTTTCACAAACACAGTGGCTGCAGCGATATTCCTGAGGTCCGCCCCTTCCTGTCCAAGCAGTGAATCTATCTTGTCCAGTGTGCAGTTGATCTGTGCGCGGATATCGCCGGTATAGAGGCTCACGCCATGCTCATCTATGGCTGCGGTGCCCGAAACCTGGATGAGCTTTACATCATCTGCCTCGATGACAGCCCCGCGCGAGAATGCTGCTCCGTAACGGAAGGCATCGAGCTGTTTTCTGTTGGTCATCTTTCGTACCGGCGAGGGCATATCACCGTTTTCCATAACAGCCAGCAGGTCCATTGAGGCTGCCGCGCCTGACGCCGTATTCGCGCCTATGCCGGTGCTAGCAGGAAGCAGAAGCCTGGTGTCGCCGGGACCGGGCATGATGCCGAACTCCCCGTATTTTTCGCTCCGTGCCTTGTTGAATTCCGGATACCAGTCCAATATTCCGGAGAGATAGAACCATGTTCGCGCTACATCCTTGTAGGACGCTCCGTTCCGGCGGAGAATGCCTTCGGCGCGGGCAAGGATCGCCCGCACCTGTCCGGGCCTGGTGCCTGCCTTTCCCTGAATGTTCTGCAGCAGAAGATATGTTGTTCCGCTCCTGCGCCATCCGCGTCCGCAGGGGGCTTCCCCATCCATAATGGTCCAGACATCATCTGCACCATCAGACGATACCGCGTGAATGATTACCCCGGAAAAGCCCTCTCCCCAGGTTGGATTGCCTTCAACATAGGTAACGGCACCGTATGCAGGGATCTGCCGCCCGGAGAGCGCAACCTTCCGCTCACGAAGCACCGCGGCTTTGACGCTCAGATTTCCGAATATTCGTTCGTGAACGATCGTCATGCGTCTGTTCTGCAGTACCTCTGCGACCATGCAATACAATTTCCGCGCCGCCGTGGCGGGATCCTCGTCACGAAGGACCGAAGCCACGATGTATGCCTGTCCGTCGCCAGCCGCAGTGCTATGCAGGGCAATGTTCGTTGAATGTCGGTGAGTCCTGAACGAAGATATGTCCTCTGTTAGCTGCATCAGCTCAAGATTTTTCATACTTTTTTCCTACCCTCAGACGATGATTTTTTATATCTGCACGGCCGATGGCGATACATAAGTACCGCCCTTCAAGACAGACTCGACCGCCGGGATGAGGTCATCCACCGCCATGCGCTTGAGAACAACACCGCCGGCCCCCGCTTCGATGCACTCGCTGACGGCTGCCCGCTCGTCATGGATGCTCAGGATGATGAGCTTGATGTCGGGAAAAGCCGTCTTTAGACGCCGCACGATGTTGATCTCCTTCGTGACCGGCAGCGAGAGGTCCGCCACAATGAGGTCGGGTTTCAGCTTTTCAGCTGCTTCCATGAGAGAGGCCTCATCGGCGACCATAAAGACCGTATCAAACATATTCTCCAGGAGATTCCGGACGCCTTCGAGCATGGTCTGGTGGTTGTCAGCCAAAAGCACCTTTCCCTGTTTCATGGTTCTCCTTTTCGCATGCTTCACAGAACTGCGCGCGACGCTGCACACCCCGGGAAGCTGGAACCGGAGCGGCAGACAATGAACACTAGTATCCTCTGTAAGGGTAGCTAAGAAACGGGGTGAGCGGAACTGGTAAAATTACCGGTTTTTGCGGGAGTCTGATGATGGGCAGGATATACTACTTTGTGACGATGCCGTGCCGTACAGCGTAGTGGACCAATTCTGCAGCGCTCTTGATGCCGAGGTCCTTCATGATCCGGTATTTGTGGAATTCCACGGTCCTCGAGGAGATGTTGAGCACTGTGGCGATCTTCTTTGCGGAATGGCCTTCGGCGAGCAATTGCAGGATCTCGCGCTGGCGCGGGGTGAGCATGGTGAGCTCGTCACGCTGGTCCGTCTTTTCACTGGTCAATTGCTTGAACTCATCAGCAAGCAAGGGCGTCACATAGGTCTTTCCATTCAACGCGCTTCGAATGGCGGTGACCAGCTCGGTCGGAGCCGAATGCTTCAGGACATATCCCGAAGCCCCTGCTTCAAAAGCGCTGACCGCATAGGTCACATCGGGGTGCATGGTCAGAAAGACGACCTTGATCTCCCCGTGTGCCTTCTTGATCTGACGGACGGAATCAATGCCGTTCAAAAGCGGCATGGAGATGTCCGCCACGACCACATCAGGCCGCAGTTTCTCCGCGGCGGCAAGAAGCGCGCGGCCGTCCTCGACGATCCCGACAAGCTCGAACTCCGGCTCCAGAAGGCCTTTGAGGCCTTCGGTCACGATCTTGTGATCATCAGCCAGGAGAACACGCGGACGCTTCATGCGTCACCGCCTGCAAGAGGCACGCACACCGTGATCTCCGTGCCTTTTCCCGGCTGCGACCGTATCGCAAAGTCACCCTCGACAAGTTGGACCCGTTCGCGCATGCTTGAGAGCCCCAGCCCCGGAGTGTTCCGGATCTCCAGGGGATCGAATCCTACGCCGTCATCCGTGACAGCAAGGCAAATGGCATCGCCGGACACGTGCAGGACGATCTTGCAGCTCTTCGCCCGGGAATGGACCGCGATGTTCCGCAATCCTTCCTGGACAACACGGTAGAGACAGAGGGCGATATCGTCGGGAATCGCGTCGGGGATGTGGTCCTTGATGAAGGAGGACATGATCGAGTGCCTTCTCAAGAACATGGCGCACTCCGACTCTATGGCGCGGACGAGCCCCAGGTCGTCGAGGATGGTGGGATGGATCTGACGCGAGATAGTGTGGACGTCTTCGGATACCTTGATGAGCTGTTCCTTTATCTGCAATATCCTCTCAACAGCGTTTCCCTGAACATCCGGCCGTTTCTTCAGGTCGAGCTCCAGCTTGCCGGCCTCGATGGCAAGGACCGCCAGCCTCTGCGTCAGGTCGTCGTGGAGTTCCCGTGACAGCCTGCGGAGCTCCTCTTCCTGAGCGGAGATCAACCTGCCCGCCAGTTTCTGGAGATCTTTCTGGGAGTATCTGAGGGCTGCCTCGCTTTTCTTCAATGCATCTTCCGCCAGTTTGCGTTCGGTGATATCCATGATCATGGACTGCTTGGACATGGTCCCGTCGGCATGACGGATGGGAGTGTTCACCACATAGTACCAGCGATGGTCTTTCGGGCTCTGCACTTCCCATCGCACTGTCTTGCCCTGAAAGACCTTCTCGTTGACACACCACTCACAGATGGAATCTTTGTTATGCAATGCCTTGTAGCACGTCTCACCGATGGCGTTACGACCGGTGCGATCGATCAATCGCTGGTTCATGAACTCCATGCGGAAATCCGGCGAACAGATGTAGAGGAAACCGTCAAAAGCTTCCACCACGGCCCGGTACCGCTCCATGCTTTCCAGTCGCGCTGCCTCTGCCAGCTTGCGCTCGGTGATGTCCTTGTCAACGCCGCGATAGCCCTTGAGATTGCCCGCTTCGTCCAAGAGGGGCACGCCATTCGTGAGGAGGCAGATCCTTTCGCCGTCCTTTCCGATATTCCAGTTCTCCAGGTCTTTGATGGGCAGCTTCTTTGCCGCGATCTCGGAGAAGATCGCCGCCACCCGCTTTGCTTCATCCGGCGGCATAAGCTCGAACGGTGTCTTCCCGATAACGTGACCGAACAGTACAGTGCCCTTCGCCGAGCTATAGCTATAGACCCCCTTTTCATCCACTTCCCACACCCAATCGCCCATGCTGAACGTGATGTCCCTCAGCCGCGCTTCGCTCTCACGGAGGTTTTGTGCCAATTTCGCTGATCGATGCACATCGAGGCTCATTTCGTAGACTATCGCCGCGACAATACCCATGTAGAATAAGCTCGCCGTCATCGGCCAGTGGACAATTTCCCAGAGCACCAGCACGGCCTGTACTGTTCCAGCCAGTGCAAAGAAAACTATGGCGCCACCCGTTGCCAGCGCCAGCCGCCTGTCGCCCCTGCGCCTGACGGTGATCGCGGCATCGGCGACGAAAACCACCCACAACACCAGGCTTACCTGTCCGACGAGCATCCAGGGATTCGACACACCCTCGGCAACCGAGACGGTTTCGCCTAAGAACGGGATGTGCCGCAGTATGGTGACCTCGCGATAGTTGAGATTCTGCCCCGTCAGAAAGTTAAGCAGGAGCGAGATCGTCCGAAGGCCGCAGACGGTCCAGGCGAGCCATAACCGTCCTGCCCGCAGATGGAGCTGCATGTAGCCGACCAGCGCCACGATGATCACCCACGCCGGAACATGAAGCCAGCGCAGCGCTGTGGCGAACTGTCCGGGTGTCGCCGCCAGCATCATCCTAAGCTCGCAGAACATCATGGCGGATGTCGCCATCGCCGTCAGTGCAATGAGCAGATTGATCCAGGCCGTCCGGTCCCTGAACCAGACGAGCAGATGCATAGCCGCCAGCGTGAGGCATGCGGACGCGACCATGGACCAGATGATGGTTACCGAATTCATGGTTTGACGAAGATCAAATGACTGAAAACGTTCCTTTCGGCTAAGAGCGAGGGGAAGCGGCTCAGGGCCCCTGCGTACGGGCAGATTTTTCGTCCGTTTCAGGTGCCGCAAGGCCCCTTATGGCCTTCGCATACTGGTCCTTGATCGCGGCGAGGTATGCCGCGTCCATGGACCCCTTGCCGGTAGTGATCTCGAGGAACCGCTTCGGGATCTCCACGTCCTCGGGCCGGTAGCCCGTCGCGACGCGCGCCCTCCAGCGGAGCTGCTGGATGTTCTTTGATACCGTTCCCAGGTTGTCGGCGAGTGCACCGTAGCCCACAGACTTGAGACATTCGGCCAGCAGCGCATCGGTGTACACGCCGCGAGCGAAGAGGCAGGCGACCATGGATGTGAGGAGCACCCGCCCCTGCTCGTCCTTCACCAGGAAGTCCACGGCCTTTGCCGGGTCCTTGCCCTTCTCCTTCTGGTCGTAGGAATAGCCGCCGCTGTCCAGGTGCGAATGCCGGAGACCGAGCGCCTGGGAAACGAAAAAGACCTCTCCCGTCGCGTACCCCCCCATCTCCTGGCCGAGGACGCAGGCGAAGTCCTTCCCCCCGTAGCGCTCTGCTGCCTTGAGCGTACCCTGCCCGAGGAGGCGGTAGAACTCGTTTGTTCCCTCGCCGAGGTACTGGATCGCCTGCTTGTATGCGTCGCTATCGCTGAAGGCAAGCTTGGTGATCGTCTCCTTCTCCGAGATGAGCCCTTTCTCCGTCGCCTCGGTGGCCCAGGCCAGGGCAACACCCGCCGACATGATGTCGAGCCCCACCTTCTCGGCGACATCGATGATGCCCAGAACAGCGAAGCAGTTCTCGACCGAAAGCATGGCTCCCACGGCAAAGATCGGCTCATGGTCGTAGGAGACCTGCCGATACAGAAAGCGGTGCTCCTTCCGGAACCGCTCGCGAACGAACCCGATGTGGATGCAGCCGACCGGGCAGCCCGCGCAGGCCGCATTCCGGAGCAGGGCCAGCTCCGCGAACTTCTCTCCCGTGATGCCGCTGATGCCGGGATCGGTCGTCCGCTGGAGGTTGCGGATCGGAAGCATCTTCACCTCGTTCAGCATTGCCATGTTGATCGGCGTGCCGATGTCGTGGTACTTGCTCATCATGTCGGTGTCCGTCAGCTTGGTATGAAGATCCTGGAAGAGCTTCGGATACTCTTTGGAGCCGTCGAGGGCGAAGGAGCCGTCGCCGTTGATCACGATGCCCTTGAGGTTCTTGTTCCCCATCACCGCACCTCCGCCGAGCCTGCCGAAATGGCGGTAGGAGTCTACGTTGATGCATGCCATGGCGGAGCCGGTCTCGCCGGCCGGTCCGATGCGCAGAATGCTCCGGTGGCCCGCTCCCTTGAACATGCCGCGCAGCATCTTGCCGGTGGTATAGAGGTCCCTTCCCCAGAGGTAGTGGACCTCCTTTACTTCCAGATGGCGCGAGCCAATCGAAATGCACGACGGCCTCGCGGCTTTGCCTATGACAACGAGCGCATCGAGGTCGGCAAAGCGGAGCGACAGCGCTGAGCGGCCGCCGCCGTGGCTTTCCGCGTACTGGTCGTGGTAGGGCGACTTGAAGGCGCAGACCGTCTTGCTCATGAGCGGAAAATAGCCGGTCAGGGGGCCGATGGCGAAGATGAGCGGCTGCTCCGGATCGTTCCACGGCCGGTCCGGTTTGCCATACTTGGTGAACAGGAGCGCCGCAAGCCCGCTGCCGCCCGCGACGCTGTCCCTGCCGTCCACGGTCACGACGCTGCCGCGGCCCGTCGCCAGGTCGACCACGAGGACCCTGAAGTTGTCCCTGATCATGACGCACCTCCCTGCTGCGCAGGCTCCGGTGCAGCGACCTCGTTCATCTCGAGGCAGTCGTGCGGGCAGAAGGGTACGCACTGGCCGCAGTGGATGCAGACAAAGGGCTCCTGCGATGGGTCGAGATAGATGGCATCCACGGGGCAGGCCTTTGCGCACTCGCCGCAGCGGATGCAGAGGTTCCTGCGGACCACCACGCCCCCGCCTTTCCGCTGCGTGTACGCCCCTGTCGGGCAGGCCGCGGCGCAGGGCGCCGGGTCGCATGCAAGGCAGACGCGCGCCTCGAACCCCGTGGACAGGCCGCCGGAGGACCGGATGCGGATGCCGGCGGTGTCCCAGGAGAGCCGCTTGTGTACGATCCGGCTGCAGGCAAGGGAGCAGGAATGGCAGCCTATGCAACGCTCCATGCGGGGTGTGGTCAGGATCTTCATGGCAGGCTCCTTATTTCTGAGTACCGACTTCTGAGAAAGGCTTTTGACACTGATGTCACTGACAAAGGCTATGATGAAAAACGATAGATCTTTCCCAGTTGCTCTCTGTGTCCTCAGTGTCTCAGGGCGAGATCAAAGTAGCGTTACTTCTTCAGCTGGTCCGCCACGGCCTGGGCCGCTTTCTTTGCCGCCTCGGGGTCGCCAAGGTAATAGCTGCGGATCGGCTTCAGATCATCCTCAAGCTCATATACCAGGGGTATCCCCGTGGGGATATTCAGACCGACGATCTCCGCCTCAGGCACATTATCGAGATACTTGACCAGCGCACGGATGCTGTTGCCGTGGGCAGAGATGATCACCCGTTTTCCAGACCGAACGACCGGTGCGATTGTCTCGTGCCAGTACGGGAGAAAGCGCGCGACCGTGTCCTTGAGCGATTCCGTCAGCGGGATATCTTCCGGCCTCAGGTGCGCGTAGCGTGGGTCTTTTCCAGGATAGCGGTCGTCGTCCGACCTAAGCGCCGGCGGCGGTATGTCGTAGCTCCTTCGCCAGATCTTGACCTGCTCCATACCGTGCTTCTCCGCGGTCTCCGCCTTGTTCAGTCCCTGGAGCGCGCCGTAATGGCGCTCGTTAAGCCTCCAGTGATTCTGGACCGGGATCCACATAAGGTCCATCTCCTCGAGCACGATCCAGAGGGTCTTGATCGCGCGCCTGAGCACCGAGGTGAAGGCCACATCAAAGACAAAACCTTCCTTTGCGAGAAGCCTGCCCGCCTCGACGGCCTCGTCCCTTCCTTTTTCGGTGAGGCCGACGTCTGTCCAGCCGGTAAACCGGTTCTCCTTGTTCCAGGTGCTCTCGCCGTGGCGGAGCAGTACGAGTTTCTTCATACTAGATATCCCCTCTCAACAGGTCAGCGCATCTTCATATTCTCATGTTCGATCTCAACGGCTGAGCTCGACGATCTCCCTTTGGGCCGCAAAGTCGCCGTGGGAAAAAATCAGCCGGGCTGCCCTCATGCCTGCCTCGATCATCTCCATGCTATTCTTCCCATCACCGCATGTCCGCCGGCTGCCCGGTCGAGGCGAGCACGCTGCTCCAGAGGACTCCCTTGGGGTCGATCTTCTTGCGCTGCGACACAGCCAGGGAGATGGGCACATGGGTGAACTGGTGGTTCCAGAAGCTCACGACCATGTTCGTCCTGCCGCTCATGCCCGCGTGCACGGCGCTCTGCCCGAGCTGCAGGCAGAAGGCAGAGTCATGGGCGTCCGCCGGCACGCTCCTGATCGTGTAGCTCGGGTCGATATACTTGAGGCTTATTTCCATGCCGGTCTGCTTGAAGTGGCCCTTGATGGCATCCCTCAGGAACGTTCCGATGTCACCGTACTTGACGTTCCCCGAAGCGTCGCGCTCGGCCATCCTCTCCATGAGGTCCTGGCCAGCCCCTTCCGCGACAACGATCACCGCATGGCCACGACTTTGGAGCCTCTGTTTTAGTTCAGAGAGGAACCGCTCAAGGGTGAACGGGACCTCGGGAACAAGGCAGAAGTTCACGTGACTGTCGACCAGGACCGAATAGGCGGCAATGTAGCCTGAATCGCGGCCCATGAGCTTCACCAGCCCGATCCCGTTGCGTGCCGCCTCCGCCTCGGTATTGGCTGCGTAGGTCGCTCGCCGCGCCTCGGTGACCGCAGTCTCGAATCCGAAGGTCTTCTGCACGAACGACACGTCGTTGTCGATGGTCTTCGGGATGCCGATGACGCTGATCTTGAGGCCGCGCCTCACTGCCTCATCGGCGATCTTCTGCGCTCCACGGAGCGCCCCGTCTCCGCCGATGGTAAAGAGGATGCCGACCTTTAGCTCTTCGAGGGTCCTTACCATCTCCGCCGGGTCCTGCGGCCCCCGCGAGGAGCCCAGGATCGATCCGCCCTGCTCATGGATCCGGTTGACCTTGTCGGGCGTCAGTTCGAGCGGTGTGTGGCCGATCCTCTGCACCAGACCCTCGTAGCCAAAGCGGAACCCGTAGACCTTTTTCACTCCGTAATGGTGGTAGAGGCTCAGGACGATCGCGCGTATAACATCGTTGAGGCCGGGACAGAGCCCGCCGCAGGTCACGATCCCGCAGGCAAGCTTCGATGGATCGAAGAATATCCGTTCCCTCGGTCCTGCGGCCTCCATTGAAGGGGGATCTGCGCGCCCGCCGATCCATGGGCGTATCTCCTCGAGACGGGAGTGGTACAGCACGCGCTCCTCGTCCCGCGTGAACCGGACGCCGGACATGGGCGATGAGGTGCGGCACTCGCCCAGGCGTGCTATGGTGAAATCAAGGTCAATATCGGACATGCGATGCTCCAGTCTGGATAAAGTCTTTGACACGGAAGGAGCGGATCAACATCCTGATAACTGCGGATTAATCCAAAACACGATCCGCCTCTATCCGGTTTTCATCCGACTTTATCCGTGTCAAAATCGTTCTTATTTACTCATCTTGACTCCCTTCGCGTCCTTCGCGCCTTGGCGGTAAGAATAGTTTTAGATCTTTTTCGTCTCGCCTTCCCATGCTCCCACAACAGAAAACCGCCGCGAAATGCGAGGGCGTTGTCGCCTGCCCGGCACCTCGGCGGCAGCCTGTCCAGCTTGTTGACGTTGCCGCCGCCAATGACCACGTCGTCAAGCTCGAGCGCGGGAATGAAACGGGAGACCACCTCCCGTACGAAGGCCCGCCACTTCCTGATGCCCAGTTTCTCGAGCCCCTTGAGCCCCAGGTAGTCCTCGTAGGTCGCCTGCTTGTAGGTCAGGTGCCCAAGCTCCATGGGCACCACCGTGCCATTGACGACCAGGGCGGTTCCCAGCCCGGTCCCGAGACCGAGGAACATCATCGTTCCGCCTTTGTAGCTCCCCAAGGCCTGCATGGCGGCATCATTCATTACCTTCACCGGCACCCCGAACGCCTTTGCATAGTCGAAACGGAGCCATCCACGCCCAAGATTGACCGGTTCCGCATACGGCCGGTTGTCGCGCACCCGCCCCGGGTAGCCGATCGAGACCGCATCGTACTTCCAGTCTTCGGTCAGCTTAAGCACCCCTGCTACCATCTTCTGAGGGGTTAATGTCGGCCCTGAGGGAAATTTCCGGGGGTCTGTCTGTCCAGTGACGAGGATCTTGACACTGTTCCCGCCGATATCGATGACCAATATCTTCATGCAATCTCTCTCGTACGTGTTCCAAGAATACCCTGCTCACTGTTAAGAGCGGTCAAAAGTTCAAATAGAGCGTTTGTCCCCTGGAACTGATGGGCTCATTGCTCTGACTCCCTATTTGACGGAACTGCAGCCTCATGCTACACTTCAGCAAACGTGCGGAAGCGACCGCAGGGAAAGGCCCAGCCAACCATTATGCAGAAACACTCCCGAGAACATGAACATGTGCTTACCCGCTTCCTTGCCTTCTGGACCGAGGAACGGAGCCTTACCGTAATGCTCATGCTGCTGCTGCTCCACTTCTTCGTTTTAACACCGGGAACGTTCCTCGGACGCGCCTTTCAAATGGTTGCGGCCCTGTTCCTTTCCCTTGCCTTGCTCGCCGGTATCCTTGCTCTTCAGCGGCGTATTCTCCGCCGGCTCGGTATCGTCCTCGTAGCCGGGACGATAACGTTCCGGGTTGCCTCGATCCTCAGCGACGCACCCTGGCTCCCCGTCTGCGACACGCTCTTCACCCTGCTCTCCCTTGTAGCGCTGATACTCATCGTGTTCCGCATCGTCTCGGAGGAAGGGCCGGTGAGCGGACACCGGGTCCGCGGCGCCGTGGCCCTCTACCTCCTCATCGCCATACTCTTTGCCTTCCTCTACGGGCTCACCGAGGAGCTCGCACCCGGCGCGTTCACCATGCCCGGGACACGACCCAGCGGCGTGGCGAGAGGCGAGGCCTTCTACTATTTCAGCATCGTGACGCTTACCACCGTGGGCTTCGGCGACATCACTGCGGTCCACCCCTTTGTCCGCTCCCTCGTCATGCTCGAAGCGCTGATCGGCCAGCTCTATCCAGCCATCCTGATCGCCCGATTGGTTACCCTGCAGCTCGAAACACGGCGCAGCGGCAAATAAGATCCTTCTCCCATCGGGATGAAAAAGCCAAATAGGCAAGGCGGCTATGTGTATCTGCGCTGATGCTGCCGCTCATATATGGCCTTCACTCGGCAGCGGAACGTTCCCCTTCGTCCCGCGTCTCGCCCACAACCCACTCTTTGAGAAGCGTGTAGGTCACGGCAAGCATCACCGGGCCGATGAAGAGGCCGATGATCCCGAAGGCGATGAGGCCGCCGATGACCCCGGCGAAGATCAGCAGGAGCGGAAGGTCAGCCCCCTTCCGGATGAGGAAGGGACGGAGGAAGTTGTCGATGGTGCCCGCGACGACAAGGAAGACCAGCAGCACCGTGCCCCGTACCGGCTGGCCTGACCAGTAAAGCCAGATGACCGCAGGGACCATCACCAGGAACGGGCCGACCTGGGCCAGGCAAAGGAGCACTATCACTGCGGTCAGCAGGCCCGCGGCGGGAATGCCGGTCACGAACAGACCGATGCCACCCACGGCCGCCTGGATAAGCGCGGTCACCACGACGCCCAGCACGACGCCCCGCACGGCCTTCCCGGCGAGAATGGCTGCTTCCTCTCCCTGGCGACCGGCCAGTCTTCGCGCAAAGTTCAGGACCCCTTCCCGGACGACCGTGCCGTTCGCGTAGAGGATCATCGCGATGATCATCGTCAACAGGAACTGCACTATCGTCATCCCGATGCTGCCCGCCTGCGCCATGAACCACTGTATCGCCGTCCGCGCGTAGGGGAGCACGATAGCGGTGCGTTCTTCGGCGCTCAGCGCGGCGGATTCCCGCCAGCGGCCGGCGAGCTTGTCGCCGACCACCGGAATGCTGCTGACCCAGTCCGGCGGAGCAGCGAGGGACAGCGTGGACAGGGTCCGGACCTGCGCGGATATGTTATCGACGTTGCCGAGGATGGTGACGATGGCATAGGTGATCGGAACGAGGATGATCAGCAGGATCAACACTGCCATGGTCGCTACGGCAAGGCCGCGCCTTCCCCCCAGCCGCCGCTGGAGCCCTTCGAAGGCAGGCCAGGTGGCCACGACGATCACCGATGCCCAGATAAGGGACAGCAGGAATGGCCGCATGACCCAGAAGCTTGATACGACCAGGATCGCGATAAAGAGCACGGACAGCGTCGTATGGGTGATATCGAGCGGGGCAGGATTCTTTTCTTTCATTTTCGTGATGCTCCTTTCTGTCTGCAGGGAATCTTCGATCATCGAGGAAGAATATTTATTCTGATCGTTCGCTGATCCCCTGCACTCGCGGTTCCACTCGCAAACGCTGGGGGCAAGACCCCGCAGCAAGCTACGGGGAATGCGCTCGCTCCTGGATTTAAGCTCCCTACTACAAGAGGCGCGGAGCTTCGATCCTCAGGGCAGGTTATTATCCTAATCGCTCGCTAACCCCTTCGGGGAATGCGCTCGCTCCTGGATTCAAGCAAAGACAAGCAAGCCCATACAGCGCGCGTTTCTCTGGTAATATGTCCATCGCTCCGAGGAGCTTCTTTTCCCGCACGAACTTACTTTGCGGATATTTTCGTATGGTCCGAGTGGCACAGCAAACAGTCCATATGACCCTGCTGGTGGTTCATGCCGCCCTTCTCATGCCACATATCGTCCGGCCCGTGGCAATCGATGCAGTGGCTGATCTCCTTCTTCGGCGTCCATTTCACGGGCTGCCATTTCCCTTCCTTGTAGAGGTTGAGATAGTGGACGGTCGTATACACGACCTCGCCCGTCACCTTGGCGCAGCGCTCCTTTTTCTCCTTGGAGGTGACCTGCGCGCCCGCGGCCATGGTCCACTTTGACACCGATGTATGGCAGAGCGGCGACATTGCCTTGGTCTGGATCTGCTTCGGCATCTTCGAGATGTCATCGAAGCGGTCCGTGGGGAACGAGGACCTGGCATACCAGTCCAGCAGGTCATCCACCATGACCGCATAGGTCTTGTCCTTGTCGTATTCCACCAGGTTGATGAGGGCGCTGCAGACCCCGAGCGCGCCGCACAGCGTGCCCTGACCGCCGTACCCTGCCGCGGCATGGGCGAACATGTGGTCCGGCAGCGTTGTCCAGGGATGGCCGGCCTTTTCCTTCAACAGGCTGAGGACCCCCAGCCATGCTCCGTTCCCTCAGCCGCCATGTTCAAGGTAGGCACGATATGCCCTCCTGCCTGCCTCCAGCGGATCGAGCTTGACCCACTTCCACGGCAGAGGCGGCGCCTTGTCGACTGCAGGTTTTTCCGCACCAAAGGCGTTGCTGACACGCCCCACAAGCCCTCCCGCCAGGAGTACAGCGGACCCTGTCAGGATGCTCCGTCGCGAACACAACCCGGGTTCTTCATCTAGCTTTTTCATAACGGCCTCCCTTCGGATGTAATACCGATTTCCCCATATCCAGTACGGTTTCCTATCTGATTTTTTGGCAGGCGGGATGCAGCGATTCCCTGAAGGAATAGTTCTAAGGTAACTATAGCAAAATTACCAAAGATATGTTGGGCTGAACAGTCTTTTGAGCGCCCCCGCAGCAGTACCTGAGGAGACCAACCTCCCAGGCCAGAAGGAAAGCATTCATGGTCACTTGCATTTACTGACCTGGTCGCCTATAATTTCATCATACAAGCTTCCTGTCGCAGGGGGGAGGCCATTCTCTTCCGGAGGTGCCGTCCAATGCTACCGATCGCGATCCGCCCCATCACCATGCTTGCACTCCTCACCCTTGTGCTGCTCTGCACGGTGCCGCCGGCCGTTGCCGCAGACAGGGACCCCTTTTCCAGCGGCAGCGGGCGGGCCTCGGTCCTCATCGGGAACGGATACGCCTTCAATGAGTCCTATCTCATCGTCGGCATCGGCGTCGGGTATTTCTTTGCAAAAGGGCTGGAAGTTGGACTGGATGCAGAGTTCTGGTCGGGCAGCGATCCGGGCATCACCAAGATCAGCCCGTCTGTGCGGTACGTGGTGCCCACCGGCAGCGCGCTCAGGCCCTATGTCGGCGCCTTCTACCGACGGACCATGATCGATAACTTCGATGACCTCAACTCCACCGGAGGCCGCGCCGGCCTGTATCTGGTGTCCGGACAGGGCAGCTACTTCGGTGCCGGTGTGGTCTATGAGAAATATCTCTCCTGCGACCAATCGGTCTATCTTTCCTGCAGCGACACCTATCCCGAGATCATCTTTGCCATAGCGTTCTGACCTGCGCTCGTGAACTGTACATATCCTCCCTGATCCTGATCAGGGGCCGCCTGCGTCGGTCAAAACAATAACGGGTCTTCTGGGTTTGATGTGGGCCGCTTTTATTCTGCTTGCGTCCTCAAGAGTATGAATTATGATTTTTTGCACATCCCCTTCGCGTCCTTAATGAAATTTTTGACCTGTCTAAGGCCACATCCGCTCGACCGCGCAAACTCGGCCTGCGGCCTCAGACAGTGCGCGTTCGCCCTTTGGGACGCTACCTTAGGCCAAGACAGGTGCCCCAAAATTTCATAGGTCCGCTCCGGGGACGTGCGGGGGTTTGGGTAAAGATTAGGATCAAATTTTCTTGCGTGGTTCCCATGCGAAAATTTAGCCAGGCGGCTGAGTTCGAGGGTGAAGCATTTCGGACTGTCTGAGCCCAAAGGGCGAGTTTCCGAAATGTACCGAGGACGACCGAGCCTGGCGTAAAGAATTTTTGCCGGGTGCCCTTCTTTCGGTCACCTTTCTTGGGCACGCAAGAAAGGTGACGAAAAAACTTTTTAAATAACATAAATCAACACGTTTACACTTAACGACCCACATAAAAGTCAGAAGATCCAGAATAACAATACCGTCCTGCTGATCATCGCAAAGAAAAGAGCCCTGCCGCTCATACGACAGAACGGCAGGGCTCAAGCCTTATCAGTTAATCCGGATCGATGTCTTCAATATATATATATTACTTCAGACCCGTTTCCTTGAGAGCGTCCTTGCAGCGTTTGGTCACACTCTTTTCGTTCTTGCTAAGACAGACCAGCAAACGCCCCTGGCCGGGTTTGGTATCTGAGCAGAACTTCTGCAAGTCGTCCCGGCACTCGTTCACCGCGTAGGACAAGGCGGCCACCGCACGCTCAAGCTGGGAAGCCGCGTCATACAGAGCATACTCGCATTTGGGGGACAGCTTGTCCTCGAATGCGTAGAGGCAGGCAAGCACCCTGCCCTCCCCGGGCGTCACCTCTTTACAGTGGGTCGTCAGTTCTTTTTCGCATCCCTTTGCCACCGAGTCGAGCAGCGTCTGCTGGGCAGAGACGCTGCTGCCTGTCAGCACTAGCAGCGCGATCGCCGCAACAACAACCATTGCAAACCGCATTTCCCCCTCCTCCTTTTAAATAGCGCTCCGCCGCAGCAGGCATGCTGCGGCACAGGTCGTTCAGTCTCTACATCCGGAAGACGAAATCCAGCTTCCATGTGTCAAATTCGGGTGATCCCGTCGCCTTGCTGATATCGATCCAGGTCCTGTTAAAACTGCCCTGAAGGCCGAACTGGCGGTTCAGGTCGAACCGCACGCCGATACCGGCACTGTAGCTGATGTCATTCTCGGTCTTGGTTGGAAGATAGGAGCTGCAGACGTAACCCCACCAGGGGTCATACCAGCAGGAAGTCGATCCTGAGCCGGTCGGGATATTCGTGTCCACATAGGTGATACCGACCCCACCGGACACGAAGGGCGTGATGTCCCCTTTCAGGAAGTAATAGACCGCATTCACCGAGAGGGTGGAAGTGTCCATATAATTGCTGTATTTTCTTGTTGATGTGCCGTCGGTATTGACCGTTGTTGCGTCATAGCTCCGGGAATTCCAGCTGAAGAGACCATTCAATTGAAAGTTATCGGTGAAGTTGTAGCCGAAACCGAAGCCAAAACCATAGCCACCATTTATGTCCACGCTGGACCCGTTCTGACCGTCGATTCTAACAGAATCTGCATAGATAAGCGGGAGGGTGAAGTCCCAGGTCCCTGCCCGTCCTCCGGGCCGGACCGCGGTGTACGACTGCGCATCAGCAGGACCCGGCATGATCGCCCAAAGAGCAGCCAGAACGACTACGACAGCCACGAACCTCCTCACAGCACACATAGTGAACCTCCTTAAAAAGTAGGATTATTTTCTTCCCGGCGATTTGCTTCAACTCATGGATTGAAGCTCCCTGCAGCAAGCTACAGGGAATCTTCGACCCTCAAGGTAGTACTATTTATTCCAATCGCTCGCTAACCCCGCAGAAAGCTATGGGGATTGCGCTCACTCCTGGATTTAAGCTCCCTACTGCAAGAGGCATAGAGCTTCGATCCTCAAGGAATTATTGTCATTCTAATCGCTCGCTAACCCCGCAGCAAGCTACGGGGAATGCGCTCGCTCCTGGATTAAAATGCCAGAATGACGCCGGCATTTACCACATACTGGGAGAGCACGTCGCCCTGCACCGTGACCAGACAGGCGCCCGATGAGCAGAACGCAGAGCCGCTCCCATTGAACAATGTGCCGAACCACCGGGCGTCAAGCCTGATCCCCACATGATCCGTCAGGTACATTTTCACACCGCCGCCCAGGCTGAGCGAGAACTTCGTCTCCGAATGCAGCCCTTCTCCCTTCGGGACCATATGCGTCGCGCCGAAGGTCCCGACCACAAAAGGCTTCACCTTGCCCGTGGCCTGGCTGTAGGTCCCTCCGATATGATAGTATTCGACGTTCACGTCGAACAGCGGATCGCCGTAGAACAGCCCCTGGTCCGCCTTCAGCTTCGTCTGCTGGCGGCTGAAATACAGCTCGATCCAGGACTCCTCGGCCTGCCTGAAGTCCAGCATGATGCCATAGCTCGACGTGTCATCGAAGCTGAGTGTATTGCCCGTTGCCGCATTGGCGAACTCCCCGCCCATGGTGTACCCGGCGAACGGCGTGATCTCGAACTCGGCTGCCGTTGCAGGAGAGGTCATTGCCATTCCGGCAATAAGGAGACCGACAAAGAGATGAAATACTCGTGGTTGCATGGCTTGGCTGCCTTTCTCTGCACCGAAGTGCGTTCTCGTTCATGAAGGATAGAAACTATCGCGCTGAATGAAAAAAAGGGGGTATCACCTGTCATCGGTAGGGGCCGCGCTGCAGCCTCTTCAACGACGCCCTCCCCCTCCTCCGCCGCGTGCCGCCGGCATCGGCCTCGGGGCCGGGGCCGGCATGGGCCGCGACGGCATTTGCGATGCATGCGGCGGTGCGGGCGGCCTGACGTTCGGTGGCGGCACACCTCCTGGAGGATGCACACCTCCAGGGGGGGGCATAGGAGCACCGACGACCACATTGCCTCCGTAATACCCCGGATAGCCGCCATAATAGCCGCCGTAATATCCGCCGTAGACGTCTACGGAGGCAGTGCCGGAGTAGGAGCCGTCCGAGGCGCAGCCCGATGCAAGCAGAGCCATCGTCATCAACAGGAGGCCAGTGACCACCTTTCTACGGGCGAGGTATATCATGGTTTTCCCTCCCCTTCGGTCTCATCCTTCCACTCAGCCACGGCAAGCGCCGCGCCCGCAGGATCGAGGAACACCGCGACCTTCCCGCCCCGGATCTCCGGGCTCGGCACGATGACAATGCGACCGCCGGCGCGCTCGATGTTGGCCACGGTCTGTTTCACGTCCTTCACCCGCACATAGGGCAGCCATGTGGACGGGACGTCCGCGCGTTCGATCTCGAGGATTCCAGCTCGGGGAAATCCGGCCGCCACCAGATGCAGTTCCGGCCGGTCTCCCGGTGATTCCTGCCGGGTTACAGTGTATGCGCCCAAAGGACGGTAGAACTCCGACATCTTCGCGGCGTCCTTGGCCCAGAGCTCCAGCCAGAGCCATGCATTGTCGGAGGGGAACGCGTCGGGCGGATCGCCGCCCGCGGTGTGGATCACGCCGAAAAGCGCTCCCTCGGGGTCCGCCAGCACGGCCATCTCACCCCGTCCCGGAAGCGTTTTCGCCGGCACCAAGACCTTGCCGCCGGAAGCGGCAGCTTGTTGCGCAGCGCGGGCCGCGTCAGGCACCGACATGAGCGCAAGCCATCGGGCCGAGCGTGCGGCATCGGCGGGTTTCGCATAATGGATGATCCCTGCGATCGGTCGCCCGTTCACACGCACGAGGGTATAGGCATCCTTGCCTGAACCTTGGGTGTCGTACTGCCAGCCGAAGACCTCCCGGTAGAAGGTCTTCTCCGCCTCGACATTGTCCGCCAGCAACTCCCCCCACACCCACCGCCCCTGGATGTGGACATCCGTTGGCGTATCGCTTATGGCGGGCCAGCGAGGGCCGGGCGTGGTGCATCCCCCGGCCAGAAGCAGCAACATGCCGGCCAGAGCGATCGTATTGACGATGGTATTTCTCATCGCTATTCTTTGCCTCCCTCAGGGATCTGCATTCCCCCGGCAGAAACCGGGGGAGTGCCTAGAATGCCGCCAGCATCCGCTCTGAGCCGCCGTTTTCCGGCAGCAGCGGCACGGGGCAGATCGTATGATGAACAGGGACCGAACAGAACAGGTTTTACGTTAGTTGGCCGTCCTGGTCATTTCGCTCACCAGGCCCTTGTCGAGCAGCATGATCTCGATACGGCGGTTCTTCTGGCGTCCCTCCGGTGTGTCGTTCGGAGCGATAGGATCGTATTCAGCCCGTCCGGTCGGGACCATGCGCTCTGGCGGAACGCCGACCTCCTGAAGATAACGGACGACGTTGGTGGCCCGGGCGACCGACAGCTCCCAGTTCGACGGGAACGTGGCCTGCAGTGACTTTGCGACCGGCACATTGTCCGTATGGCCCACGACCCGGATGATCTTGTTCTCATAGCCCTTCAATGCATCGCCGACCTTCTTCAATACCTCCTTGCCCCCCTTCTTCAGCGTCGCTTTGCCGGAGTCGAAGAATATCTGCTCCGCCAGGTCAACAGCCAGCATGTTCTTGTACTGCCTCACCTGTAACTGGCCTTTCTCCACTTCCTTCGAGAGGCCCTGCACCAGTGACTCATACTGCTGCTGCCGCTGCTGGTTTGCTGCGACGAGAGCGGCCTTTTCCTGTGCCAGGGACCCGACTTCCTTCTGCATGGAAGCGTTCTGCTGCGCCAGAGAATCGATCTGCTGCTTCAAGGCTGCATTGTCCTTCTCCATCGCGGTCTTCTGCTTCTCCAAATCACCCTTCTGCTTCTCCAGGGAGGCCTTGTTCTGCTGCAGTGCCGTGATCTCGTCATTCTTTGCTGTTTCCATCTTTTTGAACGTGCCGGAACTGACACAACCGCTCGCGATGACCCCAGCCGCGAGAACTGCCAGACTGATGCGAAGATACCTTTTCATGTTCATTCCCTCCTTTATTACGGATAGTTGATTTCTCTCTCAGGATCGTCTATGCAAGGAACAGGACAGCTTCCGGAAGCCACGATGGTCTCCTGCGGACCTGCAGGCCCATGCAGGAGCGTCAGAACAACAGAATTTTGCGACAATTCAAATGCCGATGGAAGTACATAGGTGTACCACGCACCGGGAGTACTCTTTTTGTTCCTCCTGGATCTGCAAAGGTACGACTTTTGCCCGTTGAGGTAAGAGACCGGACCGGATTGGCCCGATGATCATTAGTATATCATAAATCAAGTGGGTCTTAAGGATGTCAGCCTGAATATCATCGAACCGGCAGCTGTTCACGAACTGCTGATGAAGTTCCCTGCAGCACGCTGGCAGGGAATCTTCGATCCTCAGGGTTGTCTGTTTATCCTAATCGCTCGCTAACCCCGCAGCAAACTGCGGGAATGCGCTCGCTCCTGGATTCAGAAAAAGATCCGGTAACCGAGATAGAGCGAAGCGTCCTCGAACCTTGTGTCGTAGGCATCACCCGGAAGGCGGGCGCGCATGATACTGAGATAGATCCCCCCGTGGCGCCACCGGGCCTCGAGAAAGACGTTCCAGGCAAGGTTGAAAGAATAGGACTGGTCCCGCACGCTGACTTGCTCCGATGCCGTCGGGGTCCGCAGTTCGATCGTTCCACTATAGGTCGTGGTGGCAACGCCGAGACCGACGCCGATCTGGAAGAAGGTGCCTTCGAAGCGATGCTCCCCCCACTGGTAGTACAGCGAAGGGACCGCATACCCGATGATGCCCTGAAGGGACGTATGGACATCGACCGGGGTGCCCAGGATAAGGGAGCCGGATGCGACCTGCTGGTCCATGGAAAAGGTCGAGAGCTTGAGCATGAACGTGTAGCCGAAACGGGAATTCTCGAAGAAGGAGGGTTTCGTTGAATAGATAAGGAAGTACGCAGGATAGTCGCGGTCCACGATCGTGCCGCTCGCATTGTCGCTCTTGCGTGTGAAGGTGAAGGTCGATCGCCGCATACCGACCCCGAGGGTGATGCTCGCGCCGTCGATGAAGGTATCGGTGGTCCAATTCCAGAGCCGGCTGCTCCATCTCTCCGTTCCCGCCGCAGGGTCCGTGCCTGGTGCCGGAACATGATCGTTCGGCATGGCGTCGCCAGCCAGCACGGGAAACGGTGGAATGCCGGTCCCATAATACTGCGGGAAAAGGCGGCCGCCGATCGGCTCGCCTGCAGAGGAAACGGTGCAGAGGCCCAGGACCAGTACTGCGCAGAGGCACCCGGCCATGATATGCAGTATGCGCGTTGTTCGCCGGGTCATGCTGTCATCAGGCATCCATCCCCTCGGTATACCGCCAGGAAAGGCATTTGCCATTCCCCGTGCAGCTCCTCCTTCGGATCGACCGACTGCGCTGCCTCCGGCAGCGCCCACCGCTGCGGGAAACCATGGGGTTCCGCTCCCCGATGCTACGGCAGGGGTACGGGCGCGAACTTCTTGACCGAACCCATCAGCACGTTGTAGAGGTCGATCTCCGGCGGCACCGGGATGCCCGCAGCGAGGTTCCGGTGGGACCGTGCCCAAAGCATTGCGGTCAGACGAAGCTTCTTCCCCGTCTCCTTGTGCTGGTTGTACAGCTCATCCCGCTCGCGCGCTTCGGCGAGATACCGCTCCACCTGGGGCATTATCTGCTCACGGATCGAGTTGAGGTTCTTGAGCCGCGCCATGATATGGTCTTCCGTGGCATCGAGCTCCTTTTCGCTGACCGAACGGTCCTTCCCCAAAACGTCCTGAAGTGCCGGATCGTTCGCACGAAGCGCGTCAAGCCCCGCCGGATCACCCTCGCGGTACTGGTAGAGAAGGGCATAGCTCCTGAAGGTGAGGTTCTGGAGCGCGTACAGTGCTTGCACGTTCTCCCGGTTCAGACCCCACACGGCATCCATCCGCGCGTCGATGTCCCGGACGAGCCTGTTCAGCGCTGCCTCCACCCGTTCGAAGGAATTATCAACATAGGACGCTACCCGGTCGACCAGGGGCTGGGCAGCAGACAGCGCGTCGAGCATAGTGTCCTGGATCTCGACGTTCCTGATGAGATCGTTCAGTTCTTCCCGCGTCAGCCGGAAATCTGTAAGCCGCTGGTCCGGGACCGGATTTAACATTTCTCTCAGGGTCTTGGCCATCGCGTTCGGCTTCTTTCGTTCGGTCATCGGCGACTGCGCGATGTTCACCACCTGCGACGAGTAGAGCACGATGCCGCGCATGGTTTTTTTCATGTTATCCCATTCAGTCTGATATTCATCCCTGGAGGGCCCTTCGAGGTATTTTTTGATATAGAACGGTTTCCTCACCTCGGCGGTAACGTCCCCCATCATCACCGTCACGTTCTCGCCGAAGGGGCCTGCATCCATCTTGCGCGACGATGAGAACTTGGCGCATCCGCTTAGGAGCGATAGCATCATGACACAGACCAGTACCGTGCACCATTGCTTCGCTCCGGACCTCCCTCTTCCCGCTCCCTTCGTCATTTCCCGCATATCCAGTTCTCCTTTCACGTTGACCAGTGGTTCAGCTTTATATCGCGCTGACTGTTCTCCGGCCTCTTCATCATCCAGCATCGTCACGACCGATGACCTTCCCCGCCGCGACACACCTGCCTCGATATCTGAAGACAAAACTGGATACATGATAGCAGAAGCGGAGCGGGCTGACAAGGTTCGGCATCCTCTGATGTCAAGCCAAAGTTCAAATGTCCGGTTCTTACCAAAGCAAAAATGTCCGGTTTTACGATGTTGCCTGTAGTTCTTCTCTTGCTTTGGCCATTGCCTGCCCGGTGCGTTCCAAGGATGCGACGCAGACGGCTTCCACGTTGTTAGTGATCCTGGCCTTCGCTTGATTTTCTTTGTCTGACGAGGGCGAGCAATAATTTCTTGATACCTCAGCTTTTGGCCATTATGGAGGATTCGCATGGTTCCGTCGGTTCTTTCTTCCACGACTACCTTCTTCGTTCGAATGTTGCTCTTGATCTGGTAAAGCTTCTTGTTGTGGGCAACCGTAAAGTCGTTCCGGAGTGATCGGTCAGTCTTGATCGAGAGAATCGTATCAAGCGCCCGTTTACTTACAACCGGCCGATGGAAGTCCGCCGTTTGTGCTGCTTCCTTGGCGTACTTTCTGTTGTACTCGGGTAAATAGTGCTCCAAGAACGTATTGCCGTCCCCGATGTTCGTTACTCCGGCCAATCGCATCTCTTTGACGACCCGATCCTGAAAGGTCCCGAATAGCCGCTCGACCCGACCTTTGGCCTGGGGTGAATAGGCATGGATGACCCTTACATCAAGCGCGGCCAGGCTTTTCTCGAAATGGCTCATCGGCTGGATATCGCTCAGCTCCTCTTCGATGCTCTGCTTGGGTGTGACCTTGTACGTTGAGTGCCGGTCCAGATAGACGCTCTGCGGCAGCCCGTAGAGCCTGATATAACGCTTGAAACCGTCCATGGCCGGCAGCGTTCCCTCATACTCATAAAAACGCCCATACACCGTCCCGGTGGCATCGTCCACGTACCCCATGAGAACACACCAAGGACCGCGCCCCTCAAACCAGTCGTGATGGGATCCGTCCATCTGAATCATCTCACCCCGATGCGCCTTTCGTTCTCGCCTCTGACGATGGGGACGTTGCTTCCGACTCTTATAGCGAATCTGTTCCTCTTGAAACCACTCCCGGAGCGTCTCAACGCTGATCTTGATCCCATGCTTCATTACCAGCTTCTCGCTGGCATCGGTGGGACCGAATTTCTTGCACGTACCCCGGCGCTGCAGGCATGCGGTACTCTCCTCCGGAGAGGGTCACCGTGCCCGAGGAGAACGATTTTGAACGATAGGTCATCGAACCAGGATCGGCTGTGGCCTCATCCAGCCTTTCGGCGCTCCGACGATCCTCCGAAGCGGGCAAGGACCTGGCCGCCAGCGATCAGAAGCAGCATACCCTCCTTGACTTCCATCCACGGGTCTCGCTTAATGCTTTCAAGAATGCCGTCTCCATGGCAGTCTCCGGCGTCCGGCAGACACGGCGAGTCAGCGCGATGGGGCCGAACGTGAGCGACGTCCCTATCGAGGTCATAGCTGGCCGAAGAATTCGTTGCATCCTGTATACCCGGCACCCGACTTTCCTGCCGCTGGAACAGAGGTACGGCTGCCTCCGCCGGATGGCATTTGCACGGCCGCGCTGTTCAATTCAAGCAGCAGCCATGGCCTGCCTTCCTGGGCTTTCCGGGATGCCGCCGATGCATCCGCGATCAGCTCCGCATTCTCCACAAGACCTGCACGGCCTCAAAGGGCCCAATCTCGAAGACCAGCGCCTCGCCCGCACTCCCGTAACGGACCGGAGTTCTTTTATCTTCACGTCGCGCTGTATATCTCCCATCACTCGACCCATTTCCCGATCAACTGGAAGAGCGGCACATTGGCGTAGCAGAAGTGGCACAAGACGCAGCGCGTGTCGATAACCTGCTTGACCTCGGTCAAAATCATCCATATCACCGCGCCGGGACATTGACGACCACCGGGGGTCGATCTCTCGCGGCGCATCCGGAGAGGAGCGCGGCCAGAGCCAGCACGAGCGATCCGCATGTAGTCATGGGCATACGGCATCCGGATCCTCGAGCCACCGCGGTTCCTCGCTCATAACCAGTCGGTCAGCAGGATGCCGATGCCGACGCGGTTCGTCCGCGCGTTGTAGTCGATGAGCGTCTCGCCGTAGCCGTAGAAATACTGGAAATATCCCTTGATCCTGCGGGTGAGCGGAAAGCTGAATTCGAGCTGCTCGGCGCCCTTCTGATCGTGGAGACGGAAATTGTTCCGCACCATCAGCCCCACCACGTATTTCTTCCATTCATAGAACATCCGGATCTCACCGGGGCCGAGATACCTGCCGATGTCCGGGTTGTCGTCCTCCGCGGCGGGCTCCCGGAAGCGGTACCACGGTTTGAGCGAAAGCGCGAACCGGCCGCGGTCGAGCACGAACTCGGCGTAGACCCGGTTCCAGCTCCGCGACAGCGGCTCGGACCTGCCGTTGGACTGGTGGACGATGCCGAACGACAGGATGCGGTTGCGAAGGCCGAACACGGGGACGTCGGTATCGAAGGCCAGGAAGGCCTCGGGTTCGTAGTTCGTTTCACGAAAGGGAGAAGAGTAGTCCGAATTGTACGCCTGCCACATCGACAGCTGGGTGTAGGCGATATAGAGGTCGCCGTTCTTTCCGAAAAGGTCTTCGGCAACGTCGACCTTGAAGCTGATCTGGAACTTGACCTCCACCGGCTGCAGTTGTTCCCCCTCGGCCCCGTACGGCGCCCTGTTCACGCTGGTGTTGTACGTGACCGGAAGGATGTAGTTCGGCCGGTGCGGCGTCAGCACGAAGCTGTTCTCCCGCGTCGCCCGCTCGCTTCTGAGCCTGTCCTCGATCGCCGAGGCCTCCTGCGGCGGCGTGGTGCCGGTGAGGGACGTCGCTGGTTCTGCCGCAGAACCCCGCCCGCCGCAAATGAGCAAAAGGACTGCGGCAGCCGGGGCCATGGACCAGTGGTGCGCCTTCCTTCCGGGAACGGATGACATATCGTCTTGTCTTTCTATCGTGCAGTGTGGTAGTACCGGTTCAGGTCAAAGAGCCCCGAGTGTACCGGCTCATCCTCCTGGAAGCGCTTCTGGAACCAGTCATAGACATCCCAGAACCGCTCGTCCGCCCTGTTGATGCCGTATCTGGCCAGCCGCTCCATGTCCCTCGGGCTCTTGTCGAAATGGGCAAGGAGGTCGATGAAATCGGGCAGGTCCTTTTCCCGGACATCGACAAAGAAGTTGGGGTAGGAACCGATCAGCCCCTGGATGAAATCGGCGCCGTCCTTTGACGGATCGAGCCTGGCGTCCTCGCCCACCAGGAAATTCACATTGTCGTGCCAGCGGTTGACGATGATGGTGAACGCCACATCCTTTCCCGCGTCCCGGCGGACCCGTACATAGGCCAGATTGGCGCTGTAGTCATTGATCAGCCTGAAGAACGCGGTCCCGGGCCTTGCCATGGAGCGGAAGGCCTGCACATAGTCGGCAGGGGTCGCATAGGCCTTCGGAAGGTCCGGATAGGATTCGCCCGCCCGCAAGTAGTTCACCCGATCGAAACGGATGGCGGTCTCGGGAAGAAGGTGCTTGTTCACGACCAGTTCAACGAATTCCCGTTTGGGATCGCCGGTTACAAAGGCGGTCCCGGCGGGCATCGAGGACGGATAGTAGTTGATCTTTTTGAGATCAACGTCCTTATACCATGACTGCATGATCTCCTGCCGCATTGACTGCGGCAGGAAGTCCAGGAAATAGCTTTCCCCTTCGATGCGCAGCCCGTCCATGTAGAGCCGGATGGCCAGCTGATGGCCTCCGGTGCCGTACACATCGAACCCTGCGACGAGGGCGTAATAGATCCGCTCGATCAGCGGGTAGTCCATCACCCACAGCGTTTTCGGCAAATTTCCGAGCGCCCCTTTGTGCACAGAGGCGCTGTCGAAATGGCGGTATATGGTAAGGAGCGGAGCGTCCGCGGCGCGGTTCCCCTTCCAGATGGCCTTGTAGTCCAGGCCCGAGTAGTTGTGGGACATATAATAGTCCTGCCGCACCTTGTAGAACTCCACCTCCGCCTTCCGGTGCTCGTCCGTAAGCGCTGAGAAGATGCGCATGTCGCTGCCCTTCTCGATGGGCATGCGCAGTTTCTCCTGGTGCAGCTTCAGGAAGCCCGGATACCGGACGGAGAGGTCGTGGTCCGGGTCCAGGAACAGGACCCAGAAATGGTCGTCGATCACATTGAGGGCGATCTGTCCCTTGCAGACCGGGCCGTGGATGAAGGTCATGATGGTATAATGCGCGTTGTCCAGCAGGAACTGGTAGCGCGAGCGCGGCGGGATCTGCTCGAAGGCCGCGAAGGGATTGGCGCTCAGCTTCGGGTCATACCCCACGGGATGCGGCGGCTGGAGCCATTCCGTATCGATAAAGAGCTCCTGGAAGCGCCGCAGCTGGGCATCATCGAAATCGAACACCATGTGGGTCTTCTGGACGATAGTGGAGTGTATCTTCCGGAAGCGGTAATAGACCCGTTCGACGCCGGGGTCGTCGTAGGGGCGTACGGTGGCGATCAGGTCGATGGGCTGGCCGGTCGGGGTCTTCGAGCGGACCAGTTCATAATACTCGTTGGTCGGTGTGCCGAACTTGATGTGGGCCAGGAAGAGGTGTTCGTAGAGATAGCGCGCGGTCATGGCGTGCTTGGCGCCGTCGTGGTTCAGGAACGCTTCCCATTGCCCGATAGCGCGGGCGTCCACGTGCTTCGGCGCGGTTAGCTCCCGCTGTTGCTCGGCATCAGGCCCCTTCGCTCCCTGGACCAGCCAGCCGGCGATGATCTCGAACTCTTCCTTCTTGAGCGGTGGGAAGCCGTAGGGCATGCCGCGGTTCGGGTGCTTCTTGAGATACTTCCCCAGTTCTTTCCGGTCCTCGGCGCAGGTCAGTTCCTCCGTTTCCGGCCGGTACTCCCCCTCGCTTTTCGGGTTCTTCATCTTGTGGGACAGCATCTGGATCATGATCGAATCGTTCGATCCGCCCGAGACCGAGCTGTCGGTGACGCTGAAGAACTCCTTGTTCCGCCATTCCTTCGTTGTCTGCGCGTCAGTGAAGAGGCGGGTGGGGTCCATGGAGGTCAGACGGCCGGCGTTGTAGATGGCCCTCTTGGTGGCGCCCCGGTCAGCGCCCTCGAAGGAGTCGAGCTTGAGCTGACAGGGGGAATTGTAGCAGGAATGGCATACGGTGCAGCGCTTATCGAGGATCGGCTTGACCTCGGCCAAGTAGTGGATCGTCCTTGTTGGCACGGGAACCGCCACAGGGGGCAAAGCCTTTCCGGCGCATCCAACGGCCATGGCGGAAAGGACCAGAACAAGAAGGGAAGCTGTCCTTATGGATATCATTTCAGGCTCTATCTCCCATCGAGTGGATTCTTATCTGAATTGGTCAGGAGCTTTTACCAATGCCCATGTCTTCCTGAAAAAGAAAGGGCCATTTCTTTGCTCATCCCCTTCGCGTCCTGAATGAATTTTTTGACCCGTCTAAGGCCACGTCCGCTCGCCCGCGCAAACTCGGCCTGCGGCCTCAGACATGCGCGTGCGCCCTCTCGGGACGCCTCCTTAGGCCAAGACGGATGCCCAAAAAATTCATAGGGCCGCTCCGCGGACGTGCGGGGTTGGGTGATAAGCAAGGCTTTTGAACCTGCCCATCCAAAACACCGGGCTGCCCAAAAAAAAGAATCGCTTATTTCTGCAGCCCATTCGCGCTGCGCTGCAGGCATGCAGTTTGTCGGTGGTTTCCTTTTCATCTACATCCTATCCTCAGCACTTCCGCTGGCGCACGTGCTGGAAACGACACGGTGATTTGCCATGCTTCTGTGACGCATGCCTATGCATCGTCAGCGCTCACGGGCCGCAGGGGCTTTTGGAACTGCGTAAATCAAAATCCTTGACTCTGCCTTTCCCCTGCTCCGGGCTGCCCGGCTGCGACGACTGGGCGTTGAAGCTCCCAGGTGAAACTGCTTTGGATCTTCGATCCTCAAAGCTGTTCCGGCTTGGCCGGCGCCGGGTACCACTGCTCCTTCGGGACGATCTTGGCCTTCGCAGGGTCGCCGAGGTAGTGCGGCGACATGATCTGCACGCCGAATTCGTTGAAGGCGTCCTGGATGTTCCGGTGCAGGTCCGAGTAGATAGTCGATCATCTCGAGGGGGCGATCAGTATAGACGTTCAGCTCGTAGCTCACATAGAAATCGTTCAGCGCAGTCTGGAGCACGAAGGGCCGCGGCTCCTTGAGCAGTCCCGGCGTCCGTTCTGCCGCCAGGAGCAACATGGCGTGGACCTGCCTCCAGGGGGTATCGTAGCCGATGGTCACGGACGTGTGGAGGATCAGGCCGCCCTTTCGCGCCAACGAACTGTAATTGACCACCTCGGTATTGATGATGAGGGAATTGGGGACGATGATCTCCTCGTTCTTGATCGTCCGGAGGTGCGTGGCCTGAAGCCGCATCTCGACGACATCACCTGTCTGTGCGCCGATCTTTACCCGGTCCCCGACCTTGAAGGCCCTGCGGAAGATGACCATGTACCCGGCCACGATGTTCGCTATGGACGACGAGGAGCCGAGAGAGAAAACGACGCCGAGGAAGAGAGACACACCCTTGAAGGCCGGGGATTCCGAGCCCGGGATGTAGGGATATGCCACCACGACGGTGAACGCTATGACGGCAAGCCGCGCAAGCTTGTAGGTCGGGAGCGCCCAGGCCGGTTCAAAGCCCGTAAAGCTGATCCTGTTGTGCTGGACGCCCAGGAAGAATGCCCGCAGGAGGTTGAGGCCGTACCGCGCGACCAGGACGAGGATGATCAGGAATGCCAGATTCGGGAGATAATCGAGAACAGCCCGGCCAATGCTGCGGAGCGGCGTGAGCAGCAGGTCCAGCATCGGTATCGCGAAGGCCCGCGTCCAGGGGAAGAGGTGCAGCACTACATCTATATAGAAGAAAGCAAGCAACAGGACGATGATGATCCGTGCGGTGTTGAGTCCCCCCTTGAAAGCGGTCCAGATCCATTCGGTTCGGACGATATCGTGGGACTTTTCCTGAAGTTGCCGGATCTTCAGTGCATACCGTTTCTCGGCGGCGGCGATCAGTTTGCGGAAGAGGAACCGGATGAGGAGGACCAGCGCCACAAAGACCAGTGTCGCCCCGAGCGCTGACCCCGCCGCCCAGGCAATGCTCCGGGAATCGCGGTCCCGCCGGTAGACCTCCACGGCGGTCCGGATCCTGGCCACATAGGCCCGTGCGAGCATCTGGCGGGAGACCCCCTCGCGGTCGGCATCATCATCGAACACGAACATGATGAGTCTGGTCCCCACCCGGATCTCGGTGCTCTGCTCTGTTTCGACCGCAACGATCGACTCGGGCTTCACCTCGCGGTCGCCGGCGATCGCCGTGATCCGGCCAGCGATGTTCCCGGCCCGCTCATGGGCGGTATACGACGCCAGGCCCTGCACCGTGAACAGGACAGCGCCGTCCACCCTGACGGGCGCGGTCTGCACGACCTCTTCCCTGACAGGTGCAGGCTGCGGAGGTCCCGCGGAATAAGCGGTCTGGGTCTGGCTGCCTGCGAGTGACAGGACCAGCGTAAGGATGCATATGATGTTCTTCAGCATAGCGGACCTCGTAAATGTAATGAAAGATCATCACCACGGCACGCGGGTACCGTAGTATGTCAGTGTCCGTTATCCGTCACAACAGGGACTCGGGAGCGAAGAACGACAGGAACCAGGTGGAGAACCTTCGCCAGAACCCTACCTCCGGGTCCCGGGTAAAGCGGACCTCCCTGCCGTTCTCTTCGCTTATCCAGACAAGGTCCCCGTCCGGCGGTTCGAGCACCAGGCGATAGGTGTACGCGGGCCGGATGAGCTCATCGAACTGCCGCGCAAGCATTTCCGCCAGCTCACGGCTCTCGACGATGAAGCCCAGCTCCGTGTTCAGGTCCAGGGACCGCGGGTCCAGGTTGAGCGATCCCACGAACACCTGTTCCCGGTCGACGATGAATACCTTGGCATGGAGGCTGGCTCCGGAGGACCCGAAGCGCTGCCGGTCCTTTTCCGGCGCCGCGGCAAGCGAAGGCTTCAGCTCATAGAGTTCCACGCCGAGCTTCAGCAGGTCCTTGCGGTACTTGGCGTATCCGCTGTGCACGAGAGCGACATCGTTGCCGGCAAAGGAGTTGGTCACGATCCTGATGCGAACGCCCTTCTTCCGCAGCCGCCTGAACGAAGCCACCCCCCGCTCGCCGGGAATGAAGTAGGGTGACGAGATGAGAAAATCCGACCGCGGCTCGGCGACGGCGGACTTGAGCTGCGGGCCCAGCTTCAGGTCATCGGCAGGCTGCCCCTCGCTTCCGGCCTTCTCCGGCCTGTCGTACACGATCCGTGCCGGAGCCCAGACCAGCGGAAGATCGTGCCCCTCCAGCCGCTTCAGAAGGTCCGAGTCGCGCAGCCGCTTCGCATAGTCCGAGTCTTGTGCAGCCGACCGGTGCGAGGCCAGCATTTCCCTCCCCTTCTCGAGGGCAGCAGGGTCGGGATTGGCCGCATGCAGCGCCTCGATGGGATAGGCCCATTCGCTGTTCCAGAACTCGTCAAAGCTCCGCGACAGGTCCTGCACCACGGGCCCCGTTGCCAGGAGGTCCATATCGGCGAAGTTCACGCCTTCCCGGGCGCCGAAGTATTCATCACCGATGTTCCGACCGCCCACGACCCCCGCCTGGTTGTCGGCCACGAACATCTTATTGTGCATGCGGTGGTTGATCCTGTCGAAATCCGCGGCAGCGCCGAAGAGCCAGGCTGCCCCCGACCTTCCGGCTGACGGATTGAACACCCGCACCTCGATCTGCGGATGGGATGCAATGACGGCGAGCACGGCGTCCTTGCCCTTGGCGGCAGTATCATCGATCAGGAGGCGGACCCGCACACCCCTGTCCGCCGCCCTGACCAGGCTGTCAAGGATCAACTTCCCCGTCAGGTCGCCATGGAAGATGTAATACTGCAGGTCCAGCGTGCGCTCTGCCGCTTCCGCAAGCGCCATTCGCGCCACAAAGGCGTCCATGCCGTTCCCCAGCACATGGAAGCCCGACATTCCGGGATGCTGCGCCGCAGCCGGCGCGAACGCTTGGCCCAGATTCGTTTCCTGCGGCCGGTCCCAGGCCCGGGATGGTTCCCGGGGATAGTCCTTCGGTAAAGTCGCACAACCGCTGATCATGACAAGCAGCGCAGCGGTGAACAGGGTGACCCGCCGCACCGCCAGCGGAGCAGAATACCCGATCTTCAGACTGCGCACACGGCCCCTCTCCTGCATGATCTAGAAATACAATGCTCCATACAACATCCCGCCGTTCCAACTAGTTTTGACATTCAGCGTCGCGTTGTTCCCTTTCCCTCTGCAGCTCCAGAGCGAAACGGTTATACGCTACGCCCAGGGCAAAATTTCGGAAGAGCCGGTATTCCAGTCCGATCAGGAAATCCTGCAGCCCACCCTTGACCTTGTCCTGGTAATTGACGAAGAAGAACTGGTAGTTGTAAAAGGCGGAAAAACGTGGCGTGAAATTGTAATCCGCATAGAGGCCGAATACGGGCAGGGGCGCTGTTATCGCTTCAGCTTTGGACTCGCCGATTCCGGACGCATCAATGCTAGCGAAAGTGCGCATGACGTGAAAGCCGACCAACACTCCGAGCTCGGCCTCTTTATTATGGAGCAGAGAGTACTGGTAGTTCAGCTTATACACGTCGAACTTGAGCTCGCTATTGACATGGGTGCCTGCTGAAATGGTCACACGTCTCCCCAGGAATGTCCTAGCTCAAGTCCCTTGAACCCGTGAATCTGAGAGCGTACCAGGAAAAGCCAAGAGCGTGACGTGTCGTTGAAACGGTACAGCCCATCCAGTCTGAAGACCGTTGCGTCGGATATCTCCGCCCAGGGTCTCATGCGAAATCAACGTAGGTGCCGACGGGACCGTTATTTGCGTCTAGACGTGCGATGGTGTCGGCACCCTTGACAGCATACCCTCCGAGCCGGAGCATGAACCGGTCAGGCAGCTGCTCTTCTTCCGCCCATGCGGGGACACTCAACAGCACAACCATGGCCACCATACAAACACATACCCATCGTCCGGAATGTTTCATATTCTCTCCTCCTTGAGGTCAGTGATCGCTCTGCGTATGCCTGTGACCTGATCGTTATTGTAGTACGAATGCATCGGGCATTCAAGAGGGGAATTGTATCGCCGCGCCTTCTCCGGCGGACGGTCTGATAACCGTAAATAAAACGGGGGCACGGCTGATGCCGTGCCCCCGGCCTTCCAGACCGTTGCGTTACTTCGGCGAAGCGACCTTGATGGTCAGCTTCTGCATGTACTGAACGACGACCTCGTCGCCCTTCTTCACCTCGTTTAACCGCTTTGCCTGGTCGCCGACCGTGAACTTGAGGGACTGGCCTTCCGGCAGCGCGAGCTTCACGACCCGGGTCTTGTAGTCGATCTCGTCGACCCGGGCGGTCAGGAATCCAACGGTCTCGATGCTGCCTCGACGGTTTCTTGCCGGAACCCCGCTTGACGGATTGCGTCTCCACCATCTTCGGCGCCTCGGTGGACTTCTGCACGTCGATCGCGACGCCCTCGGTATAATCGAAGGTCACCTGGTCGCCCTTCTTCAGTTCGTTGAACCGCTTCACCTCGTCGCCGGCGATGAACGTCGCCAGTCCGCCCTTGGGCCCCTTCAGCGTAATCTCCCGGGTCTTGGGGTCGATCTTCTCGATCGTGGCCGTTATGCTCGTTGCTTCGACCATGGCACCTCCGGGCCGATCCGCCTTCTTCTGCTCCGCCATCCCTGGCATTGCCACTGCAATAACCATGAGCACTGCTGCAACTGCTGACCATGCTGCTTTCATATCATTCCCCTTTCGGTGGTGCTGTATTCCGGCACGCTGATGCGCTACCGGTGCTGATGCTCATCGGTTCCCGTATTTGTGGGATTTTTCATTATCCTCACGGCACGCATATCCCGCAATATCACGATTCTCCTGTTACCGATGCCGGGACAGCACCCGTCTTCAGAACCAGAGCAGCTGCCAGGCGGCACCGAACGTGTCGAAGTTCGAGCCGATCCGTGTCGACACGCCCCGCGCCCAGGTCAGCTTGAAGGACTGGTCCTGTTTGATTGGGGCCGAGACCGTCAGACCCGCGCGGGTATTGCCCTGCCGGTCGTTCTGCGGCTTGTCGTTGAGCGTGGTCTCCCCGCCTGCGTAGTAAGTGAAGTCGGCGGCGGCCCACAGACGCGGACGCACCTCGTATACGATATGCGCCTGATAGGACTGCAACGGGTCCTGCCTTCGGACCTGGCCGCCAAAGAAGTTATCGTTGGCCTCGAAAAGCCAGACGCCTGCGTAGAGCTCGAAGGTCCAGTCACCCACGGGATGGGAGAGCCCCAGCTCGGGCTTGCATGCCCACCGGTTCGTGCCGAGGTTGATCAACTTCGCGGAATCGTACTGGCCGAAGGGGGCATTGACAGTGATGCTCGCGCCGAGCGTGGTCTCCGGCTTGTGCTGGTGAAACTCCTGCGGCGTCAGTGCCGGCCCACCGAGGAGGTTCACGGCGAACCGCAGCTGAGGATCGAGCAGCCCGGAACGATCAATGCTTCGGCCCACATCGTACACGTCGCCATGGACATTGGCCGTAGCGAAAGGCGTCGTCACGGTCACGTTCGCCAGACGGCCGAAGAGGCCGAACGTACGCCCGTAGTAGGGCGCCACGGCGTAGACCCTTGCTTGAACGTTCTGGATCGGCGAAGCCATGTCGGTGACCACACCGCCGCTCGTATACAGGGCGCCCAAGCCGATGAAGTTCAGGCCTATAGGCGCCGGCGAGTAGGCCCGGGGCTCGAGCTGCTGCGCCTGAACAGAATTGCCGCTTCCAAACAACGTCGCCAGCATAAGGCACGACAGGAGAAGAGCAGCTCTGTGCTTCATGCTTAACATCGCAATCATTCTTCCCTCAGCGGCTTGTTGTCCTTTTGCGAGGTCCTATGATCCCGCGACGGTTACAGCATATTGACGAACGACGCTGGCATCGGGGGATGGATTGCTCGCTCTCCCAACTAAGCGAGCTGCTCGTACATATTGTCGATGATCTGTGCTGCACCGCGCAACCTAGGCTGCATCTTGAGGAATCGCAACGCACTGGATATCCGTCAGATCCGCTGCCGCATTGGCCTGTCCCGCGCAATCAACCGCACTATTGAAGCGGCTTAGGATATCTGCCTTTGAACGCGTTCAACTTTTCCCTGCAGCCCATGGAAAGGTCGATATAGTTGCTCTGGAGGCAGTCAAGTGTTTCGAAGAGATCGCCCTTTTCGGAATTGCAGCGCGCATCGAGCTCCTTGGCGCACGCCGCCTGCAACGCCTTGGCGTTCGCTTTTGCCGTTTCAACCCAGCCGACACAGTCGGCCGACATCTTGCCCTTGCGCTCTTCATAGCAGCGGACCAGTCGGCCGCCGCCGGGCGTGACATCACCGCAGTATTGCTTGAAGTCATCGGTGCAGGGGCCTATCTCCAGCGCGTACACAGGCATTCCTTCTGAAAGCGCCATGAGGAACACGCCTGCCAATACGCCTGCCTTGAACATCGCTAAAAGATATTGTTTCATGCCTTCCTCCTTGAGTCGTTGTCCGTGCTGTAAAGACCTTTTCGCCGCAGAGTAGCGGAAGACACGGAGAAGTTCCTGACCTTCTCCAGCCTCTTCCCTACCTTTTTCCCCAGTCATTTAGATCCGGGAGCGATCGATGAGAACAAACATTCTGCACGAAGATCCCCTGCAGCGACTCGACTGAGCTCGCCGAAGTCTTGCTGCAGGGAGAATCAACGGGTTCAAAAGAACCGCTCCCCGAACAACCTTGCCGAGACATCGGCAACATACGGCTTGATCTCCTCCTGCAGCGGCCCGCTCATCCGCGTCTCGGTCCGTACGAACCAGATGATCTTCCCGGTCCCTGCATCGTACAACTGGGTCTGCATGCCGAAGAACTTGTTCGTATGTTCGTATCCCTGCGTCGTGGGGGCCATGGGTTGAGAGGATGCAATGACCGCTGTTCCTCCCCCACCCATACCATATCCCGTTCCATGGACTATGGTCATGCCGGGGATGTATGCCGTTTCCGTCCTGCCGGAATCGCGCTCAATGATCAGGACAGAGTCGACTCCCAGTTCCCGGACCTTCGCAGCGACCACGTCCCGGGCGTCAGGTGCATTGCGCTGGTCAGCCGAAAGGATCCGGAAGCCCTCGGTCACCGTAATGCCGCGGTCCTGGAACTGTTTCGCAAACCGGCTTTCGATCTCCCGCTGGACGGTCGGGATCATCTGCGAGGGCGATGACCAGGACGCTCTTCAGCTTCACTGGCCGATAGGATTCGTCCCGCCACACCTGCGTGACCTTTGTGGCTGCGCATCCGGAAAGCGCGAGGCAGACCGCAGGAAGCAGCACGGCCAGCGATTTCAGCACCCGTCTATTGAATGACCTTTGCATGGGAGAGTCCTTTCATGATCGAGGTGGTGAATGGTTTGATCTCCTTGAGCGGCCCCTGCTGGTACTTCGTTTGGGACATGGCGGACCAGATCGGGTTGCCCGTCGTGGCCTGATACAGGGTGACCTCCGCGGTCAAGAAGTCATAGTCATAAGAAACATCGCGAATGCCCACATCGGACGATGTGGACATGTATCCATAGGAGTTCCAACTCGAGTCGAATCCGCTGGGCACAGCATACCGCAGGTTCGGCGTGTGCGTTTCTTCCATACTCTTCTTGAGGAACCTCACAACGAGAATGCTGTCGGTGCCCACTTCCTTGACCTTGGCCAGGACCTCCTCTTTCGTCGGCCGGGGGCCTTCCGGGAACACCGTATAGCTCGCGACGGCCTCGGTCCCCCGGGCCTTGAACTGCTTGACGAACTCGTCCTCCACCAGGGTCTGCGGCCCCCGGACCCGGGTGTCCAGCAGCAAGGCGATCACGAAGACCTTTACCGCACGACCCGAGTAGGCATCGTCCCTCCATTGGGCGACCAGCTTGGTCCCCGCGCAGGCCGTCATGATGACGGCCGCACTGATTGCCGAAAACGCCACTGCCACGATCCTCTTCGTCGTCATTCTTTTCGTCCTTCCCGGCCGCACCGTTCTCCGGTGACGGCATTTGAAGCTCCCTGCAGCAAGCTGCAGGGAATCTTCGATCCTCAAGGTAGCGCAATTTATTCTAATCGCTCGCTAACCCCGCAGCAAGCTGCAGGGAATGCGCTCGCTCCTGGATTTAAGCTCCCTACAGAGAAATGCATGGAGCTTCGATCCTTAAGGAACTATGGTTATTCTAATCGCTCGTTAACCCCGCAGCAAGCTGCAGGGAATGCGCTCGCTCCTGGATTCACGTTTCATTGCGGCGGCGCGATCACGTTATTGTCAGCGAGGCTCTTCACGATGACCTTGACGAACGCCGCGACCCGGGACCCGGCATTGTCGCCCAACAGGGTCTCCGAAGATGCCTTCCAGATGAGCTTTCCGGAGGCCAGGTCATAGAGGTTCGTCTGGACCACCGCGTAGTCGTCCTGAACCACGGTCCCGGAAGAATACGCATAATACCCCCGCCAGGTCGAACCATAATATCCGGGCGGAGGGACATAGTTCGTTACGGTCTTCTTGTCCACCACCTGCACGATCATCACGGCATCGGCGCCGAGCTCCCGGATTTTCTGCTCCGCGGCTGCCCGGTCATCTTCCGGGCGGTCCGGGAGCACGGTGTACCCGGCGATCGCGTCAGCACCGTGTTCCTTGAGACGCCGGGCCATCTCATCCTCGAACTGCCGCTGGATCACCGGCGACTGCAGGATGCCGATGACCATGATCTTCCGGGCATGGCCCTTATACTGAACGTCCTTCCAGACCGAGGTGAGGTCCGTGGACGCGCAGGCCGAAAGCAGCATCAGCATTGCAGCAGCCGGCAGGACCTGAAAGGAAAGGGAGGGGGTCCTTCCCATGCAGTATGTTCTCCTTTGCGTCGAAGGGAAACGTTTTTCGGTTTATGAGCGGCAGGTGCTATTACGTCCGTTTAAAAATGAATGATAGCAGAAACCTGGTCGTATGACAATGCAAAAAGCCCGGATAGCAGCGCAAAAAGCCCCCCATGCTTCAAGGGAATACACGGCGAGATAGGCCATGCTCGTGAACTGGAGCGCAACCCCTCCGGTTCAGTCAGGAACAACCGGGGGTCGGCCATCGGAACAACCTTTTTATTACGGGACTGCGGGCGAGCGGTACACAAGGGGCATGGGGTTCCGGCAACGGCCATCGTATGCCTCTGCAGGCCTTCATGCCGCTCTCATGAAAGACGGTTGTATGTTAGAATCATCACATGGAGAGATCCGGCGATACCAACCGCGCCTTCCTGAGGCTCATCTTCGCCGCCTCGTTCGCCGGCATTTCCTACGAACTGGCGCTTATGCGCATCTTTTCCATCTCCCTCTGGTATCATTTCGCGTTCATGGTCATCAGCATAGCCATGCTGGGCATCGGCGCCAGCGGTACCGTGCTTTCCGTTCTTCCCGGTCTGAAGGACATCCGCCGGCTGCCGGGCTACGCGCTCCTTCTCGCCATCGGGATCCCTGCGTCCTATCTCCTTGCGAACAGCGTCTCCTTCGACCCGGTACAGCTCTCCTGGGACAGGCTCCAGCTTCTCGCCATCGGACTTTATTACGTCATTCTCTGCGTTCCCTTCCTCTGCTTCGGAATGATCGTCTCCATTGCCTATTCCACCCTTTTGCATGATGCGAACGCGATCTATGCGTCTGACCTCACGGGGGCCGGCGCCGGTGCGCTTGCCATGGTCTGGCTGCTCTCCTTAGGCGGACCCGAGACGAGCGTGCTCATCATCTCCACGCTCCTTGCCGCGGCGCTTCTTTTCCCGCCTGCCGGACGGACGATCCGGCTGGCCTCCGCGCTGCTGATCGTGGTGAACATCGTCGTCCTCTCTTTGCATCCGGCCTTCTTCCAGCCCAGGATATCGCCTTACAAGCCCTTTTCGCTTGCCATGCAGATGCCCGGCGCCAGGCACCTCGGCACCGCGTACAGCCCGTACTCGCGTGTCGACCTGTTCACGAGCCCTGCAGTACGGTTCGCACCCGGCTTGAGCTTTACGTACCGGAAACCGCTTCCCGAACAAACAGGAATGGCCGTTGACGCAGGCGACATCTATGCCATGACCGATGCATCGGACAGCAGCAAGCTCTCCTTTGTCCGCTCCCTCCCCTCCAGCCTGGCCTACCGGATGGGAAGGACCAGCGATGTGCTGATCATCGAACCGCGGGCCGGTCTCGCGCTCCTTACTGCGCGGGCGTTCGGGGCCGGGACCCTGTCCGCCATCGACTCGAATCCGCTCGCCCTTCGCGTGATGCGGGAATATGGCCGGACGCATGCACTGCCCGTTCCTGAGCGCCAGGCGTGGGCCGGGCTGGCGCGGACGTGGCTTGCTGCATCGGCACAAACGTTCGACCTGATCGATCTCTCGCTGATGGGTTCGTGGCCGTCTGCAGCCTTCGGGTTTGCAGAAGACTACCGGTTCACCATCGAGGCCTTCGAGCAGTACCTGGCCCACCTGAGATCCGGGGGATTCCTTTCCCTGAACCTGTATATCGTTCCGCCGCCGAGAACGGAGCTTCGCCTGATGGCGACCCTGGCCGAAAGCGCGGAGGCATTCGGCATCACAGACATCTCCCGGCACGTGGCTGCCGTGCGGAGCTGGGACACCCTGACCGTGCTCGTGAAACGATCGCCGCTGACCGGGGAGGACATCCAGCGGATCAGGACATTTTCACGCGAGATGCGGTTCGACATCGTGTACTACCCCGGCATCGCGCCGGGAGAAAGCAATGTCTACATCAAGCAGCCGGGGAACGAATATGCCGAAGCCTTCCAGCGGCTGCTGAAGAGCGATAGCCGGGAGCGGTTCATGGCCGACTACCTCTTCGACGTCCGGCCGGCTACGGATGAACGGCCCTTCTTTCATTACTATCTGAAGATCGGAAACATCAAGGCGATCTACCGGGTCATGGGAGAGAAATGGCACTATTTTATCGAAGAGGGGTACCTCCTGCCGGTCGTCTTCGTGCAAGTGCTCGTCGTGAGCGCGCTCCTGGTCCTCCTTCCGCTCGTCACACAGAGGCGCACAGGAGCCGCGGCTTTCACGTATAGCCATGTTCGGGCACTCTCGTATTTCGCCCTTCTCGGCGTGGCGTATCTGTTCGTCGAGATCGCATTCATCCAGAAAATGATCCTCGGTCTTGAGAACCCGTCCTCGGCGGCAAGCACGGTCATCGCATCGGTCCTGATCGGCTCGGGCATCGGGAGCGCGTTGGGCGGCCGCATACGGTCGATGAGGAGCCCCCGCATCCTTCTTGTCCTTGTGGGGACCGTGCTTCTCTACAGCCTCCTGTTGCCCCGGACCATCGGGGCAATGAGCGGCCAATCGCTGATGATACGGATCTTTCTTTCTTTTTGTATCGTCATGCCTGCAGGCGTACTGATGGGCATCCCCTTCCCCCTCGGCATCTCGATCATCGGCTCGACTGCTCCCCGTCTCGTTCCCTGGGCGTGGGCAGTGAACGGCTGTTTCTCGGTGATCGCCCCGATCCTAGCCGTCATGCTTGCCTTGTCAACGGGATATCAGTTCGTGCTGCTCTGCGGCGCAGCGGCGTATATGGCGGCCTTTGGGGTGATCCGGCGGGGAGGGGATGCTGAAAAAGGTCCGGGGAAAATCTGATCGAAGATCCATGCGGTTTGCTTCAGGAAGCTTCAAACCAAGCTGCAGAGAAAGCAGGTCTCATTTTTAGGCAACGCAGCAATCCGCCGTGCTAAGCATGTCCGGATGAACCTGCGCATTATTGTCACGGTCCAGCATATCCCGGCAGCGCTTCCCCTTCGGACAAGCTGCTTTGAGTTTGGTTATTGTTCGCGATAAGGTGGGGCATGCAGCCTGACGAGCACTACGCTGCCCTAAATACATATTAACGATAAGAAGCGGAACCATGACGGCTTTTTTTGCACATCCCCTTCGCGGCCTGAACGAAATTCCCGACCCGTCTAAGGCCACGTCCGCTCGTCCGCGCAAACTCGGCCTGCGGCCTCAGACATGCGCGTTCGCCCCGCTGGGACGCTTCCTTAGGCCAAGTCGGGTGCCCAGGAATTTCGTAGGGCCGTTCTGGGGACGTGCGGAGGGTTAGGTGAGAACCGAAGCCTTTGAATCTGATGTACCCTCAACCCCGGGCAGCTCGGTTAAGACGACTGTGCGTGCAGAATATGAGAACAGCCGGTAGATTGAGAAAGGTGTTGTCACAGCCTGCGAGAACGAAGTTTTCTCACCGTTATCTATCCGCTCAGCAAGGAGAAGAACCTCAATATTTACCGCTCCTGCATCTTTCCGGTCATGGGCACGAAGGCCACGGGGCATATCTGTTCAACGTCCAGCTCCCCTTTCCGCTTCGTCGCGACAGTGAGGGTCTGGAAATACACCGTGCTGCCGAGCGGCACGATGAGCCTGCCGCGCTCCTTGAGCTGCTCAATGAGCGGCGGGGGGATGTGGTTTGCCGCAGCCGTGATGATGATCGCGTCATAAGGCGCCTGCTCCGCCCAACCGAAGTACCCGTCGCCGGATTTGACCTTCACATTCCGGTACCCGAGGTCAGCGAGGGTCTTCGCAGCCCGGTCGGCAAGGGGCTTGCGTATCTCGATGGTATAGACCTCCTTCACGATCTCGGCAAGCACTGCCGCCTGGTAGCCAGAGCCCGTTCCGATCTCCAGCACCCGGTCGGCAGGCCTCAGCAGCAGAGCCTCGGTCATGAGCGCGACCACATAGGGCTGCGAGATTGTCTGCCCCTCTCCGATCGGCAGTGGATGGTCGCCATATGCCTTGTCCCGGTAGGATGCATCCACGAACACATGCCTCGGAACTCTGCCCATGACACCAAGAACGACAGGGTCCTGGATGCCCCTTCCCCTGATATCCTGCTCGACCATCTGCTGCCGCTTGAGCGTGTACTGGTCCGCTGCAGCAGAGAGGGCAAGATACAAGAGGATAAGGAGCATGACCAGGAAATAGAGCAGGATCCGGACGACCGTTTTCGCGGATGGGAACATGAGAACATCACCTCCCTGCTTTAATTATGGCATACTCTAAGAAAGGGGGAGTCTTTTTTGTAATGAACGAGAGTTCAAGAAGATGTGTGCCGGTAATGCTATGACGCGAGCGAAGATGAGCACAATCGTGCATTTCCCCTGTCCCGAAAAAGGAGGTCGTCGCATGTACGCAGAACAGATCGACGTCATATCCTATTCAGGCAACAAGGGTGATGAGCGGCCCGTGACATTCATCCTCCGGGGGCTGCGCATCGACGTTGTGGAGATCGCGGACCGCTGGATCGAGGAAGGGTCCGAGTACAGGGTGCGAAAGCGGTTCTTCAGGGTCAAGGGAAGCGACGGGAATACCCATCGGATCTATTTCGACGAGAATGTCCTGGCATGGTATTACGCATCATGACCGCGGCATCCGCCATACGGGCGCTTAGGGGGCAGTACCCGGGAAGGTTCTCCGATGAGCTCGGGATCGACCTTTCGCGGGGACGCTCGCGGGAGATATTCAAGTGGTTCCTCGCGTCCGTGCTCTTCGGTGCGAGGATATCGGAAACCATTGTGAAAAAGACCTTCCGCGAGTTCGCTTCCAGGGCCATCGTTTCGCCTAAAGCCGTTCTCAAAACAGGATGGGACGGCCTCGTGGAGGTCCTGGACCAAGGCGGCTATGTGCGGTACGACTTCAAGACCGCGACCAAGCTGCTGGACCTGTGCAGGGCGCTGACGCAGGACTACCAGGCTGATCTCGCGAACCTCCACGCCGCTGCAGCGGATGGCAAGAACCTCGAACAGCGGATCAAGTCACTTGCCAAAGGCATCGGCGACGTGACCGCGGGCATTTTCCTCAGAGAGATGCGCGGCATCTGGGAAAAGGCCGATCCCCTCCCTTCCGACCTCGTTGTCATGGCGGCACACCACAGGGGCATCGTCCCGAAGACCTTGCATGACAGGAGGAAGGTCCTTGAGCATCTCGTGAGAGCATGGAAGGATGCAGGGATGCAGCCGAAGGACTTTCCGGATTTCGAGGCGGCGCTGGTGAGAGCGGGGATCGAGCTCAGGAGAGGAGGCCGCAGAGGTCTCTGAAGACGATCCTCAAGGAAGAATGCTCATCCTATTCGCTCGCTATCCCCGTAAAGAACAGCCGGGAACGCGCTCGCTCCTACGATCAGGTCAAGATACCTCTTCGCAAGGCGACCGGTTGATAATCCGGCATGACGCGATTATAATACCGGGTATCCGCTCAGACCGTTTCGGACCGCATGGACGGCCAAACGGGCCAGGTCTTCTTCCCGGCAAGGAGCCTCGATGACAGGAAAACCGCTCTCCACCGCACTGGACCACTTCTCACAACATGCAAAGGACCATCTGCAGGACCTGAAGGACCTCGTCCGCATCCCGAGCATCAGTTTTCCCGGCTTCGACGCCTCTCCGGTCATGGCGTGCGCAGGGGCCGTGGCAACGCTGCTTCGGAAACACCGGCTCAACGACGTCAGGGTCCTCGGGACGACCGCCGGATACCCCTCGGTGTTCGGACAGCGGATCGGCGCACCCGGCGGGCCCACCCTGCTCCTGTACGCCCATTATGATGTCCAGCCCGTAGGGAGAGAGGACCTCTGGAAGACGCCTCCGTTCGAACCATCGGAGCGGGAGGGAAGGCTTTACGGCCGCGGCGCCTCGGACGACAAGGGCGGGGTCATGATGCACCTTGCCGCGGTCAGTTCCTGGCTGCAGGGCGCGGGAAGACTTCCCGTGAACGTGAAGGTGCTGATCGAAGGCGAGGAGGAGGTCGGGTCCGGCAACCTGGAGCAGATTCTCAAGGAACACGGCAGACTGCTCGCGGCCGATGCAGTGGTCATCGCGGACAGCGAGAATTTCGAGACCGGCACGCCGTCGCTTACGGCATCGCTTCGGGGCATCGTTACCGTGACCGTCGAGGTCAGGTCCCTGTCCTCAAGCGTGCACTCGGGCACCTGGGGAGGCCCCCTGCCCGATCCGGTCCTGGCCCTTGCCAGGATGCTCGCAACGCTCGTTGATGATCAGGGAAGGCCTGCCATTCCGGGGATCCTGGGCAAGGTGCGGCCCCTCTCCCCCCGCGACAGGGCAAGCCTGGAGAGCCTGCCGTTCCAGGAAGCCGTCTACCGGAGGCAGTCCCGGGTCCTCGACAGCGTGAACATTATCGGCGGAACGGGAACGGTGTACGAGAAGATGTGGTACCGGCCATCGATCGCCGTGAACGCCATCGAGGCCAGCAGCAGAAAACAGGCGGCAAACATCATCAACGACGCGGCGTGGGCGCGCGTCGGCATCCGCATCGTCCCGGACATGGACCCCGTAGAGACGCTGGGACTTCTGAAGGACCACCTGATGAAACAGGCGCCCTGGGGGGTGCAGGTGACGGTGAACCCGGAATCTCCCTCGCGATGGTGGCGGACCGACACGGAGGGGCCGATCTTCGAAGCGGCTCTGGCAGCGCTGGAAAAAGGGTACGGCAGGAAACCCGTGGTCACCGGCGCCGGCGGATCGATACCGTTTGTCCAGACCATCACCGAGACCCTGGGCGGCGTGCCGGCCCTGCTCTTCGGTGTCGGCGATCCCTACGCTGCCAACCATTCGGAGAACGAAAGCCTGGTCATCGCCGACTGGGAGAGCGCCTGCAGGAGCCTGATCCATCTGTTCGCGGAGCTTGGGGAGCGGAAGTAACGCACGGTCCGTTCGTTCCGGACAATACCAGAAGGGATCACATCTTAAACAAGTGGGTATCATACAACGATTTAAATCAGGTACAAGAATAATTCACTTTCTTTTCTGCACCCCGGCTCACAGCTCAGTGCAGGCATGCAGGGCTGGTACTGATATCAATATTCATCGGGCAAAGCGGCACATCCCTTCGCCCGTTAAACCGGGCTCGGCCGTGTCTGCTTGGCTTCGTGATGTGATCGACTGTGACCGCTTGCGCATGCTTGTGCACAGACCTGTTGAAGCTCCCAAAAGCAAACTGCATGGAGCTTAAACGCGCATGTCTGAGGCCGAAGTATCAAGACTGCCCCTCACCCCCGCCCCTCTCCCTCGAGGGGAGAGGGGAAAAGGGAGAGGGTGCTTTATTATCGGGCGAGCGGACGTGGCCTACCCCACCCAGCCTCCCCTTAACAAGGGGAGGTGCGGAGGGGTCCATTCAGAACGCGAAGGGGATATGCAAAAACCCGGCCCTTGTCTGGTATGTTTTGCCCACTTAACAGGGAGAAGATCCAATTAAAAAGGGGCGCGGCCGATCGAACGGCCGTGCCCCGCTGTTTTTCCGGCAAGATGCGTTTTACGATGCGAGCTCCGCCTGGTTCAACGTGATCTTGCCTTTCTTGAAGAGGGCCTGGGCGTAAGCGTTCACGGCATCCCGTCTTTTCTCCGCCAAATAGGTCTTCCGGAAGGCCTCGCGGTCCTTGTCAAAGTCTCCGGCCTTTGCCTTGGCATTGCGGGAGGCATACGCTGCCTTCAGCTCGTCCTCGGTCACATCGACCGCATCTTCGATGATCCGTTCGATCTTCTGCTTCAGCATGAATTCCCGCTGAGTCTCTTCGAACACGCTGTGTTTGACGTTGATGTAGTCAAGGTAGCGGTCGTAGGCGGCCTTGTCGAACCTGCCACCCGGCGCGAATGCCGGTGTCCGCATGATCGCCGCCTGGATCTCTTCATCGGACACCCGGAGTCCCATCCTTGACGCCTCCTGGACCAGAAGCCGGTTCTGGACAAGGTCCCGCAGCGCCTGCTGCCGGAGGGTCTTGGCCATGGCGTCGGTGAACTTGTCTTTGAAGATCTGGCGGTACGATTCGTACATGTTCCGGTATGCCCGGTCCAGTTCTCCGGCGGTGATGACATCGCCATTGACCGTTGCCGCCTCGCCCCGCCCCCGGTCGGACGGGTATATCCCGAAGAACAGGAAAGAGATGATCACGAGGATCAGGATGATCCACATGATCCAGTTCATATGTTTCCGCATTTGTTCAAGCATCTGATATCCCCCTACATCGTAGTAGATTTCCGATTCACAAAATAGATATTATTTACCGCAGAGAACGCGGAGGCCGCAGAGGTGAATCGGCCAGATCACTTTTTCTCGGCGATCTCTGCGTCCTCTGCGGTGAAATTGATTCTGTCGACCTCACCGCATCATTTTCCTTATTCTGCCAGTTTCTTCTTCAGCAGCTGGTTCACGATATCCGGGTTCGCCTTGCCCTTGCTCGCCTTCATCACCTGTCCCACGAAAAATCCGAACAGCTTATCCTTTCCAGTCTTGTAGTCGGCGTGCTGGGATGGGTTGGCCTTGATCACCTCAGCGATGATCCTCTCGATCTCTCCGGTGTCAGACACCTGCACCAGTCCCTGCTCTTTTACCACCGTCCCGGCGTCCTTGCCGGTCCTGTACATCTCCTCGAACACGGTCTTGGCGATCTTGGTGCTGATCACTCCGTCCGCGATCATCTTGACCATGCCGGCGAGCCGGTCCGGCCTAACCGGACATGCCTCGATCTCCCTGTTGTCCGCGTTCATGAGCCGCATAAGCTCGCCCATCATCCAATTCGAGATCACCTTGGGCTGCCCCGAAAGCGCTGCCGACTCCTCGAAGTACGCCGCAAGCCCCCTGCTCTGGGTCAGCATGTCGGCGTCGTATTCCGGCAGTCCGTACTCCTTCACGAACCGCTCCCGCTTTGCGTCCGGCAGCTCGGGGATGGTCGCTCTGATGCTCTCAACGGTCGCCGGTGAGGTCACCACAGGCACGAGGTCAGGCTCGGGGAAATACCGGTAGTCGTGCGCCTCTTCCTTGCTCCGCATGGAAAAGGTTATCCCCTTGGTGGAATCGAACAGGCGCGTCTCCTGAACCACCCGCCCTCCTTCGTCGAGGATCTGGGCCTGGCGCTTGATCTCGTATTCCAGCGCCTTCTGCACGAACTTGAAGGAGTTGACGTTCTTGACTTCCGCCCGGGTGCCGAACTCCCTGGCGCCCACGGGCCGGATCGACACGTTGCAGTCGCACCGGAAGTTCCCCTTCTCCATATCGGCGTCGGACACCTCGATATAGCGCAGGAGGGAGCGGAGCTTTTTGAGATATTCCGCGGCCTCATCGGCCGTGCGGATATCGGGTTCGGATACGATCTCCATGAGCGGCGTGCCGGCGCGGTTCAGGTCCACCAGGCTCGCGCCGCTCTCGGCGGTGTGCAGATTCTTGCCTGCGTCCTCCTCGAGATGGATGCGCGTGATGCCGATCCGCTTGACCGCACCGTCGACCACGATCTCCACATACCCGTGCTCGCACAGCGGCAGCTCATACTGGGAGATCTGGTAGCCCTTGGGCAGGTCAGGATAGAAATAGTTCTTCCGGGCGAACCTGCTGAAGGTGCTGATGGTGCAGTGCGTTGCCAGGCCGGTCTTGATGATGAACTCGACGGCCTTCCTGTTCAGCACCGGCAGCACGCCCGGCATGCCGATGCAGACCGGACAGGTCCGCGTGTTGGCCTCCTCGCCGAACGCGGTCTCGCAGCCGCAGAAGATCTTGGTGTTGGTCTGGAGCTGCGCGTGCACCTCCAGTCCGATGACTGCTTCGTATTTCATCGTAACATCCTTTCAGGAACATCCGCCGCAGAGGCGCGGCGATACAAAGTAAAGCTTACTGATTAAAGGTTCTCTTCTTTCGCTGCACCAACAAAACTCAGGTTGTGGTGCTGTCCTGTTGATCCTGTCAAAATATGCTTTTCGGTCTTCTCCGTGCCCTCTATGTCTTTGCGGCAAATTATCATATCTTCGGTCTTTTCTTATGCCAATCCGTCGCCTGCTCATACGCGAAGGCCGCGCGCAGGACCGAGGCCTCGTCGAAGTGCCTGCCCAGCAGCTGGAGTCCGATGGGGAGGTTGCCCGTCGCGAACCCGCAGGGCAAGGAAATGCCGGGAATGCCGGCCAGGTTCACACTGATGGTGAAGATGTCCGACAGGTACATCTGGAGCGGGTCCGATGACTTCTCCCCGAGCTTGAACGCGGCTGTCGGCGCCGTGGGCGTGGCAATCACGTCAACGTTCTTGAAGGCCTCCTCGAAGTCCTGTTTGATCAGCGTGCGGACCTGCTGACCCTTCTTGTAGTAGGCCTCGTAGTAGCCCGCCGAGAGGGCATAGGTGCCGAGCATGATCCTGCGCTTTACCTCGGGCCCGAAGCCCTGACTGCGGGACTTCATGTACTGGTCCAGGAGGTCCTTCGCACCCTCGGCGCGGAACCCGTACTTGACCCCGTCGTAGCGGGCGAGGTTCGAGCTCGCCTCAGAGGTGGCGAGGATGTAGTACGTGGCCACGGCATAGCCGGTGTGCGGCAGGGTGACGTCCACGATCTTGGCGCCGAGGCCCTCGAGCGTCCTGACCGCGTCCCGGACCGCCTTGTCCACCTCGGGATCCATGCCCTCGATGAAGTACTCCTTTGGGATGCCGACCTTCATGCCTTTCACATCCTTGACCAGCGACGACCTGAAATCCGGGACCGGCACGTCGGCGGACGTCGAGTCCTTCGGATCATGGCCCGCAATGGCGTTCATCATGATGGCGGAATCGGTCACGTCCTTGGTGAGCGGACCGATCTGGTCCAGGGACGAGGCAAAGGCAACGAGCCCGAAGCGCGAGACCCTGCCATAGGTGGGTTTGAGGCCCACCACGCCGCAGCAGGCAGCCGGCTGGCGTATGGAGCCGCCTGTGTCGGACCCCAGCGCTGCGATGCATTCTCCCGCGGCCACCGCTGCCGCGGACCCGCCGCTGGACCCGCCGGGGATGCGCTCGAGGTCCCAGGGATTCTTCGTCGCGAAGAACCCCGAATTCTCCGTGGAAGAGCCCATGGCGAACTCATCCATGTTGACCTTGCCGGGCATCACCGTTCCCGCCTGGCCGAGCCGACTGACAACCGTGGCATCGTAGGGCGGAATGAAGTTCCCCAGGATCTTCGATGCGCAGGTCGTCCGTATGCCTGCGGTGCACATGTTGTCCTTGATGGCAACGGGGATGCCGAGCACAGGCGATGCGGTGCCGGCCTTGCGGTCCTTGTCCGCCTTGTCTGCCTGCGCAAGCGCAGCGTCGCCGGTCACCGTGATATATGCCCGGACCTTGCTGTCCACGGCCTTGATCCGCTCCAGGACGGATTCGGTCACGGCCCGTGATGTGGTCTCGCCCTTCGCAAGCAGGCCGCCCAGCTCGTTGACCGTGAGGGAAAAGAGGTCCATTGCTACTCCTTTATCCTGTTCTGGTCGTCGACCATGATGATCCGGGGCTTGAAGGTCTTGAGCTCCTGCTCGCTATAGTACTCATAGCAGAAGACGATGACCTTATCCCCCTTCGCGCCCTTCCGCGCCGTGGGCCCGTTCAGGACCATGTCGCCGGAGCCGCGCTTGCCGGGGATCACGTAAGTCTCGAAGCGCTCGCCGTTGTTCAGGTTCGAGACGCTCACCTGCTCGTAGTGCAGGATGCCCGCCGCCTCAAGCAGCAGGGGGTCCACGGTCAGGCTCCCCTCGTATTCCAGGTTCGCGTCCGTCACCGTGGCCCGGTGGATCTTCGATCTCAACATCAGTCGTAACATGGGTCTCCCTTTAATTGCGGATTGCGAATTTCGGATTGTGGAATGAGCACAAATAGTTCGCCGCGGTCGCTTCACGATCCGCGACCTGCGATCTGCGATCCGCAATCTATTCGATGATCTTCGGCACTTTATAATGCCCCGCTGCCTTGTCCGGCGCGTTCGCCAGGGCCTGCTCCTGGGTAAGGCCCGGTACGGCCACGTCGTCGCGCATCACGTTCTTGAGGTCGAGGACATGGGAGGTCGGTTCAACGCCCTTCGTGTCCAGCGAGTTCAGCGTCTCCACATAGGTGAGGATGTTCGAGAGCTGGTCCGTGAGCTTTTCCTTCTCCTGCTCCGAAAGCTCCAGCCTCGCCAGCTTCGCCACATGCTCCACTTCCTGTTTCGATATCTTCATACATTGACTCCTGAATATTCTTTTACCGCAGAGATCGCAGAGAGCGCTGAGGAATGATGAACCAACATAAATCCCGAGATCTTCTCTGCGTCCTCCGCGGTCTCTGCGGTGAAAATAAACTATATCACTTCAAGGTTCGCGTACTTCACCGCCAGGGTCTTCACCCCGTGGCCGGGGAAGCTGACGCTGATCTTCAGGTCGTCCCCGGCGCCTTCCGAGCGCTGGACCGTCCCGATGCCGAACTTCGCGTGCTTCACCACAGCCCCGTTGTAGTACGGGGTCTTATCGCCGGACCTTGCCGCTGCTGCGGTTGGCGGCCCGCTCGCCGCCTTGCGTCCCGCGTTCACGAGCACCGGCGGCGCATGGTCAGGTGCGATTGCGTCCTCCCACCGGACATACCGTTTCCCGGTACCTGAGGTAAAGACCGGCATTCCTTCCCGCTCGATCAGCTCTGCGGGGATCTCTTCGACGAACCGTGAGACGAGGTTCGCCTGAGGGTAACCGTAGATCCTGCGCTCCGACGCGTGGGTCAGGATGAGCCGCTCCTTCGCCCGCGTCATGCCCACGTAGCAGAGCCTCCGCTCCTCTTCCAGCTCCTCTTCGCTTTCAGCCGAGCGTGCATGGGGGAACAGGCCTTCTTCCATGCCGGCCATGAACACCACCGGGAATTCCAGCCCCTTGGCATTGTGCAGGGTCATGAGCGTCACGCTGTTCGCTGTCGTTCTCCCCTTCCCCTCCCCTGCCGACTGCTGTTCCATGTCGGTGATCAGCGCCACCTGGTCCAGGAACGCGGGAAGCGTGGCCTCGCGGTTCTGCTCCTGAAAATCCTCGGTCGCCGTGAGCAGCTCGGTCAGGTTCTCGATCCTGATCCTGGCCTCGATGGACCGCTCCTCTTCCAGGGACCTCACGTAGCCCGAGTCCTCGATGACCTTCCGGACGAGGTCGGTCAGGGTCAGGCCGTCCAGCCCGGCGCGAAGCCGCTCCATCATGCCGGTGAACTCTCCGAGCTTTCGCGCAGCAGCCGTCGAAACATCGGCACCGGCCGGGTCCATCGCCGCCTGGTAGAGCGAGAGGCCCTTTTGCTGGCCCGTCCGTTCGAGCCGGTCCACGGTCGTGTCGCCGATGCCGCGGGCAGGGACATTGATGATGCGGCGCAGGCTGACCGCGTCCGCCGGATTGTGCAGGACCCGGAGGTAGGCGATGATGTCCTTGATCTCCTTGCGGTCGTAGAACCGGAGACCGCCGAAGATCCGGTACGCGACGCCGCGGTTCCGGAGCGCGTCCTCGAGGGCGCGGGACTGTGCATTGGTGCGGTACAGGACCGCGATCTCCGCGAGCGCCCTGCCGTCGTCGATGAACCGCTCGATGTTCCTGCAGATGAAGCGCGCCTCGTCCTTTTCGTCAACGGCAGTGTAGCAGAGGATCTGTTCCCCGCCGCGGCGGCTCGTCCAGAGCGTCTTGTCCTTCCTGCCCAGGTTCCGCTTCACCACGGCGCTGGCCGCGCCGAGGATGTTCTCCGTGGAGCGGTAGTTCTGCTCCAGCTTGATGATCGTCGTGTCCGGATAGTCCTTCTCGAAGTTCAGGATGTTCGTGATGTCAGCGCCCCGGAACTTGTAGATGCTCTGGTCGTCGTCGCCCACCACGCACAGGCTCCTGCTCTTCGCGGTCAGGAGACGGACCAGCCGGTACTGCGCGTGGTTGGTGTCCTGGTACTCGTCGATCAGGACGTGGTGGAACAGCTGCTGGTAGTACGCGAGCACGTCCGGGTGCTGCTCCAGGAGCCGGACCGTGAGCATCAGCAGGTCATCAAAGTCCACGCCGCCCGATTCTTTCAGGCGCTCGTTATAGAGGCTGTAGGTCCGGTACACGGCGTCGTCGAAGCCGAACCCCGCGCTCCTCTTCGCGAACTGCTCGGGGTCCGTAAGGTTGTTCTTGAGGGCGCTGATGCGCGCGATGACGGCCCGGGGCTGATAATGCTTGTCGTCGATCCGCAGGTCCTGCATACAGGTCTTGATCAGCGACGAACGGTCCGTTTCATCGTAGATCACGAAGGATTTCTTGTAGCCCAGCGCGTTGATATGCTGGCGGAGGATACGGACGCAGGCAGCGTGGAACGTGCTGATCCAGAGACCCCGGAGCGGCATGGCGAGCAGGCGTTCCAGCCGCTCGCGCATCTCCGTCGCCGCCTTGTTCGTGAACGTCACCGCCAGGATGTTCCCCGGATGGACGCCCCGCTCCCGGATCAAGTGCGCGATCCGGCAGGTGATCACGCGCGTTTTGCCGCTGCCCGCGCCGGCAAGGATCAGGAGCGGACCGTCGCCGTGCAGGACCGCTTCGCGCTGGGGAGGATTGAGGTCGTTGAGATAATCCATGCGATTCATTCCGGATTGCGGATTGTCAATTGCGGATTTATAAGCTTTTCAATCCAAAATTCACAATCCGCAATTGTTACTCCACTGTCACGCTCTTCGCCAGGTTCCGTGGCTGGTCCACGTCGGCGCCCCGGAGCACGGCGATGTGGTATGCGAGGAGCTGAAGCGGGATGGACATGACGATGGGCTGCAGGAGCGGGCTGGTCCCCGGCACGGTAATGACGTGGTCCGCCAGTTTCGCGATCTCGGGATCCCCGTCATTCGCAACGGCGATGACGATGCCGCTCCGGGCCTTCACCTCCTGGATGTTCGCGAGGACCTTCTCATAGACGTTGTTCCTGCCGGCAAGAACGACCACCGGCATCTTCTCGTCGATGAGCGCGATCGGACCGTGCTTCATCTCGCCTGCGGGATAGCCTTCGGCGTGGATATAGGAGATCTCCTTCAGCTTCAGCGCGCCTTCCAGGGCGACCGGATAGTTCGGCCCCCGCCCCAGGTACAGGAAATCAGCGGCCTGAAAAAAGCGCCGGGCGACCCGCTCGATGGCGTCGTTCTGTTCGAGGCACTGCTCCACCAGCGCCGGGACGCGCACGAGGTCCGCCAGCCCTTTCCGGATATCGTCCGGCGACAAGACGCCCCGCAGGCTGCCGAGGAAGAGCCCGAAGAGATAGAGCGCGGTGAGCTGGGCGGTGAAGGCCTTGGTCGACGCAACGCCGATCTCCGGACCGGCATGGGTATAGACCACGCCGCCGGCATCGCGGCTCGCCGTGGAGCCGACCACATTGCAGATGGTCACCACCGTGGCGCCGCGCGCCTTTGCCTCGCGCATGGCCGCCAGCGTGTCGGCGGTCTCGCCCGATTGGGTGATGGCGATCAGGAGCGTGTCGCCGTTCACCAGAGGCTTGCGGTACCGGAACTCCGACGCGATGTCGACCTCGGTGGGGACGGCCGCCATTTCCTCGATGATGAATTTTCCCACCAGCGCGGCGTGCCAGGACGTGCCGCAGGCAACGATGAAGATCTTCTTGATGGCGGTGAAGCGCTCCCGGGTGATGCCGATCTCCTCGAGGTGGACGACGCCCCTGTCCTGCGAGATCCTCCCGCGGATCGTGTCCATGATGGCGCGCGGCTGTTCGTGGATCTCCTTCAGCATGAAGTGGCGGTAGCCGCCCTTCTCGGCCATGACCGGGTTCCAGAGCACGCGGGTGACCTCGCGGGAGACCTCGTTGCCCCTGAGATCGGTGATGCGGACCCCCTCCGCCGACAGGACCGCCATCTCGTCGTCGTTGAGGAACAGCACGTCGCGCGTGCGGTGGAGGATCGCCGGGATGTCCGAGGCCAGGAAGAACTCCCCCTGGCCCAGCCCCACCACGAGCGGGCTCCCCTTGCGCGCGCCGACAACGATGTCCGGCGTCCGCTCGTCGATGACCGCGATGGCATAGGCGCCTTCCAGATGGCGCGCCGCTTCCCGCACCGCATCCTCGAGGCTCGTCCCCGTCGCGGCGATGCTGTCGATCAGGTGGGCGATGACCTCGGTGTCGGTCTCGGACAGGAACACGCGTCCCCGGGCCATGAGGTCCTTCTTGAGGGCCGTATAGTTCTCGATGATGCCGTTATGGACCACCACGACGCTGCCTGCCCGGTGGGGATGGGCGTTCTCCTCCGACGGCCTTCCGTGGGTGGCCCAGCGCACGTGGCCGATCCCCATGGTCCCGGTCAGGGTGTCGCTCCGGAGGACCGATTCGAGGTTCTGGAGCTTGCCCACCGCCCTGCGGAGCTCGAGCCTGCCGTTCTGAAGTACGGCAATGCCCGAGGAATCATAGCCGCGGTACTCAAGCTTCTTCAGCCCCTCGATCAGGATGGGGACGGCAGGTTCATTGCCGATGTAGCCGATGATGCCGCACATGGTCGATTAGCTCCAATCTAAAACGCTCAACGCAAAATGAAAAAAATGGCGGGTAACGCCTTTATGGTGCTTTTTTCCTTTTTACCTTTTTCATTTTTTTTGCTTCATCTTCTTCCGGCGGCCTGCCACGCCTTCCCGGACCTCCTGGGGCACGCGGCTGATGACCATCGCTTCCGCCGGCACGTCGCGGGTCACCGTGGTGCCGGCGGCCACGAGCGCGTCCCTGCCGATCCGGACCGGCGCAACGAGCTGGGCGTCGCTTCCCACGAACACGCCATCCTCGATGACGGTCTGGTGCTTCTGGTACCCGTCATAGTTGCAGGTGATCACTCCGGCGCCGATGTTCACGTCCCTCCCGATGGTCGCGTCGCCCAGGTAGGCCAGGTGGTTCGCCTTGCTCCCCTCGCCGATGACGGATTTTTTGACCTCGACGAAATTGCCGATGCGCGAGCCAGCGCCGAGGACGGTGCCGGGCCGGAGATGGGCGAAGGGACCCACGGAGGCCCTATCCTCGATCCTGCTGTCCTCGATGACGCAGCAGTCCTTGATCACAACGCCGCTTCCGAGAGTGCTGTCCACGATGCGGGACCCGGGATACACGGTGCAACCTTCGCCCAGCGTCGTCTTCCCTTCCAGCCGTACATTGGGGTATACGATGGAGTCCCTGCCGATGCTCACGTCCATGCCGATGAAGACCGTGGCCGGGTCCGGCAGGGTGACGCCTTCCAGCATCCACCGCAGGTTGGTCCTGGCCTGCAGGACCATCTCCGCCTGGCTCAGATCGAAGCGCGAATTGATGCCCATGGTCTCGTCGGTGTCCGGGCACAGGACAGCGGCTACCTTCAGCTTCTTCTTCCGCGCAAGGGCGATCGTATCGGGAAGATAGTACTCGCCCTGGGCGTTCCTGTTCTTGATGCCGCCGAGCGCCGACAGCAGGAACTTCTTTTCGAAGCAGTAGACGCCGGCGTTCACTTCCCGGATCTTCTTCTGCGCGGCCGAGGCGTCCTTTTCCTCCACGATCCGCATGACGCCGGGCTTCCCGCGCACCACCCGCCCGTACCCCGCAGGGTCCTCGGCCATCGCGGTCATCACCGTGACCGCGGCCTTTGCCCGGGAATGTGCCTCGATCAGGGAGATCAGCGTTCCCGGCGTAATGAGCGGCGTGTCGGCGCACAGCACGACGACCGGTCCCGCCGCTGCGGTGATTATATCAACGGCCTGCCGCACGGCGTGGCCGGTGCCGAGCTGTTCGGCCTGGTGGACGATCTCAACGGCATAGCCGTCCATGGCCTCCCGGACGCGGTCGGCCTGGTGTCCCAATACGACGGCGGTCTTCCCCGGCCCGAGCGGCTTGACCGCGTCCAGGACATGCCGGATGAGCGCCTTGCCCGCAAGCAGGTGGAGGGCCTTGGGCAGGGCTGACCGCATGCGCGTCCCCAGGCCCGCCGCGAGAATGATCACCGTGGGTCTCATGCGGCGCCCCCTCTGGCGCACTGTCGCTTCAATTTCAAAGCTTCCCGTTCGGAGAGCGACACGAGGCCGAGAGAGATGATGAACTTCATGCCCTGCTCCACCGTCATGTCGAGATGGCGCACTTCCGCCTCCGGGAGCATGAGGAGGAACCCCGCCGTGGGGTTGGGGGTCGTCGGCACGAAGACCGTCTCGTACTTTCCGATGAGCCCCACGGACTCGCCCGGGACGTCACAGGTCACGAACCCGATGCTGTAGCACCCCTTGCGCGGGTACTCCACGAGAGCCACGCCGTGGAAGTTGTGCTTGACGGAGAACGTCTCCATTACCTGCTTGACCGTGGAATACACCCCGCGCACCAGGGGCACCTTCTGCATGAGCTCGTCCCAGTAGCGGACGATCCGGTTCCCGAAATAGTTGGCGGAGATCATGCCGACGACGAGGATGAACAGGATCAGGGTGATGATGCCGAGGCCCGGGAATCGGATCCCGATCACTTCCCCGGGGATGTCCCCCAGGATGTTGTCGATCCACCCGAGCAGGCCCTTGAGCACGAAGATGGTCACACCCACAGGGACCAGCACGAGAAGACCGGTGATGAAGTTTTTCTTCAGAAAATTCTTCAGTTTTTTCACGCCGTTATATTACTGATTTTACTGGAGGCTTGCAAGCTTTTTTTCCGCGGAATTCCTTGAAAAAACGGAGAAGTGATGGTCTACCAGGTGTTGTAGGCGGTCCCGTCCGTTGCGACAAGGGGGCTGGCGCTGTGAATGTCGAAAACGCCGCCGTCTTCGGTATCAAGAGCAACGGTGATCCAGTCCGTGGCGCCGGTGAAGGGGTCCTTCGGAATGCTGCGCAGATAGCTTTTGGACTTTTCCGACTCGCTGACGAGGTCCTCAAGCCGGGAGGGATACTTTCCGTTGTCGGCATAGAACTGGTCAAGGGCATCCCGCATCTGGAACAGGTCCTCGCGCAGCACGGCCTCCCTGGCCCGGGTGATGGAGGTCTTCAGGTTCGGCTGGGCGATCGTGATCAGGACACCGATGATCGCCAGCACGATCATGAGCTCCAGGAGCGTGAAGCCGCGGGCAGACAGGCTGCGGGCGGTCCCGACACTCTGCCGGTCCGTCAGTTCTTTCCGTTCTGTTCTGATGTCTGTCATCGGTCCCCGTTCTTTTGACCATTTGAAGCTTCCAGCAGCCGACGGCTTCGAATCTTCGATCCTCAAGGAAGTTATTTATTCTAATCGCTCGCTAGCCCACGGGGGTCTCGCTCGCTCCTGGATTGAAGCTTCCAGCTGCCGACGGCTTTGAATCTTCGATCCTCAAGGAAGCTATTATTCTAATCGCTCGCTAGCCCACGGGGGTCTCGCTCGCTCCTGGATTCACCACGTACTGTACTTCGTCCCGTCAAGGGCAACTGCCTCGCTCTTCGAATACACGTCGTACACGTTCCCCCCTCCCCACTGCGTCGAATCGGGGGGGTCGCTGTAGGAACGGAGCCCCCAGCCGTTCGCGTCGCCATCGTAGCTTGACGTCATCATGGGGTCCCGCGGGATCCGGCGCAAATATTTCCTTGTCTTGTCGCCCGTACCGGCAAGCTTCAGCGGCTGGGTTAGCTGCTCCAGTGACTCAGGATAGTAATCCTGGTCTGCCTTGCAGTAATCCGTGGAAAGTTTCTTCGCTGTAGGTTCACAGTCCTTTCGGAACGCATCAATCGCCGACCGGATCGTCCGCAGGCCGCTCCGGAGCTCGATTTCCTTCACCCGTTTCACGGTCATGCGCGAGAGTGGCATGACCGCCGCCGCCAGGATACTGACGATCGCGATGACCACGAGCATTTCTATGAGAGTAAGGCCTCGTTTATCCATCATGGAAGATCGGAGGTTGCACATAGCATGACCGTCTTCACATTTCAATTCGGCGGTCAACTCATACTGCACCTATTTTACAACGATCGTCGCTGCCCTGACGTCCGCTTTGACCTGCTCACGGTTGTAGTTCCCCAGCTTGACGCTCTTGAACACGATCGGGCTCGTTCCGGCGGATTTTCCCTGTAACACGACGGTACAAAGGTTCCCTGCCCCCTCGATGCCGCCCACATCGCCGATCCGGGTGATATAGATGTCCACGGTCCCCGCCTTGAGATTGTTCGAGAAGAGGAACGACGTCTGCTGATTGTCCTTCTTCAGGAAGGCCCCTTCGGCCGCGGCCTTGAAATCCACGATCTTGGGATCGTAGCTGAGCGTAATGATCGCACCATAGAGGTCCTTGACGCCGGTCACGGACAGTTCGTACCTCGCCTCCTGCCCCACCGCCGCTGCCGTTTCTGCCGGTTTGAGTTCGAGCACCGCGACGGTACTCGCCGCCTCGGGGACCTCCGCCTTAGCCTCGGGAGGCTTCTGCGGAGCCGGCTTTTCGCGCTTCGCGAGCGCATCGAGCACCGCGGTCTTCTCCAGCGCCTTTTCGGCCGGTTTCGAGCTCTTGCCAGCGCTGGTGAAGACCGGTTTGACATCGTACGCCTCTTCCGTGCCCGACCAGAACGACTGATGGTCCTTGTCGGGCAGCTCGAGAGAACGCACGATGTTGGGCGTGATTGACATGAGGATGTCCGTTTTGATCGTGCCGTCGTCGCTCCGCGAAAAGAGCTTCCCGACCACCGGGATATCTCCCAGCAGGGGGATCTTGTTGCTGCTCTTCCGCTCTTCGTCCTTGATCAACCCGCCGATGATCACGGTCTCGCCATCGCGCAGGTTGATGGTCGTATCCACGTTGCGCGTGCCGAACTTGTACTGCTTCTGGCCGTTGCCGAAGTCGATGGCATCGCCGAGGCTGCTGATCTCCAGGTTCATCTTGAGCGTCACCGTGTTGCTCAAGTGCACGTTCGGATCGATGGTCAGCTTGATGCCGACATCCTTGTACTCGAAGGTTGAGACCACTGTCCCGGCAATCGTCGCCTGGCTCGTTGTTGTCTGGATCGGGATCTTGTCGCCAATATGGAACTTTGCCTGCTTATTGTTCAGAACCCGGACGCGCGGGTTCGCAAGCGTTTGCGCGTCGGAATCCTGCTTGATCAGCGTCAGGAGGAGGCTCGGAAGCGTCAAGATTATATTATCGCTCGTCGCGCTCCGAAACTGGCTCAGGCTGATCCCCTGGGTGACCCCCACGTTGCTGCTGCTGGGATTTTCCGGGGTCAGCTTCGTCCCCGAGACCGAGGCTCCGACCGTCAGCCCCGGCTGGAAATTCCAGCCGTAGGACAGGGCTTTGGTCCTCGAGATCTCGAGGATCTCCACGTCGAGGATGACCTCAGCCTCCTTCAGGTCGTTCGCAGCGATGATCTTGTCGACCAGCTTGATCTTCTCCGGTGTATCCCGGACCGTGATGGAGTTCAGCACCTCGTTCACATAGACCTTCCGTGTGTCCAGCATCGAGCGGAGCAGGTTCACCATATCCTTTGACTTGGCATTGTTCAGGTAGAATGTCTTCATCACCAGGTCCTGGTACTGGTCCATCTTCGCCTTTGTCTTGGGAATGATGATGATCGTGTCGGCGCTGACCTTCTTCATGAAGAGCTTGTTCGTGGACAGGAGGAGGTTGAGCGCATACTGGAACGACACATCCTTCACAAAGACCGTAACAGGCTGCGCCCTGATCTCCTCGTCGAACATGATGTTGATGCCCGAAAGCTTGGAAAGGAGCTCGAAGACCTCCTTGATGTTCGTGTTCTTGAAGTTCAGGGTGATCGGCTTGTCCGACGCCAGGGTCAGGGCTTCATCGGGCTCGGCCTCGCTCCTCTTTTTCTGGATCTTTTCCAGGGTATCGACATACTTCGCGTTCTCCGGATCAAGCTCCACCGCCCGGTTCAGCTCGTTGGCCGCCTCGCTGAGGCGGTTCAGCTCCTGGAAGGTCAGGGCAGCGCGATAGTGCTCTTCCGCCTGCTTCATGTTCAATACGGTCTTGAGGGCGCCCTGGATCGCCGAGTTGGTGGGATTCAGATAGATGGCCTGCTGGAGCTCGAGGATGGCCGTGTCCAGCTTGCGTTCCTTCAGGAAGTTCCGGGCCCTCTTGTAGTGCTGGTTCGCCGCCGTTTCCTCCGCGCGCAGGAGCGCCGATCGGTACTCGATGTCCTGGGGATTGCTCTTCAGGGCATCGCGGTATTCCTTCACCGCCAGGTCCCATTCGCCGTCCTTCGCGTACTGGTCCCCGCGCTGGAACGCCCGCGAGCCGGCGCAGCCTCCGAGCAGCACGACCATGGTCAGCATTAGCATGCCGATCTTTTTCATCTTCCCCTCCAGAATGATAACAACGATCACGAGAATCGAGCGTACCGATCAGGGCACTCTTGCGGCGATCGCTCACGCTGATCATCATGACTTTTCCGACGATCGCAGCAAGGCGGCCGCACCCGGATATCCGGACCTACTTGCCGCCGCTTCCGGTCAGTTCAATCCGGGCCTCCACCTTGGTGACCGTGTCTTGCATGACCACATGGTCCTTCCCCACGGCCTTTATCTGATAGTTCTTGAGCACTGTTTCGCCGCTCTTGACGATGAAGAGCTCGCCCTCTTTGGACAGAAACAGCGAACTGTCCTTGTCGGTCAGGTATCCCAGGAACCGGAACTTTGAGAGGTCGGCCCGCGCCAGGTCCGCAGCGACCTCCTCTGCGGTCTTCACCGGTACCGTTGACACCGGCTGCGTGATGATCGTTGCGGACTGCGCAACGACCGGTTTCCGCTTCCCCGCCGGCTCCGGAACGCTCATCCGGAAGATATCCCGCATGACGCGGGGATAGGTATCCGCCCGCCGCTCCACAACAACCGCGAGCAGGTCGGCCGCCGGACCGGACGCGGATATCCCCCTGCGGACCGGCGCAGAGACCTTCATGCCGCGTGTGTAGGTCAGCGGCTGGGTCCGGGGCGCCTCTTGAGAGACCCGCTGGTACACGGAGAGCGCGACAAGGGCCGTTGCCAGGACCGCCAGAACTGTTATCTGCTGCGATTTTGCCAATGTCATGATGCTTTACGGCGCTCTCCCGCTTGCGGCTCGCGCCCGGGGAGGCTCCCTACTCTCCCCGAATATAGGTCACCAGCTTCATCTGGAGCTTTACCCGCCCCTTCTCGGAGCCCAGTTTCAGGTCCTGGATCCCCACGAGGCGGGATGAGGTCTCGACCTGGTAGATGAACCGCTTCACATCGGGATAAGAACCTGCCGCGGGAAAGGTGAACGTCAGCATGGTCAGACCGCCGGTCCCCTGCGTGGGGATGTCCGAATTGATCGCATCCACCGAGAGGTTCAGCCTGCGGGCCGTCTGAGCCAGGTCCTTGATCAGGAGCGGAACGTCCTTCTGCGCAGGGATGCCCGACATGAGGCCGGCAAAGAGCTGTTTCTGTTTCTGGAACAGCGCCGCCTCGGCGTATTCCCTCTTGAGGTCGGCGTACTGCTGCCTGCTCGCCGCAAGACGCGCGGCGGCCGGGACAACGGTGAAGGCATACAACAGCAGGTTCAGCACGATGAGCCCCGCACACACTGCCGCAAGGACCCGAAGCCGCTTAGTTGCCGGGTTTCCGATCAGTGTCCGGAGCGGGTCCGGCGACACCATGTTCCTGATACGAGACTGCCACATTGAACGATAGGCTCCCTTTTTCCAGCGATTGGTGCTTTAACTGGGGGTTCTTGAACGAGCGGGACCGCTGCAGCCCGATCATGAGATTGCTGAGCGCCTCAGGCGACTGCGCCGATCCTTCAAGGGCCACGGTCATCTCACGGATGTTGAAATCCACCTTCGTCAGGGCGATGCCGGAGGGGAATACTGCCTCGATCCTGCTCAGGAACTGCGTCCACGAATGCCGCCTGGCCTCGATCAGGCCCGACATGGCGCCCAGGTTCTTCACCAGCTGCTGCCGTTCTTCCAATGCCGGATGCAACTTCTCTGCCGAGGCGGCAAGGTCCCTGACGCGCTGTTCCGCAGCTGCGCCCTGATGCACGGTAGCGTTCGCGATCCACAGGAGCGCGCCTGCAAGGATCCCGAGCACGACAATACCAGCGATGAGCCACTGGCGAACTTGTGCGATAAGCCCGAAGTCGGTCCGGGCAAAGTTGATGGTGATCACCGCCGCCCGCTTCATCTCCGGACACCTCCCGCACCGAAGGCCGCCGCAAGGGACGCAGCTGCATCCCTTCCCGAAGTAAGGACGACGGCGGGCACGAGCGTTTCGATCTCAAGGGTCGTTTCGTTCTTCAGGCTCTCGAACAGCGGGGCCACGACGGCCTGTTCACCGGTAAGATAGAGGCGTCCGACTTCGGACTGCTGCTGGCGGTCCATGTGCAGATAGAAGTGGAGCGAGTCGTCGAGCTCGCGAATGAGCCGCGCGGTAACGTCGGCCGGCGTGACCGCCTTGATCTCCTTGTGACGGTAGAACCGCGGTCCGCCCTGTTCCAGGATGATCGTCGTGTACGAACCTTCGGTGACCCATGCGAGGGCAAAGGAGGGGATGTTCTTCACCTCGAGATAGGGGCCGTAGAAGTTCAAGACGTTGAAAGAGGACGGCGCCACCGCCCATGGTTCGAGGCCCAGTCCTGTCAGCAGGTCTTCGTACTGGGAAATGACCTCCTGTTTTGCAACGCAGGCGAGCACGGAACAGCCCTTGTCGCGGCGCGGAACGACCTGATAGCGCAGCACCGTGTTCGACACGTCAAAGGCCGCGCCCTTCTCCAAGCGCCACCGGACCAGCCGGTCGCGGTCCCGACGATGTGACGGAAGTTCATCGAACTCGAGGGTCTGGACGCGGAAGATCCCGTCCGGAAGACTGAGGGCTGCGCGGCGGAGGGAAAGCGTGGTAAGGTCCTTCAGACTGCTTCGGACAAGGGATGCGAGGCCTTCGCTGTCCCTGATGTTCTGGGCTGCGAACGCTTCGGTCACCATGCCCGCCTCCATCGGCACCGTTCTTGAGGCGAGCACGGACCTCGATGCGCCGTTGCCGGTGAGCAGACCCATCCTGAACGCCCGGGACGTGAACTCGATCCCCAGGCATGGTCCCGTTAAAAATCTCTGCATTTGCGGCATATTAGCAAGGAGACTCGGGGAAGTCAAACATTTTTGGGGCAGGCCATCGTTTTTTCATGAAAGCCGGGTGCAGCCAGTGAAAGGTCCGCTCCTTTCGGGGCATCAAGCAGACCCGCCGCTCAATAATAAAGGACGCACTCAAGATGTCGAGCGCGTCCTTTCAAGATAGCTGCATGTCGTGTGACGTTACGGCACCTTCAGCGCTGTGTTGCCCTTTCCACCGCTTGCTTCTTCATTATCCGTCGCCATGACTGCCTCCTACGCTTTCTCGACGTTGACCATGAATGCCTTGGATTCGGGGATCATGGTGTTCGCGTCGCCGATGAACGGCGTGAGAAGATTTGCACTGTCGCCCTGTCTCCCGTTGACCGGGTACTGCCAGCCGAAGCACCAGGGCATGCCGATCTGGTGCACGGTCGAGCCGCCGACCTTGAAGGGCTTGAACCGGGAGGTCACCACGGCCACGGCGTGCAGCTCGCCGCGGGCCGACGACACTTTCAGGATGTCGCCTCCCTTGATCCCTTTCTCCGCTGCCAGCTCTTTGCTCATTTCGACGAACTGCTGGGGCTGCATTTCGAGGAGCCAGGGGGTGTGGCGCGACATGACGCCGGTCTGCCAGTGCTCGGTCACGCGGTACGTGGTGGCGACATAAGGATACCGCAGGTCGCAGGAGTAGTACTTCGCAAGGTCAACACCGAGTTCCTCCTGGATCTTGAGGCTGACAGCCGGATTGATCCGCTGTTTGTTCAGGAGATTTTCCTCCAATGGACACTCGAGCGATTCATAGTGCTCGGGGAACGGCCCGTCGTTAAGGCCAGGCGCGTAGATGGCGCCTTTTCCTTCGGACATCATGATAAAGGGATATTTGCCTGTATCCTTTGCCATGGGCGGCGCCGGGCCGTCAGGCACATCGCCAACCCACATACCGGGCTTCTTGGTTGCGGGATCTTCCTTGTTCGGGTCCCACTTCAGAAGCGGTCGTTTCGGGTCCCATGGATTTCCGTTCGGATCCACCGAGGCGCGGTTGTAAATAATGCGCCGGTTCACGGGCCAGCACCAGGCCCACTCGGAGTAGAGACCGAGCCCTGTTGGATCGTTCTTGCCGCGGCGGGCCATCATATTGATGACCTTGCCTTCCTTCTGCGTGTAGCTCTGGCTGTAGAGCCAGTTGCCGCAGGAGGTAGTGCCGTCCGCCTGGAGATGGACGAAAGTCGCGCAGAGCGCGCCCTTTTTGCCGAGCAATTTTGGCGGCGTCGCCTTCTTGTCGTACACATCCTCGAGGTAATAGCCGTTGATCTCCTTGGCCACCTTGTGGATGTCCACCTCTTTCCCGTAGTTCCAGGTGGTGTTCATGATGGGAGCCGGGAACTTGCCGCCTTCTTTTCGATAGAGTTCCCTTACCCGCAGGAAGAGATCGCTCGCGATATCCGCGTCGGGACGGGCCTGACCAAGGTGATCAAGCGCCTTATATCGCCACTGGGCCCAACGGCCGGAGTTAGTGAGACTTCCCTCTTTCTCGATCGATGATACACAGGGCAGGAAGAAGACCTCCGTCTGGATGTCCTTGGGATTGATACCCGGGCCTTTCCAGAACGAGGCGGTTTCATTGTCAAAGAGGTTGACGGTCACCATCCATTTCAGTTTCCCGAAGGCGTCTCGGACATACTTGGCAGCTGGCGTCGAACAGGCGGGGTTCTGTCCCCATGCAAAGAACCCCTCCGTCTTGCCCTGCCACATCTTGTAGAACAGATTGAGCCATGACGCGTTCATCCCCTCGTCAAGCTTCGGCAGCCAGGAATAGCCGAAATCGTTCTCTTTCGTGGCAGCAGTGCCGTAAATGGCCTTGAGATAGCTTACGATGTACTTGTTTCGGTTCGAAAGCCAGTTGACGCTCTTGGGGTCCTTGGTCTTCGGTGTATATTTTTCGATGTAGGCATTCAAGTCAACGATTGATGCAGTGGGCGTGGCATTATAACCCGGCAGGGTGTGGAACAGGAGCCCGTGATCAGTGGATCCCTGGACATTTCCCTCCCCGCGGAGGGCGTTGATACCACCGCCTGCGGTGCCGACGTTCCCGAGCAGGAGCTGGATGATGCACATCGTCCGGATGTTCTGGGTTCCGATGGTGTGCTGCGTCCATCCCATGGCATAGAGCGAGGTGCAAGCCTTGTTCGGCTTGCCGGTTGAGCCGAAGAGCTTATAGACCTCAACGAGTTTTTCCTGAGGTGTGCCGGTGATGTTCGATACCTTCTCGGGCGTGTAACGGGAATATTGTTTTCTCAGAAGCTGGAGCACGCAGTGAGGGTCCTGAAGCGTGGGGTCTTTCTTCGGCACCCCATTCTCATCCATCTGGTAGGACCAGGTCTTCCTGTCGTACTTCCGGGTTTTGGCGTCATAGCCCGAGAATAGCCCGTCCAGTTCGCCAGGCCCCTTGAAATCGGGATTCACCAGGAAGCTTGCGTTCGTGTAATTGACTATATACTCTTTGAAGTAGAGCTTGTTCTCAAGAATATACTTGATCATGCCTCCCAGGAACGCGATGTCCGTGCCGGAGCGCAGAGGCGCGTACACATCCGCCTTGGTCGCGGTCTGCGTGAAACGGGGGTCCACCACGATGAGCTTGGCGCCCCGCTCCTTCGCCCGCATGATCCACTTCATGGAGATGGGGTGGTTCGAGGCAGGATTCGCTCCCATTACGAGGATGACATCAGAATTCTTCAGGTCGATCCAGTGATTCGTCATTGCACCGCGTCCGAACGACTCTCCCAGAGCCGGCACAGTCGCGGAGTGTCAAATGCGCGCCTGGTGTTCTATATATACCAGGCCCCAGGCCCGCATCATCTTCTGGAGCAAATAGCACTCCTCGTTGTCGAGGGCCGCGCTGCCAACGTGGGCTATGGCGTCGGTCCGGTTGACCGCGAACTCTTTCTCGACTTCCTTCTCGGTCCCGTCTGGCTGTTTCTCCTTCACCTTGGACTTGGAGGTCAGCTTGAACGTTCTATCACGGGTCTCTTTTACTTTCTTCGCGATATTGTCGAGCGCCCAATCCCACTCCACTTCCTTCCAACTGTCTGCACCCGGCGCCCGGTACATCGGCTTCAGGACGCGCGTCGGGTTGTTCACCAGCTGCATGATCGACGCGCCCTTCGGACAGAGAGTCCCCTCGTTGATCGGATGATCGGGATCGCCCTCGGTGTTCACCACCTTGCCGTCCTTGGTATGAACGACGATGCCGCAGCCCACCGAGCAGTATGGACAGACGGTCGTGGTCTCCTTGGCGCCTTTGGTCTTCGACTCCTGCTCTTTTGCATCAGCAGAAGCCGGGGCGGCCAACGGGCCCAGAAGCAGCGTACTACCGGAGATCTTCAGAAAATCTCGTCTCGATACCCCCATGGTTCCCTCCATTTGGTGCCTGAAAATATAATAATGTCTCAGTACAGCAAAAAAAGGCAGATGCAAGGTCCCCTTGATATCTACCGGGAGAACCAACCCTGCCTTGATCGATCTGCGATGAGAATGTGTTGGACGATATTCAATGCGTACACTCGATGCCGACTTACCTTGTAGATGACTCACGGGAAGGTGGCGGATGTCAAAAGGAGCATCACGGTCTTTCTCCGTGCATTTTCAGACTCGTGAAGCCACCGACTGATTATACCGGTAACGGGTAGAAACGACAGAGGGGCTGTGAATGCCGCCCATAGAGAGGCCCTGCACACACCTTTGCAGGCCCCCGCGCCAACGAAATCAATCCCGGGAGCTACGGGACCTTCGGGTACTTGAACGGCACCTCTTCGCCCGCCAGGCCTTCAACGAGGAAAGTCTTCAAGGCCTTCTTTTCCGCATCGGTCAGCTTCAGCGGCTTGAGGGCACTGTTCCCCTGCCCGCCGCCCTTGTCGAAGAACTCGATGACCTCATCGAGCGTGGACAAGATGCCGTTGTGCATGTACGGCCCGGTCTTGGCGACCTCCCGCAGCGTGGGCGTCCGGAATGCCTTCCAGTCCTTCTTGTCCTTGGTGACCAGGTACCTTCCCGGGTCCTCCTTGAGGTTCAGGTAATCCTCGTAATGCGAGACCTTCGCCACGAAGCGTCGCGTCGCCGCCACCCGCGGGTCCTTCTCCTGCTCCGCGTTCTCGGGCACGTTCAGCGCGTAGAACTTGTTGTCTGCAAGGTTCACTCCGTCATGGCAGTCAGCGCATCTGCCCTTCCCCATGAAGACGTCGTACCCCTTCTTTGCCTCGGCGGAGAGGGCCTTCTTGTCGCCCATCAGGAACCGGTCGAGCGGCGAGTTCACGGATACAAGCGTGCGCTGGAAGGCGGCAAGCGCCATGGCCATTCGCTCCCGGCTCACCTCTCCGCCGAAGACCTTCTGGAAGGCCTCGACATACTCGGGCACCGACCGGATCACCTCCTCGACAAAATCGAGGTTCCGGTTCATCTCGAAGGCGGACATCATCGGGAACAACGCCTGCTCCTCGAGGGTATGGGCCCTGCCGTCATGGAACAGGAACTTCTGAAAGCCCACGTTGATGAGCGTCGGCGAGTTCCGCCAGTTCCGCGTCGTGGGATAGCTCAGCGATATTGCCAGGTCGTCGGAGTACCCCTTTTCCGGATCGTGGCAGGTGGAACAGCTCATGGTCCCGTCGCCCGAAAGCCTCCGGTCGAAGAACAGCTTCTTACCGAGCTCGATCTTCTCCGGCGTCTGCGGATTGGCCGCAGGGACCGGCACCTCGTTCACCGGCATGAGCTTCCCGGCGTATGCCGTGCCGGCAGTTAAAACCGCGCAAAGGACCAGTTTGAACACGCTCTTGACCATAGCCGTATCTCCTTCTGCCTTGCCCAGAATTCCGAACTTACTTTGTTGTTTTCAGTTCCTCATCGATGATCTTCTTGAAATACTCGAAGGGACGCTCCCCCACCACCTGCCTGCCGTTGATATAGAAGGTCGGGGTATTGTAAAGGTCCATGTCTGTCGCGAGTTTAAGGTCCGCATCGATCTCCTTCTTGAACTTCTGGCCATCGACGGAGTCGGTGAACTTCTTCACATCGAGCCCCAGCTCCTTCGCGTAAGCGATAACGCTTGCCCGGTCGAGCTTCGGGGAGTTCTTGATCAGCAGATCATGCATCTCCCAGTATTTGCCCTGCTCCTTGGCCGCGAGGGACGCCTCGGCTGCGATGCGGGAATAGTCCCGGTATTTGTAGGGATAGTTCTTGATCACCAGCCGCACCTTGCCTTTATATGCATCCATGATCTTTTTGACGGTCGGACCGGCCGCCACGCAGTGCGGTCATTGGAAGTCGATGAACTCGATGATCGTGACCGGTGCGTTCTCGGGGCCAAGCGACGGAGCGTTGGCAATGGGAATCGAAACGCGCTTGTCAGCAGAAAAGGCCGTGCCGACGATCAGCAGGAGCAACGTGATGATTCTGAGAGCATTCTTCATGGTGGACCTCCAAGAAAAAGGAGGGGACAAGCGTCCCCTCCTTGAGATGGTATGCTTCTGACATCAGCGGTTCAGCGCCCCTTCATGGAACACCGGCAGGTGCATCACGGCAAGGCGGTAGGCCAGGATAATGGCAGAAATGAGCCCGACGGTCACGAGCATTTCCCACACCGACGGGAAGTAAAGCGTGCTGGTCCCCGCCTGGGCAAAGAAGTTCACGTCGAACCGGTTCAGGACAACACCGAACAGCACCAGCCCGGAGGTGACGAGCAATCCGTTTTCCGATTCGCGGACCGACTTCATCGAGTAGAGCACGATCGGCACGATCACGCCGACGATCAACTCGACGCTCCAGAACAGGCTCGCCTTGGTCCCTGCAAACAGGAGCGGCCAGTTGCCCTGATAGGTCATATCGGCGATCTTCGCAACGAGGTAGATGATCAGCGTGATCCGTGCGCCGCGGCCAAGGCCCTGGAGGATCGGCATTTCATCCACATTCCGTTTGAGGGCGCGGGTACTGATAATTCCCTCAAAGGAGACCATCGCGAGTCCCGCGGCGATGGCAGAGAGGTAGAAGAGGTACGGCAGGTTCGGCGTGTACCACAGATGGCTGAGCTTCGACGGCATGATGAGGAAGAAGCCGCCCAGGGACGACTGGTGCAGGAACGACAGAACGATGCCGGCGATCACCAGGGGGTAGTGGAGAATATGGATGATCTTCAGCGGCGTCTCCCACTTTACCCGTTCAAGGAAAGCCGGAGCGAACTCGAAGGCCAGCACGGTCGTGTAGATCGTAATGCACCAGAAAACCTCGAACATGACCGAATGGGGTTGCCAGAAGATCAGCGGACGCCATGCGGAGATCGGTTTCCCCACGTCGATGGCCAGGCCCACGAGCACGATCGCGTAGCCCACGAACGCGGTCAGGATCGCCGGCCGAGCGATCGACTTGTACTTCTTCATATTGAAGATATAGACCGCCGCAGTGATGGCAAAGCCGCCGGCGGCCAGGGCGACGCCAGAAAGCACATCGACGGCGACCCAAAGGCCCCAAGGCATATCGTCGGTGAGGTGCGTGGAGGCGCCGAGACCCACTGCAAACCGGTAGATGGTCGCCACGATCCCCAGACCGACGAGTAGGAGAAGGAGTCGCATCCCTTTCGATTCAAAGCTTTTTTGCAGTCCTTCAGTGATCGTCATGGTTATTTCTCCTTCCCGTGCGTTGTATCGGAGTCCTGTTCGCTGCTCCCCCGGTTCCTGAAGGCGGCGATGAGCGAAAGACCAACCACCAGCCCGGCGACTTTATAGGGAATCTCCCGGAGCATCGCCCAGGTGTAATCCGGATGCGGCTTGGCCGGGATATCCGTCTCGAATCCCAGTTGCGCAAAAGGCACTGCCGAAAGATACATCCATGCCGTACCGCCTGCCTCCTCTTTGCCGTATATGTGGTTTACATATTTACCAGGATTCTCCTTCAGCCGTTTCTCGGCCTCCTGCTTCACGTCATCGAGGGGACCGAAGAACATGACATTCGTGGGGCAGACCTTGATGCACGCGGGCACCTTGCCGTCGGCTTGCCGGTCGGCGCAGAAGGTGCACTTCCGCACCCAGGGAAAGGGAAACATGGTCTTTTCCCACTCGTATTTCGGGATGTGGAATGGACAGGCCATCATACAGTACCTGCAACCGAGGCACTTTTCGTAATAGTATGTGACGGGACCCTCCGGCGTCTTTATGAGCGCGCTGGCGGGGCAGGCCGATGCGCAGGCCGGGTCCTTGCAGTGCATGCACTGGCTCTTGACGAACTGCCACACCGGCCCCTTGTCCGTCTCCCATTCGACATACCTGATGTTCGTAAAACACTCGGAATTGAGCTTCGGGGGATTGGTGAAGTTCCCGTACATGACGGTCGGTTTGACCGACCGCTCGTTCCACGACTTGCAGGCGACCTGGCAGCCGCGACAGCCGATGCATCGGGTCAGGTCCACCAGCACGCCTTTTGATTTCCCGTTATTCGTTGCCATAACTGCCTCCTATGCTTTCTCGACGTTCACCATGAACGCCTTGGATTCGGGGATCATGGTGTTGGCATCGCCGACGGTCGCGGTCAGCAGGTTCGAACTGTCGCCCTGCTTGCCATTGACGGGGTATTGCCATCCGAAGCACCACGGCATGCCGACCTCGTGCACGGTCTGGCCGCCGATCTTGAAGGGTTTGAACCGAGTCGTGACCATGGCACTTGCCATGATCTCGCCGCGGCCTGATTTCACCTTCACCGGATCACCATTCTTGATGCCCTTCTCAGCAGCCAGTTCCCTGCTCATCTCGACGAACTGCTGAGGCTGCATCTCGAGGAGCCAGGGGGTGTGACGCGTCATGACACCGGTCTGCCAGTGCTCGGTAACGCGGTAGGTGGTGGCCACATAGGGATACCGCATGTCGCAGGAGTAGAAGGCGTCTTCCTTCTCACCGAAGATCTTGATCGTCGGGTTGATCCGCTGCTTGGACATCAGGCTTTCCTCGAGCGGGCACTCCAGCGATTCGTAGTGCTCGGGGAACGGCCCGTCATTCAGTCCAGGACCGTAGATAGCGCCCTTGCCTTCGGACATCATGATGAAGGGATACTTGCCAGTATCCTTCGCCATGGGCGGCGCCGGACCGTCGGGCACATCGCCCACCCAGACGCCCGGTTTTTTCGTCGCCGGGTCTTCCTTGTTGGCGTCCCACTTGAGCAGCGGCCGCTTCGGGTCCCAGGGATTTCCGTTCAGGTCCACGGACGCCCGGTTGTAGATGATCTTGCGGTTCACCGGCCAGCACCACGCCCACTCGGGATAGAGTCCGAGGCCCGTGGGGTCCGCCTTGCCGCGGCGGGCCATCATGTTGATGACCTTGCCTTCCTTCTGGGTATAGCTTTGGCTGAAGAGCCAGTTGCCGCAGGAGGTGGTGCCGTCCGGCTGCAGATGGACGAAGGAGGCGCAAAGATCGCCCTTCTTGCCCAGGAGCTTGGGCGGCGTAGCCTTCTTGTCATACACATCCTCGAGGTAGTAGCCGTTGATCTCCTTGGCAACCTTGTGGACGTCCACTTCCTTCCCGTAGTTCCAGGTAAGCTTCATGATCGGATCGGGGAACTTGCCCCCTTCCTTTTTATAGAGCTCCCGGACCTTAAGGAACAGGTCGTTCATGATTTCCGCGTCGGGCTTCGACTGGCCGACGTGGTCGATGGCCTTGTAGCGCCACTGGGCCAGCCGGCTCGAGTTGGTGAGGCTGCCTTCTTTCTCGATGGAAGAGACGCAGGGCAGCATGAACACCTCGGTCTGGATGTCCTTGGGGTTCATGCCCGGACCTTTCCAGAAGGAGGCCGTCTCGTTGTCGAATAGGTTGACGTTCACCATCCACTTGAGCTTGGCGAGCGCCGCGCGAGTCTTGTTGGAATTCGCGCCTGAGCAGGCCGGGTTCTGGCCCCAGGCAAAGAAGCCCTCGAACTGGCCCTTGTGCATCTTGTCGAACAGCATGAGCCATGAGGCGTTCATGCCTTCGTCGATCTTCGGCAGGAAGCTGTAGCCGAAGTCGTTCTCCTTGGTCGCGTTGGCGCCATAGATGGCTTTCAGGTAGCTCGTGATGTATTTGGCCCGGTTCGACAGCCAGTTGACGCTCTTGGGGTCCTTCGTCTTCGGCGTGTACTTCTCGATGTAGGCGGTCAGGTCCTTGAGCGAGGCCGACGGCGTGGCGTTGTACCCCGGCAGGAGGTGGAACAGAAGACCCTGGTCCGTGGACCCCTGCACGTTCGATTCGCCGCGGAGCGCGTTGATGCCGCCGCCGGCAATGCCCATGTTGCCGAGCAGGAGCTGGATGACGGCCATGGCGCGGATGTTCTGTGTGCCCACGGTGTGCTGCGTCCAGCCCATGGCGTAGAGCTCGGTGCCGGCCTTGTTCGGTTTGCCGGTGGATCCGTAGAGCTTGTACACATCCTCGAGCTTGTCCTTGGGCGTACCCGTGATGGAGGATACCTTGTCGAGGGTATAGCGGGAATAGTGCTTCTTCAGGAGCTGGAACACGCAGTGGGGGTTCTTGAGCGTCGGGTCCTTTTTCGGGATCCCGTCCTCGCCCATCTGGTAGCCCCAGGTCTTCTTGTCGTACTTCCGCGCCTTCTCGTCATACCCCGAGAACAGCCCGTTCAGCTCGCCCGGGCCCTTGAAGTCAGGGTTCACGAGAAAGGGCGCGTTCGTGTAGTTGACGACATAATCCTTGAAGATGAGGTTGTTGTCGAGGATGTACTTGACCATGCCGCCCAGGAAGGCGATGTCCGTTCCCGAGCGCATGGGTGCGTAGAGGTCCGCCTTCGAGGCTGTCTGGGTGAACCGGGGGTCCACCACGATGAGCTTGGCACCCTTTTCCTTAGCCCGCATAACCCACTTCATCGAGATCGGGTGGTTCGAGGCCGGATTGGAGCCCATTACGAGGATAACGTCAGCATTCTTGAAATCTATCCAGTGATTCGTCATTGCACCGCGTCCGAACGACTCTCCCAGAGCCGCTACAGTTGCGGAGTGTCAAATACGCGCCTGGTGTTCTATATATACCAGGCCAAAGGACCGCATCATCTTTTGGAGCAGGTAGCATTCTTCGTTGTCGAGGGCCGCGCTGCCCACATGGGCGAGGGCGTCGGTCCGATTGACCGTGAACTCCTTCTCGACATCTTTCTCCGTGCCGTCAGGCTGCGTCTCCTTCACCTTGGCCTTGGAGGTCAGTTTGAACGTGCGGTCGCGGGTGTCCTTCACCTTCTTCGCGATCTGATCCAGCGCCCAGTCCCACTCAACTTCCTTAAAGCTGTCGGCGCCCGGCGCCCGGTACATCGGTTTCAGGACACGGGTGTCGTTGTTCACCAGCTGTGCGATCGACGCGCCCTTCGGGCAGAGCGTTCCCTCGTTGATCGGATGATCGGGATCACCCTCTGTGTACACCACTTTACCGTCCTTCGTGTGGACGATGATGCCGCAGCCCACCGAGCAGTACGGGCAGACGGTTGTGGTCTGCTTGGCGCCCTTGATCCTCGACTCCCGCTCTTGTGCTTCAGCGGAACCCGGGGCGGCCAGCGGACCGAGGAGAAGCGCACTGCCTGAGATCTTTAGAAAATCCCGTCGTGATACCCCCATAGTACCCTCCTTCTATAAGATAGAGACGTTATTGCTGTGACGATATCGGTGAACCTCTTTGCTGCCAGAAGCACATGACCTGAATTATAGCAAAAAAAGAAAAGGCAGGTATCCCGGATCATCTCGGATCGAGCCCTGAGAAGAACCGTACCTGCCCTCTGTGTCCAGTTGAAAATATTTTATGAGCCATCAATTACCTGCCACGAAATGATGAGCCAAAATCCCGGCCATTATGACGCATCAGCATATTGCATATGAGAAATACCGTTACCGAAAGTGACTCTACCTTAAATTTTGATGCTTGGCAAGCATTATTTATAGCCGTATAAATATCTATTATGAGAGGGGGGGGTGACAGCCTGTCCGCGTGCGATAAGATGGCCTCCCTCCCGCACGACTGGCTTCATGACATCAAGAGCCTTCTCTACCCGGCAGAGCTGCACTCACGAACGGGTCCGCGGCCCGTGACCGAATGCATGATGTTCAGTGGAAAGAGTGTTGTGACTGCGACGACGAATACCATATCAGAATGGACGGTATCAGTAAAGACACCGATCCGTTTGCCGACCTCTGCAAAGATGAGCCTTAATTCTTTTCACGATAACAGGCATCTGCCGACAAATAACGATAAAAAAGGGGGAGCAGGCAGGCAGCCCCGCTCCCCCTCAAGGAGAGATCATATTGCTGACAGAGACTTACAATTTCCCCTTCACCAGCGAATCGACCACCGACGGATCGGCCAGCGTCGACGTGTCGCCGAGCTCGTCGACCTGGTTATGCGCGATCTTCCGCAGGATGCGCCGCATGATCTTGCCGCTCCGTGTCTTGGGCAGGCCCGGCGCGAACTGCAGCTTGTCCGGCGTGGCGATGGGGCCGATGACCGTCCGCACATGGCCCACCAGGATCTTCTTCAGGTCATCGCTCGGGGTCTGGCCTTCCTTGAGCGTCACGTACACGTAGATGCCCTCTCCCTTGATGTCGTGGGGATAGCCCACGACCGCGGCCTCGGCCACGGCGGGATGGCTCACCAACGCGGACTCCACCTCGGCGGTGCCGAGGCGGTGGCCGGACACGTTGATCACATCGTCAACGCGGCCCATGAGCCAGTAGTCCCCGTCCTCGTCGACCCGCGCGCCGTCGCCGGTGAAGTAAACGCCCGGGTAGGTCGAGAAGTAGACCTCCTTGATGCGCTTGTTCTCGGGATCACCGTAGGTGCCGCGCAGCATGCCGGGCCAGGGCTTTTCGATGACGAGCTTGCCGCCCTCGTTTACCTTGGCGGGCGTGCCATCGTCCTTGAGGACACGGGGAACCACGCCGAAGAACGGCCTTGTCGCCGAGCCGGGCTTGGTGGTCATGGCGCCGGGCAGCGGCGTGATCAGGATGCCGCCCGTCTCGGTCTGCCACCATGTGTCCACGATGGGAAGCTTCTCGCGGCCCACGTTCTTGTGGTACCACATCCAGGCCTCGGGGTTGATGGGCTCGCCCACGGAGCCGAGAACCTTGAGGCTCGACAGGTCGTGGTTCGTGACCCATTTTTCGCCTTCCTTCATCAGGGCGCGGATGGCCGTCGGCGCCGTGTAGAAGATGTTCACGCGGTGCTTGTCAACGATGTCCCAGAACCGGCCCGGGTTGGGATAGCTCGGGATGCCTTCGAACATGAGGCTCGTGGCGCCGGCGGAGAGCGGTCCGTAGACGATGTAGCTATGGCCCGTCACCCAACCGATGTCGGCGGTGCAGAAGTGGATGTCCTCATCGTGATAATCGAAGATGTACTTGAAGGACAGGTTGGTATACAGCATGTACCCCGCCGTGGTGTGCAGCACTCCCTTGGGCTTGCCTGTGGAACCGGACGTATACAGGATGAAGAGCGGGTCCTCGGCGTCCATCTTCTCGGGCTCACAGTACAGGCCGATGCCGGGGGCATTCACTTCGTCATGCCACCACGTGTCGCGGCCCGGCTCCATCGGCATCTTTCCCGTTGCGCGCTTGACGACAATGACGTTCTTGACCGTCGGGCACTCGTTCAGCGCTTCGTCTGCGTTCGCTTTGAGCGCCACGAACTTGCCGCCCCGCATGCCTTCATCGGCGGTGATAAGCAGCGACGACTGGCAGTCCTGAATGCGATCGATCATGGACTTGGCGGAGAACCCGCCGAACACGATGGAGTGGATGGCGCCGATGCGGGCGCAGGCCAGCATGGAGATCGCGAGCTCCGGGATCATGGGAAGATAGATCGTCACCCGGTCGCCCTTCTTGATCCCTTTCTTCTTCAGCACGTTGGCGAACTTGTTCACTTCCATGTACAGCTGCTGGTACGTGAAGGTCCGGTACTCGCCTCCGTCGGCCTCCCAGATGAGCGCTGCCTTGTTCCGCGTAGCGTTGTTCACGTGCCGGTCGAGGCACTGCACCGACGCGTTCAGTTTCCCGCCCTGGAACCACTTGATGTAGGGCTTGTGGAAATCGTAGTCCAGCACCTTGTCCCATTTCTTGTACCACGTCAGGTTCTTCTCGGCCTGCTCGGCCCAGAACTTGTCCGGGTTCTCCACCGACGCCTTGTACATCTTCTCGTACTCGGCCATGCTCTTGATGTGCGCCTTCTCGCTGAAGGCCTTCGACGGAGGAAAGGTCCTTTTCTCCGTCGACAATACCTCGATGCCTTTCTTTTCGGCCATAGTGAACTGCCTCCTTATTCGCTTCGTTGATGCGTTCGAACGACAGGAAAAACCGGTGGAGGGCCGAAACCCTCCACCGGACGATCACCGTCTCGTTCGCATGCGGTCCGGTACTATTCCGCTCCGATACCGACGTACTCCCGGAGCTTTTCTGTGGCAAATTTCGCTTCCGCGTCCTTCTCCGGGAAGATAAAAGAGAAGAGAATGCCGACCAGGAACGCGATCGCCATGGATAAGATGCCCGGGTTCCGATACTTGATCGGCGCAACCGGTTTCGTGGCATTTGCGGCCGTCTTCTGCGCCGCCAGGGCATCCTTGTCCTTCTTCTTGCCGTCGATCGACGACTGGAGATCGGCGTTCTTCTTCGCGGCGGCGGGCTGCTCTTTCTTCTTCAATTTCGCGATCGCATCTGCGGGAACGATCTGCTTGGTCAGGGCCTCGATCTCGGCGTCTATGGTCTTGGCCTTTCCGTCGATCTCGGTCACCTGCTTGGTGATGGCGGCCATCGTGTCCTTGTGCAGGATGTCGATATACACCGTGGGCGAAAGCACGATGAAGAGCACTGCGGAGACCATGCCACTATAGATGCTCCACACGGCCGCCTGGGTCGAGAACTTCTTCCACATGAGCGAAAGAATCAATGCCGGGAAGTTCGCGCTCGCAGCAATGGCGAAGGCAAGGCCGACCATGAAGGCCACGTTCTGGCCCTTGAACGCCATGGCCAGCAGCATCGCGGTCACGCCGAGAACAACCGTTGCGATCTTGGCCACCTTCACTTCTTCTTTCTCGTTCGACTGTCCGCGGCGGATCACCCCGACGTACAGATCATGGGAGAGAGCCGATGCTCCTGCCAGGGTGAGGCCGGCCACCACAGCAAGGATGGTCGCGAAGGCTACCGCAGCCAGGAAGCCGAGGAATATGGGGCCGCCCAGCGCCTCTGCCAGGAGCGGACCGGCCATGTTGCCGCCCTTGTCAATGGTCATGATGATGTCGCGGCCAAGCTTACCGGAGTCGGCGCCGATCAGGACCGCCGCGCCGAAGCCGATGGTCACGGTCAGGATGTAGAAGTAGCCGATGAACCCGGTGGCGTAGAACACCGACTTGCGCGCTGCCTGTACGTCAGGCACGGTGTAGAACCGCATCAGGATGTGCGGAAGTCCGGCCGTGCCGAACATGAGAGCAAGTCCGAGCGAGAAGGCGTCGACCGGGTCGGTCACCAGCTGGCCCGGCTCAAGGAACTTGTCGCCGTATTTGGCAGCAGCCTGGCCGAAGAGATTGCCGTAGCTGAAGTCCACCTTGTACAGCACCATGACCACGAGGAGCGTGGCGCCGCCCAGCAGCAGACCTGCCTTGATGATCTGCACCCAGGTGGTCGCGATCATGCCGCCGAAGAGCACGTAGGAAATCATCAGGATGCCCACGAGAACAAGGGCCATTTCGAAAGGAAGTCCGAACATCAGCTTGAACAGGGTGCCTGCTCCCACCATCTGCGCGATAAGGTAGAAGATCACCACGGCGAGAGAGCCTGCCGCCGCGGCAGCCCGGATGGGGCGCTGCGAGAGCCTGAAGGCGACCACGTCGGCAAAGGTGTACTTGCCGAGGTTCCGGAGCGGTTCGGAGATCAGGAACATGATGATGGGCCAACCCACGAGCCAGCCCACCGAGTAGATCAGGCCGTCATAGCCGCGGGTGGACACGAGGCCCGCGATGCCGAGGAACGAGGCGGCGCTCATGTAGTCGCCCGCAAGGGCGAGACCGTTCTGGAAACCCGTGATGCTCCTGCCTGCAGCGTAGAAATCCTTCGTCGTGCGCGTCCGCTTGGCCGCCCACCACGTGATTGCCAGCGTGCTCGCAACGAACAGAAGGAAGAATATGACCGAAGTGATATTTAAGGTACCAATCGTCGTCGTATGCATCGTTAGCCTCCAACCTTATCTTTGAGTTTCTTGACCATGGCGTCATACTTGGTGTTTGCCCAGAAGATATAAATCCCCGTGAACACCCACGATAAGAGGATCGTGCCCACGGCAATGGGGATACCGATCGTGGTCGCCTTGCCCGCGGTCAACTTCTGCGCCAGGAACGGCTTGTTGAACGCGATCAGGGCGATGAACCCGAAGTACAGCACCAGTTCCAGGACCGTGAGGATCCAGGAAATGGTGTTCTTCTGGCCCACCAATGTCTTGAAGTCCTCGTCGTTCAGAAGGTCTTCTTTCTTCATTTTACTGCTCATCGTGTTACCTCCTTGTGAGATAGGATATCCGCATTCGCGCGGTCCTTAAAAATTGCTGAACTCGCCGATCGGCGGGCGGTGATGGTCTCCCCCCTCGAAGGGCGTCCCGATCCTCAGCAGATCGGCGATATCCATTACCCCCGCCGCTCCCAGCAGGGGCAGGAACCGCTGCAGCAGCTGGGCCGTGATGAAGGCGTCCTGCAGGGCATTGTGCGCCCCCTCTACCGCAATGCTGAAGCACTTCGCGATGTCGTACAGCTTCACGCCGGTCTCCGGAGCCATGAAGTGTTCCGCGTTCTGCAGTCGCTGCCGGAGCCAGGTATATATACTGAAGGTATCGATGACCGGCAGCGCGCAGGGTTTCCCGGAGATCTGCCGCATATCACGGTCCAGGAAACCGCGGTCGATGGACACGAAATGGCCCACGAGCACGGCCTGTCCACAGAAGCTAAGGAAGTCCCGGAGTGCGGTCTCGATGCCCGGCTGTTCCTGCACGTCTGCAGGTGTGATCTCGTGGATGACGACGCTCGAGGCCGCGATCGCTTTTCCGGGATTCACGAGGCGGTAGAAGGTCTCGCCGAGATGGATCGTTCCGCCGGTCATCCGGACGGCGCCCAGGGAAACGATGGCGTCCCTCTTCTCGTCGAGGCCCGTCAACTCCGTATCGAATACAACATACCTCGCCGCGGTGATCGGTGTTGTCCCGTCAACGCTGAACGGTGTTTTCGTTCTTCCCCCGAATCGATCGAACATAGGGTCTCCCTCTCGCTGCCGGGAGCGCGCTCGGCACATCGAAATCCGCGATCTCGTTCACCAGATCAGCGACTTGTATCGTTCGATGATCAGGTCCTGCACCGTGGTGATGAGATGGAAGGCGTCCTTGATGGACCTTTTCTCAAGGTTGCTCAGCTTGTTGGGGTTGATGAAGTTGTCCGGCGCCCCGCCGACGCTCAACTGGGAGAACTGGTGATGGATCCGCAGGAGCATGATGAACTCGAATGCGTGTTCGAACTCGTCGGCATATTCCTGAACGATCGTATGGCTTGCACGGAGCGCAGCGATGCGTTCCAGCGTCGAGGTCTCGCGGATGCCGCGCTCGAGCGCGAAAAGCCGTATGATGTCCACGAGCGGGGCGACCCCCTTGACCTTGAGGTTCAACTCGTTCTTGTGCTCGCCGTCCTTCTCCACGACAAATGACTTGAAGAACCCGATGGGAGGCGAGTTCTTGATCGCCATGTTGGCAAGGTGCCCCAGAAAGACCTTCTGGTCCTTCAGGGCGCCGATAAGGTAGGTCCTCAGGTCCTCAGCCAGCGCGTTCTCGCCGTGCAACGGACGGAAATCGAAGAAGGTGAGCGCGTTCAAGAGCGCGTCCGGCGTAGGCGTGGACACCCAGTCGGAGATGTATTTTTTCCACACCCCGAGCGGCTGGCACCACTTCGGATTGGTCGGCATGTAGTCCGCGGGGCAGGGCGGGAAGCCGCACCGCAGGAGGCCGTCCTTCACGAACCCGGTGAATTCCGTGAAGTAACGCCGGATCTCCGCTTCCTGCATCGTTGTTTCCGGATCGGCGTAGATGACGGCATTGTCCTGGTCGGTCTTGAAGGTCTGTTCTTTCCTGCCCTCGCTCCCGAGGGACACCCAGCAGTAGGCCACTGGCGGCTGTCCGAACTGCTTCTCGGCGATCTCCAGCACCTTCCGCACTAGCCGGTCGTTCAGTTCCGTGATGATCTTGGTGATGTTGCTCGCCCGGGCGCCTTCCTTCAGCAGAAGGCCCACCACCCGGTTGATCTTCACTGATACGGGGATCAGTCCCTCGATGGTCTGCTGGCTCTCGAGGTCCTTGGCGAAGGACAGCGGTGACGATCCCTGGAGCAGCATGAGGTCGTGGTTCGTCAGTACGCCCTTGAGCGTCCCCTCCTTGATCACCAGGATGTGGTGGATGTTGTGCTTGATCATACGGAGGACGGCTTCGAAGCAGTAGTCCTTTACGTCCACGCGCACCAGGGGGAGCGACATGATGTCCTTCACCGAATCGTTCACATTCCGGGCCCGCGCCACCACCTTCTCCCGCATGTCCCGGTCCGTCACGATGCCGGTCGGCTGCCCGTCGGCGTTAAAGACGATGACGGAGCTGATGCGGTTCCGCACCATTTCCTCGGCCGCCTCACGGATGGTTGCTTTCTCACAGACGGCGATGATGTCCTTCGTGGCCATATCCCCGATCTGAGTCGTGAACAACAGGTGGTCGCTGCTGCCATAGAACAGGCTCTTGTTGTGCATCTCACGGTAGGTCTTGTCGATGTACTTGGTGAAATGGGACTGGAGGAGGTACTCCGTGAACATGGGATGCGATTCGATGATCCGGTACAGATGTTCCTTATTCAGGAGGTAGCAGATGGTGTCGTCAATGGCGACGATGGTCGTCTTCTGCCGGTCCTTGCTCATGAGGGAAACGATGCCGAAGGTGTCACCCTCGCCCCGGAAGTCAATGACCACGTCCTCTCCGGTTCCCGACTTGACGGAGATCCGCACGCCGCCCTTCTTGACGATCCGAAGAGAGTCGCTCGGCGGTCCGTCCTGCTTCAGGATGACCGTGTTCTTGGGATAGAACTCCATGGACAGGTCCTTCGCGACGTCGGCCAAGGACGCCCCGTCGAGGAACTGAAAGGGAGGAACATTCTGCAAGAATTTGATGACGTCTTCTAAAATCATCGGTCTTTACCTTATGAAAATAAAACAACAGCAATTAAAATGCCAGTTACCATTTCAATTACTAATCAGCACGTTATGTATTTATATCATTAATTTAACAGTCATTTTTATGTTACCATTGGTAACGTTTACTTCCGTGATTACACATGGTTTGGTATTTTCTGACAAACAATGATGTTCAAACCATAGGCCCTTATGCTCTGCGAACGCTCGCAGCTGCCTTCTCATGCGTATTGGAGGATGTCATTGGCCCGCAGGTTTCCTCGGTGATCAGCATTTGTGGGGCCAGATTCTGGACGCTCAAAATACTCGCCAGTATTTCAATCCCCGCATGAACGGTCTTCAATTTCCGGTTCGGCAGCACCTCCAAGCCGGAAAGGAGCAGGCTTTGCGCCACCTGAGGTGCATTGGCAATCAACGCCCTCCCCTCCGCTGTCAGCATGACGTAGACGACGCGCCGGTCCTTGTGGTCGCGAGTGCGTCGAACAAAATCCCGCATCTCGAGGCGGTCGATGATGCCGACTACGGTGGCCACATGCAGATACATTCGGCGGGCAATGTCGGAGATCTTGATGGGCTCGTTATCCGCAATAACCCGTATCGTCCAGGCCTGGGGACCGGTCAACCCGGTCTCCCGTTCCACACGCTTCGAGTGCTCCTGGACCGCCTGGAATACTCTGCGCAAGTTGTCATTAATTTCGGCAAGAACTTGCGCATAATTTTTCTCGGCCACTTCTTCCCTTTGTATGGCAATTATTTCTTCCGTCATAAGACACCTCGCACGTCCAGTCCTTTCTGACAGTCTCCACCCAGGATACCCGACAGGGTCGGGCTGAATCATCGAATATCGTCGCGCGGCACAGCGTCGCACCTGCACTGCCCTTGCGGTCAGGGATTGAGCGCGGAATCGGTTTCCTGTCGGGATCTTATCAGAGAGGAATGAACGAACAGAGGGAGGAAGACGGATTCCCGTTGCGGAAAAAGGGAACACGCCTTCGAAGCCGATGAGGCTGACGGAAGTCCGAGGAAAAGCAATATCTCATCCTCTCGATCTCCGCCCCATGGAAGGGGAAAGCAGACGTGTTTTTTCCTTACCTCACGCATCTATTCCTTTCTGACAGTCTCCACCTAGGATACCCGACAGGGTCGGGCTGAATCATCGAACATCGTCGCGCGGCACAGCGCCGCACCTGCACTGCCCCTTGCGGTCAGGGATTGAGCGCGGAATCGGTTTCCTGTCGGGATCTTATCAGAGAGGAATGAACGAACAGAGGGAGGAAGACGGATTCCCGTTGCGGAAAAAGGGAACACGCCTTCGAAGCCGATGAGGCTGACGGAAGTCCGAGGAAAAGCAATACCATAATCAGTTTCTCCTCTCGATCTCCGCGCCCCATGGAAAAGGGAAGCAGACGTGTTTTTTTCCTACCTCACGCATCTATTCCTTTCTGACAGTCTCCACCTAGGATTAACCGGTTACATCCGGTTATGTTAACGACGTAATTTATAGCATTTTATATGCCAAAATCAATCACGAAATACTTTCTTGGTAAGTACCATTCTATTAAACACTTACGGACTCTGAAAATACTATTCTCAGATTCAATACCATTTCTAGGCAACACGTTCTGCTACCAATTGTAACAACCTTCGCATTTTATGTGTAAATTTTATCCTTCTGTTCGTTAAGATATTTTTTGCCAGATGCGTCGGAAATGCCATGCACAGGAAGCTGTTCACCGGCAAAGGATACACATCAACTCCGCTTCACACTATCTGCTATCGAACAAATATCTACTACCGACTGATTCACGCGCGCTCTGGGAATGATTTCAGAAACTGCGTATTGTGCGAAAGCCTTCGTTCGTCATTTCACGAGGGAGAATTATCGAACCTTAGAAGATTGGATACGGTCGACGTTACAGCTGCGCCGATCTGTGTAGCCGGGCCTTCCTTCCCTGCCGATCTGCCGAATGCGATCGTAATGATCGTGGCGACGAGTTTGACCGGTACGACTGCCGCCTTGATCCTGCCGGAATGCTTTATGAACCGCCTCAATGATCTTTTCCGTCCCGTGACCTTGCGCATCAGAAACGAGATATTTCACGACCAAAGCGCTCAGGAACAACGCGGCTGGGAGCATAAAAAAATAGTAGCGATACCCGCTTGTCGCGGCAATCCTGAGGCAGAGCAGCTTCAAAAAAACAGTCGTAGAAAGACCCCCTAGCGCTCCTTGCCACCGTTCGCTTCCTTGTAAAACGACATGGGGAGACCGGCAAATCTTACCGACTTTACCGGCAAGACTTGGGACGGGCTATCCTTTTGGGTCTCGAGTTCCTCATCGCAGGCGACATTATGGAAGTCGAAGGACGCTGGCCTTGGCAGCGTACGCAAGAAACGTCACTCTTACCACACCGGCAACCAGATCAATAAGATCTAGGCCGGAGGTACAGCATAAGAACGATTTCATTACTTCCTGCTTGAAACCCCACGCCGCTAGTCGTATAATTGTTTTAATTTAATACGTTGTCTTTTAAGCGACTCAACTTTCTTGATTCAGATAATCTAGTAATAGAGGAAGTCGTTTGATAGATAAGGGACCTTATCATCGTCCACCAAAACCATCGGCGAGTTGGTGCAAGCCGGCTCTACGAAGTATCGTGAGAAGCTTGAACATGATAAAAAGGCTCTTAATATTCTTTCTTCCTCTGGCCATTGCTGCCTCTGTGTTCGCCGCCGAAAATGCCGTTGACATCGCAAGCCTGGATAAAACGACCCGTTTCCCACAAGCGAAAAGCATTCTCCCCCCCATCGTCTCCGAAAAATATGAATACTATGAGATCAAAGGGGATAGCGAAGACCAGCTGCGAAGCGAGATGTGCCGTTGCGGTTGCAGGTGGAAGGATGGAAAAACCTACGATTCCGAGACCAGCTGGCATGTGAAATGGGATTATGACCATGACCGAGCCCCTCAAACTTGCTCAGTCAATTCCTTCAGGGCCACTGTCGACATAAGCTCCCGCTATCCCAAATGGGTGCACACCGGCGACGTTCCGCAGTCCCTAGCGGCTAAATGGGACAATTATATGAAAAGCCTTGTGGCGCATGAAAATGGACATCGCGACATGGTCGTGAAAGCCACGACCGAGCTTTCCCGGGCAGTGGCCGAACTGCCGCCGGCGCCTACCTGTGCGGAGCTTGACCGCATAATCCAATCCTTGTGCCATGAGCGGTTAAACTGGCTGGATGCAGAGTCGAAGGCGTATGATGAGGCTACCCGCCACGGCATCGTGCAAGGAGCGTTCTTTCCCTGATCATTCAGCGCTCGATCTCGGAAAAGGCCGGTCAGCTCATGACCGGCCTTTTCTTTTGTTCCGAGTCCGGCTGCAGGCGGCATATTGGAGCCTCTAAGTGTTAACGATCGGCTCCGGCAAACGCATGGGAATATGGCAGCATATCTCCCACCCTGAGCGAAAGCATACTTGTTATGACGGAAAAAAAGCAGGCCGGAGGTCCGGCCTGCTCAATGAGATTATCATCTGTTGTGTTTCTTTTGTTTTGGCCTGTCACGGGATCCGATCGTATAAAAAACGACTACGGCAGATCAGATCAGCCGGCTTATTCGGTAAGTTTGAAAATGCTGCTGTTCACATCCTCTTTCGCCATGCCTCCCGCTGCCGAGCCCTTTTTAGCCCTGGCTGCCAGAGCTGTCTGATGGACCTCGAAGGCCTCATGGTAAAGTGCGGTGCCGATCTCATTGTTGGAGCTCAGCACTGGCGTCTCATCATTTGTGTAGGAAGCAAGCTGGTCTGCCGCAGCCTGACCCTTTGCACTCCAATCGAAAGTACTATGAGCAACGGATGCAATGGCCATCCCGGGATACGGGATCTGATCATCATCCGCATATGCCGTTCCGAAAGTTACGGCAACCATCATTACTGCTGCTAAAGAAATGAGCGTCTTCATTTTGATCTCCTTTTTTTCGCGCTATTCATTGGTTGGAACCGGGATACTGAATTAGCGTTTAAGTTAATTGTGAAAAAGCCACGGGAATGTCGTGCCTCTTATGGAGGAGCAACGCTCCCACTTCGGACTCTCCATTCACCGGATGGTCCTTCCCTCCGGTCTTAGATCTAGCAAGGGCTATGGCACCTGCATGCAACAATGGTTTGTTTGCCCGATCTTACTCTCGTCATGATCATACACCTCCTTTAAAATGCATTTCACTCGAACGATTACTTCGTACTGCCATTTCAATGTCCTTTCTGGATGCTGGGCCGGTGCAATGTGAAGGCTAGCTCTCGCTCGACCGTTTGTATACAAATGAATTGCATACGCTATGCCAGAAGGCTGAATCAATGCAACCTCGCGATATATATGAGATTGAGCCGCTCCGGTTTGGGGGTAAAGAAGAGCTACCGGAGCATATCATTCAGTTGGTTGAAGGATATGATGTGAATGTGAGGAGGAAAAGGTATTGCACGATGCAATGGTTATGCAATGGTTCCCGTCAGAAAACAGGGAATAATAAATGTTCGGGAGAAGGCGCTTAGGACAACACTGATAGGACCCAACCGCAAATAGCAACAAAAGCTAATCGGCTGCGGTAATGCGAAGGCAGGCTAGAAGTTAGGATAAAATATATGGCCTTTAGCAGGCCATAAATATTATTGTTTGAAGAAGGACTCTCCCCTTTAGTATTCTGCTGGGAATATGAAACTGATGGTTTTCGTGTTGATCAAGTATCGCTGTTCTTTGTCATTATCAGTCGTTAACTATTTAATCCTTTCGTAGGAAAAGAGCGTACTGCACCAGCCTAAGGCGACCACTGCGTCGCGCCTGCCAGCTAGTAAGCAGAGCGAAGCGGAGTTCACTTGAATGGAGCACGGGTTTTCCACTCTTACTTATTATCCTCATCAACCGCTTTCTTAAGCATTTCGAGGATACCCGGTATGGCCGAGGTAACGCGGTTCCAGTTGGGAATGAGCGGAGTACCCATGGGGTTTTTCATGAATGTCTCCGCCGCCAAGGTCATGGCCCGCGCAAAGGATTCTACGGCCTTGGCCTCGTCGTGCCGGTCGAACTCCAGACCGTTTATGGCCGCATCGGCCTCGTACTTCATGAGCGTGTCCTCGGCGAGCCGCAGGTAGGCCACAGACAACGATTTGAAAAAACCGTCGGAGAAAACAACCCCTTCCGACGCAAGGGTCCGGAAGATTGACTTGCTGATGTCGATCGTCATTTTCATAAGCCCTTCCTCGGGGTCCTCAGAAGACAATGCCTGGTGTTTATGCTCGTACGTGTCTGCAATATCCACCTGGCATACCCGGCGGGGGGAGTAGTTCCGGTATACCTCGGCAAGGGAACCTACCTCGAGACCCCAATCCCAAGGAATCCGATTCACCCGCGCCATGTCGGTATGCATAGCGAATTCGCCGGCAAGAGGGTAGCGGAAACTGTCGATGAACGCGAGGAACCGGTGCTCGCCCCCGAGGTTCCGGAGCGAGCGGATAAGTGGGGTGACCAGGAGCCGCGTGACCCTGCCGTGCATCTTGTTCGTCACTCTGCTGTAAAATCCCTTGCAGAACACGTAATCCAGGTTCGGATTCGCCACAGGGTAGCACAACCGGGCCAGCAGCTCCCTGCTATAGTTCACGATGTCGCAGTCATGGAGCGCGATCACATCGCACTTGCCGCTGGCGATGACGTAGCCGTAGGCCAGCCAGGCCGATCGTCCTTTGCCTTGCTCCCCAACACTTAGGCTGTTGCGCTTGAACGTATCGTAGATCTCAAGGATGCGCTTTCCGTCGTTGTGAATGATCTTGACGTCTCCGGGAATGGGCGCCATGAACTGCCGTACCCGCTGGAACTCCTTTTCCGATGCCTTATCGAGAACCAGCACGATCTCGCACAGGTATTTCACCTTCGAAAGCTCGTCAACGATCTTCGGCATAGCCGGGCCCTCGAACTCGGAATACAGAGCGGGGAGGACCAGCGCGATTGGACGGGCTTTCGAGAACTGCAGCAGCTCCCCCTCGATCCTCTCCAGCAACGGTCTGCCGAGCCGGTGCAGCGTGGTGATGATGCCGGTCTGATAGAAATCGGACATGGAAGATCCTCCTAAAGATGCTGCATATCATCCTTTCCTTCCCTTTTTTCGGCTGCCCCTTTTTCGATGATCCTGCGGGCGGCCTCGATCCCGCCGACGCCGAACGCGATGGCAATGGCTATGACAATGCCGCCGAAGATGATCGAGAACGCCGCAACGACGATATTGGGAGCGACCTGGAGTTGTTCCAGCGCCATGGCGAGGAGCAGGACAATCAGCAGCAACCGGACTGCCTCAGCCAGCAGTTTTGCGTAGTGATACCCGTTGTTCACAAGGACGATCAACACCGTCCTGCTCAGGAATCCGGCCGCTACATAGCCGATGATCAGAATGAGAACGGCCGAGAAAACGCGCGGAAGATAGAGAAAGAACTGGGCCACCAGGTTGTCGACGGCATGCACCTTGAGCGCACTCAGGCCGATCATGATCGTAAAGATCATGAGAAACCAGAACACGACGCGAACGACCGCATCGGCGGGCTTCGCCCAAAAGTCGCTCTTCCGCATCATGACGGTGAATCCCATGCGGTCGCTCCAGGCATCGAAGGAGAGCGCGATCAGAGCCTTGCGGAGCAGCACGCGAACGATCCGGGCGAACACCAGCCCCCCGATCAGAATCGTAAGCATCGCCAGCATGTTCGGGGCGAATCGCGTGAACCCGGCAAACACCTCCCGGAATGGTTCCAGCACCAGCGTCAGAAAGTCTTGCATGATTATCCCTCCTTCACTTCCAGTTGTTCAGCAAATAATCCTTGTTCCTCTCGAATTCCTCGCAGAGCTGTTCAATTTCCCCTTCCGCGCCGCTCTGGTCCGCATCACGCATCTCCAGGACGAACGATGCGGTGCGGCCAAGATACAGCGGCGTCAGGGACTTGATCAGGTGTTCGACAGGCAGACTCTTCCGATGGTACGCAAGGGCGTAATCATAGATGATCCGCGACCACAGTCCTCGCGGGAAACGAAATGCATCGGCTCCGGCGGTCCCGAGCGATTCGACCTCTCCAAAATCGCCCTGACCGAGAACTGCGATCCAGATATCACGAAGGTTCCTGATGCCCTCGCGAAAGATCCCGAGCATGCGCTCCACGTTCACATTCACCTGCTCGAGACCCACGGCATACTGAAAGCCATAGGTACGGACCGGTTCGGAGCCATGCACCTTTTTCCATACATCCGGGTAGGTCTGCATAAGCCCGAACGTCGCGCTCACAACCTGATACAGCATTGCGGAGAGGTCGGCGCCGGGGTCTTTCGTGTCGTGGATCTTCGCGCCGAGGAATGACTGGCTGACGGTAAATCCGTTCGCCAAGGCCGTGGTGGTCATCCAGATGTCGATGCCGAACCGCGCCACGTCCGTTTCCCATACGTCCTTCGAAAGATAGAAGTGGGCAAGCTTGCCGGAAAAACCGAAATCGCCGCCTATGGGCTGCCGTACGCGCCTGCCATAGAGCGCCCGTGTCAGAGGATAGACAATGCTGTTCGTGATCGTACCGTCGAACTTGTGGCGGTGATACAGCGGAGCGACAAATTCCGTCTCCTCCTGAAGCACGGGTGTGAGCAGAAGCTCCACCCATTCCGGGGTTATGCTCCGCAGGTCCGAATCAACGACCGCGCAGGCCTTCGCGTTCAGCGCGTCGGCGATCTCGAAGACCGCCTTGAAGGCGCTCCCCTTTCCCGGGATCCCCTCATAGGGTGTTGCGATGACGGGGACCGAGTCGATCCGATGATGCACGAGGATCGCCGCCTGGTCCTCGATGCGCGTGCTCCGCACCACGTCCATGGTCCCGTCCCGAGACCCGCCGTCGGAATTCACCAGTACCGCCTTGTGTCCGGGAAAGTATTTCGCAAGGCCGGCCTGAACGGCCCGGACAACGTGGCCGATCGTCCGTGCGTTGTTATAGCTCGGAATGCCGACGACAATGTCGGCCGATCCGGTCTGATCAAGAAATTGGCCGATTTCTTTTCGCTGGACAATACTTGTCATAGGTCCCTGTCGCACTGTTGCCATTATAGGTATACGGCGCCGGACGTCATGATCATTCCATGAGAATGATCTGGATATCCATTACGTTCGTCCCCGTCGGGCCAGTCATCAGATGGTGCTGTTCACCGCTCTGCGCATCGAGCCGCTGAAAGAACGCATAGGAGTCGTTATTTCCTAAGTATACCTCAGGATGGATGCCCAGGTTCCGCGCAGTAGTCACCACGTTTCCGTCCACCATGGCGCCTGCAGCGTCCGTGGGGCCGTCCGTTCCGTCGGTACCTGCCGAGAGCAGGGTTATCCCGTCCACTCCCGCGATCTCCAGTGCGAACGCCAGTGCTAATTCCTGATTTCTGCCGCCCTTGCCGGACCCGCGAACAACGACCGTGGTCTCCCCGCCTGATAGGAGACACCGCCGCTCACCGGGCTTCATCTCATCCCGTGCAGCCACGGCCTTCCGCGCCAGCACTCGGGCCGAGTCGCGAGCTTCACCCTGAAGCTCCGCAGTGATGACTTCAGGCCTCCAGCCAAGTGCCGCAGCTTTCTCCCGGGCGGCGGCAAGAGCCTGGGCACTGCTGCCGACGATCATGTTCCTGGTCCTGAGGAAGCACGGGTCCACGCTCTTCACGGTCTCCGATTCCTGCCCCGCCGCCCCCCGTTCCAGGAACGCGACCGCCGCCGGAGGGGTCTTCGTCTTCAAGCGATACCGTTCGATCACCGCCGCGGCATCGGAAAAGGTCGAGCTGTCAGACGCCGTCGGTCCGGAAGCGATCACGTCGAGCCGGTCGCCAATGACGTCGGAAAGGATCAGCGTCACCACCGTTGCCGGATGGGCGATCTGGGCGAGTCGGCCCCCCTTGACCGCGGACAGATGCTTCCGCACCGTATTCAGTTCATCGATGGTCGCGCCGGCCTTGAGCAGCAACTCGGTCGTCCGCTGCTTATCCTCCAAGGTTATGCCGCGGCTCGGCGCGACCAGCAGGGATGAACCTCCGCCCGAGAGAAGACAGATCACCAGTGTCTTCTCGTCAGTGCGCCGGACCAGCTCGAGGATCCTCTGCGTGCCCTGAACTCCTGCTTCATCGGGGACTGGATGGCCCGCCTCGACCTGCTCGATCGTCGTGAGCTTTCCCGCATGGCCGTACTTCACGACAACGATTCCGCGGTCGATCCGGTCGCCGAGGACATCCTCGACAGCAGCTGCCATTGCTGCCGCGGCTTTTCCCGCACCGACGACCAGGACACGGTCAAAGATCTTAAGATCGTATACGCTTCCCCCGGCTGTGAGCATGCCACTCTCGACCCGTAGGGCCCTGGTCACCGCACGGTAGGGATCCACCGCCGCGAGGGCAGCGTTGAACATATCCAGCAGCAATTGTCTATTCATCATTTCAGCAGCTCCAGAACTGCCTCGTTCCACCCGGCCGGACCGATGCCTTCCGTTCGGACCAGTCCCGGAATATCGATGCGCGCATCGTACCTGCCCGACTCTTTTTTGACCAGCACCGGCCGGTCCACGGCAAAGAGGAACGGAAGATCGTTCAGGCTATCGCCGATGCCGATGGTCATGACCGGCCCGTCTCTCCGTTCATAAAGTTTCCGGAGCATATTGACTGCCCTCCCCTTGTGGTGATCGCCCATGAGATGAAAGAACCGTCCTTGGGTCCAGCGAAGTCTTTCCCCTTCGATCTCCCTGAGGAACCGGTCATCGGGCTCTCCGGAAAAGATGAAGGGCTCTTCAAAATCCCTTTGCTTGGCCAAGCGGGCCTCCTCAAGTGTCAGTCCGGTCAGATCGGCCACTTCCTCGATGGTCATATCGCCAAAGCCGCGTACAGCGGTCCCGAGCCGGGCGCGCATTGCTGCGAACCGTTTTCGTATCTCCTCATAGGGTGAGCCCAGCGCTATCACCTCATACCCGCCCTGATGGTCACCGGACCCGTGAAAGGGAAAATATCCCGCGGGAATATAGATCCCGCCGCCGTTCTCGGAAATGAACGGATGGTCGTTGTCTAGACGCTTCCGGTACACCTCGATCTCCGTCCGCGTTTTGCTCGAGCAGATGACCAGGGGGACGTTCCGGTTGCTCTATCAGATCGAGCGCCGGCCTCGCCTCCTCAAAGGAATAGGTCCGCGGATGGAGCAGCGTGCCGTCCAGATCGGTAATGATTATCAGGCGCCGGGACGGCGCTGATCGTTCATGCATCGCGGTCCTTCTTTCCGACGACCTTCTTGAATCCCTTGATCACGGCCGTGCTCATGCTCTTCGGGTGCGGCTGGTATTCAACGGCGCCGATATTCCTCATTTCTTTGCCATGCTGGACCGAGAGGGACGCTGATTTCGTGAACGACAGCACCTGGCTCGGGTACACGCTCCGGTGGCCGGTCATGAGAAAGCTGATGACGCAGGCCACGGCCGCATAGGGGCCGATGGCCGGCCCGAACAGCTCGATGGCCATGATGCTCGAAGAGATGGGCGTGTTGGCCGCGCCTGCGAGCAGGGCGACCATGCCGATCGCCGAGAACACCGACACGTCGAACCCGAGAACGCTGCCGAACGCGTTCCCAGCCGTCGAACCGACAAAGAAGATGGGCGTAATGATCCCGCCGCTTCCGCCGAAACCGAGCGTAATAGCGGTAAAGAGCATCTTCAGGAGAAATGCACCTCCCGGGACCTGTCCTCCTTCGAGCGAATCTTTGATGGTGTCAAGGCCCAGCCCGAGATAGCGGGTCGAGAACAGGAACGTAAGCAGCACCAGGACGCCTCCTGCCAGAAGAGCTTTCAGGGGCGGCCACATGGTCAGCCGGCGGCTCATCTTCTCAAAAAGACCGAGCACTTCGATCATCAGGAGCGAGCACAGACCGAAAAAGATCCCCGCGCCGCAGACCTTGATGAAGAACAGGCTACTGAACAACGGCACGAACTGGAGCGGCTCATGGAAATAGGTGATCCCCAGGGCTGAGGACACCTGAAAGGCCACGATGCCGGACACGAACGAGGGAAGCAGGACATCATAAAGCATGCCGCCGACGAACAGGACCTCGACGCCGAAGATTGCGCCGGCGATGGGCGTGCCGAACACCGTGGCAAAGCCGGCGCTGATACCGCAAATGACCAGCTTCTTCCGGTCGCTGCTGTCGAACCGCAGAAGGTCCGAAAAGGCGGACGAAACGGCCGCACCGATCTGTGCTGCCGGGCCTTCCTTGCCCGCCGATCCGCCGAAGGCGATCGTAATGACCGTAGCGACCAGTTTCACCGGCACCACCATAAGCCTGATCTTGCCGGAACGCTGGTGGACCGCCTCGATGATCTTTTCCGTTCCATGCCCTTCGGCATCCGGCGCCAGATACCGGACCATGAGGGCGGTCAGGAACAAGGCAGCGGGCAACAGCAGGTAATAATAATGATACCCCGAGGCTGCGGCTATGCTGAATCCGAGCGCCTTGAGAAAGACCGTTGTAGACAGGCCGACAAGGATGCCCGCGCAGGTCGCCAGGAATATCCACTTCAGGATACTCACGAACAGGACCGAGCTTTCCACTATCTTTCTTTTCATACTGTTCCCCTTGAAATATGATCATCGAAGGAATTCCATTCCAGGGAAACAGCGCCCCGGGAGAAGGAATATATCACGGCCTCAGGCATCTTTCTTTTAGTGAAAGCATTACACCTACCATATAATCGCGACAATTTCCGTCATTTCCCATCGCGTTCTCTTTCGGGAACGCATTGTCTCAGCATCGTCATGAGAATCCCCCACGCTAACGCATCGAGGAGCACAGGGCCCCTAGGCGTCCCCGAAAAAACCATGCGAATCGTGCCAACCAGAAGGTCGGTGGAAATTACCTCTGGATTGCAGGCGGAGAAAAGAACGATACCCCCGGCGATCGCTATCGCGGTCTTTATACCTGCTATTCCGGCATCATCCCTGTGCCCGCATACGGTACAGCAGCACGATGTTTACCAGATAGGCCAGGATTAGTGCGAGCGCGTCCCATCCGATTCGAAGGGCCGTCTTCTTCTCCAGCCGGTACATGAGGCTCACGACCACGATGCCGGTCATGACAACGGCGATCGTTCCCGTGATCGCATGGTTCCGCGATACGGCACTGAACAGGGGGCCGTCGGGATATGCGAGATCGTCGATGGCGAGAATCACCATGTTGAACAAGTTGCTTCCCAGGAGATTCGCAATTGCCATGTCCGCAGCGCCGATCCTGAGTGCCGAGATAGATATGACCAGCTCCGGCAGCGACGTGGTCATGGCGATGAAAATGGAGCCGACAAAGCTCCTGCCGAGACCGGTCACTTCCGCCAGCAGATCGCCGATGAAAGGCAAGCCACGTTGCTGCGCCGATGATGACCAGGGCGTTCACCGTATATTTCACTGCGGCTTCCCTGGTGGAGATATGGCCATACTGAAGATCAGGCGCGATCTCGCCGATATGCTGCGCAACCTGCCTTTTCTGGAACAGGAATACGCTGCGTATGGCGAGTGCATACAGCACCGCGATGACCGGCGTTGAGAGGGATATCCTGCCGATCAGCGGCATGCCTCCTGCCGCTGCTATGGAAAGCGTGGCAAACCCTATCAGGATCACGCCGAATCCCGCGCTCAGGTTGTGACTGTGCTCCGCCCGAGAAAATATCGGCTGCGGACCGTGCAACATGTCCATGAGGGCGATCAGGGACAGGTTGAAGACGCAGCTCCCCATCACATCGCCGACAGCGATATCGGGCGCGCCGGCAAGGGCGACGGAACTGATCCCCGTGATCAGTTCCGGCAGGGACGTGACGCCGGACATCAGGATCAGGCCTATCCATGCCCTCCCCAGCCCTGACTTTTCCGCGATAACGTCCCCGTACCGCGACAGGTTCGTCCCACAGTAGACGATGACTGCGGAGCAGAGCAGGAATTCAAACCAGAGCAATAGCATCGGATGACACCTTTCGCATTATCAGACAGAACATTCCTCTGGCAGGTCCTTCATCAAAGGCTTAAGTGCGAGCGGCGCGAGCAGCGTGGTCACGGCAACGACGAACACAACAACCGCGTACACCGAGTCATCAAAGATCCCGTTCCGCTTGCCCACCTCTGCAAAGATGAGCCCCACTTCCTCGCGAGGCACCATGGCCATTCCCGTGGACAGTTTACAGTTCCATCTTCCCTTCACCCACAGGCCGCTCGCCATCTTGGAGAGGGTCGCCGCAGCCGTGAGCGTTCCCGCGAGAACCAGGCGTAGGCGATGTAAAATCCCGAGACCGCGGGGACGACGACGCCCGTCAGGGCCACCAATGTTGACTGGACACCGACCTTGATGATCCGACCCACGTCAGTTTCGAGCCCCACCTCGAACAGGAGCAGCAGGATCCCGATCTCCGCCAGAAGATGGAACGTGGCGTCCGGCTCGATGAACCTGAACAGGCTCGGGCCGATCACGATCCCGGCCGTTACCTCCCCCAGCACCGACGGCATGCGAAGGCGCGCAAAGACCTCGGTGAACAACTTCGCCGAAAGGATGATCACCAGCAGTTTGATGAAGAAACTCGGATACATCCATGGACATTCTCCGGGAGCGAAAATAAGAAAAGGCCAACAAAACAGCTTTTTGTTAGCCCTCTCTCCCGACGGATCAGAACTCCGTCAGGCGCGTCAGTCCGCAGAT
>CAWIYV010000007.1:0-573021 GCA_963840455.1 Nitrospirota bacterium | reverse complement strand
CGGTAGGCTGGCAGCAGGGGCGCAGAAAACGATTGTTTCGGGAGGCGCGCGTGGGATGGATAGAGCTGCGATGAAGGGCGCTTAACGGAAGGCGGACGGGTTATTGGCGTGCTGTCAGACAGTCTTGAACGGATGGCGCTTGTTCGCGAGCATCGCGAGTTTCTAGATGGAAGGCCGACTGGTTCTGATATCGTCTTATGATCCGTCAGCGGGATTTAACGTCGGGCACGCTATGCAGCGCAATAAACTGATTTACGCTTTTCAGACGCGGCGCTTGTTGTCAATTCCGACGTAGAAAAGGGCGGACGTGAGCGGCAATCGAGCAGCTAAAAAAGCTGCACTTTGTCCGATCTATGTCAGGACCACGGGAGAAACGAATAGCGGACTTGATGCGCTTCGGAGAAATGGCGCTTTGCCTTGGCCAAATCCCGAAACGCCGGAAGCACTTGTAGAAGCTATGGCAGCAAAAAGTTACCCTGAACAGAGTGCGCCTGGACAGACGAACTATCATTCGCGGTGCGGGAAGGGCAAATTAACCCATTGATAGAACCGCTTGCTCCCCAGAGTGTGCAAGTGTCCTCGAATCAGAATCCTGACGCTGTTGCAAAGCCTGCCGATAGAATTGTTCGATAAACCGGAACTTCTTCGAAACCTGAATATTCCTCATACAGATGTGGATGTTGCTCAAATGCTAGGGGTTTCCAAGAGCCAGGCAAAGGAGTGGCTGGAGCGGCTGGTTAAAGAGGGCACACTTGAAAAGCTTAAAGAAGCCAACTCGGTATTGTGTGGTTTCACTATCGGAGCGATTGTTTTAATTTGCCCGCTGAGCATAATTGATGCTAAACGAGAACGACCTTGAACAAACCGTGCTTTCCTGGCTGAATGGGCTTGGCTGTACTGTCCTTTCCGGCCCAAGCATCGCCCCAGGCGAGCTTCTTGCCGAGCGGTCTGAGTTCGGCGAAGTCGTTCTGAAAGCGCGGCTGACTGATGCCTAGCCCGGCTGAATCCTTCCTTTGATGTATCTGTTATCGACGAGGCGATCCGTAGACTTCTGCATCCCGCCCAAGTTTCCTTGATCCGAAACAACCACACTACCCACAACTATCTCGTAAACGGCGTGCCCATCGACATCGTCCGGCCTGACGGCGGGCATGGGGTGACGGTCCGGGTGATTGACTTCGAGAATCCTGAGAAAAACGACTGGCTTGTCGTCAACCAGTTCGCGGTGATCGAAGGCAAGTATAACCGTCGCCCTGATATCGTTATCTTCGTGAATGGCTGCCGCTCGGTGTGATTGAACTCAAGAACCCTGCTGACGAGAACGCTGCGACTGGTCAGCCTCAACCAACTCCAGACCTACAAACAGCAGATCCCCTCGCTCTTCCTTTACGATCCCGCGCTCATTATCTCCGACGGGCTCGAAGCCAGAATCGGCACGCTCACGGCTGATCGGGAGCGGTTCATGTATTCCCCTGGCGGACCATCGAGGGCGAGACACTTGCGCCTACTCAAATGCCTCAGATTGAGGTATTGCTGCTCGGGATTTTTGACAAACGCCGGTTTCTTGACCTGATCCGGCATTTCATCGTGTTCGAGGATGAAGGCGGCGGTCAGCTTGTAAAGAAGATGGCAGGCTACCATCAATATCATGCCGTGAACGCGGGCTTTGGAAGAAACACTCCGAGCGGCGGATAAGTAGGGTGAAGAGTGCCGAGGAACTTGGTGTCTATTACTCCCGAGCTGATAAGCGGAGGAGCGAAAGAGAAGCGAGATTTGGGTGATAAGCGCGTGGGCGTGGTATGGCACACGCAGGGATCGGGAAAGAGCCTGACAATGGCGTTCTATGCCGGGAAAGTGGTCCTCCGTCCTCTGCAATGGAAAACCAGACGCTTGTCGTCTTGACGGATCGAAACGACCTGGACGACCGGCTCTTCGGCACCTTCTCGCGCTGTCATGAGCTTCTACGGCAGGCACCTGTCAAGCCGCAGACCGAAAGCATCTCCGCGAACTGTTACAGGTAGCGTCAGGCGGTGTGGTGTTCACCACTATCCAGAAGTTCTTCCCCGAGGAAAAAGGCGATACATCCCCATGCTCTCAGACCGCAGGAATATCGTCGTGATCGCTGACGAAGCCCACCGCAGCAACTACGATTTCATTGATGGCTATGCACGTCACATGCGCGATGCTCTGCCGAATGCCTCATTCATCGGATTCACCGGAACGCCGATCGAACTGACGGATAAGAACACCCGGGCGGTTTTCGGTGATTTCAGCTCAGCATCTACGACATCCAGCGAGCTGTGCTGGACGGCGCGACCGTGCCGATCTACTACGAGAGCAGGTACGCGAAGCTGGACCTGAAGGACGCCGAAGCCGAAGGTTGACCCGGAGTTCGACGAGGCAACAGAAGGGGAAGAGGTCGAGCGCAAGGAGAAGCTCAAGACCAAGTGGGCCGCCCTTGAGGCAGTCGTTGGCACGGAGAAGCGCGTGAGCGTGATCGCCCGCGATCTCGTGGAGCACTTCGAGAAGCGGCAGGAGGCCATAGTCGGCAAGGCAATGGTGGTCTGCATGAGCAGGCGCATCTGCGTGGACCTGTATCAGGCTATCGTGAAGCTCCGGCCTGAGTGGCATTCCGAGGATGATGACAAAGGCGCGATCAAGGTCGTGATGACCGGCTCGGCATCCGATCCCCTACTGGCAGCAGCACATCAGGAACAAGCCCAGAAGGGAAGTCCTGGCCAATAGGTTCAAGCTCCCGAAAGACCCCTTCAAGATCGTACTGGTGCGCGACATGTGGCTGACCGGATTCGACGTGCCCTGTTTGCATACCATGTAGACAAACCCATGCGCGGCCACGGCCTGATGCAGGCTATCGCGCGGGTCAACCGCGTGTTCCGGGACAAGCCCGGCGGACTGGTCGTGGATTATCTGGGTTTGGCCGACCAACTCAGGAATGCTCTGGCAGCGTATACAGAGAGCGGCGGCACAGGAGAGACAGCCATCGACCAGGCAGAGGCCGTGGCGCTGATGCTCAAAAAGTACGGAGTGCCTCGGGATGTTCCATGGCTTCGACTGGTCAGCTTGGAAGACCGGTAAGGCTGCTGCCCAGCTTTCGGTCCTTCCTTCGGCACAGGAACATATTCTTAAGCAGGAGGACGGGAAGACGAGGATTGTGAAGGCAGTGATTGACCTGTCGAAGGCGTTCGCCCTGTCAGTACCGCACGAGGATGCCCTTCGTATCCGTGATGACGTCGCCTTCTTCCAGGCAGTGAAGGCCGCACTGGTCAAGAGCGAGCCGACCGGTGGAAAGACCGAAAGAAGGAGATGAACTTTGCCATCCAGCAGATCGTCTCGCACGCCATTGCTCCCGGCGAGGTGATCGACATCTTCGCGGCAGCGGGTCTCAAGAAGCCGGACATCTCGATCCTCTCCGACGAGTTCCTTGCCGAGGTCCGGGGTCTGCCGCAGAAGAACCTGGCTGTAGAACTCTTACGGAAACTTCTGAACAACGAGATCAAGACACGGGCCAAGCGGCACCTGGTACAGGCGCGGTCATTCGGCCAAATGCTGGAAGAGACGATCCGGCGCTACCAGAACCGTGCCATCGAGACAGCCCAGATCATCGAGGAATTGATCGGCATCGCCAAGGACATGCGAGAGGCTGAGAAGCGACGGCGAGGACCTCGGGCTTAACGACGACGAGGTTGCATTCTACGAGGCCCTGGAAGTGAATGAAAGCGCTGTGAAGGTTCTCGGGGACGAGACGCTTAAATCGATAGCCCGTGAGCTGGTAGAGACTGTGCGCAAGAATACGTCCATCGATTGGACGGTGAAGGAATCGGTCAAAGCAAAGCTGCGGGTGATCGTGAAGCGTATTCTTCGCAAGTATGGCTATCCACCAGACAGACAGGAACGGGCGACCCTGACCGTACTACAGCAGGCGGAGCTGCTTGCCCCGGAGTGGGCGGTGTAAAGGTCAGCATATCTTAGGAGCAAATATATGAACGATTTTGATCAGGCTAGAACGCTTTTTGATTCTTATCAGCAGCATGGTAGGATCGATGTCCTGCAGGATTCGCTGAATATCCTCAACGAGATTATTGAAAGCCAAGGTGCCGAATTACAGAAAGCTATAAACTTGAAGCATACAATTGAGAAATATATTGATGGCCAGATCAAGTATATTAAAGTCAAATACAATGTTGGCGAACTTTACAACAAAGATAGACAGAAGCACGCCAGAAGCTGAATTGCGTGAATACGTCACCGCGTTGTTTGCATCAGCCCCTAACGAAGAGGCAAAGAAATTCTTTGGATTTGATAATGACGTCTGTAGAATATTGGAGAAAAATGGGGAATTGTATAGGTCGCATCTGTAATTTGATATTTGCTCTCGAAGAGAAGGTACTAGCCGTAGTGACCGAAATGGATTAATGCGGTCTTTATTGGAAGAGTAGTCCACACTCCAACCCTTGCATTCCCTTCGACGCAACATCGGCGGGTACACATTCTTCGCGTTCAACGCCCACCCATCGTGATAAATACCGCCCATGAAATACCCTCCTCTGCACAATCCGAAACAATGATGTCTGAAGAGCCCGTTTGTTCTTGACGATTCCACGCACAATAACTCACATCCTGAACAGGAGCTCGTAGTCTTCGACGGGATCATGGCCGCGGGACACAGGCAGGATGACAACTCGGATTTAGAACCCGCACATCCGGTCGACCCTGATATCCCATCAAAAAAGTTTTGAGATCGTTTTGGTCCCACTGAAGAGGAAATTGACTCCTCAGGGACTAACGTGTTTCTCCTTGACAGGGCAGCCAGGACGGGTATAATCAGCGCTCACTGCGCTGTTGAAAGGAATCTTCATGGAAGACTACAACGATCTGATCCAGCAGCGGTTCAAGAAGCTCGCTGAGATCAGCGCGATGGGGAAACGGCCCTACGCAGGCAGGTTTGATGTCTCGACATCAGCGAAGGCGCTGCTTGACGCCAACATAAACACATCGAAGGAAACGTTGGAGCAAACTCGGGTCGAGGTCACGCTGGCAGGCAGGATCGTCGCGCTCCGGAGCTTCGGCAAGGCCGGTTTTGGCCATATCCAGGACGGAACGGGCAGGATTCAGGTCTATTTCCAGAAGAACACGCTCGGTGAAGAACAGTATGCATTTTTCAAAAAGCTTGATATCGGCGATTTCATCGGCGTGAAGGGTTTTCTGTTCCGGACCAAAACGAACGAGCTCACGATCGATATGGAAGACTTCACGCTCCTCGCCAAGTCACTTCGGCCGCTGCCGGAAAAATGGCATGGGCTGACGGATGTCGAGATCCGCTACCGGCAGCGGTATGTCGATCTGATCGTGAACCCCGAGGTCAAGGCGGTCTTTCTTCTTCGCACGAAGATCATCCAGTCCATCCGGTCGTTCCTGAACGCCCGCGGTTTCCTCGAAGTAGAGACCCCCATGATGCAGACAATCCCCGGTGGTGCGACAGCCAGACCGTTCAAGACCCATCACAACGCGCTGGACATGGACCTTTTTCTGCGCATCGCACCCGAGCTCTACCTGAAGCGCCTTCTCGTCGGGGGATTCGAGCGGGTCTATGAGATCAACAGGAATTTCCGGAACGAAGGCATCTCGACGCGCCATAATCCGGAGTTCACCATGCTTGAATTCTACCAGGCCTACGCCGATTACCGGGACCTGATCGAGATGACCGAACAGATGATCAGCACCGTGGCCGGCGAGGTCCTCGGCACGACCAGCATCACCTACGAAGGACAGGCCGTCAACCTCGCTCCGCCCTGGAAAAAGATGACCTTCCTGGAATCGCTGAAAGAGGCGGGTGTGCCCGACGACGTGCTGTCAGATGTCGACAAGGCCCGGGAGTACGCAAAAAAGCTGGGAGCCCAGGTAAAAGGCGGAGAGCCCCTCGGAAAGCTCTGGAACGAAATCTTCGAGGCGCTGGTGGAGCCCAACCTCATCCAGCCGACGTTTATCACCGATTACCCGACCGACATCTCTCCGCTCTCGAAGAAACGAGAGGATGATCCGAACTTCGTCGAGCGGTTCGAGCTCTTCGTTGTAGGACGGGAAATGGCGAACGCGTTCTCGGAGCTCAACGACCCCGTCGACCAGAAGGAGCGGTTCCTGAAGCAGGTCACGGAGCGGGAAGCAGGCGATGAAGAGGCCCACCAGATGGACGAGGACTTCATCCGCGCGCTGGAATACGGCATGCCGCCGGCCGCCGGCGAAGGCATCGGGATCGACCGTCTCGTCATGCTCCTCACCGGATCACCGTCCATCAGGGATGTCATCCTGTTCCCGCAGATGAAAAAGGAAAAACCCTAACCCGGACAAGCCGGAACAAAACCTTGGAACCGCCAAGGCGCAAAGGTCGCGAGGAGAACTTGAATTACAAAAAAATCCCTTTTGTTTTGACGTCCTTTGCGTCCTTCGCGTCTTCGCGGTGAATCCAGGAGCGAGCGCATTCCCCGTAGCTTGCTGCGGGGTTAGCGAGCGATTAGAATAAATAGTATTACCTTGAGGATCGAAGATTCCCTGCAGCTTGCTGCAGGGGGCTTCAATATTTCTTGCCATTTTGAGTAGAATTTTATTCTCCAGTAACAAACACGTCCTTCACTACAGAGGCACAGAGGTCACGAAGAAAAATGAAGGTTCGATTATTCCGAAGGCTGGATGCTCTCATTCGCCAGTTCTCTGTGTGCCGCCTTCATCGTTTAGGACTTCCTCTGTGTCTCCGTGCCTCCGTGGCGGAATTATACGTCCTATGAAACTTCCTTTCGAACTCTTCATCAGTCTCCGCTACCTGAGAAGCAAGAGACGCTACCGGACGGTCTCGCTCAACACCTTCATCTCCATTGCTGGTGTCGTGATCGGCGTTGCCACGTCCATCATGACCCTGTCGGTCATGACCGGATTCCAGGGCTATTTCCGCGACAAGATCCTCTCGGCGATCTCCCACGTGGTGGTGATGGAATACGCCGGCAAGGGGGTCCGGGATGAGAAAGAGCTCCAGGAAAAGGTCGCCCGGGTGCCTCATGTGACAGCGACCACGCCCTTCATCATCAGCCAGGTCATGCTGGCCGCACGTGAGCGAGTCCAGGGGGTCGTCGTACGGGGCATCGACCCGCGCACCGAGGGAACGGTAACGGACCTGGAGAAGAACATGCGCCAGGGTTCTCTCCGGGGCCTCGAGCGCCCCGGAAAGGACCGCCCGGGGATCGTGATCGGAGAGGACCTCGCCAAGAAGTTCGGAGCGACGATCGGCGATACCATCACGATGGTGAATCCCATCGGCGAGGAAAGCGCCATGGGCATGGTGCCGAAGATGCGGAAGTTCGACCTGGTGGGTATCTTTGACGCGGGCATGTACGATTACAACACGACCTTTGCGTACATATCCATCCCCGAGGCCCAGAAGTTCTTCAACATGCCGGAGCGGATCAGCGGCATCCAGGTCCGCGTCGACGATATCTATAACGCCGCGGCGATCGCCGAATCGATCCAGACCGCTGTTGGCTTTCCTTACTACACACGGAACTGGATCGAGATGAACAAGAACTTCTTCTCCGCCTTGAAGCTTGAAAAGATCGGAATGTCCCTCATCCTGGTGGTCATCATCATTGTCGCTTCCTTCAATATCATCGGCACGCTCACCATGATCGTCATGGAGAAGAGCCGGGAGATAGCCATCCTGAAATCCATGGGGGCAGCCGAGCGGAGCATCATGAGGATCTTCATGACGAGCGGTCTGATCATCGGCGCCGTGGGGACGGTCCTGGGATCAGCCATCGGGTACAGCGCCGTGGTCATCATCGCGAAGAGCGGGGTCATCACCCTGCCCAAGGACGTCTACCAGGTAAGCCACCTGCCGCTGTCCATCACGGGTTATGATATCTTGTTCATTTCCCTCATGGCGCTGGGTATAAGCTTCCTCGCGACGATCTACCCCGCATGGCAGGCGGCACGTCAGGACCCGGTGGAAGTGCTGCGATATGAATAAATCGGTGTTATGAAATTTGTATTTTAAAAGCGAAAAGCTGGTTGATATCAACCAAAACAGTACGATTCAAGTTATTTTGCCTGGTTACTTGTGGATTTTTGCACATCCCGTTCGCGTCCTGAATGAAATTTCTGACCCGTCTAAGGCCGCGTCCGCTCGCCCGCGCAAACTCGGCCTATGGCCTCAGACATGCGCGTTCGCCCTGCGGGACGCTGCCTTAGGCCAAGACGGGTGCCCAGAAATTTCATAGGGCCGCTCCCGGGACGTGCGGGGTTGGGGGTTAAACCCATGCGAAAATCTAGGCAGGCGACCGAGTCCGAGGGTGAAGCATTTCGGATGTCTGAGCCCGCAGGGCGAGTTTCCGAAATGTACCGAGGACAACCGAGCATGCCGTAAAGGATTTTCGCCGGGTGCCCTTCTTTGGGTCACCTTTCTTGGGCACGCAAGAAAGGTGACAAGAGCATATAAATCATTATATAACCCACTCAGATGGGCGAAGACCCAATATTATTTCGAGGAGGCTGCAATGGCACAGAAGGGCGTTACCTTGAGAAAGATCATCATGACGATCATCCTGCTGGCGCTGGTCGCTGTCGTGTTCATTCTGCTGGGCGGAGGCAAGATGTTGAAGTCCGCAGGGAAGAAGCTGGAAGGGGCCGGCAAACAGGCCGATACCATCAAGCAGAACGTCGAGGAAAAAGCGGCGACCCTGGAAAAAAAGGTGGAGAAGGGGATCGAAGCGGTGAAGCCGGGAGAAAAGAAAGGAGACAAGAAATAAGCACTGCATTGATCGACATACAGCAGCTCCGGAAGAACTTCCGGAGCGGCGATGAGACACTCCATATCCTGACCGGGATCGACCTGCAGGTAGGGAAGGGCGAGATGCTCGCCATCGTGGGCGCTTCGGGCGTGGGCAAGAGCACCTTCCTGCACATCGTCGGCGGTCTCGAGAAGCCGACGTCAGGGAGCGTCAGGTACGGGGAACTCGACGTCTACTCGCTGCCTTCGGACCGGGTCGCGAAATTTCGCAACGAACGGGTGGGCTTCGTGTTCCAGTTCCACCACCTGCTCCCCGAGTTCTCTGCCCTGGAGAACGTCATGCTGCCCGGCCTCATAAGGAACATGGACCGGGAACAGGCGATGGGCCTCGCCGCGTCCCTCCTCGGCGAAGTAGGCCTCGGTGAGCGCATACACCACCGGCCCGGCGAGCTGTCAGGAGGAGAGCAGCAGCGCGTCGCCGTTGCCCGCGCACTGGTGCTGCGGCCCGATGTGGTCCTTGCCGACGAGCCGACGGGCAACCTCGATACCCATACCGGCGAGGCGGTCCACGAGCTCCTGAAGAAGCTGAACCGGGAAAAGGGGATCACCTTCATCATCGTGACGCACAATGACCACCTCGCCCGCCAGGCAGACCGCGTTTTCAGGATGGCTGAAGGAACCCTTACCCTCGAGAGCTAACGCCTGAACGCAAGCGTCACCCATTTCCCGTCCTGAAGACGTTCAACACGGCGTAATCCAGCCTTTCCCGCAGCAGCCGTCACTTCGTCGTCCTGCCCCTTAAGGATCCCGGACATGATCACCACCCCTGATGATCCCAGACGCGAAGCAATCTCTTCTGCAAGCTCCACCAACGTTCCCGATATCAGGTTTGCTGCGATCATATCATAGGTCCCTGCAGCGCAGCCGATGTCTCCTTCGTGCAGTTCGATCCCTTCCAGCCGGTTCAATCCGATATTCGTTCGAGCAGCTTCCATGGCAAGAAGGTCAGTGTCCACGCCGACCACCTGTTTGAAGCCCAACAGGCGGGCGGCAATTGCGAGAAGACCGGTGCCGGTCCCGATGTCGAGAAATCGTTCGTTCTTTACTGACGCCGCAAGCTTTTCCATCAGGACAAGGCAGGACCGGGTCGTCTGATGGTGGCCGGTGCCGAAGGCCATTCCTGGTTCGATGACAAGCGGGATGCGGTCTCCGGCCATGTGCTCCCAGGGCGGGAGGATCGTGAACCGGGCCCCGACGTCGATTGGTTTAAAGGTCTTCTTCCATGACTCGTTCCAGTCTGCATCAGCAAGAACGGTATGCTCGATCTTCAGAGCGAAGCGATGACCGGCTTGGGAAAGGAGCTCTTGGCTGATCTCAAGCTCTCGAACGATGGAACCCGGGGAGGAGGCGGCTGGAAAATAAGCGGTCAGCGCTCCGTCCCCCTCGATGACACCGAGCGATCCAAGCGCCATAAGCCGGTCGACCATGATCTCGCGGACCTGATCAGGGAGGGTTATCAGAAACTGGTGATAGGACATGCCCGGTATCCTAAATGACCCGGCTACTTTTGTCCATGGGAATGTTCCGGAAAGAATCAAAATACAAAGAACGATCAGGGATCTATTCGATCTTATCCCGTTTTCCTGTCAGAACCTGAGGATGCTCCAAGGAAACCGATAGGCTCCGTGCTGCAGGCTCTGCAAGATAATGTACGAATAAAGTTCCAATTTTGAATACCCCGAAAATACCCTGTTTTTCTTTTGACTTCGAAGATGCGATATGATAATTTCGCGATGTTTTCTCGCTATTCCTTCCGCAGCAGATCATGACCCGAAAGACAACTGAAGAATCGTTTATAGAATGATCAGTATCCTGTTCTGATAGTGGTGCTGCATGTATCGTACAAAGGATTATCCGAGCAAAGACTGTCTGCTAAAATGCGTGGTTGCTAGTCATTCAGGAATCTTTTCGTCAATACGACTCGTTTAAAGGGTTGGACACCGGAGGCACAGATGCGTGAACATCCTGTTTCGGGAACCACTGTATTTATCTTACTCCGTTCATTGGTTCCGTCACTCTTCATTGCCTTCGCCCTACTTGGCCTGTTTTTGACCGAACCGGCTTGGGCAGCTGCGCCTCCCGCGCCAACGAACCTGACCGCAACCATGGCATCGTCAAAGCAGATCAACCTCGCCTGGACGGACAACGCCACGAACGAGGCTAACTACTACGTCGAGCGTTCGCCGAATGGGTCGAGCTCCTGGACGGTCGTCGCCACCCTTGGTGCGAACATCACCAGTTACCAGAACACCGGCCTGACGCAGAACACGAGATACTACTACAGGGTACGCTGCAAGGCCGGAAGTACCTATTCCAGCTACTCGAACACGGCCAATGCCACAACGGCCACGCTTGCCGCACCCACCGCGTTGACCGCAAGCGTGGCATCATCGTCGCAGATCAACCTCTCCTGGACGGACAACACGGCCTATGAGAGCAATTACTACGTTGAGCGATCCCCGAACGGGTCCAGTTCCTGGACGGTGATCGCCACACTTGGCGCGAATGTGACGGTGTATTCCAACACCGGCCTTACCGTTGGCACCGCGTACTACTATCGAGCGCGGGCGTACGACGGCAAAAACTATTCCGCCTATTCCAGCGTTGCCAACCAGACCATTCGCACGGTCGCCGCATCAACAGGAGCGAACGGCTCGATCTCCCCGAACGGCACCGTCGCCGTAGCGAACGGAGCAAATCAGACGTTCACCATGACCCCGAACGCCGGATACAAGGTGGGGAATGTGACGGTGGACGGTACATCCGCCGGGGCAGTCACCTCGTACACGTTCAATAATATCACTGCAAACCACACGATCTCCGCAACCTTTTCCGTCAACACCGTCACCATTACGGCAAGTGCCGGAGCGAACGGAGCGATATCGCCGAACGGCGCTGTCGCTGTCACCGTGGGTGCCAACCAGACCTTCACGATCACGCCCAATGCCGGCTATCATGTCAGCGACGTGCTTGTTGACGGCGCATCGGTCGGAGCGGTGACCACCTACACGTTTTCGAATGTGACTGGGCCCCACACGATATCAGCAAGCTTTTCAAATATCTATGTCATCACGGCCACGGCAAATGCGAATGGTTCTATTGCCCCTTCAGGGACGGTCAACGCAACACAGGGCATGAACCAGACCTTCACGATCACCCCGAATGAAGGTTATCATGTCAGCGACGTGCTAGTTGACGGGGCATCGGTCGGAGCGGTGACCTCCTACACGTTTTCGAATGTGACTGGACCCCACACGATCATCACGAGTTTTGCGATCAACACATACTCCGTTACCGCCACAGCCGGCGCGAACGGCACAATATCTCCCCTGGGTACCGTGATCCTCAATTCCGGGGCCACGACGACGTTCACGATCACGCCCAATGCCGGCTATCATGTCTCCGACGTGCAGGTCGACGGCGCCTCTGTTGGGGCCGTGAGCACCTATGCCTTTACGAACGTAACCACGAACCATACAATCAATGCGAGCTTCTCAGTCGATACGTATTCCATAGGCGGATCGGCGACTGCCGGAGGGACGCTGTCGCCGTCAGGTACGATATCCGTTGACTTTGCTTCAAGCCAGACTTTTACGATAACGCCGAACACCGGCTATTCGATCTCCGATGTGATTGTCGATGGAGCATCAGTCGGGGCCATTACGAGCTACACATTCAGCAATGTGACCGCGAACCATACGATAAACGCGAGCTTTGCCGATATAACACCGCCGACGGGTTCGGTCGTGATCAACGGCGGGGCGGCTGCAACGAACAATGCTGTCGTGACATTGAGCCTTACTGCTACGGATTTCGGCAGCGGAGTGGCCCAGATGCAGTTCAGCAACGACGGATCGACATGGTTGACCGCGGAGCCCTATGCAACATCGAAAAGCTGGACATTAAGCGCAGGCGAGGGGACAAAAACGGTTTCCGCAAGATTCATGGACAATGAGGGTAACTGGATGCCGGTGCCCTGCAGCAGCGCGATTTCGCTCGACTCGTCTTTGCCCGTAGTCACGATCTCATCGCCTGTGTCGGGAGCAACATACAGTGCGGTGCGGCTTCTTAACTATACAGCCTCCGAGGGTACAGTCGTGGTGATGGTAGATGGGACGGTTGTTGCCAAGATTTCGGGGGACACTCTTGGGTTGGTATCCCAGGGCACACATACCGTAAGAGTAGAGGCAACGGATAGCGCGGGGAATACCGGTTTTGCCGAGACGAGCTTCACTGTCGATACGACTGCTCCGATGGTTATAATCACTTCCCCCACGAATATAACGACCAGAGACAATACGCCGCTGCTGACATATACGACAGCCGATGCCGGAACGATCACTTCCGTGCAGGTGAAGGTCGATGGGAACCCCGTGTCGAAAGTTTCGGGAAACAGCCTCGATGCACTGACCAATGCGTCCCATGTCATTCGTGTAGAAGCAACGGACGCTGCGGGAAATGTCGGTTTCGCTGAAACCAATTTTGCCGTTAATACGAACGCCCCCCTGACGATTTCCGGCGTCGGTGCCAGCACTGAGACGATCAATACAGCTAATTCAGATTCAACGAACATTTTTTACACGATAAACGGCCCCGCCACCATGACGCTCAAGATCTACCAGGACCAGTACGGCCCTTCGGGATCGCCTGTATTTACGCAGACCGCAACGCAGGACGCAGCCGGACCAGGAGTATTTTCTTGGGACGGCAGGAACAGCAGCGGCGCCTTCTTACCAGATGACGGCTATCTTTATAAGCTGGATGCTGTTTCCCGGAGGCACGAGCAACATCCTATAGCCCTCCGTTCCCGATCAATCAAACGGCCACTGTGAGCAGCTGCCTGAACGATCTGTTTGATCCCTACTCGAACGACCCCATGGTCGTGACGCTTACCCTTGCACGACCGGTACGGGTCGATCTTTTCGCGGTCTCTGCGGGGCCTTCAGACAATGTGTATCAAACGATCGTGAGCGAGAAAGCCTATGCCGCGGGAACATACCAGTACACCTGGGATGGATGGCTGCCTAATGGTGCGTTCCTTTCGAGCGGCGGCTCTGTCAGGTGCTCGGCAGCGCGGCTCATGAACGACAATGTCATCATTGTAACGGGCGATGCTCCCCAGATCACCCAGCTCGAGATCGACCCGCGTGCCATGCATCTGTCATACGGACAGCCTGCTCGTATCCGATACACCGTATCGAAGGAGCACCGGGTGACCGTAACGGTCACCTCTCCTTCCGGCGTCGAAACGACGGTGTTCGCCGATCAGCAGGGCGATCCAATGCGGCAGGCCAACGTCCAGCAGGAAGTGGAGTGGAAGGGTTTGGACAGCTCCGATCCGACAAGCAAGACGTTGCTGATGAGAGAAGAAGGCTATCATACGGTGAAGATCAGGGCCGTGGACGCCAACAATAAACAGGCAATACGGCGGGGTCTGGTGTACGTCAGCTATTGACGGACCTGCGGAACGTGCTCCGGACGTCTTTGCGAACGAATTGCAGCAATGCCGGCGGTCAATGCAATATGCCAGCGAACTGCGGGTGGATAGGAAGATAAAGGTTAACGCACAATCATCATCAATAAGGCGGCTAGTGGAACGAGAGAACAACTGCTGGCCGGATGATGGATTGACAGGTGTTCTAGCTGCGCATCTTCTCCTTGGCGAGGTGTAAGCATGATGGATCATTGCTGTTCGGGCAGCAGGCGTGGAATCTTTGCGAGGACAATCTGAAGACCGTCGGACGGATTGTCTTTGCAGGGGCGATGCTGGCATTGTTCTTCGTCATTTCAGTAAATAGCGCGCACGCTTCCACCTGGGATGAGGTGAACGAGCGTTTGGCGGCATGCAATGCCGAGGCGCCACCGCCGGGCCAATCGTGCTCTTGCTACAAGAATATAATATTGCAGAATACTTTAACGACTACCGTGGAGGTCCGCAAGAAGTGTGATGACAAAACATTAAAAAGGTATCAAGACAGGTATTATCTCGCTGGCGCATATGTAATGACCGCTCCATGTCCTACTTGCTCCACCTGTAATAAATGCGATCTAACAAATTACCCCGTGGCGGCTAATTGTGGTGGTGCATTATACGAGGGATTTCACAAGGTAGTTGATATTTATTGTGATGGCCGTACTGAAGTGTATGTATATAAACATAATCCTGATCTGCTCACGGAGGCTGGCTGTGGACTTTATGGCCATAATATTGTGAATAACTGTACTTCTAGCGATTCTTTTGTGGATACATATGTTGTATCCAATTGTCGTGCTGACGATCCTTGCTGCGGCGATCTTTGCTGCGGTGATCCTACCTGCGGACAAGGGAGCTGCGGCGTATCTGGGCCGGGGTTCAGCAGTAGTTCTTACGGTATTTCTCTGTTTTCGCTGCAGTGAGCAGCTAACAAAAATGATACATTTGCCCAAGTACAGCCGACGGAGGCTTTCATGCGCAGGTTGATAAGAATTACATCGATTTCATTCCTACTTCTAGGTGCGTTGCAGCTTTCACGCACCGATGCTGCACCATCCGATGCGCAGCATAGCTCGGGTGGCGTACAGCGTCCTGGCGTGAGTCTTTTGACTGATGACGTTGGTGCCTGCGCAGATGCCCCATCGCCTGACATGCACGGCAATAACCCGGGTATCGGTGGCAAGCCCATAAGCCTTTTTGTTGGCGCCGAGAACTATGTGCACACCGATCTCACCATCGGCAGCCTCTTCCCGATCTCCGTCAGCCGACGCTACGACAGCCGTACTGCCTACGACAGCCCGGTGGGCTTCGGCTGGGCCATCAACTATGATCGCCGTATCTACACCTATCCGGATGGCTCCGTCACCCTTCGGAAAGAATGCGGCTGGAAGCGTCGCTTTACCGTTGCCGGCGGCAACTATATCACCCCCATCGGCGAGACCGGCACCCTCGTCCAGAACGCAGACGGCAGCCTTACCTATGCCTATAAGAGCGGTGAGAAGGACTACTATGACACCCGGGGGCGCCTGATCTCCCGGATAGACACCAATGGCAACTCCCTTGCCCTGTACTATGAGCTCGACAGCCGCTCCCCCCTCTGGGGCATTCTTCCGGCGAATATTAGCCAGACCACCCCGCTCATCGTCGCCTATGACTACCGACTGAGCAGGATAGAGGAAAAGGACGCTGCAGGCAACTTGACTAACCATTACGTCCTATTTCATTACGATAGCTCAACCGGCAGACTCACCGACATCGTAGACAGCGCCGGCCGGACGGTAGCTTACACCCACGACGGCATCGGTAATCTCAAATCTGCAGCCGGCCCGAGCACGAACTCAATCTATGACTACACCGACTCAAACAACAAACATCTCCTCACCAGCATCGACGAAGGCAACGGCGCGTACGTCAATGCCTATGACTCATCAGGGCCGGGTGATCCGCCAGACCCACGGCAGCGGCACCATCACCTTCGATTACGTCACCCAATACAAGAAGACCGTAATGACGACAGCGATCGTCGGCGGCCCGAACGGCCCCCTGACCCAGACCCGGACCGTGGAATTCGACACCCTCGGTCAGCCAGCCAAGGTCACCGACACCTTCGGGAATGTTACGACCTACATAAGGGACGGCAATGCCTGGATACTTGCGGAAGGTCATAGGGACATCGTGACCGGCGTCACGACGACCACGGCCTACGCCTACGACGGCAAAGGCAATATGCTCACCAAGACCGAGGCCCTTGGAACGGTAGTAGAAAAGACCACGACCTATACGTATCATCCGGTCTTCAACGGCGTCCTTACTCGAGACGGTCCAGAGTGTCGTAAACCCGGCCGAGGACCGCGTCATCACCAACACCTACGACGATGTAAAGGGAAACCTTCTGACAACCACCGAGACCGGGCTTCTCGGTAACGGCAACCCCTACACCTACACGACCACCTATACATACGGAGCCAACGGCAAACTCGCGACTGTGGACGGCCCCCGGACCGACGTCTCCGATGTAACCACGTACAATTACGATGCAGCGACCGGTTACCTCTTGACCATGACCCAGCCGCTTATCGGCGCGACGACCTACTCGAACTTCGACAACCTCGGCAATCCCCAGACCGTGACCGACCCGAACGGGAACAGCACGACATATACGTATGATACGAACGGCCGGGTCGCCACGGTCAAAGCCCCGGGCGATATAAACGCAACGCAGTACTTCTACGTCGCAGGAAGCTGCGGCTCCTCCTGCACCGGTAATGGCAAGATCGACCATATCACCCTGCCGGAGGGAAACACGATCACCTACCACTATGACGATGGTATGGGCAACCTGACCTCCATCAGCGACAGCCTTGGCAACACGATCAACTACACCTATGACTCCGAAGGGAACAAGCTCACCGAGCAGATCAAGGACAGCTCCGGCAGCCTCGAGAAGAGCCTAAGCTTTAGCTATGACGCCTTGAACCGGCTGTATCACATCACGAACCCTGATTCGAACTATACGGAATACTCCTATTATGCATCGGGGAGTAGGAAGAGTGCCAAGGACCCGAAGGGAAACACGACGAACTACGCCTATGATGCGTTGAACAGGCTCACCGCGGTCAGCCAGCCGGGGAGTATCAATACCGGCTACGGATACAATTCAAACAACAACTTGACCTCGGTCACTGATGCGAATACTCAATACTACTACGTACGTCTATGACGACAAGGGAAGGGTCTACCAGGTCATCTCACCGGACACCGGAACGACCACCTATGCCTACGACCCGGCAGGTAACCTCATCACCAAGACCGATGCGAAGGGTGTCACGATCTCTTACGTCTATGATGCGCTCAATCGGCTGACGAAGATCGACTTCCCGGGGGATACTGATACTATTTACACCTACGACACCTGCGTAAACGGCAAGGGCCGGCTTTGCAGCATGGCCGACGCCTCGGGCACGACGAGCTACGAATACTCCCCCAAGGGCCAGGTGAAAAAGGAAACCAAGATCATCGACAGCCATACGTACATCAATCAGTACACTTACGACCAGAACGGCAACATGAAGACCATGACCTATCCGTCGGGAAAGGTCATCACCTATAACTACACCAACGACCGAGCAGTATCAGTCTTGAATGGCGCCGCCAACCTGGCCACGAACATAGCTTACAAGCCCTTCGGCGGTATGTCGACCGTCACGTACGGCAACGGCCTTTCCAGCACGGTAGGCTACGACAGCCAGTACCGCATCACCGGCATCACCGCCGGTGCTGTCATGAGCCTGAGCTATCTAACGTATGACAACAACGGCAACATCCAGGCCATCCAGGACCTGCTCGATCCCGCGAAGAACAAGTCGTTCACCTACGATGCTCTCGACCGGCTCTCGACAGGGACTGCTTCCGGGATATGGGGCAGCCTGGGATGGACCTATGACGGGGTAGGGAGCAGGCTGACGGAGAATGGGAATTCCTACACCTACGCGCCGAATACGAACAAGCTCACGAGCGCGAACGGCATCTCATTTGGCTATGACAACAACGGCAACACCACGACACAAAGCGCACGGATCTATACGTACAATCAGAACCAGCGGCTGATCCAGGTAGCAGACGGAGCGATGACCGCGAACTACTCATACAACGGCAACGGCCAGCGGGTGAAGAAGAATGTGAACGGCACGGTGACGATCTTCCATTACAGCCTTAACGGACAGATCATTGCAGAGTCGACTAGCGCTGGAACTGTCACCGCGGAATATGTATACTTGAATGGCCAGCCGCTGGCGAAGATGGAGGGGGCAAGCACATACTATTACCACAACGATCATTTAGGTACCCCGCAGAAGATGACGGATGCTTCCGGTGTAGTAGTATGGGCAGCGGATTATAAACCTTTCGGTGAAGTCAACATCACCACTAATACCCTCTCCAATAACATGAGATTCCCAGGGCAGTACTTCGATGCTGAGACTAATCTGAATCACAATTACTATAGAGACTATAATCCAATCATCGGAAAGTATATCGAGGCCGATCCTATAGGATTGTATGGCGGTATCAATATATATACATACTCTGCTAATGCGCCAACTAGTAAATATGATTTGCGGGGCTTATGTACCGATTGCGACCAGTGTCCTTCGGGCAAATATCATTATGAAGGTGTAGAGTACGGTGGATTCTTTTTTGTGATAGGCGTCAAGAGTTCTACTCTGAGAGTAACATGTATTGGAAAGCCAAACGTATCGTTCACAATTACGATGACATGTACGTATATAGGCGGAGGGCTTGGAGGAAGTATAGGTACTCCCGTTGGCTTGGCTTTCGGATGCAATAATCGAGCAGCAGAAGATGCAATACTTGGTTGGTCATGGTATGGCGCTATCTATCCGAATCCTTTTCAATTGCCTGAACCCGGTCTCGGTTTAGGATTAAGCGGAAGTGGTAGTCTTACTGCGGCTGGTGCAATACCAGGTGCTGGAATCGAGGCATCGGGTGGAGGCGGATATTGTAAAAGGAGGTATTAGGCGTGAAAAGAATATCCTGTGCTAATTGTAACAATACCTTTGATCCTGAAAAAAATCGGGCGTTTGTTTTTTCTAAGCTTCCCCGGGAAGAACAGATGTGGCCTATGCCCGCACTAGATAATATGATGAAAGAGCTGAAGAACTTCAATGTAGTTAAATGTCCGAAGTGTGGCAATGAATTTAAATCAAAGGCATCAAGAATTCTAAATATTTTTTCACCGCTAGGATTCTTGTTGTTTGCAATCGTTTTTATAATATTGATTGGAATATATTCTTATTTTCTATTAATTGGGAAACTCTAGGGGAAAGACATCTTAGGTAAAGGCTGGAGTCACCTAAGAAACGAGAGACCTTTAGGGGCAGACTTAAATCTGTAGTCTATCATCGCTCTATGCCGCGCTAGCCGGCATCGAGTCCGCCGGAGCCTTCCACCGCGTCATCTCCTGACGGCGGGGAGAGTTTCAAGTACGCCTATGCTCTTTGAAAAAAGGTGCCAAATCGTCGAGGAGTCGTACCAGCAGGTGCAGCCTTGAAGTGCTCGTCGCTGCTGGGAATTTCTTCCGCTGAACGAACTCGAAATACGCGATGATCCACAACGATCATTTAGGGGCACCGCAGAAGATGACGGATGCTTCAGGGGCCGTCGTGTGGGCTGCGGACTATAAACCGTTCGGGGAAGCGACTGTCACCGTATCAACGATCACGAACAATTTCCGTTTCCCCGGACAGTACTATGATGCGGAGACGGGGCTGCATTATAACTATCGAAGAGACTATAATCCTGCGAGAGGCCGGTACATCGAGGCCGATCCGATAGGAATTAGGAAAGGAAAGAATCACCTATATATTTACGTGGCCACATTCAACTCTGAAGTGCAACAAGTGAGCGAGCAACTTCCAACGGTGTTTTGAAGCCTAGGCACTTTCTGGGTCGGTTGTTGATGAGCTTCTCGATTTTCTTTATTTGCTCTTTGTCAATTTTACTGAAGTCAGTACCCTTTGGCAAGTAGCGTCGGATGAGGCCGTTGATCTGTTCATTCGATCCTCGTTGCCATGCCGCATAGGGATGGGCAAAGTAGCATTTGATGCCAAGCGTAGCTGACAACTCCTCGTGCCTGGCATTCTCAGTGCCGTTGTCCATGGTAAGCGTCCGTTTTGCCTCCACGGGCAACTTCTTGAGCGCTCGAGCGACCGCCTTATTGGTTTCGGCAGCGGTCTTGCGTTCCAGCTTGGAAAGCCGGAGGATCCGGGTCTTGCGCTCGATTATGCTGTGCAAGGCAGACTTACTCTTGCGGGAGACCAGCGTATCGCTTTCCCAATGGCCAAATTGCTTTCGCTGATCGACCGACTTTGGCCTGGCATCAATGGAAACCCTATTGGGAATCTTGGTTTTTCGTACTTTTCTCCCTTTTCCCTTGATGCGCCGTTTCCGGTAGGCGCGACAGAGCTGGGAGATGAGGTGCTCTCGATCTGGGGTATCCCGGTGATAGATAAACTGGTAGATCGCCTCAGGGCTGATCGACAGGCCGGGAATCTCTTCCTTGAGACAACCAGCAATGATCTCCGGGGACCAGTTGATCTTAAGCTTTCGCCGGACGTACTGCTGAATCTTTTTGCTCTTGAGCAGCGGCCTATCATGACGGGCTGTCAGTTTCCTCTGATCTGATCGTTTCTGTGCCCGGCAGGGCGTGTAACAGCTATACTCCGGGGAAGCGTTACGTATAAGCTCCCGTGAGATCGTGCCCTTATCCCGGCTGAGTACCCGGGCAATCTCGGAAGGGCCTTTGCCCTCCCAATGCATTGATGCTATGAGCTCACGCTCTGTTTCGGTAAGATGAACATAGGTTTTTGACATGGCCACTTAGGATAGCAGATTCCTTCCTGCTTACCCAAGTGTTGCACTTCACAATTGAACTTGCGGTGCTAAATAATCCACTAAAGTATATAGATCTACTCGGTTTGCGGTGTACCTACTGCCAAAATACGGGACAAATGACTTGTGTCAACGATCAGACGGGGGAACAATATTATAACGAGCAGGGTTATTCCGGAACTGGTGAAGGCAGGAATAATCCCAATATGCAGGATGTTCCAGATACCGGACCCATTCCGCAGGGCTCTTGGCAATGGGGTTCTCCATATGACAGTCCTAACACTGGTCGAAACACAATTCCTCTTACTCCCTTGGAGGGGAATCATTGTCACGATATGCCACGTCAGTGCGACAGTTTCCGAGCTCATGGAAACAATTCACGTAATGACGCTTCCGAAGGCTGTATAATTCTTCCGCCGAATAGAACACGAATTCCAGCTGGCGAAACCGTGGATGTGGTGACATGCTAAAAATGATACTATATTCTGTTGCTATTATTTTATTGGGCAGTTTTTCGAGCTTTAGTGCGCCTGCTGCAGTTTATGATAAAGAGATTTCCACTGAATTGGGTCAGGTAAGCGTAAAGGTTTTTGTTAAATCATTGCCGAAATCACAACCTTGCGATGCTGCATCTTCATGGCGATGGGGCGCTGAAAACGCTTGTCCTCGCACCATTATTGGTTCAGTAACGATTAAGGCTTTCGGCAAGTCACTTTTTGTGCCACTTTCCGCTTTCGCTGATCTTGGGAATCCGAGGACAGTAAAAATTGAATCTCGTAAGGAAAAGGAAAGCTTCGTCGTTATTCTTGCCGGTGGGGATGCGGCCACCTCGTACTCAGCCATGCTTGAGTTTAGGAACAATCTTTTAAGTGAACGCGTGGTTCGTCACGGAGAATTTCCAGATGAAGCCTGGGAAAAAACCATCTACAAGTTTAACATGAGTAATTTATAAACTCTGCTGTTGCGAGTAGCGCAATCGGAAGGCTCTTTATTATCCCGTCTTCTTCGCCTTCTCGCTTCCCGGGAACGCATCGAGAATCCGCTCGATCTGCTCACGCATCGGCGGCGGAAGGCTCCACCCGGCTGAACCGCCGCCAGGGTCGGTTGTCTTTGGCCCCTCACCTCACCCTATTTTTTACTTGCTCCCAATGCGGGAGCGATGTATAATCTGCTGTGCGTATCATATCGCGAAAAACACTGAGAGAATTCTGGGAGAAACATCCTGATGCTGCGCAGCCGCTGCAGGCATGGTATCATGACGTCAGACATGCGAACTGGAGGAGTCCGGCAGATATCAAAGCGGTTTATCGGAATGCTAGTTTCCTTGCACAAAACAGGGTAGTATTCAACATCAAGGGGAATAAATACCGGCTTGTAGCTGCAGTTCAATATGCTTTTGGCATAGTGTTTATCCGCTTTGTCGGTACGCATAAGGATTACGATGCGATTGACGCCAGAAACGTATAAACGGAGGGATTATGGAGATCAAACCCATAAAAACAAAAAAAGACTACGAAACTGCACTAAAGGAAATCGAGCGCCTTTTTGATGCCAAAGCTGGCACCGCTGATGGCGATCGTCTTGAGGTGCTGACGGTGCTGATAAGCGCCTATGAAGAAAAACATCATGCCGTACCTCTTCCCAATCCCATCGATGCCATTCAGTATTACATGGAGAGTAGGGGGCTGACTCGTCGGGACCTGGAAAAATATCTTGGAAGCCGTGCGCGAGTTTCGGAAGTGCTTAATCGAAAGCGGGCGCTCACGATGGAGATGATTCGCAATCTGCATAAAGGGATAGGCATACCGGCGGAAGTCTTGATTCAACCCTACCGCAAAGTCAAGGAAGCGGCCTGAGATACATGACGGAGTTTCAATTACACCTCTGTTCTGTGAATCACAGAAAGAGAAGTCCCCATGGCTAGGAAAACGACAACCTATCAGGAAGACCTCATTGAATCCCTGAAAGATCCCCGGGAAGCGGTCGCCTATCTCAATGCAGCGATGGAGAATGGCGACTGGGCTCTGTTCCTCCTTGCGCTGAGGAATGTCGCGGAAGCACATGGTGGTATGTCAGCGGTATCCCAGAGGCGCAATTGAACAGAAAGAGCATGTACCGGATGCTTTCAAAGAAGGGGAAGCCCGAGATCAAAAGCATCTTTACGTTATTGGACTCCATGGGCCTGAAACTGACGATCGAGCCATCCAAAAGGTCTGCGAGATCTGCGAAGATTAAAAAGGCGGCGTAGCGGTTACATTCGGCTGGAACTAGGAGGGTACTAGGAGGGCACTAGTAGGGCGGTTGTAGGGCGGTGATGTAGAAGTAAAAGCTCTTCAAAACTATCTGGTTATCCAATATATCAACATAACTAGTGGGAAATCCGGGGGAGAATATAAGAGCAGCATTCATTTATCTGCTCATAGTGCTAGGACAATGTCCAACTACACGTACGTTCATTGAAAAAAGAGGCCAAATCGCTGGGGTGTCGTACCGGTAGGTGAAACCTCGAAGTTCTCTTGTCTGCAGGGGAATTCTTCCGCTGACGGAACTTGAAATACGCGATGATCCACAACGATCATCTCGCCACCTCGCAGAAGATGACAGACTCTTCCGTGTAAGGAGTCACCTATGAAAAAGCTCTCAAGTGAGAACACAGTTCTCCTGTTGAAACCGTTTCTCAAGGGTCTCGTCTGGACCATGAATCAGTCACCTATCCGTGCTCGATCACTCGGCACACAACCCTTAGGGTCACACATTCCATAGCAACCCTTAGTAACAGGCCGAAAAAACGCTTGCAATTCGTCAGGTAGTGTGTTAAAAAGCACCATCACTCTGGAGAAACTTTCTGGGAGTGGGCAGCAACTTGCCCACTCTTTTTATTTGGAGCGCCGATGACCGACCTTCAGGAACAGATCCAACGGCTGCTTGACCCGATCCTGGGCTCCCTCGGCCTGACGCTGTGGGACCTGGAAATCAGGAAACAAGGCCCCCAGTGGCTCCTGCGGATCTACATCGACCGCGAAACGGGCGGGGTCACTCTGGGCGACTGCGAAGCGGTGAGCCGGGACCTCGGGACCGTGCTGGACGTTGAGGATATCATTCCGCACGCCTATACACTGGAGGTTTCCTCACCGGGGCTTGACCGTTCCCTGACACGGCCGGAGCACTACCGGAAATGCCGGGGAAGTCTGGTGAAGATCAAGACCTTTCAGCCGATCAACGGGGTGAAGGTCTTCAAGGGGAAGCTGGCCGGACTCGAGGACCTGGTGATGGTCCTTGAACAGGACAGCGGAGAAACGCTTCGGATCCCGCTCGACAATGTATCCAAGGCGTCGCTGGAAGTGGTCATATAGCGGTCCCGTAATATTATTTAAATTCCTCTTATCATAGTCTTTATATACCTTCAGGAGGCAGAAGAGCATGGGACAAGAGCTGGTACAGGTGATCGATCAGATCAGCAAGGAAAAAGGCATATCCCGGGAAATGGTGATCGAAGCTGTTGAGGCAGCGCTGGTAAGCGCCGCCAAGAAGAAGTATGGCGCGCAGCGGATCGCCGTGCAGATCGATCCGAAGCGGGGCGACATCGTCATGTACGCATACAAGAAGGTCGTTCCCGAAGTGACCAATCCCGATGAGGAGATCACGTTGGACGATGCGGTGACGCTTTTCCCGGAAGCGCAGCTGGACGGCGAGGTCCCCCTTCAGGTCGAGTTCGAAGGGTTCGGGCGGATCGCCGCCCAGACCGCGCGGCAGGTCATCGTGCAGAAGGTCCGTGAGGCGGAACGGGACGTCGTGTTCAAGGAGTTCAACGACAAGATCGGCCAGCTGGTGAACGGCATCGTCCTTCGCCATGAAAAAGGCGCCTATTTCATCGACCTCGGCAAGACCGAGGCGGTCCTCCCGGCACGGGAGCAGGTGCCCCGGGAGAACTACCGGCGCGGCGACCGCCTCAGGGCCTTCGTGCTCGAAGTGAAGGACACATCCAAGGGGCCCCAGGTGGTGCTGTCGCGGAGCCATCCTGATTTCGTGGCCAAGCTCTTCGAGATGGAGGTCCCGGAGATCTACGAGAACATCGTTGAGGTCAAGGGCGTCGTCCGGGAGGCCGGGGACCGCACCAAGATCGCTGTCGCTTCCAAGGAGAGCCAGGTCGACCCGGTGGGGGCCTGCGTCGGGATGAAGGGCGCCCGGGTCCAGGCCGTGGTGCGCGAACTTCGCGGCGAAAAGATCGACATCATCCCGTGGTCCGAGGACCCGCGCATCTTCATCGCCAAGGCGCTCAGCCCGGCAGTGGTGGAAAAGGTCGGCGTGACCGAAGAGGACCGTGCCGCCCTGGCGGTGGTCGCCGACGCGCAGCTGTCCCTGGCAATCGGCAAAAAAGGCCAGAACGTCAGGCTTGCCGCAAAGCTGACGGGCTGGAAGATCGATATCCTGAGCGAGTCGGAGTATGAGCAGGAGCGCCAGAAGGAGCGCGATCAGGAGATCGAAGCGGCCATCGCCGAAGAGACCCGCAAGATGGCCGAGGAGACCGAGGCGGCCGAGACCCTGGAGGCGGAACACGCCGAAGCTGAGGCGGAGGTCAAGGCCGCGTCGGACATCACGAACATCGAAGGGGTGGGGCAGAAGACCGCGGAACAGCTCAGCCAGGCGGGCTACGATACCATCGAAAAGATCGCCTCCATGTCCGACGAGGATATCCTCGCGGTGCCCGGTATCGGTGAGAAGACCGCCCAAAAGATCCTCCTCTCGGCGCGGGCCCTGCTGAACAAGTCGTAAACCATGCCCAGGCATCATCAGCCGCAGAGGACCTGCATCGGATGCCGTCAGGTGTTCGGCAAGGACGAAGTCGTTCGGATCGTGGCAGGGCCGACCGGAGCTGTCATCGACTACCGGGAAAAGCTTCCGGGCCGCGCCGCCTATGTCTGCCCGCGGTTCGACTGCATCCAGAAGGCATTGAGCCGCGAGAATCTGTCCCGCGCACTGCAGAAAAGGACCGCTGCTCCTGATGCAGAAGCGTTTGTCGGGCAGCTCGCTGCGTCCATCACCGAAAAGATCCGCTCCTTGCTCACCATGGCGGTCAAGGCGGGAAGTCTCGCCGCCGGGGCGTCCGCTGTCGATGATGCCCTGCAAAAAGGACGGGTAGAGATGCTCATCTTTGCCAGCGATGTCTCGGAAGGGACGCGGGGAAAGTTATGTTCCGGCAGCTCGCTTCCTTCGCGGCAGGCAACGCTCTTCACGCGGGACGAGATGGGGCAGATGGTGGGACGCGAGCTCGTCGGCGTTGTCGGCATCCTCGAAAAAGGCTTTGCTGATGCGGTCGGGAACGAGGTCGAAAGATTAAAAGGCTTGCTTAATAAGCATCTGTAGAGTAAAATGTCGCTACCGATGCATCAAAATTGTTGGGGGTATTGGATTTTATGACCGTGATCAGGGTTCATGAACTGGCAAAAAAAATGGGGGTCGAAAGCAAGGACCTTATCGCCGTCCTCGACAAGATGGGGATCAAGGAGAAGACCCCCACGAGCGGTCTGGACGACAAAGAGACCAAGTCCCTGATCGATAAGCTGAAGGCCGTCCGGAAGGAAAAGGAAAAGACCAAGAAGGAAAAGCCTGCCGCCACCGAGGCCGAGGTAGCCGTTTCCCTTGAAGAACGCCGGAAAAAAGCAGCCGCGCTTATCGGCAAGTTCTCCTCGACGCTGGAAAAACCGGGAACCCGTCCCAAGCCGGCCCCCATTCCGCCCAAGCCGTCCATGCCCGCGCCTCCGGTCATCGCACCGGTAGGCGTGGAGAAGCCGGTCGAGCTATCCGCCGGCGCTGCACAGCCTGCTCAGATGGCGGGGGCCGCCCCGTCACCGGGAGCAGCACCGAGGACGGTCGCACGTCCTGCCGGTCCCGCTCCTGCGGGCCGCTTCACCCCACAGCGTCCGGGTTTCTCCGGCCGCAGGGGAGCAGAGCCGTTCGCGCCGGTCCTTGAACCGTCTCTGTTTCCGCCGGCCGTGCCGGTGCCCGCTCCTGCTCCCGGCGGAAAACCATCAAAGAAAAAATGGCAGAAGAAGACCGACGAAAAGGGTGACCGGGATTTCCGCGAAAAGCCTTCGTTCAAGAAGTTGCCCGACCTCAAGACGCTTCCCTCCGGCAAGCGCATTCACCGCAAGGACGAGCGTTTCGTTCCCCATACGGATATTACCGACATCACGAAGCCGCGAAAAAAGGTCGTCAAGATCCAGGAAGGATGCACGATCAAGGAGTTTGCCGAGGTCCTCGGGCAGAAGGTCGGCGACATCATCAAGAAGCTTATGACGATGGGCACCATGGCAACGCAGAACCAAACCATGGACATGGATGCAGCGCTCCTGATCGCCGAGGAATACGGCGTCAAGGCCGAAGTGGCATCGATCGAAACGGCCGAGGACGTGCTGGAGGAGGCGGTGGACACCGCCGAATCGCAGATACCGAGACCGCCGGTGGTCACCATCATGGGCCACGTAGACCACGGCAAGACCTCGCTCTTGGACGCGCTCCGCGAGGCCAACGTGGTCGCCAAAGAGGCCGGCGGCATCACCCAGCATATCGGCGCCTACCAGGTGAGCCTGAAGGGTCGGGAGATCACGTTCCTCGACACGCCGGGCCATGAGGCGTTCACCGCCATGCGCGCGCGCGGCGCCAAGGTCACGGACATCGTGATTCTGGTGGTCGCCGCTGACGACGGCGTCATGCCGCAGACCCGCGAGGCCGTGAACCACGCAAAGGCCGCCGGCGTACCCATCATTGTTGCCATCAACAAGATCGACAAGCCGGATTCCAAACCGGACCGCGTCAAGCAGGAGCTCTCCGACCTGGAACTGGTCCCCGAGGACTGGGGCGGCCAGACCATTTTCTGCGAGGTGTCTGCCAAGAAACACATAGGACTCGAACACCTGCTCGAGATGATCCTCATTCAGGCGGACGTTCTCGAACTGAAGGCGAATCCCGACAAGATGGCCCGCGGCACGATCATCGAGGCAAAGCTGGACAAGGGCCGGGGCCCGGTAGCAACGGTCCTGGTGCAGTCCGGCACCCTCCATCCGGGCGATGTCTTCGTATCCGGCACCATGTTCGGACGCGTTCGTGCGCTGAACAATGATAAGGCTGTACGCGTCGAATCCGCCGGTCCCGCCGTGCCGGTCGAAGTGATCGGATTCTCGGGTGTCCCCAGCGCCGGCGAGCGCTTCATCGTGCTTGACGAGGAGCGAAAGGCCCGTGCCTTGGCCGAATTCCGCACAGCCAAGCAGCGTACCGTCGAGATGGCGGCGATGAAGAAGGTGACCCTCGAAGACCTGCACAGCCAGATCCAGGAAGGGACCGTCAAGGAGCTCAATATCGTGCTCAAGGCCGACGTGCAGGGCTCCGCGGGAGCCATCGTTGACGCCCTCGAAAAGCTGTCCACGCCTGCCGTCAAGCTCAAGGTCATCCATAGTTCCGTCGGAGCCGTCAACGAGACCGACGTGATGCTCGCTGCCGCATCCAACGCGATCATCATTGGCTTTAATATCCGGCCTGAGGCCAAGGCCGCCGATATCGCCCAGCGCGAAGGCGTCGACATCAGGATGTACAACATCATCTATAATATCATCGACGATATCAAGGCTGCCATGGAAGGCCTCCTCGAGCCCACGCTCAAGGAGAAGGTCCTGGGCCACGCCGAGGTCCGCCAGACGTTCCATGTTTCCAAGGTCGGAACCATTGCCGGCTGCTCCGTTCTGGATGGCGTGATGACGCGCCAGAACGACGGGGTCAGGGTGCTTCGCGACAACGTGGTCATCTATACGGGAAAGCTCCATTCGCTTAAGCGCTTCAAGGACGACGTCCGCGAGGTCCAGTCGGGATACGAATGCGGTCTGGGCATCGAGAACTTCAATGACATCAAGGTCGGCGATATCATCGAAGCGTTCGTCGTGGAAAAGATCGCAACCAAGCTGTAATACCTTATGTTCATCGGCGTCTGCACGATCGAGATGCATATCCCGGAGAGCGGTTCGTTAAAGACCAAACGGCATTCGCTCAAAAGCCTGAAGGACCGCATCCGGGCGAAGTTCAACGTTTCCGTAGCTGAAGTGGACGACAATGACCTCTGGCAGAAGGCCTCCCTTGCAGTAGCCGCCGTGAGCAATGACAAGTCCCACCTCAACCAGACGCTGGACCATGTGTTGAACCTGGTGCGTTCCGTGCCGGACGTGAGCCTGCTGGACTACCACATCGAGATATTCTGAACGATCCATGTCAAAACCGACCTATAAAAGAGCAGAGCGGGTCAGCGATCAGATGAAGCAGGAGATCGCCGATATCCTGATGCGAAAGATCAAGGACCCCCGGATCGGGTTCGTGACCGTGACGGACGTCGAGGTCGCTGATGACCTGCGCAACGCAAAGGTCTTCGTAAGCGTGTACGGCGCCGATAAGGCGTCGACCCTCAAGGGTCTTGAAAGCGCATCGCCCTTCATCCGGTCCGAGCTCGGCAAGCGCATGCGCATGAAGTTCGTCCCCGAACTCCTGTTCCGCTACGACGATTCCGTGGAGCGTGGGGCCCATATCATGGAGCTTCTGCATGACATCGAGGATAAGGATGGGGGGAAGGGGACCGGCGATGAATGAACTGGCCGATATTATCTCGGCCTTGCAGGATTGTCATACCGTCCTCATCTCGGTCCACAAGAATCCCGACGGCGATGCGCTGGGATCCCAGCTGGGGCTGATGCTGGCGCTCGAAAAGGCCGGAAAGAAGGTCTCCGCCCACAACCTCGACCCGGTACCCGAGATCTACCGCTTTCTGCCCGGGTCCGGCCGCATCACCTCGGGTCCCCGGGTGAACGGCACCTATGACGCCTTCCTGGTCCTCGACGCGGACCCGCCTCGAACCGGTCTCTTTAACGGCTCGTGGCCGGCGCGGACGCTGATCAACATCGACCATCATGTGACCAATCGCACGGAGTGGCCGATCACCTGGCTCGATCCCGATGCCACGGCAACGGGCGAGATGGTCTACCGTCTCGTCAGCCATCTCGGGATCCCGATGGACAAGGACATGGCCCTGTGCCTCTACACGGCCATCTTCACCGACACCGGCTCCTTCCGCTATTCCAACACCACGCCGGAGAGCATGCGGATCGCCGCGACGCTCATCGAGGCAGGCGCGGACCCCTGGCTCGTGACCGAGAATGTGTACGAGTCCTTTTCCTATAAGAGGATCGACCTGCTCGGCAAGGTCCTCTCGGGGATCGAGCGGAGCCCGGACGGACGGATCGCGTGGGTGCTCGTCACGGACGAGCTGTACCGCCTGACCGGCACCACCGCGGAAGATACCGATAATTTCGTGAATTTCGTGCGTTCCATCAAGGGTGTGGAGGTGGCGGTCCTGTTCCGTCAGATCGGGACAGAACAGTACAAGATCAGTCTGCGTGCCAAGGGCCGTGTCGATCTCTCGGGACTGGCCGTAACCCTCGGCGGCGGAGGCCACAAGAACGCGGCGGGCGGCGTACTCGACGGTACCTTTCCGGCGGTCCGGGACAAAGTCATTGCCGCGGTGGGACAGGAGCTTGACGCACAGCTCGGCAAGAATACCGTTCCCGCCCCATGAACGGCGTTCTCATCATCAATAAGCCGCAGGGATGGACCTCTCACGATGTCGTGAACAAGGCCCGCAGGATCCTGCAGGAGAAGCAGATCGGCCATACCGGGACTCTGGACCCGCTGGCGACCGGCGTCCTCGTCCTGTGCGTCGGCAAGGCAACGAAGATCGTACGCTACCTCGAGGCCGACGACAAGGAATACACCGCCGAAATGCAGTTGGGCAGCACGACCGATACCCAGGACGCGGACGGGAAGGTCCTTGAGACCAGGGCATACTCTTCGCCTTCGATCGGGCAGTTACAGGAAGCGCTGAACGCCTTCCAGGGGAGCATACAACAGCGGCCGCCGGCGTTCTCAGCCCTGAAGGTGAACGGGGTCCCGTCCTACCGCTTGGCAAGAAAAGGGACCCTCTCGGAACACGAAAAAAGACCGGTTACGGTCCACGCGGTCAGGCTCGTCGAGTATGCCGACCCTATCGCACGCTTCACCGTGCACTGCTCCAAGGGAACCTACGTCAGGACCCTGTGCGCTGATGTCGGGGAACGGCTGGGCATGGGCGCACATCTTATTTCCCTCATACGGACGCGGGCGGGCCGTTTCCGGCTGGAACAGGCGCTGACCCTCGAACAGGTCGCGGAGCGGGCTGCTGCCGGCCAGGCGGAACAGACGCTGATCCCGCTCAGGGAAGCGGTCGGCGGTTTTCCCGCCTTGACCGTCGATGATGCTGACGTCCGGCGCATTGCTCACGGGAACGCTGTTTCCGCTCCGCCCGGTTTCGCTCCTGAGGATCCGCGGGCACCGGTACGGCTGCTTGGCCATGATGGCCGGCTGCTTGCCGTGGCAAGGGCCCGGGAAGGGTCTCTCAGGCCGGAAGTGGTCCTGATATGAATTTTCCCGATATCGCATAAAATGCTTTACAAGCACTTGTAAATATGATATTTTGCAATGCTTAAATCTTAATGGAAAGGGGGGTGACTGATGGACAAGGAAAAGAAAACGAACACGATCTCGACCTACCGCAGACACGCCTCGGATACCGGTTCCCCGGAGGTTCAGATCGCGCTCCTGAGCGGGCGCATCAACCACCTGACCGAACATCTGCAGGCGCACAAGCAGGACCACCATTCGCGGCGGGGCCTTCTCAAGATGGTCGGCCAGCGCCGGCGTCATCTGGAATACCTGCGCGTCAATGATCTGGAACGGTATCGTCAGATCGTTGACAAGCTCGGCTTGCGGAAGTAATAGGGCGAACACTATCGATGTACTTACGGAAATGAGGGTGCATGGCAACAACAGTAGAGACTGAAATAGGCGGAAAGCGTCTTATCCTGGAAACAGGCGTCATGGCAAAGCAGGCAGGCGGTGCGGTCGTGGCACGGTATGGGGATACCGTGGTACTGTCGACGGCCGTTTCGTCGAAGGTTGAGCGGGAGAATGTCGATTTCCTTCCTCTCACCGTTGATTACCAGGAAAAGGCCTACTCCGCGGGAAAGATTCCCGGCGGATTCTTCAAGCGTGAAGGCAGGCAGACCGAGAAGGAGATCCTCACCTCGAGGCTCATCGACCGCCCGCTCCGGCCGCTCTTCCCGGACGGTTATTATTTCGACACGCAGGTCATTGCATCGGTCCTGTCCCTCGGTGACGAGAGCGCCTCGGACCTTATGGGCATGATCGCGTCATCATCGGCCGTATCGATCTCCGATATCCCGTTCAACGGGCCGGTGGGCGCGGTACGCGTCGGCTACATCGACGGAAAGTTCTGCATCAACCCGGGCTTCAAGGAGATCGCAGCCTCGTCCCTGAATCTCGTCGTCGCGGGCACTGCCGACGCCATCATGATGGTAGAAGGCGGAGCCAGCGAACTCTCCGAGGACCAGATGCTCGAAGCCCTCGAGACAGCGCACCGCGAGATCAAGAAGATCGTCGCTCTCCAGCTGGAGTTGGTCGCGAAGGTAGGCAAGGCCAAGCGGTCCGTCAAGGTCGTGGAAATAGACAAGGAACTGGAAAAACAGGTTGCAGCCCTTGCCATTGACCGGCTCAAGACCTCGATCATCATTCCTGACAAGATGGAACGGCAGAAGACCCTCGATGTCCTCCTCGATGAGATCAAACAGAAACTGAAGAAAGAGGATGATCCGACGCGGGGACGTCAGATCGCGGCGATCTTCTTCAATATCGAAAAGGACGAGGTCCGCAAGATCATCCTGGAAAAAAACACCCGTGCAGACGGCAGAAAGCCGGACGAGATCAGGCCGATCACGTCTCTTGTCGGTCTACTTCCCCGGACGCACGGATCGGCGCTCTTTACCCGGGGCGAAACACAGGCGCTGGTCGTGACCACGCTCGGGACGTCCGAGGACGAGCAGCGTATCGATTCTCTGGAAGGCGAGTATTTCAAGACCTTCATGCTCCATTACAACTTCCCGCCCTTCAGCGTAGGGGAGACCAAACCCCTTCGCGGGCCGGGAAGGCGGGAGGTCGGCCACGGCGCTCTTGCAGAGCGTGCGCTGAAGGCCATGGTCCCGTCCAAACTGGAATTTCCTTATACCATCCGGATCGTGTCGGACATCCTCGAGTCCAATGGCTCATCGTCGATGGCCACGGTCTGCGGCGGGACCCTGTCCCTCATGGATGCCGGCGTTCCGATCAAGGCTCCCGTGGCGGGCATCGCCATGGGGCTGATCAAGGAAGGCGACAAGGTCATCGTGCTCTCCGACATCCTCGGCCTCGAAGACCACCTCGGCGACATGGACTTCAAGGTGACCGGAACCAGCAAGGGTATCACCGCTCTCCAGATGGACATGAAGATCGAGGGCATCACGATCAGCGTTATGCGGACCGCTCTTGAACAGGCCAAGCAGGGAAGGCTGCACATACTCGGGAAAATGCTTGAGGCCCTTGCCGCGCCGCGTAAGAACCTGAACCCCTACGCTCCGCGCATCATAACCATGCAGATCAATCCGGACAAGATCAAGGACGTCATCGGCAGCGGCGGCAAGGTGATCCGCAGCATCGTCGAGCAGACCGGCGCCAAGATCGACATCGAGGACAGCGGTATCATCAACATCGCCTCCTCCGATGAGGCCGCCGCCAACAAGGCCAAGGAGATCATCAAGGGAATCGTTCAGGACGCCGAGGTCGGCAAGCTCTACATGGGCAAGGTCCGGAAGATCATGGATTTCGGCGCTTTCGTGGAGATATTCCCCGGCACCGACGGACTCCTCCATATTTCGCAGATATCGGAGCACCGCCTGGAAAAAGTGACCGATGAATTGAAAGAAGGCGACGAAGTGCTGGTCAAGGTGCTTGAGATCGACCGTCAGGGCAAGATCCGCCTCTCCCGGAAGGAAGCCATGCGGGAACAGGGAAAAGCAAAATAGCACCTGATGCCTCTGGGCAGAAACCCCATGATGACAAGGAAATAGGATTCCGACAACGGTCCTGTTTCCTTTTTTTGTTGTGCGGAGGGTGATGTGCCGAAATACGATGTAGCGTTCATCGGGGCCGGGATCTCCGGTCTGTACGCAGCGGCCCTGCTGGCGAAGGCAGGCAAAAAGGTCATTGTCGTCGATCCGGGAGAAAAGGCAGGGGGAGCCGCAGCGGAACGGGTGAAAGACCGGTTCCGGTTCATTGCCGGTCCGAACATTGGCTACGGCTTTGAAGCCGGCAGTCCTGCCCAGGCATTCTTCACAGGTCTCGGCCTCTCCCCGGACCAGATCCCGGCAGCATCCCGGTTCCAGGTGGCCCTGCCCGACCGGCGTATTACCGTCTCGCCCAACGTCCACGAGATGCTGGCTGAATTGCGCCGCGAGTTCCCCCGTGAGATCGACAGGCTTTCATGGCTTTACGATGATGCGAACAGGCTTGCCCTAAAGGCCTCCAAGAGTGTTCTATCCTCCTATATTCTCGGACATCGGTCAGCCGATGCGTACCTTCGATCCTGCCGTTTCAGCCGGGAGCTCACCGCCTACTTCGATGTGCAATCACGCTTCTTCTTCGGGCAGAGCATCCGGCACTTACCCCTAGCCTCTCTGGTCTTGTTGCTGACCGCTCCGCCCCGGACATTCCCAGGAGGTCTCGGCCCTATCGCCGAACGTCTGCTTTCCGCCCTTGGAGAGCACCAGGGCGACCTACGTCTGCGAGAGCCGTGGCCTGAACTGATCTTCCGGCGCCGCCGCATATCAGCTGTCAAGACGCCACAGGGGGCCATCGAACCGCGATCGATCGTCATCAATACCGCCTGGCAGCCGCAGGAGCATACAATGTTCATCAGTGTCCGGGAGGAGGTCATTCCCGTCGGCATGGCATCGACGGTGATCTACCTGCCCGATTATGGTAAGCCGGAAGACACGGTGATCCTGGCACTTCCGCACGACAGGAGCAACAGTGGTGCTCCGGAAGGAACGATGCCGCTTACCGTTCTGGGAGCATCACGGGAAAGGCTCCGAGAGCATATTGAGTCAGTAATTCCGTTCCTTTCCGATTTTATCGTCATAGCCGATGAGCAAGACCATCAAGCGCGAGAGTATGCTCTTCCGAAAGAGGTTACGGTATCGTTACCTGATCCGCTGAGCGCCGTGAAACTCCCTGTTCCCAATTCGATAGATAATCTCTATCTATTGCCTGATTCGTCCCGAGCGCTTCACCAGTCGCTGCAGGCGGGGCAGCGCGTTGCTGATAAACTTCGATGATGATCAAAATATCCTGAAAGGAGCCAATCCACGGTTTTCGACAGGGGTGGATCTAACCGCCTGGCGGCCGTGTTTCCGCCATCGTGTTCACGCTCGTGTCTTCCTCTTCCCTCTGCTCGTGTGCATGCGTCTGAATCCGCTCCGTACCTCCATGCTTTCTCTGTCCTGTCAGCAATACGGTGGCAAACACTCTGATCGTGGAACTACCCATCACGGAAACTTGATTCTCTGCCTTGGGCGTCATTCCTAATGTCGTTTACCTTGCGCACCAGGCAACGTTGAAGCTCTCTGTTCTCTGTAATGTTCCGCAGACAATAAAAAACGCACGTGAGAGCTTGTCTCCCGTGCGTCATGAGCATTCAGCAACGTACCGCCGATTCAGGGCATCAAACCTTTGCAAGCACGTCTGATTCTACCTCCTGGAACTCGATCATATCATTTTTCATCGTTACCACGACCTTCTGGGCGTCCTTGAACTTGCCTCGGAGCATCTCCTCGGAGAGCGGGTCGGTGATATGCTTCTGGATCGCGCGCCTCATCGGCCGGGCGCCGTAGGTCGGCTGGAAGTTCTCCCGGATGAGCCATTCCTTGACCTCCTGCGCGACCTCGATATGGATATTGCGGCTCTGAAGCATCTGAATGTTCAGCTCGTTGACCAGCATATCTACGATCTGGAGGAGATGAGGGTTCGTCAGCGGATGGAAGACGACGATATCGTCGATCCGGTTGAGAAACTCGGGATTGAATGACCGTTTCAGCTCGGAAATGACATTCTCCTTCATCTTGCTGTACTGGCTCTTGGAAGTGTCCTGGCGGAACCCGAGCGTGGTGTCCTTGTCGATCATCCGTGCGCCCAGGTTGGACGTCATGATGACGACGGTGTTTTTGAAATCAACCTTCCTGCCGACGCTGTCGGTCAGGTACCCGTCATCAAGGACCTGCAGGAGCATATTGAAAATATCGGGATGGGCCTTCTCGATCTCGTCGAAGAGAACGACGGAATACGGCCTCCTCCTGATCTTCTCCGTGAGCTGGCCGCCTTCGTCGTATCCCACGTATCCAGGAGGGGACCCGACGAGACGCGAGGAGCTGAACTTTTCCATGTACTCCGACATGTCGACACGGATCAGGGCGTCCTCGCTGTCAAAGAGGAAGGTCGCCAGCGAACGTGCCAGCTCCGTCTTGCCGACACCGGTGGGCCCCAGGAAGATAAAGGAGCCGATGGGCTGTCTCCGTGCCTTGAGCCCGACCCGTGAACGCCGGATCGCGCGTGATACGGCCACAATGGCCTCGTCCTGTCCCACGACCCGCTTGTGCAGTTCCTCCTCCATCCTGAGCAGGCGCGACACCTCTTTTTCCTCAAGCTTCGCGAGGGGGATCCCTGTGCTATTGGACACAATGAGGGCGATCTCCTCCTCACCGATGACCGGAACGTTCTTCTCCTGTGAGTCCTTCCAGTCCTTGTGGATCCCGTCAAGGGCCTCTCGCAGGTTGTCCTCCTCCTCCTGAAGCGATTCAACGCGGACATAGTCCTTGATCCGGGTGAAGAGGTTCTTCTCCTGTTCGAGCTTCTTCAGCTTTTTTTCGATGTTCTTCAGCTCGACGGGATAGGTATTCCGGGTGAGCTTGGCCTTGGCGCCTGCTTCGTCGATGACATCGATGGCCTTGTCGGGCAGGAAACGGTCGGTAATGTACCGGTCGGAGAGCTGTGCAGCGGCAACGATCGCCTCGTCGATGATCTTCACCTTGTGGTGCGCTTCATATTTCGGACGCAGCCCCTTGATGATATTGATGGTCTCCTCGACGCTTGGCGGCTGAACGTAGATCGGCTGGAAGCGCCGCTTCAGGGCGCCGTCCTTCTCAATGTGCTTGCGGAACTCGTCGAGGGTCGTCGCGCCGATGCATTGGATCTCGCCGCGGGCAAGGGCCGGCTTCAGCATGCTTGACGCATCGATAGAGCCTTCGGCAGCACCGGCGCCGACCAGCGTATGCAGCTCATCGATGAAAAGAATGATATTGTCGGCCTGCACGATCTCTTTCATCACGATCTTAAGGCGCTCCTCGAACTGGCCCCGATATTTGGTGCCTGCGATAAGCGCACCGAGGTCCAATGAGACCACGCGGCGGTTCAATACGTTCTCCGGCACGTCGGAACTCACGATTCGCTGCGCGAGGCCTTCCACAATGGCGGTTTTCCCGATGCCCGCCTCGCCGATGATAACCGGATTGTTCTTGGTGCGGCGGGAAAGTATCTGCAGGACGCGGTCGATCTCCTTATCACGTCCGATCACCGGGTCCAGCTTGCCGCTCTTCGCGAGGAGCGTGAGGTCCCTGCTGAACTCATCGAGGGCGGGGGTAGGGCTCTTCTTCGCCGTCATCTGGGTCGCGGAACGGCGAAGATAGTTGATGACCAGCTGACGGGAACCGAGAAGGTTCACGCCGAAGCTTCTGAGGATCTTTCCGCCGATGCCTTCCTCCTCACGGATCAGGCCAAGCAGCAGGTGTTCGCTCCCGATGTAGTTGTGCCCGAGTAACCGGGCCTCCTCGACAGCATACTCGAGGACCTTCTTCGCGCGAGGCGTGAAAGGGATGTCGCCGAACGTCAGGGTATTGCCGCTTGAAGGAAGATTGCGCTCCACTTCGACACGGATCTGATCGATGTCGATGCCCATCTTCCTCAGGACCGCGACAGGAATGCCGTCCTCTTCGCGGAGCGTGCCGAGCAGAATGTGCTCCGTCCCGAGGTAATCGTTCTGCAGGCGTTCTGCCTCCTCGCGGGCATAGACGATGACTTTTCTTCCACGTTCAGTGAACTTCTCAAACATCATACGGGCAACCGCCTTCAAAAAAAGAATGTGTTGACCTTTGGTTAAAATATACTCCATTCAACCTTTTAAAGTCAATAGCTGGTTGATTTTCCTCTTATCTGATGCAATGGTCATATGAGATTCCCTGATAACCTTTGTGGGAAATTGGTCGCGTGGAGACGGCAGGAGGGCCGCCGCATGACGCTTCAGGAGGGATGCAGTCAGCAAGAAATGCACTCTGGTGAGCCATCTCAAGACCTTGAACAGCCATCATCAGGAAGGAATGCCCAGGGAGGAACTCTATTGACAAGGGCCGGCCGAAAAGGTACTCTTGCTGCATGATTCGAAAGGCACGGATCAGCGACGTGAGGTCCATCCAAGCCCTTGTTAATGCGTACGCAGACCAGGGACAGATGCTGCCACGCTCACTGAATGAGCTCTATGAGGACCTGCGAGACTTCTCAGTCTATGAGACCGAAGGCCTCATGGGAGGGGTCTGCGCGCTCCACATCAGCTGGGACGGTCTTGCCGAGATCCGCTCGCTCGCAGTCCAGAAGGAGATGACGGGAAAGGGTATCGGTTCCAGCCTCGTCAAGGAATGTCTCCGGGAGGCCGGCGACCTCGGCGCGACACGGGTCTTCGTGCTCACCTATCAGGAAGGCTTCTTTCGGAAGCTCGGCTTCGAAGCGATAGACAAGAAAGAGCTCCCCCACAAGATCTGGACGGACTGCCTCAACTGTGTAAAGTTCCCGAACTGCGATGAGTCTTCACTGATCATCACCTTGCCCCAGAAGTAGCCTGGCACGGATACCAATGGCACACCTATTGCTTTATATGAAACTGCGCAACAAGAATTGCTGCCGTATGAGTTTATTTTGCTGTTAAAAAACAATATGTTATCTGCGTATATTCATATTCCATTTTGTGTCAATAAATGCCCATACTGTGGTTTTTATTCAACACACTACGACACTGCGTTGGCAGACCGTTTTCTATCTGCCCTCGATATCGAAATGAAGAGCTGTTCCCGCAATCTTCAGGACAGACTGTTCAGCAGCATCTATATCGGCGGGGGCACTCCCACAACGCTTTCCCTGAGCCAGTTCTCCCGTCTCTTCGATCTCATGGAAGAGCATCTCCCCCTGTCAGGGGATGCCGAGATCACCGTCGAATCGAATCCCGGCACGATCACGGCAAGCACGCTCGATCTGCTCAAGGACCGCGGCGTGACCCGTTTCAGTATCGGGGTTCAGTCGTTCTCCGACCAGGTCCTTGCAGTGCTCGGCAGGACCCATTCTGCCGGCAAAGCGTTCGCCGCCGTGCGTGCTGCCCGTGAAGCAGGGTTCGAAAACATTGGAATCGATCTGATCTACGGTGTCCCGGAGCAGACCGAAGAGCAATGGCAGAGAACCATCGAAGCGGCACTTTCCCTCGAACCGGACCATCTTTCCGTTTATAGCCTGTCCCTTGATGAAGGGTCTCCGTTGAGCCGTGAAGCCCGTGCAGGCAGGTTCATGCTGCCCGATGATGAAATTGTGGAGCGCATGTATTGCTCGGCGATACGGTCCCTTGGCGAAGCAGGATTGCGTCAATACGAGATCTCGAACTTCTGCGTCCCCGGCCGAGAATGCAGGCATAATTGCAATTACTGGGACCGCGGCGAGTACCTGGGTCTGGGCCCTGGTTCATGGTCCTTCATCGGGAATACGCGCTCGATGACCATCGCAGATGTCAACGGGTACATCACGCGCACGACGGGCGGCATTCCTGCGGTCGACACCAGAGAAGTGCTGAACCGGGACCAATCGGCAGCGGAGACGCTGTTCCTGGGGCTCCGCAGGACAGCCGGCATCGACCTGGACCATTATGACCGGATGTTCGGACCGGACGCGGCGAACAACCTCCGGAAGAAGATCGAGAAACTTGGCGGCTCGGGACTCTTCCAGATCGAGAACACCAGGCTCTCGCTTACCATGCGGGGGTTTCTGCTTTCCAACGAGGCCCTAACCAGCATCCTCCCATGAATTTTGTTTACAGCTTCACCAGTTAATGCTATATTGGTTTGTTTTTATTCAGGGAACTGGGAGGACCGTATCATCTTGTTCAATCCGCATAGGGCTGCCTGGCTGCTTGCATTCCTGGTGCTTCTTGCGTCGGTCCCCGTCATTGCTCCTGCCGAAGAAGTGACTGTCACACTGATCGAGGTCCAGGGGAACCGGCGGATCGAGACGGCAACGATCCTCGCAAAGATCAAGACCCGTGAAGGATCGGTTTTCTCCCCGGCGCAGGTGAAAGAGGACATCCGGACCCTTTATCAGCTCGGCCACTTCGAGGATGTTCAGGTGAAGACCGAGGGCTTTGAAAAGGGTCTCAAGGTGATCATCTGGGTCAAGGAAAAACCGCTTATCCGGGAGATCAGTTATGAAGGGAACACCGAAGTTACCGCGGAAACGCTGAAGGAGATCGTTACGCTGCTGCCACGGACGGCGTTCAACCAGCAGCTGGTCCTGGACAACGCCCAGAAGATACGCACCAAGTATCAGGACAAGGGATACTATCACGCCGTTGTCGTGCCCGTGATCGTCGAGCTCCGGGGCGGCGACAAGAACATCGTGTATTACATCGAAGAGGGCGAGAACATCACCTTAAGCGAAATCATCCTGTCCGGCAACCATGCCATCTCGTCCGACGAGATCAAGGACGTCATGAAGAACCAGGAGCACTGGATCTTCTCCTTTTTGGGGAACAGCGGAACGCTGCGATCGGAGGATCTCAAGGAAGACGTCGAATCCATAAAGAACCTCTACTACAACCGGGGATACATCCAGGTCCAGGTGAACGACCCAATCATTGAAGAGCGTCCATTCACGGAGCATACCTACATGCTCAGCGCAAGCCAGATCGAGACCTACACGACCACGAACGAGGTCGCTCTGCGCATCCATGTCCAGGAGGGCAACCAGTTCCGCATAGGCTCCGTGACGATGAAAGGCAACATCATCATCAGCAGTGATGAGCTGCTGAGGGAGATCAAGCTCAAGCAGGGCGATATCTTCAGCAGGGAGGTCCTGCGGCAGGATGTCGCCCGGATCATGGACCGGTACGATGCCATCTCCCGCCCCTTTGCCAGTGTCGTCCCGCTGTTCAACATCGATGAGGAGAAAAGGACCGTCGCTCTCACGATCGAGATCCAGGAGGGCGGCGAAGTGCGCATCGGCAGGATCGACATCACGGGGAACAACAAAAGCCGCGACAAGGTGATCCGGCGGGAGATGCGGCTGGACGAAGGGGACCTGTACAGCAAGAAGGCGCTCAAACGGAGCTATGAACGGATCAACAACCTGAACTTCTTCGAAGCCGTCGACATCGTTCCCGAGCGCAGGCTGCAGGAGCCTGTCATGGACCTGAACGTGAAGGTGAAGGAAAAAATGACCGGCAACCTGAGCGTCGGCGGAGGATACAGCTCCGTGGACAAGCTCATGGCCATGGCCGAGGTCACCCAGGGCAACCTGGGGGGGCGGGGCCAGCTGCTCAAATTCAAGGTCCAGTGGGGCTCTGTCCGGCGCCTGTACCAGGTGAGCTTCATGGAACCCTACCTGTTCGACAGGCCGGTCTGGGGCAGGGTCGACCTGTATCACACGGACCAGGAATACGACGGCTACTTTATCAAGACCAACGGGTTCGGCCTCGGCGTCGGCAAGAGCTACTCGGAATATGTGTCCGCATCGCTTCGCTTCAGCATGGACGAATCCGATGTCTACAACATCACTAGATCGCCTTCGTACACCCTGCAGAAACAGCTTGACAGCTACGGGAGCGTCGTAGCGACCAATTCGCTGACGGGCACCCTGACCCGGGACTCCCGTGACTTCTATCTTGATCCCAAAACAGGCTCGAAGAACACCGCATTCGTGCAGTATGCCGGCGGACCTCTTGGCGGCGATCCCAATTTCATCAAGTCCGTTGTTGACTCGGCCTGGTACTTCCCGCTCTTCTGGGACACGGTCTTCATGACCCGCGGCCGGATGGGCTATGCTTATACGCTCAGCGACCTCCCGATACCGACCGGAGAGAAGTTCTTTGTGGGCGGTGCAGGCTCGGTCCGCGGGTTCCGGTACGGGACCGCGGGCCCCATGGAAGTCGCCCCCGATGGAACACTGGTCCGGGTGGGCGGCGACAAGGAACTGATCTTCAACTTCGAGTTTACGTTCCCCATCGTGCCCGCGGCGCGGCTCAAGGGACTCTTGTTCTATGATATGGGCAAGGGGTTTGCTGATTCGGAGCCTTACAGCATAGGACAGCTGCGGCACACTTACGGCTGGGGATTCTGGTGGCTGTCGCCTATGGGTCCGCTCCGATTCGAATGGGGCTATATCATCCATCAACAGCCCTCGGATCAGCGAAGCGCCTTCGAATTCTCGATTGGCACGCAATTCTGATGTCCGGGCTGGCTGTGAAAAAATCTCAATCTGTCTATTACGAAGGAGGTTGTCATGAAAAAGGTTCTGGTGCTTATCGTTGTATCGTTGATCGCTGCATCATCTGCTTTTGCCGCCGGCGGGAAGATCGCATTCGTGGACACGCAAACGGTCTTTGACAAGACCAAGCTCGGCAAGAAATACCAGGGGATCCTCAAGGAGTATTTCGACAGCAGGAAAAAGATCCTCGACCTCGATGCTGATGAGATACAGAAATTGCGCGATGACTACGGAAAACAGTCCGCCGTCCTGAAGCCGGAGGTGCGCAAGGAAAAAGAGGACACCATCGGCAGGAAGATCAGTGAGTTCGAAAAGAAGCGGAGTGAATTCAACAACGAGCTTGCCAAGAAGAACGAGGAGCTCTCCGCCGAGTTCAACCAGGAAATGACGGCTGTCATCAAGGACATGGCGAAAAAAGACAAGATCGGCCTGGTCCTGAACCGGACCATCAACGTCATGTCCAAGGGCGAGGTCCCCTCGGTCCTCTACGGTGATGAAGATATGGACCTGACGGAAAAGGTCATAGTCGAACTGGACAAGAAGTCCGATACGAAGAAATAACGGCAGGAACTTCGCATGAGGCTCACTGAACTGGCAGAGAAGGTCGCCGGCGAACTTACCGGCCGCGGGGATATCGATATCCGCGGAGTGGCTGGCATCGGCGAGGCTCAGGACGGCGATATCACGTTCGTCACTGATGAAAAACGCCTTCAGGACCTTGTTGCGTGCCGCGCCTCCGCGGTGATCGTTCCCCGTGGCGCCCCGAAGCTTCCGATCCCGTCGATCGCCGTAAAGAATCCCCGGTACGCCTTCGCTCAGATGCTGCGGATTTTCCATGAGAGACCGTATGCTCCGGGAGGCATCAGCGAACGCGCCGTTATCGGCAAGGACGTGGTCCTGGGCGCCGGACCGACCATCCACGCCTTTGCCGTGGTCTCCGACGGGGCGAAGATCGGCAGCAGGGTCACGCTCTATCCAGGCGTTTTCGTGGGGGCCGGGTCCTGTATCGGTGACGACACGGTCATCTATCCCAACGTGAGCATCCGCGAAGGCGTGACCATCGGCAGCCGTGTGATCATTCATTCCGGCACGGTGATCGGCAGCGACGGGTTCGGGTTCGTGTCCGAAGGCGGCCGTCATCACAAGATCCCGCAGATCGGCGGCGTCATTATCGAGGACGATGTTGAGATCGGCGCGAATTGCGCCATTGACCGGGCCGCGCTGGGCATGACACGCATCAAGCAGGGGACGAAACTGGACAACATGGTCCACGTTGCCCATAACGTCACGATCGGAGAACATTGCCTGCTGGCCGGACAGATCGGCATCGCCGGAAGCAGCACCCTCGGCAAGTACGTGGTCATCGGCGGTCAGGCCGGGATTTCCGACCACACGACCGTGGGTGACCGGGTCACGATCGCCGGAGGGGCGGGAGTGACCAGGAACACGGAGGCGGGACAGGTCATCGCAGGATATCCCGCGATCCCGCTGCGCGAGTGGCTCAAAGCGCAGACCGTGTTCCCGAAGCTGCCGGAGCTTAAGAAGCTGGTAACCCAGCTCTTGCGCCGTATCGAGGAACTGGAAAAGAAAACCTGAGACAATCCTATTTTATCAAGGGAGATGCAGCATGATCGATATCCAGGAAATCATGAACACGCTTCCGCACCGGTATCCGTTCCTTCTCGTCGACAAGATCGTCGAGATGGAGATGGGAAAGCGGATCGTCGGGATCAAGAATGTCACCATCAATGAACCATTCTTTCAGGGACATTTCCCCGGAATGCCGATCATGCCAGGTGTCCTGATCCTCGAGGCCATGGCGCAGGTATGTGGCGTAATGGCGCTCAAAACGGTTCCGCCCGACCAGGTCAAAAACAAGGTCATTTTCTTCATGACCATCGACAAGGTAAAATTCCGCAAGCCGGTCGTCCCCGGCGACCAGATACGGTTCGAGATGGAGGTCCTGCGCATGCGTTCGAACAGCATGAGCTTCAAGGGCCAGGCCATCGTTGACGGCACTGTTACGACCGAGGCGGAAATGATGGCGATGATCGTTGACCGTGCGAAACAGACACCGTGAGGAGATATTCGTGAACATCCATCCGACGGCAATAATTCATCCAAGGGCCCGCATCGCCGACGACGTAGAGATCGGCCCGTACACGGTGATCGGAGAGCATGTCTCGATCGGGAAGGGCACCCGGATCTCCTCGCACGTGCTCATCGAAGGCTGGACCACCATCGGCGAGCGGAACCAGATCCTGTCCTTCTCGAGCGTCGGCACGCCTCCCCAGGACATCGGGTACAAGAACGAAGAGACCTATCTCATCATCGGCAACGACAACGTGATCCGCGAATGTGCCACCATCCACCGGGCCACGACCAAAGAGGACCGGAAAACAGAGATCGGGAACGGCAACTTCCTGATGGCCTATTCCCACGTTGCTCATGACAGCAAGCTGGGGAACCACATCATCATGGCGAATTCCGTGGCGCTGGGCGGCCATATCGTCATCGAAGACTATGCCATCCTGGGCGGCATCGTGGCGGTCCATCAGTTCGTTCGGATCGGTGCTTACTCCATCGTAGGAGGCATGTCCGGCGTGCCCATGGACATCCCGCCTTATGTGAGCGCATCGGGAGCGCGAGCCCAGCTCTACGGACTGAACCTGGTCGGTCTGAAGCGCCGCGGCTTCGGCGAGGATGCGATCAACACTCTGAAAAAGGTGTACAAGATCATCTTCCGCTCAGGCCTCACCCAGGAGGAATCCTTCCGGAGGGTCGAGAGCGAGTTCGGCGGTTCGCGGGAAGCTATGCACCTCGTAAAGTTCATGAAGAGCTCCAAGCGGGGAGTGACGAGGTGAGAAACAGCGATCCCCCGTCGGAACGCGGACGGCAGAACAGGATGAAGCTGCCATGCAAAAAATAGGGATCATTGCCGGGAATGGCGATTTCCCCATCGAGTTCGCCAAGGCGGCCAAGCAGAAAGGCCTCAAGGTCTTTGCTGCCGCGCACGAGGGAGAAACTCTTCCGGAGCTCGCGCAGTGGTGTGATGCCATCTGCTGGGTCAAGGTAGGCCATCTCGGCAAGATCATCAAGTTCTTCAAGGACCAGGACGTCCATGACGTGCTCATGGCGGGCGGCATCAAGAAGACGCGCTTCTTCAGCGGGTCCCTGCCGGACCTCCGGGGCGCAGCGGTCCTGGCACGGATGATAACCAAAAAGGACGACTCTATCCTGCGCACCGTGGCCGAAGAGCTGGAGTCCGAAGGCATCACGGTCCGTGAATCGACGCTCTACCTTGACAACCTCCTTGCGCCTGCCGGTGTCCTGACCCGGCGAAAGCCGTCCAAGAACGAATGGAAGGACATCGCGTTCGGATGGCAGCTGGCAAAGGAGATCGGACGTCTCGATATCGGCCAGACCGTGGTGGTGAAGGACCTCGCCATCCTGGCGGTCGAGGCCATCGAGGGCACGGATGAGGCGATCCGCCGCGGCGGAAGGTTATGCAAAGAGGGGGCCGTGGTCGTGAAGATCTGCAAGCCCCAGCAGGACCTGCGGTTCGACCTGCCGGCCACCGGCCTCCTGACGATCTCCGCCATGCAGGAGGTCAAAGCCGCCTGCCTTGCGATCGAGGCGGGAAAGACCATCATGATCCAGAAGGAAGCGCTTATTGCGCTGGCAGACCAGGCGGGCATTGCAATCGTCGCTCTTGACGCGAACGGAACGATCCCAACATAGGACAAGGTTGATTTCAGAATGAACAAGATACGCACAGGGGTCATCGGGGTCGGATACCTCGGCCAGTTCCACGCAGAAAAGTACGCGGGCCTCCCGAACGTCGAGCTGGTGGGTGTCGCGGATCAGGACGGGGCCCGGGCCGGTCAAATCGCGGACAAGCTGAACACACGGGCCTTCGACGAGCCTGCCCGGCTTCTGGGGAGCGTGGACGCCGTCAGCATCGTCGTGCCAACGGTCCTGCATCACCGGGTGGCAAAGCAGTTCCTCGAAGCAGGCGTCCATGTCCTGCTCGAGAAGCCGGTCACCGTGACGCTGGAGCAGGCTGACGAGCTCATCAGCCTTGCGGAAAGGAAGCGGGTCATCCTCCAGGTCGGGCACATAGAACGATTTAATCCGGCCATAACCGCGATCAAGCCGCTTCTGACGGCACCGCGTTATGTGCAGGCGGAACGCAGTGCTCCGTTCACGGTGCGGTGCACCGATGTGAACGTTGTTCTGGACCTCATGATCCATGACCTGGACATTGTGGCCGATGTCGCGGGATCGAAACCCGACAAGGTGAGCGCCATGGGCGCGTCGGTCATCACCCGCGAGATCGACTCGGTCATCGCCCGGATCGTCTTCAAGAACGGCTGCATCGCCGACGTTGTCGCGAGCAGGATCTCGGACGAGAAAAAGCGGGTCATCAGGATCTTCGACGGCGATACGCTCTATACCGCGGACTACCAGACGCAGAAAGCCTTCGTCTCCCGCCGCGGAACCGCGACCGTGCCCGACCTCGTCACGATCGAACTTCCGACAGAGCGGCGTGACACGCTCCTCGATGAGATCCGATCGTTCATCGCCAGCATCGAGAGCGGGAAGCGGCCGCAGGTCAGCGGGACCGAGGGCAGGAACGCCCTGGCGCTTGCCCGGCTGATCACCCACTGCATCGAACAAGGCACGACCGATTTCGTGCCGTTCTCATAACGGAAGAGAGGAGCACCACCGCATGTCAGTTCCCATGGTTGACTTGAAGATCCAGTATGAATTGATGAAGGACGAGATCAATAACGCGGTCCTGGGCGTCATCCAGAGCACTGCGTTCATCCTCGGCCCCCAGGGAAAGGCCCTCGAACAGGGCATTGCCGCCTACCATGGCGTGAAGTTCGCCGTCGGCGTTGCCTCAGGCACCGATGCCCTGCATCTCGCGCTCCGCGCCGCGGACATCGGCCCGGGAGACGAGGTCATCACCACGCCCTTCACGTTCATCGCGACGGCCGAGGCGATCTCGTATTGTGGCGCGGTCCCGGTGTTCGTGGACATCCTGCCCGATACGTTCAACATGGACGTGTCGCAGATCGAGTCGCGGATCACGAAACGGACGAAAGCGGTCCTGCCGGTGCACCTCTATGGCCAGTCGTCGGACATGGACGCGCTCATGGCGATCGCCGGTCGGCACAAGCTCAAAGTCATCGAGGACTGCGCGCAGTCCTTCGGCGCTGAATACCGGGGGAGGAAGACGGGAGCTTTCGGCGATCTCGGCTGCTTCAGCTTCTTCCCGAGCAAGAACCTGGGCTGCTACGGCGACGGCGGCATGGTCATCACGGACGACCCGAAGTTCGCCGAGCGCCTGCACAGCCTCAGGAACCACGGAAGCAAGGTGCGCTATTACCACGACGAGATCGGGTACAACAGCAGGCTCGACGAGGTCCAGGCAGCCATCCTGAACGTCAAGTTCAAACGCATCGACACCTATAATGCGAACCGCAGGAAGAACGCCGCCCTGTACAACAAGTACCTGGCCGTAGCGGGGATCCAGACCCCCGTTGAAAGCGGGGACAGCAAGCACGTGTATCACCAGTACACGATACGGGTCAAGGACCGAGATGCCGTAAAAAAACGGCTCGACGACGCGAAGATGTCGTCCATGATCTATTATCCGGTGCCGTTGCACCTCCAGGCCGCATATAAGGACCTCGGTATGAAGGCCGGCAGCCTGCCTGTGTCGGAGCAAGCCGCGCAGGAAGTGTTGTCGCTCCCCATGTACCCGGAGCTGACCGAAGAGCAGATCAGGACGGTCGCTGAAGCGGTAAAAAAAGCGCTCTAGGCCGCACGTACGAGAAGCATGAAGAAGATCCTTATCATCGCCGGTGAAGCATCGGGCGACCTTCACGGCTCCAATCTGGTGAAGGCGCTCCACGAGCAGGAACCTCATCTGAAGGTCTACGGCGTCGGCAGCCGGCGGATGCGCGAGGCCGGCGTAACCATGCTTGCCGATGCGTCAGAGATCTCCGTGGTAGGCGCGACTGAGGTCCTGACCCATATCGGCGCGATCTACGGGGTCTACGCGAAGTTGAAGCGGTTCCTGCGGGAAGAACGGCCCGACCTGCTCGTGCTGATCGATTTCCCGGACTTCAATATCCTGACCGGTAAGGCGGCCAAAAAGCTCGGCATCCCGGTGCTCTATTACATCAGCCCCCAGGTCTGGGCCTGGCGCAAGGGACGGGTGAAGACCATCGCGAAGCTTGTCGAGGCCATCCTCGTGGTCTTTCCCTTCGAGGTCGAACTTTACCGTACCACCGGCGTTGACGTCCGGTTCGTCGGACATCCGCTTGCCGACGTGGTGGATTCGCCTTATACCCGTGACGAAGCTCGCAAAGAACTGGGCCTCGCGCAGGACCGGCGCACGATCGCGCTCCTGCCGGGCAGCCGCAGGAAGGAGATCGCCTATTTACTGCCGGATATGCTCGGAGCGGCGAAGGTCCTGCAGCGGCGGTTCCCGGACGTCCAGTTCGTCCTGCCGATCGCACCAACGCTCGACCGCAGCCTTGTCGCGGGATACGTGGATGCGAGCGGGGTCCCGGTGCATATCGTTGACGGTCAGGTTTATGATGTCCTGCGGGCCTCCGACGCGGCGATGGTTACGTCCGGAACCGCTACGCTCGAGACGGGTCTCATGGCGGTCCCGATGGTGATCGTCTACCGGGCGTCCCGACTTACGTACTGGATTGGCAGGCTGCTTGTGAGCGTGAAGAACTTCGGCCTGGTGAACATCGTGGCAGGCAGGACCGTCGTCCCGGAGCTCCTTCAGGATGAAGCGACCCCGGAGCGGATCGCCGAGGAGATCGGTGCGATCCTTGCCAATCCCGAAAAACATCGCACGATGACGGAAGAGCTTGTGCGCGTGCGAACGCTGCTGGGCGAGGGCGGCGCATCCCGGCGCGCTGCCGCAGTGGTCCTCGAACTGCTTGCCAAGGCGGCATAATCGATATGGAAATCTACAAGCGACTCCTCATCTATTTGAAGCCCTACCGCATGCGGCTGGTCTGGGCAGCGGTCTTCATGCTGCTCTCCAGCGCCATGATCTCCGCACAGACCTACCTCGTCAAGCCGGTGATCGACAAGGTCATCATCGGCATGGACTGGGAGCTCGGGCGCTGGGTGCCTCTGGCGCTTATCGTCGTCAGCATCCTGAAGGGGATCACCTGGTATGCGCGCGACTACTTCATGGGGTATGTGGGCCAGAAGGTCGTGAACGACATCCGCGACCAGCTCTACGCGCACATCCAGAACCTGTCCTTCTCCTATTTCACCAGAACACCGACGGGCGTCATCATGTCCCGGATCGTCAATGACGTGAACCTGGTGCAGGGGGCCCTGACCCGGGTGCCGTCCAGCCTGGTGCAGGGTGGCTTTACCATGCTGGCCCTGACGTGCTATATCCTCTATCTGAACTGGCGCCTGGCGGCCTTTTCCCTCGTCGTGCTGCCCTTCGCCGGCCTCGCGCTTTCCAAGTTCAGCAGACGCTTCCGGAAAACGAGCACGCAGATGCAGGAACAGATCGGCGAGCTCACGACGCATCTGCACGAGACCATATCGGGGATCCGCATCGTCAAGGCCTTCGGTATGGAGCAGTATGAGGGCAGGAGGTTCGCCAGCCGCAACAAAGGTCTCTTCAATTCATTGATGCGGTCCATCAAGACGAGCGCGCTCTCTCATCCGGTGATGGAGGTCATCTCCATGACCGGTACCGCATTCGTCATCCTGTACGGCCTGTATGCGATCATCCTGAGCAAGACCATGACGCCGGGCGCCTTTTTTTCGTTCACCGTCGCGCTTGTCTTCTTCTACCGGCCGCTCAAGGACCTGAACGGCATCAACAACGTCGTGCAGGACGGGATCGCTGCGGCAAAGCGCATATTCGAGGTCCTCGATACGGAGCCGGAGATCAGGAACAAGGAAGGCGCGATCGGGCTCTCCCGTGATTTCAGGACCATCGAGCTGAAAGGCATTAACTTCCGCTACGAGGAGACCCCCGTACTCAAAGGCATCGACCTCACGGTCAGGGCGGGAGAGTCCATCGCCATCGTCGGCAGGAGCGGGGGAGGAAAGACCACGCTCGTGAACCTCCTGCCTCGGTTCTACGATGTAACGGGGGGCGCGATCCTGATCGACGGCACGGATATCCGCAACGCGACCCTGGAATCCCTGCGCTCCTGCACCGCGATCGTGACACAGCAGACGATCCTGTTCAATGATACGATCAGGAACAACATCGCCTATGGTCATGCGGAGAAGTCGTTCGATGATGTCGTCCGCGCGGCCAGAGCGGCCTATGCCGATGATTTTATCCGCTCGCTTCCCCAGGGATACGATACGGTGATCGGAGAGTCGGGGGTGAAGCTCTCGGGCGGACAGCGCCAGCGCATTGCGATCGCCCGGGCACTGCTCAAGGACGCGCCCATCCTCATCCTGGACGAGGCAACGTCGTCCCTCGACACCGAGTCGGAACGGGAGGTCCAGAACGCCCTCGACACGCTCATGCAGGGCAGGACGAGCTTTGTCATCGCCCATCGTCTCTCCACCATCATGAACGCCGACCGGATCATCGTCCTGAAGGACGGCAGGATCGTGGAAGCGGGCAGACACGAGGAGCTTCTTGCGCTGTGCGGGGAATACAAGAACCTCTATGACCAGCAGTTCAGGGACGAACAGCAGGCAGGAAGGACCTGATGCAGCGTGCGCGCATACTATCGTTCATCGGCTGGCTCCTGATCACCCTCTGGAGCAAGACGCTCCGGATCAGATTCGTGGACCAAGATATCCCCCGGGGTCTGGAGAGTGCGGGAAAGAATATCATCTACGCCTTCTGGCACGGGCGACAGTTCCTCCTGTTCCATACACACCGGGATTCCAACATTGTCATCCCGGCAAGCGAAAGCCGCGACGGAGAGATCCAGGCCGGCATCATCGCCCGTTTCGGGTTCGGCGTGGTGCGCGGTTCGAGCAAACGCAAGGGAGAACGGGCGCTTCTGGGTCTCGTGGAAGCTCTCCGGAACGGCAAGAACATCGCGCTTGCCGTGGACGGACCGCGGGGACCGATCTACGAAGTGAAACAGGGGGTGACCTATCTCGCGGGAAAGCTCGATAAACCCATCGTGCCGGTGGTCGTGAGCGCGCGGCGTTCCTGGGTCCTCGAAAAGATCTGGGACAAATACCTGTTGCCCTGGCCCTTTACCGAATGCGTCATCCTGTACGGCAGACCGATCATCGTGAACGGGACCGGCGAGGAAGAGCTCGAGAACAAACGGAAGGAGCTGACAGCGTCGCTGAACGCGATCATGGCCAAGGCGGACGCGATCTTCAGACCGCCGGCCCCGGTAAAAGGTGAATAGACCATGTATATCCTGTACAACCTCATCCTCGTTCTTGCCACCATCATACTGTCGCCCTACATTCTGTTCAAGCTCGCTACGGTCCCCAAGTACCGGGGAGGGATATCCCAGAAGCTCGGCAGGGTGCGGAAAGGGGTCTTGAAGGTCCTCGGAGGCACCCGTCCCATCTGGGTCCATGCTGTGTCCGTGGGAGAGGTCATGGCGGCGCATCCTCTCATCCGCGAGCTCAAGAAGAAATATCCCGGCCGGAAGCTCATCCTGTCCACGGTGACTGTCACGGGGAACTTCACGGCGAAGCAGCGCGTCCCCGAGGCGGATGCGGTATTCTACTTTCCCTTCGACTATCCCTGGATCGTGCGCCGGGTGATCCAGAAGATCAATCCAGTAATCGTCCTGGTCGCTGAGACCGAGCTGTGGCCGAACTTCTTCCGGGAGCTCCAGCGGCAGGGGATACCCTCGGCCCTGATCAATGGCAGGATCTCCCCGAGGTCGTACGGTAATTACCTCAGGTTCAGGCGCTTCTTCACCGAGGTGTTCAAGAGCGTAACGCTCTTCTGCATGCAGTCCGACGAGGATGCTGCGCGCATCAGGGACATCGGGGCCCCTCCGGACCGCGTCATGGTGACGGGGAACCTCAAGTTCGACCAGAAGATCTCCCCGGCACAACAGCGTCCGGTCGCTATTGCGGCCGGGCGACGGGTCATCACGGCGGGGAGCACGCACCGGGGAGAAGAGGCCATCCTGCTCGAGATATTCTCCCGGCTCAGAAAGAAATATCCCGATCTCGTCCTGATCATTGCACCGCGCCATCCGGAGCGGTTCGACGAGGTATGCGGCCTGATCACCAGTGCCGGCTATGAATGCCAGCGCAGGACACGCCTCAAGGGCCCGGTCAGGGATGTTGTCCTTCTTGATACCATCGGTGAGCTCAGGGCCTTTTACGGCGCCTGCGATATCGCTTTTGTCGGCGGAAGCCTCGTGAAGGTCGGCGGACATAATCTTCTTGAACCTGCGGCGATGAAAAAACCTGTTATTTTCAGCCGTTATATGTTCAACTTTAAAGAGATATCAGAAGCCTTGATCCAGGCCGGGGGCGGCCTCATGGTCAAAGATAAGGAAGAACTTTATATAAAACTTGATAACCTGCTCTCTGACAAGCAACTTTCCTCAACTATGGGAGAGAAAGCATTCAAGGTGATCGCGGCCAATTCCGGCGCCACAGTACGAACCATCGATGCGGTACATAGGCTGATCATTGCTCAATAAAGAGTACATTGAAGATGTCATGTACGGCAGGAAGAGTTCCCATGTTCTGGGGGCTCTTCTCTTTTTCCTGTCCCTGGTCTATGGTGTGCTCGTACGGCTCCGCACAGGAGCCTATGCAGCAGGACTCTTCCGGACGAAAAGACTTCCCTGCCGGGTCATCTCGGTCGGCAACATCACCCTGGGAGGTACCGGCAAGACGCCGACGGTTATCAATATCGCCGGACTGATGCAGCAGCACGGCAGGCGGCCCCTGGTGTTAAGCCGTGGTTACGGCAGGAAGGACGAATCCGCAACGACCGTGGTATCGGACGGCGCTTCACTGTTCCTGGACACGGCTGCGGGCGGAGATGAGCCGTCCCTGATCGCGAACCGGCTTGCGCGTGTCCCGGTCGTGGTCGGAAGCGATCGGTTTCGCGCAGGGACCTTCGCTGTCGGGCGTTTTCACCCCGGCTGCATCATCCTGGACGACGGGTACCAGCATATCCGCCTCGAGCGGGACCTGAACATAGCCCTGATCGACGCCAGCGACCCCTTCGGCAGGGGCATGCTGTTCCCCGCCGGGATATTGCGGGAGCCGCTTTCCGCCCTTAAACGGGCAGATGTCATTGTCATCACGAAGGCGCGGGAAGGCGATGTCGCCTCGCTCAAAGAGACCATCAGGAGGCACACGACCGCCCGTATATTCACCGCCCGCTACGCTCCCCGGGAACTCGTTGACGCTGCATCAAGCGAGATCCGGCCGCTGACGGCCCTGAACGGTGCCGCGGTCTTCGCCTTTGCGGGGATAGCGCGGCCCGAATCCCTGGCCTCGCTCCTCGGGTCCTTGGGAGCGGTCGTAAAAGGCACTGCCTGGTATCAGGACCATCATCCTTACACGAAGTCGGAACTTGCCCGGGTGTTTCAGAGCGCTGCGGACAGCAGGGCTACGATGGTGGTGACGACCGAAAAGGACAGCGTCAGGCTCAAAGGCATGGAGCCTGAAAGCGTGTGGGCCCTCAGGATCGACCTCGAGGTCCTTGAAAAGGCCTCATGGGAAAAGGTACTATTAGGCTGACTATGAATAGAGCGGTATTTCTTGACCGGGACGGCACGATCAACGAAGAGGTCGGCTACCTGAAGAGCCTGGACATGCTGAAGGTCATTCCTGGCGCCGCTGCTGCCATCAGACGGCTGAACGCGGCGGGATTCAAGGTGGTGATCATCACCAACCAGTCCGGCGTGGCGCGGGGCTATTTCCCCGAGTCCCTGGTCCATGAGGCCCATGCACTGCTGACCGCCACGCTCCGGAAGGACGGCGCCACGATCGACGGGATCTATTACTGCCCGCACCATCCCACGGCGGGCAACTCGAAGCACACGATCCAGTGCGACTGCCGGAAGCCGGCCACGGGACTCATGGACCGGGCTGCACGGGACCTGGACATCGATCTGAAACAGTCGTTCATGGTGGGCGACAAGTGGAGCGACATTGAATTGGGACACCGGGCCGGCGCACGGTCCATCCTCGTCAGGAGCGGGTTCGCCCCCGATGACGCAGGCAACAGGCGGCCGTCCCACGTGGAAGACCCTGATTTCACGGCCCACGACCTCGCTGAGGCTGCTGACTGGATCATCGAGCAGAAAGGGCAGGACCGGCCATGAAGCTCGAAGCCAAGAAGATCCTGGTCATGCGCTACCGGTTCATTGGTGACACGGTGCTCACTGTGCCGTTCCTCAGAAATCTGCGGGCAGCTTTTCCCGATGCCCGGATCGATCTGATGCTCGAGCCTTTTTCCGGTCAGGTGATCGAGGGATGTCCGTATGTTGACCGCATCATTCCTTTCGAGCTGAAGACCATCCACAAATACAGCACCCGGTCGGACCGGGGCAGGCTTGGCGCGTACATCCACTACGGTTCCCTGATCCGCAGGGAGCGGTACGACGCGGTGTTCGTGCTCAAACGGTCGCTCTCGAGCGCGCTCCTGGTCTGGGCGGCCCGGGTCCCGCGCAGGATCGGATTCGCCACGGAAGGACGGCAGTTCCTGCTCACCGACCCGGTGGTCTATCGCCATGACCAGCACGAGGTGGAGAACTTCCTGGACTGCCTGCGGTCACTCGATATTCCCATCGGATCAACAGATCTTGAGCTCTGGACAACGCCGGAGCAGGAACGACGCGCTGCGGAGCTGTTCGAAAGCGCCGGCTGGAAGCAGGGGGACCTGAAGGTCGTCATTCATGCTGCCGCAAGCCTTGCGGCAAAGCAGTGGCCTCTCGATCGGTTCGCGACGATCATGCGCGAGCTCAGGGAAAAACACCGGGCCCGGTTCGTCTATACTGGCGCGAAAGGAGATTCCCGTCTCTATGAGGAGATCGAGCAACAGGGGCCCTTCGGCGGGCTTAATCTCTGCGGGATCACGTCGGTGCGCGAGAACATTGCGGTCTACCGCGCCTGCGATCTCTTCTTCGGTGTCGACTCGGGGCCCATGCACATGGCTGCAGCGGCGGGCGTTCCGGTCGTGGCGCTGTTCGGCCCGACTGACGAGCGTAAATGGGGCCCCTGGGGAAGCGGTCATGCAATCGTTTCGAAATACCTCGCATGCCATCCCTGCAAACCGCACAAGTGCGTTGATCACCAGTGCATGGACCGGATCAATACGGCCGAGGCGCTTGAGGCGGTGGAGAGGTCACTGCTAGCGGTTTCTGCACGGAGACAGGGATCATGATATGAGCGCAAGATTATCCATAACGATCATCACGCTGAATGAAGAGGCCAACATCAGACGGACGCTGGAGAGCGTGCAATGGGCTGACGAGATCATTGTGCTCGACTCAGGCAGCACGGACAGGACCGTGGAGATCTGCCGCGAGTTCACCGACAAGGTATACCATCAGGACTGGCTCGGTTTCGGCAGGCAGAAGAACGCGGCCATCGACAAGGCGACCGGAGACTGGGTCCTGAGCCTGGACGCCGACGAACCGGTGGAGCCGGAACTTGCCGCCGAGATACGAGAGATCATAGCATCCCCCGGCGCTAACGACGGCTACCAGGTCCCAAGGAAGACCTTTTTTCTCGGTAAATGGATCAAGCACGGCGGCTGGTATCCGGACTATAACCTGAGGCTGTTCCGGAAGGGCAAGGGACGGTTCGAAGAACGTGCGGTACACGAATCGATCAAGGTCCAGGGAACGATCGGCAGGACCGGCTACGCCATCGAACATTACGCCTACCCGGACCTTGGCTTGTATATGGCATCCATCAACAAGTATTCTTCCCTTGCCGTAACGGTAATGTCACAACGAGGAATTCCTCCGTTCAAGGCGGGATGGATCAATATCCTGCTGCGGCCGCTCTTTACGTTCGTCTTTAAATACATCTTCAGGCTCGGGTTCCTGGACGGCAAGCATGGACTGGTGCTGAATATTTTCCACGCCTATTACGTGTTCGCCAAATATGCAAAGGCGTGGGAGCACAACAGCAGAGGGCAGAAAGTACCATAAGGAGGCTCCATGCCCGATGCTCTATGCGCATTGCCACGAGAATAAAGGCATGATGAAACATGATTTTGAGAAAGGACCCATTTCTTATGAAAACGTCGGTCATCGTAGCTACGTATAACAGGCCGCGGCATCTCAGGCTCTGCATCATGAGCCTTGCTGCTTCCAGTGTGCTTCCCTCTGAAGTCCTGATCGCAGATGACGGAAGCGCCGCGGAAACGATTGATACCGTATCGGAGATGCAAGCATCCCTCAAGCAGGTTTTTCCCATCGTGCATGTGAGGCAGGAGCACGAAGGCTGCAGAAAGCAGCGGGTCGTAAATGAAGCGGTTCGACGGTCAACCGGCGATTACCTGTTTTTCACCGACGGTGACTGCACGGTGCACCGGCATTGCCTGCAGGCGCACCTTGAGCGAAGCGATCCGCGCGCCATTCTTGCGGGGCAACGCGTCCAGATAGGAAAAGAATTGACCGAGAAATTCCTTGAGAACGGAACTGCTGTCAATGAGCTCAATTTTGAATTACTGATGGATTTCTTGGCTCATAGGTCCCACCACGCCCAGGAGGCGTTTGTGATCCGCAATGGTCTGCTGAGAATATTGCTGAAAAAGGAACGCATAAAACCCGAAACCTCGGTCATCGGCTGCAATTGCAGCTTATATAAAAAACTATTCATGGATATCAACGGCTACGATGAGGATTTTCTGGGATTCGGTGATGAAGATGCCGATCTCGGCATACGGGTAATAAATCACGGCGGGTTCATCAGGTCGGTCAGGAACCTGGCAATTGTTTTTCATCTGTATCATCCCGGAACGTGGGACATGACAACGGATAAATTTAAATTTAACGCAGCGATCAAGAAAAGAAGGATCGAGAACAAGGAAGCATATTGCAAAAATGGAATTCATAAGCTTCAGTAACCGGCAAAAAACCTAAGGTCAGAGGTCTCTCAGCACCGAAACAGATGAAGATCCTATTTGTCAACAATTTCCGCAAGAGGGGCGGGGGAGAAGAGTTCCTGCGCGAACTCCTGCCGGGACTGGCTGCCAAAGGCATGACGGTCGGGCTGATCTGCCGACCCGATACGCCGCTCATTGAAATTTTCAAGGACAGCGACATCATTCTTCATCCTGTCAGTCGTTCGGGGATCGATGCTGCAGGTGCGATTTTTAAGACCGCCGGAATAATCAGGAAGGGTGGATATGAGATCATCGATATCCAGCGCGGGCATGACATCATCCAGTCCTGGCTGGGCGCCCGCCTCTCCGGCACTAGACCGGTCCTCCTGTATACGCCGCAGGTTCCTGAATTCATCCGGTCACGGTTCCTCCTGCGGCGCATGCACGCCCTCGTAACCATCTCCCGGTATATCCGCGACCGCCTCACGACCTTCGATCCGGCCCTCGCCCCCCGGACCTCGGTCATCTATTACGGCATTGACCTGGATACGTTCAAGCCCTTTCGGTCCAAAACTGGATGGCTGCATACCCGCTTCGGCCTGCCGCAGGATGTCAGAATCATCGGCACGGTGGGCGACCTTTGGAAGAACCAGATAGAGTTCCTTGACGCCCTCGTCGAGGTCCGGCGCGCGCTGCCGGGGACGCGCTTCGTTCTCGTGGCCGAAGACACCGGTTCCTCCCCGGTCAGGGCGTTCAAGGCGCGCGCCGCAGCGCTCGGCCTGACCGATGCAGTGCTGTGGACAGGACGCCTCTCCAAGGACGACATGCTGGCGTTCTATGGCGACATCGATGTAGCTGTCAGTACGCACCGGAATGAGGGCTTTGGGATCTGGGCGCTCGAGGCCATGGCCACGGGCCTGCCAATGGTCGTCTACAATGCCGGCGGCATCCGGGACGCAGTCGAGGGAAGCCCTGCGGGCTTCGCGGTGGACGGCGGGCCCCGGGAGATGGCAGATGTGGTCATCAGGTTTATGGAGAATGCCGGAAAGGACCGGTCCCTGTCCGGTGCCGCGTCCCGATGGATCCTCGAACGGTTCAACCGCCAGCGCATGGTCGACGACTATGAACGGTATTTCCGGTCATTGCTCACCGGGAGGGGCCGATGATCGCACCGCTCATCCTGGACCAGCGAAAGCCGATGACCGTTATCCTGCTGCTCTTCGCGCTCTTCCTTCCGCTCTCCAAGAGCGCGGTAACGGTCCTGGTCGGCATTGCCGCGCTGTACCTCTTCTCGCTGGCTATCGCGAAAGGAGCATACCGTGCCGAGCTGAAACACTTCCTGGACCAGCCGCTCCTTGTTCCGGTCCTTCTTCCCGTCGGCGTTGCGATCGCAGGCCTTTTCCTGACGGAACATCTCTCCGACGGCCTTGGTATCGTGAACAAGCTCGCTACCCTGCCGCTTGCCTATCTGGTGATCGCGGTCCTGGTCGACGCTGCTGACAGCGGTCCCAGCGATTCCCGGACTGCAGAGACCGCCCTGCTGGTGTTCATCGCCGGGGTGCTACTCCTCGACGGCATCGCGGCGCTTACCTATCTCGGCATCATCGGCCAGAGGAAATTCACGCTGCCGGTGTATCCGATGAATGTCCATCACATCTGGTTCTCCAATCTGAACGCCGTGGGCCTCTACGCGGCCCTATCGTTCCTGTTCTCCGGGATGGTGAAGAGCAACCGCGCTCTGCGGATCTTCCTCGCGGTCTTCCTGGGCTTCGCGGTCTTTTCCATCCTCTTTTCGCTCTCCCGGACCGCCTGGTTCGGCCTGTTCGCCGCCGGCATCGTGCTGAGCTATCTGCTGGCGAGGACAAAGCGGTGGTTCCTGCTCGCCCTTGCCACCATGATCGCGGGATGCCTGCTGGCCTATCAGTTCAGCGCCATTGTCCAGAGCAGGGTCAACAGCATCTTCAGCGACATTGCGCTCTACACGCGCGGAGAGACCTTCTCCAACGTGGGAGACCGGTTCGTCATGTGGAAGGCGGCGTTCAGCATGTTCCTTTCAAACCCCCTGATGGGGGTGGGTACAGGCGATTATATGGCCACCATGCGTGAATATGTCGCTGCCGGGACCGTGCCCGAGCGGATCCTGGGATTCAACCAACCGCACAACATGTACCTCTTCGCACTGGCCACGAATGGCCTCCTCGGCCTTGCAGCGTTGCTTTTTCTCTTCTCACGGGTTCTGGTCCTCTCCCTGCCGCTCAGAGAAGCCCAACCCGGTCAGAAGCAGTTCCGGTTCCTTGCCGCGGCCGTGGCCGTCCACTATCTCGTCGCCGGTCTTACCGATTCCCTGTTCAACATCTTCCTGCTCCGGTACACCTTCGCGTTCATCATGGGCATTTGTGTGCGAGAAAGCGTAAAATCCGCACTGACAAGCCGATAATCCCTTGACACCTGCCTCGAGATAATTTATATTGAACTGATTGATTTTTCAGCACAAAGAGGAGTACTAACGGCGATGAAGCGCGCATTTATCACGGGAATAACCGGCCAGGACGGTTCTTACCTTGCCGAGCTGCTGATGAAAAAAGGCTATGAGGTCCACGGTCTCATCCGCAGGTCCTCGTCCTTCAATACGGGACGGATCGACCATATCTACCGCGATCCGCACGAGACAGGGGTACGTCTGCTGCTTCATTACGGGGATCTGAATGACGCGAGCTCCCTGAACCGGGTGCTGCGCGAGGTGAAGCCCGATGAGATCTACAATCTGGGCGCCCAGAGCCACGTCCGCGTGTCCTTCGACGTACCCGAGTACACCGGCGAGGTGGACGCGCTCGGCACGGTGCGCATCCTGGAAGCCATCCGCGAAACAGCCCTGAACACGAAGTTCTATCAGGCCTCGTCTTCGGAGCTCTTCGGCAAGGTCGTGGAGACTCCGCAGCGAGAGACCACACCGTTCTACCCGCGGTCGCCCTATGCCTGCGCCAAGGCTTACGCCTACTATATCACCGTGAACTACCGGGAAAGCTACAACCTCTTCGCCTGCAACGGCATCCTGTTCAACCACGAGTCCCCGCGCCGCGGCGAGACCTTCGTGACCAGGAAGATCACGCGCGCCGCTGCGCGGATCAAGCTCGGGATGCAGCCCTGCCTGTACCTCGGCAACCTGGACGCCAAGCGCGACTGGGGCTATGCCGGCGATTACGTCGAGCTCATGTGGCTCATACTGCAGCAGCCGGAGCCGGAAGATTACGTCATTGCCACCGGCGAGACACACTCGGTCCGCGAGTTCGCGGAGAAGGCCTTCGCGCGCCTGGGCATGCAGCTCGCCTGGCAGGGGACGGGCGTGCACGAGAAGGGGATCTGCACGAAGACCGGTAAGATCATCATCGAGATCGATCCGAAGTACTTCCGCCCCACCGAGGTGGACCTGCTCCTCGGAGACCCGGCGAAGGCGAAGCAGAAGCTGGGATGGGAGCCCAAGGTCACGTTCGAGGTGCTTATCAATATGATGGTCGACGCGGACCTGCAGCTAGCGGAACGCGAGAAGCGGGCGCATGGATAAAGGGTCGAAGATCTACGTGGCCGGACACCGGGGCCTGGTCGGCTCCGCCCTGGTGAAGCGCCTCCGGGAAGAAGGATATTCCAATCTCGTCCTCAAGACGAGCAAGGAGCTCGATCTTCGGCGGCAGGCCGATGTTGAGGCTTTTTTTGCACGGGAACGTCCGGACTATGTTTTCCTCGCGGCCGCAAAGGTCGGCGGGATACTCGCGAACAGCACCTTCAAGGCAGAGTTCATCTACAACAACATCATGATCGCGGCGAACGTGATCGAGGCTTCCTATCGCACCGGCGTCAAGAAACTGCTCAACCTCGGCTCATCGTGCATCTATCCCAAGTTCGCCCCCCAGCCCATGAAAGAGGAGTATCTGCTGACGGGCCCGCTCGAGCCAACGAACGAGCCCTATGCGGTGGCAAAGATCGCGGCAATCAAATTGTGCCGGTACTACAACGAACAGTACGGCACGAACTTCATCTCTGTCATGCCGACCAACGTTTACGGGCCGGGCGATAATTTTGACCTCGAAACATCGCACGTCGTGCCGGCACTGCTCCGGAAATTCCACGAGGCGAAGGCCGCGGGCCGTCCATCCGTCACGGTCTGGGGGAGCGGGAGCCCCTTCCGGGAGCTCCTGTTCGTCGATGACCTGGCCGATGCATGCCTGTTCCTGATGGAACGGTACGCGTACCCACAGATCGGCGAGTTCATCAATATCGGCACGGGTAAGGACATCATGATCCGCGATGTTGCGCTGCTCGTAAGAAAGATAATCGGTTTCAGCGGTGATGTTATCTATGACCGGACAAAGCCGGATGGGACACCCAAAAAGTTGCTCGATGTGTCCCGAATTAACAGCCTTGGGTGGAAAGCACGGGTTACGCTTGAAGAAGGTATTCTGCTCACCTACAACGCTTTTATGAAGCTTTCAGATAATCATAGTTAAACGTATGAAAGATCAAACAGAATATACTCTCATTATCGAGTCGGGCCGTACGGAACTTCATTACTGGAAGGATTTATGGCGCTATCGGGAGCTTTTTTATTTTCTTTCCTGGCGAGACATCCTCGTTCGATATAAACAAACGGTCATAGGTATAGCCTGGAGCATCGTCAGACCGCTTTTGACCATGGTCGTGTTCGTCATTGTATTTGGTAAGATTGCCAAATTGCCATCGGACGGCGTTCCCTATCCGATAATGGTTTTTACAGCGATGCTTCCGTGGCAATTTTTTGCAAATTCTCTGTCCGAGAGCAGCAACTCTCTCCTTGCCAACGCCAATATGTTGTCTAAGGTCTACTTCCCGCGGCTCATTGTACCGACGAGTGCGGTCATTGTCAGTCTGGTAGATTTCTTTATATCGTTCATTATTCTTGTTGTGCTCATGATTTGGTACCAGCTCATGCCCGGCTGGCGCATTCTTGCGTTACTTCCTTTTCTGGGCCTTGCACTCTTTGCTTCTCTGGGATTCGGACTATTGCTTGCCGCTCTGAACGTTAAGTACAGGGATTTTCGATACATCGTACCGTTTATCGTCCAGTTCGGCCTTTATATTTCACCGGTGGGTTTCAGCAGCAGTATCGTCCCTGAAAAGTGGCGGCTCGTTTACTCTCTGAACCCCATGGTCGGGGTCATAGACGGTTTCCGCTGGGCAATCCTCGGTGAAGCCATGAAGGTCTATGTGCCGGGATTTGTTATTTCCCTTCTGGTGAACGTCGCTATTTTAATTGTAGGAGTCGGTTATTTTCGGCGAACAGAACGTAAGTTTGCCGACATAATTTAGGATAATGGATACAGTGATCCGTGTAGATAGTCTCGGGAAAAAATATATCCTGAGACACCAGAAGAGTGCAGGGTATGTCGCTTTGCGTGATGTCATTGCCGAGTCGGCAAAAAGGTGGGGCAAAAGGATCTCGCACCCTTTTAGATCTGCACATATCCCCGATGCAACGAGAGAGGAATTCTGGGCGCTGAAGGACGTCTCTTTTCAGATCAGGAAGGGAGACCGCGTTGGCATCATCGGCAGAAATGGTGCCGGCAAGTCAACTCTGCTAAAGGTCATCAGCCGGATTACGGAGCCCACGGAAGGCCGTGTAGCACTCAAGGGTCGTGTAGCCAGTTTACTGGAGGTAGGAACCGGTTTTCATCCGGAACTGACCGGACGAGAGAATACGTTTCTCAATGGTGCCATTCTCGGCATGACAAAAGCCGAGATCAAGAACAAATTCGATGCAATTGTCGATTTTGCAGAAATAGAAAAATTTCTTGATACACCGGTCAAGCGCTATTCATCCGGCATGTACGTACGCCTTGCCTTCGCCGTGGCTGCGCACCTTGAACCGGAAATACTCGTCGTAGACGAGGTCCTGGCTGTGGGAGATGCCCAGTTCCAGAAAAAATGCATCGGCAAAATGGAGGACGTTAGCAAGGAAGGCAGAACGATCCTGTTCGTCAGTCATAATATGACCGCCATTTCCAATCTCTGTTCGAGGATCATCTTATTAAAGAATGGGTCCGTTGATTTTGTTGGTGATGTTCATGAAGGGATCGACAGGTACTTAACTGAATCTGCAAAAACATCCAAGAACAAATGTGAAGACATTCGTAATCATGGCGGCGCACGGATGTTCTCCTCTATCACCAGTGTAACGACGTTAAACTCAAAGAATGAGACGACAACAGAGTTCAAAATCTCCGATTGCATAAAGGTCAGATTGGAGTTTGTGCTCTCTGAGGATGTTTCTAATCTTGAAATAGGAATTGCCCTTCACAACCTTATCGGAACAAGGTTCAGTCATTTTTTTGGCGAGTGGGAAGGATTGCCGACACGGTTCTCAAAAGGGGGGCATGTCCTTTTCTGCGAAATAGCCAAGATATATTGCCTGCCGGGCATGTATGGCATCACTCCATGGATCAAGATCCGGGGCGGTGGTGTAGATGATGAAGTGGAATCTGCTGTTGAGATCTCAATAATTGGATATGACATAACCGGTTTCAATCCAGATTTTGAAAGATACCCCAACCTGGGTGTTTATCAAAAAAGTACGTGGTACGAAGTGTAAGTCAAGCGATATCGACGCAACTATTTGTGGAGGAGGATAGTTTAGTGCTAAAGGGAAAATCAATTCTCGTTACCGGCGGTACCGGTTCGTTCGGGAAAAAATTTATTGAAACGATTCTTCTCCAGTACCCGGAAATTCAGCGCGTAGTCGTATACTCGCGTGACGAATTGAAACAATATGATATGAGTCATGACCTGTCTGAAAAGAAGTATCCTCAGTTACGCTATTTTATCGGTGATGTCCGCGATAGGGACCGCTTGCTTCGTGCACTGGAAGGCATTGATATCGTAGTCCATGCAGCTGCATTGAAGCAGGTGCCTGCGGCGGAATATAATCCCTTCGAGGCGGTTAAAACGAATATCATCGGTGCACAGAACGTGATCGAGTCGTCGATAGACAAAGGCGTCAAGCAGGTCGTCGCACTAAGCACTGATAAGGCTGCAGCACCGATCAACCTGTACGGCGCGACAAAGCTCTGCTCGGACAAGCTTTTTGCTGCTGCGAACAACTTTAAAGGAAAACATGACATTAAGTTTTCGGTTGTTCGCTACGGCAATGTTATGGGCAGCCGCGGCAGCGTTATTCCGTTCTTTCTTGACAAGAGAAAAGAAGGGGTCCTACCGATCACCGATGAGCGGATGACCAGATTTAATATTACCCTTCAAGAAGGCGTAAAGCTTGTCCTGTTTGCTCTTGAAAACATGTGGGGAGGCGAGATCTTCGTTCCCAAGATACCGAGTTACCGTATCATGGATGTGGCTGAGGCTATTGGTCCCCGCTGTAAACGACAGATCGTTGGTATCAGGCCGGGGGAAAAATTACATGAAGAGATGATAACCGCAACAGATGCACTGAATGCCATAGAGTTTCCCAAATATTATGTCATACTCCCGTCGATAAAGGAATGGGATGTTAATGAATTCATGAAGACCTTTAAAGGAAACTATTGTAAACAGGATCTCTCTTACAACAGCGGGACCAATGCCGACTGGCTGACGATAGAGCAGATCCGCCAATTGATCAAATTGCACGTCGATCCGTCTTTCACTGTTTAGGATACATTTTGGATAATACGATCATACCCTATGCGAGACAGTCCATATCGGACCAGGACATCCAGGCTGTTGTGGATGTGCTTAAATCGGACTGGCTTACTCAGGGTCCGGCAGTTGAGCGTTTCGAACAGTCCGTAGCGAGCTATTGCAAGACCAAGTATGCAGTTGCCGTAAACAGCGCGACGTCCGCACTGCATATAGCTTGCCTTGCAGCAGGCCTTGGACCAGGGGATGCGCTCTGGACCTCCCCGAATACATTTGTAGCGTCAGCCAACTGCGCTCTCTATTGCGGCGCAGGTGTGGATTTTGTCGACATCGATCCTCGATCGTACAATATGAGCATGGACAAGCTTGAGCAAAAACTTGCGAAATCAAAACGCGCGGGAAGACTCCCGAAGATCGTCGTTCCGGTTCATTTTGCAGGTCAGTCATGTGACATGATCAAAATTGCTGATTTGTCTAAACAGTATGGATTTACGGTCATAGAAGATGCTTCCCACGCGATCGGAGGACGATATCTTGACCGCAACATAGGGAACTGTTCTTTCTCTGACATGACTGTCTTCAGTTTTCACCCGGTAAAGATCATTACCACGGGCGAAGGAGGCATGCTGTTGACCAATAGAAAGGATCTTCACGACAAACTCGTTCGCCTTCGCAGTCATGGTATAACCCGGGATCCTGCAATGATGCAGGGGGAGTCTCATGGCCCCTGGTATTATCAGCAAATAGAGCTTGGCTTTAATTACCGTATGACAGATATCCAGGCGGCCCTGGGGATCAGCCAGGTTCTGCGGCTGGACGAGTTCGTCACACGTCGCAACTATTTAGCAGATCGTTACGACCGGGCATTATGTGATTTGCCATTGACCCTGCCGTGGCAGCACCCCGACACGTATTCCGCATATCATCTTTACGTCATACGGCTGCAACGTGAGAAGATAAAGATCTCGCACAAAGCGGTCGTTGAACTGCTGCGGCGTGAGGGCATCCAGGTAAACGTTCACTATATCCCGGTTCATATGCAGCCTTATTATCGCGAACTCGGATTTCACGAGGGGGACTTTGCTGAAGCGGAGCGCTATTACCGGGAGGGTATCAGCATACCAATGTACTTTGACTTGACGGAAGATAAGCAGGACCGGGTAATAACAAAAATCAAGAAGGCCCTTCTGTGAAACCGGTTATTATCGTCCAGGCGCGGATGACGTCGACGCGTTTGCCCGGAAAGGTCCTGAAGCGGGTCCTGGGGAAACCGCTCCTGGAATACCAGATCGAACGGCTGCGAAGAGTGCCGTCAGCCGATGAGATCATGATCGCTACCACGACAAACGGAACCGATGATCCTATTGTCGCTCTCTGCGATCGGCTGGACGTCCGGTATTATCGAGGGTCTGAGGACGATGTTCTTGGCAGATATCACGGCGCGGCCACATTGGTGCACGCTGATTCCGTGGTCAGGGTGACCTCCGACTGTCCGATCATCGATCCCGGGGTCATTGATCACATAATTCGTTTTTATAACGAACACCGGCTGGAGTATGATTATGTATCCAATTGTCTTGTCCGCAGCTATCCACGGGGGATGGATACCGAAGTTTTTTCTTTTAACGCATTGGATATCGCACATCGGGAAGCGGTGAAGAGTTCCGACCGGGAACATGTGACGCCGTTCTTGTATCACAACCCTTATCGATTCCGGCTGGCTGATATAACGTTTTCCGAAGATCAGAGCCGTCATCGCTGGACCGTAGATACCCCCGAGGATTTTGAGCTTATAAGGCGGATCATTGAAGCGCTCTATCCGGTCAGACCAGGATTTGATCTTCAGGACGTATTGCGGCTTATCGGTGAGCATCCTGATTGGCCGTTGATCAACGCGCAGGTCGAACAGAAGAAGGCGGCCAGTTAATTCTGAAACGGGAACAGGCATGGAGACATTTAGAACAGAACAGGAAAGCTTTTGGGCCGGACAATTTGGAGATGAATACGTTGCACGGAATCAAGGGGGCGCATGGGTAGCCAGCAATACCGCCCTGTTTTCGAAGATCCTTGAAAACGGAACGCCCGTTCAAAGTATCATCGAATTCGGAGCCAATATCGGGCTTAATCTGCTGGCACTCAGGCGGCTGCTACCTGATGTTGAGCTTTCTGCTGTGGAGATCAATCAGAACGCGGTCGAAAAGTTGCGCCAGATACAGGATCTGAAGGTTTACCACTCGTCTCTTTTGGAGTTTCATCCGGATTATCAACGCGATTTCGTACTGATAAAGGGTGTTCTGATCCATATGAACCCTGAGCGCCTTCCGCAGGTCTACGATCTCCTGTATGAGACGAGCAAGCGATATGTCTGCATCGCAGAATATTACAATCCTTCGCCGATCGAAATCCCGTACCGCGGGCACGCCGGTAAGTTGTTCAAGCGCGATTTTGCAGGCGAATTCATGGAGAGATTCGGATCGGTACGGCTTCTCAAGTATGGTTTTGTGTATCATCGTGACCCACAGTTTCCCCAGGATGATATTACCTGGTTTCTGCTAGAAAAACTCAGGTGATGAACATCAAGGCCGCGATCAGAGTTGATGCTTCTGTGGAAATCGGGACTGGCCATCTGATGCGCTGCCTGACGCTTGCAGGTCAGCTGGCACGGATGAACGCAAGTGTTCGTTTTATAACGACTGAACTCCCTGGTAACCTCAGGTCTTTCCTGTCGGGCAAGGGCTATGCAGTAGACTATCTGCCGGCTTCCCGATCACCATCCTTTGACTGGGAGGGGGACGCAAGGAATACGGCGTTACTGATCAGGAACGATGCTCCTGATTATGTCATTGTCGATCATTATTCCCTTGATGCCCGATGGGAATCAGTGATCAGACCCTGGTGCCGCAAGATCATGGTCATAGACGATCTGGCCGACAGACGCCATGAGTGTGATGTCTTGCTGGACCAGAATCTCAAGCAGAATATGCAAGAGCGGTATGACAAACTCGTTTCCGCGCATTGCATGAAGCTGCTCGGACCTCAATTTGCATTACTGAGAGAAGATTTCATAGAGGCGAGACGTCATCTCAGGGAGCGGGACGGATCTGTCAGGCGCATCATGATCTCGTTCGGCGGAAGCGATCCCTCCAATGAGACCGCGAAGGCTCTCGGGGCGATACAACGGCTGGATCAATCTGCAATGGCTGTTGATGTGGTGGTCGGATCATCAAATCCGCACAGGAGGAATATAGAGGCGCTCTGTAATTCCCTGCCGAACACGAAATACTATTGTCAGATCGATACCATGGCACAATTGATGGCAGAAGCTGATCTGTTCATCGGAGCGGGAGGGTCGACCACCTGGGAACGTTGCTATCTCGGTTTACCGTCCATCACACTGATACTTGCCCAGAACCAGCAAGAACTGACGGAGGCAGTGGCATCGGCAGGTGCAACCGTAAATCTCGGCTGGAGCGGTCACGTTGGGGCGCCTGATCTGGCGAGTGCGATCAGATCGTTGATGAATAACAGAGGAACACTTGTTTCCCTGTCAAAAAAGGCGCTGCAGGTGATGGGCAATCCTACTGACAGGAAGAATATACCTGCACTTCTCTTTTCAGTGCTTGATGGAAAATACTATGCATAAAATCCGGCCTCTGGCCAAGACTGATCTGGATATCGTCCTTCAATGGAGGAATTCGAAATCCATTCGAAGATACATGTACAATGACCATGTCATTTCGCTGAAGGAACACCGAGCATGGTTTGCAGGTCTTGTAAAGGATCCGAACAGGCACTGCCTTATTTTTGAGATTAAAGGCAAACCTGCCGGTGTCATAAATATATACGATATCGATAAGAAGAACCAACGATGTGAATGGGGTTTTTATCTCGGGGAGAGAACTGTTCCCCGCGGAAGCGGTACGATCATGGGATATATGGCCCTTCAGTTCATCTTTGAACAGCTCCGGATCCGAAAACTCTGCAGCACTGCTTTTGCTTTCAACCGGGCGAGCGTTCTGTATCATCAAAAGCTGAACTTCCGGCAGGAGGGGAGATTTCTTCGGCATGCGTGGAAGAACGGCCGATACCAGGATGTGATAGCATTCGGACTTTTCAAAAAGGACTGGATACATGTCAGGGAAGCAATACGCCTCAAATACCTTGGTCGGGAAGAGAAATGAAAGATATCAAGATCCAGAACCGTATGATAGGTCCGGGCCACAAGCCTTTCATTGTGGCCGAAATGTCGGGCAATCACAACCAGTCACTTGAGCGGGCGCTGGAGATTGTCAAGGCGGCTGCAGAAGCCGGAGCCGATGCTCTCAAGCTGCAAACCTACACCGCAGAGACGATGACTCTTGACCTTTCAGAGAAGGAGTTTTTCATAGAAGATGCCGTGAGCATCTGGAAGGGCGACTCGCTCTATCGCCTGTACCAGAAGGCATACACTCCCTGGGAGTGGCACAAACCGATATTCGAGCGCTGCAAGGAGCTTGGACTGATCTGTTTCAGTACTCCTTTTGACAAATCGTCGCTGGCTTTTCTTGAATCATTCGATCCTCCCTGCTACAAGATCGCTTCCTTTGAGAATACGGACATCCCGCTTATCCGCTCCGTTGCAGCAACCGGGAAACCCCTTTTGATTTCTACTGGAATGGCAACGGTTGCAGAACTCGGAGAAACGGTCCAAACCGCGAGGCAGGCAGGGTGTGTGGATATCGTTCTCCTGAAATGCACCAGTTCCTACCCGGCGTCAGCGATGAATACGAACATCCTGACCATTCCGCACATGCGTGACCTCTTCGATGTTCAGGTGGGTTTGTCTGACCATACCGCTGGAATCGGCGTAGCCGTGGCGAGTGCGGCTCTTGGCACCACCGTCATTGAAAAGCACTTTACGCTGCGACGATCGGATGGGGGCGTGGACAGCACGTTTTCGATGGAGCCTGAGGAATTGAGGCAACTGGTTATCGAGACGGAACGTGCATGGCAGGCTCTCGGACATATCACCTATGGACCGTCAGAGGCAGAAAAGGCTTCTTTACGCTTTCGTCGGTCCTTGTACGTGGTGCAGGATATGCAGCCAGGAGATGTCTTTACTGTGCAAAATATCCGGACAATAAGACCGGGACTCGGCTTAAGCCCCAAATATCTGGAAATCGTCCTCGGGAAAAAAATAAACCAGCATGTAAAGCGAGGAACTCCGGTCCGCTGGGAGATGATCGGCTGACAGGTTGGCCGGTGTGACAGGAGGGGGCTCCATCAGTATGCTTGGCATCATTAATTACGGTATGGGTAATCTGGCTTCGGTTCAGAACGCCCTTGATTATCTCAACATACCGAGCAGGATAATCGATCAACCATCTGAAGTACGGAAGTGCGGCAGTATCATTCTCCCGGGAGTAGGCGCTTTCGGAGTTGCGATTCAGAGGATCAGGCATTCGGGATTCTTTGAAGAGCTTCATGAGCACGCCCTCGTTCGCAAAAGACCGCTTCTCGGAATATGCCTTGGAATGCAGCTGCTCCTTGATTCCAGCACCGAGCATGGAAACCATGAGGGACTTGCGCTGGTGCGAGGAACCGTGGAAAGCCTTCACGACAGCATAAAGGAGCTGCCGATCCCGCACGTCGGCTGGAACACGGTTACCATCGGCACGTCCTCATTGCTCCTGAGCGAACTGAGCACCGAGGCCAGCTTCTATTTTGTTCATAGTTATTACTGTCGTCTGACGGAAAGGCCGTTCGTAACAGGAAGGACGTCATATGGGATCGAGTTCGACGCGGTCTTCGAGGCCGGAAACATATTCGGCGTTCAGTTTCATCCTGAGAAAAGCCAGAAAAGCGGCCTGTCGTTATTAAGGAAATTTGGAACGTTCTGATGCTGAAACGTCGATTAATACCTGTTCTCTATATCAAGAACGGCCTTATCGTCAGAAGCGAAGATTTCTCGTACCACCAGAATATCGGGAACATCATCAACGAGGCAAACCGCTATAATGCGTGGGACGTAGATGAGCTGATCTATATCGATATCAGCCGGGAAAAGCACTATGACCTGCGCCGCGACGATCATAAGATTAAGTCGTACGATTCGATGGACCAGATTATCAGGCAGATTGCAAAGGTGTGCTTCATGCCCTTGACATTCGGCGGAGGCATCCGCCGAATGGAGGATGTCGATGCCAGGATCCAATACGGTGCAGACAAGGTGACAGTGAATACAGGGGCTTTTGAGCGGCCCGAACTGATCAAGGAAATCTCCCACAAGTATGGAGCCCAATGCATCGTCGTTTCTGTTGATTACCGGATTGTTGACGGCAAGCCGGTGGTGTATACGGATTTCGGGCAACGCAACACCGGGACCATCGTACATGACTGGATAAAGGAGTGCGAGACGCTGGGGGCCGGCGAAATATTCCTCAATTCGATCGAACGAGACGGCAAAGCGACCGGGTTCGATATCGAAACAATCGGGGCTGTAGTGGAATGCACGCGTCTACCGGTCATTGCCTGCGGAGGGGCTGGAGAGGCATGCGATTTTGTTGATCTGGCAAAAGCTACACGAGTAGCTGCAATAGCAGCCGGGAACATTTTCCATTTTACCGAGCGGAGCTACCCCCGGGCAAAACAGCTTCTAAAAGAAGAAGGCATTACTGTTCGGTAGTAATAAAGGACGATCATGTTGAAAATGAGCTATTGTAAGAACTGTGTTTATCCGGCAAGTTCCGCAGTCCCGCTGGCTTTCGATGAGAATGGTATCTGCTCCGGATGCCGGACGGCCGGTCAAAAAGTGGAGATAGACTGGGAGAACCGGAAAAAGCGCTTTGAACGGCTCATCGAGCAGTATCGGAGAGTTGACGGCGATAACTATGATTGTATCATCCCGGTTAGCGGCGGGAAGGACAGCTATTTCCAAACCTATATCATAAAGACCGTATACGGTCTCAACCCCCTGCTGGTGACCTATCACGGCAATAATTATACGCCCACAGGCATGAAGAATCTTATCAACATGCGCGAGGTCTTTGGAGTCGATCATATTTTCTTTACTCCCAGCATCGAGGTGTTAAAGAAAATGAACAGACTCGGTATGAGAATGATGGGCGACATGAACTGGCACGCTCACGCGGGCATATTCACCTATCCCATCCGGACGGCTGTTCAACAGAATGTACCCCTCATGGTATGGGGCGAACATGGGTTTATGGACCTGGGCGGGATGCATTCCTACAATGATTTTGTGGAATTTACCTACCGGTATCGGCATGAACATTCGCTGCGAGGATATGAATGGCATGATTTTCTCGAACAGGCCCCCCGGTTCAACGAAACCCTGACGACGCAGGAATTGATTTCCTGGGTATATCCTTCAGACGAAGAAATTGAACGCGTTGGTGTCAGGGGAATATTCATCTCCAACTATTTCAAGTGGGATGCCAATGTGCACGGACCGATGGTGATCGAGAAATTCGGCTTTAAAGAATCCGAGGAGCCGTTCGAGAGGACCTACCGCAAAATGTCTAATCTGGATGATATGCACGAGAACGGCATCCACGATTACATGAAATTCGTCAAATTCGGGTATGGAAGAGCGACCGATCATGTGTGCAAGGATATACGGTCAAGACTCATGACCAGAGAAGAGGGGATAAAGATAGTACAAGCAATGGACCATGTCAAATCAAGGGACCTGCGCCGATGGCTTGAGTACGTGGGGTGGTCCGAAGAAGAATTCGACAGAGTTGCAGACACCTTCCGCGATCCGCGCGTGTGGTGGATACAGGATGGCCAATGGTGGAAAAACAACCTATGGGGTGAACCATCTGCCTATGGCCCGGTCCACCTGTCTTCGGAACTTCAGCAGAAATATATGGTGAGCAGATAAGCAACATCAGTAAGGGATAAAACACATGAACAGAGATCTTAACGATACGCCGGGGCAACTAAGTGAGCAGGACATCAGGCCAAAAGAGCTGATGCAGGACCAACAGGTAGCCATGCTCACGGACGTCGGCAGACTGCTATCAAGGCGGAAAGAGTTTATCTCAGTACCGTGCCCTGCATGTGATGCAAGACAATACGTTCACAAATTTGAAAAACGCGGCCTGGATTATGTTGAATGCACACAGTGCGAAACCATGTACATGAACCCGCGTCCGGGCCCGGAGGTATTGCAGTGGTTCTACCGTGGATCGGAAAATTATGCGTATTGGAACAATGTCATTTTCCCCGCATCCGAAAAAGCCCGCCGCGAACGGATCATGCTGCCGAGAGTGAACGAGCTTTTATCTATCTGCAAAAAATACGGTATAGAAACGAACTCTTTACTGGAAGTAGGGGCGGGATTTGGTACATTTTGTGTTGAGCTGCAGTCTCGCAAGATCTTTAAACGAGTCGTCGCTGTTGAACCGACACCGGACCTGGCAAACACATGTCGCAAGAAGGGGTTGGAAACCATCGAACTCCCAATCGAGAAAATTTCCTTTCAACAGACTGAATTGTTCAATGTCGTCGTAAACTTTGAAGTTGTCGAGCATTTATTCTCCCCACGAGATTTCGTTAAACAGATCTATCGAGTTCTGCAACCATGCGGAATACTGGTTCTATCGTGCCCGAATGGAAAGGGATTTGATGTTCAAACATTGGGGAGCATAAGCGACACGATCGATCATGAACATTTAAACTATTTTAACCCGCGATCACTGTCTTTGTTGCTTGAATCATGCGGATACACGGTGCTGGAGACCTTTACGCCGGGCAAGCTTGATGCAGAGCTGGTCCGGAATAAAGTCCTTGATAACAGGTTCGATATCTCACAACAGCCCTTCCTGCAACGCGTGCTTATTGACGAATGGGAACGGTCTGGCACTGCTTTTCAGGAATTCCTCGCACAGCAGGGCTTGTCGTCAAATATGTGGATTATCGCCAGGAGAGACCGTTAGCATCGCCGGCATTGACGACGACAGTCGTTCCTTTTCGAGAGTTCAATATGCAAGGTATGAGTGAATCTGAACTGTTACGTTTATGCAGTGATAAGAACGTACAACGCTCCAGGATAATACCCTATTGGACTGCTGATATTTATGGCTTCGGTAAATATATCAGAGCGTACGGATATTTTCCCAAGTTCTTACCGCTCTGTGTTTATACCGATCATGGGCCAAGCAGTCAAGACTATCCATATGAGCATGAGTTAAACTCGGATGCACCTTGCCAATTTTACCACTCTCCGAAATCGGTCAAGGAGTGGAAAAAGGTATCGTCAAAACCTTGTTTTGTTTTGTATTCACCGTTTGTTTATTATAGAAGAAATAATTATATCAACAAAAGTGCGAACGCATCAGGAACGCTTGCATTCCCTGCGCATTCGACACCGTCAATTGACGATATCTCTGATGTTGAGTTATACATTAAACAGCTCTTGGATTTGCCTTCGGAATTTCAGCCGGTCAGCGTATGCTTGCATATGCATGATATAAAGAAAGACCGACACAAATTGTTTTTAAAATATAATATTCCTATTTATACAGCTGGGAATACGTTAGATGATAGGTTCGTCGAACGATTTTACGATATTTTAAAAAAATTTTCTTTTGCCACATCTAACATGATTGGATCCTATGCTTATTATGCCGTTGAAATGGGGATCCCTTTTTTTACGTTTGGAAATAAACAGGTTTTTATCAATGCAGGCGATCCGAACGTCACGATCGGTGAATATGATCCGTACAAAGAATCTCCTTCATACAGAACGTTATACGATTTGTTCAACGGATTACATACCAAGATTACGCCGGAGCAGCGGGATTTAATAGAAATTGATCTAGGGTTGAGAGACGGCATCAGTCGTATCAAGATGTCATACGTTCTGTACGTATCATTTTTCAAATGGATGACTTCCACTGCTGGTTTGAAATACATTTCAGACGGAATAAGAAGAAAACTCCAGCTGCTACTTTCATGAAAGGCCCTTTATTCAGCACTATATCACGGAGTAATTACATGGGCCGCTCTCTCTTCACTAAATTATGGAATGCATCCCCGAAAACAGTTGCAGAACGGCTGTTCCCGGGCTTCTTTTATGCGCGACGACCGTTGAATCTCAATATTGGCACCGTATTAGAACTGGAGGAGATTAATCGGCTCAAAAAACTGCCTCGCTATACCAAAACATCAGCTCAGTTCATAGGCAAAAGATTGGAGATAGTTGACGCTGATTCATTTCTTTCGATGTGCGACGAGATCTTCGTTCGAAATAACTACGAGTTTGAGTCGAGCCGTAAAAATCCCTTGATCATTGATTGCGGAGCCAACATCGGGATGAGCATCCTTTTCTTCAAAAAACTCTATCCCGACTGCAAAATCATTGCCTTCGAACCTGATAGGGGCGTCTTCAAAGCTCTCCAAAGCAACATTGAATCGTTCGGACTTCAGAATGTCGAGCTGCATAATAAGGCGGTTTGGAGCTCCGAAACAGAGCTGCAGTTTCTTGCTGAAGGCAGCTGGGGCGGCAGGATCCCGAAGCCCGGTGATGGCGGAAATATGGTCACTGTAAAAACAATCAGGCTGAAGGACTATCTTAAGCAAAATGTGGACTTTTTAAAAATAGACGTAGAGGGTGCCGAGACCGAGATACTGAGGGACTGCGCTGGCGAACTGAAATCGGTCGCAAACCTCTTCCTTGAGTACCATTCCTACAGCAAGGAAAAACAATCGCTGCAGGAGATTCTAACCATCCTGCAAGATGCAGGCTTCAGATATCACATAAAAGAGGCCGCCGTCAGGAAGACCCCGTACATTGAAAAATCGCTGCCAGGTATGGATTCTCAACTCGATATCTTTGCTTTCCGTCCCTGATCCTTCGAAATATCATTGAACCGATCCAAACGGGAAGGATGCCGGCGATAAACCAATATGCAGAACGACGACACAGATCAGAAAATCATATCAATAGCAATACCAACTTACAACGGATCAGAGTTCTTAACAGAAACCCTGCACAGCATTCTGTCGCAACCGCTCAGTGACAAGGTCGAAGTTGTATTGTGCGATGACCGATCTACCGATGCGACGCGCCAAATCGCAGGGAAATTCCGCGATGACTATGACAACGTCAAGCTCTTTGAGAACCGTGAAAACTTGGGCATGGACCGTAATTTTGAACAAGTTGCGGCTCATGCGACCGGAAAATACGTCTGGTTTTGCGGGCAGGACGATATCATCGGACAGGGAGCGATCGAAAAAGTGCTATCCGTCCTGCAAGGCGACTCTGCTATCGATTTTATCTATGCGAATTACGGACAATATGACCATACCATGAAAAATGTTATTGCCGATCGCGTGTTGTTCCTGGACAACGACACGGCTTGCGCGGACGCTAAGGATTTTCTTTCAAAGGTCGGCATGAATTTGCCGACTTTCCTTCCTGCATATATTTTACGGAAATCGTTATGGGATCGAATCGATAAAAAACGCTTTTACGGGACGCAGTACATTCAAGTGGGAGTTTTACTGGCCCTATTACCGGATATCAAAACCTATATTGTTGCCCATCCCTATGTAAAAGGGAGAATCCCCGATAATGGTTGGCAGAGAAGCTATCTGAAGGTGCTTGATATTTTTACCGGCTATCTTGAAGTAATTACCTATTATCATCGCCTCAATCCGGATATGATTACGGACGCTATCTATAAAGAACATTTTCAATTTTGCTGGAAAAATATTGTATCACTGATAGTTAAAATCAGGTTGGAACGCCTGAGTTTAAACGAGAAATTACTTGAGAGGCTTCCCCGCATCTTCAGTTTTGCATATCTCTCTTTTACCAAAATGTTGCTGGCGCTTCCGAGCGGTTTCATGAAGGTCTTGGTTAATGCCGCAAAAATGGCAAGAGACATGCTTATGAGGAAGAATGATCAGCATGCTGCATGATCTGTTTAAAGACAGGAAGGATTAATCGATGCAACTGGCGCCCGTTGCGTTATTTGTTTATAATAGATTATGGCATACGATGCAAACAGTCGAGGCCTTGAAAAAGAATGAGCTGGCAGGCGACAGCTTGCTTTTCATTTTTTCAGACGGACCAAGATCAGGCGGAGATGCTAAAAAGATTGATGAACTCAGACAATATCTTAAATCAGTAACCGGATTTAAAAAAATCGTTGTGCGTGAAAGGGAACAAAATGTCGGATTGGCTCAGTCAATCATATCCGGGGTGACTGAGATTGTCGGTTCCTATGGGCGAATTGTCGTACTGGAAGACGACATGGTTTCTTCTCCTTTTTTCCTGACCTATATGCATGATGCTTTGGAATTATACGAGAACGTACATGACGTGGTCAGTGTTCATGGTTATCTGTTTCCGATGAAAATGCCGATGCCGGATACTTTTTTCCTGAAGGGGGCCGATTGCTGGGGATGGGCGACCTGGAAAAGAGGCTGGGATGTATTCGAGCAGGATGGGAGGAAACTTCTTGCTGCAATCCATGAAAGAGGCCTGGAAAGGTCGTTTGATTTCGACGGTGCCTATCCCTATACGAAAATGTTGCGTGATCAGATAGACGGCAAGAATAATTCCTGGGCAATTCGCTGGTACGCCTCAGCTTTTCTGAAAGGGAAACTTACACTCTATCCAGGGATATCTCTTGTTCAAAATATCGGCAACGACTCGAGCGGAACGCACGGCGGAAAAACAAATGCCTTCTTTACTAAAGTCTCGGGGACAAAGGTGAACGTAGCAGCGATTCCCGTGAAGGAACATCAGTTTGCCAGGGGTGAAGTAAGCTCATTCTTACGATCGTTACGACCCGGCCTTATGAAGCGCGTTATGAACAAACTGGCGGGAACGTTAAAGGGAGTTTCGTTATGATAGAGAAAATTACGCATCAGGGTACGCTCCTGGCCATTATTATCCGCACGACGTTCAACAGTCCGGGAGTCAGCTTTGTCACGCCAAATGACCTTTCTCAGCAATTGGCCTACATGCATCACCCGGTGGGTAAAGTGATACCGCCGCATGTGCATAATCCCTTGCCGCGTGAAGTGCATTTTACACAGGAGGTTTTGTTCGTTAAACGGGGGAAATTGCAGGTCGACTTTTATGATGAGCACCAGATGTATCTTGAAAGCCGTATCCTGCACGAGGGAGACGTAATTTTGCTGGCGACAGGCGGCCATGGATTTAGCGTGTTGGAAGAATTAGAAATGATCGAAGTGAAGCAGGGGCCCTATGCAGGGGACCAGGACAAGACACGATTTATCGGGATCTCGAAAGATAAAACGATCATTAAGGACTGACCATGAACAAATTTATACCCGTCAATGAGCCATTGCTGGACGGTAATGAAAAAAAATACCTTGTCGAGTGCATTGATACCGGCTGGATTTCGTCTGAAGGTCCCTTCGTGCAACGATTTGAGGAGACCATGGCCCAAGTGGCTGGCCGCACGTACGGTATTGCCGTTTGCAACGGTACGGTAGCTTTAGAGGTGGCTGTCGCAGCGCTTGAACTGCGTCCAGGGGATGAGATCATCATGCCGAGTTTCACCATTATTTCCTGCGCCGCTGCCGTGATTCGTCGCGGATGCGTTCCGGTCCTTGTGGACAGCGATCCGGACACCTGGAATATGGATGTATTGCAGATCGAGGCAAAAATCACTCCCCGTACGAAGGCCATTATGGTCGTGCATATTTACGGCCTGCCCGTCGAAATGGACGCTGTCCTTTCCCTTGCTTCCAGGCACGGACTTCGCATCATCGAAGATGCCGCCCAGATGCACGGTCAGACCTATATGGGCAGACCGTGCGGTAGTTTCGGAGACATCAGTACGTTCAGCTTTTATCCGAACAAGCATGTTACAACCGGCGAGGGGGGGATGCTGGTTACTGATGATGAACGACTCGCCAAAAGGTGCCGTTCTCTCAGAAACCTCTGTTTTCAGAAGAAACGTTTCGTGCATGATGAGCTGGGATATAATTTCAGGATGACCAATATGCAGGCCGCGCTCGGTATGGCGCAGACCGAACGGCTTCCTGAATTTGTGTCGCGAAAAAGACACATGGGCAAGCTCTATACGGAACTGCTTTCCGCCGTTCCAGGAATTCAATTGCCCCTCTCAAAAAAGGAGTATGCAGAGAACATTTACTGGGTATACGGACTTATCCTGAATGATGAAGTCTCTTTTGATGCAGAAGAAGCCATGCGGCGTCTCGCCAATAAAGACGTGGGCACGAGGCCTTTTTTCTGGCCGATGCACGAACAGCCGGTGTTTCGATCAAGCGGCCTGTTTAATGGACAGTCCTATCCGGTTGCGGAACGCCTTGCGAGAAGAGGGTTCTATATTCCGAGCGGTCTAGCGCTTACGAATGAGCAGATGGAAAAGGCGGCATCAGCAGTCGTGGAGATCATGAAATGAGCGTCTTCAATTCCTATGCCCGGTATTACGATTTGCTGTATAAGGATAAATCCTATGAAGAAGAGTCGAACTATATTCAGGGTCTGATTCAGAAATATGCACCAAAAGCCGGTTCGATTCTTGAACTAGGCTGCGGAACCGGGATCCATGCATCCCTCTTGGCAAAGGAAGGCTACGAAGTGCACGGCGTAGATCAGAGTCATGAAATGCTGGCTCTGGCCGCTCAAAGAATTGCAGACGTTCCAAAAGCAAAACTTTCGTTTGCACCAGGTGATATTAGAACAGTCAGGACAGGTAAGCAATTTGATGTTGTGATCTCGATGTTCCATGTGATGAGCTACCAGATCACGAATGAAGATTTATCGGCGTCATTTGAAACGGCCAGGGTGCATCTTAATCCGGGCGGCATTTTTATCTTTGATTGCTGGTATGGGCCGGCAGTCCTAACGCAAAAACCTTCTGTACGCGTGAAACGACTGGAAGACGGGCGTATACGGCTTACGCGCATCGCTGAACCGGAGATGCATCCCGCGGAAAACCGGGTCGATGTGAACTATCATATGTTCGTAATGGACAAGGTAACTGGGAACGTCGAAGAAATACATGAAGTGCATCGTATGCGGTATTTGTTCACTCCGGAAATAGAGCTCATTTTATCGAACCACGGGTTGAGTCTCGTGAACAGTTTCGAATGGCTGTCGGATAACAAGCCTGGTTTCGCTACGTGGGGAGTGTGCTTCGTGGTGCGTATATGAATATCGGTCTTTTTCTCGGTACCGAACCTTATTCCGGAGGCATGTTCCAGTACAATCAGGCCATGTTGGCTGCTCTTGACGCCCTTCAGGATGAAAATCATTCTGTCGTCGTTGCATATACATCCAAACTGTGGGAGGAGCATCTTCAGGGCGGCATAAAGCTCAAATCCATATTCATCAAGAACGGATTTTGGGGCCGGGCTGCAAGGTTGACCTGGTCGTGGCTTCAGCTGCCCGTTTCCATCTGGAGACGCATATGTCCTTATTTTCATCCTGTTGCAAAAGCATTGCTTGCAGCTCGCTGCGACCTCTGGATAATCCCGACGCAAAACGATTATAGTTTTCAAATGCCTGTTCCTGTGCTTGCATCAATACATGATTTAATGCATCGTTACGAATCGAGATTCCCTGAAGTCTCTGCTGCGGGCATGTACCGGATGAGGGAATGGGGCAGCCGCAATACCTGTTTTTGGGCACGCGGCGTCCTGGTCGACTCTGACATCGGCAAACAGCACGTGATGGAGAGCTACGGACTACGCGAGGACAGAATTCATGTACTGCCTTATGTAGCGCCGCGTTATATCTATGCGGACCAAGTTCCCGAAGGTTTCGACCGTCGTTACCATCTTCCTCAAAAATTCATTTTCTATCCTGCTCAGTTCTGGGAGCACAAGAATCATAAGCGATTAATCACCGCAGTGGGCCTGTTAAAACCCAGCATCCCGGACCTCAAGTTGGTCCTTACCGGTTCAATCAAGAGCGGTTTTCAATCCGTGATAAAGCTTATCCAAGAACTGAAATTGACGGACGATGTGGTTATTCTGGGATATGTTCCCGATGAAGACATTCCTGAGCTCTACCGTCGTGCCCGTGCGCTTATTATGCCGACCTTTTTCGGTCCGACCAATATTCCTCCCTTGGAAGCTTTTGTCGCCGGCTGTCCGGTCGCCATATCCGGTATCTATGGCATGCCAGATCAGGTCGGAGACGCAGCTCTGCTTTTCAATCCTTCATCGCTTGAGGAAATATCACAATGCATTAAATCATTATGGACCGATGACAATCTTTGTGCGCGTCTCAAGGAGCGAGGAAGGCAGAAAGCAGCCTCATGGGGCCAACTGCAGTTTAACGATCGTTTGCGAAGCATCGTGGACCACGTTGTGAAAGTAAATTGAATTAATACTGTAACAAACAAAATAAACATCTGATAAATAAGCAGATCATTCGGTATTGAATTACTCATATTCACTCCTGATACCTGCGAATCGGCACGATTACAAAGAATCTTATTCTATGACCATGTTGATCTCGTCTTCTCTGTATGGCCAACATCGGTCAGTATGCAAAATACCTTCGCGAGATAGGATGGAAAGTCTGGATAGAAAGGGAATATGGTCTTTTTTGGACCGCAGGCTAATGCATACGATGCATTGCTTCGATCCAGCAAGAGCGACCCATTGAAGTAAATCGCGCCGCGTGCAGCATTAGGCGATCGAGACAGAGAAATAGCGACTGATGTTGCGAACAATCATACACAGCGATCAACCCCCCCTCCCGGCTTTTACCCGGGTGGAGGGAGGCGTACGGACGCGCCAGGCAGGACCGCGTCCATCGACCGCAGGCAAGGAACTCATTAGTATTGTCACCGTGGTTTGGAACGCGAAAGACCTCATCGAAAGGACCATTTTGAGCGTCCTTGGCCAGACGTATGATGAGGTCGAGTTCATCGTCATCGATGGAGGCTCGGCCGATGGGACGCTGGATGTGGTCCGTCGGTATGATACGAAGATCGACTACTGGACCAGCGAACCCGATAAGGGGATCTACGATGCCATGAACAAGGGCGTTGATCGTGCCGGCGGTGAATGGGTGCTTTTCCTCAATGCCGGGGATGTATTCTGCGACAGCGAAGTGCTCAAGAACGTCGTCCAGGATATTCCGCCGGACGCGGAGGTGGTCTACGGCGGGCACCAGGAGGACTATGAGGGTGGCTACCGATCGATCCGCACGGCGGGACCGATCAGCGATCTCTGGAAGGGGATGATTTTTTCTCATCAGGCCATGCTTGTCAAGACCTCGCTTATAAAGCGTTACAAGTTCAATATCACCAGCCGTATCGCCGCTGATTACGAATTCATCTATTCATTGCATCAACAGCGCCGCAGGTTCCATCGAACCCAGATCGTGATCTCGCGTGTTCTCGCAGATGGCTTCTCGGCATCGCGGAACCTCCGCCTGTCTCTGGACCAGTGGCACATCGCGCGAAACTATACCGATCATCCGGTCATGATCGACCTTTACCATCTGACGAAACTGGCCGGCGTATGCATCAAGAACTTGCTCAAAAAGGTCATGCCCCGCAGGGTCAGCGCGTATCTCCGGTCGAGGTAGGCGGGATGCGCATTCAGATCACGACGGCATTCAGACCCGGTAACGGAAATAGGACATCCTGTATCCGATCAGATGTCGGAGAGTCGGTCACGTGGCGATAACAAACCTGTCTGTAGAGATCATCATACCCAGTTATAACCGGATCTCAGTGTTACAGGATACCGTCAGGACGATCCGCACACTCTATCCGCGGCTGCCGATCTGCCTCGGCCTGCAGGGCGAAATGCCATCTGAACCATGGAGCTCGGAACTTGCGCGTGATCCCCATCTGCGAATCGAGAAACGGGATGCCCCAAGCACCACGGCGACCATGAACCGATGCGTTCGCACATCGTCTGCCGACATCATCATTTTCCTCGACGACGACGCGATACCGCATTTCGGCTGGTTTGAATCGCACATGACTGCTTTTGCCGCGGATGTCGATCTATGCTACACAAGCGGACGAGAGGTTCGTTCTCGCAAGGGGAAATCGGCATTCTCGGAATGGAACCGGATCCTTGTCGAGTGGTGCTGCGGTCTGTTCCTGTCCTCGAACAATAAGATCCGGGGCAGAATAATCGGATGGACCAATAGAATAGGTTTCATCTTCGGAAATTTCGACCAACCGGGTACCTGCCTAATCAATACTCCCCGTGCCTGTAATATGGCGGTGAAAAGAGAGGCTTTCCTGAGAATCGGCGGATTTAAGGAATCCTATCGTGGAAACGCCTGGGGTTTTGAAGCTGATTTTGGGCTTCGCCTGGCAAAAAAAGGGATGTTCGGTCGCTACGTAGGCGATGCCATTGTCGTTCATCATGAAGTGGCGACGGGAGGCAGTCGAGATTCAGACAAGCGACAATGGTATAAGGATTATTTGCATAACCATAAAATCCTGATCGGCAATTTGGGGCCCCTGGCATGGATCGGGTCCCTCCCACGGCTCGCTAATAAATGCATCTGGCTTCTTGCTAAATAACTATCCTCCCTGTCCATGTTTCGTTCACGCAGTGAGAGACAAAGGGTAAAGAATAGTAAATGGTTTCCGAACTCAAAGAAAATATCGGGCTTGCAGCAAAAGCAGGGGCCAGACAGCTTTTCCTCAGGTACGGCATAGGTTTTCTCATTAATATTGCCGGAACGATCGTCATCGCCCGAAAGGGCGGTCCTGAACTATGGGGTATCTTTGCCGTCTCTCAGGTCGTGTTGACCGTGTTCGCTCTCCTCAGCCACGGATGCTGGGGTTACCTGATCCAGAGCGAGACGGTTCCTGACAGGAAGACGATCGGCAACTGCTATTCGTTTCAGAGCTTCCTGTCCATTGCATGGTCCCTGCTCATTCTTGTTTTTTCGCCGGTGCTTGCAAACCGCCTATCTTCACAGGACCTTTTTCCGCTTCTGGCCTCGACGGTACTGGGAGGCTTTTTTTACGGATGGCGCTACGTGACCTGCGGTCTTTCCGAGCGAAACCTCCAGTACAGCGTTGCGGCCGTTGCCGAGCTTTCCGATATCCTGACGTTTAACGGTATCGCTGTCGTCTTGGCCTTGGCCGGGCATCCCTACCAGGGGATCGTGGCAGGAAATCTTTTCCGCGGGGTCATCTCTACCTTTGTTGCGCTGAGGAAGGCTGCAGAACCTCTCTATTTTTCCTTTGACCGAGAGATCATAATAAAAATCGGGAAATTCAGCTTTCCCTATACCAGCTTTATCGCCCTGCAGTGGCTGCCTATTTATGGTGGATCCGTTGTTGCAGGCTTATTTCTGGGGATTCGAGATCTCGGCCTATTGCAGCTTGCCTATAAGACGGTCGAATACCCCAGAGTGCTCGTAACAATAGCCTTCCGGTTGTCCATGAGCGTTTTTTCAAGGACAGACAAGACCGTAAGCGAGTTGCAAAGTAGTCTGAAAAAGATACTGGATATCCTGTATTTCATGCTGGTGCCCGCTATGGGATTGATCGTCGCGTTGAGTCCCCGCTGGGTCCCTGTTGTCTATGGCGGCACGTGGATCGCCATGTCCGATGTCATGGTCATCATCATGTTCCCCCATCTGGCCATGGCCATGATGATGATTCTGAGTTCTCTCATGAGCGCCCATGGCGGGGCGCAAAAGCCCTTCTTTTTTTATGGCGTCTATAACATTCTTTATTGGCCGGTCTTGATCGTCCTCACACGCTCAGCAGGCTTTTTCGGACTTCCCATCACTGAATGGGTCGCTCTTGCTGCCTGCATGGTTTTAATCCGGCAGCTCAGTGAAGCCGGGATTGCCACGAACATGATCTTCGGCTACCTCACCGTACTGCTCGCGGCTGCCGGCCTCACCACGCTTCTGTGGCTCATAGCGCTTCATCGATCATTGACAGAAACGATCTCAGCAGCTATTATCATGTCGGTTCTCTGGTTCATTGCGTCACCGGTCCGAAGGGAGATAGTTGGATGGGTCAAGAAACAGTATGCCCTGGTTGCGAAGCGAACAGCGGCTTCCAAATAACCGAAAAAATCGATGAATTCGACATCATGCGATGCTCGCATTGCGACCTGGAATTCTCGCATCCCATGCGGCCGCCGGGAAGTGACTGGTACGATTCGGCATATATCATTCGGCACAGCATTATTGATACCAGCATTCGCGATTACTACAAATGGGCCATTTTAAAATCGCCTACAAAGGGAACACTCCTGGATGTAGGTTGCGGAGAAGGCGTATTCGTCAATTACGCGCAACAAAACGGCTTCCATGCCTTCGGCATAGATTTTTCACAGGACTCAATCGATGCGGGGAAGCGTTTGTTCGGGCTGAAAACAACGTACCGGTGCGCGCTCCAGGAAGTAGCGGAGAAGACCGGCGTATCCCAGTTTGATGTCATTACCTCCTTCGAGGTCCTTGAGCATCTGGAAAACCCGATGAAATTTCTTGCGGGATTATCGCGGTTTCTCAAAAAGGATGGCGCCCTCGTCATCAGCGTACCATACCGCGACAAGTGGCCCCTGCGTGAGTTCAACGACTATCCTCCGCACCATCTGACCCGATGGACGGAGCGGTCTTTAAAGAGCTTTTTCTCGCTGCATGGTTTCAACGTCATTGATGTTCGTCTCGGGTCCCGGTTCAGCTCATTCAGAATGTTCTTGGGCTATCTGGTTCGAGTAATCATCTACAAAAGTCTCGGCATGTACCGCAAAGGACTGACCATCCAGGAACCGGGGACCATAAAAGAGAACATTCTGAAAAAGCCAGCGGTCAGGTTTGTTTTATCCAGATTGAAACCGAGGCTTATCCGCGACATACTGTTATTACCGTTCGCGCTGCTGAGTTTTCCCTTCCTGTTCGCCTGGTTCAGAGGCAACAATGTGATGTTGATCGCCAAAAGGGCCGATAACGTTTCACTCGCTACGTGTCATGAGCATTACTATACTACCTGGAAGTTCATCGATCGTTCCCTGAACTACGGCAGGCATCATATCAAAAACTATTTGACCGCAGCCGGGCCTTTTCACACAATCCTCGATATCGGGGCAGGGCAGGGAGATGATCTGATGCTTGCTCGAAGCACTGACCCGCATGCAGATCTCCATGCCGTGGAAGTGTACCCGGTCTACGCAGCAAGGCTCCAGGAAAAGGGAATCCGCGTCCATGCAATAAACATAGAACGGGACAAACTTCCGTTTGCAGACCGGTCCGTTGATGTCGTCATAGCGAATCAGGTTTTGGAACACGTAAAGGAGCTTTTCTGGATCTGTCATGAGATCAGCCGCGTCCTTCCCGTGGGCGGCAAGATGATCCTGGGCGTCCCCAATCTTGCATCTCTGCACAACCGGATATTGCTGGCGTTCGGCAGACAGCCGAGTCCCCTGAAAAACAATTCCGCGCATATCCGCGGATATACGAAACGAGATATGATCAGCTTCATGGAAAGCTGTTTTCCCGGCGGGTACCGGCTGAAGAAGTTCGGCGGCAGCAACTTTTACCCTTTCCCACCGGTCATTGCGCGGCCCTTGGCCTGGCTGTTCCCGAACATGGCATGGGGGATATTCTTCCTGTTCGAAAAACAGCGGAACTATTCCCGGGAGTTCCTGGATTATCCCTATCGCGAGCATCTGGAGACAAATTTCTACATCGGACAAGAGTAGAATACGCGTCACTCGGCATCCCGAACGAGGCAACTCCGTGTTGAGGATAATTGACCAGTACGTAGGCATCTCAGGCGTCTGGCTGCTGGGAGCATTGCGCCGCCGTTGCTCCGTAGGTATTCCTGCCGGCCTCCGGAGGTCGCTTTTCTCCAGACGGCGGCTATCGACGACACGGACCTCTCCTCGGAGATCGTGCAAGGCTGGAATCGTCCCTTTCCGAACTACCGAATGATGTATTTTACCGGATCATCCATCTTCGATATCGCCAGGCGCATCCCCGGTGTGGACAAGGTCATGCGGCTTTCGGTCATCAATCGCCTCGAGATGAACTTCTATATAGGTGCATCATGAAGACAGCGGTTGTCCATGATTGGCTCACTTCCTATGCCGGATCGGAGCGAGTGCTGGAGCAGCTGCTGGCCCTCTATCCGGACGCCGACCTCTTTACGCTGGTCGATTTTCTGCCGTCGTCCGAACGGCACGGGGTCAAGAAATCTGCAGGGACATCGTTCCTCCAGCATCTGCCATACGCAAGGACCCGCTACCGCAATTATCTTCCCCTCATGCCTCTTGCCATAGAACGGTTCGATCTCTCCGCCTACGACCTCATCCTCTCCTCGTCCCATGCTGTCGCGAAAGGCGTCCGGACGCGGCCCGGCCAATTGCACATCTGCTATTGCCATACACCGATGCGCTACGCGTGGGACCTGCGCGAGCAGTACCTCCGTGAGACCGGACTTGATCGCGGCCTGAAGGGTATCGCTGCGCGTGCCGTCCTGGAATGGATCCGCCGATGGGACCTGAAGACGGCTTCGCGAGTAGACCACTTCATCGCGAATTCACAGTATATTGCCGATCGGATTAGGCGGGCCTATGGACGGGACGCGACGGTGATCTATCCGCCCGTGAGCGTTGATGAGTTCACGCTCGTTGAGAAGAGGGATGACTATTTTCTCGCGGCCTCGCGGATGGTCCCCTATAAAAAGATGGACCTGATCGTGAAGGCCTTCGCCGCGCTGCCTGGCGAGAGGTTGAAAGTTGTCGGTGAGGGGCCCGACCTGGAGAAGATACGGTCCCTTGCAGGCGCGAACATCGAGATTCTGGGTTACCAGCGGGGAGAGGTGCTGCGCGGTCTGATGCAACGCGCACAGGCCTTTGTGTTCGCCGCGGAAGAGGATTTCGGCATCATTCCCGTCGAGGCCCAGGCATGCGGAACGCCGGTGATCGCCTATGGCAGAGGAGGCGCGACGGAGACCGTCATTCCGCTGGAACGGGCTGAAGAGGGAGGTGCGACCGGCGTGTTCTTCTACGAACAGACCGTCGATGCGCTGATCGGGGCAGTCCGGAAATTCAAGGAAAGCCGCGACCGTTTTGTACCGCGCACAATCAGGAAGAACGCCGAGCGGTTCAATCCGCTGCGGTTCCGAAAAGAGCTCAACGCCTTTATTCGGGAAAAACTATCGGGACATCCGCAAGAACAGCTGATAGAAAAATCATCGCCGCGAAGCTTCCGTTCCCCCTGAGCTCTACCGGGCGCCTTCCTTGTTGATCACCACGTGGACCGTCTTGATGAGGATCACGATGTCCAGCCAGAGGTTCCAGTTCCGCACATACCACGAATCGAGCATAATGCGATAGTCGTAGGAGGTGTTGCTCCTGCCGCTGACCTGCCAGAGTCCTGTTATCCCCGGAAGGACCGAATAGCAGAGGTCGGCGCTGTCCTTGTAGTAGAGATCGATCTCCTCGCGCGTTACCGGGCGGGGTCCCACCAGGCTCATCTCGCCGCGCAGAACATTGATGATCTGGGGAAGTTCGTCCAGCGAGGTCTCGCGCAGGAACCGTCCGAACGGGGTGATTCGCGGATCATCCTTGAACTTCCGGAATTTCTCCCATTCCTCCCGCGCCTTCACGTCCGCCGCCAGGATGTCCTTCACACGCTCGTCCGCGTCGCGGTACATGGTCCGGAACTTGTAGCAAAGAAACGGGTTCCCGTTCCTGCCGGCCCGCTGCTGCCGGTAGATCGCCGGGCCCGGCGAGGTGGCCATGATCAGGAGCGAGATGACCGCGAGGGGTACGGCGAGCAGGAGGAAGAGCATCAGACCGACGGCGAGATCGAAGGCCTTTTTGGTGTAGATGTTCAGCGGCTCGGCCAGGTTGTTCTTGATCTCGAGCGCGAAGGCCTGGTCATGGAAGAAATGGCGTATCTCGGTCCCGATGACCGCGATCCCCGAGTAGCCGGGGAAATAAAGAACGCTCGCTGCCTTGTGCTGGAGGCGGGTGACCAGTGCGTTCAGCATGTCCCGGTCCCGGTCGGGGAGGGCGATAACCACGTCGTGGATGTTGCACGCGGCAAGGTACCGCTCGACCTGGTCGAGCCGGCGGTGGACCTTGACCCCTTCGATGCAGGTCCGAACGGCTGTTGGAGCATCATCCAGAAAGCCCACGACCTCATACCCCAGATTGGGCTCTCCGCGCAGCGCCCGCAAGGCAAGCACGCCTGTTTCGTTGGCCCCGAGGATCAGGACCCTGCGTCTGAGCAAACCCGCCCTGACCAGCCGGCGCTTCAGCGATAGCCGCAGAACCGGGAAGAGAACGAGCGAAAGCGCGCCGATGAGCACGACGACGGTACGGGATACCGACAGACCGATCTGTCCGAGAAAGACGATGGTCAGGATCGCCAGCGTCGAAAAGAACGCGGCCTTCCAAAGAAGTTTCACCTCGTCCCAAAGGGTGAACCTCCTGGTGTATGCCCCTTCATAAGCCAGAATGGTGAGCCAGACGGGAAAGAACCACCACGCATAGCTGATGTCGCGGGTGAACTGAGGGAAGAAGGAGATGACGCGGGGAATGATGTCGCGTACGATGATCGCAAGGGCGGTGATCAGAAAAAGAATGACAAGGTCGGACAAAAAAAGTATAATTGTACCCAAACTTTGGCGGTGGGAGCGCATGCGGGACACCTGATAACGCATTGGTTCTCTTGAAGGAACAGTGACTGTCCGTTCACAGTATACTAGCTCAGGATACTAGCACAGGCGCTAGAAAAAGACAAGGAAGCAGGACGGCAGCCTCTGCTTCCCACGGCGCGCCACCGGGATGCATTGTGGAGGTTGGTTGGAACGTATACTTGTTACCGGCGGCGCGGGGTACATCGGGAGCCATGTCGTCAAGGCCCTTGGCGAAAAGGGGTATGATATCCTCACCTACGACAACCTCTCCTCGGGAAATAAATGGGCGGTGCTGTACGGCGGACTCGTTGTCGCCGACCTTGCGGACAGGGCAGTGCTGGAGCAGACGATCCAAGAGTTCAAGCCCGATGCCATCATGCATTTTGCAGCCAATATCATCGTCTCGGAGAGCATTCGCGACCCTCTGAAATATTACCTCAATAATTCAGTGAACACGATCAACCTCATCGATTCGATGCGGCGCCGTTCCGTCAACCGATTCATATTCTCATCCACCGCAGCGGTGTACGGAATTCCGGAGCGGGTGCCGGTAGATGAAGAAACCCCGCTGCTGCCGATCAATCCTTATGGCGCCTCTAAACTGGTAACGGAACTGGTACTCCGCGACCTCGCCAGGGCACAGAGCGGCTTTCGATATGCAGCGCTCAGGTATTTCAATGTCGCCGGGGCCGATTATCAGGGCCGGATCGGACAGGCGTACAAGGAGTCCACCCACCTCATCACGCGCGCGCTCAAGACCGCCAAGGGAGAACTGGCGCAACTGGAGATTTTCGGCACGGACTATCCTACCTCGGACGGGACCTGCATCCGGGACTATATCCACGTGGATGATCTGGCTGATGCCCATCTCCTAGCCCTCGACTATCTCTTTGAAGGCGGCCGGAGCGAGGTCATGAACTGCGGATACGGCCACGGATATTCCGTCAGGGAAGTCGTTGAAACCGCAAAAAAGGTGACGGGGAAGGACTTCCCGGTCCGGAACGCTGTGCGCCGTCCCGGGGATCCCCCGGTGCTGGTCGCTGAAAGCTCGAAACTGCGAAAGATGCTGCACTGGCAGCCGCGCCACGACGACCTGGAGTACATCATTCGCACGGCATGGGAATGGGAACAAAAGCAGTACATAGTTCATGGCTGATAGCTCATAGCCGATGATCAGCCAACGAAAAACTATCTATTTTAGTCTTATTCCTATGAACGATGAGCCATGAGCTCTTAGCTTATGCGTCAGGAGGTTTTTATGTATGCAGTGATCATGGCGGGCGGTTCGGGAACGCGTTTCTGGCCGCTGTCCCGCGAGAAGATGCCCAAGCAGCTCCTGAAGATCGGGAGCGATGACACCCTTATCCAGCTCACCGTCGACCGGGTACTCCCGCTGGTGAAGCGTGAGCATGTCTTCATCGTCACGAACCAGGGTCTTGCCGTCGACATCGGAACGCAGCTCACGTCCCGCTTCGGCGGCTCCTGGGAGCGTAACTTTATTCTCGAGCCGGAGGCAAAGAACACCGCTCCTGCTCTCGCGCTTTCCGCCCTGCATCTGAACCGGATCGACCCGGACGGAATAATGGTCGTCCTCTCGGCGGACCACGCGATCAGGAACGTCGAGGCCTTTCGGACCTGCATCACGACCGCAGCGAAGGCCGCTGAGCGCGACTACCTTGTAACGCTGGGCATCAAACCGAACCGACCCGAAACCGGCTACGGATACATCAAGGCCGGCGAGCCATGCCCGGAAGCCAGTCTCAACGGCGTTTCCCGGGTCGAGCGGTTCGTCGAAAAGCCCGATCTGAAGACCGCACAGGGCTATCTTCAAAGCGGTCAGTATTACTGGAACAGCGGCATGTTCGTCTGGAAGGTACGCACGTTCCTCAAGGAGATCGAACGGCATATGCCCTCCCTGCACGAGGGACTGGAACAGGTCCGAAAGAGCATCGGCAGCGGTACGGAGACCGAAGCGGTCCGCAGCATGTTCGCGCAGCTGCAGCCCGTATCCATCGACTACGGCATCATGGAAAAGACGGACCGCGCTGCGGTCGTGCCCGCGGACATCGGCTGGTCGGACGTAGGCAGCTGGACCGCCCTGGAAGAAGTGACGGATAAGGACGCTTCCGGGAATATCATCGCCGGCAACGTTATCGACATTGACAGCACCGACTCGGTGATCTATGCGGATAAACGGCTGGTCGCCACAATCGGACTCAAGGATACCATCGTTGTGGACACACCCGACGCTACGCTGGTCTGCAGCCGCGATCGGGCTCAGGACGTCAAAAAGGTCGTCGATGAATTGAAGAAACGCAAAGCGGAAGAGCGTCTCACCCACCGCACGGTCCATCGGCCGTGGGGCAACTATACCATCCTGGAGGAAGGTGACCGCTATAAGATCAAGCGCATTGTTGTAATCCCCGGCGCGAAGCTTTCCCATCAGCTCCACCATCATCGCAGCGAGCACTGGGTCGTCGTCTCCGGGACAGCGCGGGTGACGAATGGCGATAAAGAATACGATGTGCACACGAATGAGAGCACCTATATCCCCATGTCGACGAAGCACCGCCTTGAGAATCCCGGCAAGGTGCCCCTCCAGATCATCGAAGTGCAGAACGGTGAATATCTCGAGGAAGACGACATCGTCCGTTTTGACGATGACTACAAGCGCCACGAGAAAGCCAAATCCCCTTTGCCGGAGCTCCCGAAATGACGACCGCGTTCAATAAGGAGATCTTCCGCGAGTACGATATCCGGGGCATCGCCGACCGCGACCTTGTTGATCCCGTTATCGAGCTGCTCGGCAAGGCTTTTGCCGACTATCTCAGACCGTCGGGCGTCACGACCGTGACCATCGGCTACGACGCCCGCCTCAGTTCGCCCCGGCTCCGGGACGCCCTTGGCCGCGGTGTGACCGCATCGGGCCTCAATGTCATCGACATAGGCCTCTGTCCAACGCCCGCTCTCTATTTTTCGCTTCACCATCTGAATCCCGGCGCCGGCATCATGATCACCGGAAGCCACAACCCGTCAGAGTTCAACGGATTCAAGCTCTGCGTCGGCAAGGACACGATCTACGGCGAAGAGATCCAGAAAGTAGGAAGGATCATGGCGTCCCTGGCCGGGTCGAAGGACAGCAGGTCCGGCGGGAAGGGCACGATAACAGATCATCCCATCATTCCGGATTATACGAGCCACCTGAAGGGCCTCTTCCGCGAGTTCCTCAATGTTCCGCTCAAGGTCGTGCTCGACAGCGGGAACGGCACCGCCGGGCTGATAGCGCCGGAAGTCATCCGCTCCATGGGTTGCGAGGTGATCGAACTGTACTCGGAGCCGGATGGCCGGTTCCCGAACCACCACCCGGATCCCACGATCCCGAAGAACCTCGAAACCCTTATCAGCAGGGTGAAGAGCTCGGGGGCTGATTTGGGGATCGCCTTTGACGGCGACTCCGACCGGATCGGTGTGGTCGATGAGAAAGGGGCCGTGCTCTGGGGTGACCAGCTCATGGTCCTGTTCTCGCGCGACATCCTGCGCGAACGGCCGGGAGCCACGTTCGTATCCGAGGTGAAATGCTCCCAGACCATGTACGACGACATCCGCACCCACGGCGGCAACGCGATCATGTGGAAGACCGGCCACTCGCTCATCAAGGCCAAGATGAAGGAAACCGGCGCGGTCCTGGCAGGAGAGATGAGCGGCCACATCTTCTTCGCTGACCGGTACTTCGGCTACGACGACGCCATCTACGCTGCCTGCAGGGTCGTTGAGATCCTGAAGAAGATCAGAGCATCAGCAAAAGCTGCTCATCGTTCATCGCCATCACCTGTCATGTATGAGCAAAGAGCGATCGACCTCAGCTCACTGATCGCGGACCTTCCGAAGACCTTTAACACCCCTGAGATCCGCTTTGACTGTCCGGACAACCTCAAGTTCAAGGTCGTCGAAAAGATCAGGGACCTGTATTCACATCCCGAAGGTATGTCACTCCCGGTCCGCGAGGTCATCATTGTTGACGGCGTGCGCGCGGTCTTTCAAAAGGGCTGGGGCCTGATCCGGGCCTCCAATACCCAACCCGTGCTGGTCATGCGCTTCGAAGCCGTTGACGAGGCATCCCTCCGGTCCATCCGCGCCCTCATGGAAGAGCAGGTCAAGAGCAGCATCGCCTCGCTCAGCTGACCGCGTGCACCCGCTGTTGATCCCGTCCAATCTCCCCCTGAAGAAACGCGGTACTCCATTGTCAACTGTCTCTAAGAGCACGGGTTGACATTCAACGCCGCATCAGGTATAACAGTAACCTATGAACAGAACGATCCGCGACACGATCCAGAGCAGCGCTGACAAGGTCCTCGCAGGAGGTGCCGTCGACCGTGCAACGGCGCTTGTGCTCGCCTCTGCCGGGAACGCCGACCTCATCGACCTTTTCTCCGCTGCGAACCGGGTACGGGAGCATTTTCGCGGGAATGCCGTCGACATCTGCTCGATCGTCAACGCCAAGTCTGGCGCCTGCAGCGAGGACTGCCGCTACTGCGCCCAGTCGTCGCATTACGACACCGACGCGCCGGTCTATCCGCTCATCGATGTGGACCGCATGGCCGCGGCGGCGCTCGAAGCGCAAGACAATGGTGCTAGAAGATTTTGCATCGTCACGAGCGGTCGCGGCATCGATGACGCTGCGGACCTCAGGAGCATCGCGAAGGGCGTGGAGCGGGTCCGGGATGCCGGCCTTTCTCCCTGCGCCACGCTCGGGACGCTGAGCTGCCGCCAGCTCCAGTACCTCAAGGACGCTGGCCTCGACCGGTACCACCACAACATCGAGACATCGCGGGAATACTTCCCGGAGGTCTGCTCGACCCACACCTTCGACGAGCGGATCGAGCTGCTTGCCAATGCACGAACTCTGGGCCTCTCAGCCTGCAGCGGCGGGATCCTCGGCATGGGCGAGACCATGCAGGACCGCATCAGCATGGCATTCACCCTGCGTGAGCTGGATGTGGACTCGGTCCCGGTCAACTTCCTCATGCCCGTGCCGGGAACGCCTTTTGCGGGCCTGACGCCTATCATGCCGCTGGCTGCGCTCCATGCCATCGCCCTGTTCCGGCTCATCCTGCCGAAGAAGGAGATCCGGGTCTGCGGGGGCAGGGGAAGCGCGCTCGGCGTTCTCCACCCCCTCATCTTCCTCGCAGGCGCCGACGGCTTCATGATCGGCAACTACCTCACCCGGACCGGTCTGGACCCGCGCGACGACCTGCGGATGATCGCCGATATGGGGTTTAGGATCCGGAATGACGGTTAGATCGCGGAGAGCTATGAGCCACAAGCTATGAGCTATGAGACTCTTCTTTACAGCGTCCGCATGCGCGCCTCGACAGGCCAGTCTCACCTGTCCGGCGCTGAACGGCTCGTCCCGCGCGACCGCATCGACCTGACCATGAAGGAACTGGTCGATCGCGCCTTGTCAAAGCAGCTCGCTCCTGATCAGATCGTAGTAACTATTGACGCTCTCGGCGATATTCCGGTCCGTTCCGTCCCCTCCCTCGACCTCGTCTCGCTGGATATGCACAGCATTACCGCCTGCCGGGAGAACGCAGCACGCGTCCTTGAAGCCTCCGGTGTCTCTTCTTCGGCTGTCCTGGCCGCATTCCGTGCACTCGAACAGGGAGCTTCCCCTGATGGCGGAAACATGCGGGGTGCGATGCTCATTGATGCGGAGACCGGTGAGCGGTTCGAGCCGGACCGATCGCGCGGCGTTCGGGTCTCCCGGTTCGACTGGAGCGACGGGGCGTCCAAGCGGATCGACCGGGAGCTGTCAGCCCTCGGGCTGACTCACTTCCGGACGAAGGAGGCGCTTGCACTTGCCACAAAGGTCTCTTACGCTCCAGGCATTGTTGCAGAGCTCTGCTGGTCCGATGAACCGGACTATACAGCCGGCTACGTGGCAGATCGGACAAAAGGGTATGTCAGGTTCCCGCACCTGAAGCAGGCCGGGAACGGTTTCGGAGGACGGGCGTTCTTCGTTACGCATGGCGATCTTGACAGGAACGCCCTCATGGCATATCTGCAGGAGACTCCGGTCCTCATCACGGAGATCGGGACCTGCCGCGCAGGGGATGGGCTGCCGGGTCGGAGCGGATAAGCACCATGTTCGAACGGGAACTGCATGATAAAGAACACCGTCACCTGCTGCGTAGCCTCGTACGCATCAGTTCTTGCCAGGGCCCCCGCGTCGTCATGAGCGGTAAAGAGGTCCTCCTGCTGTGCTCGAACAATTACCTTGGTCTTGCCGAACATCCGGCGCTCGCTCAGGCTGCCCACGATGCCCTGGAACGCTACGGTGCGGGGTCCGGCGCGTCACGTCTCATTTCGGGGAACATGGACCTCCACGAAGGACTGGAACAACGGATCGCGGGATTCAAAGGCACCGAAGCCGCGATCCTGTTCAATTCCGGGTATGCCGCGAACACCGGGGCCATCCCGGCCATCGCCGGTGAGCGTGATGTCATCCTGAGCGATGAGCTGAACCACGCCAGCATCATCGACGGATGCCGCCTGAGCAGGGCGAGGACCGTTGTCTACCGGCACCGTGACCCTGACCATTTGGAGTCTCTCCTGAAAGAACATGCAGCCTGCCGCAGAAAGCTGATCGTCACCGACGGCGTTTTCAGCATGGACGGTGACATCGCGCCGCTCCCTGACCTGGCGCTGCTCGCAGAGCGATACGATGCCATGCTCATGGTCGACGACGCGCATGGGACGGGCGTTCTGGGGAAGCGGGGACGGGGGACGGTCGAGCATTTCGGTCTGGAGGGCAGGGTGCAGATCCAGATGGGTACCTTGGGCAAGGCCCTCGGCTCCTACGGCGCCTACGTGGCGGGCGACCGCGGACTGATCGCCTACTTGTTGAATTCCAGCAGAAGCTACATATTCAGCACCTCGCTGCCGCCGGCTGTCTGCGCTGCATCGATCGCGGCGCTCGACATCGTGGATCACGAACCGTGGAGGCGGGACCGACTATGGCAGAACCGGGAACGTCTGGCCAATGGACTTGCTTCAAAGGGCATCAGCTTGGGCGCTTCCGCAACACCCATCATCCCGGTCATCCTGGGAAGCGCTGAAAAAACGCTCGCGGCGGCAGGAGAGCTTTTCGCAGCCGGTGTAATTGCCACGGCCATTAGGCCGCCCTCGGTGCCCGACGGGAGCTCGCGCATCAGGACAACGGTCATGGCAACACATTCCGATCAGGACGTCGATAAAGCCCTCGCAGTCTTCGGCATGCTGAAGCACCAGGGAATGCTGGGAGAAAGCGCATAATGCTGAAACGCGTCGTCATCGTGACAGGCGCATCCCGCGGCCTTGGCCGGGAGATCGCCTTGCAGTTTGGCACAACCGGATGCCGCGTCGTGGTCAATTACCGGGATCAAGAAGGGGACGCCCGGACCGTTGCTGAAGATATTCAAAGGCGAGGAGGAGATGCAATCGCTGTTCGCGCTGATGTGAGGCTGCCTGATGATATCGATTCGATGGTTGGTGTGGCGCTTCGGCGCTGGGGTTCCGTCGACGTTCTGGTGAACAACGCGGGCGTGAACCGGGACGCTCTCGCAGTGAGAATGGATGAAGCGAGCTGGGACAGCGTCATGGACACGAACCTGAAGGGTCCGTTCCTGTGCATGCGCGCCGTGTCCCGGGCCATGATGGATCAGCGTTCAGGCCATATCATCTCGATTGCCTCGATCGCAGGGGTCAGGGGGCGGGAAGGCCAGGCGAACTATGCCGCATCGAAGGCAGGGCTCATCGGTCTGACAAAGACGGCAGCACAAGAGCTCGGCAGGTCCAACATCCAGGTCAACTGCGTCCTGCCGGGATACCTTCCCACGGACATGGGGGCAGCTGCGCCGGAAAGCGTTCTCGCGCACGTGATCGCGGAGAACGCCCTCGGAAGGACGTCGAACGCTGCCGAGGTGGCAGCCTTCATCCTCCATGTATCGCTGATGAAGCATGTCTCAGGACAGGTGTTCAATCTGGACAGCAGGGTGTTGTGAAGGAACGAGCAGGGGACGTGGAGCATAGAGATTATCGTAACGTGCACGCTATACCCTTAGCATTGTGGGGGGGGGTGCAATGATCAAGGGCATCTTCATAACCGGAACTGACACCGGCGTGGGCAAGACCTTTGTGGCTGCCGGCATTGCCTGCGCGCTCCGTGCGCGGGGCATCGGCGTCGGCGTGATGAAGCCCGCTGAGACAGGCTGCAGAAGCCGTGACGGAAAATTGATCCCTGCGGATGCAATGACACTGATGCGAAGCGCCGAAGCGGCGGACCCGCTTGATCTCGTGAATCCTTACCGGTTTCGGGCGCCTCTGGCGCCGATGGTCGCCTCACAGCAAGAGGGGAGAACGATAGAGACCAGGAAGGTCAAAGAGGCCTTTCGCGCGCTCACGAAGAAGCATGAGTTCCTGATCGTCGAAGGCGCGGGCGGCATCATGGTCCCGCTGACTTTCCGAACGAGTTATCTCGACCTTGCAGCCGAGCTGCGTCTGCCGGTCCTCATCATCGCCCGTCCCGGTCTCGGCACGATCAATCACACGCTTCTGACCATCATGGCACTGCGCGCACGCAGGGTCCCTATCGCCGGGACCATATTCAATCACAGCACTGATGGACGGCAGGGCCCGGCGGAAAGGACAAACCCCGCGGTCATAGAGCATTTATCAGGAGTGCCGGTGCTCGGACAGGTGCGATACGACCAGGAGGATTTCGATGCCCTTGCAGACCGGCTGGTGAGGATGAGAAAACAGTATTGAGTCATAGGTTTTGAGTGCTCAGTTTTTAGTCAGAAAACAGTCTTTTTTATCGGAACTTTGGTGCCCGATCAATCGCTTCTCTTCGAACTAATGACTCAGAACTAAGAGCTAAAACCATGACCTACGAGCTAAGATCTAAACCTGACAATACAAGGGGTTAAAGCATGCGGCGGTGAATCCAGGAGCGATCGCATTCCCGGTAGCTTGCTGCGGGGTTCGCGAGCGATTAGAATAAAATAATTACCTTGAGGATCGAAGATTCCCTGCAGCTTGCTGTAGGGAGCTTCAATATGCCTTGACGGCAACCAGATTTATTGGTACGATTCTGGCCCATTGGATATTCTCATTCAAAGGGACCTTTCATTGCTGACGAGAGCTGTCATTACTGTCACGATCATTGCATAGTTCGCAGCCGGTCCCGCTGTCGCCTCGGCCTCTCTTGACATCGAAAAGGAAGATCAAGCCTGCCGGGTCCTCAAACGGCTCGAAGCAGAGGGCGTCATCCGGACCGGCCTGCTTTCCGCAAGGCCCATCTGGTGGAACGAAGCGCAGCGCATGCTGATTTACATTGGTTGCTGCACTCCCATCATCGCTGTTGGCTCTTGATGTCGTGATGTACGTCGCAGCAATAGTGCGTTGCCGATTGCTTTTATCCATATGATTTGAGCAACAGCCCGTAAGGGCCTGAGGTGCGCTGAGTGTGCGTGGCAGGACTGAATTATGCCGTCTGACTCACCGGGGGTACCATGTTGCTGAATAAAATTAAATCAAAGAAGGCGAAAATCGGCGTTATCGGGCTGGGTTATGTCGGCCTGCCGCTGGTTATCGAGTTCTGCAAGGCCGGCTTTACTGTTACCGGATTTGATATAGATTCGAAGAAGGTCGACGCGCTTAAAAAAGGCAAGAGCTACATAAAGCATATCCCTTCATTCCATTTTACGGTTCATGCCTCTCTTTTCACGCCCACGACTGACTTTTCCTTGTTAGCGAATATGGACTGCATCATCATATGCGTTCCAACGCCGCTCAACAAATACCGGGAGCCGGACATGTCGCATGTTTTCAATACAGCGCGTACGATCGCGAAGAACCTCCGAAAAGGCCAGCTTATCTCCCTCGAATCAACAACCTATCCTGGCACTACTGATGAGGATATGAGAAAAATATTAGAGGACACCGGCCTCAAAGCCGGGGTGGATTTTCATCTTGCGTTTTCCCCTGAAAGAGAAGACCCGAACAACAAGGAATTTTCAACCAGCACAATCCCAAAGGTCGTTGGAGGATATACGGAACAATGTCTTGCCGCGGCTGTTGCGCTCTATGACACGATCGTGGAAAAGACCATACCGGTTTCATCGACCAAAGTAGCCGAGGCTGCAAAGCTTCTTGAAAACATTTACCGGTCAGTCAATATCGCGCTCGTGAATGAACTCAAGATGCTTTTCGACAAGATGGGCATTGACATATGGGAAGTTATAGAAGCAGCCAAGACAAAACCTTTCGGCTTCCAGGCGTTCTATCCTGGACCGGGGCTCGGCGGGCACTGCATCCCGATCGATCCGTTCTATCTAACGTGGAAGGCAAGGGAATTTGATTTTGCCACGCGGTTCATCGAGTTGGCGGGCGAGATCAATACCGGCATGCCTTATTATGTTGTTGAAAGACTCACCTCGGTCCTGAACAGGAAGGGAACGACGCTGAATGGTTCAAAAGTGCTTATCCTGGGCATGGCATATAAAAGAGACATAGACGACCAGAGGGAATCACCCTCATTGAAGATCGTTCAGCTGCTAAAAAGCAGCGGGGCAGAGGTCCAGTACCATGATATGCATGTTCCCCTCTGCCGGGGACACCGCCACTATCCCGACATTGACATGAGGTCCGTTGAGCTTACGGAAGGGCTTTTGCGGCAGATGGATGCGGTGCTGCTGCTGACCGACCATTCAGCCTATGATTATCCCTTTATCGAAGAACATGCCCAATGCATCCTGGACACGAGAAATGCATTTGGACGAAAAAATATCAACAGCAGCAAGATCCATAAGGCTTGACGGAGAACAGGCATATACGGAGGGACGACAACGCCCGATACAGAACCGTTTCGCGCAAAGCCGCAAAGGAAAGCGGGTCTCGTGTACAGGCTGAATCAAGCTTGATCACCTCGCAACGCATCTCACAGTGCTACCCCGAGCGATGCGGGGAACTGGCTGCTGTTGAGACAAGAAGGCTTCCCCTGCTGTTGAACTTCTCTGATTGCTCTGCGGCTTTGCGGGGAGACTCCTTGGTATCTGACCAAATAGTTACGAAAACTGCATATAACGTAAGGCGGACCCGAAGATCATGACAGAACGATACGACGAGATAAAAAAACGATTAAGGGAAGCACCTGCGACCTGGGCCATAACGGGCGTCGCAGGCTTCATCGGCTCCAACCTGCTTGAACACCTGCTCAGGCTCGATCAGACCGTTGTCGGGCTGGATAATTTCTCGACGGGCCATGAACAAAACCTGCATGAAGTAAAATCGCTCGTAAGTGATATACAATGGTCAAGATTCAGCTTTATGAAGGGTGACATTCGTAACCTCGATGACTGTCAAAAGGCCTGCAAAGATGCTGATTACGTGCTGCACGAAGCAGCCATTGGTTCAGTGCCGAGGTCACTTGAGGACCCGATCCTTACCAATGAAAATAACATAACCGGCACGCTTAATGTGTTGACGGCCGCACGTGACAACAAGGTGAATCGCATCGTATACGCTGCCAGCAGCTCCACCTATGGCGACCATCCCGGCCTCCCGAAGGTCGAAGATAAGATAGGCAAACCTCTTTCCCCCTACGCTGTTACCAAATATGTGAACGAACTGTACGCCGATGTGTTCGCCCGTTGTTACGGATTGGAAGGAATCGGCCTGCGCTATTTTAATGTTTTCGGTCCGCGCCAGGATCCGGAAGGCGCGTATGCAGCAGTGATCCCGAAATGGATCGCTGCCATGATCAAAGGGGAGCCTGTGTACATCAATGGCACCGGTGAGACCAGCCGGGATTTCTGCTATATAGCGAATGTGGTGCAGATGAATTTATTGGCTGCGATGACTTCCAATAAAGAAGCGGTGAATCAGGTCTTTAATACTGCAGTAAACGCAAAGACCGACCTGAATCAACTATTTGAGATGCTGCGAGTTCGACTTGAGAAAGACTTCTCACATCTAAAAAACTGCAAGCCGGTCTACCGGGATTTCCGTGCGGGAGATGTAAAACATTCCCAGGCAGATGTCAGTAAGGCCCGTGATCTGCTCGGATATATTCCGAGCCATACCGTTGAACGTGGACTGGATCAAGCATTGGAATGGTACAAAAAGGCATTATCTTGAAGGTGTTATTCGCGTGATGGACAGGCATGCGGAAGATGTTGAGCTGATTTTGTTCTATACAGAAATCATGTACAAAAAAGACGTTAGAAAATGAGAAAAGTATTAGATAATTATGATAAAAGTCATGCCCATATAGATCCTGAATACGGTAAGGCAATTGAACTGCTACCAAGGCTATATAAAAAACACGCAGTGAATTGAATAAAGAGGAAATACACCGTTAAGAAATGCGGAAACGTGAAAACATCATTGGTGACGCTTAGGTCCATCCGGTCAAATACCGTTTTTAATATTGAAACAATATTAACAATAGATGAAGCAATTTATAAATCAAATATTGGCAAAATTCAAGAGTGATTCCGGTAAGGAGATTTTTACAAATATCATCTCTTTGTCAATTCTACAAATATCAAAGTACGTATTCCCCCTCATTACGTTCCCATATCTGGTACGCGTGCTTGGTGCCGAGCGATTTGGGCTGCTTGCATTCGCGCAGGCATTTGTACAATATTTTATTTTAATTACCGATTACGGATTTAATCTTACAGCGACACGACAAATTTCCATCAACCGGTCAAGCCGCGATAAAATATCTAACATATTCTGGTCAGTCATGGCTGCCCGATTGGCACTCGTCATGCTAAGCGCGCTGGTCCTAGCAGGAATCGTCTTTAGTGTGCCGAAGTTCAGGGCTGATTGGACCATCTACTTCATCACGTTCATTAGCGTGCCGGGTAATGCGCTTTTTCCTGTCTGGTTCTTTCAGGGGCTGGAAAAAATGAAATACATTACCGCGCTCACAATCCTTGCACGGACGATAACCTTGGCGCTTATATTTGTATTTGTGCACAAGCAGTCTGATTATCTATTAGCCGCAGGGCTACAGTCCGCAGGTTTACTCTTGTCCGGTATTATCGGCTTGCTCGTTGCACAGTCTGCATTTCCGATTATTCTGAAAGCGCCGTCCTTTGACGAGATAAGATCGTCTCTCGCCGAAGGCTGGCAAGTTTTCATCTCGCAGATATCCATAACGCTGTTCAGTACCAGCAATACATTTATCCTGGGTCTGTTTGCGTCGAATCAGCAGGTAGGGTATTTTGCCATTGCAGACAAGACAGTCCGGGCCTTCGTCAGTCTAATCGCACCGCTCAGTACGGCTCTCTATCCCAGGATAAGTTCGATGTTCGTCACGTCGCGGGAGCGGACACTTCATCTGTTGAGGAAGATATTATTCCTTGGAGGCGCTGCTTTTTTTACAATCAGTTTGCTGCTGTATTTCGGAGCTGATGTATTGACATATTTAGTGACCGGCGGACATAATCATACTATTACCGTCTTGATCAGGATCCTTGCCATACTCCCGTTTACAATCTTCGTGGTCAACATTCTTGGAACGCAGATTATGCTCAATATCAATATGCAAAGCCACTTTATGAAGATCATGATCGCCACTGGGTTCTTTGCAGTAACATATTCTTTTTTGACCGTACCGTTTTATGGTGAATTCGGCACCGCAACAGCGTCTTTGTCTGCCGAAATATTGGAGATGGTATTGATGATTATCATAGTTCAGAAAAGTGGTGTTTATCTATTCAAGAATACGCAGGGAACGGTGAGTACAACGTGAATAATAACGGCGCAAGTTCAATTGTGAAGTGCAACACTTGGGTAAGCAGGAAGGAATCTGCTATCCTAAGTGGCCATGTCAAAAACCTATGTTCATCTTACCGAAACAGAGCGTGAGCTCATAGCATCAATGCATTGGGAGGGCAAAGGCCCTTCCGAGATTGCCCGGGTACTCAGCCGGGATAAGGGCACGATCTCACGGGAGCTTATACGTAACGCTTCCCCGGAGTATAGCTGTTACACGCCCTGCCGGGCACAGAAACGATCAGATCAGAGGAAACTGACAGCCCGTCATGATAGGCCGCTGCTCAAGAGCAAAAAGATTCAGCAGTACGTCCGGCGAAAGCTTAAGATCAACTGGTCCCCGGAGATCATTGCTGGTCGTCTCAAGGAAGAGATTCCCGGCCTGTCGATCAGCCCTGAGGCGATCTACCAGTTTATCTATCACCGGGATACCCCAGATCGAGAGCACCTCATCTCCCAGCTCTGTCGCGCCTACCGGAAACGGCGCATCAAGGGAAAAGGGAGAAAAGTACGAAAAACCAAGATTCCCAATAGGGTTTCCATTGATGCCAGGCCAAAGTCGGTCGATCAGCGAAAGCAATTTGGCCATTGGGAAAGCGATACGCTGGTCTCCCGCAAGAGTAAGTCTGCCTTGCACAGCATAATCGAGCGCAAGACCCGGATCCTCCGGCTTTCCAAGCTGGAACGCAAGACCGCTGCCGAAACCAATAAGGCGGTCGCTCGAGCGCTCAAGAAGTTGCCCGTGGAGGCAAAACGGACGCTTACCATGGACAACGGCACTGAGAATGCCAGGCACGAGGAGTTGTCAGCTACGCTTGGCATCAAATGCTACTTTGCCCATCCCTATGCGGCATGGCAACGAGGATCGAATGAGCAGATCAACGGCCTCATCCGACGCTACTTGCCAAAGGGTACTGACTTCAGTAAGATTGACAAAGAGCAAATAAAGAAAATCGAGAAGCTCATCAACAACCGACCCAGAAAGTGCCTAGGCTTCAAAACACCGTTGGAAGTTGCTCGCTCACTTGTTGCACTTCAGAGTTGAATGTGGCCGGACTAAAAGCAGCGCACGCAAACCCAATATTACCACGGCGCTAATATATACAAGGGGTGAGCCTAATATCCCCAAAAAACCAAAGAGTTCTTTTTTTGCAACCTGCATTTCCAGCATATACTGCAATGTGATTGCGATGAGAAATTACAATATGGAGGAATAACGTAAAATGCGAAGTTACACTTTCCTACATATTGCATTCGTTTTCACGCTGTGCATGTTTATAGGCGGTACAGTGGACAAAGTAGATGCTGACAGCAACCAAATGAGTTTTCTCGACAACGGAGTAGTTAAGATTGGTATCGATCTTGATTTGGGCGGCACCATTACTTATTTCGCAGATTTAAAAAGTGGTGAAAATGTTATCAATAGCCATGATAAAGGAAGAGTGATACAACAGTCCTATTATTCAGGCCCCCGTCCGTTTGGAACTCCTAACCCCGGCTATCGGAACTGGCCTTGGAATCCGGTTGGCTGCGGAGATACTTACGGCAATAGGGCTACCGTACTGGAATATCGGAATGATGGTAAGGTATTATATGTAAAAGAACGTCCCATGCAATGGGCATTAAACAATGTCCCCTGTGAATGTACTTTTGAAACATGGATTGAATTGCAGAACTATACGGCACGGATTAGAAATCGGCTGACTAATCATCGATCAGATAAAAAACAGTACCCGGCATTTAACCAGGAATTACCTGCGGTATACACCATAGGTAAGTTGTATCGACTGTTTACCTATACGGGACCGGCTCCTTTTACAAATGCACCTTCAATTCAGATCATTGACTCCAAACCACCTGCATGGAAGACTTGGTTTGCGTCAGAAAACTGGGCCGCATTGGTTAATGATAAGGGCTGGGGGTTAGGTGTTTATAACCAGGGGGTATATTATTTTGCAGGTGGATTTCATGGGAAGCCTAACGTTGGCGGTCCTTTGGACGATTCGACAGGCTACATTGGACCTCTTTATAGGGAAATCATCGATAATAATATCGTGTATGAATACCAATACCAACTGATACTTGGCTCCCTGGAAGAAATACGACAGGTTGCATATGCTAACCAGATTGATTCAAAACCGAATTATCTTTTTGGGCCTGATCGTCAGCATTGGTTTTATAATAATTGCCGAGATAATGGGGTGCCCACAAAAGGTCCTATCACCATCATATTAGATAGAAATGATCCACAGCTCATAGGACCGCCCAGTTTATGGCAAGCCGACGATATTCCGACACTTTATATTCGTGCAGCTATTCGCAGTAAGATGAATCAGGCCGCAATATATTTTACGAATTATGGCGATCCAATTTTTAAGTTCTCAGAGTCCAAAAAAATTAATTTTAACATTGTGCCGGACGGACAGACACGGATCTACAAGATAAATATGACTTCTTCCCCGAATTATAAAGGTCTTATTACGGGTATCCGTTTTGATCCTGTACCCTCGAGTATGCCTGGTGAATATATAATACTTGATTCTATTACTTGGAATAGTGACTTTGTTTCGCAGTAATCATCTAATGGCGTTTTACTAAACATTCGCGAGTTCTATAGCGAAGTGCAACACTTGGGGTAGCCATGCTACTCTAAGTGTCTATGCCAAAACCCTATAAGCACCTGAGCCAAGAGGAAAGAGAGATCATCGCCAACTTGCTCTCAGGAGGTTCCAGCCTCGGCGATATTGCAAAAGCTGTGGGCCGAGACAAAAGCACTATCTCGCGGGAGCTCAACCGCAACTCTCCACCGGAGCGGCGACGTTATGTTCCCTGTCGGGCACACGCTCGGGCCTGCGAGCGAAAGACGGAGGCCAATAAGCACGAGCGTCTGAAAAACGACCTTATCCGGCAGTATGTAAAGGCCGGCCTCGCTAAGGGATGGTCCCCGGAGCAGATCTCTGGGAGGATCCGGCTTGACCATCCGGGAGAATCCATCAACCACGAGGCCATCTATCAGTACATCTATCATCCCCAGAATCCAGATCGTCTGGAGATGATCCAGTTGCTGCGCCGAGCCCACAAAAAGCGGAAGAACAAGAGCATCGGCAGAAAAGTGAGAAAAACCACGATTCCCAATAGGATTCCGATTGATACCCGACCGAAGTCCGTAGAGAGCCGTCGCCAGTACGGTCACTGGGAGGGAGACAGCCTCATCTCCCGAAAGAGTAAAGCAGCACTCAACACCCTGGTCGAACGTAAGAGTCGCCTTGTCCTCATCACCAAGCTGTCCAGAAAGGGCGCTGACGAGACGAATCAGGTAGTCATCGATCGGCTCAAGAAGCTTCCGGCCAAAGGGCGCCAGACCCTCACGCTGGACAACGGGACCGAGAATGCCAAACACGAGGCGCTCTCGGCCAGACTGGGAATCAGATGCTACTTTGCTCGGCCCTATGCGTCCTGGGAGCGGGGCACGAATGAGAACGCTAATGGCCTCATTCGCTGGTACTTGCCAAAGGGAACCGACTTCCGTACAATCACATCCGAGCAAATAGCCCGGATTGAATATCTGCTAAACAGCCGACCGAGGAAATGCCTCGGCTACAGAACGCCAACGGAGGTCGCGGCCTCAAGCCGTTGCACTTCGAGATAGAATCCGCGATTAATATAATCAATAACTGATTTGGCTTAAAACTTTGCAAATCCCCATTATTCTGACATTCGCCATACAAAGAACACTATGAGCTGGTTAATACTATTAATATTGTTGTTTGAAGTTATCTTTATAACCGTAGCGGAGTACAAATTCTACTCTTCATGGTTTACTCCGGTAAATCTTTTATCAATTCCTTACTGCATTGTAGTCTTCATGGCATTCTTCTTCGCGCCTACGCTGGGCTTTATTCCACTGTACACTGAGTCTATACTTGTATGGATAATCGGCTTGTTCATATTTTGGCAGGGGAGTTTACTAGTAAAAATGGCAACCGGTACTACGATAGCCGAAGGTCTAATGAAGGCCAAACTGAACGGTTTTGATTCAAAAGAGCATACGCCTGTTGCTCTCGCCTTGCTAACAGCCTCTATTAATATTTACGGCTTAACGAGTATAATAAATCGGGAGGGGCTACTTTACATATCAACAGAAGAATTCCAGCGGGATTTTTCGGAAGGTTTGCAGGGCTGGACACGCGCATTTTCAATCTTTTTGGTTTCCTATTTGATTGGAACAACACAAAGGAAGAAACTTATTATTAATATTACGATTATGATATCGTTGTTATTGCTGTTAATTAACCAAGTAAAAGGTATTATTATCATACCAATATTAGCAGGTATTATTTATCGAGCGATCACAGGTACATTTCGCATAAGAGTAAAATCAATTTTGCTTACAGTCGCTGCCTTCTATTTGATATTTATGATGGTTTATTTAATTGGCTACATTGGTCTGGAGAACAGTACTGAAGTGTTAGCAGATCTCAATGTCTACGAAGCATTATCAAGACACTTCATCTCGTATTTGTTTTCCGGGGTTCTATCATTTGGCGACGCATTTAAAAATGGGCTTACAGTTCCAGATGAACAACAAACTGTAATTATCGCTCCAATTTATAATAGCCTTCGTCATCTCTTTGGATGGACTCGTGTTGACAATTTAACGAGTTATTATTCTGTTATTGACCTCATGAAAAATGACATACGTCAGGGTTCGAACGTACACACCTTGATTGGAACCGTTTATCTCTTTCTTGGAGGTTACTTCTCTATCGCGTATCTATTACTACTGAGCCTCACAATTTATATTCTATTTTGGATGTCCAGTACTTTCAATAATAAATGGATAACAATTATTTTCTCTTTTTTTGTATCCGGGTTGCCTTTGGGATGGTTTGAACTCTACTATTGGCATGCTCTTTTTGTTCAAGGTGTTATATTTGGTGCTGTAATGCTCATTCTTGATAGGTTGTTGAAAGCGAAAAACAAAGACATAACCGATAAACAAAAGATTCTGGCCTAAAGAGATACTTGAGCGGTTATTCGATTCTTGACCTATATCGCAAGCAGATGTAAAACATAAGAAATGATGCATTGAAGGAGAAGCAATAATCATGAATATGATGTCGATTGCCCTTTGCACCTACAATGGCGCAAAGTTCATAAGTGAACAACTTGAAAGTATCGCTCAACAAGATCGAATTCCCGATGAATTGATAATTTGCGATGACTGTTCAACAGATAATACAGTTGCTCTTATCGAAGAATTTGCGAAGAAAGTCGATTTTACAGTAAAGATTTATATCAATGATACGCGTTTAGGCGTTACGAAAAATTTTGAAAGGGCCATAGGACTTTGCACTGGCAATTATATTGCCTTATCAGACCAAGATGATGTATGGGCCCAAGAAAAACTGCGATTCTTGGAAGAAAAATTAAACAAAAGACCTGAGGTTGCTGCCGTTTTTTCCAATGCTGATATTGTAGATGAAAGCCTTCACTCGATGGGATATAGCCTGTGGGATAGCCTTGGCTTGACCGCCAATATTCAAAAAAATATCGTCACTTCGGCGGCTCCCAATTTGCTGATTATGCGTGGTAGCTTTGTTACTGGCTCTACAATGGCGTTTCGGTTGTCGTTCAAGAACCTTATTTTACCGATTCCTGAATGCTGGGTTCATGATGGATGGATTTCTTATCTTCTCAGTGCCGTCTCATATCTAGACGTGATAAATCAACCGCTTATCAAGTATCGTCAGCACAACAACAACCAAATTGGAGCAGAAAATATCGGCTTTTTTCTCAGGATAGAACGAGCAAAAAAAAGACGAAACGACATGATCCTGGAAATACTTTTGGATCGCCTTGATACCTTGAAAGAAAGGCTAGATTGTCAGGCCTACTATAGTCTTCACAATGCTTCTTCTTTATTTAATGTTTTACAGAAGAAAAGAAATCATATTTATACAAGAGTAACTTTGCCTAAAAACAAAGTACTGAGAATACCTGCAATACTCAGAGAAACTGTTATGTTGAAATACTTTAAATACTCAAATGGGCTCAACAGTATTGCTCAAGACCTACTGCTAAATTAATTAATGATGATTCAAATGGGAATTTTGTTGATGACGACAAGTCAAGTGAAGGAAAATAGGCAACTTCTGGTGATATGTGTAAATTATAATAACAACAAAGATACTATTGACTTTTCTGATCATATACTGTCTCTGCAGTCAACTCATAATTTAAATTTGCTAGTAATAGACAATAGCAATTCTGGAAATGATGCTCTTAAACTTCTGCTGCCAAAAGATTCACGAATACAATTACTACATCCTGAGAAGAATCTGGGGTATTTTGGTGCAGCATCATGGGGCTTGAGTCAATATTTGTTGACCAGTAAATTGCCAGAATGGATCATCGTTTCCAATACAGACATTGTATTTCCTGATTCTGCCATTTTTAGTAAATTGTTTGAATTCTATCCTTCCGGTTTTTATGGCATTGTAGCGCCTAAAATCCATTCTCTTCAAGCAGCATCGGATCAAAATCCTTTTATGAAGTACCGACCTGCAAAAAGCAGAATTCTTTTTTATAAAACTATATTTCGTTACTATCCGCTATCTCTATTTTATCAATTATTATCATTAATTAGGAAAAATACAAATTTAAGTCTTCCTAAAAAAACAACCTCCAAAGAAGAACTACGAATAAATATTTATGCACCACACGGTTCATTTATTATATTTCATCGGAGTTATTTTGATGCGGGAGGGAATTTGAACCATGGCTCATTTCTTTTTGGAGAAGAAATATTTATTGCCGAAACCGTAAGACGATTAAGTCTTAAAGTACAGTACGATCCTAGGATAGTAGTGAATCATAATGAACATTCCACAACCAGTTTCATAAAAAATAGGATGATCGGAAAATATTTGAGTAACACATACGACTACATATACAAAGAATTTTTCGCTAGTTGATGCTAACCTTGGAATCGATTGCGATGAAACAATTGAATAATATCTGTGCGGTTGCTACCATTCTGCTTTTATTTGAAGGTCAACAATTATGAAATAATTTATTTCTCAAGTGGTTCATGATGTTTTAATAATTATTTATGCAATATAACTTAGAAGATGTCTGCTCTTTGCGTGATGATGTGCTGCTAACGAAAAGCTAACTTCCATTATTGGTGATGCGGATTCGTCGGCCTCACGTGGCGATTACTGCGAATAAGAATATATGCATATTCTCTATCTCCACCAATATTTTGTCCCTCCTGATGGTTCCGGAGGAACCCGCTCGTACGAAATGGCACGTCGATTCGTAAAGGCAGGCCATAACGTTACGATGATAACCTCGGGTGCTTTTTTTCCGTTACGATACAGATTTCAAAAAAGGGTCACGGATCTTTCAATGGATGGGATCGATCTTAAAGTCATCTGCGTCCCATATTCAAACAAGCTTTCCTATGAAAGCGCATGCTTTCATTTGTCAACTTCGCTATGCGCGCTGTCATCGAAGCTGTCAATGTCAAAAACGTAAATGTTGTTTTCGCTACGAGCACACCATTAACCATTGCCATCCCGGGCATAGCTGCGAAGATTTCTCATCACTGTCCTATGGTGTTTGAAGTGCGGGATCTGTGGCCGGAACTGCCGATTGCTGCAGGTGCCTTACGGAATCCCGTGGCGAAGTGGCTGGCAAAGCTACTCGAGAAATCGGCATACAGAAACTCCGCGCATATTGTCGCTCTGTCTCCCGGCATGAGGGATGGAATTGTCCATACAGGATACAAGCCCAAGCAGGTAACCGTTATTCCTAACTGCTGCGATATCGAGCTGTTCAGAGTTCCTGAAGAGGACGGAAAGGATTTTTTGGCACGGCATCCTTACTTACAGGGGAGTGCCCTGATAACCTATGCTGGAACGTTGGGCCAAATTAATGGAGTCGATTACCTGGTTGATATCGCTGACAGCATGATACGTGTTGATCCTACCGTACGGTTTCTCATTGCTGGTGACGGTGGGCAGAAGGAATATATTTTGCGACGTGCACTCGCGAAAAAGGTATTGGAAAAAAATCTTTGGATTATTCCTCCTGTCTCAAAACGGGACATGCCCGGGCTTCTTTCAGCAAGTACGTTTGTTACTTCGCTCTTTGTCAACATACCTGAAATGTGGAATAACTCTGCAAATAAATTTTTTGATGCTCTGGCAGCAGGTCGGGCTGTGCTGATTAACTACCGGGGTTGGCAGGCAGAGTTGCTTGAAGAAACGGGTGCGGGGATTGTCGTCCCTCCTGAGGATCCTGAAAAGGCTGCTCGGATGCTATGCGACTTTTTGAAAAATGAATCCCGCCTGCGAAAAGCCGCTGCAGTTGCGGTAGTGTTAGGTGAAACCCGGTTTAACCGGAACATGTTGGCTGACAAATTGTTAGATGTGATTAAACAGGCTGCAATTGGAACAGCATGAGATGATCACTATGGATAGGAAACGACTATTTGACTTCGTTGGGACAGGAATAGGGCTTTTACTAATGCTCCCTGTATTGGGTTTGCTGGTTGTACTGATCCGTCTATTCATTGGTTCTCCGGTTTTGTTTCGCCAGGAGCGTCCTGGACTGCATGGAAGTCCCTTCATGCTCTTCAAATTTCGGACTATGATTGATGCGTGGGATGAGCAGGGTAATTTACTTCCCGACGAACAACGTCTGATGAAATTCGGCGCATTTCTCCGGAGCACCAGTCTGGACGAGCTGCCGGAGCTTTTCAACGTGCTTATCGGTGATATGAGCCTCGTCGGACCTCGTCCTCTGTTAATGGAATATCTTCCTCTGTACTCAGCGGTACAAGCCCGCCGCCATGAAGTACTCCCCGGTATTACGGGGTGGGCACAGGTGAACGGTCGCAACGCGATAAGCTGGGAAGAAAAGTTCGAACTGGATGTCTGGTACGTTGATAACCAGTCCGTCTGGCTGGATCTGAAAATCCTCTGGCTGACTCTGGTAAAGGTGTTCAAAAGGGAAGGGATCACTCAGTACGAGCATGCCACGATGGAAAAATTCAAAGGAAACGGATAAAACATATGACAGACCGGTTTACTAAGTGGAAAAGACCCACGATCATAGACGGGAAGCCCACAATATATCATTGGATTGTGAAACACAAGGAGAAGTTTTATTTAGGTGATCGAACCGATATTGGAGCTTTTACCTATATAAACGCTAAAAACGGCGTTACTATCGAGGACGACGTGCAGATCGGTTCACATTGCTCCATTTATTCGATATCGACGATCGACGGGAAGGAAGGAGCGATCATCCTGAAGAACAATTGCAGGATCGGAAGTCATTCAGTGATCATGCCGGGCGTGATCGTCGGCGAAAATGCCGTTATCGGTGCTTGTAGCTTTGTTAATCGAAGTATCCCTGCTAATACGACTGCCTTCGGCGTTCCCGTCAAAATCGTGAAAAGGCGAACCAAGAAGAATGGCAAATAGCTATCAGCGAATCTACCTCTCACCGCCCCATATGAGCGGAGAGGAACAGCAGTTCATTGCTGAGACCTTTGAGAGCAATTGGATCGCACCGCTTGGACCGCAGGTTGACGCTTTTGAAAAGGAATTCTGCGACAAGGTCGGGATATCGCACGCTGTTGCGCTGAACAGCGGCACAGCGGCATTGCATCTCGCATTGCGTTTCCTTGGCGTTGGTCCGGGCGACGAGGTCATTGCGCCATCCCTCACGTTCATAGGTGGTGTGAGCCCCGTTGTGTTCCAGGGTGCAAAGCTGACTTTTATCGATTCGGACCGTTTTTCCTGGAACATGGACCCGAACTTGCTGATGGAAGAGCTGATTCAGCGGGGCAAAACGAACCGCCTGCCGAAGGCCGTTATCGTGGCTGATATCTACGGGCAATGCGCGGATCATGACAGGATCAGCGATATTTGCTCTGAATACGATATCCCGGTTCTGATCGATGCAGCCGAGGCCCTTGGAGCCACATATAAAAAGGCCGCGCTGCAGGTGCAGGCGCACAAGCGGCAATCTATTCTTTTAACGGGAACAAGATCATCACGACATCAGGCGGCGGCATGCTGGCGTCGGATGATGAGGTTTTGATCAGTCAGGCGCGATTCTGGTCGCAGCAGGCGCGCGACCCTGCGCCGCACTACGAACACACGCAGATCGGGTATAACTACCGTTTGAGCAATGTGCTCGCAGCCATCGGCAGGGGACAGCTTAAGGTGCTTGACCAGCGCGTGCAGAAGAAGCGCTGGATCTTCGATCAGTATCATAAAGCATTGTCCGGTCTACCCGGCATCGAGTTCATGCCGGAGGCTGAGTACGGTAAATGCACCCGATGGCTGACGGTGATGCTGATAACGCCCCATCTCTTTGGCGCCAGCCACGAAGCTGTGCGACGGGCCCTGGAGGAGCAGAACATCGAGTCCCGCCCGCTTTGGAAGCCTATGCACCTTCAGCCGGTATTCAAGGGGTATCCGATGAGGGGAGGAAGCGTGTCAGAGGACCTTTTCACGAGGGGGCTTTGCCTGCCGTCAGGGACAGCAATGTCCGACCAGGACCTTAACCGGGTGATCGATAGTATCAGGGAGGTACATCTTAGGTCAGTAAGGAAATGACGGGTCTATGGTGAATGATTCTATACCATCCGGTCAGTGCCCGAGTATCCTCTATACGATCCCACTTTACATCACATACTAAAATACGTTGCTATCATTCCTTCCTTTTTGGTGAGTGTATAAGCAAATATCTTCACTATGCGGAGTTGGGCGAATGGGAATGTGGGATACCCTAAAAATACCCTATATAAATTCTTTACTTTACTGATTAAGTTAAGTATTATCGTGCTCAGAACAAAATTAGAGTCATGGTTGATCAGCGATTATTCCCTCAAAAACAACCCGGGAAAATCGTTCTTCGCAAGCAATCCTTGGTAGAGGAAGTGCCGCTCATGGTCTTCATGATGAACAACCGGTTGAAACAGATGATCGTAATGCTCATCGATGCTGTCCTGATCGCCTGTTCGATATTCCTTTCCTACTCGCTCCGCTTCGGAACACTGATCATCGACCCCCATATCTATAACATTCTGGTTATTTTACCTTTCGTTATTCTGGTTCGGCTCGCGGTGTTCGCGTTCAGCGGCCTCTACCAGGGTATGTGGCGGTTCGTGGGCGCCCGCGATCTACTCTCGATCATCCGCGCCGTTACGCTCAGTTCGCTCGTGTATGTCAGTCTGCTCTACCTTGTCCAGGAAAGCGTTTATCCCCGATCTGTCTTTATCATTGACTGGTTCGTTACGCTCATCCTCATCGGCGGCAGCCGTTTTGCCTATCGTCTCTACCGAACCGGATTCTCGACAGGCGGCATGAATGGCCGGGCAGAAGAGGCAAAGAACGTCCTCATCGTGGGAGCGGGCAGGGCGGGAGAAATGATCCTGCGGGAGATCCTCGGAAATTACCGCTTGGCGTATCATCCTGTGGGATTCGTCGATGATAACCGGGAGAAGAGGAACCTGTGCATCCACGGCTGCCGCGTCCTCGGCAACACCCGGGAGATCCCCCGGATCGCGATGTCCGAGGGGGTCGAAATGGTTTTCCTGGCGGTCCCGCACGCGCACGGCGCGGCGAAGCGGCGCATTATGATGACCTGCGCCCGTGCAGGCGTGAAGGCAAAGACGCTGCCGAGCATTGACTCGATCCTGAACGGCAGCGTGACTGTCCGGGAGTTGCGCGACTTCAGGATCGAGGACCTGCTGCAGCGCAAACCCGTGAGGCTCGACACCTTGTCTATCGAAGCGTACCTGCTCGGCAAGACAGTAATGATCACCGGCGCGGGCGGATCGATCGGCTCCGAGCTCTGCCGCCAGGTGCTGCGCTACGGCCCGAAACGGCTGGTGCTGTTCGAGCGGAACGAGTTCAACCTCTACCAGATCCAGATGGACCTGCTGGAACTGTTCCCGGGCGCCGATGTGCGACCCGTGATCGGCGATATTCTGAACAAGCCCCGCATGGAAGAGACCCTGGCGCAGTACCGTCCCCAGGTGGTGTTCCACGCAGCGGCATACAAGCACGTACCGCTTATGGAATCGAATGCCGTGGAGGCACTGCGGAACAACGCTCTCGGCACCTGGAACACGGCCTATCTCTCGGCGGTCCACGGGGTGCAGAAGTTCGTGATGGTGTCCACGGACAAGGCCGTGCGGTCCACGAACATCATGGGCGTGAGCAAGCGTCTCGCCGAGATGGTCTGCCAGTCCCTGGGCCAGACGAGCACGACGAAGTTCGTGACGGTGCGGTTCGGCAATGTGCTGAACAGCGTGGGCAGCGTGATCCCCCTGTTCCGGCGCCAGATTGAGCGCGGCGGGCCTGTGACGGTGACGCACCCGGACATCTACCGGTATTTCATGACCATCCCCGAGGCTGTCCAGCTCATCATGCAGGCGGGCGCTATGGGGAGGGGAGGGGAGATGTTTCTCCTCGATATGGGAGAGCCGGTCCGGATCGTCGATCTGGCCCGAGACATGATCAGGCTTTCAGGGCTTGAACCCGACAAGGATATCAGGATCACGTTTACCGGTCTCCGGCCCGGCGAAAAGCTTTATGAAGAGCTCCTGACGGCCGGCGAGGAGATCAAGGCGACGCTCCATGACAAGATCAAGATAGCCGGCAGTGAGCAGCAGGACTGGAAGTCGCCGCTGGAGGACATCGAAGATCTGCTCCATGCCATCCCCGCGGGATTCTCGGGAGCGATCATGGAAAAGATCAAGAAGCTCGTTCCCGATTTCCAGCCCGAGAACGGGGGGCCGAACGGGTCCGGGGACACGTTCAAGAACCTCATCTATGAGATCTTTCGGGAAAATCGAGTGACCGAGGAGCAGCAGGCGCCTCATCCGTGAATCCTGGAGCGCGCATTCCTCGCAGCAATGCGGTGGAGCTTCGGCCCCGATCACCGGAGGGCATCCGGTTCGGAACAACCTGAAATAATTTGATTTTCCCGCCCCAATCTGATATATTTCCCACGCTTCTCGTTTCGCCATCATATCATGTTCCCGATCCGTCCCTGATCTCTCAGCCCCTACCGAGGAGCTTCGCTATATGAGAAAAATGTTTCCTCTCCTGATCGCCTCGTGCCTTCTGGCGTCCGCAGCTCCTGTCATGGCGCAAACAATGCCGGGATCCGATATGGCGAACAAGGCAGTGCAGGAGATGCAGTCAAGCGATCCTCAGGCAGCCCAGAAATTCTCCAGCGCACTGCAGCAGGGAGACATCGACGGGGCGAAAAAGATATACCTCGAGTTCAAACGGAAGCAGGGGGACCGGGCTCAATCACCGGATCTGGTCACACAGGCCACATCGACGCAGGCAGCGGCACCCGCAGCCGCTCCCTCGCTCTTCGAGCAGACCTTGTCCGGCCACTTCCCTACGCGGACACCTTCGGACCTGCAGCAGTTCGGCTATGACCTTTTCAACAAGACCGTCGCTTCTTTTGTGCCAACCGCGTCGATGCCGGTCGGCCCCGACTACCTCATCGGCCCGGGCGATCAGCTCACGCTGACGCTCTGGGGCACCACGGAAGGTCTTTATACCTTGACGGTGACCAGGGAGGGGAACATCACGCTTCCGAAGGTCGGCGTTGTCCCTGTCGCAGGGCTCAGGTTCGGCGAACTTGAGAAGACCCTGAAGCGCCATCTTTCCAAGTACTACAGCAACTTCAACCTGAGCGTAGCCATGGGCAATCTCAAGACCATCTCAGTCTATGTTGTCGGCGAGGTGGCGAACCCGGGCAATTACACCCTGTCTTCCCTCACAATGGTCTATGGAGCGCTCTTTGCGGCAGGGGGCCCCACAAAAAAGGGGACCCTGCGCGCGGTCCAGGTGCTGCGCGCGGGCAAGGTCGTCAGGACCATTGACCTTTACGATCTCCTGCTGAGAGGGGACCGGAGCCAGGATGTGAGACTCCAGAGCGAGGACACGGTGTTCGTCCCGCTTATCGGGCCCATCGCGGGCGTCTCGGGCATGGTCTACCGGCCGGCGATCTACGAGCTGAAGGGCGCCGAAACGATCGGCGATGTCCTCCAGCTGGCAGGCGGCGTCATGCCCATCGCCTTCGGGAACCGCGTGCAGCTCAACCGCTTCACGAACAACACGAAGCAGGTCGTGCTGGACATCAAACTTTCCTCTGTCGATATATCAGCTATGAAGCAGGTGCCGGAGCTGCGCGAGCCGATCAGGAACATGGACACCGTCACGGTCTTCCCCATCTACGACAAGGTATGGGAATCAGTGACCCTTGCAGGAGAGGTGGACCAACCCGGCCCCTACCAGTGGACGCCCGGCCTCCGGGTCCGCGATATCATCTCCCTGGGCAGGCTACGGCCCACCGCTGACCTGAAGCGGGCCGAGATCGTGCGGTTGTCCGAGGACTTCAAGGACCGGAAGATCCTGGCGGTGAATCTCCAGGCCCTGGATGCAGGGGATCAATCGCAGAACATCCTCCTCCAGCCGCAGGATTACATACATGTGTACAGCGCCTTCCGCAAGTCGGAGAAGGTGAGGATCGACGGTGAGGTGCTGAGCCCGGGCGTGTACGAGATCACATCCGGCGAGCGGCTGAGCGATCTCATCCGGCGCATTGGCGGTTTCACCGCCGAGGCCTATCCCTATGGCACGAACTTCAAGAGAAGGGACGTGAAGTCCGCCGAGAGCAGGAACCTCCAGCTCTTCATCACCCGGATGCAGCAGCAGATCGGGCAGTCAGCGGCGACAGGCGCCGCCACGTCCATCAGCGCCGAGGAGGCGGCCTTTACCAAGGCTCAATTCAGCATGAACCAGAGCCTGCTGGCGAGCATGAAGGCCCTGCAGGAACAGTTCGAAGGCCGCGTATCGATCAACATCACCCAAGACATCAGCTCCTGGGCAGGGACCAAGAACGACCTCCTGCTCCAGGACGGGGACGACATCCTGGTCCCCAAGAAGCCGCAGGAGGTCATGGTCCTCGGCGAGGTGCACTCGCCGAGCGCCCATATCTATCTGCCCGGATTGACCGTGAGCGACTATGTCAATCAGTCAGGTGGCAAGACCGATTACGCCAATGAGGACCAGCTCTACGTGCTCCAGGCGAACGGCATGGCGGTCAGCAGCCAGTCGCCAGGCGTCGGGAATATTTTGAAAAAGAACCTGGAACCGGGAGACACCGTGTTCATGCCCCAGCAGGTGGAGCGCTATGCCACTATGCGCAATACAAGGGATATCGTCGATATTCTGTTCAAGACAGCGGTGGTCATTGCGACGATCACGATCCTCTTCTAGATAAAGCAGAAAGCAAAGTGCAGGGAGCATAGGGCAGAGGGCAGGTGCCAAGACAGAGGCCTGAGGGTAAAATGGCAAAATTCAGATATCAGGATCTTGCGATTTGGCAAGAGGCCATTGAGATAGGAAATGTTCTTTTTGACACCGCAGACGCGCTTGAGGAAAAAAGATTATGGTCGATCACAGCGAAGAAATCAATCTTTTAGACTACTGGAACGTGCTCTGTCGCAGGAAGAAGATGGTGATATCCATCTGTTCAGTAGCCGTCCTTCTGGCCATGGTCATCAGCCTCCTGATGCCCAAATACTTCCGGTCCGAGACTGTGCTCATACCGGTAGGGCCTGACGCAGGAGGGCTCGCCGCGGCACTTTCGAACATGCCGCTGGCCGGAGCATTGACAGGCGTAGCAGGGATCCAGACGCCTGCGGACAAGATCATGGTCGTGCTCAAAAGCCGGACCATTGCGGAACAGGTGATCCGGAAGTTTGATCTGCTCAAGCGGTTCAATGAGGATGATTGGGACGCAGGCAGGAACGCATGGAAGGATCCGGAGAAGCCGCCTTTGATGCAGGACGCGGTCAAAAAGGTCCTTGATGATGTCGCTAATTTCAAGAAGAGCAAGGATGGAGCGGTCACCATCACCATAGAATGGAAGGACCCGGTCCTGGCCGCTGAGATGGCCAATTTCTATGTCTTCGCCCTGACCGAGTTCCTGAAGGATAAGTCCATCAATACGACCATCCAGGTCGTGGACCGGGCGATCCCTGCGGAAAAGAAATTCCGGCCCAAGATCAGCCTGAACATGGTACTTGCCGGATTCACCGGCCTGTTCGTTTCCCTGTTCCTTGCGTTCTTTCTCGAATATCTGAATAAGCAGAAGATAGGGAAGAACGCCTAGTGCCTGGTGCATGGAGCTAAGCTCTCTGCTCCTTGCCCTTTGCTCTATGCTCCTTGTACTCTCTGATCCGTCACGAGGAGTTGGAGAGCAGGACCGCAGTGTTCGTGCCAGGGCACTGGTCCTGAAAAAGGACCCCTTTGCGGCATATCATGAAAAGGGGTTTCAGGTATCTTTCTGCTGTCTTCTGTCCATTTCCTCTTTTTTCTTCTTACTTACTTCATACATCATACATCTTTACTTTTCTAACATCCCACCGGTGCCTTTTTCGCCGCAGGTTTTTTCTCCCCGCCCAGGCCCTTCAGATAGAGCAGCAGCGACTGCATCTCAACAGACTTCGGTTTTAGCGCCTTGCCCTTGAGCGACGCCGTGATGCACTTGTTCACGATCTTCTCCAGGTCCTGCCTCTCCCCGGACCGCTCCAGCCCGGTTCCGTCCTTGTGGCAGTCGTTGCATGTTTTCCCTGTTGTGCCGAGCTTCGGATCATTGAACAGCGCCTTGCCTTTGTCCGGCGTCGCCTCATGCCGCATGGCGAAGACCGCACTGCCGGACAGGAAAAGCAGGAGCAATATCGCCGCACATATCACCTTCATATATTTTCCCTCCATTTTCTATAGGATGATGCTTATTGGTTGACACGATAATCCCGCAAAGGTCTCTTGTCAAGCAGGACCTCATTGTTGGGAGACGAGGGCCGGTATTTGCATTAACTTCAATGAATTTAGCGACTTATCATCTACCTGGAGCATTATTCCCTTGACCTAACATTGCATTGTTGGTACGATGACGCATAAAAAAAATAGGCCGTTCCAACCGGCCAGAACCGTTTACGGCATAATCTCCACAAAGGACGTCAGAATGGCAATCCCGTGATGCGACATGTAGCGATAACCCTACTTTTCTTCACGTTCCTGGCACCTGCCGGCCTCTGCGCCGAAGAGCTGGAGCTGATCAACCGCCCGGTGAACATTTCAGGCCTGACGGGGCTGCTCATCACGACATCGCCACTCACCCTTCCACCGCGCACATTCGAGATCGGGGCCGCAGTGCTCTCGGAGAACAGCCTTATTCCCAAATATACTTCGACATCCTATCCGCTGACCATCAGCCTCGGCCTCGCTTCGAACAAGGAACTCGCGCTGAAAACGCAATATGTCTACCGGAATGAAGATCCTGGTATCAAGTCCCGGGGCATGGACGACACGGAGCTTTCGTTCAAGTGGAACGTGCTTCCCCAGCCGGAAAACCGTTATCGCCCCGGCCTCGCCATGATCGCAACGGGGATATTCCCGACAGGCGACCGGGAAGCCGGGACCAACAGCGTCAACCACTGGGGCTGCCGGGCTGGTCTTGCCCTGGGAAGCGAGATCGCCTGGGAGGATCATATCATCGCACTGTATGCCGACGGCCAGGTGGCACTCCAGGATGTTTCCGACAAGACGCTGAGGGACAGCTACACGCTGCTGAACGCCGGGTTCCTGGTTCCCATCAGCAAGTACCGCAATCTCCAGATGCTCGTTGAATTTAACCGCAGGTCAGGGAAGGATCTCGTCAACATTGATGATGGGAATTACAACGCAGTAACCTATGGACTGCGCCTGGTCAGCGAACGCTTTAATCTGACGTTCGGCACCCAGTTCATCCACAGAACGAATCAGGGGTATGACAACTCGAGCAAGGTCCTTGGGATGTTGAGCATTAAACTATAGGGAACAGAACGATACGGTTGGCCTGTATTGGAGATAAGATTTAGCTTTGCATAAATGTCTGATAATGTATATTATGTCAAATTATATTATTGCCTTAGCAAATACCTCTAAATAATCCGCCTCCTGTCCTCTTTCCTTGCTTAAACTATCTTTCTGATCCCATTCCTGCATCTCGGTTCCCTATTCGCTATTCGTTGCTTCAGGATGGCAAGGTTATGCTGATACTTATCGTTTTCGAAGCTCCATGACGATTTGTGCCATAAGTGGAAGATGACCGCATAGTTCCTGACAGACCTGACCCGCTTTCCCTGGTTCAGGACCCGTATGCCAAGGTCATTGTCCTCAATGGATCCGTCCAGAAAATCCTCATCGCACCCATTGATCGCGTAGAAAAGGTCTTTATAAAGGCTGAAATTGCATCCCCAAACCCCGTCATCGGTTATCCGGTCACGATGTAAGGCCTTGCGGATCAGAGTGTTTTCGATGCGTATGGCTTCCTCGACCTTCCGGGACTTGACCTCGCCTCCGGCAACGGCGTCCCACACCAGGACGGGCCTGAGCGTTACAATGGGATGACCTTTTTCCAGCAACTGTTCGGTCAATTTTTTGCCAATATCGACCCGTTTCCCGCTCAAAATGGAGTCCGGCGAGCTCATGGCAACATGGGACCGCACGAAATCCCTGTGCGCCATGCAGTCCCCATCAATGAAGATCAGATAATCACCTGTGGCCTGCCGGACCGTTTCATTCAGGATCCTGGGCTTCCGGAACCCGATGTCTTCCTGCCAGACGCGCCTTATGGGGAATGCATATTCAAGTTGTACTTGAAGTTCCTCGATCAGGGCTTTTGTCTCATCGCCGCTACCGTCATCGGCGATCAGTACCTCGGACGGCAGTATGGACTGTTGCGCAAGGCTCAGAAGGCTCAGTCTGAGCGCCCGCGGCCTGTTGTAGGTCGGCACAATGACCGATGTTCTCATGAGAATACGACCTTTCGAGTCCGAGAATATGCCTGTGCTTGATCTTGCGGATGATGTACTGCCAAACCAATTAAGTCCGGGTCCTGTCGAGAAGGACCTTATTCAGGATCTTGCCCGGCCATCTCCTTGGGTACTCCTGTCACGTCGACCTTGTCCCCCACTATTCATCGTGGTGAAGGTTAAACGCCGCCTGCCGGTGTTCCTTGAATCGCCCCGGCATGATAGGAGCTCCTGACGAGCGGTCCTGCGACCACGTCGCGAAACCCGAGGCCCAGGGCACCGAGCCGGAGCGATCTGAACTCCTCAGGCCGGTAATAGCGCTGCACGGAAAGATGCTCCCGCGATGGCTGCAGATACTGGCCCATGGTCACGATTTCGCATCCGGCGCCGCGAAGGTCGCGCAGCACCGATTGCACTTCCTCCACTCTCTCCCCCAGCCCAAGCATGATCCCCGACTTCGTTACAGCGCCCCGGTCCTTGGCGCTGCGCAGCAGCCGCAGCGATCTGCCGTAATCTGCCTGCGGCCTCACGCGGGGATACAGTGAAGGGACGGTCTCGATGTTATGGTTCAGCATGTCGGGCGAGGCATCAAGCACGACGTCAAGCGCCGAGGACGAACCCTGAAAATCAGGTATCAGGACCTCGGTCCTGCAGTCCGGCATCGTTCGTCGTATGGCCCGGATGGTCTCCGCGAAGTGTCCTGCACCGCCGTCAGGCAGGTCATCGCGTGTCACCGAAGTGACGACAGCGTAGGTCAGGCCGAGGCTGGCCACAGCGCCGCCAATCCGTTCGGGCTCGCTGCGGTCCGGTTCGGTCGGACAACCCGAGGGTATGTTGCAGAAACCGCACCTGCGGGTGCACACATCGCCGAGTATCAGAAAGGTCGCGGTGCCCGCGTTCCAGCATTCGTTCCGGTTCGGGCACGCTGCGCTCTCGCAGACCGTTCGGAGGTCCCGCTCGCGGACCAGGCTGCGGACCGCTGAATACCGTTCGTTGGTGGACAGTCGCACCTTAAACCAGGCGGGCAGCCTTCTGGATGTAGATTGCGCTGGCATGTTCGTTGAAGGTCCCTGCGGCACGCTGCAGGGATCTTGGGTTCTCAGGCAGTATATCTCCTCATCCGGACAAAGCGGAACCAAAAGCATGGAACCGCGAGGGCGCAACGGTCGTGAAGAAATTTTTTAAATCATTGTTGTAAGCTTGAAGGAGTCTTTACTCCCCCGCGTTCTTCGCGACTTCGCGATAAATAATTATTTTCCTCTGTTGTTGAGAAGGATTTGATAGGTATCTGTCTGCTCGTTCCTGGATCCGTGGTGACGGCCACTGCGATGAGCGGATGTTATGACGCCTCTTTCTCCATCAGCGCCTCGGCGATCACCTGGTCGATCCGTTCGACGGGAACGAAGGTCATCTCTCTCCGCAGGTCCTCGGGAATGTCCTCGAGGTCGTTCATGTTCCGCTCGGGCAGGATGATGGTCTTGATCCCTGCACGCCGCGCGGCCAGAGCCTTTTCCTTTATACCGCCGATGGGCATCACCTTGCCCCGGAGCGTGATCTCACCGGTCATAGCAAGATCGCTCTTCACGCGCCTCCCGGTCAGCAGGGACACAAGGGCCGTGGTCATGGTCACCCCCGCTGAAGGACCATCCTTTGGGATGGCGCCTGCCGGAACGTGGATGTGGATGTCGGTCTTCTCGAAGAAGTCCTTCTTGAGCCCAAGCTCCTCGGCATGAGCCCGCACATAGGACAGCGCAGCCTGCGCGGACTCCTTCATCACGTCGCCGAGCTGTCCTGTCAGGGTCAGCTGCTTATTCCCCGGCATCATGGACGCTTCGACGAACAGGATGTCGCCGCCTACGGGCGTCCAGGCGAGGCCCGTGACCACGCCGGGGCGGTCGATCATGACCGAGGTCTCGGCGAAGAACCGCGGCCTGCCGAGATAGTCGCGGAGGTCCTTTGCCGTCACCGTGATGGGCGCCGGTTTGCCTTCGGCAACCGCTTTCGCCACCTTGCGGCAGACGTTGGCGATCTCGCGCTCCAAGTTCCTGACGCCGGCCTCGCGCGTGTAGTCCTTGATGATGCCCTGGATTGTCTCATCCTCGATGACGACCTCTTCGGCCTTCAGGGCATTCGCCGTGATCTCCTTAGGGACCAGGTATTTTTTCGCTATGTTCAGCTTCTCGTGCTCCGTGTATCCCGACAGTCGGAGCACCTCCATGCGGTCCAGGAGCGGCGCCGGGATGGTCTCGAGCTGGTTCGCCGTGGTTATGAACATAACCTTGGAAAGGTCGAAGGGAACGTCGAGGTAGTTGTCCCGGAAGTCCTTGTTCTGCTCCGGGTCCAGCACCTCCAGCAGCGCTGATGACGGGTCGCCCCGCCAATCAGCGCCCACCTTGTCCACCTCATCCAGCATGATGACCGGGTCGCGCGTCTCCACGCGTTTCAGGACCTGGATGATACGTCCGGGCATGGCGCCAATATAGGTGCGGCGGTGTCCGCGGATCTCTGCTTCATCATGCAGTCCGCCGAGCGACAGCCGGACGAACTTCCGATTCAGCGCCCGGGCGATGGACTGGCCCAGGGACGTCTTGCCCACGCCAGGAGGGCCGGCAAAGCACAGGATAGGCTCGCGCATCCGCGTCCCCTCTCCTGCACCGCGCTCGTCGCCCAGCTTCTTCACAGCCAGGTACTCCAGGATGCGATCCTTGACCTTCTCCAGGCCGTAGTGGTCCGCATCCAGCGTCTCCTTCGCCTTCGCAATGTCGATGGGAGACGCCGAGAGCGTATTCCACGGCAGGCCGGTCATCCACTCGAGATAGGTACGGATCACGGAATACTCGGGCGAGGTCTGGTTCAGCTTCTCCATGCGCGACAGTTCGCGCTTCGCCTCCTTCTCGGCCTCGGGCGGCAGCTTCGCCTGTTCGATCTTCTCGCGCAGGCTCTTTGTCTCCGAGCCGTCGTCCGACTCCTCGCCTAGCTCCTTGCGGATGGCAGAGAGCTGCTGCCGCAGGATGTACTCCCGCTCCGCCTTCTGCATCTGGTCCTTGGCCTGGCCCTGGATCTTCCTGCCCAGCTCCAAGACCTCGATCTCCCGGTTCAGTACCAGCATGAGCCGGTTCATCTTCTCGGCAACGGGGTCGATCTCCAGGATCTCCTGACGCTGCCCGAGCTCCAGGCGGATGTTCGTCGCCACCAGGTAGGTGAGCTGACGCGGATCCTCGATGTTGAGCGCCGCCGCCGAGAGCTCCTCGGGCATGTTCGGCGTGAGCGACACCATCTTCTGGAACAGCTCGGCAAGCCCGCGCATCAGCGCCTCGATGGGGACCGTCTTTTCGCTTGCGTCCGGCTTCGCCGTCACTTTCGCCCGGATGAACGGTTCGTTCTGGACGAACCCCTCGATGGCGATGCGTTCGATCCCCTGGACCAGCACCCGGAGCGTGCCGTCGGGCGCCTTGACCATCTGGAGGATGCGCGCCATGGTGCCGACGGTGTACACATCGCCGGGACTTGCAACCTCCACGTCCGTCCTCTTCTGGGCCGTGAGTGCCAGGATCTTGTCCCCCACCGTGATGTCGTTGATCAGCTTGATGGACTTTTCCTTGCCGATCACGAGCGGGTAGACCGTCATCGGATAGACCACCGTGTCCTTCAGCGGAAGGAGCGGCAGCTCCGCGGGCACCGGCGGTATCTTTTCAGGTTGTGCCTCGAGTTTGTCTTCCATCTCGTTGCTCCTCGTTGGTTGCGTGGGTTGCGCACGTTTTTGGAACAGTCCTTTGAATCCCTGCCGGATATTCATGTGCGGATCATCCGATCTTCCGCAGGACGATCTTGAGCAGGCCGTTCTTGTATTCCGCCGTCACGTTGTCGTGGTCCACGTTGACCGGGATGTAGACCTCGGAGCGGAAATCGCCGTACTTGATCCCCAGCTGGTGGCAGGCCGACATGCCCCCCTTGAAGAACTGCGGCTGTTCGCGGACCCCCTCCACCACCAGGAGATCACTAAACAGGGTCACGCTGATGTCCTCCTCGGTAACCCCGGCGACCTCGATCAGGACGATAAGCTGGTCGGGTGTCTCGAAGACGTCCGTCGGCGGCCGCCACCCGGAAGCAACCGGCATTGCCCAGGTGCCGAAGGTCTCCCAGATGTTCTGGAGCGCCGTGTCCGGGCTCACCTTGCGGGAATATTTGTAGGAAATATACCGGTACCGCACGTCAACACCTCCTTCAACGGGCAATTGAAGCTCCCTGCAGCAAGCTGCAGGGAATCTTCGATCCTCACGGTAGTTTCGTCATCCTAATCGCTCGCTAACCCCGCATCAGGCTGCGGGAATTGCGCTCGCTCCTGGATTTTCCATGGCCGCTGATCGATCATCAACTTATCACAGGGTTGCGGGATTTTCAAGGCAATACTGCCGGACTCCGCCGATGCGACACGCCCGGAAAGCGGAAAAGAAAAGCCCTGCCGACGTGCCGGCAGGGCTGTACCTGGATCACATGAGAGAATGGTTATCCCCGGGCCAGCTCTCTCAGCCTCTTCACCCGCTCCGCGATCGGCGGATGGGTGCTGAACAGTTTCATGAGCCCACCGCCCGTCAGCGGGTTCACGATGAACATGTGCGCCGTTGCGGGCTTCGCGTCCTGCATCGGTACGACCTGCGCAGCCTGTTCGAGCTTCTGGAGCGCGTTCACGAGACCGTAGGGATTTCCCGCGATCTGCGCGCCGCCCTTGTCGGCCTCGTATTCCCGCGTGCGCGAGATGGCCATCTGCACCAGCATGGCCGCGATGGGCGCCACGATCATCATGACCAGGGCCACGATCGGGCTGCCGCCCTCGTCGTCGTCCCGCCTGCCGCCGCCGAAGAGCATCGCCCACTGCGCCATCTGTGCCAGCATGCTGATCGCGCCGGCGATGGTCGCCACGATGGTGCCGGTCAGGATGTCGCGGTGCTTGATGTGCGACAGTTCATGGGAGAGCACACCCTCCAGTTCCTCACGGGACAGCGCCCGCAGGATCCCCTCAGTCACGGCCACGACGCCGTGCTCCGGGTTCCGGCCCGTGGCAAAGGCGTTGAGCGCCTGCTCCGGGATGATGTAGACCTTGGGCATGGGCAGGCCAGCCTTCTGGCTGAGCCTGCGCACAGAACCATACAGGTCCGGGGCCTGCGCCTCGGTGACCGGCTGGGCGTGGTACATGGACAGGACGATCTTGTCGCTGAACCAGTAGGACACGAAGTTCATGACCAGTGCCATGCCGAAGGCGATGATCATGCCGCTCCTGCCGCCGATCGCTCCGCCCACGAACACGAGCAGCACCGTCAAAAAGGTCAAAAGAACCACTGTTTTTATCGTATTCATACTGCTTTTCCTACCTCCTGGATCGGAATAACGGCTGTTTGAACACTTGTATAAATACCACACTGGACCGGGAGAGTCAACACCTCAAAACCCGCAGCGCGGTATGGCTGCGGCGAAAAAAGTACGGTGCCTGCGTCAGTTATGTCGCGATGGAACTACTTTTCTGTTGACAAGATAAGACCGGTTTTGTTATATTTGTCCCTGCTCAAAAAGAGCGCGGGTGTAGCTCAGTTGGTAGAGCGCGACCTTGCCAAGGTTGAGGTCACGGGTTCGAGTCCCGCCACCCGCTCCATTATTATCAAGGGGTTATCCGTAACGGATAACCCTTTTTCTTTGGACTGTGATGTAAATTGTGCAGTATCAGCATTTCGCAACTGTTCAGACTGCTTCACCGCTGCCATCCTGATCTTCCCTCCGAAGTATATCGATGGCTTTTTTCTTATGCGCCAATGCCAGATATGCGTAGCGCAAAGTCATCTTGATATCTGCATGACCCAGGAGTTCCTTGACCGTTGCCAGATCGACGCCCTTCATGACCAGCCAATAGACTCACAGCATTCCCTATCACCGTCTCCGGTGTCTTCTTGTTTTTCATGGTTCTTTTCTCCTAAACAGGTCAATGGCAATTTCAGGCCCTTAAAACACGCCGGACCTATAAGACCTCATAACGCCCCCGTAGAAGGGCTTATATTTCCTATCCCCAAGTCCCCGCGTCCGTGTCTTGTCCGTGCTTTCTCCGTGCCGCGTCGGTACTCCACATATCTAAACCTTTCGCGATGCTTTATGATAATATTTCATTAAGGGGGGGGTAATTTATGCGAATATTCCTCATTCTCTTTGCATTGGTTATCTTTCTTATGGGCTGTGCTGCAACGAAGTATCAACCGGAAGGTTTCACCGGTGGATATTCTGAAAGTCAACTTGGCGACAATATATTCCAAGTAAGTTTTCGGGGAAATAGTTATACAGGCCATGAAATAGAATCCGATTTTGCTCTCCTCCGCTCAGCGGAATTGACTCTTCAAAATGGATTCAGATATTTTGTCATTGTTAAATCCGTTAAAGACTCATCAGTTTCCGCATATACTACGCCGTCCCAGATAACGACCACGCCTGGCGGTGAAACATATGATATTTCTATGCCAAGTGCGTCGAATACAATTCTCTGTTTCAAAGAAAAACCGGAAGGCGATGGCTTAATATACGACGCAACACGCGTAACGCAAGTCTTAAAAAAGAAATACAGGATTGCCGACGAACAATAGTTTCACCACCTCTGCCTTTTCTGGATGCTTATCAATAAGTGCCGCTGCCGCAACATCATATCTTTTTTCCGAACACATATACAAATTGTTGATTTGCCAAGGTTGAGGTCACGGATTCGAGTCCCGCCACCCGCTCCATAACGAATTAAGGGGCCATTCGAAGAGACTGGCCCCTTTTTGTTATTTCCGCTGGGTCCCCGCAGGCAACTCCTTCCTTGACAAGTGAACGTTCGTTCACTTATAATATTCCCATGCCACGAACACTAAAAGACGCGACCGTCCAGTCCCGCATCCAGGAGATCAGGAAGTTCTTCAAAAGCAGCGGCAGGATGCCGAGCTACTCCGAGATCGGCGATCTGACCGGCCTCAGGTCGAAGAACGCGGTCTTCAAGTTCATCGGCAAGCTTGAGAAGCTCAGAGTCATAGAACGGGACAAGAAAGGCAGGCTGCTGCCCCTGGCGATCGCAAAGCCCGTCAAGGTGCTCGGCACGGTCGAGGCCGGATTCCCCTCTCCTGCCGAGGAAGAGCTGGTGGACACCCTCTCGCTCGACGATTTCCTCATCCAGAACCGCGAGGCCACCTTTCTCTTAAAAGTATCCGGCGACTCCATGTCCGGCGCGGGCATCCTGCCCGGCGACATGGTCATTGTGGACAAGGGCCAGACGCCGAAAAGCGGCGACATCGTCATCGCCCAGGTGGACGGAGAGTGGACCATGAAATATCTCCGCAAGCGCGGCGACACCGTCACCCTCGTCCCCGCCAATCCCAAGTACCAGCCCATCAAGCCTAAGAACGAGCTTAAAGTAGCCGGCGTCGTGACGGCGGTGGTGAGAAAATACAAGTGACCGTCAATGTGAAAGTATCGCCCCTAATTCCATATAATTTGCCATATATTTATATTGCCCAATTAAATGCTTTGTGGTAAGGTGGCCCCAGTGAAGAAAATCCGTTTTGAGTGGGATGCGGAAAAAGACAAAGAGAACCAGAAGAAACATGGGATGCCCCTCTCGCTTGCCCAGCAGGCCTTTCTTGATCCTCATCGCATCATCGTTGAGGATATCGAGCATAGCACGGAAGAAGATCGATATTATTGTATCGGCCGCGTCGGCGAAGGCATCATAACGGTACGGTTCACCTTTCGAGGAGAGACTATCCGCATTTACGGTGCGGGATATTGGAGGAAAGGAAAGAAAATATATGAAGAGCAAAATTAAATATTCGGATGAGCCGATTGGAAAACTGAAAGTGATCGATGACTTTCTTCCGCCGCCTGAGCAACTTGTTCTTAAAGAAGACAATATCAAGGTGACTATCGCCCTGAAAAAGTCGAGTGTGGAGTTCTTTAAGAAAGAGGCCAAGAAACATCACACCTCGTATCAAAAAATGATACGCCAGCTTGTCGACTGGTATACCTCTCACCATCAAAAGAGCGCTTAGCTGGAATTGTTCAAAACGTCCAATGAAAACGCGATTGATTCTCAAACCGGGGCAGCCTGGGACCAAAAGGCTCGTGGAACAGTACGGCGATGCCCTGCTCTGCGTTCGTTTCAAGTATGACAAGGAGTCGCGGCAGCGGTTGAAGACTGTCGAGTTGATCGTGGAAAGGACTGACTGGACCCCTCCTCCACCACGATTTGCGGTCGACACGCTTGTGCCTCTGCACATCGACGCTTTCGACATGCCGTCACGATTGCATGCCAAAGCAGCGGGCGGGTGGTGGGACCCGGAGAAGAAACTATGGTTTGTGAAATACGGAAAGATTGGCGGTACACCTTTGGAAAAGCATATACAGGTAGATGATTCCGAATGACATTAACAACTGAAAAACCATCTACCGGTATATGGCAGTTCGTCATCTACTGGTAGATGGATCCATATACCGATAGATAGTTGTATATATATGTAGATGACGGTTTCCGTTCCGATAACATCTTGTTATCTGGTAAAAAACTTTAGCGTCGGATTTATCATTCGAAATCTTGCAGGAGAGCTATGGTAAAGCGAAAACATTTGCTGATTGGCCTTGCCGTGTTATTCGTTGTGTATCTTTCCGTGTTCGGCTTAGGAAGTACAATTAATAAAGATTATTCCATATCACCTCAACCCGATGGCGGATACCTACTCAACGTAACTACTCAAAAACTTCATTGGCAATTGATAACACCTGAAGGTACCTTCCCAAAAGAAACCCTTCACTTTAAAATCAGCTTATCTGGCAAAGGGCGTGACTGGTCTTATCGCAATCAAAAAGGCTATTATTATTCGATTGAAGATATAAAGACCAATATGCATCATTGGGACTTAGGATATGCTTGGATCGATGCGGAAAATAAATATTTACATCTGAACCTATTTTGGGTTCATTCGCCTGATGGTGTTATCGCCTCTGATGTAAACGGCAAGTACTCTATCACGCCATAACCGAAAGAAATACGACAACAAGCCGGTCCACAGCGTCGCGCCAAGGGGCGGCGCGTGACCGGCGTGTTAGTCCCAAGGTGGATGAATATGATTAAACAAACTATTCTGACGGTTCTTGTATTCGCTAACGTAGTGGCATTATCTTATGCCGCTGATCGAACATGGACCACTCAAGAAGTACTTCCGAGCGGAGACAAGATCGTAATGTACTGGACGGGTGTTTATGAAGGTCGGGATACAGTCTATCAAATCAAAATTGGAAGCACATTAATCACTTTGGGTAAGAATGATGCCGCGGGTCAGCCCCTTCTAAACCTGGAACATAATCTGATTGCACTGCCTTATTGCGCAGATGATGGATGCAAATCTAGAGTTAACATCCTTGATCTATCAAAAAAGAAGCTCCTATCTCCAATCGAATTGAACTATAAAGGCCAGATCTACCTCTCGTGCCGTTGGACTGGGACGACATTAGAAATTCAAGTTGATCACGATCTCAACAAGCACAGCATAAAATCAATTCACAAATACAATATCACATCACGCGGCGTTGTCCCGTTGTAGGTCCTGTATCACTGGGACTACATAAAACCCAATGAGAATTCTAACAAGGCGGGTCCACAGCGACGCGCCAAAGGCAGCGCGTCAGGCGCGTGTTCCCTGTCCCTTGTATTGATCCGCGTAAATCCGCGTCCCCCGTCTCCGTGTCGGGTTTTACCTTATGTCCAACCAACCCCTCATCATCTCCTCCTGGCCCCGCGCCATCCTCCACCTGGACGCCGACGCCTTCTTCGCCTCCTGCGAGCAGGCCATCCACCCGGAGCTGCGCGGCAGGCCGGTCATCACCGGCAAGGAGCGCGGCATCGTGGCCGCGGCGAGCTACGAGGCCAAGGCGCGCGGCGTGCAGCGCGGAGTGCGCCTCTCGGACGTGAAAAAGCTCTGCCCCGACGCCGTCATCCTCCCGTCGGACTACGAGACCTACAGCCTCTTTTCGGTGCGCATGTTCGAAATATTAAGACGCTTTTCGCCGGACGTTGAGGAATACTCCATCGACGAAGCCTTCGTGGACCTGACCGGCCTCAGGAGGACATTTCACGGCCCCTACGGGACGATTGCACTGAAGATGCAGGAAGCCATCGAGCAGGAGCTGGGGCTGTCAGTATCCGTCGGGGTAAGCCTCTCGAAGGTCCTGGCAAAGATCGGATCGAAGCACAAGAAGCCCCACGGCATCACGCTGATCCCCGGCAGGGACATCCATCTCTTCCTCGGGAAGCTGCCCGTGGAGAAGGTCTGGGGTATCGGCCCGAACACAGCGGCTTACCTGGGCAAGCACGGCATCAGGACCGCCCTGGAGTTCGCACTGAAGGACGAGGCGTTCGTGACAAGGTACCTTTCCAAACCCTACCAGGAGATCTGGCACGAACTGAACGGCAGGAGCGTCTACCCGGTCACGACGGAGACCAAGAGCGCCTACCAGTCCATCAGCAAGGCAAAGACCTTCACCCCTCCCTCTACGGACGAGACCTTTGTCTTTGCACAGCTCTCCAAGAACTTGGAGAACGCCTGCATCAAAGCACGGCGCTACCACCTGGTTGCCAAAAGGGTGATCATCTTCCTCCGGCAGCAGGACTACCGGAGCACCGGCGTTGAACTGAAGTTGAGCCGCCCCACGGCATTCCCGTCCGAACTGTTCACAATGCTGCGCGAGGGGTTCCGTGGCCTGTACTTGGCCCATACCCCCTACCGCCAGACCGGCGTCGTCCTGTCCGGCCTGGTGGCGGAGAGCGGCGTCCAGTACGGGCTCTTCGAGGACACAACGAAGATCGAGAAGATGGCGAAGATCTACGAGAGCATCGACGAGCTCTCCCGGAAGTACGGCAAGCACGCGGTCCAGCACGGGGCCAGCCTGCCGACGAAGCTGCAGGCGCAGCACGAGGGAGAACGGGGCGATGTGCCGGTGCGGAAGGCTGATCTGTTCAAGGGGGAGAACAAGCGGCAGCGGCTGGGACTGCCGATGCTGCATATCAAGGTGTGATAGGCATCACTATCATCTTCCGGATATGCATGAACAAAATACTCTTTGACAGGATCAACAGACGATCCATGGAGGAAAGACGATACGTAGATTAGGGTCGGGTTATTCTAGGGAGTAATAGGAAGGGGTAATTCCCGCGGGATTGACGATGTTGCCCGCAGTATCCCGGGAGCGCTTCCGCTTGTGTACCCGGGCGACGATCGTCACCCTATCGTAAGCACCTTCGCGCCGCGGATCTTTCGCTCCTTCAGTTCAAGGAGTGCAACGTTGGCATCGGCGAGCGGATACTCCTGCACGTCGGGCCTGATCGGGATGTCCGCCGCCATCTGCAGAAAGCTCTCCACGTCGCTCCGCGTGATGTTCGCCACGCTCTTGATCTCCTTTTCCATCCAGAGATCGCGGGCATAGTGGAGCACGAGCAGGGCGTCTTTGTCCGTGTCCACCTTGCGAATGGCGTTGATGACCAGCCTCCCGCCCCTTTCAAGATTTCGCAATGCGTCAACAACAGGCTTCCATGCAGGGGTCGTGTCGATGATGGCATGCAGTTTTTCCGGCGGATCGTCCCCGGTATCGCCTGCCCAGACAGCACCAAGCTCCTTTGCGAACGCACGCTCCCCTGCCGTGCGGGAGAAGACGGAGATGTTCGAGCCGGGATACCGGTGCCGCACCATCTTCAGCACGAGATGGGCCGAGGCTCCGAAGCCGGTCAACCCGATGTTTTCTCCGTCCTTCAGGTTTGCCAAACGCAGCGAGCGAAAGCCGATGGCCCCGGCGCACAAGAGCGGCGCTGCTTCCGCGTCGGAGAACACCCCGGGGATCCGGTAAGCAAACGCTTCCGGGACCGTCGTATATTCCGCGTACCCTCCGTCCACATCCCTTCCCGTTGCCCTGAAATCGCTGCAGAGGTTCTCCCTCCCGGTCAGGCAGAATGCGCATTTCCCGCAGGCGGAATGGATCCAGGCGATCCCTACCCGCTCGTCGTCCTTGAACCTTGCCGTCGAGCTGCCGCGGCCCACGACACGGCCCACGACCTGATGACCAGGGATGACTGGGAACTTCGAAGGCGGCGTCCTCCCCTCGATCTCGTCCAGCTCGGTGTGGCAGACGCCGCAGGCCGAGACCTTCACGAGGACCTCGTTGTCCCGGGGGACCGGGATCGGCAGATCGACCAGTTCAAGCGGCGATGTGTTGTTCGCGAGGTCCGTGATCTTCCCGAGCACCATGGCTTTCATAGTATTCGATCTCCCTGCTGCAAGCTGCGGGTAACGCGCTCGCACCAATGACCTTATCGCCGCAGAGGACACAGAGATCACCGAGGTAACAAAGATCAAGACATTGTTGTTATGAAATTACAGCAAGCTTTTCTCTGTACACGCTGTGACCACGGTGGTTATATTGTGCGCCTTTGTGAAGAACTGGTTGGCCTGTTCCCGCGCTTCCTCCACGCTGTTGCTGGTCTGGATCTTCGTTGCCAGGTGATGGCCGAATGCATAGTTCCGGGCAAAATATGTAGTGAACTGCTTCAGCCTGCCGAGCCGGCGTTCAGGCCGGAAATGTCCGTTCAGCAGGTCGAGAAATCTGCCAAACACTGCCGGCAAAGAGACCGCCGGTTCTGCAATGCCGCTGCCGTACAGTTCCCGAGCGATCTCGGCAAAGAGCCAGGGACGTATTACTGCACCCCGACCGAGCATCAGACCGTCTGCGCCCGATACAGCCAGGCAGTCTTTTGCATCCTGGACTGAGAATATCCCGCCGTTGGCAATGACCGGGATCTTGAGCCGCTCTTTGATCCCGGCAATATGTTCCCATCGCGGCCTTCTGGCAAAGGACTCATGTTTAAGTCGGGCATGGACCGAGAGCATGTCAATGCCTTCGCCTTCGAGCATGGTACAGAAGGACCTTAATCTCTGCTCGTCGAGCTCGGTGCCGAGCCGGATCTTCGCGGTAAGGGGCAGCGAGGTCCGCTTCCGCGCCTCTGCCACGATCAGCCGGACATTCTCCGGTTGCTCCATCAGGCTGAAGCCGGCGCCGAACTTTCCAACGGCAGGGGCAGGGCAGCCCATATTGAGGTCAATAGCATCCGCATGCACGGCATGAAGCACGTCGATGGCACGAGCGATCTCGCCTGCCATGGAGGTCAGGAGCTGATAGGAAAGCGGCTTTTCCGAGGCGGTCCTGATCAGGTACGGCGAGATGGCGGGGTTTTCCGTGGGCAGCCGTTTTGCCGAGAGCATTTCCGTTGATAACAGGCCGATCCCTCCGAAACTGGAGATGACCTGACGGAGTGCTGTGTGCGTAAGGCCAGCCATGGGCGCCAGAATGAGCGGAGGATCGATCTGGAGGCCACGGAAGTGTATTGGCATGAAAGATTGCATCATAGGGGTATCATAAGGCGCTGTGGTTTAGATGACCGTGTGCATGAAATGTCCGCATAGACGTCTTTGTTGTCCACTAATTTATTATAACAGTTTGAAATATAAAGGGCAATCATGATGCATGGCGATAAAATAATGATGTCACGTATTGCACCCTGCCTATCCAATCTGCAACCAATTGCTGTCTTATCTGTATTGCAACTATCTGTAAACAGGCAGAAATGACAAATTTAACTTGTTATTACTATAATTTAGTGGTATATTATGTGAAAGAGCTTTCTCAAGGAGCAGGACCATGGTGGAACTGAAGACCGGCGAAAGGAAAAAGAGCGTTTTGACCCATCCGGTGCGCGATTACAAGCCTCTTTTCTACAACAAGATGACCGAAACCCACCTCTTCAGCGAGGTCGGCAGGATCATCGCTTCGGAACTGGAACCTGCGGAACTCATCCAGAAGATCATAGCCACCATCAGCAGGGCGGTCAGCTTTGACGACGCCTCGGTCTATGTCGTCAAGAAGGACCTTACCGGCCTGATGCCGATCTATTTGCGAAGCCCCCTGCTGCAGGGAAAGATGTCCGAACCCATCTATTTCGACAACGGTGCGCCTGGTGCGATCGCGGCCAACGGCGAGCCGCTCTTTCTGGACAATGCCGCGCTGTATGAGGCCTTTCTGCATCACCCTGATGAAACGCAAAAGCACGGCAGCTATATCGGCATACCGCTCAAGAACGATAACCGCATCGTAGGGGTCATGGGCTTCAGCCGCAGCAAGCCCTCCGCGTTCCGCGTAGAGGACTTCGACCTTCTGCGGACCCTGTCCCACACGATCTCCGCCGGTATCGACAAGGCGGAGCTCTTCAAAAAAACGCTCGAAATCGCTCGGACCGACGAGCTCACCGGCCTGCTCAACTACCGGGTGCTGCTGGAGAAGCTTGAAGAGGAATTCGGCAGACAGGTGCGCACCGGCAGGGACCTGTCCTTCATCATGGTGGATATCGACAACTTCAAGCGGGTCAATGACCGCTACGGCCACCTGGAAGGCAGCCGGGTGCTCGCGCAGCTGGGTCCCCTTCTTCGCGAGGCATGCAGGACCGGAAGCACAGACGTCTGCTTCCGTTACGGCGGGGAGGAATTCTCTCTTCTGCTGGCCGAGACCGGCATGGGCGAAGCACTGGCGGTCGCGGAACGGGTGCGGAGCTCGATCGAAACGTATCCCTTCACCCTCAAGACCGCGCACCCCTTTGAGGTCATCACCGTGAGCATCGGTGTCTCGACCATGCTGAAGGGCTCCCCGAAGACCATCCCCGACCTGATCCGCGAAGCGGACCTTGCTCTCTACCGGTCCAAGGCAACTGGGAAGAACCGGATCACCGGCTACGACAGCACCTTGACCATGCCCGGCGACGTATAGGACACCGAACTCCGGACATCGCACGCCGCGGCTAGCGCAGTCAGCTCCGCCCGAGTGCAAGGCGCCAGCGTCAAACGATCACAATCTTCGCCGGAATAGGTAGTTCTTGCAATGGGCAGATTAGCCGCCCATACCGTAGGCGATGGGTTGTCTGCAGAGAAGATCACCATCCAAGACCCGCCTGTCGGCTGTCACAAACACATCAGCCGTGTTCATACCGTTCCTTTTTGCGCTTGACTTACCCCTCCGTTTCTCGTATTTTATTGCCTGTGCAGCGTTCGCGGAGAAATGCATCCCCGCGATTTTGCAGCGTTCTTTTCCAGGGCGGCGTAGCCAAGTGGCTAAGGCAGAGGTCTGCAAAACCTTCATTCATCGGTTCAAATCCGATCGCCGCCTCCAATTCTCATCCTTGAACCACGAGTCTTGACATTCCGCGGTCCTTGCAGTTCTCTGTGTCTCCGTGCCTCCGTGGTAATCTTGTTATCTGGATCTCTATGCATCACGCCGATTTCGTCCACCTTCATCTCCACACCGAATATAGCCTGCTTGACGGCGCCATCAGCATTGACAACCTCATCAAGAAGGCTGTTGAGCTTAAGATGCCGGCGGTTGCGGTCACGGACCACGGCAACCTCTTCTCGGTCCTCGACTTCTACCAGAAGGCGCTCAAGGGTGGGATCAAGCCCATCATCGGCTGCGAGACCTACGTGGCCCCGGGCTCGCGGTTCGAGAAGTCCATTGCCACTGGCTCGCAGGACGAGGACACCTACGCCTTCCACCTCATCCTCCTGGCCCGGAACAACAAGGGCTACAAGAACCTCGTGAAGCTGGTCACGGCCGCCTACCTGGAAGGGTTCTACTACAAGCCGCGCATCGACAAGGAGCTGCTCCGGAAGCACCATGACGGCCTCATCGGCCTGTCCGCCTGTCTGGGCGGCGAAGTCCCCCGCCTCCTGAACGCCAGACGGTACGACGACGCGAAGAAGGCGGCCCTTGAGTACCAGGACATCCTGGGCAAGGACAACTTCTACCTCGAGCTCCAGGACAACGGCATCCCCGAGCAGGAGCAGGTGAACCGCGAGCTCATCCGCCTGGGCCAGGAGACCGGCCTGCCCCTCGTTGCCACGAATGACTGTCACTACCTGAATATGGAGGACCACAAATCCCACGACGCCCTGCTCTGCATCAACCAGGGCAAGCTGGTGAAAGACGAGAAGCGGCTCAAGTTCTCTTCCGAGACCTTTTACATGAAGACGCCCGAGGAGATGAAGAAGGCCTTCTCCCATGTCCCCGAGGCCATCACGAACACCATTCGGATCGCCGAGCGGTGCAGCATCGACCTGGAGCTGGGCAAGTACCACCTCCCCAACTTCCCGGTCCCTGAAGGCTACACACGCGAGACCTACATGGCTGAGCTTGCCCGCACGGGCCTCCACGAACGGTTTGCCGAGATCGAGGCCGTGCGCGGGCCCGGCAGCATCGACCGCGAGGCCTACCAACAGCGGCTCGAGGCCGAGATCCAGATGATCGAACGGATGGGCTTCCCCGGCTATCTGCTGATCGTCTGGGACTTCATCCGCTACGCCCGGGAGCACGGCATCCCGGTCGGCCCGGGCCGCGGCTCCGCCGCCGGGAGCCTGGTCGCCTACAGCCTCCGGATCACCGACCTCGATCCTATCCCCTACAACCTCCTGTTCGAGCGGTTCCTGAACCCCGAGCGCATCAGCATGCCGGACATCGACGTGGACTTCTGTCAGGACCGGCGCGACGAGGTCATCAAATACGTCACCGAGAAGTACGGGCCGGACCATGTGACCCAGATCATCACCTACGGGACCATGATGGCCAAGGGTGTGATCCGCGACGTGGGCCGGGTGCTCGACATCCCCTACGCCGAGGTGGACAGGGTCGCCAAACTGGTGCCGAACGTACTGAACATCTCGCTCCAGAAGGCCATGGAACAGGAGCCGAAGCTGAAGGAGGCCGCGAAAAAGGACCCACGCATGGCCGAGCTCATGGAGATCGCCCTGCACCTCGAGGGCCAGGTGCGCCATGCGTCCAAGCATGCTGCCGGCGTGGTCATCTCCCAGGAGCCGCTCACCGAATACCTGCCGCTCTACAAGACCGCCAAGGACGAGGTCATGACGCAGTTCGACATGAAGGGCGTCGAGAAGATCGGCCTCGTGAAGTTCGACTTTCTGGGCCTCCGCAATCTCACGGTCATCCGGAAGGCGGAGGAGCTTATCGACCTGCGGCGCCAGAAGGCCCCTCTCGCCCGACAGGAGCCCTTCTCCGTCAGCCGCTTGCCCCTCGACGATCAGAAGACCTACGACTATCTCGGCCGAGGCGACACGGCCGGCATCTTCCAGCTTGAATCGTCGGGCATGCGGGACCTGGTCCTCAAGATGAAGCCCCAGTGCTTCGAGGACATCATCGCCCTGCTCGCGCTCTACCGCCCCGGCCCGCTGAACAGCGGCATGGTGGACGACTTCATCAAGCGCAAGAAGGGCTCGACCAGGATCGTCTATGACCTCCCGCAGCTCGAGCCGATCCTGAAGGACACCTATGGCGTCATCGTCTATCAGGAACAGGTGATGCAGATAGCCAGGACACTCGCGGGTTATTCCCTCGGCGGCGCGGACCTGCTGCGCCGGGCCATGGGCAAGAAGGACCCGGAGGTCATGAAGAAGGAGAAGGTGCCGTTCATCGAGGGAGCGAAGAAGCAGGGCATCGATCCGAAGAAGGCCGAGGCGATCTTCGACCTCATGGCCAAGTTCGCCGAGTACGGCTTCAACAAGTCCCACAGCGCGGCCTACGCCCTCATTTCGTACCAAACGGCATACCTCAAGACCCACTACCCCGTGGAGTACATGGCCGCTCTGCTCACGAGCGAGGTCCAGGACACGGACAAGGTGGTGAAGTACATCTACGAGGCGCGCCAGATGGGGATCACCATCCTGCCGCCGGACGTGAACGAGAGCCGCTGGGACTTCACGGTCGTCGAGGCCCACGAACGCGACACCGTCGAGCCGGGCAGCACCATTGGCTCGGTCAGGTTCGGCCTTGCCGCGGTGAAGAACGTCGGTCTCTCGGCCATCGAGGCCATGATCGAGGCCCGGGAGGCCAAAGGATCATTCACGTCTCTGGCCGATTTCTGCCGGAAGGTCGATCAACGCAGGGTGAACCGCCGCGTCATCGAGGCGCTCATCAAGTGCGGCGCCTTCGACGGGACCGGCGCGCGGCGGGCCCAGATGATGGAAGCCATCGACATGCTGATGGACCAGGCCTCCCGTCACCAGGAGCAGGAGGCCATCGGCCAGTCCAGCATCTTTGACGCCATGGACGAGAAGAAGGACCCGGACCTGCCGAATGTCCCGGAGTGGAAGGAGAGCCAGCTCCTGGCATTCGAGAAGGAAAGCGTCGGGTTCTACATCACCGGCCACCCCCTCGCGGCATTCCAGGCGGACATGAAGCGCTATGCCTCGCACACCACGGAGACGCTGGAAGGCGTCCCCGATGGCAAGGAGATCTCCATCTGCGGCATCATCGCGGGCCTGAAACAGAAGGTCACGAAGCGGGGCGACAAGATGGCAATCATCAACCTCGAGGACCTGACCGGGACCGTGGAGGTCATCGTCTTTCCCGACCTCTACGCGACGGCAAGCCATATGCTCCTGACCGACACGCCGCTCATCGTGGCAGGGCTGTTCGACAAGAGCGAACAGGGCAACAAGATCAAGGCCACGAGGCTCCATCTCCTCGCCGATGTGAAGAAACGGGGAACCACCCGGATGGACATCCGCCTGAGCGCCACTGGCCTCACCCAGGACGACCTCCTGAAGGTCAAGGACATCCTGCTCCGCTACAAGGGCGACATCCCCGTCTTCCTCCGCCTCCAGAACCCCTCCCGCAAGGACTCCCTCATCTCCGTGGGGAGGGATATCCGCGTTACCCCCTCGGACCAGCTCATCAGTGAGATCGAAATCCTCCTGGGTGACGGGTCGGTATCCCTGAACTGACGTGCCCTCCCCTTTTAGCCCTGCCATCTGACGTCTCGGACGATCTTGACAACACGCAGACTGAAGACCTTGCACCGCAAGGGAGCGAGAAAAGCCGGACAAAGGCACGACAGAAAATTTCACTTGCAGTTGCTCACGAGAGCATTAAATGCTTTGCCACAGAGGTCCCTGAGTTCACGGAGAAAAGATAACAAAGACACTATTTATACTGGCATTTCTTTGTCCACCGTTTTTTTTGCCTTCACTGATTCATCTTGTTTTTTTTTCCTCAATATGACATAATTCGTGACACATCGACCGAGCTGTGAGCATAGGTGATCGGCCAACGGGGGGACTGCTGCAGCATGTCAAAAGCGCATATACTACTGGTCGAGGACAATAAGGCTCAGGCCTCGATCATCAAGGACTACCTGGAACGGAACGGATACCGCGTTTCCACCGTCGAGGACGGCATGTCTGCATTCAAGGCCGCCAAGACCGTCAACGCCGACATCATTCTGCTCGACCGCATCCTGCCCGACATCGACGGCAGTGACGTCTGCCGCTGGCTCAAGCTCGACCACGCCACCCGCGACATCCCCGTCATCATGTTGACCGCCAAGGGTGAGATGTCCGACAAGGTTTCCGGCCTCGAGGCCGGCGCCGACGACTATCTTCCCAAACCCTTCGACGAGGCCGAGCTCAACGCGCGCATCTATGTGCGCCTGCGGGCCAAGACCAATCAGGACGAGCTTAAACAGAAGAACCGCCAGCTCGAGGACATGCTCACCCGCGTCGAGAGCCTGGCGATCATGGACCAGCTGACCGGCTTGTACAACCGGAGGCGCTTCGAGACCATCTTCTCGAACGAGTTCAAACGGGCCTCGCGGTACCAGCTTCCCCTGAGCCTGCTCATGATCGACATCGACCACTTCAAAACGGTCAACGATACTCTCGGCCACCAAGACGGCGACATAGTGCTCAGGGAGCTTGCCCAGGTGATCCAATCAACCATCCGCGAAGTGGACACCCCCGCCCGATGGGGCGGCGAGGAGTTCGTGATCCTGAGCCCGAACACGACCAGAGAGAACGGCCTGCGAGCAGCGGAACGGGTGCGGAAGGCGATCGCCAACCACTCCTTTACCGGCATGCCGGGCAAGAAGATCACTGTCAGTATCGGCGTCGCCGGCATACCCGACCCCGACATTGACAGTCGGGACAAGATGCTCCACGCCGCCGACCTAGCCATGTACAGCGCGAAGAAGAACGGCAGGAACCGCTCGGAATCCGCCTGATCATGTCCCCTGGCCCCGGCACTCCCGTGGCCGGCCCTCAGTCATCCCCCGAACTTGCAAATTCCCGGAAATATGGCTATAGTGTCCCATTCGCGTACGTCCTGCCTGTGCGGTCGAACACCATGAGCAACCTGAAACGATATTTTGAACGATACGCCCTTGTATCACTGGAAAAGCAGGCGCGCCTTGTTTCTTTCCTAGGCGAGCACATCCTAGACTTAGACCTCGACGCGGGGACGGCGCGATTCAGCGACAGCCTCGTCTTCCCGTTCCAGGTTCTCGGGACCGAATCGGAAAATTCGCTCACCTGGCTGTGGGCGTGGGCCGAGGAACAGACGGAAGTCCCGCCCAATCTCCTCCTATCGGCGCGTGAATTAAGGGCTTGGGGCGAGAAAGAAGGCGTGCAGGAGCTCACCCTCCCTGCCGTTGACCTCGACCGGGCGGACGGGACCATGCTCTCGCTGATCGCCTCGGAGATCTGCAGGGCGAGCGGCTTCTACCGGGACCCCTACGAGGGGGGCACGCTCTTCCTGCTCCTGTCCGGCATCGCCCTGGACGACCAGCTGGTGTTCGACCGCCGGGGCCTTGTCCGGCAACTGGCCGATCTGGCATCGCGCTATGATTTCAACCACCGGAACGCCCTGCTGTCCTATTTCCGGGCCCGGGGGATCCCGGCGGCCGAAACAGGAGACACCGTCAGCGCAGAGCTGGTGAACGGAGAACGGCTCGTCGCGGTGTTCGACGCTGCAGCACAGGTCAGAACGATCAACAGCGAAGCTCTGGCCTAGCAGGGAACTGACATGGACCTCGACAAACATCCCGCCATTACGAGCGCTTTCTCCAAATTGGACCGACTTCTGGACGAGTATATCGTCCATCGGCCCACTGAAGCAGATATCGCCGGCCATGAGGCGTTCCAGTGGGAAGGGAAAAGCAGGAGCCTCCTGCCCGTCAAGAGGCCCGTCCGGCTGGACCCTGCAATGCTCCTCGGGATCGATGGCCAGAAGGACCGGGTACTGGGCAATACGCGGCGTTTCCTCGCCGGCTCGAGGGCCAACAATGTTCTCCTCTGGGGCGAACGCGGCACCGGCAAGTCCTCGCTCGTGAAGTCGCTCCTCACGGCGTTCGCCGGGACCGGCCTGCGGATGGTGCAGGTGCTCAAGCATGACATCCTGACGGTCCAGGCGCTGTACGACCTCATTGCCGCCCATTCCTCCCGCCGGTTCATCATCTTCATAGACGACCTGTCCTTCGAGGAGGAGCAGACCGACTACCAGGAGATGAAGACCGTCATGGACGGCGGGCTGGAGCAGATGCCGGACAACCTGCTGTTCTACGCGACCTCGAACCGGAAGCACCTGGTCCCGACGCGGTTCTCGGACAACGACAGCGACGACATCCGGCCTTCCGACACGGTGGAGGAGAAGGTCTCGCTCGCCGACCGGTTCGGCATCCGCCTCGGCTTCTATCACATCTCCGAAGGGACCTATCTGGAGATCGTCGACCTCTACGCGCGGCACTACGGCATCTCCAGGGACGCCGGTGAACTGCACCGAATGGCCATCCAGTGGGCATTGGAATCCGGGGGCAGGAACGGCCGGACCGCCGAGCAGTTCGTCCGTTCGCTCAACGGGTGAGACGCGTACATGGGAAAGGTCCTGATCATCGACGACGAAGATTCCTTTCTGGACCTTGTCCGGGACCACATCCGCCACCGGTTCCCGGGACTCACCGTCCTGACCTGCGATGATCCGGTGCATTGCCTGGCCTCCATCACCACGGACCTCGACCTGCTGCTCATCGACCTCGAGATGCCGGGGCTTGACGGCGCCAAGGTCCTGGCCTATGCTGTCAGCAAGGGGATCGCCAGGAACCGCATCATCATCTTTTCCGGACGCGACGCCGACTATCTGCACAAGCGGTTCCCGATGGGGAGCTGCCTCGGCGTGCTGAACAAGTTCGAGGCGAAACAGCAGGAAGTGCTGGACATGATCTTCACGGCCCTGCAGGAAAAGGGCTCCGATGACGCGTGGGCCCGCTGAGGATCGCATCTTCCGGTCAACTGGGAATATCTTGAATCCACGAGCGGCCGCAATGAAACAAATTTCATCGGCCAGCAAAAGAGCTTCCCATGGACCACGATAGCCCTCACGAACTGCCGGTCGACGGAACACTCGACCTGCACACGTTCCGGCCTGAAGATGTGAAGGACCTGGTGCCTGATTATCTGACCGAATGCCGCAAAAAAGGCATCCTCCAAGTCCGCATCATCCATGGCAAAGGCATCGGTGCGCTGCGTGAGACCGTGCATGCGATGCTTTCGCGTATGCCCGAGGTGGCATCATTCCGGCTGGCGGGCGAAGAAGCGGGCGGCTGGGGAGCGACGATCGTCATCTTAAAGAAAAACCCAGGAGATGCTTTACCGCAAAGACGCGAAGAGCGCGAAGAAAAGCATTAAGATAAGCACGAAGCGATCTCTTCGACCTTCGCGTCCTTGGCGCCTTCGCGGTTAAAATCTATTTTATTGGAGCACGTATGGCATTCCTAGATAAGCTCGAACGGAAGTTCGGACGCTACGCCGTCCCCAATGTCACGACCGCCATCATTATCGGCCAGGCATTCCTCTATCTCTTCGCCTATTCGGGAAAGCTTGATATCGGCCGCGCCCTGCTGATACCGGCACGGGTGCTCGCGGGAGAGTGGTGGCGGCTGCTCACCTTCCCCTTTATTCCGCCGAGCGCGAGCCTGTTCTTCATCTTTTTCGCCCTCTATGTGTTCTACCTCATGGGCGGCGCGCTGGAAGGCCACTGGGGCGCGTTTCGGTACAATGTTTTCCTGCTTACCGGATACATTGCCACGGTCGCGTTCTCGTTCCTGACCCCCTACCAGTCAGCGAACAATATTTTCATCGGCGGTTCCGTGTTCCTTGCCTTCGCCGCGCTCTATCCCGATTTCCAATTCTATATTTTCTTCATCCTCCCGGTGAAGGTCAAATGGCTCGCGCTCCTCGCCTGGGTCGGGTACGGGATCTCATTCATTTCCGGCGATTGGTCGACGCGGCTGCTCATCGTTGCCTCGATCGGCAATTTTTTCCTGTTCTTCGGCAGGGACATCTGGTGGAAGATGAGGACGGGAAAGCAGAGGATGGCGGAGCAGGCAAAGGCGTTGACCGGTACGCGCGAGGCGTTCCACCGGTGCGCATCATGCGGGAAGACCGATGTGACGCACCCGGACATGGATTTCCGCTACTGCCCGGACTGCGGAGGCTTGGGATACTGCATGGACCACATCAACAGCCATGAACACAAGAAGAAATAGGCGGCGGGATCGTTTCAGGGCTTCTTTGAAAATTCTCTTCGACTTCTTCGACTTGTCAGGAGTTCGAGTAGTATAGTTTAGATAACGCTGTCCTTTAGAGGCCCTTCATCTCAAATCTCAAATTTCAGATCTGAGATCATGCTTTCACCGCGATGAGGTCGATCTCGACCTCTGATTCCTTGGGAAGCCGCGAGACCTCGACAGTCGCCCGGGCGGGAGGTTCTGCCGGGAAGTAACTGCCATAGACCTCGTTCACCGCGGCGAAGTCACCGATGTTCCTGAGATAGATCGTCGTCTTGACCACCTGGCCCATGCCGCATCCCGCGGCCGCGAGGATCGCCTTCCCGTTCTCCATCACCTGCTTCATCTGCTCCCGAATGCCCCCTGGGGCGAGATAGCCGGTCTTCGGGTCGAGCGGGATCTGCCCTGACACGAATACGAACCCATTCGCCTCGACTGCTTGGGAATAGGGCCCGATGGCCTGCGGCGCGTCAGTGGTTCTAATTATCTTTTTCACAATTTTCCGTTCTCCTGTCTCCTGAATTCTGACTCCTGTCTTCTGTCTTCTGTCTTCTGTCTCTCATCCCGCCTTCACCCGCCGGACGTCCATTACCCCGTCGACGCCCTCGATCGACTTGATGATGCGGTTCAGGTGCTCCACGTCCTTGATGTCGATGGTGAAGTTGAGGGTGGCTTGTTTGTCCTTGTCGGTGGTGACCTCGGCGTGGGTGATGTTCGCTTCAGCCGCGCTGATGGACGACGAGACGTTCGCCAGCAGGCCCGGTTTGTCCGCAGTCCTCACGGAGATCTTTACCTCGTGGGCCGTGGGCTGAAAATCGCCCCAGGACACCTCGACGACCCGCTCGCGGTCGAGCGCGAGGTCGGAGACGTTCGGGCAGTCCGTCGTATGAATGGAAATGCCCCGTCCGCGCGTGATGAACCCCACCACGCGGTCTCCGGGCACGGGATTGCAGCACTTGGAAAGATGGAACAGCATGCTGTCCATGCCGCTGATGTTCATGCCGGTGCCGGCGCCTTTTCGCTCCTGAGCCGGCTTCTTGTGCGGCTTCTTCGGCAGGGGCTCCACATGGGGCCGGTCAGGCGCCAGCTTGTTCGCCACCATGTGCGCCGACATCTTGCCGTAGCCGATGGCCGCGAGCATGTCCTCGACCGTATTGCTGGACAGCTCGTGGGCCACGCGATGGATGTCGTCGGACTTGAAGACCTTCGAGGGATTCAGGTCGTGCTTGCGCAGGTCCTTTTCGAGCAGTTCCTTGCCGAGCAGGATGCTCCTCCGGCGTTCTTCGGTCTTGACCCACGCCTTGATCCTTGTGCGGGCCTTGGAGGTCTTGACGAACTTAAGCCAGTCGCGGCTCGGTGTGTGGCCGGTCTGCGTGATGATCTCGATCCGGTCGCCGTTCCGGAGCACGTGTTTGAGCGGCACGATCTTCCCGTTGATCTTGGCGCCCACGCACTGGTGGCCTATATCGGTGTGCACGGCATAGGCGAAGTCCACCGGCGTGGAGCCCTGCGGCAGCTCCCGCACGTCGCCCTTGGGGGTGAAGATATAGACCATGTCCGGGAAGAGGTCTCCCTTGACCGTGTCCATGAACTCTTTGGCGTCGGTCAGGTCGCTCTGCCACTCCAGGAGCTGGCGGAGCCAGGCGAACTGCTGCTCCTCGCTCTGGCTCATGGCGGACTTTTCCTTGTACCGCCAGTGCGCGGCGATGCCTTCCTCGGCGAGGCGGTGCATTTCCTCGGTGCGGATCTGGAACTCCACGCGCTCGCCCTTGGGGCCGATGACCGTTGTGTGGAGCGACTGGTACAAGTTCGACTTCGGAACGCCGATGAAATCCTTGAAACGGCCCGGGACCGGCGTCCAGAGGGAGTGGATCAGACCGAGGATGGCGTAGCAGTTGACCTTGCTGTCCGTGATGATCCTCACCGCGATGAGGTCGTAGACGTCGTCGAAGGAGATGCCCTGCTTCTGCATCTTCTGCCAGATGCCGTAGAAATGTTTGGGCCGTCCCTTCACATCGCCCTTGTAGCCGTGCTCCGCGAGCTGGCGTTTCACGATCTCGATCAGATCATCGATGTAGGCCTGACGCTCCATGCGCTTCTGGGCGACCTTGTCCGCGATGTCACGGTACTCCTCGGGGTGCAGATACCGGAACGAGAGGTCCTCGAGCTCGGTCTTGAACTTCTGGATCCCCAGTCGGTTCGCGAGGGGCGCGTAGATGTCCAGGGTCTCCTGGGCGGTGCGCTTCTGCTTTTCAGGAGGGAGGAATGTCAGCGTGCGCATGTTGTGGAGCCGGTCGGCAAGCTTGATCAGGATGACTCGGATGTCGTTGGACATGGCCACGATCATCTTGCGGAAGTTCTGCGCCTCACGCTCCTCGCGGCTCTGGAGCTCCATGCGCGAAAGCTTCGTCATGCCGTCCACGAGCTTGGCCACTTCGTCGCCGAAGAGCGAGCGGATCTCCTCGAGGGTCGAGGTGGTGTCCTCGATGGTGTCGTGAAGGATCCCAGCCGCAACGGTAGCCGGGTCCATCCGAAGCTCCGAAAGGATCTTGGCCACGTCGAGGGGATGGATGAGGTAGGACTCGCCGGACAGCCGCATCTGTCCCTGGTGCGCCTTTGCCGAAAAGATGTAGGCGCGCCTCACCAGGTCCACATCGGCCTCCGGATTGTTGCTCTGGAGCCGTTCGACGATGTCTTCAAGACGGACGTTTGTCATAGATTTATATGCAAGCACGAACGATCATGCACTATATCAAAAAACTCATTTCCAAAGCAATTGTGCAGCATGCAACTATTTACAGTCGTCAAAAAAGATAAAATTCACGATGCCATTTTTTCTGCACCCCGGTTCACAGGTCCGCGCAGGCATGCAGGACTGGTACTGATAACAATATTCATTGGGTAAAGCAGCACTTCCCCTCGCCCGTCAAAACGGGCTCAGCCGTGTCTGCCTGGCTTGGTGATGGCACCTGCCGTGACCGCCTGCGCATGCTTGTGCACGGACCTGTTCACGGGATGCAGGAGCTTTTGGAAAGGCAGATGCACAGGCCTATACCCAAATCCCGCATGTCCCCGGAGCGTCCCTATGAATTTTCTGGGCACCCGTCTTGGCCTAAGGAAGCGTCCCGCAGGGCGAACGCGCATGTCTGAGGCCGCAGGCCGAGTTTGCGCGGGCGAGCGGACGTGGCCGTAGACGGGTCAGGAAATTCATTCAGGATGCGAAGGGGATATGCAGAAAACACGATTCTTATTAGGTAGCGGACAATGTTACCCACATAAGAGGGAGAAGATCCTATAATAATTATCTGTACGTTCATTTTTCTACCTTGATGTCCCTGATCTCCAGCTGTATGTTCGTGATACCGTTCCAAGTGTTGATCCGCGGCGTGAACACTGCGGCGACCTGCGTCCCGGTCCGGAGCCGGCTTCCGAGCGACTCACCCTTGTTGAAAGCGATGGCATCGAACTGCAGGTTGTTCTGCTGGCGGAGCCGGAGCTTCAGGTGCTTGTTGTCCTTCACCGGACGGAGAGACAGGACCTCGAGGCCCTTGGCTCCGAACCGCGGTTCGGGATTGCCCTGGCCGAAGGGCGCCATCCGCTCGATGTCGCGCAGCAGGTCGAAAGTCAGGTCGTCAAAAGTGACCGGTGAATCGATGGACAGGGTCCTCACGAACCCGTTGGGGCCGAACAGTTCGAGCACTGCCGCGCTCAGCCGCTCCCTGAGGGGCTGGATCTGGTCCACGGCCACCGTAAGGCCGGCGGCGTACTTATGCCCGCCGAACCCGAGGAGCAGGTCAGAGCAGGCTGACAGCCCCTGGTACAGGTCGAAGCCCGGAATGCTCCGCGCAGACCCCTTCCCCACGCCGTCCTTAACCGAGATGAGCGCCGTGGGACGGTAGAACTCCTCGACGATCCTCGACGCCACGATCCCGATCACGCCGGGGTGCCATTCATCGGACGACAGGATGAAGGCGCCGGTGTTCGCCATGTCCGCCTGGAGGCAGAGCTCGCGGGCCGACCCCCAGATGGCCTCTTCGACCGCCTGTCGCTCACGGTTGACCCGGTCCAGCATGGTCGCCAGGTGCAGAGCCTCGTCGGGCGAACCCGTGGTCATGAGCCGGAAGGCGGTGTCGGCGCGCTCGAGCCTTCCGCTGGCGTTGATCCTCGGCGCCAGGGTGAAGCCCACGGTCCCGACGCTCACCTTCTTGCCGCTCAGGTTCGCGACCTGCTTCAACGCTGCGATGCCGGGCCGGAGGCGCGGCGGCTCCGACGAGAGGATATCCAGCCCATGCCCCACGAGGACCCGGTTTTCTCCCGTGAGCCTGCCGATGTCGGCAATGGTCCCCAGGGTCACCAGGTCGAGATACTGCATCATGCGTTCATCGCCGGCAGGCAGGTCCGCGAGCGCCTGTGCCAGTTTGAAGGCGACGCCCACACCCGTGAGACCGCCGATGCTATCCCGTACGGCATCGGAAGTTCCCGGTTGGACCAGCCCTGGATGGATGACCGCAAACGCCTCCGGCAGAACACCCGGGGCAGGTGACGGCCCCTCCCAGTGGACCGCTGCCGATTCATGGTGGTCGGTGATGATGAGGTCGAGGCCCAGTGCTCGGGCAGCGGCAGCCTGATTGACGGCGCTGATACCGCAATCGACGGTGATGACAAGTGCCGCGCCGGAGGCCTTGATGCGGCCCAGAGCCTCTGCGTTCAGGCCGTACCCTTCGGTCATCCTGTCCGGAATGTAGCTATCGACCCTGGCGCCCAGCTCCCGCAGCGCGAGGAAAAGCAGCGCGGCGCCGGTCACGCCGTCAACATCGTAATCACCGTAAACGGTTATGGGTTCGCCTGAAGAGATCGCCTGACGGATGCGGCCGACGGCCCTGTCCATGCCGCGGAGGGCCCGTGGATCGGAGAGCGAGGAAAGGTCACGGGAAAGGAAGACAAGCGCAGCGGCGGCGTCGGTGATCCCCCGGGCGACCATGAGCCGTGCGATGAGCGGGTGGATGCCGGCCTGGTCCGAGAGCCGCGAAACGGCCCCCGCATCATGTTCTGCGAGTACCCATTTCATCGCCGACGCCCCGCGTTCCCGGTTATGACTTATTTTCAGGCTTGGACGAGTCCTTGTTCGCCTCGTTGCTGTCCGCGATCCCCTTCTTAAAGCCTTTAATGGCCTTGCCGAGCCCTTCGCCCAGCTGCGGGAGACGGCTGGCCCCAAAGATGATAATGACAATGACCAGAATGACCAACAGCTCCGGCATTCCTAATCCAAACATACTGCCTCCTTGTACTCCTTCGGTGTATTTAAATTCCTGAATGACTTTTTCAGCGGGTCGAACCGGACGATCTCTTCTTCTGTTACATACCTGACCTGAATATGATCGAACATACCCCGGATCCTGCGGTCCTGCTTCCGGACCTGCATCTCGATGACCGGGAAGATACCCTTGCGGTAGATCGCGTGGAGCGGCTCGAGAAAACCGCCGCCGAACATCGGGACCACGGCATCATGTCCCGCAGCCAGCTCTCCCATGTACGCTATGAGCCGGGGGTTCAGAAAGGGCATGTCGCAGGCTGCGACGAAATTATACTCATCATGCGATCTGAGCAGCCCCGAATAGATGCCGGTCAGTGGACCACGGATGTCAAGGACATCACTGGTCAGCTCGACGCCGTACATCCGGTATCGGTCCGGCGTGTTCGTGACAATGATGGTCTTCTTGAACAGACCTGCAAATACTGCAAGAACATGTTCGATCATGGGCCTGCCGTTGATATCGAGCAGGGCCTTGTCCGTGCCCATGCGCCGGCTTTCTCCACCGGCAAGAATGATGCCCGTCATGGTTAAAATTACCGTATTTGCCGGGAGGTGTCAATAAAGAATTCAGTAATTACCGTGAGTTTCATCGTGCTCATTACCGTTAGCGTTCAAAAATCCAGTGTTGATTCCCCGTTAAGTTCGCTTCGAACATTGCTGCCTACCCGGATGCACTCAGCGTCGAAGCGCAAGATCCGGAATCATAGAACCTCGTCAGGCTATTGAGCAAATACACATGACAGATGTTTCACACCCTCCTGCTGAACTTCGTGCACTATTTTGCGGCATTCCAGTTATAAAAACCCGCAAAAGAGCTTACCATGAACGCGATATGGCACACATCAAACCAACAATAATTAAAACTTTACGTTGACAGGACGATATTTTATTTCTATACTTCAACTATGAAGTCGGTAACATTCATCCTGCTGATCGTCCTCGCGTTCACGGTCCTCGCTCCGGTGACATCGTTGTCGTTCATGGCCGTGAATGACGGACGCTCGTTCCTGGGCACTCTCGACGTCTGCCACTCTGCCGCACCGGCCCTTTCTTCGAACGGCGAGATGCCCTGCGTCGGTCTGGCACCCTGCACTGCACCTCCCACCCTTTCCGTATCTTTCACCGAACCGGTCCATCCGGTCTTCACTGAACTGATCCTCACCAGTAGCAGCGAACATCCCCCCAGGTCGTAACCCCTCGTTTCCAGTATTTCCGTAAGCGTGTCGAAATGCGCACCGCGATCCGGTTGCGTTTGTGCGCCGTCCTGCAAGCCGGCTCACACCTATGGGCGTTTCTCCCCCTTTCGCCCGGCTCCGCTTCGGAAGTATCCGGCATCATCCCTGCTGCTCAAGATATTTCTGAGGCGGAGCCATTTCTTTCAGAGTGAACGTGAACATTAACATCTTCATAGCCCTTTTGCTTGTCCTGACACCTGCCACTGTGAACGCGGTCCAGGCCGGGGATAGAGCGCCTGCTTTTCAGCTTGCTGATGTGAACGGAAGTTCGGTCTCACTCGAAAGTCTGAACGGAAACGTTATCCTGCTCGCTTTCTGGGCCCCCTGGTGTCTTTCGTGTAGAGAGGAGTTTCCCGAGCTGGATCGGCTCTATCGAATATATCGGGATAAGGGATTCATCGTCATCGGAATAGCAGTTGACGCTACCGCCGAACGGTTAGCGGCATTTCTGAAAAAGCGGCCTGTCGGCTTTCCCGTGGTCCTGGACACGCGGGGCGATACGGCGGAAGCCTACCGCTTTTCCGGTCTGCCGGCGCTCTATCTTATCGGCCGTGACAGCATCATCCGATACGTGCACCAGGGATTCAGCGGGGTATTCGTACCGGTTTATGAACAAGAGATCATTGATCTCTTATCGCGACTATAACTATTCATGAACATGGAGAGGTCACAATCATGCAGACACAACGGAACAAAGGATTAGCTTTGGTTCTTGCTGCGTTTCTGGCCCTGCTTGCGGGGTGCGGCGGTTCTTCAAACAATGCGGCGCCGTCAACAGACACGACTGTCAGCGGTTCAGTCTACGCGGCCCCGGTATCCGGGGCAACTGTTGTTGTCCTGAACTCGACAGGCACCACCACCATAGCCGGACCGGTCACCACGGCCGTGGACGGCAGGTACAGCATTGGCATTCCGTCCAGCTTCCTCACGGGAACGATTCTCTTCCGTTCAAGCGGCGGAACGTTCGTTGACGAAGCGACGGGCGCAACGACGACGGCCAGTTCCCTCGCGGCATATATGTCGGCGGGAAGCATGGGTTCAAATGCCTCCGTGAACCTCGATCCCTCATCAACGATCATCGCCGATCTCATGCGCATCCACGGCAGGACGAATGCTGATGCATCTGCTCTGTTCGCTTCGGCCTTCGGCTTCGCCCCCGACGCATCCATCGCGCCCTGCAATGCGCCTTATTCCGCTGCATCCAGCACGGCGCAGCGCCTCGCGGGCCTTCGGGCCATGGCGTTCAGCCAATTGACCAAGGACCTTGGCCTCAGCCCGATCGACCAGTTCGACCTGCTTGAAGCACTTGCTCAGGATCTTGCTGACGGGATTCTCGATGGCAAGAACGTATCAATGCCAGTATCGCTCGGCACGGGAAGCGTTCCCGAGGATATTATGAATAAATTCGAATGTGCTTTGGTGACCTGTCTATCGAACACCACCCGCAATTTGACCGGTCTGACCGTTGACCAGGTCGGCAATCTATCATTTTCAAAGGTCTCGCTGACACCGACCTACCGGGTCGAATATGTTCCTCTGGGAATGATGGGGCCCACGATAGGCAAAACAATGTTCAAGATCAGGATCACGAACCGGAGCGACGGCTTGCCCGCAACGGGCCTGACGGTCAAGCTCATGCCGATGATGCATATGTCCACGAAGAACCACGGCACACCGGTCGATGCTGCCACCGAATCCGGCACTCCCGGCACCTATGACTGCACGGCCTATTATCTTATGGCTTCGGGTCTGAACATGGGGATCTGGGAAATGAAGGTCATGATCGGCATGGGGATGGGAGCCGAATCAGCGACATTCTATCCCTCTGTCGGCATGGCGATGGGCACCGATACGATCGTTCAGCGGTTATACGGACCGGCCGATATCGTCAGCGGGCCGAGCGGCACGCAGTATACACGATACATCCTGTTCCGGGACGGGTCGGTCAATGCGTCCAGCGAAACCTTGAACTTTATGATCTCCCACGCCGAGAACATGATGATGAACTTCAATCCCGCGTCGGTCGGCTCAGTGCTGAGCAGTCCGACGGGAACGGTGACGTCCATGGCCGTATCGGCCGCAACGGATACGTCATTTACATCGCCGGTCATCGGAACGGACGCAGGCAACGGCCACTGGTCCCTGAACGGGCTCGGCGGTCTTGTATCTGGCCAGACGGCCACGATCTACATCAAGTTGCAAGTGAACGGACAGGACAAGACCACGGATGGCGCAGCAGCCTCCGGTGCCAACGCATATACGTCCTTCGTCGTCACTCCCCAGTAGGCATGCTGATGCCAAGTGCACGGGCATTTTATATCCTGATCGCGGCCCTCTTCACGGGGGCCGCGCTCCTTTCTCCCCTTTCCACCTGGGCAGGCTCCTGTTGCGGCGGAGGTGGAGGAACAGCCTTGCTGCTGCCCAGTTACTATCGGGGCATGATCGATCTGTCCGTAGATGTGGAAAAATACAATGGGCTCTGGAATAACAAGGGACAATATTTTAGCCAACCAAATTATCATCTTTGGCAATATCGCCTAAACCTCGGATTAGCCCAGCGCCTTGCTTCACGCTGGCAGACAAGCATTACCGTTCCCTATGTTTGGAATTACAATGGTTATCCAAGAAGTACCTCTCGGTCTAATGGGATCGGCGACACGACGCTAAATGTCTGGTATGAAGCTGTCGACGACAAGTCTGCCTGGAAGATCCGAAGCATGAAGGATATGATCCCGTCGGTCACGATCGGCATGGGCTTGCTGGTTCCGACAGGCATTTCCCCCTATGATGATGTGACGAGCAGCTACGATATTACCGGACGAGGCTTCTACCGTCTCGATGGCAATATCGTTGTCGCAAAAACAGTGAATCCCTGGAACGCATCCCTGTCGCTGAGCTATGGAACGTACATTGAGAGATCGGTCAATCGTGAATACGGCAGATATGTGGATCCTTACCATAAGACTTTGGGAGACCGCACATCCGCATCCCTTTCCCTCGGCTACACGTACTACATCGGCACCGGCGGGGACAAACTGACAGGCACGGGGTCCTTTTCCTATCTGCGGGAGGCGGACGGGACCTACAACGACGCCAAGGACCCATCGAGCGGATTTCGGAAGGAGTCGATCGGCGCTGCACTCGCCTATTCAAGCACCGACCATGATTGGAGCACGAGGGTCTCCTGGATCCACGCGGTCCGGCAGGACGGCTGGGGCGATAACTTCCCGACCACCGATATCTATACCCTGGGAGTGAGCTATGGGTTCCGTTAAGAACAGCATCCTCATCATGATCCTTGTCATGCTCGCCGGATGCGGCGGCATTACGGACGATCTCTTTCCATCCGGGAGCGACAAGCAGCCCCCCGTAACGCCGGGCACGATTGGACCCTTACCCGGCCAACTAGCTCCGGATTTCACCATTCCAGATATGTTCGGAAATGATGTCACTCTTTCCTCTGTCCTCACGACCACCGGCTTGCAGGGAGTGGTATTTTACTTCACCATGTGGTGCCCTATATGTTGGGACCACATGGACAATATAGTGAATGTCCAGATACCCGCATTTCCGAATGTGCGGTTCTATGCGGTGGATTATGTTAGCGACACGATTACACAGGTACAGCAATCTGCGACCAATTACGGTTTCAGTGGCACAGCATTGACGATTCTTGCGGATACGCAAGATACGGTCGAGAACCTCTATCATGGCACAATGGGGATCACCGTCGTCGTGGATAGTGCGGGAATCGTTCGCATGAACGAAGATTATAAGGACGGGGTGCGGTTACATAATGTCCTGGCCGGTCTGCCGTGATCGGAGCCATCGCCCCTTTGAGGAGTACATGATCATGAACCTGAGAGTTTGCGTCGTCCTCTTTTGTGCATCACTGCTGGTCATCTTGGCGGGAGCGGCTGTCCCCGCTGGCGATGATATATCGGAATACCGTTCCTGCGTCCACTGCGGCATGGACCGGAAGGCCTACGGATTCAGCAGAATGCTGGTACAATATGAGGACGGGATCTCCGTCGGCGTCTGCAGCCTGCGCTGCGCTGTGGTTGAGCTCGACTCGAATGCGGGACGGACGGTGAAGGCCATCCTCGCGGCCGACCGTAATGACCGGACATTGATCGATGCGGAGAAAGCGGCATGGGTCATGGGAGGCGCGAAGCGGGGTGTCATGACGGACCGGCCCAAGTGGGCTTTTGCGACCCGGGCCTCGGCAGAGGCGTTCATCGAGCGCTACGACGGGGCGATCATCACCTGGAACGAGGCGCTTGCAGCGGCGCGGGAGGATCTCGCCCGGGAGGTCCGGTAGTTGGACAGGTATCAATCAGGATACTAATCTTCTCTGATACGGGAGATCCGGCTTGCAGCACCATTTCTCATTCAAGGAGGGGCATATGAACAGGAAGAACGTAGCAGCGGCGTTGGCATTGGCAGTGGTGTTCGGGATGTTGGCGATGACGGCGGTCGCGCAGGACGACGTCAAGCAGTCGCCGAGTTGCAAGTACTGCGGCATGGACCGGCAGAAGTTCGATTTTACCCGGATGCTGATCGAGTATGACGATGGTACGTCAACGGGCGTTTGCAGCCTCCACTGCGCTGCAGTCGAACTGGCGATGAACATCGACAAAACGCCGACAGCGATCAAGGTCGGGGATTTCGGGACCAAAGCCCTCATCGATGCGGAGAAAGCCTTCTGGGTTGTCGGCGGCACAAAGGCCGGCGTGATGACCAAGCGTGGAAAATGGGCGTTCGAGAAAAAGGACGATGCCGAGGCCTTCATCAAAACGAACGGCGGCACGTTGTCATCGTTCGACGACGTCATCAAGTCAGCCTACACGGACATGTATGAGGACACAAAGATGATCCGGGAAAAGAGAAAGATGAAAAAAACGCAGTCCATGGAGCACAAGCATTAAGGCGTTCAACCCCGGGCGGATGCTCTGCATCTGCCCGGGGCGGTATGCCGCTGCAGATGTCCTCGCGGCCCTGTATCCGTACCTGCCGTGCGCCTGGGAAAAGAGTTCACAATGAGACATTTTCGCCTTGCCTTCATCAAATATCTATTGGCGACCTCGTGCCTGGTCGGAGCCTTCGCTTCACTTGCGGCCTGTTCCCGCCAGCCGCGCTATGCCGCGCCTCCGATCGAAGGCGAAAATGTCGTGATCCATACGGCATCGCTCCCGCTTGAGACGCCGCAGTTCTACTCCTTTCGAACAAAAGGCAAAGATGTCAACTTCTTCGTGATCCGGATGAAGGACGTGGTCCTCTCCTTCCTGGACGCCTGTCTCACCTGCTATCCCCGGAAGCTTGGATACGAGTCTAAAGATGGTTACGTCGTATGCAGGGCCTGTGATACGACCTATTCGGTGTACAAGCTGGAGAAGGGCATCGGGGGCTGTTTCCCGATCAGGATCGAGGGAACGCAGGAAGGAGATGATTATCGTATTGCGCGATCGACGCTCGAGCGGCACGCGGGTAAGTTCTAGCGAGCGGAATCCGACTACTGACCCATCGAACGAGCGCATGGCCGGACAAAGCAGGTGCTATGCCTCCGACAGTCTTGCACGACCATTCAGATGTTCCGGCACATCCGGGGCTCGAGACCCAGGCGGTACAGGAAGTTCGCCATGATGCAGAAGCCGGTGAAGGCGAAGAGGATGGTGGCGGTGCCGACAAAGCCGGTGAAATAGAGCCAATAGGGGCTGACAAAGCGCGCCAGCATCGAACTGATGGACAGGTTCACGCCGACGAACACGTAGATGTACCGCTCCAGGAACCACTCATTGTTCTCCATAAAATACAGACCGTTCCATTTTCCCTTGTCATAGGTCCTTTTGTCAGGCACCAGCGGCCTCACGCCGAGGAAGTAGAGAGCATTTCCGACAATGCAGAAACCGGTGAGCGCCACGGTTATGGAGCAGACACCGACGAAGAGGATTGAGAACGCCCAGTTGGGGCTATGGACCGCGGTCAGGATCGAGCTCAAGACCACATCAGTCCCGGCAATGAGCCACACAAGTCGTTCGATATACCACCAGTCAGTTTTCACCAGAAAGACGCCACTTCGCTTTTCCATCAAGAATACCCTCCTGCCGTCCGAATTATATCGTTTCCTTGCCAGTAACTATACCAAATATGCGTACAATTTTCCACCTATTCGTAGCGTAGTGCGGAGATAGGGTCCTGAAGCGATGCCTTGCGGGCCGGGTACACGCCAAAGAACACACCGACCGCCATGGAGAAGGTGAAGGCCATCACAATGGACCAGAGCGATATGCTCGTCGGGAGCACCGTGACGAACATCGGGATCAGGAGCGCGATGCCCACACCGAGCACGATGCCAATGACCCCGCCGACGCCGGACAGCGTGATCGCCTCGATCATGAACTGAGCCATGATATCGCTGTTCCGGGCACCGATGGCCTTCCTGATGCCGATCTCCCGCGTGCGTTCGCGGACAGAGACCAGCATGATGTTCATGATCCCGATCCCGCCCACGAGCAGCGAGATTCCGGCAATGCCCCCGAGCACCGCGGTCAGGATGTTCAAAATGGTATTCATGGTCGAGAGCATGGCACCCTGGGTCTGGATGGTGAAATCCTCCTTGTGCGCGTGCCGTTTAATCAGGACCTCCTTGATCTGGCTGATGGCCCGGTCCACGTCCTCTGCCCGGGGTGTCGAGGCGATGATCTCGAACAGCCCATCGGTGTCGAACAGCTCCTGTCCGCTCGTGACGGGTATGAACACGATATCATCGAGGTCCATGCCAAGGCTCGTCCCCCGCTTTTGCATCACCCCGACGACGCGGTAGCGGGCGTCGGAAAGTGTCACGGCCTTGCCGAGCGCATTCTCCTGGCCGAACAGCTCCTCCTTCACCTTCGTGCCGAGCACCACGATCTTCGCCTTGGAATCCACATCCCCCTGGGTCACATAGCTGCCGGTGTCGACGAAGAGGTGCCGGATGCTCTGGAACTCCGGCGTTGTTCCGATGATCATGGTGTCGCGGCCCATGTTCTGGTATTTTATCCGTCCGGTGCCGAACACAAGCGGTACTGCATCGCTCAGGAGCCAGGCGCGGCGCTTGAGCGCCTGCGAATCATCATAGGTCAGTTTGCGCACTGTTCCTGCTGAGGGAGGATGGAAGCCGCCGCTCGTGCTCGTTTTCCCCGGTGTGATCATGAGGAGGTTCGTTCCCATGCCCGTGAGTTCCTTGGTGATGTAGACCTGTGCCCCTTCGCCGATCGAGACCAGCAAGATCACCGCGAGCACCCCGATGATCACGCCAAGCATGGTTAAGCCGGACCGCACCTTGTTCGAAAGGATGGCCTCCAGCGCGACCCTGAATATCTCGATGAAGTTCATGCAACCACCTGGTCCCCGACAACCTGGCCGTCCTTGAGGTTGATGATCCGTTTGCACCGGGCCGCCACATCGTGGTCGTGGGTCACGATCATAACGGTGACGCCCTGCATGTTCAGGTCCACAAGGATGTTCAGGATCTCAGCGCCGGACCGGCTGTCGAGGTTCCCCGTTGGCTCGTCGGCGAGCAGGAGCGGCGGATGGTTCACCAGCGCCCGCGCGATGGCCACGCGCTGCTGCTGGCCGCCCGATAGTTCCGTCGGTTTGTGACCCATGCGGTCCTTGAGGCCCACCATCTCGAGGACCGGGATTGCCCGTTCGGTCCGCTGCCTCGCGGGCACGCCGCTGTAGATCAATGGCATCTCCACGTTTTTAAGAGCGGTGAACCGGGGCAGGAGGTTGAAGAACTGGAACACGAACCCGATCTTGGCGTTACGGACATGGGCGAGCTCGTCGTCGGTCATGGCGCTGATCTCACGGGATTCAAAGGTATAGGTCCCGTTCGTTGGCCGGTCCAGGCAGCCCAGAACGTTCATCAGCGTGGATTTGCCGGAGCCTGACGGCCCCATGATGGCGATAATCTCCCCCTGCCTCACCGAAAGGGAGACCCTGTCGAGCGCGCTGATGTCCAGTTCGCCCATGGGGTAGCTCTTGCTGATGTCCTTCAGCTCGATCATGGCAGGGGTATGCTAACGGGAATTTTTCTCTTTCTCGACGACGATTCTGACGCCATCCTTCAGTCCTTCCACTTCGGGCGTGGTAACAACGAACTCCCCGGCCTTCAGGCCGTTCCTGATCTCCGTACTCACCCAGTTGCTTTCGCCGATCTCCACAGGCTGCAGACGCACACGGGTAGTGGCACCCGGGGCAAGGTTCGTTCCTTCAGCGACATAGACCTGCTTCTTGCCGTCGCGCTCCACGATGGCCTGTGATGGAGCGGACAGGACCCCCGTGAGCGTCGTGATGAGGATCTCGACGTCGGCGGACATCCCCGGCTTGATCCTGGCGTCCTTCGCCGTGAAATAGATCCACACGTCCGCGGTCCGGGTCTCCAGCTTTCCGCCGCTTACGATGGGCGATATCCGCCTGATGGTGCCGTTGAACTTCTCGCCCGGGAACGCGTCAATGCTGATGGCCACCGGCTGCCCCAGACGAAGCCGTCCCACATCCACCTCATCGATGGTCGCCAGCACATAGATACGGTCAGGGTCCACGACGGTCACGATCTGCTTCCCGGGCAGGAGCAGCTCGCCTACCTCCGTGTATTTCTTCGACACCACACCGCCATAGGGCGTCCTGATGACGGAATAGTCCTTCTTGACCTTGACATCGTCCCGGGAGGCTTCATACTGGGACCGTGCCACCTCGAACGCTCTGCGTGCGCTGTCGAGGTCCTGCTGGGCGATCATCCCGTTCGCAAAAAGATCTTCCGAGCGCTTGAGGTTCTTCTCCGTTTCCCCGTATGTTGCCCTGCTCTGGGCCAGAACGCTCTCGGACTGGACGGATTCTTCGGTCAGATCAAGCCGTGCGATCAGGTCTCCGGCCTTGACCCGGTCCCCTTCCCGCACCGGCAGCGTGACGACCCTTCCCGTGCGCTGCGCGGAAAGCGTGACCTCGTATTCCGACTTTACCGTCGACGTGGTCGTCGCATTCACGATGACGCGCAATTCTCCCCGCTTGATCTCAATGACCTTGACCGGCACCGGTTTCTTGCCGGTCATTACGACGGCGAGCACAATGACGATCACCACCGCGGCAGCCATCAGCACCTTCTTGTTCCTGAGCAGCGTCATTTCTTTTCCACGCCCTCATCCAGCTGCCACTCGAGCTCGTCCTTGATGTTCTTGATGAACTTCTTCTTCACCTCCCGCAGCTTCTCCGCCACCACAATGTCCTGCAGCATGGCGAACGGCCCGGTCACATGCCCTTCCAGATGATAGACCACCTCGGTCTCGTCGTCCGAGACCTTTTTCAGCATGACGTCACCTGACATGTGGATGTCTCCGCCGCTGCCGATCCAGGAAAGCTGCTCAAACTCCTTGAACGCCGTCGTGTGGGTCTTCAGCTCCACGAGCCGGGCAAAGGGCCCGAAGGTCACGCGCACCTTCCATATCGCGTCCAGATCATCTAAGATCTTGACACCCTTGCATCCCGGGAACAGACAGCCCACTTCGTTGCGGTCCGACATAAAGGACCACACTGCCCTGACAGGGAGTTTGACCCTGAACACTGATTCTACTCGCGGCATTGCTTTTCCTCCCCTCTCTCCGTCAACGACCTTCTACGGCCTCGTGTTATTCATAGCTTTTGATGCCCATTGCTTTCTGGAGCTGCGCGATCGCAAGGTGATAATCATACAGCGCCTTGATATGGTCTGTTTCTGAATTGACCGAGGAAAGCTGGGCGTCTGTCACTTCAATATAGGGACCGACCCCTGCTTTATATCTGCCCTGGGCGATATCAAGATTTTCCCGCGCTTTTTGCAGGGTCTTCTCCATGACCTCCACCCGCGCGGCCGCGCTCTCGAGATCGGCAAAGGCCTGGTTCACCTCCAGGAGGATCGACTGCTTCATCGCGTCCCGCTGGGCTTCAAGCGCAAGCAGATTCGCCCGCGCCTCGGCGACCCGGCCCGCCGTCAGGCCTCCCTGGAACAGGGGCAGGGTCAGCATGATCCCGGCGTTCCAGCTGTTCTGGACGTCTCCCTTGAACATCGTCCCCATGAACGGTCCCATCTCGGTAGTGCCGTTCGCCCAGTTGTAGGCGGCGTTCGCCGAGAGCGTCGGAAGGTGGTTCGACCGCTCCGCCGTCAGCCGGGCCCGGGCCGCCTCGATGTCAGCCTCCATCCGTTTCATGTCCGGACGGTTCTGAAGGGCGTCCGCCTGCGCCTTGTCCAGCGACGGAAGAAGCGGGACGGAGGGAAGCTCCTCCACGATCTCCGTGGCCCTCCCCGGATCGATCCCCATGGCGTTGTTCAGGGCGATCGTCCTTATGCGCACACCGTTCTTTGCGTTGATCAGGCCGAGATTCGCGTTGTTCACTTCCACCTCGGCCCGCGTCACGTCGTATCTCGGTTTTGATCCCGCGCGAAAGAACGCCTCGGCCTGTTTCAGATGGCTTTCGGTCTGCTCGATCGTTTTCTGGGCTACCTCGACGAGCTTCTTGGCCGCCAGCAGCGCGTAATAGGACTGTTTGACATTCAGCACGACCTCCTGGCTGATCCGTTCCGCATCCCGCTCCAGCGACAGCGTACCCAATTTCGCTGCGTCATAGGCATTTCCGGTTTTCCCGAAGTCATAGAGCGTCTGGCTCAACGACAGGCTCGTGGTATAGCTCTTCGTTGTACTGTCTCCGAACGCACCTCCCAGGGGGGCATGGCTCTCGGAATAACCGGTACTTGCCGTGAGCTGCGGGAAATAGGGCGATGCCGCCTGGGTCTCCCGGCCTTGACCGGCACGAACGTTCTCCTGGGCCGCCCTGATCGCCGGCTGGTTCTTGAGCGCCGTTTCGAGGCATTGCGTCAGGGAGAGCTTTTCCGCTGCATGGCCATCGTCAAATGCACTGATAGACGGCAGCAGGACCGCAAGAACGAGCAGGGCTGATCGGGCGCTCTTATGCATAGTTCGAGTATAACATAGATGCTCTTGCAATTAGCGGGGAGGTATTGTATAAGAGGTCATGCGCAGGACCCTCAAGCCTGTCGACCTGCTCTCGATCGCCTTCATCGCGCTCCTGGCCGCGGTCACGCTCGCCGCGTCGCCCCGGCTGCCCCACGCGGGGCGGCTTGTTGCCCGCTTTGCCGCCCTTATCGTTTTCCTGGTCCTCATCAGCCGGTACGCCTCGTTCCCGAAGGCGCCGACCTGGGCGCGCACCGTCCATTCGTTCCTTCCGGTCCTGATCGTCCCGGTCCTGTTCAACAGCATGGGAGATATCATTCCCTGGGTCTGGCCCTGCACCTTCGACGACCTGCTCATCAGGGCCGACTTCCGGCTCTTCGGGGGACATCACCCCACGGTCCTGCTCGAACGGTTCGTCCATCCCCTGCTGACCACGGTGCTGCAGTTCGCCTACATCAGCTATTATCCCATGGCCATCGTCCTGGGCGCCGTGCTCTTCCTGAAAAAGAACGAGACCGCCTTCGACGAAGCGATCTTCGGTATTATCCTCTGTTTCTACCTGTCCTACGTCGGCTACCTTTTGGTCCCTGCTGTTGGCCCCCGCTTCACCCTTGCGCATCTGCAGACGCGGGACCTGGCTGCCGGACCGCTTGTCACATCCATCCAGGAAACGTTGAACGCCCTCGAGAACACCAAGACCGATGCGTTCCCGAGCGGCCATACCGCCGTCGCCCTGATGACGCTCTACTACGCAAGGAAGTTCCGGGAACGGGTCCTGACCGCACTGCTCCTGCCGGCGGTGACCGGGCTCATCCTGTCCACCGTGTACCTTCGCTACCACTACGTCGTCGATGTCCTGGCAGGCATCGCGCTGACCGTGCTCACCGTGTACCTTGCCCCACCGCTTTACGCATGGTCCTCATGTTCAGCCGCCAAGCCGCGCGATCAGTTCCATGGCCCCGCCTGATACCACGGGGATCACGAGGTTATCGTTAACGCGCAGGGGGACCAGTTCCACACCTGCAGCCACGAACGATCCTGCCGCGATGAGGCCGGGCGCAAGGTGGACACCGACCAGCGGGAGCGCCAGCCCGGATGCAACAGCAATGACCGCAAATGCCAGGGTCCCTTCCAGGCTTTTATCACCTACGATCTTCGTCCGTCCATACCGCTCCCCAACGGTCGTCGCCGCCACATCACCGAACGCGAGAAAACAGATGGCAGCCGTGGCGATATCGGTACGGTAGAACAACAGCGTCAACCCGATGCCGAGCACATAGGGCGCCGTGCCGGTGATTTTGTTTGCCTCGTTCTTCCGGATGAAGCTGCTAAGCCGCGTCTGGATGAACTGGTTGAACGCGGGCACGCGAAGGCGGGTGATATCGACGGCAAGAACGACCAGGAAGAGGAGACCGTAGCAGACCAGCGCGTTCCGCCTGCCCAGCAGGTAATAGAGCGTAAGCAAGGCGAGCCCGCCGAGGAGGTGGTAGAGCTTGCGTCCGATATGCTTCATGCTCGGATCTTCTTCTCGTAGATGCGGTACTTCTTGTACAGTTTCCCGCCCATGAGCTCGCAGCCGCGCTGCATGAGGAGGTTGTCCTCCAGCACCCAGGACATCTCTGCCCGTTCATAGCCTTTCTTCATGGCTGCCTTGAAGGACTCGAGGTACAGCAGGCCCTCGATGCCTTTCTTGCGGTATTCCTCTTTCACCCCCATGGTGAGCACGCGGATGTCGGAGATCTTCCGGGAGTACCACAGGAACTTCAGGATGCCCATGGGCCCCAGCCGCCCGTTGACCCGGCGAAGGACCTGGTTGTAGTCCGGCAGGGCCATGAAGAACGCTGCGGGGGCGCCGTTCACCTCGACCATGATCAGCAGCTCCGGGACGATGAGCGGCTTGAGCCGCTTCGCCATGGACTCGATCTCCTCTTCGGTCATGGGGACGAACCCCCAGTTGTGGCTCCATGCCGAGTTGTAGATCTCCTTGACCGATTCCAGTTCCCGATGGAACTGCTTCATGTTCGCCGGCCGCACGGTGAGGCCGGGCACCCGCGCATGCACCCCGGAGGAGAGCCGTTCGAGCCTGCCGCCGGCCGAGACCTCCGGGATGATCGAGATATACGCATAGAGGTCCCTGGCCTTTTCCATGCCGCAGCGCTCCATGTGGTCGAGATAGTACCGCGGCGTATAGGTCATCATGATCATCGGCGGGGAATCGAACCCTTCGAGCAGGAATCCGCATTCATCGTTCGTGGACGGGTTTATGGGCCCGCGCATGACCTCGATTTCGCGCTCTTTTAGCCATGCAGCTGCCGCGTCCAGGAGGCCGCAGGCGACGGCAGGATCGGGAAGGGCTTCGTAGAACCCGAAGAATCCCGCCTGTTCGTTGTGCGTATTGATGTGATTGCGGTCGATGATTGCGGCGATGCGGCCAACGACGTTTTCCCCATCTTTCGCAAGGAAGTAGGCGGCCTCGGCGTGATGGAAGAACGGGTTCTTCTCGCCAAGGATGAACTCCATCTCGCTGATGAGCGGCGGGACCCAGTTCGAGTTCCCCTCATACACTGCCCAGGGGAACCGAATGAACTGTTCGAGGCCCTTTTTATCGGAAACAAGTTCGATCTGCATGGTAGTTTAGCAGTCGGAATACTAGGGAGCCATTGAAAGGTTCACAGGATCATCAGGATCAACAGGAGGGGTAGTATCACAATTCTATCCTGTATCCCTTCAAAACGCTTTTCCGCCTTTTCATGCTCACGATCCCGGTTATTGTATCACACCCAGTTTTTTCCCTGCCTGCTCCATGATCACGAGCACCCGGTCGAGTTGTTCATCGGTATGGGTCGCCATGTAGCTCGTGCGGATGAGGCAGCGTCCCGGTGGAGTTGCCGGAGGTGCCACCGGGTTCACGAACACGCCCTCGTCGCTCAGGATCTTCCACATCATGAACGCCCGCTCCATCTCGCCCATGAGCAGTGGGATGATGGGCGTCTCCGAGGTCCCGGTGTCATACCCCATGTTCTTGAAAGCCTTCATCATCTTGTTCGTATTGTGCCAGAGTCGTTCCCTGCGCTCCGGCTCCTGGTCGATGACGTCGAGGGCGGCGATGACCGACGCCACCGAGGCCGGCGGCGGGCTCGCCGAGAAGATGAGCGGCCGTGAGGTATGTTTGATGTAATGGATCACGTCCTCGCTCGCAGCCACGAACCCGCCGATGGAGGCCATGGACTTGCTGTAGGTGCCCATGATGATGTCCACGTCCTTCTCGAGCCCGAAGTGCTCCGCCGTGCCGCGTCCCGTTTTCCCTAGCACGCCGACGCCGTGGGCGTCATCGACCATGATACGCGCTCCGTACTTCTTGCAGACCTTGACGATCTCCGGCAGCGGCGCGATGTCCCCTTCCATGCTGTACACGCCGTCGATGACGACGAGCTTGCCCCGGTCCCCGCACTCCGAGAGGATGAACTCGAGGCTCTTCATGTCGTTATGCTTGAACTTCTTGACATCGGCATAGGACAGCCGGCAGGCGTCGATGATGCTGGCGTGGTCCAGCTTGTCGATGACGACCACGTCGTCCTTTCCGGCAATGGACGAGATGATGCCGAGGTTCGTCTGGTAACCGGTGGAGAAGGTCAGAGCGTTCTCCTTCCGGAAGAACTTGGCCAACTTCTTCTCGAGCTGCACATGGATATCGAGGGTGCCGTTCAGGAAGCGTGAGCCCGCGCACCCGCTCCCGTACTTCTTCACCGCCTCGATGGCCGCTTCCTTCACCTTGGGGTGGCTCGTAAGGCCGAGGTAGTTGTTCGACCCGAGCATGATCATCTTATGGCCTTCCACGATCACCTCGGGGTTCTGCTCCGATTCCACCACGCGGAAGTATGGATAGAATCCGGCGGCCATCACCTCTTTTGCCGCGGTGTACTTCGTGCACTTTTCAAAAAGATCCAATGTACTGCCTCCCTCTCATCCCATAATGAATTTCGCAGACCTGATCAACGGACCCAATTATTATCCCGATACCACTTCCAGGTGCGTTCGAGCCCCTGCTCCAGCGGAACACCTGCGCTGAAGCCAAGATCGTCACGGGTCCTGCCCAGGTCGCAGGTCCAGTATTGCTGGACCGCCTCCCGGACCTTCTGTCGGCTCATGATCGTTGCCTTGCCCCGGAGGGCGCCGGCCGTCTCGGACAGCGCTCCGATGGCATATCCCATCCAGACCGGCACCTTGATGACCTTCGCGTTCACGCCGCCGGTCCGCTGCAGCGCCTGGTGGAATTCCGTCGTTGAATACACCCGGTCCTCGGCGATGAAATACCTGCTGCCGCTCGGAACCCTGCGCTCGCCTGCAAGGAGCAGGGCTTCGGCCAGGTCATCTACATAGCACCAGTTCAGGAAGCGCTCCCCGCCGCGAATGTCGAGAATAAGGCCCTTCGATGCCCACTTGAACAGCTCGAACACATCGGTATCGCGCGGGCCGTATACCGCAGCGGGCCGGAGGGTCACGATGGGGAACCGTTCCCGGAAGCGGAGCGTCTCCGCCTCTCCGAGAAGCTTGCTCCTCCCGTAATCCGATACCGGCCGCGGAAGGTCGGTATCCCGTATCGGCCTGCCGCCAGCGGCGGGACCGGCGGCGGCAAGACTGGAAACGAGGATGAACTTCCTGAGCCCGGGATTGTGACGCGCGCACGCCTCGAGGAGGTTCCGGGTGCCGATATGGTTCACCTCGTAATAATCGCGTGCGCGAAATGCCTTGGTGAGACCGGCCAGGTGAAAGACCATCGCGGCATTCTTGACCGCTGCTGTCAGCGACGTCGGATCCTGACAGTCTCCCCTGACCAACCGCACCTTCAGCCCCTGGAGCCACCGGAGCCTCTGAAGGTCCCTCACGAGGCAGACGACATCATAGCCCCTAGCGATCAGCAGCTCGACAAGGTGGCTCCCCACGAAGCCGGTGCCGCCGGTGACCAGGACCGTGCCGGTAACATTTTGTCTCATATGATATGACTGCTGAAAAAGCTCCGACAGTGTAGCGAATACAGATAATTAAGTCAAGGAATATGGGGAGTTACCGGTGGTTTTTCACATCATCAGGGAGCGGACAGACCCCGCTCTCGACGCACCGTTCGCATTCGAACTGGATGGTGCTGTGGATGATCTTGAAGCGCTCCGCGAGACGGTGCTGGATATCCTTCAACAGTTCCCTGCTGCCGCTCACCGGCATGTCATCAATGATGACGTGGGCGCTCAGGGCATAGACGCCCGAGGTTATGGTCCAAATGTGGACGTGGTATGCCTCGCGAACGCCGTTCACCGTGGCGATCTCAGCAGCCACAGCTTCGATGTTGATATGGGACGGTGCGGACTCGAGCAGGATGTTCACCGATTCTGTCACCAAGCCGTAGGAGCCGGCAATGATACCGAGAGCGATCATGATGCTCAGCACCGGGTCAATGAGGAACCAGCCGGTGTAATAGATCACCACGCCGCCGATGATGACGCCGACGGATGATACCGCGTCGCCGATGATGTGCAGGAACGCGCTCCGGATGTTGAGTGTAGAATGACGGTGTTTCACCAGGAACAGGGCGCCGATGATGTTGACGATCAGGCCGATTACGGCCACGATCAGCATCAGCGCCCCCTGCACGGCAGGCGGGTTCAGGATGCGCTGGTATGCCTCGTAGATGATGTAGAGGGAAATGAGCACGAGGATCACGCCGTTCAGGAGCGCCGCGAGGATCTCGAGGCGGTAGAAGCCATAGGTCTTCTTCTCCGTCGCCGGCATGTCCGCAAATTTCATGGCGAAGAACGACAGGGCGAGCGCCAGGGTGTCGGTGAACATGTGGCCTGCATCGGACAAGAGCGCAAGGCTGTTGGACATGATGCCGCCGACGATCTCGGCGAGCATCATGAACAGGGTGATGCTGAGGGCGATCAGAAGCCCTTTCCTTCCGCCCGCACCCGCGTGGGCGACATGGCCCCCGGCATGATCATGTTCATGAGCATTCCCGTGGTCATGGCCGTGGTGATCCATCTGCCGCAACGGTGCCGTCATGCTCCCTTCCTCCATATCCGGAGCTCCGGCACGGCATCGATGGCCCCCAGTTCCGCTGCGTACCCGTAGTAGGTCAGGAGCCCCTTCTGCTCTTCGGGACCGAAGTCGTAGCTGAAGCAGTTCCAGTACTGAAAAAGCATATCCGCTGAGATCCCGAAGCCCGCAGCGTGCCCGTTCGCCAGCTCGCGCAGGCTGGACATACCGTACTGTTTTGACTCCGTGAGAATATCGGCAAGCCGTGCCAGGTCCTGCTCGATCGCTTTCCGGTAGTTCACCTGCCACAGCGCGAACACGAAGGGCAGACCGGTCTGCTGGTACCAGAGCTCGCCGAGGTCATAGGCATGAGGGAAACGGGGCCTGACGGAACGCTTAAGGGCGAGGTCGCCGATGGTCAGGACCGCGTCCGCCCGGTCGTAAGGATCCTCTACTCCCTGCTCGTACAGCATGAAGTCGGGGTTCACTCCGGTAAAGAGCTCGAGGATCACCCTGAGCAGGACGACCGAGGTGGCCGATGCCGTGGTCAGGGCAACGGTCTTATTGTTCAACTCGTCCAGGGGTAGCCGGCTCTCGAGCAGGATGCTCATGACCTTGTTTCGGGAAGTGATCGACAAGCCGGACAGGATGCGGTACTTGCCCGGGTAAGTGGCGTACTCGATCGACGACGATGGCGAAACATCGATCTTGCCCTCGACGAGGGCCCGGTTCAGTTCGGTCGGTATGCCTTCCACGATCGGAAAAGGGCAGGCGACCTTCCCGGTCAGGATCCCGGCATGGACGGGGAAGCAGTTCGAATAGATTATGTGGCCGAGTTTTAACATTAGTATCTACCCACCATATAGAAACAAAAGCCAATATCATCATGTAACACTGGAGGTTGTCGAATGCATGATTATATCATATACTTTCAATTAGTTAAGCTTTTCTTTCTAAACTTATTCTCAAGGTCATCGATGAGGGTGTAGACAACCGGTACGACCACCAAGGTGAGCAGTGTTGAGGTTATCAGGCCGCCGATGACGGCAATGGCCATGGGTGCCCGGGACTCAGCTCCTTCCCCGATCTTGAGGGCTGTCGGCAGCATGCCGAATACCATGGCTGCTGTGGTCATGATGATCGGCCGGAGCCGGACTGGACCGGCTTTCAGAAGCGCATCATCCCGCCCCATTCCCCTGCTCCGGAGCGTAATGGTATAGTCGACCAGAAGAATGGCGTTCTTGGTCACCAGGCCCATGAGCATGATGATGCCGATAAGGCTGTATATGCTGATCCGCTCTCCCGTGACCATAAGGAGCCCCATGGCGCCGATGAGGCTCACGGGCAGCGAGAACATGATCGTAAAGGGATGCACGAAGCTCTCGAACTGGGACGCCAGGATCATGTAGACCATGATGATCGCGATAACCAGGGCAAAGGCGATGTTCTTGAAGGCGTCCAGCATGGCGTCGGCCATGCCAACGTACCGGGTGGAAATATCAGGGCTTATGTTCTTCTTGACGATCTTGTCAAGATCGGTCATGGCCCCGGCCATGGGCTTGGTCTTTTCCGTTCCCGCGAACAGTGTGGCGGCCCGCTGCCGGTTATAGTGCATGATGATGGTGGGGCCCTTTCCGGTCTCGATGCTGGTAACATCCTTCATGCGCACCAGTTCGCCTGTTGATGAGCGGACCCAGAGCATATCCAGGGCAGAGGGTTGGTCCCTTTCCGGGGCTGTCAGGCGCGCCACGATGTCGTAGCGCTCGCCTTCCTTTTCGTCCTTATACTTGCCCACGATCTCTCCGCCGATCATGGTATTGACCGTGTTCCCGATGGACGCGGCGCTCACCCCGAAATTCGCCGCTTTCTCGCGATCGATATGGACCCGCACCTCGGGCTTGCCGGTCTCGATGGACGTGTCCACGTCCACGATGCCGGGCAGTTTCGCGAACTCGTCCCTAATGGCGAGCGTCCGTTTGTTCAGGTCCTCGATGTCCCTTCCCTGGATCATGAGCTGGATCGGGACCGACCGCATGCCGCCCCCTACCATGGCGATCATTTCCACCGACGGCTTGATGTCCGGCAGGCTTGCAAGAGAATCGCGTACCTGCTTCATCGAGTCGATCTGTATGATGCTCCGGTCCTTCCGCTCCTTCATGTTCACGTAGATCCGGCTCTTGTTGATATCGGGAGTGAGGTCGGAACCGGTGACATAGAAGGTGCTCAGCACCTCCGGCCGCAGACGGAGCTGCTCGTCTATCTTCCGCATGGCGCTGTCGGCGCGCGACAGCGAATAGTCTATGGGCGTCTCCAACCTTACCATGTACCGTCCCTGGTCCTCGGCCGGCAGGAATTCCTTGCCCAGGACCATGAAGAGGGCAATGCCTGCGACAACGCTGGCCAGCGCCATCAGAATGACCTTCCAACGGTTCCGGAGCGCCCATCCAAGAAGCGGGCGATAGACACCGAACACCGCGTCGAAGCCTTTCTCGATGAACAGATAGACCTTGCCATGCTTCTTGGTGTAGCTCAGGAACCGGGAGGTCAGCATGGGCGTGAGCGTCAGGGATACGAACAGGGAGATCAGGACCGCAACCGTGACCGTGATGCCGAACTCGAAAAAGAACTTGCCCACAATGCCCTTCATGAACGCCACGGGCACAAACACGGCCACGATGGACAGGGTAGTGGCCATGACCGCCAGGCCGATCTCTGAGGCTCCTTCCTGCGATGCCTGCATCGGCGGCTCCCCTTCCTCCATCCTGCGGTAGATGTTCTCGAGCACCACGATAGAGTCGTCGATCAGGATGCCGATGGAGAGCGACAGACCGAGCATGGTCATGATGTTCAGGGTGAATCCGAAGACCTGGATGAAGGCAAAGGTCGCAATCACCGACGTGGGTAGCGCCACGGCGCTGATCAACGTGCTCCGGACGCTCCTGAGAAAGACGAAGATAATGAGAACGGCGAGGCCTGCGCCGAGCCAGAGCGATATCTGGACATCCTCGATGGAACGGCGGATGAACTTCGACTGGTCAAAGGTGATGTCCAGTTTCATGCCCTGCGGCGGACGGGTGGCGGCAACGGCTGCCTTGACCCGCTCCGCGACCGCGACGGTATTCTCGCCTGATTGGCGCTTGACCGAAAGGCCGACGCTCGTCTTGCCATTGAACCGCGTGATTGAACGCTCGTCCTCCAGTCCGTCCTCCGCCCTCCCGATATCCCGAAGCCTGATGAGCCTGCCGTGCCGGTAGGTGATCACCATATCGTTGAACGACGCGGGAGTCTCATATTCGCCCTTGGTCTTGACAATGTACTCAATGCGGTGGTTCTCGATCCGGCCTCCCGGGACCTCGCGGTGCTCCAGACCAAGCGCTTGTTTCACATCGTCCGCCGTGAGCGACACAGACTCCAGCTTTTTCCGGTCCAGCCAGAAGCGTATCTGACGGGTCCGGCCGCCGCTGATCGTAACCGATCCCACACCGGGGATCTTCTCGATGTCGCGCTTCAATACCTTGTCGGCATAATGCGTCAGGTCCTTGACGGACCGGTCGCCCCAGACCGCGATCCAGACGATGGGCTGGTCCTCGGGGCTGATCTTTTCGATCACCGGCGGCTCCGTGTCCTTCGGGAGGCGGTTGCGAACAGCGGCCACTTTGTCCCGCACATCCTGGGCGGACTGTTCGAGATTGCGCTCGAGGAAGAACTCCACGGTGACGATGGAATATTCCTCCATGCTCCGGGACGTGATGGACTTGACGCCGTTGATCGTGTTCACGGCCTCTTCGACGATGTCCGTAACGTCGACTTCCATGATCTCGGGGCTCGCGCCGACCAGCTTCGTCGTAATGTTCACCACTGGGAAGTCGATCTTCGGAAAGAGATCAAGGGCAAGCTTCGGGAACGCCACCAGGCCGAACACGATGAGCGCAAGGCCTACCATGGTCATGAATACGGGACGCTTGATCGATATCTCAGGAAGTTTCATGGGTATCCTTGTCCTATGATCTCGTCTGTTTTCCGAGCACGCCGATGGACCTCTGGAGCCTCAGGATCGCCAGCTGCTGTTCGATGGAGGCTGCCACCAGCTCCCGTTCGGCGAGGAACAACGCCTGCTGCGCGTCAATGACCGAAAGGCTTGGGAGCAGTCCCTCGGAAAAAAGGCTTTCGACCGTATCAAAGTTCTTGCGCGCAGATTCGAACTGGGTTTTTGTCGTTTCGAGCACGGTACTGAGCGTCTGATAGTTGAGATATGCCTCGGCGACCTCGTTCTGAATGGTCCGCTTCAGGAGCTCCGTGGACAACTCGGACTGGCGCTGCTTGGAACGCGCCTCAGCGACCTCGGCCTTCATCAGCCCGCCTTCGAAGATAGGGACCTGCAAGACGACGCCCCCGTAATAGGTCGTGGCATCCATCAGGGTCGCGGGATTCGAGTCCATATACCGTATCCCGCCTTCTGCATAGATCTGAGGATAATGGGCCCCCCTCGTAATGGCGACATTCTCCTTCGCAACATTCTGACCCAGCTGGGAGCTTACATAGTCATCCCGGTCCTTCAGGGCCTGTTCCTGGAGCTTCTGCACGGGTTCCGGAGGAGCCTGCAGGGCAGCGGGATCGGCGACGGCCGCGTCCTCTGGCAGTTGCGTCAGCAGGTTGAGCCTCTGCCTGGCCGTTTTCAGGTTGCTCTCCGCCGTTACGAGGAAGATCCGCGCCTGGTCCACCAGCGTATTGGCCCGCAGCAGCGCCGAAACATTGGCCTTGGTCCGTCGCGTCGCAGCTTCCCGCTCCGTGACTTTCTTGTGGCGTTCCATACGCTCAAGCGCTCCCCTGCTCACCTCAACGACCCGTTGCGAGCGGAGAACGGCATAATAGGCCTCGGATACGCTCAGCAGGAGGCTCTGCTTCGTCGACGAAAGATCGTCCCTGCTGGATTTCTGCATCGTCTTGGCGGCCCGGAGGGCAGCCAGCGCCCTGCCGCCGGTATACAACGGCTGGGTCAATACCACTGCCGCCTGGAGCTGCCCGAGCGGTTGAAAGATGAGAGCCCCTCCGTTCGGGGGAAGTGTCTCGTTATAACGCAGGTAGGAGCCTTGCCCCGTCACCTTGGGGTAGATGTAGGTCCATGCCTGGTCGACCTTGCTGTCCGCCTGGACCGTGTTCTCCTGGTAGATCTTCACCGTTTCATGAGACGTGAGGGCGGCGTCATAGGCATCCTGCAGCGTGATGCTCTGAGCAGCTCTCGCAGCCGGTGGAACGGCCAACGCAAGCAGCAGGACCAGGGATAGTGCATGTAATTTCATGAAGATGCCCCCTGCCGGAATGGTATCGTTCCCTCATCGCAACAGAGCCCCTCGAAGAACATGCCGGTGACGAACTTCCCGAACCGTTCTGCGGTCAGGTCCAACTTCTTGCCGATGACCTGTTCGGCGATGGGCCTCATGATAAAGCTGTGAATGATCATTCCGACCAGGCTTGGTATCGCCATAGCCGGATCGATCTTCTTCAATTCGCCCCGTTTCATCCCTTCCTTCAAGAGCGTCACCAACTTTTCGTAACTATGGACGAAATAATTGTCAGCAAGCCATTTCGTGTTCTTCGTACAGCCGGCGAACTCCATGGACATGATCCTTCGCAGCTCCTCATTTCCGTGCTGGAACCGTATGAACTCTTCTATATATTTCTGGATCTTCTCCCGTGTCGTCGCCTGCGAACTGAACATCTCATGTTCCCAGATGCGGTCGAATGCGGTGAACGAATCGGCCAGGACCGCCCGGTAAAGCTCGACCTTGTCTTTGAAATGATAGTAGATCATCGCATTGTTCACGCGCGCGACATCGGCGACTTCACGGGTCGACGCGCCTTCGAACCCCCTTCGAGCGAACACGGTTCGGGCCGCTTTCAAGATGGCGGCACGTGAGTCCTGATCGGGGTTTGTGGGCTTCGGCCGCCTGCCAACCGCGGTCTTCAAGGATTTTCGTTTGATGGTGTTCATATTGATTTAACCGAACGGTTAATTAATTAGAATGCATACATTACCTTGTTGACCGTATATTGTCAAGCGCTTTTTCCGGGACGGAAAGGAAGGGTTTACCAGTATTTTCCGTGGGCTATCCAGCCGTTGAAGGCCATACCGCGCAGCAGGGATTGCAGGCCGAGGATGATGATAAGGACGGCAGCGATGCGGTACAGAAAGAGTTTCCTATGGGGCTGGATCCTGGATATCAGGAAGCCGAACGAGAGCATCGCAGGCACGGTACCGACGCCGAAGACAAGCATGATGACCATGCCGCTGATGAAACCGCTGCTTGCCGCCGCTTGCATCAAGACCGGATAGAGAAGCCCGCAGGGCAGGAATCCCAGCAACAGTCCGAGTAGGAGCGTACCCCAGGCCGATTCCAAGGCAAGTATCGTATGGAGTGCCTCACGGAAGAATGTTCGTTCGGTTATCCCGGTATCATCGAAAAGTTCCCTCTTGCCGAGCATCCCGGCTATGTTCAGACCCATCAAGATCATGAACACGCCTGCGACGAGCAGCACAGCACCGGGAACACCCCGGTGTCTGCCGATGTATGCGGCAAAGGAACCGATGTACCCCAGTATTCCGCCGATGATGGAATAGGTGGTTATCCTTCCAAGATTGTACAGAAGATGGTAAGGCAATGACGGTCGGGCGGACGGGCTCTTGAGAGAATACATCGCAACAAATCCGCCGCACATGCCGATGCAGTGCATGCTGCCGAATAGGCCGATGAGGAAGATTTCGATATACATAGACACTGATTATTCGATTCTAAACACTGACGAATACGCCAAGTTATTTGCATTTAGCTATCATCATCCATCATACGGTGCTTGGGCCGTTCTATATCGTCGAACTGGCCGGACTTGACCGCCCAGAGGAAGATGAACCAACCGGCGAGGCCGACAAAGAACATGAGAATGATGAGCGCGACGATCGTCCAGAGCATACGACAACCTTTCTTGACAGGACTACAGGATAAAATCGGATAAATTGATGAATTTAAAGTTATTCTTAATATCCTGTCAATCCTGTCAGAGCTCCTTGTTTCTTTACATTACCTGATTCTTAACGAATTCAACACCACGGTCACGGAACTTATTGCCATTGCAGCAGCGGCCACGATCGGGTTCAACATTCCCGCCATGGCAATCGGTATTGCCGCACCATTATAAAAGAACGCCCAGAACAGGTTTTGTTTGATGATCCGGAACGTTGTTCGAGAAAGCTCGATGGCCTGTACCACGCTTTTCAGGTCGGACCGCATAAGCACCACGTCAGCTGATTCCATGGCGATATCTGAACCCGATGCCATGGCGATACCGATATCCGCAGCAACGAGCGCGGGCGCATCATTGATCCCGTCACCTGCCATGGCGATCACCCTTCCCTGGACCCGCAGTCTGGCGATCTCTTCCGACTTCCCTTCGGGTAGAACTCCGGCGATGATCGAGGTAACTCCCGTCTGGTCTGCAATGGCCTTTGCTGTCCCAATATTGTCTCCGGTGACCATCGTAACATCTATATTCATTCTTTTCAACAGGCCGACAGCCTCTTTTGCATCCTCTTTGGGAGCATCCATCAAGGCAAGGAACCCGAGGAATTCCTCTCCGCGCGCAACCCCTACAACGGTCTTGCCGGTCTGTTCAAGTTGTTCCGCCTCCTGCACGGTCGCTGGACCTATCGTGATGCCATTGGCCTCCAGGAACACTCTTTTTCCGACGAGAACGCGTGTCCCTCGTACCGAAGCCTCTACCCCTTGTCCGGGAAACGCCCTGAATGCGTCGAACGGGAAGAGATGAACATGCTGTTCACGGGCATGTCGTACTATGGCGGAACCCATAAGATGTTCCGACCCCTGCTCTGCCGACGCGGCGCACTGAAAAATTTCGGATTGCGGATTTCGGATTGCGGATTTAGTGGCAATAACGTCAACAACGCTCATTTTCCCTGTCGTGATCGTTCCGGTCTTGTCCAGGACGACCGTATCAACCTTATGCATGCGTTCAAGGATGTCCCCGCCTTTGATGAGGATGCCCTTCCGGGCAGCGGAACCCGTGCCTGCCAGGACAGCCACCGGCGTGGCTAGTCCAAGGGCGCATGGACAGGCAATGACCAGGACCGATACGGCATTGAGCAGGGACTGGTCAACAGAGACCTGTTGGGACCAATACCAGAAGGTGAGGCCGGAGGCTGCGAGAACGAAAGGAATGAAATATGCCGATACTCGATCTGCGAACCTCTGGACCGGCGCTGTCGCTGCCTGGGCCTGCTCCACGAGCCGGGCGATCTGGGCGATGACCGTATCCTGACCGATACGGGTGACTTCGATGACCAGCAGCCCCAATCCGTTCAATGAGCCGCCGATCACTTCGGAGCCGATCGATTTTTCCACAGGCCCCGACTCGCCCGTGACGAGCGATTCATCGGCCTCGGACGCCCCCTGTCGCACGATGCCGTCCAGCGGGACCTTCTCGCCGGGCAGTATCTCGATCAGGTCCCCTTTCCTGACCTCCGCGGCAGGCACGATAACGCGGCTGGTCCCCTGGACCAACCGCGCATCCTGCGGCTGGAGCGCCAGGAGGCGCGAGACCGCCTCGGAGGCCTTGTGCTTAGCCGAGTTCTCGAGCAGCCTGCCGAGCAGCACGAGAGTGACGATCATTGCCGCGGTGTCGAAATAGACCTCTCCTCCCCTGAGCATCTGGCGGATGCTCAATATATACGCCGAGAACGCCCCCAGGCTGATCAAGACGTCCATGTTCAGGGTCCTGTTCCGGACCCCACGAAGGGCGCTTTTCAAGAATGGCCAGCCGGAATAGAACAGCACCGGCGTACAGACCAGCAGGGCGCCGTATTCGAGCCATTGTTTGGTGACCGGATCGATGCCCTGGAAGAACCCCGCATAGAGCCCGAAGGAAAGGAGCATGAGCTGCATGGAGAAGAACGATGCAGTCCCGAAGCGGAGCAGCAGGTCGCGGTTCTGTTGTTTGAGCGACGCCTCCTGCGCGGCCGGTGTATAGGTCCTGGCCAGGTACCCGATGGACATGATGCGCGACAGGATCCGTCCCAGGGTGATCTGGGAACTGTCCCAGCGGACCAGCGCGCGGTGGGTGGCAAAGTTCACCCGGGCCGAGACGATCCCCGGAGTCCGTTCAAGGACCTTCTCGTTCAACCAGATGCAGGATGCGCACCGGATGCCGTCGATCATGAGGTCTACCTCTTTGACAAGGCCGTCCCCCCTGATGAAGGTCACAAGGGCCGCAGCGTCCTCATGAGGAATTATCGGACCGGTATCGCCGGATGTGCGGAGTGGTTTCGGTATGCCGGACGTTTGCCATTCGCGTTTTTGGTAGAACTCTCCCAGACCCTCGTCCTGGATCATCCGGTAGATGGCACGGCAGGCATGGCAGCAGAAGACCTTCCGGCCAGAAGGACGGTCGTCGAAGACCGCGTCCCGTTCCGCGACCGGCAGGAGGCAATGGTCACAGGGGACCGCATGATCGGCCGACGTCGCCATATCAGATCTCCACTCCCTTGTCCGAACGTTCGGGATAGACGAACGGGGCCTCCTGTACGGCTCTGATCTCCCGGCGGGATGTGTTCATCAGGGTAAAGCTGAGACGGGTGACCCGTTCGATAACATCTTTTCTCGCCGCGAAAACATAGATCCGCATGGTCACGGAACTGTTCGCCGGGACCATGAACGGGTTTCCCCGCAGGACCAGTTCCGCGTTCTTGATGCCAGATACGCTCAGCTGGTAGGTCTCCGGAGAGAGGCTTCGGTTCTCGATGATAAGATCGTATGCATTCAGTATGCTGCCTTGAAAACCGACCTGGTGGTAGGGCTGCTTAACGTCCCTGAGCACCCAGAAATCAACAGGCACCCTGATCGCGATCTGGTACACCAGCATGACGCCCATGACCGCGAAGAGCAGCGACAACCACAGGACGCGCGGCCGCGTTCCTTGCTGTTCGTCCTGCTTTGCCGTTCCCCGGGCATACCGGACCAGCGTATCCTTCCCGTACCGCTGCCGCTGGAGAGAGCAGGAATCGATGCACTCGGCGCAGTTGATGCACGCTATCTGTATACCGTCCCGGATGTCGATCCCCGCTGGACAGGTCCTCACACAGGCTTCGCACCCCATGCATTCATCTTCCCGCGAGGGATCAAAGGCGATGGTAAGCGTATGGTCATCAAAGAAGGCGCTCTGGAACCGGGCATAGGGACAGACGGTCGCGCAGAACCGCTGGCGCACGAACGCCAGGTTCAGGTAAATGAGGGACGAAAAAAATATCCAGGACCAGAAGGTCCAGGGACCGATCGACCGGGACAGGACATCGTTGAGAAGATCATAGGGAGAAACGAAGTATCCGATAAGGGTGACAGCAACCAAGCACGAGAATAGCAACAGCAGCCCGTGGGACAGCAACCCGCGCACAGCGGGGTGTCCGCTCATCCACGAGGTGATCATTTCGATCTTTCGCGCGAGGTCCGAGAGCGTCGTCTGGGGACAGGCCCAACCACACCAGATCCGACCATAGAGCACCGTGAACAGCATGACCCCGACGGCGAACATCAGGAAGACCAGGAGGAAAAAATAGGCCTCGCTGATCCAGATGGCCGACCCGAAGAAGTAGAGCTTGAGCGTGGCAACGTCGAAGCGAAGCGCGCTCTGACCGCGGACCTTGATGAAAGGAAGAGCGATCATGATAGCCGCCTGCAGCCATAGAACCAGCCAGCGCTTTGATCGGTACGTCCTGAATGTCATGACGATCCCCGCCTCTCAACAAAACGGGTCAGGCACCTTCATGCCTGACCCGCGCTCTCGTAACCTGATCATGGTCATCAGCAGATTAATGCTGATGACTTGTGTGGATATACGCTGCAACGCTCTGGATCTTCCCTGCGCCCAATTGCTCGAATCCCGGCATACCTTCCTGGGTCCCCTTGGCAATTACGCGGGCATGGTCTTTCAGTGTAGCTCCGTATTTGAACTTCGGGCCTTTGAGGGCCGGTCCGATGCCCCCTTCAAGGTTTGCTCCGTGGCAGACAGCGCACTCGGCAGCATAGACCTCTTTCCCTTGTTCCGCCGAGACCATCTGCTGATGTTCCGTTTCCGGATGCACATCAGCCTTCGGTTGACCGGTAATGGCGGCTTCCCGGGCCTTCATCTTCGCTTCGTACCGGCCTGCCTGCGACCAGCCGGTGGTCTGGGGCATGAACAGATACATATAGACAAGCCCGCAGATGATCAGGCCCATGAACAGGACCGTCATGCCGAGAGGCATCTTTTTTTTGCCTTCCTCGCGTTCCGTTATGCCGTCATATTCGGACATGGCAGGCTCCTCATCCTTGAGTTAATCCTCGTCTTCCAGCATGCGGTATTTCGGCGCCTCTACCTTTTCTTTCCGCTTGCTCCGGAACAGGTAGACCATGAGCCCCGCCAGTACCGCTGTCAACAGCGCCGTAAATCCAAAATAGATCCACGCCTTCAATGACATCACGACCTCAGCTCCTTGCCCAATCGCAGGAGGTAGGCGACCAGGGCGTCCATCTCGGTCTTGCCGTCCAGTGCCTTCAGGTCCTCTGTCGAATAGGGATATCCCAGGACCTTCATCTTCTTTTCGGTGTAGCGGCCATCGAGCTTGCTGTCTGCGAGCCATGCATAGGACGGCATGTTCGATTGAGCGTACATGCTCTGGGGGCTCTTCATGTGCATATAATGCCAGGCAGCTGGATACTTCCGGCCCACACGGGCGAGGTCCGGGCCTGTTCTCTTGGATCCCCACAGGTGAGGCCGGTCGATGGCCGAGTCCTCGAGCTGGGAATAGCTCCCGTAGCGCTTGGTCTCGAACTCGAGCGGACGGACGGTCTGGGTATGACAGTTATTGCATCCTTCCCGGATGTAAATATCCCGCCCTTCCAGTTCGAGGGGATTATAGGGTATCACGTTCTTCGTGGAAGGATTGACCGTGCCGATAAAGAGAGGAATGAAGGTCGTGATAAGCGTACCCGCCAGGATGGCGAGCACGGCCAGGATCATGAAGGTTACGGGTTTCTTATCAACGTTCATGTCTGTCTCCTTGGTCCCTTCTCGGTTCGTTCTTATGCCTTTTGCGGAGCAGGAGCATGCTTGATGGTCTTATAGATGTTGAACACGAACACCAGGAATCCGGCGAAAAAAATGAGCCCGCCCATCGTTCTCATGTTCCAGAAGGGATAATTGGGCGTCAGTGTCTGTATGAAATTGGGGTAGGTCAGGCTCCCGTCGGCGCTCAGGGCCTGCCACATGGCGCCCTGCCGGATGCCGGTGATCCACATGGTCACGGAGTAGATGAGCTGACCGATGAGTACGAGCCAAAAGTGCACGTTTGCGAGCTTGATGCTATAGATCTCTGTGTTATAGATCCGCGGCAGCATATAATAGAATCCGACCGACAGGGTCATGGTCACCCAGCCCATGGTGCCCATGTGCACATGGCCGGGGACCCAATCCGTGAAGTGGACCAACGCGCTGAAGGAGCGGATCGCCTGGCTGGGTCCCTGGATGGTCTGGAGGCCGTAGAAGGTGATGCCCAGGATGACGAACTTGATGAGATAGTTGCTCCGCATCTGTTCCCATTGGCCGCCCATGGTCCCGTAACCATTGATCACCGAGGCCCACGACGGCGCGATCAGAAAGATACTGAAGGAGATCGCCACGGTCTGGATCCAGTCCGGCAGCGGCGTATAGATGAGATGGTGTGCGCCGGTCCAGAGGTAGGCGAATACGAGGGACCAGAATCCAATGATGGAAAGCCGGTGGCTGTAGAGCGGCACTCCGGTGGTCTTGGGAAGAACATAATAGAATACCGCAAGCGGGATTGTGGTGAACACGAAGGCTACGGCGTTATGTCCAAACCACCATTGGACATTGGCGTCATTGGCGCCGGCGTACGCAGAGTACGATTTGAACAGGGACACGGGGACCGAAATATTGTTGCCGATGTACACGATCGCAACGCCGACAACCGTGGCGAGGATATACCAGAGCGACACATACATCTGCTCTTCCTTCCGTTTCATGATCGTAGCGATGATATTGATGGAAAACAATACCCAGAGAACGACGACGCCGACATCCAGAGGCCATTCAAGTTCCGAGTATTCCTTGCTCTGGCTCATGCCGGCGAAAAGAGATAGGGCCGCCAGGACGATCGCGATGTTGAAGAAGTAAAGGGTGAATCTCGCGAGTCCGGGAAATGCCAGCGGGACCCTCCCCAGCCGCTGGACCAGAAAGAAGAACATGCTGAATGCTGCGGGAACCGTGAATCCATAGATCAGCGCATTCGTGTGGATCGGACGCAGCCTTCCGTAGGTCAGCCACGAAGTGAGATTGAGTTGGGGATATACAAGCTGGATCGATATGAGGATCCCGACGAGCAGCCCGACGATCGCCCAGAAGAGCGATGAAACAGCGAAACCTTTAATTGCATCGTACTCATACTTGATCTCGTTTGCCATATGCCGGTTTCCTCGTTACGGTGGGATTGAGCGGGCGATCTCGGTGATTTAATTCTTATGACGGGAAAGGTCCTCGAAATTCGACTTTTTTAAAACTTCGACGACCTTTGACTGTACGCTGGCCCAAACCGAATGGATCGGACAGTTGCGGGAAAAGTCGCATTTCTTCTTGTCAGCCAGGCAGATGTTCATCGCGAGCCTGCCCTCGATCGCTTCGAGCACATCGAGGACCGAGATGTCCTTTGCCTGGCGGGCAAGGGAAAACCCCCCTTTCACGCCTCGATAGGACCGGACGATCTTGGCTTTCACCAGTTTCTGGAGGATTTTCGCGAGGAAACTACGCGGGATCTTGTACTCTTCCGAGATCTCGGTAACGAAACTGATCTTCTTGTACGGTTGCCGTGCCAGATAGAGTACGCTGCGAATTCCGTAATCACCTTCACGAGTCAGCTGCATGTGTTTACTATAGCAAACCGTACGATATTGTCAAGGGATAATACCGGACCGTATTAATCCTATAAATTAGGTCAAGTGACCGAGGGTATAATTTATGCTATACTTCTCAAAATTTACGTCGGGAGGTCGCCATGCGCAGTTTCCGCATCACCGGTCTTATTCTTCTTTCGCTTCTTGTCCTTACCGCCTGTCCCGGCAGGAAAGATGGGACTGTTGAAGGCCAAGTCTCGCCGGCCGGAGCAGGCATCCGCATTGTCGCGCTGCTGCAGGGGAGGACCTTAGCTCAGGCGGACGCTGGGACGCAGGATGGCAGGTTCCGGATCGTTCTCCCGGCCGGCACTTATGAGATAAAGGTGACGGCTCCGTCGTCCCCCTATCCCCTGACACTGTCCGGGATCGTCGTAAGATCCGGCGAAACGACATCCCTAGCACCTATCTCTCTTGCTGTGCCAAAAGGCACCGGCAGCATAACGGGCAAGATCCTGGCAACGGGCACGGGAAATCACGTCGTGCTCCTCGCTGAAGGCATCGAACGGGCAGCGGTCAACACGAGCGCCGATGGGAAGTACGAGTTCGAGGGACTTCCGGCGGGACGCTACACCCTGCAGGTCAGCTCGCCGGGATACGCGGACAATTCCATCGCCATCGGCGTGTCGGACGACCGGAGGACGACCCAGGATATCCGCATGCTCTATATCACCGCGATCGAAGGCATCGACTGGAGCACAGGTAAAGCACGCGCACGCGGCATCGGCTTTCCTCCCAAACAGGCGCCCACACCGACCATCAGGCGCGAGATGGCAAAGCGGGCCGCCGTTGCCGACGCGGAACGCAACCTCCTCAGGATTGTCGAACTGATCAACGTGGGCCCCGGACAGAGGCTCACCGAGTCCTTCGGCGAAGGAACATTTGCTCAAAAGCTCCAGGGATACCTCCAGGGATACCGCATAGCGGCGGAACGGGACATGGACGGAGGTAAGGTCGAGGTTGAACTGGAGCTTCCCCTCACCGGCGCCGGCGGACTGGCCTCCTTTCTGCAGCCGTAAGGTCCATGGGCAAGCTTCATGCGCCAATACCGGCCAAGCTCTTCATTGGTATGATATCCCAGAACCCCGGACTTTTCCAAACGTGCGCCGAACGTCTCGCCGGCACCTTTGGACCGGTGGACATACGGAGCGAGGTCCTACGATGGGAACATACCGACTATTACCGGGATGAGATGGGGACGGATCTGCGCAGGATGTTTATCTTCTTCGAACGCCTGATCGACCCCGGAGACCTTTCCCGCATCAAGCTTCATAGCATGCATCTCGAAGAAGAGCTTTCCCGCATGACCGTATCGACATCTCAGCGGGCGGTCAACCTTGACCCGGGATACATTACGGAGGCGAAGGTCGTTCTGGCGACCACCAAGGACTTTCCCCACCGGATCTATATCGGCGAGGGCATCTATGCGGAATCGACGCTCCACTATTCGAAGAACAGCGGAACCTACATTGCGGTCGACCACACCTATCCTGATTTCCGTTCTCAATACAGTCGCGATCTGTTCAACAAGGCGAGGGAAAAACTGCGTACGACGTTGCGCGGTGAGTAGAGAACGAGCGGTAGGAGCACGAGCGTACTACGGGTTGGAGACCGGAGCGGTCATCGCAGCGGATGTGCCGAGGACGTTCGCCATTCCGGCAACGAAGTCCAGCGAGGCCTTTACGGCATCGTGGGGGATGAACTCATACACCGGGAGATGGATACTGTCGAACGATCGGACATCCTTCCGGACAAAAATAAACTCGAGCGGGCTCCATGTGCTGAAATCCTTCACCGCCCTCCGGATCTGTTCCTGGACCATAGCTTCGATGATCTTGAACGTGACCTTGCCGGTCTTGAGAAGCAGCGCCCCTACGGGTGTATGGGGACCGGTCATCTGTTGCTTCAGGACATCCAGGAGCTCGGCGTCGGTGACCGCCCCCTGCTCGACAAGAAGATCTCCGATCGCACGGGTATAGGGCGAGAAGGCAAGCAGGATCTTTCCGTCCTGGAACAGAAGCGTGCCGATATTGTTCCCCGACTCCACGACAAGCTCGCCCGTTCGACCTTCCATCCCGATCAGAAGAAGGATGTCATGCAATTTGAAGCCTGATGTGTCCGCATTCATTGGTGGCTATTTAATCATAAAAGGCATAGCCTGTCAAACCCGTTTTTCCCCGGGACACAGGGCCATGGCTTCTTTCAGAATATTTCCCCGCAGCAGGTCGGCGCGTTGATGGGCCCGCTATGTTCCTGTCGGCTCCGCGGAATTGATCGCAGCCTGCACGATCCTGCCGAGATCTTTTGCTTTGATCGGTTTATTGACGTATTCGAAAACGCCAAGGCTCAACGATTTGAGGTAGGACTCTACCGCGCCGTATGCCGTCAACATGATCACCGGAACCGACGGATCCATCTGTCGGAGAGCGTTCAGGAATTCGAGGCCATCCATACCCGGCATCCGGTAGTCTGTGATCACCAGGTCGATATTCGCCCCATCCTTCACTGAGGCCAATGCCTCTTGCGCCGCCTGTTTGGCGATCACCTGGTACCCGAACCGGGTCAGAATCTCCCCAAGGCTCTTCAGGATCTCTAATTCATCATCGACGAGTAGAATGGTCTTCATTGTTTTTGTCCACCGTGATCAGTTGCTGTTATCTATCAAGACCGGCCCTATTGATTAACATGCTTACTGGATATGGTGTCAAGTATACCTAAGACTCTCTCTTTGTCAAGATTTGCCTGACGTTCACGGGAACCGGGTCTTGTCCGGCTTGCCGGGGGCGACCGTCTCCTGATATCTTAACAAACGATGCTACGTGAATTTCGCTGGATACCGTTGATAAGCGTGAACCGTGTCATCATTGAAGCGGCAGCGGCAGGGATGTTGATATTATCGTTGGGGGTGCTTGTAGGAAACCAAACATTAAAAAATCCCTCGGTGAAAGCTTAACGGAAATACCTGGCGAAATGACATGATCAGCACGCTCCACTTACTTCACCTTCTTTACGAAGATCTCCTTCGTAATGTCCTTGTCTACGGCGATCATGGTCTCGCCGAGCTGGATCACGTAAGATGGCTTCTTCTGATGAAGTTTCACGATACTGCCGGGCACAACACCCATGGCAGATAGCCGGTCGAGTCGCGAGTGGGAACCCGGTGTGATGAATACAATTTTGGCTTGATCTCCAGGTGACAGATCGGCTAGCGGGGCCACGAGCGGCTTCATTTCCTGCCGGAACATAGCGCAACATTCGCCCCGGGGAATGGGCTTGCCGTCCGGAGAGTTAGGCGGATGGCCGAGCAGGGTACATACGCTGTCCGTTACCTCGGGCGACAATATATGCTCGAACTTGCAGGCCTCCGCCTCGGCGCCATCCAGGGCGAACAGGTCAAAAAACATTCGTAGTGACAGCCGGTGCCGCCGAACGAGTTCTCTCGCCCTCTTCTCGCCTTTCGGGAGCAGTTCAACGACCTGATCCTTTACGTCGATCCATCCGTTCTTGTCAAGTCCTCTCAGGACTTCTTCACAGCCATCGATTTGACAACTCTGAAGTATATTATCCCATTTCAGCATTCCCTCTTCCCTGAGAGTCCACAGCACCTCCAGAACCTCATCTTCTTTCTCGACTTCGGGTAAAACGCACAGGGCCGGATGTCCGGCTTGTCCCTCTCCTCCGCGAAATCTTTTCTTTTCAGCCATAATGCCCACCTCCCGTCTCTCGTCAAATGTACCACTTGCTACAATGCAACATTGAACGTCCTGAGCAGCCAGTTCAACGCTCCACCCACGCCGAAGGCAAAGGGAAATATGAACGCAGACATATACAGCGCCGTTCTCAATCCCCGCTCCTTCACCATCATGAAAAAGTTCGCGATGCAGGGCACGAACAGGGTCATTACCGTGAGACTGACCACGATCTGAATGGGATCGAGCAGCCCTTCTTTGGCAAGCATAAAAAGCCCGGCAGCGCCGTAATCCCGTCGCAGGAACCCGATCACAAATGCCTCTGCGGCCCGGCTCGGCAATCCAAGGAAATTCACCACGATCGGGTCGGTGATCTTTTGGATATACGCAAGGGCCCCGATTTTATGCCCTACGAACAGGATGAAGGTACCGAGGATGAAGAGGGGTACCGCCTCTTTTAAATACCATTGAACGCGGGCGAGGGTCTTGACCAGGATGTTCGCAAGTTGCGGCACACGGATCGGAGGCAGCTCGAGAACAAAGTCCGACGGCTCACCGGGGATGACCTTTGCCGCAAGATACCCGACGAGAAGCATCATCGATATGAGTGTGAATACCCAGATGCCCATGGCCAGTACGGAGAGCCCTGCCACCAGTCCGAGGATAACGCCGAGCTGGGCGGAGCAGGGCACGCCGAGGGCCAGGAGAAGCGTCACCAGGATCCGCTCTTTTTTTGTTTCCAGGATGCGGGTCGTGAGGGTGGCCATGGTATCGCAGCCCAAGCCGAGTATCATGGGCAGCACTGCCTTTCCGTTCAATCCCATGATCTTGAACACCTTGTTCACCATGACTGCCAGCCGGGGGAGATAGCCGGAGTCTTCCAGGATGCTGAATGCGATAAAGAAGAATCCGACGATAGGAAGAACAATGGCGATGGCGTAGGTGATCGCCATGGTGAACAGACCGTAGTCGCCTATCAGGAGCTCTTGGAGAAAGGGAACCGGAACGATGAAGTGAACGATCTTCGTCATCCATGGATTCAGATATTCTCCGAAGACCGTTTTTTCCAGAAAATTGACTGCAGTTCCCGCGCCAAAGACGCCGACGAACTGATAGACAACGTAGAGCACCGCGAACAGGATCGGCAGGCCATAGACGGGATGCATTGACCATTTGCCAATGTGGAACGCAATGGCAGATCCCTTCCCGGCCTCGTGCAGGTCCAGCACCTGCGCGAGGATCTCGTCGGCCTTCTTGATCCTGCGCTGGTTGATCAGATAGCCCAGCGAGTTGTTGTACTTCGCCTGAACGTCCTGCCGGATCTTTTCGATATCCGCAACGACATGGTCCTGGAGGTTCGCGTGGAGCCAGCCCTTGAGGCTTTCATCTCCGGAGAGGACCATCAGCGCGATCGCCCTTCCCGCAATAGGCGCCTCCGGCAGCAGTGCCGAGATGTCTCGTATTCCGCCCTCGATCGCATCGTCGTACCGCACTTCTACGGGAGACGGACGGGGATGCTGAATGCCCTTCAGGAGCTTGTCGATCCCGCTCCGCCGTATGGCCACGGTCTTGACCACTTCGATGCCGAGAAGCTGTGAGAGCTTCTCCTGGTCAATGATGATGCCCCGGCTCCGTGCTTCATCATCCATGTTGAGATCGAGGATGAACGGGACCGCCATCTCAGCGAGCTGGAGCGTGATCAAAAGACCTCTCCGCAGATTCTTTGTATCGGCAACCTGAACGACCACATCAGAGCGGTCGGAGAGGAGCATGTCCCGGGTTACTTTCTCGTCCTCGGACATGGGAACCAGGCTGTTCACCCCGGGGGTATCGATGACCAGGGAGCGCGCCTTGTTCAGGACCGCATTGCCGTAGGTCACCTCCACCGTGGTGCCCGGGTAATTTGAAACAGTAACGTAAGTTCCGGTGAGAAGCCCGAAGAGCGCGCTCTTGCCCACGTTGGGGTTCCCGATCAGGAGTATCTTGCGCAGGCTCGAGTCACGATAGCTCGATCCTTCTTTGGAACCATGGTCATGCATGCCTGGTACTTCCTCGCTTTCAACGTCCGGCAGGGCAGTATCGTACGTCCCGCGGTCTTTCTACCCCGTACCTTTTTTCTGACATCCTGCGCAATGTCCGTAAAGTTCCAGTTTATGGCTGTGGACCTGGAACTTGTTCTTTTTTGCCACACCCCGCTGGAGCGCCTCGATCTGCTCGTTCTCGAATTCGATGATCCTGCCGCAACGGATACAGATCAGATGGTCATGGTGTCCCTCGGCAGCGTTGAATTCAAAGCGGGTGATCCCGTCCTCGAATCGGCGTTCATGGGCCAATCCGGCCTCAGTAAGCAGCTTCAGCGTCCGGTAGACCGTGGCATAGCCGATCCCCTGGTCGGTCGTTCTTGATCAGGAGATATAGTTCCTCGGCGCTCAGATGGCGTCTTGCAGACACGAAGACCTCAAGAATCCTGTCGCGCTGCCGGGTAGACTTGAGCCCTTGGCCTGCCAGATAGTCGGAAAGCTGTTCGGTCGCCTTATTCTTCATTGTTCATTGCCGTTCATTGAATATGATAACCATTTTCAATATGGCGATTTATACCATGCCACCGCGCAGGTGTCAAGATTATATTTCCGGTAAATAAAAAGCCGTTCCGGTACGTACCCGGAACGGCGCAGGATATGCCTCTTCGCAGGGCTCAGCGCTATTGGTCAAGCTGTTTGTCGCGCTCCTGGTTCCACTTTACCCAGTCATCCATGTCCTGCTGTGGTGTAAAATCCTGCGGCTCCGAAGCCACCCCCTGCGGCGAAATGGAGATCTGCTGCATGGCTTTCACGATCACCGTCCACTCCTCCATGGACACCTCGTGATACGGCGGCGGGACCTCATGCGGACCGGGCACTGGAACCGGAGCGGTAACCTGCCCCGGCGTCTTCGGTTGTTCCTTCGACACCCCGGTCACATTGACAGAGCCGTCATAGACCTTGACCATGGCGCTGTTATCCTCATCCACATTGACCCGGTAGACGGTCCCCCGTACGCCCGCGACGGCATTCACGGTCTTCACCTCCACCCGGGAGTCGGAGGTGGCGAGCTTCTTTACATTCGCCCAGAGCTTGCCGCCTCCGAGATCGACCCTCACCTTTTTGTTCTGGGTCTTACTGTCATAGGAGATGTCGTCCATTTTTATAACAGATCGTTCTGCAAAACGCATGACCGTGCCATCGGGATATTTCAGTTCGAGCCTGGACCTCTCCCCGACCTTCACTTCCTGGCCTTTCGTGATCTTATTGTTCTTCTTCAATGGTTTCCCGATCTTCGCTCCCCTAGCGAAAACCGTGGCGCTGCCGTCAAGCCTGGTCACCACGGCTGCTGAATCATCCGCAGAACCTCTCGAAACGGAAATTCCAGCGATCAAAACCGCTGCAATGACGATGCGGGCCATTTTGCCTGTGAACGCTCTCATCGAAAACCTCCTGAGTACCCTTGACGAAGTTGTTCAGCGAATGGCAGCAGAGAATGACTGCATTCGCGTGGACCTTCTAATAAACGATTATGACCCTGCAATACTGCAGGAAATCGCCCTTCTTGCCCAGATCGCGAAGCATTTGAGCATCGGTCTGGCTCAACATAATATCGGTACGGGCGGCGCCGGATGCACGGAGCCCCCGGATCACGGCAGGGTTGTCGGTCACACGGAAATTATTCGCTGCCGCATTAACGTCCTTTGCATACCCTGCCACCCCCTGCTCGACGGCATTGGTCCTGGGAACCACCTGGCCAACATAGATCTCCTGCCCCTGCGGGTCGACAATCTTCGGAAGGAGTGCGGGCTTAAGGCCGAGGCCTCTTCCGTCGATGACTAGACCCGTGGCCTTCCCGCCCTTGAACTGGGTGGTGGACTGGTCAGGTGTGACGACCGGCGGCTGTTGCTGCGGTTCGGCCTTTTTCTCAGATTGCGGCTGCTGAGTCGTCATTTTCGGCGGTTCTGGCTTCTTCTCCAGCTGCGGCGGCACCGGCGCCGGTTTTGTCGGCTCCACGCGGGGAGGTTCCGGTCTCTTGTCCGGAGCAGGCGGCGGCACAGGAGCTTGCTTCGGTGGCGCCGGAAGCGGGACCGACGGCGCAGGTCTCACTGATGGAGTCGGGAGCATCGAGCTTCCGAACGTTTCTGGTACGACGGCATTCAGGAACTCACCTTTCATACGCATGACCACCGTCACTTCCACAGAACCGTCCGACAGGTACTGTTTCTTGATTGGCATTGCCCCTTTTATGATGCCGTCCACTTTGGTCCTGATGACGTCGCTCTTGGTCATGAAATTTTCGACCACCGTCTCGGAGTCCACCCGGACGCCCTTGACGATCTCCAGAAGGTTCCGGTAGGCAATCACCTGTGCGGCCCGTTCAGCCATTGCCCGTGCCTGCGCCGGGTTCACCGCGTTCGGCGGTGGAGCTCCGATCCCTGTTGCATACACTTCGCCCGACGTCCAGTTGATCATACCCTGGCCAACGGTTTCCACGGCATCAGACGGGTTCATGGGCTGAGCGGAAGAGGCCGCCGCTTGGATCATAAGGAATATAATCATGAACACGAATACAAAACGGTTATGCATGTTTCACTCCGATCATAATGAAGCTCCCTGCAGCAAGCTGTTGAGGATCTTCGACCCTTATGGCAGCTTCGTCATTCTCATTGCTCGTTCCTGGATTCAATGGACATGGTGCATCGCAGACTACATACGATAGGGATCTGCTCACTTGACCATAAAATCCTGCACGCTCTCTTTCCCGGCCTCTACCTGCACCTGTTGAGAATAGCTCTTCTCCCCTGCGGTAACCGTAACTTTATACTGGCCCGGAGCAAGACCTTCGATCCGGTACGTCCCGTCAGTGTCGAGGGGAACACCGAAGCTGGTGTTGCCGTCCCGGTAAAATACATCCCCCTCCTGCAGGGCCCTGCCCGCAACATCGACGACCTTGCCCTTGATCACACCGCCAGGGGCAAGGGTAAAGTCCTTGCGATAGACCTTGCCCTCTTCGATCTGGAGTTCATGGGATGCCTTGGCAAAACCCGGACCTTTGACATCGATGCGGTACTTCCCGGCATTGTTCACCGCGATGACATACCTGCCGTCATTGAAAGGATGCTGAGAACCGCGGCCGTCCTTCCAGAGGACCGCGGTCCCTTTTCCGACCGGAGTGCCGGACCTGTCGCTCACCGATCCGGACACCAGTGCGGAATGCTGACGGCCGTCCATTCTGCGCCCAAGCCGATTCTGCTTCGGCAGCGGTAGCTCATCGACCGGGGAGGTCCGGTCCTCCTCATGGAAGATCGTGTAGAAGGTCGCTTTGTCGACCTCCAGGTATCCTCCCTTGTAGACGCCGGGCATTTCCATGCCGTCGAGACGGAGAATGATGTGGAAGGGGTCTACAAAAAAATGGGAATGCTCGGCATCGGTGAACACCCATCCCGTGTCCGGGTAATAGATCTCCAGATAGGCATGGAATCCTCCATCGTTCACCTTGACGCCCCAGTAGTCCTTGGTAAAGCCCCATTCGTAGCCTGGTGGCAGGTACCCATGCGCTACCCGCGCCGGAATACCTGCTGCACGAAGCATGGCAACCGCCAGATTGGAATACCCGACGCAAAAGGCCTTCCGGTATTGCAGCGCAGACACCGCATCGGGCGGTACCGTGATGCTCGTATCAAAGGCCAGGTTATCTGCGATCCAGGAGAGAATGCTGTTCGCGGCCTCATGGGCATACCTGCTGCCCCGGGCAAGCTCACGCGCGAGCCTGCTGATGTTCGGATCGCCCGATTGCCGATCGCGCTCAGGCACCAGGTACTGCTGGAGCGCGCCGGGGATCGAACCGGCCGGGACCGGATAGGGAACCCGGGTCTTCATCGGATGCATCCGGGATGTGACCTGGACCCGCTTGCTGAATTCGTCCTGGCTGAGCACTTTCTGCGTAAAGGATTCGTTCGAATAATCAGGGATGAATGCGACCCCTCGCGGGTTGACGATATCATAGGTGACCGTATGCTCGCCATCCAGTACCTTGAGGCTGGCATGAGAACCCGTTGCGGACATCATGACGAGCATGACGATCAATAGGGAATAGTATTTGTTCTGCATGGGGAAAAAAGGCCCGCCCCGGTTCGAGGGCGGGCCCTGTCGCTCGGGATCAGAATTTCAGCTGGTTCTTGAACTCACGGATAGAAAGCAGGGCATCAGCGCCGGAAACGGGATCGCCGGGCTTGAACTCGCCCGTAGCCTTGTCAGCCTCGAGGAAGTTCCGCGAGGTCACGGTCATGACCGCGCTGAAGAAGTACTGGTCGTTCCGGACATCGGGGAACGGCGAGGTTGCGCCGAGGAACTTCGTGGCAAGCTTCTCATCGCCAGACACCTTGATCAGGATGTCCTCGAGCATCACGGCGAACTCGCCTTTGGTAATGCGCTTGTTCGGTTCGAAGGTGTGGTTCGGGCCCGCCTCGAGACCGCGGACCTGGAGCTTCAGGATCGTCTCAATGCTCGGCTTGAGCCAGCTGTCATTGATGTCGGTCGCAGCCTCCATCTTCACCGTCTTATCGGGGGAGAACTGCGTTGACGACTCCGTGGGTGCTTTGAACGTCGTGTCGTAGGTCTTGGTCCCGCGCTTGGTAAAGAGCTTCTCCAGGTTCATTTCCTGATCGAAGAGCGCGGCGACATCGGCCCGGTCGATCTTGTCTATGAGCGCGATCTTCTTGCCGATCTCGGTACCCGGCGCTGCACGCTGGATCTTCTGGATCAAGGCCCATTCGGCGTTTGCTTCACCGGTAAAGTCCTTGTTCAGGTCCAGGACGGTACGGAACATAGGCGCCGCCTTGTCGAAGTCAAGGGCCACTTTGTAGGCCATGCCCATGTAAAAGTGAAGCCTGGCGTTGTTCGGATCCTTTTCATTGGCGGTTTTAAATTCGCTCTCAGCGTCCTTGATCAGGCTTTTTACTTTGGCCTGTTCCTTCACCATTTGCAGGCTGTAGAGACGGATCATGCCGATCCTGGCCTCGATGCCCTTTGCCTCATGGCTCTTCCCTTTCTCCATATTCTCGTAGGCCAGCTTGAAATCGCCCTTCTTGCCAAAGGCAAGGCCCTTTCCAATGTAGCCAAGCGGCGATTTGGGGTCGAGCGCAACGGCGCGGTCGAACGATTTCATGGCTTCGTCAATCTGTTCCTTGTCGAGATACTTGAGACCCTGACTATAATGATATTCGGGCGTATCCATTACCGACGTCGAGGGCGCCGCCTTGGGGCCGCATCCGACTGCAACGAGGGCAGCGATAACGACCATCAGTGTCATGAGCCGCTTCATATTGGTAAACATGCCGAACCTCCGTTCGTGTATTTTTCCGTCCTCATCCACAGCCTTCAACAACAAGAGAGAACGCCGTAGCGTAAGTGTTAATCAACCAGGATGATCACTTTGCACTTCTCCAGGAAGCTCAGGTTCTGTGCAGCGCCCTGGAGCATGGCGGCATCAGCATTGGAGATCACCACATCGACCCGTGCATCGCCCGAGGCCTTGATGGCCTTTACGAGGAGCGGCTTGTCGGTGACACGGGGGTTCTGCTGCGCCTGCAGCGGGTCCTTCAGGTAGCCAGCCATGCCTTCGCGGACGGCCCAGTCGCGGTTGATCCATGCTGAACCATAGACCTCCTTGCCGTCCTCGTTCAGGATCTTGGGGGCCATGGCCGGCCTGACGCCGAGCCCGCGGGCGTCAACGATAAGCCCGGTAAATGCTTGGCCGGTCACGCCGGGAGTCGTAACAATACCCGTTGGCGGCGCCGTCGGAGTCTTGGGGAGCAGCGAATCAGCGAGCGCGCCGGTCAGCTTCATTCCCACGGTGACCTCGACTGATCCATCGGACATATATTTCTTGTCCATGACCATTGCTCCCTGCACAAACCCGCTGACCTGGGTGCGGACCACATCGCTGGTGACCATGAAGTTCTCCACCGTTGTTGTCGAATCGATACGGACGCCCTTCACCGCCTCAAGCAGGTTCCGGTACGCAACGACCTGTGCTGCGCGCTCTGCCATGGCACGGGCCTGCGCCGCATTTGCCGGTTGTGCCGGAGGCGCCCCGATACCTACTGCGGTGATCACCCCGGTCGTCCAGTCGATCTTGCCGGACGATCCGACCGACGTCTCCACATCCTTTACCGTGCCCACGAGCTGAGCAAATGCGTTGCTGCCCAACAATATCATGATAACCACTGCCAGCAATACGAATGAAACGTTCTTTCCACCACGCATGGTATACCTCCTTCTGGATTAGCAAAAGTATATAAATATATTTATCGAAGATCAGGACCTGCAAAATACGTCCTGCCGATCAGCAAGACAGCTCTATTGCTCACCTCCCCCTTGAACGACGCTCTTTTATATATTATAGAATTTCACAGAAAGTAGTGCAAGTCAAGGTACAATTCACCTTACACTAATCACCTTACGTTAACCGGGGAACGCGGCGCGGTAGTGTGACCAGACAGGATATAAGAGAACTGACGTGAAACTATACCTAAGCCTGCAAGTTTTGTCAAGGTAATCAAGAGGATACCTAGCTGAACAGCGAGAAGAACGCGGGCAAACAGCTGCAACTGACTTGTCAGAAGTCGATTCCTTTCTGTGCGGCAACCCCGACATCATAGGGATGCTTCAGTGAACGCATTTCCGTGACTATGTCTGCCATGGCGATAAGGTCGGGATGAGCATTTCTGCCCGTAAGGATCACATGCAGTTTCTGCGGCTTGTTCTTGAGGTGCTCCAGAAGCTCTTCCCGGTCGATAAGCCCGAGGTCTACGGCAACATTGATCTCATCAAGGATGACGATATCCCAGTAACCCGACGATATCCGTTGCTGGGCCAGGGCAAAGGCATCTTCTGCGGCTTTCTTGTGGTCCGGCAGGGGGACCGTATGCCCCGGAATGTTCACGAACCCCCTGCCCGTGGTGATCATCTCGAATCCCGGTTTGAGCAGTTCTGCGGCGCGCTCTTCCCCGCTGTCCGTCGGGCTTTTCACGAACTGGATCATGGACACATGCATGTTGTGTCCGCAGGCACGAAGCGCCGTGCCGAGCGCCGCAGAGGTCTTGCCCTTGCCGTCTCCCGTAAAAACGATGACCAGACCCTTTTGCATCACTTGATACGGGACTCTGCGGCCTGCCAGTTGATATTCGCAAAGAATGCATCGATGTAATCCGCACGTTTCAATTGATAGTCGGTAAAATATGCATGTTCGAAGACATCCATGATCAGGATTGGGGCACATCCGGCAAGATGGGCCACATCATGCTCATTGATCCAGGAATTGAACAGCCGGTGACCGGCCTCGTCATGGTAAAGGACCACCCATCCGATCCCCCGCATCGTGCCGCAGGCCTTGAAGTCCTTTTCCCACGCATCGATGCTGCCAAACTGCATTTCCATCCTCTTGGCCAGTTTTCCGGACTTGTCGATGCCGCCGCTCCCCTTCATGTTCTCGAAGTAGAGCTCATGGAGCCGCATGCCGTTGAATTCCCACCCGAAGCGGCGCTTCAGCTCTGCGAATTCGGGTGTCCCCGTCTTTCCCTCCTTCAGCATCTGCGCCAGCGTGTCGGCGACCTTGTTGGTGTTCGTTACATATCCCTGATACAGGGTAAAGTGGTTCTTGAGCAGCGTTTCACTGAATCCCTTCAGTCCGACCAATGGGCTGTAATCCTTTGCAGTGTACGGCATGGCGTCCTCCTGTTGACAATATGAATGATTTGATGTCGCTCATGAATAAGCATAGCATCTCCCCTGATAAAATTCAAGAGCATACCCTCTTCACGATGAGGCCGCTCAGGAAGAACAACACGATTTTGCATTTCCTGCATCGACATTGTATAATGCCGCCATGACAGCAAAGTCGCTCCTTACCTATACCTTCCTTGCGTTTATGGCGGTCCTTATCGGCAGCTTGGTGGGTTTTGTCCTGTATTCTGCCTGGGACCTTCCTGAGGTCCAGGCCCTTGAACATTTCAAGCCGAGCATCACTACCCGCGTCTATTCTGACTCGAACCAGCTCCTTGCGGAGTTCTTCGTCGAGAACCGCACGCCCGTGCAGCTTGCCAGCGTGCCGGAGGTGCTCATCAAGGCGCTCATTGCAACTGAGGACACGAGGTTCTATTCCCACAGGGGCCTTGATTACCGAGGTATCGTGCGGGCGCTTGTGCGGAACGTACAGGGCGGAAAGGTCCTCGAGGGCGGCAGCACCCTGACCCAGCAGCTCGCGAAAGTCCTGTTCCTGACCCCCGAACGAAGCTATCTGCGCAAGCTTAAGGAAATGGCGCTGGCCCTTAAGATCGAACAGCGGTATACGAAGCAGGAGATCCTCACACTCTATTTGAACCAGATCTACTTCGGAAGCGGCGCCTACGGCATCGAAGCGGCAGCACAGACCTATTTCGGGAAACCGGCCCGGGACCTGAACCTTGCGGAATGCGCGCTCCTCGCGGGCATCCCCCGTTCGCCGAAGTATTACTCACCCTTCAGATCGCGTGAGAATGCACTGGCCAGACGGAAGCACGTCTTGGACCGGCTGGTCAAAACAACGGCCATTGCTCCGGCACAGGCCGAAGAGGCAAAACAGGCACCGCTCCCTACCCAGCCAACCATCCAGCACAAGGGACCCGCGCCGGCCCCCTATTTCGTAGAATATGTCCGTCAGAAGGTAGAGGAGCGGTTCGGTTCCAGCATCCTATATTCCGGCGGTCTGAACATCTATACCAGCATCAACAGCACCCTCCAAGGATTTGCAGAACGCTCCCTGCTGGCAGGCCTGGAGAGACTGGATGCGAAGCTCGACCGGAAGCACCGGGGCCATCAGCACCTCCAGGCGGCAATCATTGCCATTGAACCCTCGACGGGCCATATCCGGGCCATGGTGGGCGGCCGGGATTTCAACAAGAGTCAGTTCAATCGCGCCTGGCAGGCGCTGCGCCAGCCGGGTTCAGCGTTCAAGCCCATCGTGTATGCAGCTGCGCTCGACCGGGGATACAGCGCGGCGGACCTCTTGAGCGATACCCCCATGAGCATCAAGATCGACAGCAAGAAGACCTGGACGCCGGAGAACTTTACGAAGACCTACCAAGGGGACGTGACCCTCAGGAAAGCGCTGGCCCAGTCCCTCAATGTCCCCACCGTGCGGATGCTCTCGAAGATCGGAATTGACGAGACCATACGCTTTGCACGGAGCTTGGGTATCAGGAGCCCATTGAGACCGGTTCTCCCTCTCGCCCTGGGGAGTTCCGATGTAACGCTCTTGGAACTCACCGCTGCCTATGCCGTTTTCGCCAACAGCGGCGTCAGGCGGGAACCGGTCGCCATCCTGCTGATCACCGACAGCAGCGGCAGGGTCCTCTATGCAAACGATTCGATGCCGGTGCAGGCCCTGAAGCCGGAGACCGCTTATCTTGTCACGAATCTACTGAAAGGCGTCATCGACCGCGGTACGGGATGGAAAGCGCGTGAACTCGGCAGGCCGGTCGCTGGAAAGACCGGCACGACGAACGACTACCGCGACGCATGGTTCATCGGGTATACGCCGACACTGGTGTCAGGCGTTTGGGTCGGCTTTGACGACCAGCGGAGCCTGGGGCCCAAAGCGACCGGCTCCCGCGCCGCCCTGCCGATCTGGTTCGAATTCATGAAATATGCCCATCAGGGCCAGGAGCCGGTTGACTTCAGCGCACCGGACAGCATTATCTATCGGAACATCGATCCCCGAACCGGCCTTCTGAGCACTGAGCAGTGCAGAAGCTCGCTTCGCGAAGCGTTCCTTCCGGGCACGGAACCTCGAAAATACTGCGAAGAACAGGGCGCCCTGGACGAAGAGCTGTCCATCCAGGACGAAGCACCTGAATGATCAAGATTTGTTTGACAACCAAAGGATTGTTTGTTAACCTTTGCCTGTGAAATTTAGACTTTCTAAGCTTACCGACTTCATTCCGTCATCACTCCTCGATAAACTGATCCCGAAGGAGCTCTTTTCACGGCTGGACATTGCGAGCAAGATGCTGCTCGGATATCTGGTGCTTGTTGTCCTCACGGTGGTGGTGGTCGTCTACGCTCTGGTCAGCCTCCAGAACCTCAACAGTCTTACCGCCAGCATCGTCACCATCGACGTGCCGGTCCAGGAGGCGTCTGACAAGATGCAGGAGGGGCTCCTGGCCCAGGACACCTATGAGAAACGGTTCCTCATCTTCAACGATAATGAACGACGCACGCTGTTCTTGAAACGCGGCGAAGAGTTCCGTGAATGGCTGGCTCGCCTCCACAAGCTGCCTGACAGCAGCCACCTCCCCCTCGGGCAGCTCACGAGCCTCTACCAGGAATATAGCGACTCGTTCACCGAAGAAGTGCAACTGATGAAGGACGGGAACCGCGACGGCGCCGCGCAAATTTCGAACGGACCGATGAAAAAACTGTTCGAACAGATCAGGGAACTGCTCCAAAACATATCCGACAACGCCACCTCCTCGCGTGACAAAAAGATGAAACAGATCAGTCACAGTGGGAGATTGGCGTTCCTGATAATGGCCCTTCTGTCCGTCCTGAGCGTCATTTTCGGGATCCTGGGCAGTGTTGTCGTGACCCATCATATTTCATCATCCATCAAGGAGCTGAGCGTCGCCACCGGCCAGATCGCCGAAGGGAACTTCGATTACGACCCCCAGATCCGGAGCAAGGACGAGATCGGTTCACTGGCAACGGCATTCGTCGAGATGGGCAAGCGGCTGAGAAAGCTCGAGGAAATGTATCTCGATGCAAGCCCCCTCACCCGTCTCCCCGGGGGCGTCGCCATCGAAAACGTTCTGAAAAAGAGGCTCGAATCGAAACAACCATTGGCCTTCTGCGTGTTCGACCTCGACAACTTCAAGGTCTTCAGCGACCGTTACGGCTATGCGCACGGAAGCGAGGTGATCAAGGAGACGGCCCGCATCATCGAGCAGGCCGTGGCAGAAAAAGGCACGCCTGAAGATTTCGTGGGCCACGTGGGTGGCGACGATTTTGTCGTGATCACCGTGCCCGATCGCATGCGAGCCGTCTGCGAAGAGGTGATTGCCAGGTTCGACGGGCGTATTCCCGAGTTCTATGACGAAATGGACCGGACGAATGGGCATATCCTCGGCAAGACCCGGCAGGGCGTGGAGATGAAGTTCCCCCTCATGACCATTTCCATCGCCATCGTGACCAATGAACGCCGGGTGCTTACCAATCCCCTGCAAACCTCCGAGATCGCCGCAGAGCTCAAGGATTACGCAAAGACGATCCCTAAAAGCGTCTTTGTCATCGACAAGCGGAGGTCGTAATGAATCGCATCATCCTTGCCATCGTGCTTTTGCTGATGCTCGTAACCGGGACCGGCTGCGCCACATTCTCGTCGCAGAAAGGTGACGGGGCCGCATCGGCCAAGGTGGCGGAAGCGCAGAAACTGATGCGGGAGAGCAACTATGCCCAAGCGATCGCCGAGTTCCGGAAGGTCATACGGGAGCATCCGAACACGGAATGGGCTGCAACGGCGAAATACGGCATTGCAATGACCTGGGTGTCCGCAAACAACCCCCAGAAAGACTACGCCGTCGCCGTCGCGGAATTCGACGAGTTCCTTGCCCAGTATCCGCAGGACGAACGCATGCCGGAGGCGCGGAGCTGGCGCCAGGCCCTCAGAGTGCTGCTGGACACGAAAAAGGACAATGATCGGCTCAATAAAAACATCGAACAGCTGAAGCAGCTGGACGTGAGGCAGGAGCAGAAGCGGCAGGTTAAGTAACTGCGTGGAGGCTACGACGTACATTCCAGAAGGTTCATTGCTTGTGCGTATACTTCCTCAGTGGTTATAAGCTTCATGCATTCTGCGATATTCTTACATGTCGGGGTGTAGCCAAAGGTTGTGAAGGGACTGCATCGCATAATGTTCTTTTATCTGTGGGAGAACCAAGCCAAGAAGTTACAATTTCAAATTTCCCTATCCGAGGCATGCGCATGAGGCGCCCTCATTCAGAGGGGAAGAACTTATCTGCCTTCTATTTTAATAAATATATATCCTTCATTTTGAAATATTACCGTGTATTGCCCATCGTCAATTTTAGTTGTTATGTCGTTATATATATTTTCTGCACGTTTAATGTTTTTCATGGACAAAAATAAAATATATCCAATCTCTTTGCTTTTTACCGCATTGATATATTTTATATATTCTTCTTCAGAACCGGTAAAATTCAGCGATGCTGCAGAAAAAAGATTTTCAAAACCTGGGAGCAGGCGAATATAGTTATAAATAGTATATATCTTTTTATCTATTCCGTGTTTGTCCTTGTATTCATATAATTGCCTGTTCAGTTCTGGATTAACAATTCTTTTTTCTTGTTCAGTATGTTTGTGTCTTATCTGATCTGCGGTAATGGTGACCTGATACAGAAGAGTGGGAATTGTGAAGATAAGAAAGCAGTAAATGAAGACACGAACAGGAATTACCGACAAAGGATAATAGATTCTCTCAATGAGATAGTCAATCATCATGCCAAGACCGTTTCCAGCGGCTACCCCAAGCATGGTAAAACCAATAGCCCAGTTTCGAATATCATAAGAAAATAAACCCATCCATATAATTGTATAAGGAATAAATACCAAGATATAAATCCAACGAAGGGTCCTGTCAGTCAAGGATAGTAACGAGCAGATAAAGAGTACAAGAGTTAATTTATTGCTAATCAAACTGATGGCGTAATAAAATCTTTCCTCAATGCTTCTTCCATTATGCATACCGCCAACCAGAAACGATACATAGGAACGATCCGTTCCTGCCAATATGGTAATATGCCGGTAAAGATAAAATGGGATAACGAGAACAAGGACGCAGATAAAATAGAACAACAGAATGCGTGTAGAATTTATTCTTTTATTGTTCTCTTTCCTGTATGTGATAGCGTAATACAAAAAAGGATACACGATAAGAATAAAAAGGCCTGATTGTTTGGTGACCGCTGCGCCTGCAGCAAATAGTGCGCCGAAAAGTGCATACTGGATCGCGATTTCGCCGTCATCGGCGTTATTGGATAAAAGCAAGCAGTAGATCGGCAAGAATGAAAAATATGAAACTGCTATATCCATTGATCCTTCAGGAATATAAAAATGAAAAAAATATTCCAGTATAAGGAACGTACATATGACACTTATAAAGAACCCTGATTTTTTTAAGATCCTCCCCAGATCCAACAGCATTAATAAGATAAATACAAAAAATAGGGGCATCATGGCTTTGGGAGCAAATTGAAGTGGCAGGCCTTGTATGGTATAGGCGATTGACCAATTAGCAGGGAGCATAAACGGATAATACGACGTCGAAGGCAGTATATTGTTCGATAATCTAACAGCCCATACGTTATATGCTCCTACGGCATCATTATCAAAAAAGATCGTGCCTATATTTTGAGTGAATATTTTCGCGGCAAGAACAATGATGTACAGGGCCAAGATCGGGAAAATGAGTTTAACAGCATGAACTACTGTTTTCTTATTCGTGTCCTTATCGGCCGCGTATGCATCGAGCATAATACTATAATGAGAAATGGTAGATGATGCTTTTCTAAGGAGATCAGGCAATGACAGCGACCAGCTAGTCGTTTTGAATAAAGAAACAAGTAAGGCAAATTCCAGGAAGAGTAGCCCGAATACAATGTTTCTATAGTAGATTTTTAAAGCAACAAGAATAAAAACAACGAGGTAATTAATGATTAAGCTCAAGGAAAATGAAAAAGTTACACCGGCAATAAAATTCCCTCTGAATTTTAATAATTTCAATGTGATGAGACCGGGAATGAGTGTTATCTGCAGAAATGAAAGGAGAAGAAGGAGAAACATGTGGCCTCTCTGTATTCGCTGCCAAGAAGCTATTTGCTCTTTCGAACTATGGATGATGCAAATGACTTGTCTGTTTTTCGGACATGACATCGCCATGCCGTCAATGCATATTGATATTGCAGGATCATTATCATAACAAACCTCTTATCCAGGAGCTGCCCATAAGCCTTATTCTCCCCTTCCCGCGATCGGTGACCAGCACGGGGAATTGTTTCCTCCTGCTCGAGAGAAAAAGGATTCCCTTAAGAGGATTACAGGAGCCGGTCTAATTACATTATTCTGCATTTGTACGTATTTTCCCCCACACGCTGATAAGATATAAGGGGAACACCGCAACGATCCTGGTACTCGCTATCTTGCGGAAACCGTTCTGCGATAAATATTCTTCAACGTCCTCTCCACGGTGATAGTGATCCCATGGTTTCTCGTATTTTCCGGCTATTCTCGTCAATTTCGTAAAAATATTTTCTGTGGGTAAAGAAGTAAATAGCAAACCGTCCTCTTTCAGCCAGTTAAATATTTGCGACACCGGATGCTCGATGCGATTAAAATGCTCCAGGACATCTGCCGCAATGATGGCATCAAAACGCTTCTCGAGATAAATCTGATTTATATCGGCGGTTATCAGATCAACATTGGCAAGATGATAGTAGTCAATTATTTTAGGCGCCTCAACCATCTCGATGTCAATCCCGTTGACGGCAGTAAATAACGTCGACAATGTCGGAAGGAATACGCCGCTGCCACATCCAAAGTCCAAACACCGGGTACGGTTCTTCACATGCTTTTCTATCAGATGGTGAAGAGTTCTCAGCCGTAGCCAGAAAAATTCTCTTGCCACTTTACGAGGGTGATAATACAGCTTGGGCATTCGGTCGCTGTTCGTTGCGATGGACTGAAGAATGTCCGGTGGAATTTCAATAAACATGCTCTGTCACTCCTGAAGCTCTTCAAGTCCTTTGTTTGTAAAGATATAGTCTCTCTGTATTACAAAACTTACAAAAAACAAGAATGATTCAACGAGCACTTTAGACAGAATTACGCTGATCAAGAATTTATCGGCGACTCTTTGGATCAACACGGAAGCCACGATCCCCATAATCGTGGCAAAAAGGTAATATTTGACCAGTGGGGCAACTGTATTGCCTCTATGATGAAAAACAAAGTTTTTGTTGACGACAAAATTGACGAAGAGGCCAATCGTAAATCTGCCGACGAAAATACTAACCAGTACATTCGAGGTTACTGCATAGCTTATCATGAACACGACAAAATCAAGCAGGCTTGCCAGGAGCGAAGAAAGAGAATATCTCAGTAGCAGGAAATAGATCTTCATTGAATCTATCAAGGGGTTGAAATGAGATGACCTGTTGTCATCTATGTAAACCGTGGTGATCGGTTCCTCCAAAATGGCCACTTTGGATTGTTTCGCTGACATCAGCATGTTCATTTCGTATTCGTACCCTTCCCCTGACAATCGCATGAATGCGGGAAGTGTTTTTCGAGGGATACATCGCAGTCCGGACTGTGGGTCAGCAACCTTTTTGCCCATCAGCAGACGAAAAACATGCTTGGTTGTAACATTGCCGATATAACTTCTGAAGGGCATGTCCTTTCTGAATTTTCTGGACCCTATTACCAGTGTGTCAGGTTTGCTCAGGAATGTTTGCGCGACTTTAAAAACGTCACCAGGCAGATGCTGGCCGTCAGCATCGGCAGTTACTACGCCAAAGACATCCGTGAAATTGAGATAGATATAATTAAATCCGGTTTTCAGTGCTCTGCCTTTGCCAAGATTTACGGCATGATGAAGCACGTGACATTCAACCATCGCTTCCAGTTTATTAAAAATATAGTTATATTCCGGCTTGCTTCCGTCATTTACAATGACGATGCTTTTAAAACCAAGACGAATTAAAGACCCGACAAGCGACAGTAACGACGGGTCGGGATTATAGGCAGGTATGAGTACGGTCACTTCCATGCTGAATATCCTGTCCCTTTTACCGCTGTGCCCAGGTGATCGGTCGTTCGACCATGGCAATCCTTACTCTGCATCCCGGAACTAAACCGTATGGGTTTTACCGGGATAATGCGGTTCTCTTGCGAAAACTTTTCATGATTCAAGAAATCCCCATGAATCATCGATGGAGCAAGATTAACGCAAAGAAGCGTGTGAATCAAGGCCAAAATAGGTCCTGTCAAGCTAAAACAGAATCTATGATATTTCTCCCGATGCCAGCCTGAATCCTATACGATAAAAAGAGAATGAATAGCTTCGAAAAACATCGAGTGGTTGATCAATCTGACATCTGGCACGGAGCGATGAGAAAGAAATAGCGGGGACAGCCAAATGCAGGGTAACCGTTAACCCTGCCTATCCGTCGAGTAATGCCAATGAGTTGCTGATGACTTCGTCGACGGTAATGGCGCTCATGCATGCAGCTTTCTTTTCGCATTTCGGAGTGTAGCCATATGTCGTGCAAGGGCTGCAGGGCAGATGCTTATTGATTACTCTGATGTTCTTCCCGCGAGGCGTCCATTTCTTTTCCCTCCCCGGACCGAACAACGCAACAATCTTTATCCCCAAGCCATATCCCACATGCATGATGCCCGAGTCACCGGCAATGAGCAGAGCCGATTCCTTTAAAATGGCTGCGGTTTCAGGCAGTGATAGCTTGCCGCAAAGGTTCAGGGCATTGGACAGACCGGATACTATTTCCTTTCCCGCCCGGACATCATCATTCCCACCTACCACCACGATGCCGTAGCCCTCGTGGCTTAGCAGTTTTGCAGTTCGATGGAAATGGCCGCTCCCCCACTGACGCTCCTGAATGCTCCCACCGGGAAACAGAGCAACTATTTTATTGCTCATAACGGGCTTCAAAAGAGGTTTAACTTTGTCGGTCATATCCGGGGGTATCGTGAGAAAGGGAATGTCAATATCCCTCGTGATGGTACCGATAAGCGGGAAAAGGAGATTCATGAAACTGTGCATCTCATATTCGTCATGTGAATAGGCACAGGATGGGTAAACATTTTTTTACGTTCATTGGTTGCAAACCCGATCGTCATCGGTGTCCGGATCAGCCTGGCAACTATGGCGGAGAGACGGTGCCATTGTTCAGAATCGATGACGACATCATAGGTCCGTCTGCACGGTGGCCAGAAATTCCGCAGGAGCATCATAGTGAAAAACGGAGCTCACATCGGGGCTTAATGCAAAGACTCCGCTGTTTCTCTTTTCGGTAAGGACCTCAATGACCGCATACGGATATTTCTTCTTCAAGAGAGCGATAGTAGGGATAAGCAGCACCGCGTCGCCGATGCCACCGGGACGGATGATAAGAACAGCGCTAATATCTTTCGCCGGTTCCGTCCTTGGGGGGAAATAACCTTTCGACCACAGGAGCGATGAGAGGCCCAAGCAGTGAGTCAATTTTTTTTATCACCGTGAATTTTATTCAACGTGCCTGCCCATGATTGATTTACCTTAACAACATCCATGCCAAAGACGAGGGAGTTCGGAAGTTCATCTCCTCCGAGCTATAAGCGTGAGATTTTCGCTCACGCCTGTCAAATACCCGATCATCACGATGGGCGTGAAGGGAATCAACGATAGGAGAGTCAATTTGCTATAGAGACTCGACCGTAGCCGTTCAGCTCCCGGAAAAAGACGCAAAAAGCTCTCGGGATACCACAGGGGCGACGGGGTCTGGTACAATTTCACAGGGTCTAATCCTGCCCGCAACGCTATATGGCGCAATGACTGAGGATTAAAAAAATTACAATGCGACGGAAGCACCCAGGTCCATTTTGACTCGAACAGGTACCTCCCGATGCAATCGATGTTGGGCACGATGACAACCAACAAACCATTATTTCTTGAGGTTCTCAAGGGCCTTTTCCAGGACATGAAAAGGGTCCGAAAAATGCTCTAAAACATGTCTCATGATGATTACATCATACCTATCCGGAGAATGCAGCTCCTCTATATATGCCGGAATAACTCTTAATCCCGTATGTTTCTCGCGCGTATTCGCCTCTTGCAATCGATGGTTCAAGCCCTACCACATCCGCTCCGGCACCTTTCCAGAGAGAGCTTATCCATCCAGTGCCACATCCGATATCCAATACCGTGAACGTGTCCGTTCGTAAAAGATTTTTTACAATATTTATCTCTTTATTGACGATGAGATGTTCATGCAGCTTTTTCAATATCGAACTATGAAATAATTCAGCGTCTCCGACTGAGTCCATCTGTCTGGAAGATAGGTCCAGCAAGAGTGGCCAGGCAAACATGAAACCACAGATAGGACATCGATAGATTCTGCTCTCTTTACCGTTATCATAATAAACGTAATGAGCAGTATTCACCGTTGCCTTGCACGAATAACAGGAAAATGTTTCTGTTCTGTTTATGAATCGTTCTTTGCGTAGTCGGGTCATCGCTTCATCGCATTTTTAGAATGTTCGTGTTCTGCTCTTCCCTCTATAGCTGTATCCATTGTCGAGGAATTAGATCACGGGTGCTCAGCTGTCTCATCTCTAAACCAGTGAGTTGGTGCTATAACAACCTTATCGGTATTGAGAGAAAGCCAGGCGCCCCACCAGCTGAAAGAACTGTTGGCGATAATATGGTGTTTGCATAGGGTCATAAGACGCATATCCTCGTAGGGCTTATCTGGCATATGATGGCTGACAAAGGTTGCCGGACAAACAGATGCAAGATTGTCCTCGGCCCAGCGCGGATCATCCGAAAAGACGAAATAAAATGGCCGCTTAACCTTTTGTTCCATCATCTTCACTGCGGACCGGTAATACTCCAGTGAACAGACTCCGTGGATGCTGTTGGTCGTTGAGTCTGATATGTAGTCTCCTCGCCGGACGTGTATGGAGACCGATTCGGTGCGCATAATTTCTTCGGCGATCAGATGGTTTTCGGCGTCCGGTTCAGTTCTGATGGTGAATTCATCACGGATAATGTCTTTGATATCATCAAAATATCTTGGACTTTGCCAGTATCCATCAAGGTAAATATTATCGGGCAATATCAGTATCCCCGGATCAAAATGGTAATGTTTTTCGGAAATGTAGCGCTTATCGCGGGAAGCAAGCGATATCGGCAGCAACTGTTCGAATCTTTTTAACAAACGAGTTCTCCGATATCTTGCAGTCTCTCCATTTGAAGCAACTTGAGCTTGAATATTGAATACAGGCAGTTCATATTTTCGAACGGTTTTGATTGCTGCAACAGCATCGAACCAGCTCAGATCGAGCTTCAGCTCTGTTCTGTGGAAATGGGCAAGTCTCCGTCCCACGGCATACTGGAACATCTGATTTCCGATTCCGCCCATGAGTCGCGTAATAATCATTTTATCGTTTTGCGCCCCTTCGTCCGGAATACTCCCCGGTCTGTTCCAACCTTATGGGATTTGGAACAGCATGGATAAACGACATGAAGGCATGATAGCAGAAAAAGCAGACTGCCATCATTGAGAGCAGATCACGCCGGTTCTTGAACAGTGAATTGAAATTCTTGTCGTTCAGATATTCAGGAAAACCGGTATAAAGATCAAGAACGTACGTGAGCTTTCACCGTGTCCTGTTCTTATTATAATGCGATGTGCTTGAGTAGTCGTCTTGTGCTCTGCATATGCTTTTTAAATAATTTTAGCGCTACTTCGGGAAGCATGCTGAGGAGAAATAGGTATGGAGACTGATCGTATTTCATCCACAACAGTTCCCGTGACGTTTCTGATAATAGGTCAATGGCCAGGGAAATTTTATTTATCCTTGGCAAATAGGAGATCAGATAGGAAGCAATATTAAGACGCAAAGCTGACAAGCAATCAGAATGATGGGCCGCAAGTGGAAGCCATTTATTATAAAACTGAAGCTGGTTCCGGAACATCATCGATGTATCCCGTTGCATGTTTTCATGATGTCTTCTGATTTTGACTAGTACTTCAGGAACAAAATCGAATTCATATCGGCTTGCCAATCTGAGCCACATATCCCAATCCTCACAGGCATGAAGCGTTTCGTCAAACAAGCCAACGTCATCAAAACAGTCTCTTCTCACGAGAACACCGCTACCGCTGCCTGCAATCTTGTTCGCCTCGAAAAGCCTGGCATAAATGTTCCCACGGATTGATGGATCAGGTTCGAATACATAGTGTTTATGAGTGAGTTCGCCATTTGAATCGATAATACGGTATTTCGAATAAACGGCGCCAAGATTCTCATAATTTGTATTTATGAAAACGTTGAGTTGTTTCGTTAATTTATTTGGCATCCATTCATCATCGGCGTCCAGAAAAGCGATATATTTACTTGTGCTATGCGCGATTCCTGCGTTACGCGCTGAGCTCAATCCACCATTGATTTTTCTTATATATTCAATCGGTAGTTTACTTCGATATCCCGTAACAATATCGGGTGTCTTGTCTGTTGACCCATCATCAACGACAATAATCTTACTGGGTGCATACGTTTGTTGTTCAATTGAATGCAGTGCCTGGAGTATGTAATCTTGGCCGTTATAAACGGGGATTACGACGTCTATGGAATTAGTGCTTTCGAGATTATTTTGCATATGCAATTGCAGGATACTTTTCAATCTATTTGATTTTCTCTGAGATGCAGGGTGCAATGTATGCAGGATAGGGCCTCTTGCCAAAAGTACCGTGATAGCGACCTGTCACATCGTTTTTCTTTCTCTTGATAATCGCTAGTGTTATTCAATAACGCTGCATAAAGATATTACATTTCAAGAAGTGCCCTGGTCCCTATATTGCAAAATCGGATCGATAATTATCTATATTTTTTTAGTCGCACTGACGATGCTTCATAAATATGACATTAAGCTGATTGTAGCCTATCATGCAATATCCTCTCATCTCCAGAAGATTTTTCACTTCTTCGTAGTGTTGATTGACTTCTATGCAGACACAATACGGTGAATATAAATCGAAATTCAATGATGACAATATTTCCCAGTCAAGTCCTTCTGCATCAATCGATAGTATTTCCGGCGGCGCATTATTGAACCAGCTTTTCATTATTGTATTAATGTTGACAAGGTTAACTTTTCTGACCTCCTTCACGCGAACGTCTTGACCGTATGCCTTCCGACCTTCCTCACTATTGACGAAATCCGCCATTTTTTTAGAAAATGAATTCAGGGTAGGCGGCTGCGTAACGTAGAAGTCGGCTTCATCCTTCTCTTCTTTTGAGATTCCCACATTCAATATATGGTCTCGTGGCCGATCTCTTCTGAGCAAAGTTGTCAGACATTTATCCGGTTCAACCAAAACACCGGATGAGCCCTGCTTATAAAAGTAATAAGTGTTGCTAAGTTTTGTTGGCGCACACGCACCAATATCGAGATATCGAATTTTCCCCAAGTGAAACCCGCGTGTTTTAAGGTGATAGGCTATTATCAAATCTTCGCCCATCTGAGAATAGCTTTTATGATAGTTTTGCCATCCCACTCTTGTGAGTATTTTCTCTGCGAGATTGCGTAACTTCACGGAAATTTATCTCCCTGTCTCATAATTTAATGGCGCACTCATGACTTTGGTCGTGTCAGTCGTAGATTGATCATCCTGTGAGATGCATCATGCAGTTATCATGAGGTCTTTTGAAACTGTACTTCAATTCTGAGTTCTGAGTGATTAGTCCCCTTTCCCATCCTTATCATTCAACGGGAAGAACCACATAGCGATCTGAGCCATATTCCTAATCGAATTCGATAATAGGCATGTTTAATTGATTTATATCGGCCCTTAACTTCGCTCCGTAATTGAGCATGTAAACCACCTCCTGCTTTGATAGCCGATTCCTGCAAAATTATCCACATTTCCGAGAAATCCGGCTTTGATGATAGCCGGTGCGGAACATGGTGAACGATAGCCGAAAGGTCGTTGACAGCTGAATCGCTAACAGATCTCCCGGAAGCCCATGCGATATTCTCTGTGCACAACGTCATAAGGTTGTCGGAAAACGGGTTTTTACCTGTTCGGCAGATGCTGCCTGCAACTTCTCGATAAACGACCAGTACCTCCGAGATGTTTGCTACTTTGAACTGCCCATCGCGAACGATGCGCGACCAAAGCTCAAAATCCTCCGGCTGCCGGCTTTTATCAGTTGCATAAAAGCCGACTTTGTCGATGACACTCTTTCTCATCATGACAGAACTGTGGACAAAATACGAGTCAAAGAGCAGGTTGAATTTCAGCCTCTCATTGTCAATAGGGTGCCTGTGTCCTCGTCCCCTGTCTTTTACCCCGCCAAGGATTTTTGACCATGTTCCCACAACTCCGTATTCGGGATTCCGTTCAAAAAAATCAACCTGTCTCTGAATCCGCATGGGAAACGATACATCATCTGCATCCTGTCTTGCAATGTATTTCCCATTTGACAGTCGAATAGCTCTATTGAGAGTGGCAGGCAAGCCCTGATTTGACTGGCCATAGAACCGGATCCTCGGATCAGGGAATGTTCTTATGATTTCGGAAGAATTATCGGTCGAACCGTCATCGATGACGATCAGTTCAATGTTCGTATAGGTCTGCGTCAGGATACTTTGAATTGATTCCGCAAAATATGCTCCGCCGTTGTAGACAGGGAGTACAACGCTGACGAGAGGGGCCTGGAAGGATGCCGGTGCGCTATCTGGAGAATGGTGATTATTTGTCATAGGCGTTGAACAGCAGCCGTCGTTTTTCTGGCGAGAACATGATATCCGTGGCAAAGAAGGGTGCTTGACCCGGTATCGTTGTCGCTCAGCCTCTGAAGCATCTTCAGGAGATATTTGATGCATAATCTCTCAACAATTGAGATTCTCTCATGGGAATATTTATCCGCCGCAAACGGGATTCTCCGTATTTCCTGCGCCACCGTTTCAAAATAGTTGCCATTTGCAGTAATTTCACTGATATCGAAACCGTTCTCTATTAGATGTTGTTCATAGTAATATGTGTTGAATCCTGTGCTGAAATGATACGGTGCAAAATGCGTGAGGCTGCCAAAAGGAGCGGTGATGATGAGGCGGCCTCCCTCTTTCAGCAGCCGGTTGAACTCCTTGATTGCCAGTAGTGGATTCGGGAGGTGCTCCAGGACTTCGACGCACATGATTGCATCAAATGATGCATCCTCAAGGGGAATCGAGGAAATATCACTTATAATATCCAGTTTTGACTGATCCCAAGCGCCCATCTGCAGCCCGGTGTTGTTCCCTTTCCCATCATACCGGGCAAAATCCTGGGACACATAGTCCAGATGGGAACAAAACATGCGATATTGCTGCTCCCCTGCTCCTGCATCGAGAATACGCAAGCCCGGAGGGAGCCCTTTTAGAACTCTTTCCAGCCATGCAGTTCTGTTTGATTCATTATGAGTCCCGACCTTGGTCATCATGTGATCCTTAAGCACATCATAAACAATTGCTTATGTTCATTCCCAAACTTCTGAGCAGGAATGCAGCTTTCGTGATGGGCTCTTAACGACGGTCATACAATATAATCATGAAAAGATATCATTCTATATTTTTTGGCCAGTTCCGTTTTTTTCGAATCAAAATCAGCAAGTTCGGTTCGTGGTAATGTCACATTGAACCAATATTCTCTGGTAATCCTATTCGGATAGTTTTGTACCATCCATTGCCCATACAATTCATATTCGGAAAAACCCGATACTTCATTCTTATCAGTATTATCTATGATGGCTTTATACCACGGTTTGCCAAATTTGGTCTCCAGGTACGTCTTAATCTGATGCAGCTTATCCTGATCAAACAGCATCACGTGGCTCACAAATGAGAAAAAGACCGGCGCTGCAACGCCAAATAGTCTGGTATAAAGATCGAAATAAGGCTTATGATATTCGTCGGAATGGAGTAAAAGCTGCCTCCCGTCTATCTCAAAGACTTGCGGCTGGATTAAAACGGTATCAGCATCAAGAACAAGATAGAACTCTTGAGAAGAAATTAAACGACCTGACAATTTTAATAATTGCTGGAATAGCCAACCGGAGCGATCATAATCCTGCGTTTGATAATGAATCTCCTTTTTGGTGATCGGCAACACTGTGCTCTCATCAACAAATCGGCATCTCATATTTTTTGAAATCAGCTTAATTTTCTCTGAATCTGGGGCTACGATAATAATTTCATTGAGCGGATGTTTCAAGTTATCCCTTACCCCTTTAATAACATACGGCAACACATCTGTATCTTTTTCAATTACAGGAATAACGACATCAAGCTGCCTGCCGCTTGCTACATTTTTTCCGAGACTCGCGGCAGGCTTGACGTCTTTTAAATAGCCGAACGTTGAGATATCGTGGATAATTTCAGGCCACCCATTCTTGGCCAGGTTACTGCCGTATACGGCTTTTTGGACGGGTGTCGGTCGCCACTGATTAAGGACCGATAGTTGTCCGACGTGTTCGACAGTGCTCATAGTCGTACAAAAATTTCTAACTTTCTTCTTCTTAAATTCCATGGTCATCAAAGTTTCGTCATTCTTATCTTCTTTAAAATAACCAAGTTTCAGAAAATCGTCCTTAAAAAAAAAATAATTGAGCGCGCCCATCCGTTCTTTTACGACGTAGCCACCAAAAGGCGATTCATATTCACCTAAAACCCGATGAAAAGCATAATCGCTTGAATTGAAGGAAGAAAAGGGACCCAAAATATTCTGCTGGTGGTTTTCCTTCGCCCACAAACATACCTTCAGTGTATGGTCGAGCCAGTCCGGATGAAATAAGGCGTCAGAATCGCACGTCCCGATGATATCAAAATTGTCGAGCTCCAATAATTTCTTGACTGCCTTATTGAAAGCTGCACCCCAGGAGTTATGTCCTTTCGGTGTAAAACTGCGGATTATCTTATATTGAGAATCTCGCTCCTTCTCAATAATGCTTCTTACCCTTGGGTCGGAAGACCCGTCATCTTGAATTAAAAAAGTAATATCATAATTGTAGAGATTCGATTGAAAAAGCGAGTCGAGACACACTTGGAGATAGTCGGGTCTTTCATAGGCTAATATGGCCATCCCTATTTTAAAATTGGGGCAAACCTTTCTCTGCAATTTAATGGCAAAAGGCGAAATTGCATAGAAATGCTCAGCAAGTGCTAATACTTTCTTAATCCGTGTTTCGCCGAATAAATTAACGATCAGATGCTCGATAAATATGCGAGTTATTTTTGTCATGTGATTAATTTCTTTTTATCAACATCTATCAGAAAATATTGCCCAGTTTACTTCAAAAGTGAATTTAATGTATCCGTTATCTCATACAGCATTCGTTGCATGCTAAAATGTTCAGCTATCCGCCTGCGATTCTCATTTCCGACAGCATCATGAGCACCGGATCCAATGCAAATAGGGTGATCATTTCAGCCAGCTTTTGCTCATCACGTGGAGGTACGAGGTATTGTATCCCTGCATCCCCGATAGCTTAGCGTAGTACGGGAATATCAGTGGCAACAACAGGAAGACCTGCAGCCATTCCTTCCAGAACACCGTTGGGACATCCTTCCAAAACAGAACTAAAACAACAAGGTCCGCACATTACAGCAGTAGATGAACGTTCCGAACATGTCCCGGGAAGACAACCGAATCCTGTGCTCCCATCGTGAGCGTCAAATCCTGCATTGTCCGAAATGTTGTGAAAAAGCTTTCACCCCGAACCAAAGTCTCTCTATAGCCGCCCCCAAACCATTCTTAGTAATTCTATGCGCAGAAAGTATGTGCAAGAACCTTTTTTGCAGTATTTCAGGAGAATAGTTATTCCAGATATAATTCTGGGCGGTGTCGAGATATTGATTCCTAGCGGAAGGAGACCACATCCGCTCGATAATCTTTCTTATGTCAGCAGCGTTATCAAATATCGCATAACCTACCCCGGATTCTAGCGCGGTACGCTCGTAGTCAGGTGTTCGTGATACCATGGCTGGTACTCCCCAGGCAATACTCGTAATCATTTTGTTGTTGGTTTTCGTCCGATCAATCGGCGATCCATCGTGCATAAGGCAGGTGAGATGGCAGGACTGCAGCACTGAAATGAAATTTGCAAACGCCCAGGGAATAAACATGATTTTAGGGTACCGGCGTGCAAAGTCTTTCAGCTCCGATGAAGATGTTCCGGCGACAACCACGACCTCGACATTAGGAATCGCAACAAGTGCAGATGAGTATTTTTCAAATAATGCGATATTTCCTAGGCTGCCAAACCACAAAACGCGGAGCACCTTTTCATCCTTCAAATCTAAACGCATAGGCGCCTCAGGATAATAATCAATGCACGCCGGGAGAATCTCTACGCGATCATGAGGCCATTTTCTTATTATATACTCGCGGCGTTCGATGGTATCTGTTGTGATGATATCTGCCAGTTCAAAAACTTTTTTCTGGTATTTGGGTTTGATCCAATAGTCCAGCGCATTGCCCAACTCATCGATATCGTAAATTACGATCTTTCCACGCGCTTTGATCTTATAAATACAAGTGAGGATATCACTCGTAACTTTTTTTTGAACAAATAAGACATCAGCGTCGTCTGAAAAACCAATACAAGAATCTACGCCATTTTTTCTGAGCGCTTTATGCAAAGAATATACATGTATTCTTGAACTCGCGATATTTTCATCTCCTGCCGGCAAAAATGATATTTTCACACAACCCTCCCGAGAGCATTATCTCTCGCTGAATGTTTTTCAATTAATTATCGTTACCCGCCTCCGCTGCCTGATGCCGCCGAAGCCTGCCATCTGGTCGAATGCAAAACCATTTTATAGGTTGATTGTTTCTTGCCGTTTTCTTCACCCAGTATCATCTTTTTCTCTATTCTGAATCCAAGAGCATCGTAAAGGCCAACAGCTTTTACATTCCAGTCATAGACTGATAGGTAAACTTGTTCTAAATTCAGGGTTTCAAATGCCAGCTTCAGAAGCATGCGGCTGGCCTCTTTTCCGAAGCCAGAGCCACGGAACTTCTTTGCTCCTATCAGCAGGCGGCCGAATTCCGCAGTGCGCCCTTGCTTGTCTATGTTATACAATCCTGCCATACCGAGAACAATCCCTGCCTTTGAAACTATCATAAACGTCATATCAGTTTCATCTTGCACATACTTCGCATACCATCGCGCCTGTTGTTCATGTGAAAAAGAATCTCGTGTAATAAAATATTTATTAATATCGGGATCATTTCGCCATTCAATGATGACATCAAAAAATGCTGGTGAAATCTCCACAAGGTCGATATCTTTCCCGCATATAGTATGAATATTTCGGGCACTCATTTCCCATAAAACCTTTTTATGGAATCACATATGTGATACACATCACCATCCGACATGCCCGGGTGTAACGGCAGACTCAGGATTCTGTTAAATGCCTTTTCAGCCACTGGCAATGACGGCCTGTTCCCATAACAGGAATAGAGGTGAATAGGTTTATAATGGACGCCCGTGCTTATTCCTTGTGCCGCAAGAAATTTCGATAAGCCGTTTCGCTCGTTGCATTTAATATGGAAAATATGCCAACTCGATCGGTAGACGTCATTGTCACTTTCAGGCAACTCGATATCGGTTACCGTCCGAAGCTGGTCGAAGTACTTGGTCACGATTTCGCGCCTTCTTTGGTTCATGGCGTTTAATTTTGCGAGCTGGACAAGACCTAAAGTCGCTTGAATATCGTTCATATGGCATTTTAACCCGATTTCATCCACGTAATACTCCCACCAGTATGATTCACCAATGCTAGCACGGTCCCAGGTATTTTTATCTATTCCCAGCCAGCGGAGCCGTTTTGCCCGCTCGGCCAACTCCGGTTCAGACAATACAAGAGCGCCTCCATCGCCCATGGCAAGATTCTTGACGGCATGAAAGGAAAAACAGCCTATTTTGCCGATCGTCCCGACATGACGGCCTTTATAAAAACCACCTGCCGCATGAGCGCAGTCCTCGATAATAGGGATGTTGCCCGAGATGGCACGTAGTGCATCCAAATCAACTGCACGTCCGCTATAATGAACCGCGATTATCGCTTTCGTTCTGCGCGTTATGCGTTTAGCGACATCCTCCGGATCAATATTCAATGTCGAGTATTGAACATCCGCAAAAACAGGCTGTGCTAAATTGTATGCAACCGCGTGGGCCGTTGATACAAATGTCATCGGCGGCACAATGACTTCGTCTCCTTGGCCGATCTCGAGCAAACGCATAGACAGATCCAGCGCAGCAGTGCAAGAATTAAGACCAATACAATAATCCGATCCTACATACTGTGCAAATTTATCTTCGAACAGGGCGGTTTTGGGGCCAAGTCCAATCCAACCGCTTTGAAAGATAGGGCGCAATGCATCGAGCTCTTCTTCGCCGAAAAAGGGTTTGAATAACGATATCATAAAATTTTTCTCCATTCATGCACGTTGTATGACAAAAACATTATGTACAAGACATTTAAAAGAAAATCGAAACGCTAATCCTTTTAGAACACACCGATGACAGCAGGCGATTTATAAGTTCAGTCATTTCATTCTGCATGCGCTGGACGCTGAAATGTTCAGCTATCCGTTTGCGATTCTCATTTCCAACAGCATTCCTGAGCACTGGATCCGATGCAAACAGAGTGATCACTTCAGCCAGTTTTTGCTCATCACGTGGAGGTACGAGGTATTGAATCCCTGCATCCCCTACAGCTTCGCGTATTCCGGGAATATCAGTAGCAACAACAGGAAGGCCTGCAGCCATTCCTTCGAGCACCCCGTTGGGACATCCTTCTAAAACAGAACTAAAAGCAACAAGGTCAGCACTCTGCAGCAGTTGATGAACGTCCCGAACAAATCCCGGGAATATAACCGAATCCTCTACTCTCATCGTGAGCGTCAAATCCTGCATAGTCCGGAATGTCGTCGACTCATGACCAGCCAGAATCAGCTTTGCAGAACGTCCTTGTTCTTTCAGTTTTCGCACAACATACGGCCAGGCTTTAATAAGAGTTTGATGATCTTTGAACGGGGAAAAATTGGCCAGCATACATACAAGAAAATCGTTTTCCTGCAATCCCAACTTGTTGCGCCATATCGACCTGTCGCGCGTTATGCCAGGAAGTTCAATGCCGTTCCGGATGACCCGTATCCTGTCATTACTGACGCCATGCTGATTTTTTAGGTACTCGGCACCTATGGTGGCATTGGCAATAAAATATGATGCTCGGCGGATTGCCTTGCGTTCCCGGCCCGGTTTCATACGCTCTAGGCCTTCATCACGCTGATTCCAGATGCAAAGCTTTGCACCAGACCAACGCCGTGCTAATGCGCAGCATAAGTTCGGTACCGTGGTATAGGGTAGCAGTACATCGGGCTTCAGACGCCTCAAGTGCTGCACAAATTCGATGTATCTCCACCAGCCCTGCAAGCGATTACCTGAAAAAGGTAAAGGAACGATTTTCCATGCAATGCCTGTTTCTTTGCATATCTCGGTGCTTCTTCCAGGACTGTTAAAGCCCCACACTTCAACATGGCACCCCTGCGATTCCCTGAGATAACGGCCAAACTGCAATCCCTGTCGTTCGGCACCGCCCAATTTAAGACTGCCGAAAACGATTAGCACTTTCTTGCCTTGTAACTCGGAGATATTTCTACCGTTTGTCATTACTGCATTTCTCTTTTACTGGCTGCATTATAGAGGACATCGTCATGGCTATCATGTCATTTGGAAGATCAATATCTTCAGTATGGTTATCATCATTTAACAACTATCAGGGATAACCAAACCACTGTGAAAATCGGGCATGTCCCCTCCATTTTATTTACCGGGGTATTTTATATCTGCTTCATTCATGCATGCGGCACCGCAAGTTTTGAACTGACTTTCTTGTAAAAATCAATTGCCCGGGCATAGCAAGAATGTTTTTGCAGTGCCAATTGATATCCTGCCTCTGCTATTTCTTCGCATTTAATGGGATGCGTAAGATAATAATCGATTTTAGATACCACATCGTTTTCCGATATTCTCACATAGTTAATTCCGTCTTGAAGTCCGATTTCCTTCGATCCGAGCGGCTCATCCGACATAAGCAGGACTTTTGATGCAAGCGCTTCGAATATTTTTGGCTGAGCATTTTTGTAAATTCCACCTGTAGTGATGAATATTTTGCATGAATTGATCGCCTTCGAAAAATTGACTCCAATGAGTGGATGGCTTTTACGTATCTTCCAACCAGGATGCTCTGACCATAGATAGCGAATGTCGGTCTTTTTGAGAAGCATCTGGTGGATAGCAAATCGTTCCGGATAAAAATCGGTGTAATTTGTAGTTCCCGCTGCCAAGAAACCTACGTCATACTGTTTTGATATGCGCCAGTCATTGAAAATCGCCGGATCGAATGTAGGAGGAAGATAGATGAATCGATCAGCAATGGATGTTTCTTTCCAAATATCCAATGGCTGAATATAGTACGAAAGTATAAAATCGATCCTATTTCTATTTACATATTCGACGAATTGTTGTTTGAAATGTTCCGATACTTGCCAGTAATCACCTAATACAAATGTCTTAATTGCCGACACTTCGGAAATCCCTTCATATGTAAAACCTTTTGGGTCATCTGGAAAGTGGGAGTGGGCAATAAGGATGTCCGGTTGAGAATCATGAAAAGTTTTCTTTATGATCTGAGTGTAGGTCCTGATAAACGGCCAGTAACCGGGGTATCCTTTTCCAAACAATCTTGTATCAAAGGTAGCCCGTAGGCCTGTGCGGAATGCTTCATGGCATTTAGCGAGATAATTTTTGTGACTTTTCCCTTCAATAAGTATCCGCATCGCGATACAACTCCGTTGACCATGCAATAAAAGGTGCAAGCTTGACGCCGACCTGTCCACCATGAGCGTATGCATTCTTTATTCGACCTGCATCTTGGACGAAGAGAGTGATCATGACTCCCTCGGGAAAACATTTACGGACATTGCGTATGTCTGCCGAAACGCCTAATTTGTAGGTAATTGGTGCAAGTAAATCAGGCGGGATGGTGGCCCTTGCTATATACCTTCCAATCTTTGCCGTTCGCAGCTCTTCTTCCTCGCCATGCGCAAAACTGCGGAAGAGATATGTTCCTTCATTGTCATACAATCCAATAAAAACGCGAAGACCATATGTTTCCTTCATGACCTCGTAGTCAATAATTATCTCTATGGGTTTTCCTGTTACAACATGGTTATCTCTTCTTCCCTCTTGCAGAACAATGATATTATTTAATCTTATTGCAGGGTCATGGGGTAATCGGGAAATCAAATACTTAACATCTAATAAAGTGTCAGCTTTCGGTAAATTATGAAGGTAGCTATGAACGACAACGTCGCTTGCATCATCTTTTATCAGCCTACCCTCTTCCAAATAGAGAGCCCTTCGACAAATCTGCCGTATGGCTGCCATATTATGACTCACGAAAAGTACCGTACGTCCTTCATGAGAAGACACAACTTCCATCTTTCCGAGACACTTCTTCTGAAACTGGGCGTCACCTACCGCCAATACCTCGTCTACAATCAGGATGTCAGGCTCCAGGTGCGCCGCGACGGCAAACGCAAGGCGAACGTACATACCGCTCGAGTAGTGCTTTACAGGAGTATCGAGAAATTTATCTATCTCGGCAAAAGCAACGATTTCATCGAATTTCTTCTTGATCTCGTTCTTCGTCATCCCAAGAACAGCGCCGTTTAAAAATATATTTTCCCGGCCGGTCAACTCGGGATGGAAGCCGGTTCCCACTTCCAGCAAGCTCGATACTCGTCCACAAATAGTGACCCTGCCTTCGGTTGGCTCAGTAATCCGACTAAGAATTTTTAGGATCGTCGATTTACCGGCCCCATTACGGCCGATAATACCAACGCGCTCTCCGGACTTTATTTCGAAAGAGATGTCCTTAAGCGCCCAGAATTCCTCGTGTGATTGGTCTTCTCTTGAACCGATTCCCGATATCTTCCGGCCCCATCTCTTCACGGTATCCGTCGCTGCCTCTCGCAGAGAATGATAGGATGCTTTTCGCTGGTGGCTTAAGATAAATTTTTTTGATATATTTTCGGCTTTAATAACGGTCTTCATATTGATCTTAAATTACGTCAGCCATGATTTTTTCCGTTTTTCTGAAGTACTTGAATCCAGATACGAGGATCACAGCTGTGATGGCCGTTGAGAGAATAATCCCCGGCCAGTACAGAGCCATATCTTCGCCGAGGAGCGCCCAGCGAAAGCCGTCTATCACCCCGACCATGGGATTGAGCGAATAAAGAAAGCGCCATCGCTCCGGCACAATACCGCTATTGAAGCCCACCGGAGAGACATACAGACCAAACTGCACTATAAAGGGAACGACATACCGAAAATCTCGATATTTGACATTGAGCGCTGAAAGCCACAAACTCACTCCGAAGGACGCAGCGCACGCCAGAATGAGAAACAAAGGGAGAGTAAAGGCACGCAGACCTGGAGTAAAGCCGTACCACGCCATAAGGAAAAACAGCATAACGAAAGAGATTAATAGGTCCATCAAACTGACTATTATCGAAGTGGCCGGAATCACGATTCGCGGGAAATATACCTTCGTCAGCATGTTAGCATTGCCTGTTATGGAGGTGCTTGCTTCAGCCAGGGAGTTTGCAAAAAATTGCCATGGCAGCAAAGCGGTAAAAACCAACAAGGGATACGGAATGCCCTCCGACGGTAATTTGGCAAGTTTGCCGAATACGATCGTAAACACTACCATGGTCAAGAATGGCCTTATCACGCTCCATGCAATACCAATCACCGTTTGTTTGTAGCGGACCAGGACATCACGCCAGGAGAGGAAATAGAACAGCTCCCGGTACCGCCAGAGATCTTTCCAATAGTTCTTCTCGGAACGGCCCGCTTCTATGACAAGGGTATTTTCTATTTGAACATCCATCTATTGTTTTATCTCCCTGTCGGCGCTTTGTTCAGCCCGGGAAAGATATTGCTGGAACAACGGATCGCTCGACACAGAGCGTCTTCTCAGCATCATGTTGAACAGTTTAAACATGTACTGGGGGCTCGACAAGCCTGATAAGATTTTAAAGGTATAAAATAAAATCACCGATCGATGGTAATACTGGTACGCATATCTCGAGAACAGGTGAAACAATCTCTCTTGGACCCTTTCTATGCCAGAAAGCTCTACCACGCTCCATTCCCTCTGAGCGGAAGGATTTCCTGGCCCCATGAAGAACGAGGCATGGATCAAATCGACTGTTTTGACCTGTCGCATCTTCTTTGAATAGGTCGTCCCGTCAGGATCCATGCGCATTTTGAGCAAGAAATCATCTATAACAAACATTTTCCCATGCATCGACAGTCTCAACCAGTAGTCGTAATCCTCGGCGGTTGCGGCGATTTCCCGGTAATAGAGCCCCGGTATTTTCTTGAACATGACCGCAGGATGGATCAATATGCTGTCCTTGATAAACAGTCTCTTTGGATTTCCCAATCGTCGGACGGGACATGGGTGGTGTACATAGTGTCACCGCTCATCGTGATCCACTCTGCCTGTGAGGCTACCAGAACATAATCACTATGCTCCTGCAAGAATCGGGACTGTATCTCGATCCTATTTTTTTCAGCCAAGTCGCCGCAATCTATTCGTGCGATGAACTGAGAAGAGGCATGATTGAGGCCCCTATTCAGGGATCTCACCAGACCTTCGTTCTTTGCATTTCTCAGGACGGTAATTCTTCTATCCAACGTCCTCAGTTCTTGCAGAATAGAGGAAGTCCTGTCAGTAGAACCATCATCTATGATGATGAACTCGAAATGATGATGAGATTGGACTAATATGCTCATCACCGTATCTCGAAGGTACTTTCTCTCTCCATTGTAAACCGGAAGGATTACTGATACATGTGGCAACATGTTTGAGAGCATCACTTTGAATCCGGAGCATCGTCATGAAAATATAAGGTCAATTGGCCGCCCGAAGCCGTTGTTATTAGCAAAGTCGCTGCTCCTGAGACAGACTGGTCAGGGTTTTTTCGAATGCAGCCAAAGCATGTTCTAAGGAATATTTCTTTGCCCAGGTGAATCCATTCGTGATAATAGTCTGAGCTGTGTCCGGAGATTCCAAAAGCCGTCGCACATTGATCGCCATCGAATCAATGTCTCCCACCCTGCTTACCAGGGCATTTTTATCATGGATCGCGTAGGAGATTGCATCTGTCGTGACAACTGGGCATTTACAGGCAAAGGCCTCAATTACCATCAGTCCAAAACCTTCAGAATACGATGGATTTAAAAAAAGGTCTGCGCTGCTGAAGAGATCACGCATCTTCAATTCAGGAACATATCCAAAATCCCTGTGTGAAATGCCTGGAAACGTGCCTTTCGATGGCTCTCCAACGGTCCAGACCTCAAAGGGGACCGGGCAGACAGCTTTCACCTTCCTGATGACCTGCTGGGCAACGTCGAAGCCTTTCCGCGGGTCCTTCCTTGAAAGCACAAGAATTGATTTTTGGCCTTGTTTCTCAGCCCGAAGGACCGGAGACGGTTCGGAATGGAACAAGGACATATCAACGCCATTCGGAATAACCTGAACAATATTTGCTCTGAATTGACCGGACAAGACAAGGGAAAGCTCTTCGGAAACAGTGATCGTCCTGATTTTAAGAAGCCTTAATCCAATGAAATCGAGAATTTTTACAAGGGATTTCATAGCGGGATTGGTATAATGCATAACATTATAATCTTGGGCAAAATAGAGCACTCTCTTTCTGTTTCTAAAATACAGAGCGAATGCGAGGGGGATAATATCAGCGATTACGATATCTGGGTCCCTTTTCTTGAAAAAGGCAGAAAGCATGGTGCCTATTTGTCCCTTGAGTCCGATAGGCTTGATGAGTATCTTGGGATTAACATTAAAGACCGTATCGATCTTGTTTGCTTCGATACTAACCTCATGTCCCTGGTCGGCCAGATGGGATGCATACATCAATACCATCTTATCCCCGCCCCTGCTTAATAAAGAGTATCGAACGAAAGTAATTCGCATCTGGGCCACCGCACCGCAATGTTCACAATATACTCTTTTGCAGAGACGTTAATCCGATAATGTCATCTTATAAACAAGCGTGCTGAAGACCACTACAGATGCGGTCTTTAGAGAAGGTTCGAACATCGTATTCCTTGCAAAGCGGTAGTATTTCAATGTTAGATGAAAAATCCTCCCTGTTATTCTTAGATAAGGAATTTAGAATCGGTACATAGAGTCATAGTGCAATGACCGATAGAACAGGATCAACGGTCGCCTAAGCATATTTTGGAACGCCGGCATTTCAATTCCGATCAGCGATAGACAACAGTTGCTACTGCAATAAGCCAGCCGATTCCGGTAATGGCGATCTGAGGATCGTGAAGAAGCGCCTCGGTTGGATCACCTTTTCCATTATGATTCGTGATATAGATGAACCGCAGAAAACCGAAGAACGCAATCGGTACAGTATAGATTAAATTCTTATTATTCTCAATGGTATATAATGCGTACATCACGATGGCAACCGATGAGGTAACCCACATAATGCCTTCTAAAAATTGGGGAGGATACTCAGCAAGAACCTTCCTGTGCAGTGAACCTTCAGAGCCTATTATCGTTTTCTCACCTAGCCGTTTAGCGACGGCAAGAAAGAGGGAAACGACGAATACGGTTAGAAAAAGCCAGCTTGAGATAGTGACTCGAAAAGCTTCCCCACCTGCCAGAACCCGAATCAAAAACCCAGAGGAAACAAAAAAAATGTCGATGATAGCGATATGTTTAAAATAGAGGGAGTATAGAAAGGAAATAAAAAAATATACAATAAGAAAAGCTTCAAACTGCCGGGAAACAGAGGAGGAAACAATCAAGGCTGCTGCTAAGAGGAAAGCAGCTAAGAAGATCGCGATGACAACAGAAATATCACCGCGGGCAATTGGTCTCTCCTTTTTAGAAATATGAAGCTTGTCCACTTCCCGGTCCATAATATCATTCAAGATGTACCCGCTGCTGGCGGCGAGAGAAAATGAGACAAATGACGGAATAAGCACCGCGAGCACGTCCGCTTCCAGCATTTTCCCTCCAAAAAAAGGCGGGAAAAGGAGGAGCAGGTTCTTCAGCCACTGGTGTGGCCTCAACAGTTTCATGAAGTGTTTTATTGTCTTTCGCATGTTCTCTTTCGATATGGTAACGTTTCTTTATGCTCCTCGGTGGATCCGTCTGCATGCAGCATGCACCAGCGTCTACGGCGCTGGTTGCGGGCGATAGAACTGTATCGCGGCATTCTTTTCCCCGAGCTCAGCTGCCAGGATGGAGATATCGAACAGCAAGCGGGGATCATGGTTCAGGTCGAACAGCGTTTTAGTATACAGAAACATTTCCTTTTTTAGTGCGTTCTTTTCCGCCGGGCTTCTTGCTGAAATCATTTTTTCTTTCAACAGCACAATCAGGCTGTCCAGTGCTTTTACCGACTTGTTACGTGATTTTAGTAATATGGTTTTACTCAGCGCTATGGCTTCGTCAATATTACCCAGTTTATAATAAATATATGACATGTTCAAATCAAATCGTTCGTCATAGTCAAGTGATGCGATCGACCTGCCTTGCTCTAGCTGTACCAGTGCAGCCGCATAATCACCTTTCTGTATCAGTAACTCTCCATAAACTGCCCTTAGATCTCTTGATTGGGGCGATTTCTCGACGGCATCCTCGTACAACGTTAAATCACTATTCCACGTAACGCTCCTGAGAAAGGTTGAAGCAAAAAAAATTGCCAGGATAATCACCATGGTGAACACCGTCCATGGCTTTCTGGCGGGCACTAGCTTGATATCTAGGTAAACGACCGCGGCGATGATAACAAAAGCAGAGGTGATATAGACATAGCGTTCTGCGTACGGCGTCCATGCTATCTGGCCGAAGGCGATCAGGAACGCCGGTGCGATAAAAAACATTCCTGACATGAACGCGGCAGAACTAAGCGACCTGCGTGTCGCTATGTACATGCAAAGAGCAACTAGGAGAATGGCAAGAACTTCATAGAGAGGATCTACTTCCATAATTGCGATATTCAAGGGAAATGGGAAGATGAGCTTTTTCATATAAAAGCCAAAAGCCCGAAGCATAACGAACAGCGAGTTTATCCAGTCATTGGATAAAGCCATAAGCGTCAGGCCAATTCGGCTGGCATTGTTTCGAAATGCAATTGATCTGAGGGACAGGAAAAGCAGAACAACAAGAATGCCGGGAATGACTGCTGTCAGGAGAACGGATGATTGAGAGCGGACCCCGTTTGCCATATTCAGCCCGTTCCTGTCTTCAGTGATCCGCTGACCGGCGCTCACCAGGAAGAACGCCCCTGGAAGAAAAGCCAAGGAGGTTTCCTTGACAAGCGCTCCGCACGCAAAAGCGGAAAAGAACAAAAGAACATATTTTTTTTCGTGAAGTTCAGTGAATTTCAAAAGACACAATGCACTCGTGAGGATGAACATTCCAGCCAGCAGATCTGTCCTGCCCGATATCCAGTTGACCGATTCTGTGTTTATGGGATGCAGACCGAACAGAAGTGCCGCAAGGAGGGGAAGATGGGCAGGTTCGCTCTTTTTCTCTACGGCGATGATATGACGGGTAAGAAAAAATACCAGGATTGCGTTTGCAAGATGAATAAGAATATTTTCCAGATGCATCAAGCTGGGCTTGAGTCCGAGAAGATATTTATCGAGATAAAAACTGACTCCAATGAGCGGACGATAATAAAATCCTTCGCTGAAAGGAATGAATAAGCGTCTCAGGTCGCAGCCTTGTGCTGCCCGGTAGCTTTCGGCCACGGCTGCATCGTCATATCTCGAAAAATCCGCCAAGAGGGCAGGAGAATAGACCGCGAGCACGACGACTGCGATGAGCAGTAAGTGATGACGTCTGATCAACACTACGTTCCCTTAACGATATCCAGAAAAAACGATTCGAGATTTTTTCGTTTCGGTTCTATGAACATGATCTCCTGACCCGCGGCCTCTGTCTCGGCAATGAACTTTGAGAGTTCCCCTTTTGATATTTCAAGCTCTCTCGGTCGCAGATCGCCTGGCGTTCGGATCTTCAAGTGATAACCGATTATTCCCTGGGTCAGGATCGATTCCACCTTTTCTACACGCTGCAGCGCCCCGTTTACCAGGATCCCCACACGATCACAGACCGTTTCCACATCGGCGGTAATATGGGTGCTGAAAAAAACGCATTTCCCCTTCGCCTTCAGATCAAGGATGATCTCTTTCACAAGAGCACGGCCGATCGGGTCGAGTCCGCTCATAGGTTCGTCAAGGATAAGGACATCCGGATCATGGATCATTGCCTGGGCCAGACCGAGCCGCTGTATCATGCCCTTGCTGTATCCCCGCATTGGGCGGGATCTCGCCTCCCAAAGATCAAGCAGTTTGAGATTGCTGTCGACCCTCTCCCGTATCAGTGTGTCCGGCATGCCGAAGGCCTTGCCGATGAAGGCCAGGTATTCCTCGGCATTCAGATAATCATAAAAAGTCGGATTTTCGGGCAAATAACCGACATAGTTGCGGGAACGGTGAGAGCCCATCTCGGTTCCCATGATCTTCGCCTGACCCGCGCTGGGTGCAATGAGTCCCATTAACAGTTTGATCGTTGTGCTCTTCCCTGCGCCGTTGGGGCCGAGAAAACCGAAGATCTCCCCTTGATCAATGGCGAGGGTAAGGTCCTTTACCGCCTCAACTGAGGCCCCTTTTTTCCCTTTGAATGTTTTGGATACATTATGAAATTCTATTGCGATCATAAATATATTCTTTCTACTGCTTTTGACCGGCAAATGCAAATTTACTTGTGCTTCGGACGCGACCTTTTTCGTCGAGGTAAAACGTACCTCCATAGGGATCAACGGGCAGTTCTTTGAGAAAGCCTTTCTTGATCAATATATCAACAGAAGCCGGCTTCTTCCGGCTTTTTTTAACGTATTCAGTCCCGAGCCGATTCTATCAATTTCACGCCTTTGAATGCATCGAGACGTATTTTAAAGCTGTTTTTAATTGCACTGTTCTGGGCTCCTTGCTCCATGGTGGTGAGGTATGCTATTGCCATGTCTGTCTGTCCTGCTTCGTACATATAGCGGCCGGCCAGTTTGATGGAAAGTTCATTTCCCGTCAGGTCGCCAACCCGTTTGTAGTATTTTGCCGCTGTTTCATAATCTTTCAGGAAATACCCGGCATTGAAACCGGCAAAAAAAGGGAGATACCAATCCCAAAACCTGTATTTCATGCCATATTCAAGAAGTTCGTTCGCAGCCGAGACCTGTTTCATGTCCCATACGAGAACTGCCTGGGCGAAATAGTACGCGTCAAGATTATAAGGGTCGAGCTTGATCGCGGACTGGATCATGGATTTCATGCCTTCGTAGTCAGGCGGCGTATAAATACGGCGCGTCGTTTTCTCATAAAGACCGCCAAAATAGCTGAGCACTTTCCATACCAAGGACGCTGACATGAGTTGTTTCTGATCTGCCGCCGCAAGCATGAATACTTCAGAACGCGGCACATAGCCGAGCTTCTCAACGAATGGTCTGTTCCGCATATACGAGGACAAGGGAAAGATCAGACTCAGATAGGATATGACGAGAACAAATAAGAGTACGCACCTTTTCACTGTATTTCTCGCCTGGAGAAGATGATCGACGATATTGTCAGGAGCAATGCGGTATAAATAAGAAAATACCCGCTGACCAGTGAAAGCCCGGATAGCGATAGAGCGACTCCATAAATGGCATTTACCTTCAAGTCGAACACACTGAAATTAGGCAGAACATAATAGAGAAGCGTGACGACTTTATGGAAAAAGGGGAAAAGGCATCTCCCGCCGGAGATGTGACATAATCAAAGACCTGCTGTGTGGCGGAACCAACGAAGAAGAGGGAAATGGAACCGAAAATGGGCAGAAAAAAAGAAGTGCTCACGGTGGAAAACAGAAACGCACAGGCTATGAGCAGAATGTACTTTTGGGCGTCAAAAATGACTGCGAATAAAAAATTTATAAGCGCGATCGGGCTATCGGGGGGATAAACGCTCGCGACATACCAGATCACAACGAACGCGACAACGCCCAGCAATAGTGTTGTGAGAAGGGTAAACCCCGCAACGCCGAGGAATTTTCCTATGACATAGGACGTGCGCGTTATTGGCAGGCTCAGGACGCTTATGGTATAACGACGGTCCATATCTTTCCAGAGCGACGTCCCGCCTAAAAAAATGGAAAGCAGCAACAGGATGAATGAGATGAGAGACAAAGATAGGGTCATGGATAATGCCGTGACCTGTCGCATGGAAAGGCTGCTGATCGAGGGAATGACCATAAATGCGAGCGCAGTCATTAGGATCCCTCGGAAGACCTTATCGCGAAAGACACCTTTGATCGTTATTGCAGCGATGCCGAACATTGTTTATACCTTCCCTAACGTCCGTAATAAAAGAGCGAGGGTTGATAAACAGCATCAACCCTCGGTATATGCATCAGCGAGAACCTTTATGTAATGAATTTGCAGAGCTTATAGTGCTCGACAAAAACACGCTTCGCTTTTGATCATGTTAGCAATATTTTCAAAGACTCCTTTGTGCTAAAACGCGGGAGTAGTTTCATTGGTACAACCCTGCGGTATTCCTGTATCAACAGTTACAGGTCGCTCTCTCAAAGTGCTGTCAGTGCTTAATGTAGCGAATTCCTTGCCCTTGTTGTTGACCGTTGAACTCTTGTGAACTGAGCCCGCGCAGTACGAAGTTGCCGTGGCAAATACTTTTAACTGAACATTCGTTGAAGGCGAATAGGATCCTCCGCCCATGTCCGACTTTTGGTAAGTGCAGCCAGTAGCGCAAAATGTTGACACAGCAAAGGCAGGCGCAGCAACGGCCAGCGTCAGAATCATTGCCATGGATACTAGCAGTATTTTCTTCATAATTGTAATCTCCTTTTTCAGAAAGTAACAGCCATTGTTAGAATGTGGGATATTGCTGATTGTCCACCATTGCAGATTCCATCTGAGTCTTGAAATTTCTGAGATCGCTTTGGGCAGCTGCGTTGTATGCCTTCACACGATATGACGCGAACTGCGGAATGGCGACTGCCGCAAGGATGGCGATGATGGCCACCACGATGAGGAGTTCGATAAGCGTAAAACCTTTCTTATTCTTCAACATAGTCTTACCTCCCATAACGATTTAGTGAATTTACACCATGATACTTATCTATTTTTGTGCTTAAGGCCGTATGGGTGTACTCACCTCCTTTGAGACCTCAAGCTCTTTGTTGCTTCACCGTTCTTAATGCAGATTATATGCCAATATATTCTCTTTATATAACAATAAGTTAAACTATGACAAGCGTTTATATTTACATATGACGGCATTCCATATGACATAATTTGTCACCACGAATCAATATACAGGTGCAGGTATTCTGCTTATATAAGGCTTAACCGGATAGTTGCCTGGGTAACTTCTTTCCAGGCCAGTGAACTCGATACGTGCTTGATCAGCATTGCCCCGTTGAAAATAGGAAACAGCAAGATGGAACCTTGCATCAGCGCATGACGGATCATCCCTAAGTACGCTTTTCAGAATCCGCTCAGCAGCATCGTGCTCCCGACGTTTCATAAAGAGCGTTCCCAGACGGCAGGAGACTTCGCAGTTCGGTTTCCGCATTTCCAGGCTTTTCGTATACTGAGTGATGGCGATAGCCTGATCCCCTGCCCGACGGGATATCTCGCCCAAATGATAATGAACGGACCAATCCGCTTTCCCCTGCTCTACAAGCTTCCGGTATATTTTGGCAGCTTCATCGTCCTGGCCAGAGGAGATCATGGCGTCAGCCAATCGGACCCATCGGAGGTGATCTTCTGGAGCCACTTCGGCAGCTCGCTTCAGATCATCCAGCATTGGTGCAAATCGGGGCATGAGATAGTTATTGATATAGTGAACAGCACCCGCCCTGTAGTTATCAATATCATATTCAGGAGACTCGCGGATATCGAGAAGATATTTCATGGCCTGTTCGTGATCTCCCGAACGATCATAGGCAAGTCCTGTATAGAACAATGCTCTGATGAGACCGGGCTTTCGCATGAGCGCGTTCTCAAACCACCGAATGGCCGCGGGATAGTCCTTTGCCCGGTAGGCTTCGATGCCGCGCAGATACTCGTGATCCGCAAATGACGGTTCCATCTCTCCGGCCATACGGAACATTTCATCGGACTTCGCTCGATCGCCCGCCTTGCGATAAGCATACCCAAGGTTCGCGTATGGCTTGAACGACTGCGGGGCCTTGGACGCGGCATCTGTCCAGAGCGTTATATCGGATTCCCATATCCTGTTCTGTCCATGGGCAAGGTACGCGAGGAGAATAACCAGAGCACATGCAACGACGATCACTGCATGACGCATTCGAGACCGCAGAAGCATTGCCGTATAGAGTCCCAAAGGAAGGAAGATACCATACAACGGAAGAAAAGCGTATCGGTCTGCGACAACAGGCCTCGTTGGATAGAAATTCATTACGGGAATCAATGTCACAATGAACCACAGGAATCCGAAGAGCACAGCAGGCTGGGACCGCCGATACTTCCATGCTAACCAGGCACCGCAGAAGAGCGCGGCCAATGCGATGAGAACAACAGGATGGAACAACGACCTGATGAAGGTGATGTCGTACTCGGCAATAAGGTCCTTAGGGAACACAGCCTTGTACAGATAGAAGAACGGAATTTGGACAGCTTTCGCCACCGTCATCGCAGTATTGTGGATGCCAAACTCGAACAGGTCTTCTCTGATCAGCTTTGCCTGAACCGCGACCTGTTTATGTAATACATAGAAGACCACTGAAAGAACAGCAAATGGGAGGACCAAGACGAGCGCAGGGATCTTCTTCTGCTTCGCGTTGACAAGGACGATGACGATCAGGATCATCGGCAGGATGATGACAGTTGCCTTCGAGAGCACCGCCAGGGAGAAGCACAGGAGGGACAAAAGGTAGGATAATCGACCAGCCCGCTGACCCTGAAGGTCAAGGTGCCGGAGGAACAGGACCAGGGAAAGGAAGAAGAAAAGTCCCGACACGAGCACATTCCGGCAGGTGACAAAGCTCACCGGCTGGCTCTGCAACGGGTGCACGGCGAAGAGCGTGGCGATGAACAGCGCAGCGGGTTTTGCGATATCCTCAGAGTATGCCGAAGATGCATACCGCTGGAGCAATGAAATGATCTCAACGGAAAGAGCATAAACGACCACGACCGTTAAAGCGAAGAAGACCACATTGGTCAGGTGAAATCCGAATGGGCTCCAGCCCCAGAGAGCGTGATCGGCGATGTAGGTCATATCACGGACGGGCAAATACTCTACCCGGTGCCAGCCCGTGGACAGAACCTTCAGCACGCCGAATGATGCATAGAACTCCTTGCCGATGAACAGGATCGTATCGTCCCATACGAAACCATTCCCCAACGTATTGGAATACACGATACCGACGGCAAGGACCAGGATCGCCGCGTGCACGCGCGCGTCTGAAAAAAGAGATGGTCTGTCGCTGTTCAGCGTGGATGGATTCATCATCATAGGATTCACCATCTGGGTCTGATATTGCAGATGCCGGAATACGCGATCCTTGTTTCCGCGGTTGCGCCTGCCCGTATAGTGCCGCTACACCTCGTGAACTGCTCGCCGGAGATTACCATCTCCGATGTGCTCCCGTCCCCTGATGATCAGGCCACGTGATCGACTTGATCATTTCAGATCCTTCAGGATAACGCAGACATACCCATTCCTCAGGTCGCTTGTGACGAGCATTCTATACAATAACCTATGGCATGGCAAGCGCTTTTCCTGAAGGGGTACCGTAGAAATCTCATTTTTCAGATTGACTTGCTCATGCACGGCTGGTAGCATCGGACATGATCATCACGTCCCCTCTGATGCTCACCTTACGGAGCGAAAGCGAGCCGGCCAGGAACGGCGCTATCGCAATAGAACGAGGAACGATTCTCGCTGTCGGCCCGCGGGATATGGTTATCAGAAAGTATCCGCACCACCACATTTACTCCTTTCCGAACGCCGCCCTAATACCCGGTCTGATTAATGCCCATACACATCTTGAATTGCCGCCGATGATCCGGCCGTCTCGAACAGAGAACTACGCCGAGTGGGTCCTGCGCCTGCTTCGCGCCAAGTCGCGACTGTCCCGGGAAGATCTCCGGTATGCGGTCACGGAGAACATCGAAACGCTCATGAGGAGCGGCACGACCACTGTGACGGAGATATGCACTCACGGCATCAGTCCGGATATCCTGCGGAAGAGCGGCATGCGTACTGTGGTCTACTTTGAGGTCATCGCGATGCAGCCGACCGGCTGGAAAAAGGTGCTCCCCGCCTTTCCCGCCTGGCGTTCGGGCCTCGTTCACTTCGGTCTTTCTCCCCACACGCCTCATACGGTGTCCGAGGCGGTCCTCACCTATGTGCGGGACAGAGCACGTCGGAACGATCTCCCTCTCTGTATGCATATTGCTGAGACAACCGATGAACGAATGCTGCTCCGCGGGAAGCCCGGCAGCCTTGACATCTTGTACCGCGCTGCAGGCTGGCAGCGCGCATGGGCCCCCGCAGCCGACTCTGCGTTCCGCTACCTATACGGTCTGAAGATACTCGGCAAACGGTTCCTCGCTGTCCATGCGGTCCATGCCGATGACGCCGATATCGCCATCATCAAGCGCTCAGGGGCCGCTATTGCCCATTGTCCGCGGAGTAACCGTGAGCTCAAAGTCGGCAAAATGCCCCTGAAAATATTCCTCGATGCCCGCATCCCCGTCGGCATCGGCACGGACAGCCTCGCCAGCGCGCCGAGCCTTAACCTCTGGGATGAAATGCGCTTCGCCTACCAGATTCATCGGCGCAGTGGAATAACACGGGAAGATATCTTCCGCGTTGCGACTCTCGGTGGGGCCAAGGCCCTCGGTATAGAAGACGAGATCGGCAGTCTTGAGCCGGGGAAAAAAGCGGACATCATCGCCGTTCCCCTGCCCCGCAAGAATACGGGAGACCTCTATTCCGACTTGCTCAGGGAAACGAAATCCTGTATTATGAGTATGGTGAACGGGAAAATCATTTATCTACCGGAAAAATCTGAGCAAACGTAGACTCCTCGCCCGTCTTACCTCATTGCGGCGCGTTCTCACATAACTTAATCATGGATCAAGATCAGATCAGAGAAAAAGTATTATCGAATCAACGTCTTTCGAGGGAAGATGGCATCGCCCTCTTCACATCCCATGACCTCCTCTTCCTCGGCAGATTGGCCTCCCACGCAGCCTCGCGAAAGAACGCCGACCGGGTCTACTTCGTTCAGAACATGCACATTAATCCCACGAATCTCTGCGTGAACCGGTGCAAGTTCTGCGCGTTCAGCAGGAGCAAGGGAGAGGCAGGCGCGTACGAAATGTCGATAGAGGACATCGTGAACAAGGCCCGGAACGCCGGTCCCGGGGTCCGGGAGTTCCATATCGTGTCCGGTCTCCATCCTGACCTCCCCTTTTCCTGGTATCTCGACATGCTCCGCGCGCTCAAAAAGGAATCCCCTCACATCCACATCAAGGCCTTCACCGCAGTGGAGATCGACTATCTTGCGAAGCTCTCAGGCCTCGGTCTTAAGGACACCCTGCTTGCTCTCCGCGAAGAAGGCCTCGGGTCCCTGCCCGGAGGCGGCGCCGAGATCTTCAACCCGGCCGTTCGCACTTCGCTCTGCGCTGAAAAGATCAGCGGCGACCGATGGCTTGAAATTATGGAGATCGCCCATGGGATCGGCCTCAAGTCCAATGCCACGATGCTCTATGGCCACATCGAGACCGTCGAGGACCGCGTCGATCACCTTATCCGGCTGCGGGAACTTCAGGACCGGACAGGCGGGTTCCAGGCCTTCATCCCCCTGAGCTTCCATTCCCAGAATACGGAGATCAAGAAATCGTCCTATACCACCGGTTTTGACGATCTCAAGACCCTTGCTATCTCGCGGCTTCTGCTCGACAACTTCGATCACATCAAGGCCTACTGGGTCATGCTGGGAGAGAAGATCACTCAAGTCTCGCTCAGCTTCGGCGTTGACGATATCGACGGCACGGTCGTGGAGGAGCGCATCACCAGGATGGCGGGCGGGACCACGGACGGGAGCATGACCCGTGATGAGCTGGTAGACCTCATCAGGCAGGCCGGTAAGAAGCCGGTGGAGCGGGACACGGTCTATAATACGGTCCGGATATGGGAATAGAGAACATAGCGAGAAAGGTCGCCGGGAACGAACGGCTCGACGCCGATGAAGGCCTTGCCCTCCTCCGGCAGGCCGACCTCCTGGCGCTGGGCGAACTCGCCGGAAGTGTGCGAAAGCGGCTCCATCCGGAACGGATAGTGACCTTCATCGTCGACCGGAACATCAACTACACGAACATCTGTGTGAACAAGTGCAAGTTCTGCGCGTTCTACCGGGAAGCGGGCAGTCCCGAAGCGTATGTCCTTACGCGGGACGAGATCTTCAAGAAGATCGAGGAGACCATCGACCTGGGCGGTACCCAAATCCTCATGCAGGGTGGCGTGCATCCCGACCTCGGCATCGAATACTTCGAGGACCTTTTCTCGTCCATTAAATCCCGTTTCACCATCCAGATCCATTCACTTTCGCCCTCTGAGATATCCTATGTCGCAAAGAAGGCGAAGATCAGCATCACGGCTGCCCTGAAGCGGCTGAAGGCCGCGGGCCTGGACTCTATCCCGGGCGGAGGGGCCGAGATCCTCGTGGACCGCGTCCGTGAGAAGGTCAGCCCCAACAAGATCCGCTGGCGGGAGTGGATGGAGGTCATGAAGGAAGCTCAACGGCTCGGCATGCCTACCACGGCGACCATGATGTTCGGCAGTCTCGAGACCCAGGAAGAGATCGTCCGGCATATGGTGCGGCTCAGGGACCTCCAGGACGAGACCCGGGGATTCACGGCTTTCATTCCATGGACCTATCAGCCCGGAAACACGGAACTGGGGGGTCGTCCGGCAACAGCGGTAGAATACTTGAAGGTCCTCTCTCTGTCGAGGATCATGCTCGACAATTTCTTGAACATCCAGGCTTCGTGGGTGACCCAGGGGGCCAAGATCGCACAGGTCGCCCTTGAGTTCGGAGCCAATGATTTTGGAAGTACGATGATCGAGGAAAATGTCGTTGCTGCTGCAGGGGTTGCCTTCAGAATGTCGCGGCAAGAGATCGTGAGCATTATCAAGGACGCCGGCTATACGCCGGCACAGCGGGACACGTGTTACAATATTTTAGCGGTAGAGAAGTGATCCATCACTATGCGTTACCAAACCTCAACAATAAGATTAGGCAAATCCAGTAGTGTGCGCATCACTGCATGCTTTTTTGTCATTGAGAACACTGTTTCGTATCATCATCCAATTCATCACCAGCAAAAGAACATACAAAGCCGAAGGTTATCCATCCTTTTCACAGTATCTGTGAACAACCTGTTATTAACCCTGTGAAAACGTTTTTTCCTGATGCTTTAATAATGTATAATATGCAATATGCACAATAATTGACCATAAAGATTATTTATATTTCAATCAGTTACGTCTATACCCCCGCTTACACCAGTTTCATGGATATCCTTGATGCAGATGTTGATTTCTCTGCCAATATTAGCTTTTTGTACCCCAGAAACATGAACACGGACATAATTGTCGGTCAATCCGGAGCTCATTCCCGTCCCGGTCATCTGGCCCTCTTCCAATATTATCCCGAGCGTCTTCCCTTTAAGCCCTTCCCGGAAAGCAAGATTTTTCTTGAATGCAAGGGCCCTAAGCGTCTCGTTTCGTTCCTTTTTGGTCCTCTCCGGCACCTGTCCTTTCATAGCGGCGGCCGGCGTTCCCGGCCTTGGTGAAAAACTGAACACGTGAAGATGGGTGAGAGGCAGGTCTTCCACAAGATCATAGGTGTTCTGAAACTGTTTTTCCCCCTCACCCGGAAACCCTACCATCACATCAGCGCCAATGGCAATATCGGGTACCTTCATGGCGACGGTCTCTACCAGTTCTCGATAGAGGACGGACCCATAGGTGCGGTTCATGGAACGTAAAATTGCATCATCGCCGCTTTGAAGCGGTATATGAAGGTGCCTGCACAGCCCGTGGCCGAACATGCTGATCAGATCATCGGTAACCTCGTTGGGTTCTATCGAGCTCAGCCGGATGCGGGCTTGTTTTTTTCTGGCAAGCAGGTCCCGGACGAGGACGGTCAGGGACTCCCGCGGCACAAGATCCTGGCCGTATCGCCCGATGTGGATGCCGCTCAATACCACCTCGGGACAGGCCGCGTCGATAGCCTGATCGAACATTCTTATGATCTCTCCACGGGGAACGCTCCGCGATGCTCCCCTCGCCAGGGGGACGATGCAGTACGTGCAGCGGCTGTCGCAGCCATCCTGGATCTTGAGAAATCCTCGCGTCCTCCCCTTCACCGCCTCATGGTGATCCGAGGCGAGCACATGACTAACGCCTGCTGATGCTGACAAGTATCGGGTGATGCTCGTTTTCTCTCCATTCCCAAGTACCATTGCAACGCCGGGGATGTCCCTGATCTCCTGGGGCCGTGTTTCCGCGTAGCATCCCGTCACGATGACCCTGGCCCCCTCCCCGCGGCGTATTGCGGCCCGTATCGCCTGCCGGCATTGATAATCGCTTTTCGCTGTTACCGAACAGGTGTTGATCACGTACACGTCGGCCTCGGCATCAAAGGGGACGATGGAGTTTCCTTCGGCTGCAGCTGCCTGCCGCATGGCGTCGGTCTCGTACTGGTTGATCTTGCAGCCCAGGGTGGTGAATGCTACTCGCATAGTTCTCCGGAAAGTGAGTTGGGCCCTGCCGTGGTGATCCTCAGGTCGACGAACGATCCGCGCAGGTATGCCGGGCCAAAAAAGTTCACCGCCTTGTTTCCGCGCGTCCTGCCGGTGAGCATGCCTCCCTTCTTGCTCGCTCCCTCGACAAGTACCTCCTGCACGCTTCCAATGTGCTGTTCGTTCTTCCGGAGCGATATCCCCTTCTGGAGATCCAATACCTGCGCCAGACGTTTATCCTTCACCTCCTCCATAAGCTGCCCCGGAAGGCCAAGGGCCTTCGTATGGGGCCTCTGGGAATACTTGAACGCAAAGATATTGTCATATTCGACTTCCTGCAGGAGCTGCATCGTGCAGGCGAAGTCGTCAGCGGTCTCACCCGGGAAGCCGACAATGATGTCCGTGGTTATCGCCATGTCCGGTACAGCGCTCCGCAGCTTCCTTACCGTATCGAGGTACACTGCCGACGTATAACGACGGTTCATTAACGCGAGGACGCGGTCGGCGCCGCTCTGCACAGGCAGGTGGATCGACTCGCACACCTTCGCAAGGTCGCGGATGGCTCCGATGAGCGCGTCCGAAAGATCACGGGGATGGGAGGTGACGAACCGGATCCGCTCGATGCCGTCAACATCCTGCATCATGCGGAGCAATTCCGGGAACGTACAGGCTTCCTCCAGGCCTTTGCCGTAGGAGTTGACGTTCTGGCCGAGGAGCGTGACCTCACGGTAGCCCTGCCCCGCAAGGCCCCGCACCTCAGCAATGATGTCGCGGGAAGGACGGGACCGCTCCCTGCCCCGAAGATAGGGAACGACACAATAGGTGCAGAAATTGTCGCAGCCGTACATGATGGAGACCCACGCCTTGAGACCATCGGACCTTGACGCAGGCACCAGCCTCTGGTGGTACTCCGGGTCTCCGTCCGTCTCAACGACAGGCCTACCGGATTCCCGGTTCTTCTCGATCATGGTGGACAGCCGCGCAATGTCCGAAGGCCCGATCACCATGTCCACCGACGGCGTACGGGAGAGCAGTTTCTCCCCCTCTTGCTGCGCGATGCAGCCTGCGACCGCAATCGTGACCTCTTTCCCGCCCCTGCCCTTGAGGTGTGCAAGCCTTCCCAGTTCGCTGTAGAACTTCTGTTCCGCTTTATCCCTGATGCTGCACGTGTTCAGGATAACCATTTCAGCGTCATCGGCTGAAGCAGCGGGAACGAACCCCTGCGCCTCGAGGATCCCTGCCATGCGTTCAGAGTCGTGCTCGTTCATCTGGCAGCCGAAGGTAATGATGTGAAATGATCTCATGCGGGCATTATACTGCGGGGGTTGGCCGGAGACAACACAGATCTTCATATCGGGGGTATGCGACAGCCGGCGATCAGGCAGCGGGATTGACCGTGAGACGAACGACCTCGCCGCGCTTGATGGCGAGGGCCGTACGGGCGTTCTGACGGAACAGGAAGATCTCGAGATGGCCGGAGCTGTTGATGATGACGCCCGGCTCTCCCGGGGCAGCCTCGGCATAGAACTTCTTCATCCCCTTGATCTCTTTGCCCATTACGGTGACCGTAACCGGGCCCATAGTGCCGCCCTCCGGGATGAGGGACTGCAGGTCCTTATAGGTAATGTTCGTGATGATGTTGCCGAAACGGTCGGCATGAACCACGTGGCCGTCGATGCTGCTGTCGGTCCGTTTGGGGACCGGAACGTTCAGTTTGACGAAGTCCGTGATCTCGTCGCCGAAATTGCCCGAAGGGATGCCCTTGGTGAGCCATGCGGCGACCGGGGCGAATATGTCCCGTCCGTGGAAGGTAGGACCCGGGCTCGCGACGAAGTAATGTCCTGACGTGATGTGATGAACACGAAGACGTTCGGCGTCGCGGTAGATCATGCTGAACAGACCGTTGTCCGGACCGACGAAGAAGTATCCCTCGGTCACGACGATGATCGGTCGCCGGCCGCTCCCCACGCCCGGATCGACGACCGCGAGGTGCACCGTGCCCTTGGGAAACTGGTCATAGACGCTCTTCAGGGTGAATGCCGCCTCCCAGATGTCCTGGGGCGCGATCTCGTGGGTGATGTCGAGGATCTGGACCTGCGGGTTTGTCCTGAGGATGATGCCCTTCATGCTCGCCACGAAGGAGTCCCGCGTCCCGTAATCAGTTGTGAGCGTTATGATGGTTGACATCGCACCCCTCGTGCGGAGGACCTATCCCATCCGTTCCAGCGTGAGCAAATAATATCAGCACATGCCTTCTTTGTCAACGTCAACCGCTGGAGAGACCGGCTGCCGTCCTGGTCATCTGCCCCGAGTGGGCGCCGATGCGCAGTTTATGTTGCCTTACGCGTTGAGCCCGGCAAAGCCGGTCTGCTCCCGGCCTCAGGGACAAAGCGAAAATCAGCGTTCCGATGATGGTCCCGATCGCGTCCGCCACGAGCTCGTACCGGTCTGCTGTCCGCACCCTGCCGAGCGCCTGGACCCCCTCGACGCTCATCCCACGACAAGCCCCAGCAGGAAGATGGATACGGCGGCACTGCGGACGCCGGTCCTGACAAAGGACCGGCACGACAGGACGGCAAGAATGTCATAGGCCAGAGCATGCAGATACTTGTCAATGTGTCTGATATGGAGAAGTTTCGGCGATGGTCTCATGGCCATGACCATGATCAGGACAATAGAGACCGCAGTAGGAGCTGCCATGTACTGAGATGTTCTCGCACACGAGAGCGATCACCCTGTCCTGCCCTATCCGCGCCTGGCTGGTCCATGCCTATTGTTTCTGTCCGATCTTCGATTCCGTCCCGGCGATCAGGCGCTTGATGTTCTCCCGATGGCGGTAATAGATCATTCCGAATACAAAGAGCGAAAGGAATCCCTGCGGCTTCGATTCCCCGTGAACGGCAAAGGTGACGAGCGGATACAGAGTGAACGCAATGAGGGCGGAGAGGGAGGAGTACTTCCAGAAAACGGCTGTGGCTGCCCAGGCGATCAGGCAGACGAGACCGGTTCCGGGCGCGACCGCGAGTACAACCCCGAAGCTGGTGGCCACGCCCTTGCCGCCCTTGAACCTGAGGTAGACGGGAAAGTTGTGTCCCAGGATTGCAGCAACACCGCTGAGCACGGAGATGAGCTCAGAGGAAAAAAGCCTTGCGGCCAGCAGGACCGGGAAAAGACCTTTCAGGCAGTCTGCAACAAGCGTCAGAATAGCGGCCTTTTTTCCCGCTGCGCGCAGCACGTTCGTGGCGCCGATGTTCCCGCTGCCCACGGCCCGCACGTCCACCCCGCCCAGCGCCTTTCCGAAGAGGAGCCCGAAGGGAATGGCCCCGACAAGATAGGCGCCGAGCAGGTACACCGCCTGGACCGGTCCCATTCCTTATCCCGCCCTTTTCCAGTAGTCGATGATGTACCGCATACCGGAGACGACCGCCAGTATCATGGCAATGAAAATGGCGATCCGCCCGACATCACTGATCCATTCCGTTCCCAGATGATAGTCCAGCACCAGACAGAGCACGGCGGTGATCTGGGCCCCGACCTTCCACTTCCCCATGTTCTCCGCCGCTATGACGATCCCCTCTGACGCAGCCATTGCCCGGAGTCCGGTAATGGCAATCTCGCGGCCAATGATGATGATGGCGATCCATGAGGGGATCCGCGCGATGTCCACGAGCATGATGAGTGCCGAGGCCACCAGGATCTTGTCGGCAATGGGATCGAGCAGTTTGCCGATCTTCGTTACCTGTCCCCATTTCCGGGCCAGGTAACCGTCGAGCCAGTCCGTGGCCGAGGCGATGGAGAACACGATCCCGGCAAGCAGGGCGCGGAGCGGTGTCGGTTCGAGCATGAGCACGATAAAGACCGGCACCGCGAGGATCCTGCTGATGGACAGTAGATTCGGCACGTTCATGGTTGTCGTCTCCATCGGCGATGCATCCAAACCCACTGTTCCGGGGTCCGACGTATGACTTCTTCGATCTTTTTTGTGAACATGGCGGTATTGGTCCTGATATCCTCTTCGTCGTTTCCGGTCCTTGCCAGGTCCAGGGGGCCCTCGATGGTGATCGTGTGCCGGTCATCGTCATTCCGCTGGATGTAACCAAAAAGCACCGGAGCGCCGAATTTAATGGCCATCTGGGCCGCTGCCGTCGGCGTCCAGGCGGGTCTTCCCATGAAATCCACGAACGCCCCTTCCACATCGGTGTCCTGATCGATCAGGATGCCGAGGATCCGGTTCTCCCGGAAGATTCTGATTAGCTCCTTGGCAGCGCCCGGTCTGTTCCTGAGGATGGTCTTGACACCCATCCTGTTCCGAAGCCGGACGATCATTTCATTGACCGGTTCCGGCTCGAGTGGCGCAGCGACAACGCTAACGGGAAAGGATCTGGCAACCGCACCGGCCATCAGCTCCCAGTTGCCTATGTGGCCGGTAAAATAGACGATCCCTTTTCTCCGGTCAAGTGCTGTCTGGATATTCTCAAGCCCCTGTGTGTTGACGACCGCCGTCATGCGACGGGGTGTGATCGCGACGGTCTCCATTAATGCCTTGCCGAGATGGACAAAGGTCTTTCTCGCCGTACGCTTGATCCAAGAGGACTCCCGGTCCGGAAAGGCCAGGGCGAGATGGGCGAGTGCGCGTTTCCGCTCGCGGGGAAGCAGATGATAGGACAGGCGGCCGAGCATCCCTCCTGCGGCGACGGCCACCGGGTAGGGCAGGAGCCGGGCGAACGGGCCGATCGTTTTCGTGAACAGCACGAGGAAGATACGGCTGAAGCGCTTTCGTACCTTGGTGAAACTCGTACTCATAGTGCTGGCTTTTTGCCCTGGCTTGCCAGCAGCAGGTTGATCACTTCGCGGACCGCTCCCCTTCCTCCTTTTGCCTGGGTGATCATGTCCGCATAAGGCTTCACGGCAGGATCACAGTCCGCTACGGTTACCGCGAACCCCACCCGCTTGAGGATCCCCACGTCGACGATATCATCCCCGATGAAGGCTGCCTCGTCGTCCCGGAGGCCGTATTTCTCGAGCAGGGCCTCGTAAACACTGATCTTTTCCAGCGCCCCTTGGTGGACCTCCCCGATGCCAAGTTCCCGGGCGCGCACGTTCACGACCTCCGCCTTCCTGCCGGTGATGATCCCGATGACGATCCCCGCCCGCTGAGCAAGCTTGATCCCGTGTCCGTCCCGAACATGGAAAGCCTTGAGCTCGTTGCCCTGGTTGTCCAGGATGATCCTGCCGTCCGTCAGGACGCCATCCACGTCGAGCAGGAGCAGCTTGATCTTTTTCGCTTTCGATCGAAGGGTTGGTTGTGCGTTTTTTTTCATAGGGAAGAGAGATTCTAATTTTCTGTTGTATGACAAGCTACACTACGCCCGCCTTCAGGAGGTCGTGAAGATGGATCACGCCTTCAGGGCGTTTCCCGGGATCGAGGATGAGGAGGCAGGTGATCGAGCTGGTTTCCATGATCGCCACCGCCTCCGCAGCCAGTGCTTCCTTCCCGATCACCTTGGGGTCCCTGGTCATGATCTCCCTAGCCTTTTTCGCAAGAAGGTTCTCCCCCGTCTTTTCCGTCCGTTCCATCCAGCGCCGCAGGTCCCCGTCGGAGATCACGCCAACGAGCCTTCCTGCCGTGTCGAGGACCGCCGTGACGCCCATCTTCTTGGACGATATCTCGTAGATCGCATCTTTCACGAGCGCCTCTTCAGTCACTTTCGGGATAGCGTCCCCGGTGTGCATGATATCCTGTACGCGAAGGAGCAGCCGCTTTCCCAGCGCCCCTCCGGGATGATAGCAGGCGAAGTCCTCTTCCTTGAACCCCCGCCGGTCGAGCAGAACGACCGCGAGGGCGTCTCCCATGGCAAGCGTTGCGGTCGTACTGGCGGTCGGAGCAAGCCCAAGGGGGCACGCCTCCTCCTTCACCCCCACGTCGATGACCACGTCGCTGCTCTTGGCTAGGGTCGAATCGGGGTTGCCGGTAAGGGCAATGATCCTGATGCCGATCCGTTTAAGCGACGGGAGCATCCGTGATAGTTCTTCGGTCTCTCCGCTGTTCGAAAGAGCGATGACAATGTCCCCTTTCGTGACCATGCCCAGGTCGCCGTGGATCCCCTCAGCAGGGTGCAGGAACAGCGCCGGCGTACCGGTCGAGGCCAGGGTCGCGGCGATCTTGTTTCCGATATGGCCGGACTTTCCCATGCCGGTGACGACGACGCGGCCCCGGCAGCCCATGATCAGGTCCACTGCCTTGTCAAAGTTCTCGTCGATGCGGTCGATGAGGCGGGCAACGGCGTCCGCTTCGATCCTGAGCACTCGCTTTGCCTGTTCTTGGCTCATCGTTTCACGATCCTGTCGATCTCCTGTGCCTGCCGGAGGAGACCGGGAAGCTCATCGAGGCTCACCATGTTGGGCCCGTCGCACAGGGCCTTGTCGGGGCAGGCATGGACCTCCATGAACAACGCATCCACGCCGGCGGCGACGGCCGCGCGCGTCAGGGGCGCGACGAACTGCCGGTCACCCGACGATGCTGTTCCGGCGCCCCCCGGGATCTGGACCGAATGCGTGGCGTCGAAGACAACAGGATACCCGAAACTGCGCAGAATCGGGAGCGCCCGCATGTCCACGACGAGATTATTGTATCCGAAGGACACGCCTCGTTCCGTGATGAGGATATTTGTATTCCCTGTTGATTCGACCTTTCCAATGGCGTTCTTGATGTCCCAAGGCGCAAGGAACTGGCCTTTCTTGATGTTCACGACCCTGCCGGTCTTCGCCGTAGCCACGAGTAGATCAGTCTGACGCGAAAGGAACGCAGGGATCTGGATCACATCGAGGACCTCGGCAGCCGGTGCGATCTCCTCAAATCGGTGCACATCAGACAGCACCGGCAGGCCAAATTCGCTCTTGACCCGGGCGAGGACGCGAAGTCCGGCTGCCATACCCGGGCCGCGGAATGACGTGACCGAACTGCGGTTCGCCTTATCGTACGAGGACTTGAAGATGAGCGCGATGCCGAGATCAGCACACATCCGCTTGAGCCGCTCCGCGGTCTCCATCGTGGAGGCTTCGGACTCTATGACGCAGGGACCCGCAATGATCGCGAGGGGCGCGCCGCCGCCGATCCTCACGCTGCCGACATTGATCTCCCGCGTCACTGCTTGTTCCTCTGTTCACGGTTCCGGAAGGATGCCTCGATGAACGCGGTGAACAGCGGATGAGGATTCCGCGGGGTGGACTTGAACTCGGGGTGGAACTGGCAGCCCAGGAACCACGGATGGTCCCGGAGCTCGACAATCTCCACCAGTTCGCCGTCGGGCGACAGACCGCTGATCACCAGTCCGGCCTTCTTGAGCTGGTCGAGGTATTTGTTGTTGAATTCATAACGATGCCGATGGCGCTCGGAGATCTCGTCCCTATTGTATGCAGCATGGGCATAGGTCCCTTTTTCGAGCTTGCAGGGATAGGCCCCGAGCCGCATGCTGCCGCCCTTGTCCGAGGTGAGGTCGCGCTTCTGCACCGTCTTCGTACGGTAGTCATACCACTGTTCGATCAGGTAGATGACCGGGTGCGGCGTCTTCAGATTGAACTCCGAGCTGTTGGCATCCTTGAGCCCGGCAAGGTTCCGCGCCGCCTCGATCACTGCGCACTGCATACCCAGGCAGATGCCAAAATAGGGTATCCTGCTCTCCCGGGCGTACTTGACCGCCGCGATCTTGCCTTCCACACCCCGGATCCCGAAACCGCCGGGCACGAGGATACCGTCCATGCCCTTGAGCATCTCGGCGGCCCCTTTCACCTCGATCTCCTCTGAATCGATCCAGCAGAGCGACACCTTGGCATCGTTGGCGATGCCGCCGTGGGTCAGGGCCTCGCACAGGCTCTTGTACGATTCCTTGAGGTCCACATACTTCCCGACGAGGGCTATGGTGACATTCTTAAGTGGTTGTTTGACCCGTTTGACGATCGTCTCCCAGACCGAGAGATCTCCCCGCGGGGCCTGCAGGTCGAGCATCTCCACGATGCGGTCGTCGATCCCCTCCTCGTGCAGGTGGAGCGGAACTTCGTAGATGGTTTCCACGTCCTGCGCGGTGATGACCGCGTTCTCCTCTACGTTGCAAAAGAGCGCGATCTTCCGTTTCATTTCCCTCGGGATGGGGCGGTCGCTCCGGCAAAGGATGATGTTCGGCTGGATACCGATGGACTGGAGCTCCTTTACGCTGTGCTGGGTCGGTTTCGTCTTGAGCTCGTCGGCGGCCTTGATATAGGGGACCAGCGTCAGGTGGATGTACAGGTAGTTCCCCTTCCCCAGGGTGTACCGCATCTGGCGGATGGCCTCGAGGAACGGAAGGCTCTCGATGTCGCCGATGGTCCCGCCGATCTCCACGATCACCACGTCCTCATCGTTGGCGAGGTCGGTAATGGCGCGTTTGATCTCATCGGTGATGTGCGGCACGACCTGAACGGTCCCGCCGAGGTAGTCGCCGCGACGCTCCTTGGAAATGACGTTGAAATAGATGCGCCCCGATGTAAAATTGTTCTTTTGGCTGGTCGTGACGTTGCAGTAGCGTTCGTAGTGGCCGAGGTCAAGGTCCGTTTCAGCGCCGTCATCGGTCACGAACACCTCGCCGTGCTGGAAAGGGCTCATGGTTCCGGGGTCGACGTTGATGTAGGGATCGAGCTTCAGGAACGTCACTTTGAGCCCCCGTGCCTCGAGGAGTGCGCCCATGGACGACGCGGCGAGCCCCTTCCCCAGCGACGACACCACGCCGCCGGTCACGAAAATGTACTTGGTCTTGGATCTTTTTTCGCTCATAAGGATCTTCCGCCTTCTTCGAAACGCTGCAGTATTTTACTCAAATCATCCGGGATGTCAACTCCAAAGGACTCGTGCTCGGTGATCACGACCCTGATGCGATGGCCCTGTTCCAGCGCGCGGAGCTGCTCGAGCTTTTCCATCATTTCGAGGGGTGTCTGGGGCATTGCCGCGTAGGCGAGCAGGAAGTCCCTGCGGTACACATACAGCCCGATGTGCTTATAGCGGGGTCCGCCCGCTCCCAAGTCGGCGAGCGAGGTCTTCCCGGCCCACCGATCACGGTCCCAGGGGATGGGTGCACGAGAGAAGTATAGGGCGTACCCATTCCCGTCCAGGACCACTTTGACCACATTCGGGTCGCGCGCCTCCGCAGGATCCGAGATCAACTTTGCGAGCGTCCCCATGGGGATGGCGGGGTCCTCGGCCAGAGGCCTCACTGCTGTATCGATCATCGCCGGGTCGATGAGCGGTTCGTCGCCCTGCACATTCACGACAATATCGCATGGCAGGCATCGCGCCACCTCGGCGATCCGGTCCGTGCCCGTTGCGTGCTCCGTCGAGGTCATCACCGCCTCGCCGCCAAAGTCCGTTACCGCCTTCAGGATCCGGGCATCATCCGTAGCCACGATGACGCGGTCCAGGAGCGCGGAACGTTTCGCCCGCTCATAGACCCACTGGACCATGGGCTTGCCTTTGATAAGGGCCAGGGACTTTCCGGGGAAGCGGGTCGAGCCATACCGTGATGGGATGACAGCAACGATGGAAGGTTTCGTGCTCTTCATGGGTCGTCGCGAGGCCGTCATCCGCGCCCGTGCCTGGCGAGCTCCTTCCGGAAATAATCGATCGTCACGTTGAAGCCGTTGTCCACGTCCACCTTCGGCTGCCATCCGAGCTTCTGCTTCGCCAGGGCGATGTCCGGCTGACGCTGGGTCGGGTCGTCTGACGGCAGCGGTTTCAGTACGATCTTCGAGCGGGAGCCGGTCATGGCGATGATCTTCTTCGCAAGTTCCAGGATGGTGAACTCCCGCGGATTCCCCAGGTTCACTGGGCCGATGAATCCATCGTTCTCCATCATCCGCGCCAGGCCGTCAACGAGATCATCAACATAGCAGAACGACCGGGTCTGAGAGCCGTCCCCGTACACGGTGATATCGTCCCCCTTGAGGGCCTGGACGATGAAGTTGCTCACAACCCTTCCATCGTCTGCCAGCATGCGCGGTCCGTAGGTGTTGAAAATGCGCACGATCCTGACGTCAACGCGGTTCTGGCGGTGGTAATCCATAGTGAAGGTCTCGGCCACGCGCTTCCCCTCGTCGTAGCAGCTCCGGAAGCCGATGGGATTCACATTGCCCCAATAGTCCTCTGTCTGGGGATGCACCTTGGGGTCTCCGTAGACCTCGGACGTGGACGCCAGCAGGAACCTCGCCCGTGTGCGTTTCGCCAGGCCGAGCATGTTGTGGGTCCCCAGCACATTGGTCTTGATCGTCTTGACCGGGTTGTACTGGTAATGGACCGGCGAGGCAGGACAGGCCAGGTGATAGATCCGGTCAACCTCCAGCAGGATCGGCTCGACGACGTCGTGGCGGACCAGTTCGAAATCGGGATTCGCGAGATAGGGGTGGATATTTCTCCGTCTTCCCGTAAAAAAATTGTCGAGGCAGACGACCTCGTGCCCTTCTTTAAGCAGCCGTTCGCACAGGTGCGACCCCAAGAATCCCGCGCCGCCGGTAACAAGTATTCTCATGGCACATACCCCTTAAAAAGACGCGTAGCAAGGTCAAGGTCCCGGCTCAGTAAAAGCACGAGCATGAGCCTGTCTTACCAAGCCCATCATCCTTCTACCGTCTTCCCATCCCGTAATAGGTAAAGCCCAGCTGCCGCAGCTCATCCTGGTTGTAGATGTTCCTGCCGTCAAAAATGACCGGTGTCCTCATAAGCTTCTTCATCCGTGCGAAGTCGGGCGTCCTGAACTCGTTCCATTCCGTCACAACAGCAAGCGCGTCGGCTCCCTTGAGAGCATCGTAGCTATCCCCGGCCAGGAAGATCCGTTCCTTGAAGATCTTGTATGCCTCGTTCATGGCAACCGGGTCGTGCGCCTTGATCTCGGCTCCCGCCTGCAGGAGGTTCTTGATGATCACCACCGACGGCGCCTCGCGCATGTCGTCGGTGCGCGGCTTGAACGACAGCCCCCACACGGCAATGCTCCTGCCGGCCAAGGGCTTTTTTCCCAACGGCCGTTTTCTGCCGGTCTTTGCCCGGAAGTGCTCCACGACCATCCGGAAGAGCATCTTTTTCTGTTCCTCGTTCACGGCCTCAACGGCCTTCAGGACCGTGGCGGGGACGTTATGGTCCTGCGCCGTCTGCACCAGCGCTCTGACATCCTTGGGGAAGCAGGAACCACCGTAGCCGACGCCGGGGAACAGGAATTCGAACCCGATGCGTTTGTCGTAACCCATCCCCTTCCGCACACTGTCGATGTCCGCGCCGAGGCTGCCGCAGATGTTCGCCATCTCGTTGATGAACGATATCTTGGTCGCCAGCATGGCGTTGGAGGCATACTTGGTCATTTCCGCGCTCCGGATGTCCATGACAAGGATGGGCTTTCCCGTGCGAACAAAGGGTGCGTACAGCTCGTTCATAAGCTGTATCGCCTTCAGGCTCTCGGCGCCGATCACAACGCGGTCTGGCTTCATGAAGTCCTCGATGGCGGCGCCTTCTTTCAGGAACTCCGGATTCGACACCACTTCGAACGAATGCTTCGTTCGGGAAGCGACCGCCGCCCGGACCTTGTCGCCGGTCCCCACGGGGACCGTGCTCTTGTTCACCACGACCTTGTAGCGGTTCATGAACCTTCCGATCTTCCGGGCCACGCCGAGCACGTATTTAAGGTCCGCCGAGCCGTCCGCGCCCGGCGGCGTGCCGACGGCGATGAAGATGATGTCCGCGTTCCGCACGGCAGACGCCATGTCCGTGGTGAAGGAGAGCCTCGCATGGGCCGTGTTCCGTTTGATGAGCTCGTCAAGGCCGGGCTCGTAGATCGGTACCTTGCCCTCGTTCAGCATCTCGATCTTACGCTCGTCGATGTCCATGCATATAACCTGGTTGCCGCTCTCGGCAAGACAGGTGCCGGTCACCAGGCCGACATATCCTGTTCCGATAACTGAGATCTTCATTTTGTCCCTCTGTTCGTGTGTGATGCTCTGGCGGCATAGTTCCGCTCGATCCATTTCTGATACTCGCCGCTCCGGATCCCTTCAATCCAAGCAGCGTTCTGCAGGTACCACGCGATGGTCGTACGCAGGCCGTTCTCAAAATCATGGTCCTGCCGCCACCCGAGCTCGCGCTTGATCTTGTCGCAGTTGATGGCGTAGCGGCGGTCGTGTCCCGGCCGGTCGTGGATGAAGGCGATCTGGTCCCGGTAACGGGCAATGCCGCCTTGCCTGCAGAGCGCGGGATTATCTTTCGCCGGAGCAAGCTCCTCCAGGACGTCGCAGATCGCGCTCACCACCTCGATGTTCTGCTTCTCGCACTCGCCCCCGACATTGTAGGTCTCACCAGCGGACCCCTGCCTCAGGATCTGCCAGACCGCCTCGCAGTGATCGTCCACGTACAGCCAGTCCCGCACGTTCTTGCCGTCGCCGTACACCGGCAAGGCTTTCCCCTCCAGGGCGTTCAGGACCACGAGAGGGATGAGCTTCTCCGGGAACTGGTAAGGCCCGTAGTTGTTCGAGCAGTTCGAGAGGGTCACCGGCAGGCCGTAGGTATGGAAATATGCCCTCACCAAGTGGTCCGAAGCCGCCTTGGACGCAGAATAGGGGCTCCGCGGGTCATAGGGCGTGTTCTCGAAGAACGCCCCTGTTGCGCCGAGCGATCCGTAGACCTCGTCGGTGCTGACATGATGGAAACGGACATCCTTCCGGCCCTTCCATGCGTTGCGCGACGCTTCCAGCAGTCGGAAGGTCCCGTTGATGTTGGTCTCGATGAAATCCGCTGGCCCGTGGATGGACCGGTCCACATGGCTCTCGGCCGCGAAGTGGACAACGATCGAGACCGGCTGCTTCGAGAACAGGTCCGCCAGCCGTTGGTGATCGCAGATGTCCCCGTGCTCGAAGAGGTACCGTTTTCCACCGAACTCCCGCTCGATGTCCGCGAGGCTCGCCAGGTTCCCCGCGTAGGTCAGCTTGTCATAGTTGACGATTGTCCCGCGAAAGTCCGTTCTCTTCAGGATATGGCGGATGAAGTTCGAACCGATGAACCCGGCGCCGCCGGTCACCAGCATGGTCGTCGCGTGGTCCCCGAGGATATGTTGAATGTCGCCGACGTGCGGGCTTCGGTTCATGAGCTGCGTTCCTCCCTGAGAAAACGTTCGACCGCCTCCTCCCAGGAGGGCAGCAAGATGTTCAACCGGTCGATGATCATGTGATTGCTCATTGCGGAGAATTTCGGACGCTTCGCCGGCAGGTTGAACACGTCCATGGAAACAGGCCTGACGAACTTGTCGATACCTTTCTGCCGGAGAATGGCCCTCGCCCATTCAAAGCGGGAACAATAGCCGCTATTGGTGAGATGATACAGCCCCGTCACGCCCTGCTCCAGGGCCTTGAGGGTCGCTTCGACGACGGTCTCCGTCCATGTCGGGACAGAGACCTCGTCACTGGCAACCCGAAGGAACTCCTGGGTGCTCGACCACTGGAGGAGCTTCACAATGAAGTTCTGCTGTCCCTCTCCGAAGACCCAGCTCAAGCGGAAGACGAGCGAGCGGTCCGGCAGGATCCCCCGCACTGCTCGTTCCCCTGCAAGCTTGCTCCTGCCATATTCGTTCAGGGGGTTCGTCGCATCGGCCTCTCGGTACAGACCGTTCTCCTTCGTTCCGTCGAACACATAGTCAGAGCCGAAGTGCACCAGGAGCGCGCACTGGTCCTGCGCCGCCTCCGCCAGGATGCGGGGACCATCAGCGTTCACGGCGAACGCAGCGCCCTGCTCCTGCTCGGCCCGGTCAACCAGGTTATAGGCCGCGCAGTTGATGATGACGTCGGGGCGGCTTGACCCCACCATGTCCCGGATGCAGGCAGCATTGGTGATATCGCACCGGGACTCATCGGGGGCAAGGTAGTCCGCAGCGCTCGACTCCAGCCTCCGCACGAATGCTTTCGCAAGCTGACCGTTCCTGCCGGTAATGAGATATCTCATGAGGGATAACGGAAGTTGTTCTCAGCTTCCCGCAGCCGCGGATGGAGCCGGTCCTTGTCCGACAGGAGCGGGTCCGTGTTTGCCCAGGGGATATTGATGTCCGGATCGTTCCAGATGATCCCCCGGTCGTGCGCCGACGAGTATTCCTCGGTGCACTTGTACAGCACCTCGGCAGATTCGCTTAGCGTCAGGAAGCCGTGGGCGAAGCCGGACGGGATGAACAGCATCAGGCCGTTCTCCCCGGAAAGTTCCTTGCCCTCCCATAGCCCGTAGGTCGGAGATCCTTTCCTGATGTCCACGGCTACATCGAAGATCCGCCCGCGCACGCACCGAACGAGCTTTCCCTGCGCCTTCGGATCCATCTGGTAATGAAGCCCGCGCAGAACGCCGCGGACGGAGCGGGAATAGTTGTCCTGGACGAAGTGTTCGGGGATGCCGGACCGGGCGAAGTCGGAGTGTTTGTAGATCTCGAGGAACACCCCCCGGTCGTCGCCATAGGTCTTTGGTTCGATCAGAACCAGGCCTTGTATCGCCAGTCTCTGGAAATCAAAGGGCACCGGGAACTCCTTGTTCGGCCACCATCTGGAGATACTCGCCGTAAGCGTTCTTCTTGTGGTCGGCGGCTGCCTTTAGCAGCTGTTCCCTGCCGATATAGCCAAGATTGAAGGCGATCTCCTCGACACACGCCAACTTGAGGCCCTGCCGCCGTTCGATGGTGGCAATGAATTCACCCGCCTCGAGCAGACTCTCGTGAGTACCGGTGTCGAGCCACGCATATCCCCTGCCCATGAGCTCGACGCGGAGCCGGTTCATGCGCAGATACTCGCGGTTCACATCCGTGATCTCCAGCTCCCCCCGTCCCGAAGGTTTGATGCCCTTCGCGATGCGGACCACGTCATTGTCATAGAAGTACAGTCCCGTGACCGCATAGCGGGACTTCGGACGTGCCGGCTTCTCCTCGATCGACAGGACACTTCCGCTCCGATCGAATTCCACGATACCGTACCGCTCGGGGTCCTTGACATAGTAGCCGAAGACTGTTGCCCCGCCTGACGCCGTTACGTCGCGCACGGCCTTGGTCAACAGCCCGGTCATGCCGTGCCCGTAGAAGATGTTGTCGCCCAGGATGAGGCAGACCGCGTCCGTACCGATAAAGCGCTCGCCGATCAGGAACGCCTCGGCCAGACCATTGGGCTGCGGTTGTTCCGCATAGGAGAACCGGAGCCCCAGGTCGCTGCCATTCCCGAACACGTCGCGGAAGCGCGGAAGGTCAAGGGGCGTCGAAATGATCAGGATCTCCCGGATGCCTGCCAGCATCAGCACTGACAGGGGGTAGTAGATCATCGGCTTGTCGTAGATCGGCAGGAGCTGTTTGCAAACGCCTCGCGTGATGGGATAGAGCCGCGTGCCGCTTCCGCCCGCAAGGATTACGCCTTTCATCTCCTTTTCCCCCTCTGATCCATGATCCGTTGCTTCAACTGCGCGGGAGAAACGGTTGCCGTGCCGACAACGCCGACCACGATCCCCGCGGCGTAGTTCGATATCTTCGCAGCGTCAGAGATCTTTGCCCCCGCTGCCATGGCGAGGGTCAGCGCGCTGATCACCGTGTCCCCGGCGCCGGTGACATCGAAGACCTCACGCGCCACCGTCGGGATGTGGGTGATGCGTCCACCCTTCTCAAAAAGGCTCATGCCCTGCTCACCACGGGTGATCAGCACCGCATCGCAGGCGAGCCGCGTGAGCAGGCCCTTCCCGGCCCGCAGCAGGCTCTCGTTGTCCTCGATCTCGACCCGTGCGCCCAGGGAAGCCTCCTTGGTGTTGGGGGTCAGGACCGTGACGCCGCTGTAGATCCCGAAGTGGGTCACCTTGGGGTCCACGGACACGATGATCCCCCGCTTCCGCGCCAGCCGCACGATGTCCCGGACCAGTTCCTTCGTCACGACGCCCTTGCAGTAGTCCGAGATCACAATGGCGTCGAGACCGTTGCCAGCCCGCTCTGCGACGTGTCCGAAGATCCTGCGGTGCGTCTCCCGGGAGATGCCTTCCCGGGTCTCCCGGTCGACGCGGACCACCTGCTGATGGTGGGCAATGACGCGGGTCTTGATCGTCGTGGACCTGCCCGGCTCAACGATGAGGCCGTCGGTGGGGATCTCCTGTGCGTGCAGAAGATGCTGGAGCTGTTTACCGGCTTCGTCGTGGCCGATGACGCCGCAGATGCCGACCTCACCGCCGAGTGCCCGGATGTTGTTCACCACGTTCGCAGCCGCGCCGAGGAGCACAGTCTCCCGGGTCACGTTCACCACCGGAACCGGCGCCTCGGGCGATATGCGGGAAACGTTTCCCCAGACATAATGGTCCATCATCACATCCCCCACAACAAGGATGCGGGTCTTCGGGAAGAAGTCGATGATCTTCGCGAGTTTCTTCGAATCACCAGACATGGTCATTGCACGTCGTCTCCCAGTTTCATGTCCGTCAGCATGGAAACGATGGATCCGATGGTAATCGTGCTTTTCATAAGCACCGGGACCTTTCTGCTGTCGTCCGTAAGCCAGATGAATATCTCGCCCTTGTTCAGGAAGACCCCTTCATACTTGGGATAGGTCTTGATCTTGATGGTGTTGAACTCCCCAGCAGGGGTCTTGATCTTCTCCCTGCCCAGTACATGGACCTCAACGGTCCATGTCTTGCCGCTATCATGGACTGTAACGACGATGGGCTTGCCCGTGATGAACTCTTCGAGGGTCCGGACATAGTACAGCGAAGAGAGCGCGTCCTGGACGTTCCCCGGAACGTCAAGGATCTCCTGTTTACCGTCATCGGTGACCGTGACCTTCTTGTTCCCGTGATCGAAGACCAGTTCCCGTTTCCTTTTCCGTTTGCCGTGGCTCTGGTTCAAGCTGTAGGAGAGGCTCATCATGATCCGGGGATCGAAGACGCTCTGGATAGTGTCGCGTACCGGATAGACACTGTCCACCATGCCGGTGGTGCGGGCCGTGGAGACGAACCGAAGGACATCCCGGCCATCATCGGCCTTCTCTTTCTTGACCTCCATGACCGCGGTACCTGCCGAGAACACGTTGGACCAGCTGATGTTATAGGTAAGTTTCTCCCCGGGATGGAACGGATGATGGACCTTTGTCGTTTGCTGATCTGACCGTTCCGAGGCAAGGCCCGGTCCCGCAAAGCAGATAGCGCCAAGAATGAGCGCAAATACCCGGTTTGGTAGCCGCATCTCTCGGGAAAACAAGAATAAATTCCAAGAGTTCATCGTCACCCATAATAGGGGAAAGCAGTTATTTTGTAAAGTTCTTTTTACTTCTCATGGCCATAGCGGCCGGAGACATGCACTGATTCCTGTTGCGGGCTTGCCGGTTTTATACTATGATTCGTCGCAGACCGTATGCAGAACGTGCGCGAACCATACCGGAACATCCTGGTCATGAAGCCCGGGGCTGTGGGAGACCTTCTCCAGATGACACCCGTCATACGCGCCCTCAAGCAATACGCGCCGGGTGCCCTGATCACCATCCTGGTGGGATCCGAGGCCACCGCTGCGCTCTTCAGGAACGACCCCCGTGTCAGCCAAACAATCGTCTTCGACCGCTCGGGCCTGCACCGATCCATCTCTGCGCAGAGCGAGCTCTGGCGGATGCTCCATAGCAGGCGCTACGATCTCGTCTTGAACTTCCAGCGCAGCAATCTGAAAGCATGGTTCCTCGCATCGGCTGCTTTTCCCTGCCGCGTGCTGGTGTACCACAAGGCGAAGGATAGGACCGTCCATGCGGTGGTGAACTACCTGGAGACCCTGGCCCCCCTCGGCATATCCCCCACAGACACGGGCCTCGAACTCATTCTCGACGATGCGTCACGGGCCTCTGCACGAGAACTTTTTTCCTCCCGCGGTCTGGAGGGAGCTCCCGTCGTCGCGCTGAACCCTGGTGCGACCCATGCGGTGAACCGCTGGCCTGCGGCCCGCTTCGCGGAGCTGGCGGATATGATCGCCGGGAAGCTCGCAGGCAAAGTGGTTATCGTCGGCGGACCTGATGATATCCCCCTTGCCGAGGAGATCCGTACCCTGAGCCGCACCAAACCCTTTTCGCTTGCCGGCAGGACCTCCCTGCTCCAGCTCGGCGCGGTCCTCGAAAAATGCAGCGTCCTGGTAAGCGGAGATACCGGCCCTCTCCACCTTGCGACCGCGGTCGGAACGAAGGTCGTCGCCCTCTTCGGCGCCGCTGACCCGGCACGCACCGGACCGGTCGGAAACGGCCACCGCGTCATCCAGGCCGCAGGTGTAGCTTGCGTCCCCTGTCGAAGCCGCACCTGCAGCAATCCGGCATATTTAGAATGCATGGTAAAGATCACCGCAGCGATGGTCGTCGATGCAGTAGCCGCGGCGATGGAAAAGGGATGATCCGAAGCTCCCGCTCCACACCAGTATGATTTGCATCATGGAAGAAAGCGAGCGGCTGCGCTACTTTAAGCTTGAAACAAAATCCCTGATTGGGTAATATCTTAACAGGCGATATTATCCCGGAAAGGAAGGATGAACATGGCAATCCCTGTGGTAAACATGGACCTTTGCATCGGATGCGGGCTCTGTTCGGAGCTTTGCCCCAAGGTCTACGAGTTGAAGGACGACAAGGCATGGGTGAAGGACCCCAATGCCTGCGACACCTGCGACTGCCAGCAGTCGGTTGACAGTTGCCCGGTCCAGGCGATCACGATGGAGTAGGGAATAAATAAGCGGTTGAATTAATTTCGGGAGGGACCGTCGACGTGCGGTACTTCCCCTTTTTTTGAGGTGCCTGTGACAACGAAGCAGAGAACCGCCCTTACGTGGATTGCCGTCCCTTTCCTCTCCCTGATCATGTTTACGGGATGCGAGTCTCGCGGCTCGCAGCTTTTCCATAACGGAAAATGCATTGAATGCCATACCATCAACGGCGAGGGCGGCTCGAGCGGCCCCAACCTCACGAGCGTCGGCAGCAGACGCTCGCGGGAATATATCGTCCAGCAGATCAAAGACCCAAAATCCCATAATCCCAGCACCGATATGCCGGCCTTCGGTACCCGTCTTTCGGAACGGGACATCAACGCTCTCGCCGATTACCTCGCGGGAATGCAATAGCCAGAGCAGCTTCCCGAGACTGGGAAATATCCCTCGACCGACAAATTTCCTTGACAAAGCTCGTAGTTTCCCCGATTATTTCCCTGTCCTGTCACCACAGGCCGCTGTGGCGGAATTGGCAGACGCAAGGGACTTAAAATCCCTCGACGGGAAACTGTCGTACCGGTTCGACCCCGGTCAGCGGCACCACTTTTTCAATGACTCGCGATATCAGCTCACCCGTGATCTGTCTGCCCTGTATTGCCGCAAGTGGAATGCCTCCTGGGCACTCTATTACCATTTTCTTGACAAATTGAGGTAAAAAACGTGCCTTATGTCTTTTTTGATATAATTAGTAAAATAATGTTCTACATTGTCCGAAGGTGATGCTATGTTTAGGACCAGAAGTCTATCGGCCTTTTTTATTTTTTTGTTAGTAGCAAGCGTCTTTATCGGTTGTGGCGGTGATAGTAGTTCACCTTCAACTCCTTCACCTTATGCTGGCCATTGGAAAGGCGCATGGGTTGATACCACATATGTGACTGGAACTTTGGATATTACAATTTCAGAAAGTGGGAATGTAACTGGAAGTGTTGTTAACTCAGATAATGAATCTGGTACTGTTTCGGGCAGGATAGGTGATAATGGCATGATATCTTGTTATTATTATTATCGTTGGGTTACCTATAAAGCAATTGGTGCATTAAGCATAAATGCGTCGGGTCACCTTGTGGGGAATGTCACCGAATATGATGATGTTTTCAGTTTCAATAAAGTCAGTGAAGACAGTATTGATTTGATAAAGCAGTAATTTTATACTAATTTAAGAAATAATAATAACAGAATTGGCCTTACCTCTTATGAGGCAAGGCTTTTTTAAGGTTACGAGTCATATCTTCATTTACATTGCTCTCTCACTCAGAGATTTTCACCTTTTTTGTCCATTTCTCGTTAACCTAAGTGAGTTATCCAATTTGAGAAAAGCGGGAGAAAATTATCTTTTGCTTTATGTATAATTTAATTTACTTACCAAAACTCATAAGCATCAATTTTGTCAATCCCGCCCTCCCCACTCCCTTATGCCCGAACTATGCCCGAGCGGATAGAAAACCTCACAAAACCCGCCAAATAGTAACCAAGGTCTTGAAACGAGAAAAGCCCTTAGATCAAAGAATATATCCATGATTTCAAGGGCTAATAGAAAATCACTAAATCAGTGTTTATCGTTTTAAAATCCCTCGGGCGCAACTCCCGTACCGGTTCGACCCCGGTCAGCGGCACCAGATCACCCTTACATCTTACAGAGTTACAGACTGCCGCTTTTATGTTCCCCCGCGCTACAATCACTTGTGCCCGTGATAAGTACAGGTAGATGGAAATGGTTTTCCTCACTTGGGCTGTTTTCTCACTTATGGAATGGTGTATATACTATATACGAAGGGGATATGCTCTTAACGGTAAAATAAGGCCGGACAGTTCATGTCCGGCCGTCTCTATTTTATTGCGCCATCAGGACATTACTTGAAGTATGCGTTGATGGTGCGGTTCGCCGTGATGTTCGTAAAGGTAAAGCTGGTTATTGCACCCCTGTTCGCCCCGTCAACGATCACGCTCCGCACCTGCCTACCTGCAGCAGGTGTGATTGTGTAGGTCTGACTGGCGCCTTTGTTCACCGTCAACGTGCCCGATGGCGTAATGCTCCCGTTCATGTCCGCTGCGGCCGTGATGGTATAGACATCGAGCGTGAAGGAGGCACTGATCGTGTGGTCCACCTGAATACTATAAAACGTGTACGAGGTCCGCGCACCCACTGATACGCCATCCACCAGAACATCAGCCACGCGGTACCCTGTGGCAGCGGCGATGGTGAATTTCTGGTTTGCGCCGCCCAGTACTGTCACCGTGCCCGGGGATATGGTCCCGTTCGCTCCGGCGCTGGCCGTGATGATGTACGATGAGTTCGCTGCAAAAATAGCCGCGATCGTGTGGCTCGCCGTTACGTTCGTGAAGGTATACGTAGCCACGGCACCGACGGACACGCCATCAACCAGGACATCCATAATATGATATCCTGCCGTGGGTGTGATGGTGTAGGTCTGGCTGGCACCAATATTCACCGTGGTAGTGCCCAACGGCGATATGCTCCCTCCTGTACCTGCACTGGCCGTGATGGTATAGGTAAGCACCTTGAAATAGGCGTTGATGGTGTGGTTCGCCGTGATGTTCGCAAAGGTGTAGCTGGTTATTGCACCTTTGTTCGCGCCGTCAACTAACACGCTCAGCACCTGGTATCCTTGATTCGGCGCAATCGTATAGGTCTGACTATTCCCACTGTTCACTGTGGTCGTACCCAACGGCGTGATGCTGCCGTTGACGTCGGCTGCTGCCGTAACGGTATAGACATCCAGGGTAAAGGCCGCGCTGATCGTGTGGGGCGTTTGGACGTTGTAGAAGGTGTACGAGGTCGGCGCTCCTACTGATACCCCGTCAACCAGTACGTCGGCTACGCGGTACCCCGCATCCGGCGTGATAGTGTAGGTCCGGTTTGTGAACTCCGGCACGGATGCCGTGCCTGTCGGCGATATGCTACCATTCGGCCCCGCACTGGCAGTGATGTTGTAGTACAGTATCAGGGTAAATGTTGCCGAGATGGAGTGGTCCTGTGTTATATTGGCAAAGGTATATGACGTCAACGGGCCGGCGGATGTTCCATCAACGGTCACATCGACCACGCGATACCCCGCATTCGGCGTGACGGTGAATATCCGGTTGGTGCCGCCCAACACTGACACATTGCCCGACGGCGATAAGGCGCCGTTCGCTCCCGCACTGGCCGTTATGGTGTACGATGGATTCGCTTCAAATATCGCCGCAATCGTATGGTTGCTCGTGACATTCGTAAAGGCATATGTGGCCGCCGCACCGACGGACACCCCATCAATCAGGACATCCATAATATGATATCCTGCCATGGGTGTGATGGTGTAGGTCTGGCTGGCACCAATGTTCACAGTGGTAATGCCCAACGGCGATATGCTCCCCCCTGTTCCTATACTAGGCGTGATGGTATACGTCTTCACCTTGAAGTATGCGTTGATGGTGTGGTTCGCCGTAATGTTCGCAAAGGTGTAGCTGGTTATCGCACCCTTACTTGCGCCGTCAACGATCACGTTCTGCACATCGTACCCTGCATTGGCGGTGATCGTGTAGGTGAGGTTGTCCCCCTTGTTCACCGTTATTGCGCCCGACGGCGTGATACTACCGTTGACGTCGGCCGCGGCCGTAACGGTATAGACATCCAATGTAAAGGTCGCGCTGATCGTGTGGTCCGTCTGGACGCTGGAAAACGTATACGAGGTAACCGCACCTACTGATGCCCCGTCAACCAGAACGTCATCCACGCGGTACCCCGCATTTGGTGTCATGGTGAATGTCTTGCTGGTGCCGCCCACCACAGACACGTTGCCCGACGGCGACAAGGTGCCGTTCGCTCCTGCGCTGGCGGTGATGGGGTACGATGGATTCAATCCAAACGTCGCCGCAATGGTGTGGTCGCTCGTGATGTTCGTAAAGGTATACGTGGTCACCGCGCCGACTGACACCCCGTCAACCTGGACGTCAGTGACATGGTACCCTGCCGTGGGCGTGACGGTGTAGGTCTGGCTGGCACCAATGTTAAAAGTGGTAACGCCCAAGGGCCATGTTATGCTCCCCCCTGTTCTCGCGCTGGCCGTGATGGTGAAGGTCTTCACCTTGAAGTAGGCGGTGATAGTGTGGTTCGCCGTGATGTTCGCAAAGGTGTGGCTGGTGATTGCACCCTTGGTTGCGCCATCAACAATCACGCTTTGCACATCGTACCCCGCATCCGGGATGATCGTGTAGGTGAGGCTGCCCCCTTTGTTCATCGTTGTCGTGCCCGAAGGCGTGATGCTACCGTTGACTTCGGCTGTTGCCGTGACGGTATAGACATCCAAGGTAAAGGCCGCGCTGATCGTGTGGTCCGTCTGGACGTTGGAGAACGTGTACGAGGCCAGCGCGCCTACTGACACCCCGTCAATCAGAACGTCAGATACGCGGTACCCTGCATTCGGCGTGACGGTGAATGCTCCATTCCCCCCTGAGGGGACGGTCAAGGTGCCAGACGGGGTGATGCTGCCGTTTGGTCCGGCTGTGGCACTCAATGTGGGATTGACCATGGTAATGGTGAATGTCAGCGTTCTTATGGTTTCGGCGTTCCCGGCATTATCAATAGAGGCGAACCTCAGATTAGTGGAGTTTGCTATTGTAAAATCCCCACGGTATAAAGTTGCGGGGGTACAACCGGGGCCGAGGCAATAGTAAGTAGAGTTACAGCCGCTTCCACTGCCGTCATTGCAGCTCAACGTTATGCTCTGGGCAACGCTAAACATTCCTTCTGCGGGCGATGCTGTTGTTGTTGGCGGAGTGGTATCTGACATCGGATTCGCTCCGAATGTTGCCGCTATAAACATGTCAGCAGTGATGTTGCCTATGGTGTAGGATGTGCCCGCGCCTACTGAGCTCATGACTCCTCCGGTCGGTCCAGCTTTTACGTCTATGACCTGATACCCTATACCCGGCATTATCATGCATGCTGAACTCGAGTTGTAGCCCACCGAGGCTGGGATACAGGAGATACGGCCGGAGCCAAGGTTAAGACGCGCTGGAACGGTGGTCTGACCTTGATTATTGCTGCCCCAGGCCGCCACGGTCCCGTCGCTCTTCAGGGCCACGGTATGAAACCCTCCTGCTCCTATGTAAACTACACCGGTCAGGCCGACCGGAACGGTGGTCTGACCTTCATCATTGCCGCCCCAGGTCACCATGGTTCCGTCGCTTTTCAAGGCCACGGTATGAAACCCTCCCGCGGATATAGCAATGACTCCTGAGAGGGCCTCAGGCACGGCGCTCTCGCCATATAGGTTATCGCCCCAGGCGACCACGGTGCCGTCGCTTTTCAGGGCCGTGGTATGATGCGCCCCTGCCGCTATTGCGGTAACATCGCTAAGGCTAATGGGCACGGCGCTCTGGCCGTAAGTGTTATCGCCCCAGGCGACCACGTTGCCATCGCTCTTCAGGGCTGAGGTATGATGCGCCCCTGCCGCTATTGCGGTAACACCGCTAAGGCCAATAGGCACGGCGCTCTCGCCGTAAGTGTTATCGCCCCAGGCCGCGACGGTCCCGTCGCTCTTCAGAGCCACGGTATGAGACCCACCTGCTGCAATGTAGGCAACATCGATCAGGCCCGCTGGCACGGTGGTCTGACCTTGGTCATTGTTTCCCCAGGCCGCCACGGTGCCATCGCTCTTCAGGGCCACGGTATGAGACCCTCCTGCTGCCACTGCAGTAATACCGGAAAGCCCTTCAGGCACGGTGCTCTCACCATATTGGTTCCTGCCCCAGGCGACCACTGTCCCGTCGCTTTTTAATGCTACGGTATGACTATCTCCTGCTGCTATGGCCGGTGTGTTTGCCGTTACGCGGTATCTCGTTATAAGGTTAAGGCCAGCAGGCACGGTGCACTCGCCGTACGTGTTCCTACCCCAGGCCACCGCTGTCCCGTCGCTCTTCAGTGCCACAGTATGCTCTTTTCCTGCCACAAGAGCGGTAACACCGGTGAGATCCGCTGGCACAGAGGTCTCTCCGTAAGTATTATCACCCCAGACCATGACGGTACCATCGCTTTTCAGAACTGTCGTATGATTCGTTCCTGCGGCAATAGCGACAACACCGGTAAGGCCTGCAGGCACGGTGCACTGACCCTCCACGTTCCTGCCCCAGGTGACAATAGTCCCATCGGTCTTCAGGGCGACCGAATGATACCCCCCTGCTGCGATAGCGGTAACACCCGTGAGATCCGCAGGCACGGTGCTCTCACCGTTTACGTTATAACCCCATCCCACGACGGTCCCATCACTCTTCAGGACCAACGTATGATACCCTGCTGCTGATATTGCGATAACGCCGGATAAACCAGCAGGGACGGTGCTCTCACCATTTTGGTTCCTGCCCCAGGCCAAGACGGTCCCGTCGCTCTTCAGAGCCACGGTATGATAGGCACCAGCAGCTATTGCTGTAACACCGGAAAGGAATGCAGGCACTGTACTCTGACCGTAATTATTCCAACCCCAGGCCACCACTGTCCCGTCATTTTTCAAAGCTACCGTATGGTACGCACCTGCAGCTACAGCGGTAACACCGGTGAGGCCGGCTGGAACTGTGGTCTGACCATAATAGTCATAGCCCCAGGCCATTATTGTCCCGTCACTTTTCAGAGCCACGGTATGGTAAAATCCCGTTGCTAAAGCAGGCTGTGTGAACGACATCGTGATCTCAGCCGATGCCGGCTTACCAACTATAAGCAGAGCGATGGCCAGCACCATAACTGGAAGCAATGACTTTCTCCATGCCGTTGCCCTGAACCGTTTTATAGGATCCTTCCCCCTCGTTCTACCCCGCGCGACCGACTCTTCCATAGTAATCCCCTTTCATCAATTATCTGCTTCGCCTGCAGGGCAAGGAGCCTTGTTGCTGCACGAATATTATGCGCGACCACCAAAAACATGAATATTCGTGATGCAATGATGCTGTTCCTTAAGACTGTTAAAAGCGACTTGGATGATTTATACCTGAACGTGCAAGATATATACTATTAAAGTATTAGTACTAATTATCCTTATATTTCTTTTGATTATCTGATTATTCGCCTCAAGTTGGTTATAGGATTCTCGGTGAATATTTCAGTTCTCCCGTGAAAAAACCACTTTCTTGACCATAAATAATGTGACACCGTACAAAGATCTGTCCTCGATTATTGTACTGAGTGAAGAATTGGACATTGCGCTTCGCTATAGAATTCGTAATATATAAAAATGACAGTCTCTACGATTGAAAGTCCATGCAGCCAATGGAATTTGCTATTATTTAGTCCTATTTCTAGATGATCTTCGCAAAGGGAACTTGCCTAAAAGTATCATGAATCGTTAAGTCCTGTCACCTGTCCGAAAGTACAGGTTGCATTTTTGTAGCACTATTTTTTTTTGTCAGGATTTTGTTTCTAGCAGTCGATACGCGGGAGTTCTGGAGGGAGAAATCTGCTGGTTAAGACAAACAAGGCCGCATATTACATGATAGTATCGATCCCCTGCTCGATCGCGATCGTCACGGCATGGGCCCTGTTTGATGCATTGAGTTTCTGGATGATATTCGCTATGTGGAATTTCACGGTCCGCTCGCTGATACGTTGAAGCGTTGATATGTCCCAGGTGCTCTTCCCCTGTTTCAACCAATTGATCACCTCTTTTTCCTTGGGGGAAAGTCTGTGCTTTGTGCTGTGGCTCCGCCGGAGAGCGCGCGCAAGGGCGTAGTGTAGGTGTGGAACGGCCAATGACAAAATGCTTTCTGTCCGTTTGGTTCGCTTCACGCTCCGCCCTGACAAAGAGAGCATGCTCCCCTGCATCCCGTCCGGATCGTTTGCCTCGTGGGTAAAGCCATAGTTTCTCTCCGCATCGTACGATATCGATACGATATTTTTCTGGTGTCGATCACTATGGCAGATATCCTTCCAATGGCGCACGGGAAATTGAGCAAACTTCTTCTGCATGACAGCATCATGATGATCGCACGAGCCAAGAGTCCCTTCCTGTCCCCTTATAGGGCAGCTGATCACTACGGCGTGATACGCCATATCCCCCAGATGCCCCCTCCTGCCGAGCACGGCAAACGCATTCTCATAGGGGATGAGCGCTTTCATTCCGCACATGAGATGGTGAAAATCTTTTTCATCAGTGCAGGCAGCGCTCCTGTTAAGCAATTGAAGAAGGATGGCAGCGTCGTTGTGTGATAGAGGCGTACTTGATTGCATAGAATTATCTCCCATGAGAAAAAGTCATGTGATAGATCAGAAGAACAAACCGCAAGTGATCACTAAGAAATACTGTGCCGGCTCGGACACGTTACCATGCTCCGTAGTGATGGACACAGTTTCTTCGGCACTTTGGCTTATCATGAACATCATCTCGATCTCGCCTCTTCATGCATAAATAAGCATGTATCGAATGTCTTGAAATAAATACAGACAGAAATGATAGGAGCAGCAATAAATATTATTGCATTCATCCGCAACAACAAACGCAACACCGTTCACTGCGATTTATAGAAAAAAATCGGAATAGAAGATGTAGAGAATAGTGGTTAGCAAGCAGTACGCAGTAAGTAACAAAAATTATCACATTACTAAAACTGTGTCAACGTCAATTTCGGGGTATTATTAGGGTATGTTAATAACAATTATGACCAAAATTCTTTGTTCTTTGACCTGGTCATTAAGCTTTGCATCATTCGTGATGCGTCTCGTGGACACTGATGCATTTAGTGAGTTCCACTTTCTTCATGAGCCACAGACCCATAACGCCCCCGGAGTCAGATCGCTATTGTTTCGGAACCACCGATGGTCAAGTTAACGTTCTCGTCATTTAAGATTATGCAGTGCCTATGTCAATAGCGGACAGAAACAGCGGATAAAAAAAGGGCCTAGTCTCCCAGGCCCTAATATACTTTATCTTTTTACACGTGCCTATTTTGTGCCCGTCAAGATAGGTTTTCCACAGGTCTCCATCTAACTCTATCTGCCAAGCACTGGCAACGATTTTTTTTTGAAATCGTAGAGTAACAAGCAATTTAAAGGCGTTCATTCGACTCTCAATCCCTCGGGTGGGAAATCCCCGTACCGGTTCGACCCCGGTCAGCGGCACCACTTGCAACATCTTCACTACGGTTAGTTCCTCCAATCATCCCTTCGCTGTTGCTGTCCGCACAAAGACCTTCCAGGAACTAGCACGTTGCTGTCCGGTGGGAGAAGACCATCGAATTTATTCCCTCTTTTAGTTCACGTTCCCAAAACATCCTTGACTTTGACCCTTCAATATCAGATAATAAAGACACTTAATCGATACCGGAGCCGGGAAACCGCTCCGGTATTTTGCCTCATACGCTATTCGATGCATCAGGAGCAGGATTTGCCACAGGAATATCTGGATTTTGAAAAACCCATCGCCGAGCTGGAGAAAAAGATCGAGGAACTGACCCTCTTCACCTCCAATGGGAACATCGACCTCGAGGAAGAGATCCTCAAGCTCCATAAGAAGTCCGACCAGCTCAGGGCCGAGATATACTCCCGCATCACTCCTTGGCAAAAGGCGCAGATATCCCGCCACCCCAACCGCCCGTATACCCTTGACTACATCGAGGCTATGCTGACCGACTTCCTTGAGATGCACGGCGACCGGGCCTTTGCTGATGATCCCGCCATCGCTGCCGGCATGGCGAAGCTCGAGGGAATGCCGCTGGTGGTCATCGGCCACCAGAAAGGCCGGACAACCAAGGAAAAGATCTTCCGCAACTTCGGCATGCCGAACCCGGAGGGGTACCGCAAAGCGCTTCGCCTCATGCGGTATGCCGAAAGGTTCAACAAGCCCCTCCTCACGTTCATTGATACGCCGGGCGCCTATCCCGGGATCGGCGCCGAAGAACGGGGACAGGGTGAATCAATTGCCCGGAACCTGTCGGTCATGTCCCAGCTCAAGACCCCCATCATGGCAGTGGTCATCGGCGAGGGCGGAAGCGGAGGTGCGCTGGCCTTAGGCGTTGCGGACCGCATCCTGATGCTGGAACACTCCACCTATTCTGTCATCTCGCCCGAAGGCTGTGCCGCGATCCTTTGGAACAACGGCGCAAAGGCCAGTGAGGCTGCCGAGCTGCTCAAGATCACAGCCCAGGACCTGTTCCAGATGAAGGTTATCGATGAGGTCGTGGAAGAGCCTGTCGGCGGTGCCCATCGCGATCCGAGGCGGGCCGCGGAGCTCCTGAAGGAAGCGGTGGTCAGAAACCTTGCAGAGATCAGGAATGTCCCGATCGACGAACTGATCAAACAGCGTTACGAGAGATTGCGCCGGATCGGCACCTTTGACGAGATATAGCAGGGGCAGGCCGAACAATGTAAGCAGGACTCCTCGATCACCCTTTCCGCTACACAGACACTTCATCTGTCTTCACGGCCTTATTCACCGTATCTTTAACGCTCAACCTGGATAATACGTTCATACAGGTCAGAATTTGACAGGATAATAGGATTGACTGGCTATTGCAAAGCGAGCGATCCAATTGATGATGTTGTCTTTGGCCTGCGGTCGTAATCCTGTCTAAGAGTCTTAGTTAAGGCTTGTGCGGGTTAGTCATTAAAGAATCAAATTCTTCTCAAGAAGGAAAGCATATTTTTCCACAGCCAAGAGTAGGCGCTTCTAAGCGAGGCGCAAAGTGCACAGAGAAAAGCTTAAAAATATCTCGTATTAAACACCAAGACTTAAAGGCTTTGATTTACCTCTGCGTTCTCCGCTTGCTGCGAAAGACACCTTTGATCCCGGCTAGTCCGGGTTTGTTTTAATCACGGTTTTCCGCATCAATCCTGGTCAAGCCGCAGGCGCCAAGCCTTTCAGCCGTCATGCTATGTCCTTCTTTACGAGGACGATGGCTTTATCCAGTTCGGTCATAGCATGCAGGATATCGGCATAGGACGACATGAATAGTATCAGGCAGTAGTCAGGGTCCACAGGGACGATCAGTTCATTGCCTTCATCAAGCGAGAAGAGGACGGCCTTCACTGATCCAAGCCCGAGGCTGCCCGTGATTTCCTTGATCCGATCAAGGTGGATCTCCTTCCATGCACCCAGGAGCTTGATGTCCTTCTTTGTCTCCCCTGCCTGGACGATGGCCTCGCCGTCGCCATCCACAAATATGGCCGCAGAAGCGCCTCGAACCGACGTGATCAATTCATCAAGGATCTGGTCCAGCACCGTTAACTCCTTACCCGAGGATCACGATCAAGAACCGGTCTCTGCTTGACTCCAGGATCGGGTGCATTCCTGCAGCTTGCTGGGGGTTAGCGGGCGATCAGGACGAACGTACTGTCCTGAGGACCGAAGATTCCCTGCATTTTGCTCCAGAAAGATTCAACACGGTCCGAAATATTCCATGAGTCAATCTTCGGCGCTCTTAACCGAACAGCAGGAACAGCAAAAACGTAACGCCCGCTCCCAGAGACGCGCCGATCACCACTTCCCGAGGCTGGTGAACACCGGATGACCATCTGCTCCAGCTCACCATCGCTGCAAGAATGAACGTGAGCGCGACGATAGGCAACGAGTCGGAAAGGTAGATGGTCGCGACCCATATCGAGAACGATACCGCCGCGTGACCGCTCGGCATCCCTCCCCGGAGCGGTTCGCCTTTGCCCAGAACGGCCTTGATGAAGACCACCGCAATGACGACGACAGCGAGGGACACAAAGGCGATGACGTCATGGGGCGCCTTCCGAAGATGACAGAGTCCCTGTTGCCATGCTTCGCGAAGTGCAGGATACAGGATCAGATAGGCCAGGATCAGCGCCCCGACGGAGGCTACGAGAACGACTCCGGCGGCGATGTCTTTGGCGATCTTCGCCTTCGGATGATAATCCTCGGCGATCATATCGACGGCAACTTCGAGGGCCGTGTTCAGCATTTCGGCGACCAGGACCAGGACGATTGCCATGGACAGCAGGATGAAGTCGGTCCGCGAGATATTTACTAAAAGGCCCGCCAGGAGAACGCCGAGCGCCGCAACCAGGTGATACCGCATGTGACGTTGCGTTTTGACGGAGTAGATGATGCCTTCGATGGCGACGTTCGCCTTGTCCAGCCAGCGTTTGGGTTTCACCGTTTGAGCGTCTCCCGCAGGCGGCGTTCGCGTGCCTCCATCCGCCGAGCCTCAGCCCCGCCGCGCTCGTGGTCGTACCCCAGCAGATGCAGGAAGCCGTGCACCAGCAGCCGGTCGATCTCATCGAGCAGTGTTTCACCGGCTGCCTTCGCCTGACGCGCCGCGGCTGGAACGGAAATAACGATATCCCCCAGAAGTTGGTGTTGGACGCCGGAAAACGTTCCTTCTCTCAGCGGGAACGAGAGCACGTCGGTGGTCCGGTCCTTGCCCCGATATCGCCTGTTGAGCGTGCGCATGGCCCCGTCGCCAATCAGCAGAACGCTCACCTCAGCATCGGGCAGCCGTTCGGAGCCCATGAGCATCCGCAGGCTAGCCCGTATGCGTGCTGCCGGCGGGTTTTGCTTCTTCAGGGTGCTTTTTATCAGGATGGTCACTGCGCTTTTTCGCTCCGGAGAACTCCACGCCGGGATAATCGATGCGGTGATGGAAGATCCCGTTCAGGATCATGTTGAAGCTTTTCGAGATCTCCCGCAGGTCCTTGAGCGTGAGGTCGCACATGCTGAGCTGGTCGTCGAGGAATATCCGGGTAATGACGCTGTTGGTAAGGCTCTGGATGCGCTGCGGCGTAGGTTCCACAAGCGTGCGCGAGGCGGCTTCGACCGCATCGGCCAGCATGACGATCGCGGCGACCTTGGTCCGCGGGCGGGGTCCGGGATAGCGGAAATCCTGCTCGGCTACCGGCCCGACGGGCTGGAGCTCTTTGGCCTTCTGGTAGAAATAGGTGATCAGGGAATTCCCGTGGTGCTGCCGGATGATGTCCACAATTGCCGAAGGCAGCTTCTGCTGCTTCGCCATTTCCGCACCTTCCTTGACATGGGATGTGATGATAAGGCTGCTCATCGAGGGGCTCAGACGGTCATGCTTGTTCTCATCTACCCTCTGGTTCTCGATGAAGTACTCGGGTTTCTGCACCTTTCCGATGTCGTGGTAATAGGACCCCACCCTCGCCAGGAGCGGATTCTCGTTGACCGCCTCGGCCGCGGCCTCTGCCAGGTTGCCGATGACGATGCTATGGTGGTACGTCCCCGGGCTCTTGTACACCAGTTCCTTGAGGAGCGGCTGGTTCGGGTCCATCAGCTCCAGGAGCTTGATATCCGTGGCGATATCGAACACGGCCTCGAAGAACGGCAGGGTCACGGTGACGATGGTCGCCGTCAGGGCCGCGCCGAGGAGACCTGCGCCCAGGTCGAAGAGGCCCCGGCCCACCAACTGGCCGTGATAGAGATCGATGCCGATGATGGCGACGAAGCTCACGAGCGCGGTCATGCCCCCTGCCCGGATCACGGCCGTCCGCTTCTTGCACCGGATGACATGCAGGGCAGCCATGATGCTGGTAGTGAAATAGAAGAGCGGCATGAACGGGTCGCCCGGAAAAACCATGCCCATCAGCAGGCTCACGATGAAGGAGAACGCCAGCGCCAGATGAAAATCCAAGAGCAGGCTCACCAGCATGGCCCCTGATGCCACGGGGAGGGCGAAACCGACGGTGGCGGCATCGAGCGCGAAGGCGTCGGCAATGAGCAGCATGATGGTCCGGGAGAACTGGGATACAATGATCGTGACGACGAGCAGGAACGCCAGCAGGATGATCTTCCGTCGGTCACCGGCAAGAGCGGGCCGGTACCGCTTGACGTCGCGGTAGAACAGGTAGAATACGAGCAGGATGAGGAGCGTCAGGCCCGCATACGCGTACAACCGGTTCCCGATGCCCTCACGCCTGGCAATTTCGGCAAGGATCGCCGCCGACCTGTCCGTTATTCTCTTTCCCGCTTCGGCGATCACCTCGCCGCGGTTGACGCGGGCGAAGAGCAGCGTCTGATCCGGCCCCTCATACTCGACGTACAGGGTAGCCGGCGCGGTGATGTTCTTGGGTGCGATATCGCCGGTCTTCAGATGCGGAACGCGGGGAAGGAGGATGAAGGCCAGAAGGAGCGACGTGAACAGGGACAGTGAGTAGATCAGCAGGCGGGACTTTCGCGAAACGCCGGGAGCCCCTTCCTCCCGCTCCTGGTCCGGCAGTGATGTCTTGGGCAGAAGCCTTGAGGTGGTCTCATCCCTGCTGGCCATGCTGTCCCTCGTGCCGCTCATATGCTTTAATGATCTGCTGCACCAGCTTGTGACGCACGACGTCCTTGTTCGTGAAGTAGACGAACTGGATCCCTTCGATGCCCTCGATGATCTTCTGCGCCTCAATAAGACCGGAGCTCCTGCCCCCCGGCAGGTCGATCTGTGTGATATCGCCGGTGATGACGGTCTTGGAGTTGAAGCCCAGGCGGGTCAGGAACATCTTCATCTGCTCCGACGTGGTGTTCTGTGCTTCATCGAGGATAATGAAGGAATCATTAAGGGTGCGGCCGCGCATGAACGCAAGCGGCGCGATCTCGATATCGCCGCGTTCCACCAGCTTGTTGGCCTTCTCGGTCTCGATCATGTCGTAGAGCGCGTCATAGAGCGGCCGGAGGTAGGGATTGACCTTTTCGGCGACATCGCCGGGCAGGAACCCGAGCTTCTCCCCGGCCTCGACGGCCGGACGGACGAGGATGATCCTGCTCACTTCGCGCCGGAGGAGCGCGGAAACGGCCATGGCCATGGCGAGATAGGTCTTGCCGGTCCCTGCCGGTCCGATGCCGAAGACGATGTCGTGTTTCTTGATGGATTCGATGTATTTCCGCTGGGTCTCGTTCTTGGCCGCAACCTGGCGCTTCCGCTGAGATACAGGGATGGTCTCCTGGAATATCTCCTTGAGGGACAGGTCGGGATTTGCGGAAAAAGCCCGGATGGCCGAGCTCACATCCTCTTTGTGCGTGATGACGTTTTCGTCGATCATGGCTGAAAGCTGCTTGAACAGCCGTTCAACCCTTGCCACGGCCTTCCCTTCCCCTTCGATCAGGACCTTGCTGCCGCGGGCGCTCACCTGGACGCCGTACATCTCTTCGATGAGCCGAAGGTTCTTGTCCAGTTCCCCGAAAAGACTGGGGACCGCATCCTCGTTCGCTATTATGAACTGCGCTGCAGATGTTTTCATCAACTGTTCAGACACATGAGGTCCGTTCCTTAACTATCAGAAATTCAGGAGCGAGCGCATTTCCCGCGGCCTGCCGGATTAACGAGGGATCAGCATAGCCATGCGACCCTGAGGACCGAAGATTCCCAGCAGTTGGCTGCAGGGAACTGAACTATCTTAACATCAGCCCCGGACAATGTCAATAAAACCCCTGTTCTGGCACACGCTATTCCACGGTCCGAGCAAGGGTCAGGACCGTAACAGACGCGGCGCCGGCTTCCTTCAATACTTTAGCGCACTCGTTCATGGTAGCGCCGGTCGTGAAGACATCGTCGATCAGCAGGATCCGCTTGTCCTGGACCTCTGCGGGACGGACCAGACCGAAAGCACCTTTCACGTTCGACCTACGTTCGGGGCCCGAGAGCTCCACTTGCGGCCTCGTGCTGCGGAGCCGCATGAGATTATCATAGAGCAGCGGTACCGAGAAACGCTCGCTGATGCCGTGGGCCAGGATCAGGGCCTGGTTGAATCCGCGGTGTCGGAGCCTTTTTCTATGGAGCGGCACCGGCATAGTCAGGTCCAGATGCACGGTCATCCTCACCTGCTCCGCCATCCACGCAGCGAGGGGCTTCCCCAGGGACCTGACCGGTCGGTACTTGTACACATGGATCGCTTCTCGGAGCGGGCCCTCGAACAGACCAGCCGCGAGCGCCTGGTCAAAATGGGGAGGGCGCGTCCTACAGGTCAAACACTCATGCTCCGGGCTGTGGGTAAGGGACTCGTGTGAACCGAAGGGTCTGCCGCAGGAGGGGCAGACCGGTCCTTGGACGGGTGAGAGCTCCAACCAGCATTGGCTGCAGAAACGGGGGATCCCTGAATCGGCCACGGGAGCGCGGCAGAATGAACACGGTGCGGGGAGGAGAAGATCGAGAGCGCGCCTGAAAAGACTCATGATCGATGGGTGTTGCTTCCAGATATTGAAGTTCCCTGCAGCAAGCTGCAGGGAATCTTCGATCCTCAAGGGTGTACTATTTATTCTAATCGCTTGCTAACCCCGCAGCAAGCTACGGGGAATGCGCTCGCTCCTGGATTCAATCCGAAAGAGAAGTCAAACCACGAATCCATGTCTGCCGGACAGGGCTATCGCATAGCCGGCCATTGCTTGATCGGGACGGGGAATCTAAGGACCGCTGCCTATGTGATGAGGCACTTACCGGTCATTTCCTTCGGTTGCTCGATACCCATGGACCGGAGCACGGTAGGAGCCACGTCAGCCAGGCAACCGTCGTCCCTGAGCACGACCTTCTCCCCCACCAGAATGAACGGCACCGGGTCGGTGGTATGGGCGGTGTGGGGCTGGCCGGTCCCCGCGTCCGTCATCACCTCAAGGTTGCCATGGTCGGCGGTGATCATCACGGTCGAACCGGCCTCCTGGGCCGCTTTCAGCACCCTGCCGAGACACTCATCGATCACCTCGACGGCCTTCACCGCCGCTGCGATGATCCCCGTGTGGCCGACCATATCGGGGTTGGCATAGTTCACCAGAATGAACCGGTATTGCCGAGAAAGGATGCGCTTGACAAGCTCATCCGTCACCTCCCGCGCGCTCATTTCCGGCTTCAGGTCATAGGTCGCAACATCCCGGGGAGACGGGACCAGGACCTGGTCCTCAAGCGGAAACGGCCGTTGTTCACCGCCGTTGAAGAAGAACGTGACATGGGCGTACTTCTCCGTTTCAGCGATGCGGAGCTGCCGCTCTCCCTGGCCGCTCACCACTCCACCCAGGATGTGCGTGAGCCGCACCGGGGGATATGCTACCGGAAGGTTGAAAGTCTCGTCATAGGTCGTGAGGCAGACGAAAGCGCCGAGCTTAGGGAACGCGCGGCGCGTGAATCCGTCAAAGGCCGGGTCCGTCAGCGTCCGCGTGATCTCTCGGGCGCGGTCGGAGCGGAAGTTGCAAAAGATCGTCACGTCACCATCACGCATGATGCCCAGGGGTGCATTGTTCCGGTGGTCAAGAATGACCGTGGGAAGCACGAACTCGTCGGTCCGCTTGTGCTCATAGCTGTCCTTGACGGCCTCTTCGGCGGAGAATTTCCGGATGCCCTCTCCCGTCGTCAGCGCCTCATGCGCCTTCTGTACGCGTTCCCACCGCTTGTCGCGGTCCATGGCATAATACCTGCCGGAGACCGTTGCGATCCTGCCGATGCCGATCTTGGCGAGATGCTGTTCAAGCCGACTGATGTACCCTAGGGCGCTGGAGGGAGGCGTGTCACGCCCGTCGAGGAATGCGTGAAAAAAGACGCGCGAGAGGCCATGTATCTTGGCCAAGTCGAACATTGCGAAGATATGATCAATGTGGCTGTGCACGCCGCCGTCGGACAGGAGTCCCATGAGGTGAAGCGATGCATGGTTCTTTTTAGCCGTCTCCATGGCGGAGATCAGCGCAGGATTCCGGGCAAAGTCCCCATCCCGGATCGACTTGGTGATGCGCGTGATGTCCTGATAGACGATCCGGCCCGCCCCGAGGTTCAGATGCCCCACCTCGGAGTTCCCCATCTGGCCTTCGGGCAGCCCCACGTGTTCCCCCGAAGCCTGCAGCGCGGTATGGGGATGGTCCCGGATCAGGCTGTTATAGATCGGAGCACTCGCCACGGCGACAGCATTCCCCTCCTTATGCATGTTGATGCCCCATCCATCGAGGACGATAAGGATGACCGGCCTGTTCGCCATGAACGCTCCCTCACAATGAAAGAGCCAGAATGCGGATGTCAGATCCCCACGGCGGCATCTGACCTCTGCCTTCTGGCTTTCTAAATTTTTTCCGCCTGCCCTGTCAGTTGCTTTTTTCTAGGTTGACGCCAAAGGTGTTCCATTTGCCGCAGTTGGGGCAGCGGCCCGACCATTCGGTCGTGTTGTACTGGCAGTTCGAGCAGAAGTACGGTACGATCACCTGCTTCTTGAAGCGTAGGGCCTTTTTGAACTCCGATGCAGCGAGCCCCAGCGAACCTCGCCGCAGGTAGATATTTCCCAGGAGCTTGTGCACGTCAGGATACTCCCGGTCGCCCCAGTCAACGGAGGTGAGCGTATCAAAGGCTTCGTCGACCATCTCGAGCCGGTAATACAATTTTCCCAGGAAGAACTTGAGGCCCGTGTCCTGCGGTTTCCACGTCACCGCCTTCTTGTAGATCTCAATGGCACTCCCCGGTTCCCCTTGTTTGAGGTACAGGTCCTCGAGGCGGTGCAGCAGCAGGATCGATGACGTCAGCTTGTAAGCCTTTTCCCATAGTTCGCCTGCCTCTCTCGGTTTTCCCTCTTCAAGCATGACCTCGCCGAGCCCCAGGTACGCGGGGACGAAATCCTTGTCCAGCTTGATCACGCCACGGAAGACCTTCTTTGCGCGCTCAAGATCACCAGCCTCCAGATGCGAACGGCCCAGCTCATACTTGAAACCGATCAGCTTCCTGTGCTCGATATCGAGTTCCTGCGCGCCAAGAGGGTTGGCGAGGAGACGGCCCTGCGTTTCGTTCAGCTCTTCCCAATGGTTCAGCCGGTGGTACAGGTCCCGGAGCCGGATGAGCGCCGTGATGTTCGAATGGTCCTTGTCGAGGATCTCCCGGTACATCTTGATGGCCTCATCGAAGCGTTTCGATTCCTCGTAATCAGCTGCGAGGGAGAACATCACCTCTTGGTTGTGCCGGTCGAGGTTCCACGCCTTGAGATGGAGCCGCACGGCCTCCTGTAAGTTCTTCTCGCGCAGCTGCGTGATCCCCATGCGGAGGAGCGTGTCCACGTGGTTCGGATCCAGGCTCAGGACCCGCTGAAAGAACGCGAGCGCCTCGGGATTCCGTTTGGCCAGAAGCGCATTCAGACCTTTTGTGTAGAGCTCTTGGACTTTCGCGCGTTTCTTCTGTTCCCGCTGGACCCGGAGGCCGCGCAGGAACCGTCGGATGTCCCGCATGAGATACAATAATAAGACAAGGCTCGCACCGGTCAGGAGGGAAATGAGGAAGAAGGACGCTTTGGAGATTTCCGTGGCCTTGGACGGGGTAAGGTTGACCGTGACCATTCCCTGATTGAACTCGACGATCAGCAGAACGAACACCGCCGTCAGGATCACCAGTACCGTAATGACGTATCGCATCCCCCGTCCTTTCTCAGGAATAGCTGTTGTTCTCAGATCAAAGCTTCGGATCCTGCTCCCGGGTCACGGCCACCATGGTGTATTCGCGGTCTCTGCGGCAACGCGGCATCAATAGTGATACGTCTTGCCTTTGATGATCGTGAAGGCCCGGTAGAGCTGTTCGAGGAGCACCAACCGGGCCATCTCGTGGGTCAGAGTCCAGCGGGAAAGCGCAAGCACTGTATCTGCCTTCCCGGTCACCGACTCGTCTAGCCCCATGGCGCCACCGAGCACGAAGGATATTTCCCGGGTGCCCTTCTCCAGCGCCTTATCCATGAATGCCGCGAACTCGTGGGAGGTGAATTCCCTGCCCCGTTCATCCAGGGCCACAACATATGCTCCCGGCGAAAGGGCTTTTGTGATCTTTGCAGCCTCAAGTTTGCGGATGCGAGGAGCATCCCTGAGGTCTTCGACCTTCTCTTGCCGGAGCACTTTCAGTTCCGCCGGGGCGTAGGGTTTCAGATACCGCAAGTACTTCTCGATCCCGTCCTGGATGAACCGCTCCCTTGTCCTGCCCATGCAGATGATGCTGAGTTTCACGAGGCTGCGCCATGCAGGGCAGGCGCCTTCAGACGGACCGGGACTCGAGGTGCATCTCCCCAGAGCCGGTCGAGGCTGTAATAGGAACGGGCCGGTTCATCGAATATGTGCACGACCACGTCGCCATAGTCCATGAGCAGCCAGGTTGCCTCTGCACCGCCCTCAATGTGGGACGGCCGGATATCCTCGCTCGCAAGCGCATGTCCGATACCGTCGGCGATGGCCCCCACCTGGGTCGTGCTGCTTGCCGAACAGATCACAAAGTAATCTGCAATGCTCGTCAGGCCCTTAAGGTCCAGGACCAAAAGGTCATAGGCTTTTTTCCCATCCGCTGCTTCCGCCGCAAGCAGCGCGGTCTCCAATGCGCTAAGCATATAATTTATTTTCAATTATATAGTGTTCGACCGCTTCAGGCAAGTGGTATTTGATGCTCCGTCCCGAGCGGATGCGCGTGCGGATGTCCGTTGACGAGATATCGTAGAAGGGCACCCGCTCGAGGTGGACGCGCATGTTCCCCGTCCTGATCACCACTTGTTCCTTCTCCCGTCCGTCGAGCGCGGCGAGGTCGTGCTCCGGTGCGCTCAGGAACCCAAGCTTCGCGATGTCCCGGAACCGGCAGCCTTCCCGGGACAGGACCACAAAGGAACAGAGTTCCATCAGCCGCTGCCAATCCTTCCAGGTCCTTATCTCCAGGAACGAGTCGAGGCCGGTGATGAAATAGAGGTCCGGTCCGATGTGCGCTTGGCGCAGCGCCTCAATCGTATCGATGGTATAGGACCTGCCGCCGCGACGGATCTCCATGTCGGATACCGTAAAGTGAGGGTTCCCCTTGATGGCGAGCCGGACCATTTCCTGCCGCTGAACAGCCGATGGCATGTCCTCCTCGCTCTTGTGGGGAGGGAGAAAAGAAGGGATGAACATGACCTTTTCGAACTTCAGCCGGTCGCGCACCTCTTCAGCCGCGGCCAGATGGCCGAGATGGATGGGATTGAACGTCCCGCCGAGAATCCCCAGACGTTGAGTCAAGCGTTCTCCTTAAGACGACATATTACCGCAGAGAACGCGGAGATCGCAGAGCTTGATGCAGGTTTAATAACCAACCCTTGCCGTCCTCAGCGCCCTCTGAGACCTCTGCGTGAAATTACTATTTTCGTATCTGCCCGCTTCCGAGCACGATGAACTTGGTGGAGGTGAGCTCTTCAAGACCCATGGGACCGCGCGCGTGAATGCGGGTCGTCGAGATGCCAATCTCGGCGCCCAGGCCGAACTCGAACCCGTCGTTCAGCCGCGTCGAGGCGTTCACGAATACGGCCGAGGCGTCCACTTCCCGCACGAACCGCCGCGACCGCTGGTAGTCGCTTGTCACGATGGCCTCGGAGTGCTGGGAACCGTGGGCCGCAATGTGGTCCATAGCCTCTTCCATGCTGTCCACCACCTTCACGTTCAGGATAAGGTCATTATACTCCGTATCCCAGTCCTGGTCCGTCGCGGCCTTAACACCGGGCATAATCTCCTGCGTCCGGGCGCATCCGCGGATCTCCACCTTGGCTTCTGCGAAGCGCTTCAGGACCTCGGGCAGGAACGTCCGGGACAAGGCCTTGTGCACGAGCATGGCCTCCATGGCGTTGCAGGTGCCTGGACGCTGGACCTTGGCATTGTAGCAGATGTCCGACGCCATGGCGAGGTCCGCGCTGCTGTCCACGTAGATGTGGCATACGCCCTTGTCATGCTTGATCACGGGAATGGTGGAGTTCTCCGACACCATCTTGATGAGCCCTTCCCCTCCCCGCGGGATGATGAGGTCGACATACTGGTTCGTCTTGAGCATTTCCATGACGCAGGCACGGTCGGGGTTCTCGATGAACGATATGGCGCCGTCGGGGACGCCCGCCTCGGCGCCCGCCTTCGACAGGACGTCCACGATGGATGTGTTGGAATGCACCGCCTCAGACCCGCCCCGAAGCAGCACGCCGTTGCCGGACTTGAGGCAGAGCGCAGCCGAATCGGCCGTCACGTTGGGCCGGGACTCATAGATGATGCCGATGAGCCCGATGGGCACGCGCATCCTGCCGACCTCCATGCCGTTGGGCCGGCGCCACATCCTGACGATCTCGCCGACTGGATCGGGCAGGGCAGCGACCTCGCGGAGCCCGTCTGCCATGGCCCTGATGCGGTCCGGGCTCAAGGTCAGACGGTCGATCATGGCCTTGGACAGGCCTTTCTTCTCGGCCTCGATGAGGTCCTTCCGGTTCTCGGAGATAAGCATCGCTGCCTCGTGCTCCAGCCCTGCGGCCATCTTGAACAGCGCGTTGTTCTTGATCTCCGTCGAGACCGTTGCCAGCGCGCGTGATGCGGCCTTAGCCTTTTTCGCCTTCTCGGTCACATACTGTTTGACGTCCATGGATACCTCCAAACCAATAGGGAACCGCGGATGAACACAGACGATTGAAGGTCCCTTCAGCGCGCTGAAGGAAATCTACGGTCCTCGCGGTAGTTTCGTCATCCTGATCGTTCGCCAACCCGCAACGATCTGTAGGATATGCCTTCAATCCTGGACTCAGCCCTTCATTGATGGATAGGGCTGAGAACAAGCAGCTACAGGGCGTGCCTCCCAGCCCTCCACCGAACGCATGTTGATCATGGGAAAAGCTTCGCCGCGCACTTCCGGAACTCATCGGCGCTCCGGACCTCGCCGTAGATCATGTCCTTGATCCTGCCGTCGGCACCAATGCAGAATGTTGTGGGCAGGAAACGGACTTGGTACTGAGCGGCCGCCTTACCGTCCCGGTCGCTCAGCACGGTCACCTTGTCCAGGCTCAGGGCCCCGGCGAAGCGTCTGACGACCGCGGGGTCCTCTTTCAGGTCGACGATGACAACCTCGACGCCTTTCACCTTCAGTTCTCCAGCCAGTCCGTTGAGGATCGGCAGTTCCTTCCGGCAGGGCCCGCACCAGGTGGCAAAGAAACAGAGCACCATGCCACCCGAAGCCACCCTGCGACCGCTCTGCAGGACATCGCGCAGCACGAACGTTCCACCATTCAGATCAGACAGGGAAAAGGCCGGCGCCACATCAGAGATCCTGAGCGCCGCGTAGGACAGGGATGAACTCAGGAACATTATACATAATGCCAGCCCGATCCTTCTCATACGATCGTCCGTGTCTCATCTTCTCTCAAAGGATCACCAGGTCGTCACGGTGGATCACCTCGTCATAGTCCTTATGCCCGAGCACCGCCACGATCTGCGATGTCTTGAGGCCCTTGATCTTCTCCAGGTCGGCGGATGAATACTTCGTCAGGCCGCGCGCAAAGACGTTCCCCCGGTTGTCCGAGCAGTTCACGCAGTCACCAGCCTTGAAGCTTCCTTCGATCCGGGTGATGCCGCCAGGCAGGAGGCTCTTGCCCTTGTGCACAAGCGCTTCACGTCCACCGTCATCGACCACGATGCCTCCTACCGAACAGGCCGTGTAGGCGATCCAGTGCTGGCGGCTCCGGTTCCGTTCCGCTTTGGGGAGGAACAGGGATCCGATGTCCTTGCCCTCGAACAGGGACTGCAGACTGCCGTGTTTCCTGCCGTTGACGATGACCATGGGCACGCCGTAGGCTCCCACCTTTTTCGCCGTCATGATCTTGGACCGCATGCCGCCGGTCCCGACCGAGGTCTGGGCATCACCGGCGCCGCGCTCCATCTCAGCAGTGATCTTCTCGACAACGGGGATGAGCTCCGCGGAAGGATCGATCCGGGGATCAGCGGTGTAGAGCCCATCAATATCGGAGAGGATCACCAGCAGATCGGCATCGGCAAGGTGAACGACCATGCCCGACAGGTTATCGTTGTCGCCGAACTTGATCTCGTCTACGGCCACGGTGTCGTTCTCGTTGATGACCGGGACCACTCCGTATTCAAGCAGTGTCTGAAGGGTGTTCCGCGCGTTCAGGAACCGCGCCCGGCTCGACAGGTCTTCCCTCGTGAGCAGGACCTGGGCGACCTTCTTCCCATGGCTGCCGAAGGTCTTCTCGTACATCCACATGAGGCCCGACTGACCGACCGCGGCTGCGGCCTGCTTGAGCGGCAGGGGCATGCCCCTCGTCTTTTTGAGGCCGAGCTTTGCCAGGCCGGCCGCAATGGCGCCCGAGGAAACCAGGATCACCTCGCGCCCCTGGTCCATGATAGAAGCGACTTCGGCTGCAAGCTGCTCCATGCGCTTCTGGTCAAGCCCCTCGCCGGAGCCGGTCAAAACCGCGCTTCCGACCTTGATGACGACCCGCTTGACCTTGGAATAAATGTTCTTTCTATCAATAGGGATGTTCTTCTGCATAGGATGTTATAGATATTACCGTTTACTGATCATTCTCCCCGGATTCCCGACCCTTTGTTGCAGGTTCCCGTACCTTTCTCGCTGCATCCACCTTGTCGGCGAGGAAGTTCATCAATTTGTCCAGTCCCGCACCGGTAACCGACGAGATGGGGAAGAACCGGTACCCTTCCTTCTCGCAGTGCCCCTGCAGCTTCTCGAGGTTCTCCGGCACCGCGGCATCGATCTTGGTGGCGGCAACGGCCATGTACTTCTTCATCAGGTCAAGGCTGTAGAGCTCCAGTTCGTTATTGATCTTCTGGAAGTTCTCGACCGGATCGCCCGGCACGATGCCGGACACGTCCACCATGTGCAGCAGCATGGAAGTCCGCTCCACATGGCGCAGGAACTCGAAACCCAGCCCGGCGCCCTTGTGTGCGTTCTCGATGAGCCCCGGAATATCAGCGACAACGAAGCTCTTCCTGCCTTCAGGCTTCACGACGCCGAGCACCGGCGTGAGCGTCGTGAAGGGATAGTCGGCGATCTTGGGCTTCGCCGCCGAGATGCGCGAGATGAGTGTAGACTTCCCGGCATTCGGGAACCCCACAAGACCAACGTCCGCCAGGAGCTTGAGCTCCAGGAACAGCGTGAACTCCTCGCCGGGCTCGCCCGGCTGCGCATGGCGCGGCGCCTGGTTTGTCGCGGATTTAAAAAACGCATTCCCCTTGCCGCCGCGTCCGCCCTTGGCGAGGATGTACCACTTGCCGTCCTCGTCCATGTCAACGATGGGTTCGCGAGTCTCCATGTCGCAGACCAGCGTGCCCACGGGAACTCGGATGATGATGTTCTTGCCGTCCGCGCCGGTCTGCTGTTTGCCGCGCCCCTGTTCGCCTTTCTCGGCCCAGTAGTTCTGCTGGTACTTGAGGTCGATCAGCGTGCCGAGCTGCTTGTCTGCCTCGATGACCACGTCGCCGCCCTTGCCGCCGTCGCCGCCGCTCGGTCCACCCTTAGGCACGTAGGCCTCGCGGCGGAACGCGACAACGCCGGGTCCGCCATGGCCGCTCTTGACGTAGATCTTTACGCGATCGATGAAATTGGACATCGGTGCTCGAGTACCCCTCTTTCCTCTTATGAAGCCGCTGCTGCGAAGAGGGATTTAAACAATGTTTTCAATGAAATATACAGATATACTGCTGAAAATGCAAGTCTCAAGGGAATAAAAAAGGCGGCATCGAATGGATGCCGCCTTCCGAGAGAACACGTTGAATGAGCGATTACGCTACCGCGTACACGCTCACCTGCTTGCGGGTCTTATCCTTGCGCTCGAACTTGATCACGCCGCTGATCTTGGCGAAGAGCGTATCGTCGCTCCCCTTGCCGACGTTCGCGCCCGGGTGGATCTTGGTCCCGCGCTGACGAACGATGATCGTGCCGGCGAGCACCTTTTCACCGCCATACCGCTTCACGCCCAGATACTGCGGATTGCTGTCCCTGCCGTTCCTTGAACTGCCGACGCCTTTTTTATGAGCCATTGCTTAATCCTCCACATTGCGTACAACGTTACGCTATGATGTCCTTCACTTTGAGCGTGGTATAGTTCTGGCGGTGACCGTTGGTCTTCCGGTAGCCCTTGCGCCGACGGTGCTTGAAGATCAGGATCTTCTCGCCCTTGACGTCGCCCATGACCTCGGCGGTGACCATCGCGGATGCCAGGGTCGGCTTGCCCACGCTCACCTTGTCGCCATCAGCGATCATGAACACGTCCTTGATCTCGACGGTGTCGCCCTTCTTGGCCTCGAGCTTCTCAACCTTCACCACATCACCGGGAGCAACCTTGTACTGCTTTCCCCCCGTTTGAATGACCGCGTACATGCTTGTACCTCCTTGAAAAATAAACCGAACCCGTTTTAGGAAGCGTAAAAATACCATGTAACCCATGGACTTGTCAAGGGTAAAGTGATGATGTCGGGAGGTTTTTCTGAAATGAGCGAAGGGAAGGAACAGACGCTGCGTGCTCGTTAGCGGATCTCCGGCGGCTCATCCCCTGGTCGGGCGCTGCGATACCAGGCCTCAAATCGGGCAGTCTCGGTCTCGTCCTCGGCCGGGGCCCAAGCAGCTGAATTCCCGCCTTTTGGCGAGGAATAAGGCCCTTGTTTCACTTCGAGGAAGATAGTGCCCGTCTCGAGCGAAGCGATGGAATGCCACGTGTCGACCGGTATCTCAATGGCCTGGACCGGCCCTCCTGCCTTAAGAGCGACACGCTCCTGCACTTTGCCGGCGTCATCGAAGACCAGGAACACCGCCGAACCACGGAGGAGGATAAAGACCTCCCACGTCGACGGTTCGGCATGCCGGTGCGGCCTGATGTACGTGCCCGGCTCGATGGCCACACAGAGCCGCTGGACCGGATCTTCGAGGACTGGGTGGAGATTGTAGTGAGCCCGTTTTCGCGGGGAAGCGGCGGCCTTTGCTGTCAATTCGTCAAGGAACTTGCTATCGATCTGCTTCATGGAAGGCCCCTCTTTTCCGGAATGAACAAAACGTCACTTTTGTTCTTCCATGGCTTCCCGAGTTTCAGGCAGGTTGCCATAGAGTGTTCTGCGACTCTCCCGACCGGTCGTACTCTTTTTTGAACTCCCAAGCAGCCTTATCGAAAGCCTTATCCCAGCCGGTCTCGATCTTTCCGGCAAACTTGTCGTTTGCCGTGCTCGTGAGCTCCCAGATGTTGCTGAAGTCGTCCTTGAGGTCGGTGAAATAGTTCCCCGGCAGTGCTGCCAGTTCCTTCCGATCCTCTGCAATCCTTTTCCCCAGCGACAGGTTGCCCTGGATGAACGATTCCCCTGCCTTGTGGAAGGTCTCGGACGCATAAGTGAGCTCCGCTTTACCCGCGCGGTGCGTCGTCTTGAGGATGTCGCCTGTCAGTTCAGTTCCGGTGGACACGACGCGCTTGCCGCCTTCCATGGCCCCTTTCACGTCCGACGCGATGTTGGTCGTATAGTCCTTGCTGCGTCCTGCAGCACTGCAGCAGCCTCGGCCAGGGCATCGCCCGAACGGGTGATGGAATGATCTTTGGCAAAGTCCAAGGCCTTGCGGCTCGACGTCACGATATACCAGCCCTCTTTGTACACCATCTTGTGGCCGCGGAGATTCCCGACGGTCAGCGGGATCACATCCTCAACGGTCATTTGTTCTTCCTTGGCCACGGTCTTCGCCTGCTGCTCCGCAGCCCGGGCCGCTGACGTCCCCAGAAGGAGTGCGGCGAACAGACAGAAGGACGACACGATCCGAGTTAACTGCATAAAGGGTTCTGTCATGATTTTGAATACGAAGTCAGCGATAACGAACGGAAATGCTGTTATCCATCCTGTTTTTTCCTTCGAAACAGTCCGAGGAGCACCGGGAGCCATTGGAGCAACGAGGAAAGGCCGATGCTGTCCGGGTTCATGAACCCGGTGACTGCCGACCGTATCTTCTTGACGTCGTCGCTCAGATCGGCGATCTGGGTTTTCACGCGCTCAATATCCGACACCAGCTCGCTCATTGTGAGTTCGCGAAGCGCGTTCGCTGCGTCCGCTTCGGGACCGAGAAGCATCCGGCCGGCAGCAGTGATCACGACGGCTGCCAGTACGATATCCACCAGGGCGACGACGAGCGCCGCACGCGCGCTTTCGAGCGGCGGCGATAGGTACAGATAGAGCGCGACGTTCAGCATACCTACGGCCAGTACTGCCAGGAGCGCGGCAACGATATAGAACACCGCCTGTTTGACCGTGCGGCGGAGGTGGAGGCGCAGCAGGATCAGTTCCGCCTTGGCCAGAAGGCGCAGTTTCACTACGAGCTCATCCATGACCTTACCCCCTCCTGCTGAGGAGTCTGCCCGTCAGCACGCCGAGCGCAAAGATCACGAGCGCCGTCTTCGCCGGGACCTCCTTGAAGTGCAGGTCCAGACCGCCGATCAGCTCCTCGGTCTGTTTGATAATGTCCCGGAGCCAGGCCCCGGCCTCGCCCCCAGCCTCGGCGGCCGGCTCCTGCAGCGGTTGCTCCTGCGGTGCAGCCGGCCCCCGGGCCGCTGAAAGCGACTGCAGCTGCTTCCGCAGCTCCTCGATCTCCTGCATGATATCTTTTTCCGCCATAGTTCCCACGCTCCTTCCGGCATGAAGTTGTATTGATGATAGATTAGCATAGGAATCATCCTTGTTGCAAGCGGCTTGTCGCGGCAGGAGGAAAAACAGGTATCGGGGAAGGCAGGGCTGTGGCCTCGATGCAGGCGGACTATCTGACGGCTGATGCAAAAAAATGGGGAGGAGCGGTGTCCCGCTCCTCCCCTCACGAAGGGAAACGCCTTTAATGCGCGCTTTCCGGCTCCTCCTCATAGCCCGTGAACATCGCCTTGATGTGCGTCCAGGGCGTATGGCCGAGGGTCGCCAGGTAGATGTGAACGAACAGGAAGGCCGTGAAGAAGATGGACAGGAACAAATGGACCATATCCACCATCTTGAGCCCGCCGGCAAAGGCTATGCCGCCGCTGAACAGCTTGATGTCCCACAGCATCAATCCCGTTGCGATCTGCATGGGCATGAACAGGAGCATGATGTTGAAGTATGCGACCTGCTGCATGGGATTGAACTTGCTGTCCGGCGTTGCATGGTGGGGGTTCGGCTCCCCGACGAATATCCCGTAGGCATAGTACCGCGCCTGGCGGATACTGCCCCGGATGAAGTTCTTGAGGTTGGGGTCCGGGAGGTAGACCTTGAGCTTCCCCGAGAGCAGGTAGTACACCGCCCACAGGCAGAAGTTCAGGATCAGCGCGAAGCCGAAGAAGTTATGCACGTCGACGGCCGTCTTGAACGACGTCAGATGGATGGCATCCCGGTACCGGATCTGTATCCCGGTCGCGATCAGGGCGAAGAAACTGCCGGCGTTGATCCAGTGCCAGACCCGTACCGGCAGCGCGTGAAGATATATCTGGTTCATGGCCTTGTCCCCCTTCCCGGCCCGGCCTGATGCCTCGCTCTACGGGATCGGGCGGTCAGCATCCTGATGCCCCCGTGGAGCACCGGCACAGCAAGGCCTCCCATGATCATGAGTGCTCCCATGACATCGAAGACCTGCTGCCGCATGCTGCCGATGGCGTAGAACTGGTTCAAGGGCAGCATGACGAACATCGATCCGAGCGCTGCGGAGTCCACGTTGTAGAACGTTTCCCTGCCGTCAACACCCTTGACCGCCAGCGAGATGGAGGAGAAGAACTCGGCATTGGCCGTATGGCACCATTCGCACTGGCGTACCGCGCTGCCCTTCGGGACAAGATAATGTGCGTCATGGCTGTCGTTGAGGCCCACGGTACCGGACATCTTCACCTTCTGTTCCCGGGCGTTCAGTTCCCGGTAGATCTTCCAGAGCTGCTCGGGATCTAGGCGGGTATTTCGGGAATTAGCCGGTCCCCTAGCCGGGTCCTTCATGGCCCCCCGCATGGCGGAATCGGATATCATGTCGCCCGACGCGCCGTCGGTGAGACGCAGGTAGATGCTGCGTTTGTACTCACCGGAAACGTGGCACACCGTGCAGGACACCGAGTCAAAATGCGCTTCGGCGTTCGGGAGCCATTCCTTGTGCGCTGCCAGGACCTTTGAGTGGCATCCAAGGCAGACACCCTTCGGCGATCGGGACGCCTGTGCGGCCTTCACGTCATGGGCAAAGTGACAGGAGGAGCAGATCGGGGCCCCCGTGCCCTCCTTCATCCTTGCCTTGCCGTGCACGCTGCCCTGGTATGCCGCAAAGATCTCGCTGTGGCACTTCTTGCAGGGCACCCCTTCCATGGTCTGCGCCAGGGCCTTGGGGCCCACAGCATGGCTGCCATGGCAATCGGAACATACGGGGGCATTGCGGTTGCCCTTGGTGAGCAGGTCGAAGTGAACGCTCCCGCGGTGCTGGGCCGCCTTGTCCAGATGGCATCGTTTGCAGGCTTCCGCACCGGCGATCGATACTTCGCGAATACTGGTGAACTGGCGGTTCGGATGGTCCTGCTTCGAAAAATGGATGTGACAGTCGGTACACCCGTGCCCTTTGTGGACCGAGTGACGGAGGCCCGCTTCGCTGATGGCGAGTGAGAGCATTTTTCCGTTGATGGAAAGGCTGAGCTGCTGTTTGTGGCAGGTGAGGCAGTACTGAGTGGTAGTGAGCTTTTCTTTCTGGGTGGGGACTTTTCTGATGGAATGGGAACCATGGCAATCTGAACAGGGCGGCGCGTTCGCTTTCGTGATGGCCTTCTGGTGGATCGGGTTGGCCGTCAGCTGTTCATCGGCATGGCATGACTTGCACGCTTCAGCGACATGGAGCACGAATTCCCGTTTACTCGCGTACTGCGAGGCGGGGTGTGTGTCCAGGGAAACATCGCTGTGGCAGCCCGTACAGGCAAGGAAACCATGGACCGTGTTCTGGAAGTGGCTCTCGGACACGTGTACCGAGAGCGTGCTCTTGTCCCGGAAGGTCGTTGACATGCCGGGCGTCGCATGGCAGCCCAGGCAGGCCTTGGCCTCTTCCGAGATGACCGCCTCGGAAGCGTGCATGGTGCGGGGCAGGAACAACAGGGTGACGAGCAGGAACAGGAACGGGATGACGCAGGTGAACAGCAGGCCTGCGAGCGGCCCCGCGATGAACACGCCCGCGACCGGGAGCTTCATGTAATGTGTGTCTTCGCCGCCCGGCAACGCCGTGGTCCGGTGAGCATCGATCATCTCGCCGTTGGACAGATCCCAGTAGGTTCCCTTTCCGACAGATTGTCCGCCGTGAAATCTTAACATGCTTCACTACCTCCTTTCTATGAGAGTCTGAGGGCCATGCGGCCTTCAGTGAAACAGCAACGAGGAACACGACCGTAGAACGGTCATCTGCATATGCGGGATGAACTGATCCGATCGTTGTTAGTGGTAAGGATAGCCGATTTTCAGTGGAAATCAATAGGAAGAAATTCGTAGAGCGCACTATTATTTCTTATTAGACATTATTTTGCAGAATGATGCGGAAAGAAAGGCTGGGATTTGATAAGGAGGGACGAAAGTTTGCGCAGTCAGTGATTACCGATTCAGGAGCGATGCCGCTTCCTTGGCGTGATAGGTCAGGATCATATCCGCGCCTGCGCGTTTGATGGACGTAAGGACCTCCATCATGACCCGGTCGCCGTCGATCCAGCCGAGATTGGCCGCGGCCTTGACCATGGAGAACTCGCCGCTCACGTTGTACGCCGCCACCGGCATATTGAACTCCTGCTTGACCTGGGAAATGATGTCCAGATACGACAGGGCGGGTTTTACCATGACGATGTCGGCGCCTTCCTCGATGTCAAGTTCCACTTCGCGCAGCGCCTCGCGGCTGTTCGGCGGGTCCATCTGGTACGAACGCCGGTCGCCGAACTGGGGTGTGGATTCCGCTGCCTCGCGGAACGGTCCGTAGAAGCCGGACGCGTATTTCGCTGCATAGGACATGATGGGGGTGTTCTCGAACCCCTCGTCGTCCAGGATGTCGCGGATGGCCGCAACGCGGCCGTCCATCATGTCCGACGGGGCGACCATGTCCGCGCCGGCCTTCGCATGGGAGAGCGCTTCCTTCGCGAGCAGTTCCAGCGTCGCGTCGTTCTGCACGACCCCGTTCTTGATGACGCCGCAATGTCCGTGGCTGGTGTACTCGCACATGCAGACGTCGGTGATCACCATAAGGTCGGGCAGCTTGTTCTTGATCGCCTTGATCGCGTGCTGGACGATCCCCTCGTCGGAGTACGCCTCAGTCCCCAGTTCGTCCTTCTTCTCCGGGATGCCGAACAGGATCACAGCAGGGATGCCAAGGCCGTACACTTCTTCGCAGTCCTTCACGAGATTGTCGATGGACTGCTGGTAGTTGCCCGGCATGGAACTGATCTCCTTCTTCACGCCCTTGCCGTGGGTCACGAACAGGGGATAGATGAAGTTGTCGGGCAAGAGCGTGGTCTCACGCACCATGCGCCGGATGGTCTCGTTGGCCCGCAGTCTGCGGGGGCGGTACTGGGGAAAATACATGAGGTCACCTCGATCTACATCATAAACAAATCAACCGCGAAGACGCGAAGACCGCAAAGGACTGCCCGATCCGACCACCTGCGACGACGGTCCCTGGACTTCCTTCGCGACCTTTGCGTCTCGCGGTTCAAAGATCCGGGCGATTTCTACCCGCAGGCGCAGCCGCCGCCGGAACCGGACCCGCAGCCGCCTTCCGCGGGGCCGCCTTCGGGACCGCAGCCGCAGCTGCCGCCCTGGGGCGCGCCGTTCGGGAACCCGATCACGAAGCCCTCTCCGCGCTCGTCGGAAATGAACCCGAGCTCGGCACTTCCCAGTTTGCCGGCGGTCTCGGCGTCCACATAGAGCTTGGCTCCCTTGTTCTCGACCACCGTGTCGCCGTCACCGGCCTTGTCGTCGATGGCGATCTCGAACTGCGGTCCGCTGCAGCCGCAGCCGCCGCCGCCCGTGAACACCCGAAGACCCGCCTGGGGCATGCCCTCTGCCTTAAGGATCTCCTTGATCTTGTCTGCTGCCACATCAGTGATCGTTATCATTGTACTTCTCCTTAAATAAATGAACTGAGATGATTCATCCTTGCCACCGAGGTCACCGAGAATTACTCTTGATCGGTCGGTCCTGCTGTCCCTTGCGGACTCTGCGGCTAAGTTCCTTCAGGTCTTCTTCTGGTAATACTCAACCATGGCTTCTACCAGCGCCGGTATAGTGTAGTCCTTCGGCATGATATCCACCTTCATACCATACTCTTCCACCGTCTTCGCCGTCACCGGGCCGATGCAGGCCACGGCAACGCCGTCCATAAGTTTTATATACTCTTTTTGCCCCAGCATTTCAACAAAATTGTGTGCCGTTGATGAACTGGTGAAGGTCACGGCGGCGATCTTCTTTTCTGCAAAGAGCTTCCGGACGCGGTCCACGTCCGTCGCCGGCCGCACGTTCTCGTAGGCCGTGGCCACCGTGACCTCCGCGCCCATTTCCCGGAGCTTGTCGGGAATGAGCTCCCGGGCGACCTTCGCGCGCGGGACGAGGAACTTCTTCCCCCTCACCCGTTCTCCACCCAGTGCTGCGAGGACGCCTTCGGCCTTGAACTCCGCCGGGATGAGGTCCGCCTTGAGACTGAACTGTCCCAGCGCCTCGGCGGTCTTGGGCCCGACAACGCAGATGCTATTCCCATGGAGCGACCGGATGTCCATACCGCGCGACCGGAGCCGTTCGAAAAAGAACCGTATGGCGTTGGCGCTGGTGAAGATGATCCACTGATAGGTACCAAGGTTGTCCAAGGCCGCGTCCAGCTCCGCCCAGCTTGCCGGCGGCACTACGTCGATGCTCGGGAACTCTATGGGCGTTGCCCCCCGGTCGATCAGAGCCTCGGCGAACACGCTCGCCTGGTCGCGGGATCGCGTCACAACGATGCGCTTGCCGAAGAGCGGTTTCGACTCGAACCAGTTGAGCTTGTTCCGGAGCGCGACGACCTCGCCTACGACAATGATCGCCGGCGGGCCAAGCTTCGCTTCCTTCACCTTCGGCACAATGTCCTTGAGCGTGCCGGTCACGACCTTCTGGTCGGTCCGCGTGCCCCACTGGATAAGGGCGATGGGGGTGTCGGCGCTCCTGCCATGGGAAACGAGATTGTCCACGATATTCGGGAGGTTCTTCATGCCCATGAAGAACACGAGCGTCCCGATGCCTGTGGCAATGCGGTCCCAGTGTACCTTGGACTCAGGCTTCGTCGGGTCCTCGTGGCCCGTGACGAAGGCGACGCTGGCCGTGTGGTCGCGGTGGGTCAGCGGGATGCCCGCATAGGTCGGCACGGCAGTTGCCGCGGTGACGCCGGGAACCACCTCGAAGGGGATCCCGTTGTCGACCAACTCCTCGGCCTCCTCCCCGCCCCTTCCGAAGATGAAGGGGTCGCCGCCTTTGAGCCTCGCCACGGTCTTGCCCTCTTTCGCCTTCCGGACGATGAGGCCGTTGATCTCGTCCTGGGGCAGCGTGTGACGGCTTCCCTGCTTGCCCACGTAGATGAGCTCGGCATCAGGCCTGCGGTGCTCCAGCAGCCGCTCGTTGGCGAGATAATCGTAGATCACCACGTCGGCCTTCTTAACGCATTCCAGGCCCTTGACCGTGATGAGGCCGGGGTCGCCGGGCCCGGCGCCGATGAGGTAGACTTTTCCTTTAGTTGGATTCATAAGATAAGAAAAAATTTACCGCGAAGACGCAAAGTACGCGAAGAAATTCTCCCGGTACTATCTAAAGGGCTTCCCTTCGCGACCTTCGCGCCTTGGCGGTTCAAAGGTCCTGGTGGCGTTGTTTAATTCTCCAGCAGTTTTTCGCCGCTGGTGTCCGCGTTCGCGCCGTACACCTCACGCAGGATGACGTCGGCGCCCTGCTTCAAGAGCTTCTCTGCGAGTTCCACGCCGAGCCGCTCCGCATCAGCTTGCGGGCCTTCGAGGGAATCCTTGATGATCCGTTTCCCGTCCACGCTGCCCACGAGGCCCACGAGGGAAAGCTTCCCGTTCTTGATCCGGCCGTAGCAGGCGATGGGCACCTGGCACCCGCCCTCGAGCCGCCTGAGCAGCGCGCGCTCGCCGGTCACGCAAACCCGGCTGTCTGCATGGTTGAAGAAGGCGATGAGATCATTCAGCTCCCTATCGTCAACGCGGCACTCGATGCCCAGCGCGCCCTGCCCGATGGCCGGGATGCTCACGTCGGCATCGATGTACTCGGTCACGTTCTCAGCGAGTCCCAACCGCTTCACACCTGCCGCCGCAAGGATGATGGCGTCGTACTGCCCTTCCTTCAATTTCCGGAGTCTGGTGTCCACGTTGCCCCGGAGCTGGTGGATGACGAAGTCGGGCCGCAGGTTCATGATCTGCGTTTGGCGCCTGAGGCTGCTCGTGCCGATATTGGCGCCCTTCGGCAGGTCCTTGAACTTCACATTGTTCCGCGACAGCAGGGCGTCCCGTGCATCCTCGCGCTTCGTGATGGCGCCCAGGTGCAGGCCGTCGGGAAAGAACGTTGGCACGTCCTTCATGCTGTGCACAGCGATGTCGATCTCGTTGCGCAGCATGGCCTCCTCGATCTCCTTCACGAAGAGCCCCTTGCCGCCCACCTTGGAAAGCGGGACATCGAGAATCTTGTCTCCTGTCGTTTTAATTTTCGTGAGCGACACCGTCATGCCGGGGTACTTCTTCTCGAGCTCCGACTTCACCCATTCGGCCTGCCAGAGCGCCAGGGCGCTGGCGCGGGAACCAATCCTGATCTCTCTTCTCAATGAACGCTCCTTTTGAAATCTTTTTTACTGCAGAGGACGCAGAGGAAACCTTCTATACTTGAATTGCACAAACAAAAGAAAACCGAAAGTCATCCGTGTTCATCTGTAGTTACAGAAGGACCTGATGACGTTCCTAACAGACATCCTTCCGCGTCACGGGAGTCGCCGGCGTCTTTTCTTCCTTCAGTTCGGACACCTTGCCATGCTCGGGCCGCTTCAATTCCTTGTCCAGGTTGAAGAGCCTGCGGGCGATAGCCAGCGTGGCGTCGCCGCTGTCCGTGCTGGCGGCAGCCTGCTTGAGAACCACGAGCGGCGCATGCAGCAGTTTGTTCACGATAGCCTGGGACATGATGTCCACAGCCCTCTTCTGGTCCTCGGAGATGCCGTTCAGCGAACCAAGGGTCTTCTCGAGCTCGCGCTTCCGGATGTCCTCCACCTTCTCCCGCAGGTCCACAATGGTCGGCACGGCATCGAGGCCCCGCTCCCACTTGAGGTAGGTCTCCACCTCCTGGGTTACGATCTCTTCGGCCCGCTCCGCCTCCTTCGCCCTGCCCTCGGTGTTCACGTCGACCTTGCTCTGGAGGTCGTCGATATCGTAGAGGTACACGTTGTCGACCTTGTCGACCTCGGGATCGATGTTCCGGGGGTTCGAGATGTCGATCATGAAGATGGGCTTGTGGCGACGGTCCTTGATGACCTTCTGCACCATGTCGCGTTTCACGACATATTGCGATGCTCCGGTGGCGCATATGAGGATGTCAACCATCACCAGGGCGTCGGGAAAATGCTCGAACCGGATGGCGTCACCCTTGAACTCCTTGGCAAGCTCCTCGGCCCGCTCGAAGGTACGGTTCGCCACCATGATGTTCTTGACGCCATTGCCCAGCAGGTGCTGGGCGGCCAGTTCGGCCATCTCGCCGGCGCCCAGGAGCATGACCGTCTTTCCGGTGAGGTCGCCGAAGATCTTTTTCGCCAGTTCCACGGCAGCGGAACTGATGGACACTGCGCCCTCGGCGAGCCGGGTCTCGGTTCGTACCCGTTTCGCCACGGAAATGGACTTCTTGATGAGCTTGTTCAGGATGGTGCTGGTGGTCTTGGCTTTGAGAGCAATATCGAAGGCGTCCTTGAGCTGGCCCAGGATCTGCGCCTCGCCGAGCACCAGGGAGTCGAGGCTCGATGCCACGCGGAAGGTGTGGCGAACGCCCTGGGCATCGGGATAGACATACAGCGATCCTTCGAGGGCTTCCCGGGGGATGTTGTGATATTCCGTGATGAACTGCTTGATGCGGTCGATGCCCTTCGCGCTTTCCTCCACCGAAGCGTAGATCTCAACGCGGTTGCACGTCGAGATGATGAGGCTTTCCCGAATGCCCTCGTAGGACATGAGCTTGCCGAGCGCTGCCGGGAGCGTTTCCTCGGGGAAGTAAAGCTTCTCCCGGACCTCGATGGGCGCTGATTTATGGCTGAGACCAACGACGACGATTCCCATGATTTACCCTGCTAACGGATAAGTTCGTACCTGCACGACATCACCAACTGAGTTTTGAAGCTTTCAAATACCAGTAATGACCACCGCGTTCACCACGGACACCGGGAAAAGAAAGTCTGTTTGCATCCCGGCTGCTCTCTGTTCTCTTCAATACGCTTCGGCGAACGGCGCCGAGCCTTTACGATCCGAATAAGCTAAAACGTATGCTTTCCGACACCGATCCTGCTCACCACGAAGAAGCTGACCAGCACGAAGACGAACCCGGCTATGGACAGCCAGGCCATCTTCCTTCCCCGCCATCCGATGGTGCGGAGATGCAGCAACGCGAGATAGATCAGCCACACGAGCAGCGATGCGGTCTCCTTGGGCTGCCAGCTCCAATAGGACCCCCACGCGCTCTCGGCCCAGATGGAACCCGTGATCATGCCGAGCGTGAAGAGCGGCCAGCCGAAGGACAGCGCGCGGTAGCTGATGGTGTCCATCACATCCAGGGGCGGCAAGCGATGAAAGATGGCGCCCAGGTGCTTGTGCTTAAGCTGCCGTTCCTGGAGCAAGTACATGACCGAGACGATGAAGGCGAAGGCGAAGGCCGCGTCGCCGAGCAGAGCGAGGCTCGTGTGGATCCCCAGCCAGACGCTCTTGAGGATGGGGTTCAGCCCTGCGATCTCCCGCGAGGTGATCGCCGCCGGGGCCATGAGCAACAGCACGAGCGGAAGCATGAACGCGCCGAGCGCGGGGATGCGGTAGCGCAGCTCCATGATGAGGAAGACCAGAACGATGCCCATGCCGAAGGCGCTGATGGCCTCGAAGAAGTTCGTGACCGGGATGCGGCCGCTCTCGGACCAGCGCAGGCTGAAATAGATGAAGTGCGCACCAAACCCCAGGAAGGCCGCCCAGAGCGCCGCCGACGCGATGGGCTTCCGTTCGGGCTGGACAAAGAAGATGAGGTACCCTGCGGTCGCGATGATGTAGAACGCTATGGCTGCAAAAAAGAAGGTCAGGTTCATGATAAGGCCGGGCTCCGCAGGTGGATTTTACCGATAGGGCAAGTGCATATATTACGTTCAGAACCCATTCAAAGTCAAGGGAAAACTGGGAAACATCCATCATTTCGATGGCATCCGTCCGTGCGCGTACCACAACCGACACAGACGGACTCGACAGAAATTGCCCGACCTATGACGCATATCATACCGCTCGCCGACCCCATTCGTTATGCTTGCCTTCAACGGTACTCATCCTATGTGCAGGAGGTGCATATGAGCAACAAGGCAGCACGAAATCTTTTCATTTTCGGCAGCCTCTTCTTTTTCGTGATCTTCCTCGGACTCACCGTCGACACGATGAAACAGATCGACGGCAGGGCCCCGGAGGTCACGAAAGAAGTGGATGCCGGCAAGATGGTCTGGCAGAAGTATGACTGCATCGGGTGCCATACCATCCTGGGCAACGGGTCCTACTTCGCGCCCGACATGACGAAGGTCGTGGAACGGAAGCCCGCCGGATACCTGAAGCAGTTCCTGATGGACCCCCGCGGTGTGAAGCCAAGCGCGGCCATGCCGAAGCTGGGGATCAGTTCGCAGGAAGCCGATGAGCTTGTCGCCTTCCTCACCTGGATTTCGAAGATCAACACCAATGGATGGCCGCCCAAGCCCATTCTAGCCGCTGCGGCAGGCGTCGGCGGACAGTCGCAATCCCGGGGCCAGCAGGCCTACCAGTCCCAGGGATGTTCGAACTGCCACAGCATCAACGGCATCGGCGGCACCAGCGGGCCCGACCTGACGCGAGTCGGCTCGACTGGGAAGGACGTGGAATGGCATGTGAAGCACCTGAAGAACCCCCGGTCGGTCGTGCCGACCTCGGCGATGCCGCCCTACGCCGGCATGTCCGATGATGACCTGAAATCACTGGCAGCTTATCTCGTTACGTTAAAATAACCTCCCCTCTCCTCTTATCCTCTCCCCCAGGGGGAGAGGAAGGCAAAGGTGAGGGGCATTATCAATCGAGGTGATACAATGACCGTCAAATATCAAAGTCAGAAGATCGCGCAGTACTTTTACACGTTCGCCGTCGTCCTGTTTCTTGTCCAGGTTCTGGTCGGGATCATCGCGGCGATCCAGTTCATCAGGCCTGACATCTTCATCCTGAACTTCAACACCATCCGCACGCTGCACATTAATGCTCTTGTTGTCTGGCTGCTGGCAGGACTCATGGGGGCAACCTACTATGTGGTCCCCGAGGAATCGGAGACAGAGGTCTGGAGCTACCCGCTTGCCCTTTTCCAGTTCTGGGCAACCGTGGTTGCGATCACACTTGTCGTGCTTGGCTACATCTGGATGGGTTTGAATCCGCAGGCAAACGTAACGGTCATGGGCACACAGCTGCTGAACGAGGGCCGCGAGTACATTGAGGCGCCCCGCTGGGCTGACGCTCTGATCGTGGTCTCGGTGCTGCTGTTCCTGTTCAACATGTTCATGACCATGATGAAGACCAAGAAGTGGACCGGCATCCAGGGCGTACTGCTCGGCGGCCTGGTCTTCCTGGCGCTCATGTACCTGCCCGGCATGTTCTATACCAAGAACATGATCAAGGACCAGTTCTGGTGGTGGTGGGTGATCCACCTGTGGGTGGAGGGTTCCTGGGAAGTGATCGCAGGCGCGCTGCTCGCCTTCATGCTGATGAAGACCATCGGTGCCAAACGCGAGGTTCTCGAAAAGTGGATGTACATTGAAGTGGGTCTTGTCCTGTTCACCGGCATCCTCGGCACGGGCCATCACTACTACTTCATCGGCACGCCCAAGTACTGGCACTGGGTGGGCGGATTCTTCAGTTCCCTGGAGCCCGTGCCCCTGCTCCTGATGGTCTGGGACGCATTCCGGACCACGCGCGAGGCGCGGAACGTGACGAACAAACCCGGACTCTTCTACACCGTGGCGCACGCAATCTTCAACTTCGTCGGCGCGGGACTCTGGGGCATCATCCATACCCTGCCCCAGGTAAACCAGTGGACCCACGGCACGCAGATCACCACGGCCCATGGCCACCTGGCGTTCTACGGCGCCTATGTCCTGCTCGTCATCTCCATGATCTACGTGACCCTGCCGGCCATCCGGGGCGTAAAGAACTACAATCCGGCGCGAGCGTACCTCGCTTTCTGGTGGATGACCATATCGATGGTATTCATCGTGCTGACCATCACCGGGGCAGGCATGGTCCAGGTTTACATGGAACGGCTCATGGGCCTCGACTACGTTGCCGTCAAGACAACCTACAACCTCTGGTTCTGGATCCTCCGGGCGATCTTCGGCGTGGGCTTCCTGATCGGCGTCTCGATCTTCGTCTATGATTTCTTCAAGCTCGGGAAGGAACCGGTGCCGGCGCTCTCTGCGGCGGAACAGAAGGCGTAAGTACCGTAGGCACAGCGATATGAAGCGGTCGGGGGATGGCGATGATGCCATCCCCCTTTTTCTTCCAGGCTGCTGAGCAGGTCACTGACGTAAAAGTTCGAGCGCAATGCAGGAGGTCATCATGAACAGCAAGATCAGGACGTTTCTATCCATCCTAATGGGGATGGCGGCAGTGGCCGTTCTCTCTTTGACGGCCATCGGCAACAGCGAGCATGAGGAGCACCATCATGCAGTGGATCCGGAGCACCCTGCCCAGGGCGCACATGAGCAGGTTGCCAACCCGCTCATCGAGGAGATGGTCGCGCTCGACGCCGTGTTCCGCGACGTCGTGTCCGGCGTGGCAATGGGCGACGGCAAGCGCGTTCACGAGGCGCTCGAAAAGATGCACGGCACCATGGAGAAGACGCACGAGGGCGTTCGGCACGGCACGGTCACGCTCAAGAAGAACGCGAACCGACTGAAGGAATTCGTCGAGCAGGACAAGGAGTTCCACGGGAAACTCGAGGAGCTCGCCAAGGCGGTCCACCGGAACGACGGGAATGCCATGCTGTCGCTGACCAAAGCGCTCCTCGACGGCTGCGTCAGGTGCCACCGGGATTTCCGAAATCCGTAACCAATTGGACCAATATCAGAAAGGGTTGCGGAGAGGGCGCCTTTTCTCTATAATACGGTGCACTATGGACCGTCGCCACGAACCCATCCACTTCATCGCATCGATCACGTTTCTGCTCTTGATCATCCTGATGGCCGTCCCCTGCCAGGCCACCCCGGACTATGCCAAGCAGACCGGCTACGAGTGCGGGAAGTGCCACGTCGACGTGATCGGCGGAGGCAAGCTGACGCCTGTTGGCGAGGCCTTCCTCGAGTCCCTGAAAGCGAAAGGCCAGTACCGCCAGCTCTCGACGGCCCAGCACGTCATCCGCCTGTTCGTCGGCTATCTGCACATGCTGGCCGCCATCGTCTGGTTCGGGACCATCATGTACGTCCATGTACTCCTGAAGCCGGCCTACGCATCCAAGGGCCTGCCAAAGGGCGAACTCCGGCTCGGCTGGCTGTCCATGTTCACGCTGCTCGTGACCGGCACGCTCCTGACCATCGCGCGCATGCCGAACCTCGCGGCCTTCACCACGACACGCTTCGGCATCCTGCTGTCCATCAAGATCGCCCTCTTCCTCGTCATGCTGACGAGCGCGTTCATCGTGACGGTCTTTATCGGACCGAAGATGCGGCAGCGGCTCAAAAGCCCCGTCGCGGCCTGCCTCTCCAAGGAAATAACGATGGAACAGCTGCCGGCCTTCGACGGCAAGGAAGGGCGTCCCGCCTATATCGCCTACAAGGGCATGGTTTACGACATCACCAACAGCAGGCTCTGGAAGAACGGCCAGCACATGGTGAAGCACAACGCCGGCACGGACCTGACCGACGTTCTGAAGAACGCGCCTCACGGTGAGGACAAGGTGCTCGCCATGCCGCAGGTGGGCATGTGCGTCGCGACCGACCGGAAACCGGAAAAGCCCCTGTACGAGAAGGTATTTTACTTCTTCGCCTATATGAACCTCGCGCTCGTCTTTGTCATCATCTTCGTTATTTCACTGTGGCGATGGTGGTGATCACAGTAGTGCGGAATTCAGAATATTGAAGCCGGATATCGCTATTCTTGTCCTTCCGTGATATACGTGGCGAAGCAGATCTTTCCCTCTGCCTAATATTTCTTATGACACAGGTCATACCCCTCCTGCACGAACAGCGGTATACTTTACACATGACACAAACGACCCTCACAACCTGGCGACGCATCTCCCAGGTCGCGTTCATCCTGTTCATCTTCCTGATGCCGGTGCTGAATATCCTGCGCATCGATTCGGACACCCATGAGCTCATCCTGTTCGGCACGTCCTGGAGCTTCGGCATCCATCCGGAATATTTTACGGACAGGACACCGCTGGGCGCATTGCATATCGCAGGCCAGTTCTTCCTGAAGGGCATCCTGCCGTGGGTCCTGTTCCTGGCCATCTTCCCGCTGCTCGGCTGGCTCACCGGAAGGCTCTTCTGCGGATGGCTTTGCCCGGAAGGCGCACTGTTCGAGCTGTCGGACTTCCTGACGCTGAAGCTCACCGGCAGGAGGAACCTGTTCGGGAAGCGCCCGAGCGATCCGATGAACGCGAAAGGCAGTCCGCTTCTCTACGGGGCCATTGCGGTCCTGAGCGCCGTTGTCATCCCCCTGGCGGGCGGGATCGCCCTGACCGGATATTTTGTGGCGCCCAAGACCGTCTGGCACCAGGTCATGACCGGAGAGTTCACCTTTGGCGTGCAAGCGGGCATCATCGGCGTCGCCATCTACATGCTCATCACATCCATCGTAGTGCGCCATGTCCTTTGCCGGTACGTCTGCGCGGCCGGGCTCATGCAGATGCTCTTCGGCTGGATCAGCCCGGTCTCCCTCAGGATCAAGATGGACACGAACCGGATCTCGGCCTGCACGGACTGCAAAGGCTGCGACCAGTCCTGCTTTATGAACGTGACGCCCCGGAAGAACAAACGTGACATATCGTGCGTCAACTGCAGCGCCTGCATTGTAGCGTGCAACAAGGAGCTCGGAACAGGCAAGGGCCTGTTCCATCTCGGCTTTGGCAAGGGCTGCGCCCTGCCGGAGGAGAACTGCAGGAGCCTGGTGCCACCGCATGGCATCAAAGCATAGCAAATCTCACCACGGAGTCACGGCGGAATACGAACACCTTTGAACCGCGAAGGCGCAAGGGTCGCGAGGGATTCTAAGATCAAAACAAGAATGGCTTTCTTCGCATTCCTCGTGTCTTTGCGGTAAACAAGCATTTCGCTCTTCTCCGTGCCCTCTGTGCCTCTGTGATTTATCATAATATAAAGGAGACCTCCATGGAAACCATCGACCTGAAAAAAGTAGCGAAGTTCTACCCCGACCGCATCTCCCGCGAGATGCTGAAGGACAGCCCGGAGATGCGTATCGCCCTCATGTGCCTGAACCCCGGCCAGAAGCTGGACCCGCACAAGGCGCCGCTCCGGCTGCTCATGTACGTAGTCGAGGGCAAAGGCACCATTACCGTGGGCGAGGAGAAGATCGTGGCCGACGAGAAGACCTGCATCCCCTGCGACCCGAACGTTCCCCACGGCTTTGCAGCTGACCAGGGCGAGAAGCTGGTCGTCTTGGCCGTTGTGACCCCGGTAGAGTAGGACGACCGTACCCTACCCTGACGCGTCGTCGCCCCTCACCTGTCCCGCCCCCTCCTTCTTTGACACTGTCGACGAACGGTGAAGCCTGCACGAGCCATAGTGCAGGCACTCTTTTCCGTGAATTGTGCTACCATAACTCCATGGTGTCGTGTGGCACGCTGCGAGCTGCTTGTCCGAGGAAATTTCTGGCTGAATCTTTTTGCATCATTATGCAATAGGGCGTATCTGCTGCTGCACCGGTCCCCTTCTTATTCCTTTCAATGATTGCGCACTGGCATAAGTGCAGTTGATGTGATCCCGTATATAAGGAGGTGAATAGTATGTCTCTCTTGACATCACGAAAAGCCATCGTGTCCCTTCTCATTGCCGGAGGCATCGTTGTTGTGCTTTTCCTCCTCTTCGGCCCGCCAAAGCTCCTCGCCAAATCCGACCAGCCGTCCTTCTGCGTCCAGTGCCATGTCATGGAATCGGAATTTGAGGCGTGGGCCCATGCAGGAGCCCACCGCAGAAAGATGTGCGTGGACTGCCATCTGCCGAACGGGAACGCCGGCGTCCATTATCTATGGAAGAGCATCGACGGTATGAAGGATGCCCTGCTCTTTTATTCCGGCTCTGTGCCCGAGAAGATCCATTTGACAGCGCACGGCGAAAAGGTCGTACAGGCGAACTGCGTCCGGTGCCATGAACAGACCGTCATGCTCATCGACCAGGAACGCAACTGCTGGGAATGCCACCGCAGGATCATGCACACGCGGAGCGGCGCGATGCAAACTATCTAAGGCCAAGGAGGTCTGCCATGAAAATGAAAAAAGGCATTATCCTGTTCTTCATCGTCGCGATGATCGTCTTTGCCGTCATCGTGAGCTGCAAGCCCCAGAAAGCCGAGATGGTGCGGCCCGTGAAGATCGCGGACAACGACTACGAGCCGGCTGACTGGGGCAAAGCCTACCCTGTGAACTATGAGCTCTGGAAGAAGACCGGAGAGCCGGAGCCTGCCGGCAAGAGCAAGTATAAACGGGGTTTCGACGCGGACCGGATCACCTATGACAAGCTTTCGGAATTCCCCTATTTGGCCTTGCTGTTCAACGGCTGGGGATTCGGCATCGAATACAACGAGCCGCGGGGTCATGCACGCATGCTTTCCGATCAGCTCGAGGTGGATGCGGCCAGGGTCAAGGCCGGCGGCGTCTGCCTCACCTGCAAGACGCCCTACGCGCCGAAGCTGGAGAAGGACATGGGCAAGGACTACTACAGCAAGCCCTATCAGGACGTACACGCCATGATTCCGGAGCAGCACAGCAAGCTTGGCGTCGCGTGCATCGATTGTCATGACAACAAGGACATGTCGCTCAGGATCAGCAGGGAGTTCACGCTCGGGAAGGCGCTCACGGACATGGGCGTCGACCGGCAGAAGCTCACCCGTCAGGAGATGCGGAGCCTGGTCTGCGCCCAGTGCCATGTCACCTATTCGATTCCCAAGGACCAGGACATGCATTCCACGGGCGTCTTTTTCCCGTGGCAGGGCAGCACCATGGGGAACATCTCCGTGGAGAACGTCATCAAGAAGCTCCGCAGCGACACCTCATACGGAGAATGGAAGCAGACAGTGACCGGTTTCAAACTGGCCTTCATCCGCCACCCGGAGTATGAGCTCTTCTCGAACAACAGCGTGCACTGGAAGGCCGGTGCGGCCTGCGCCGACTGTCATATGCCCTATACACGGGTCGGGTCCTCCAAAGTGTCGGACCACCGCATCATGAGCCCGCTCAAGAACGACATGAAGGCCTGCATGCAGTGCCACACCGAGACCATTGACTGGCTCAAAGGCCAGGTGTTCGCCATCCAGGACCGCACGACATCGCTCATGATCCGGGCCGGCTATGCTACGGCGACTGTTGCCAAGCTTTTCGAAAAGGCCAATGCGGCGCAGGAATCAGGCAAGAAGATCGACAAAGCGCTCTATGACAAGGCAAAGAACTTCTATGAAGAGGCCTTCTACCGCGTGGTATACATTGGCGCAGAGAACTCCGTCGGTTTCCATAATCCCACCGAGGCCCAGCGCAACCTGGGCGACGCCCTGGCCTTCGCAGGAAAGGCAGAGGGACTTCTTCGCCAGGCCCTGGCAAAGGCCGGCATCGATACGCCGGTGACGGTGAACTTGGAGCTCGAGAAGTATCTCGATGGGAGAGGCAAGAAGAAGCTCACCTTCGACAAGAAGGCGGAGTTCAAGGACCCCTACGGCGTCCAGGAACGGCTGTAAGACCTGCGGTCAGTGCCGCGTTCAAGACCGCCGCGAGTGGCGAGCGTGGTGATCGCGGTCGCGGCGAGCCAGGGAGGACTTTTATATGGAAGAGCATGTATGCGGCTTGCGGGTAGGACAGAGCGTGCCGGACCTCAAGATCGAAACGTTCGATCCGGTCAAGGGTGATTTCGGCGAGATCGACATCGCGGCGCTGGGCAAAGCGGGCAAATGGACGGTCCTGTTCTTTTACCCGGCGGACTTCACCTTCGTCTGAGCCACCGAGTTCTCCGCTCTGGCAGAGCGGTACGAGGAGTTCAGGAAGGAGGGCGCCGAGGTCGTCACGGTCAGCCGGGATACCAAGTTCGTGCATCTTGCCTGGCAGCGGGATGAGAAGCTGCTCGAGAAGGTCAAATATCCCATGGGCTCGGACCCGACGGGACGCATCTGCCGCCTGTTCGGCGTGCTCGACGAGGCTTCGGGCCTCTCGCTCCGCGGGACCTTCCTGATCAGCCCCCAGGGGATGATCATGAACAGCGAAGTGAACTTCTACAACCTGGGTAGGAACGTCGAGGAGATCCTCAGGAAGATCATAGCGAACAAACACCTCGCCGCGAACCCTGCCGAGGCCTGCCCGGCGCAGTGGAGGAAGGTGGGTGACATCACGCTGAAACCATCCGCCAAGATGGTCGGGAAGGTATCAGAGGCGGTGAAGAAGTAAAGCCGGCATTAGCAAGCGTTTGAACGATAAAGGCCTTCACCCGATCAGGTGAAGGCCTTTTCTGTTGTATACGATATTATGAAGAAAAATAGAAGGATCCCTAGAACCAGTACTCCGGATACTTCCTGTTCTTTGAGAGGTTGTTCACGATAAGGGCGACCAGCAGGAGGACCAGGGCACCAGCTCCGGCAGGAACAAAGGCATAGAGAAAACCGAGGTTATGGACCTTGTCGCCACCGATCACGGCGATGAGCGCCGTAGCGCCTCCCGGCGGATGGAGTGTCTTGGTGGCGAGCATGGCAACGATGGCAAGGGACACGGCAAGAGCGGCGGCGAGCCAGACCATGCCGCCAAACAATTGCCAGCAGGAAACGCCTACGAGGCCCGAGAGCACGTGCCCGCCGATGAGGTTACGTGGCTGGGCGAGGGGGCTTTTGATGGCCCCGTACACCAGGACCGCCGATGCACCGAAGGACCCGATAAGCAGCGTCAGGTCCCGTGGCTCGAAATAGTGCGCCGACAGCCAGCCGCACGCTCCGATGCCGATGACCGACCCGATCCAGGACCACACCAGTTCCCCTGCCCCGACGCCCGGCGGGGACTTGGCCGTGCCCTTCATCTTTACCAGATATTCGCGTACGGTCATGAAGTTCGGTATGCGTCCCGTGATCCTATGGACCGGAGATTAGTGCCCTGCCCGGTGGCTTTTCCTCGAGGGCTCCGTTGCTCTGCCCGCCCTGCTCATGCCTCTCACGATGTCAGCCCGCGAGATCACGCCGATGAGCCTGCCAAATTCGTCGATGACAGGAATGCGTTTTATCCTGTGTCCCTCAAGAATGTGGGCGGCCTCGCGTATGTCCTCTGTCGGCCGAATGGTGATGGGAGGAGTGCTCATGACATCGCCGACGGTATCCCCTTCCTTCTGCGAGGGTACCGGTTCTCCGAGCATCCGTCGAAAGATGTTCTTTACGCCGCTGCTCTTTTGCCCCCCCACCGCGGAAATGATGTCCAGTTCCCCGACCACGCCGATCACCATATCCTTGTCGTCAACAACAGGCATGCCGCTGATGCGGAGGCCGGTGAGACGCCGTGCCGCCTCTACGAGGCTGGTCTCTTTCTTTACCGTGACCACGTCCTTGGTCATAAGGTCAGCCACCGTGATCGAGTGCTTCAGGCGGTTCTTTGCGTGAACGAGGGCCGATGTATAGATCTTCATCAGGTCCTCTTCGGTCACGTCTACATATCCTTTGAGGTCGAGAAGCGCCGCCCTCAGGTCCTGCTCGGTGATCTCACACTGCTTCGGAAAGACTTCCATTGGTCACCCTCCGCTCGTTATCCGTGACACTATCGTATCGGCAACAGCAGCCCGCGTGCTGCCGGCTCTCCCCTTACGATGTGTGTTCCGTCATGGACGCGCCATGGTTCTGTCCTGCCCTCCGCATAGACGCCGGTCAGGTTTCTTGCGGACGTTACGCACCAGTATAGCAAACTAGCCGTCTTTGCGAAAGCCCGATGTCATTATTCGGTCGTCACTGAAAAAGCCTCTGAAGAAAGGCTGAATGGCCAATCTGTGATGTATGTCTGAGCGGCAGCAGACATCATTTTTGCTTTTCCTCGGCCCTGGTCACGATCCAGTAGACGAATCCGATGACAAGGATGGCGGCGATGAGATAGTATATCGACTCTGGTTTTTCGTGCTTCAGCGTCGCGATCATGGTCTCCCGGATCATGGTCACGAGCGCAACCCCCACGAAGACGCTGATATGGAACTTCCCTCCCTTGAGGTGGGAGATCTCGGTGTTCATCAGCTCGATCATGAGCCATAGCAGCAGCATGGAGCCGAGCGCCGAGATGATGCCGCGCTCCACATCACCGGTAGCAAGATGCATGACGTCCTGCATAAAAAGCCATCCCACCCCGATGGTGAGACCCATAAGGGCAAGCACCAGCAGAAGGTTCGTGACCTGCGAGAACCGCTCGGAAAAGTTGATCAGCGCACTCTTCACCTTGTACACCGGCGAATAGACGCGCATCTCTTCCTCGATATAGGCATTGGTGATAATGTTCAGGCTGATGTCCACGATCTTGCCGACCGAAACAATATTGTTTACCATCTCGTCGCGGGGATCATCGGTCTTGGACAGAACGCCTGTGCAGGAGTTCTTGATAATGTTCGCCATGCGATGGAGGTAATGCACGTCCACGTTCCGGCGCATGTGCGCCATACCGATCTTGATCAATTTGTCGTAGTAGGAGTTGTCGTATTTGCCGGAAAAGAGCAGCTGGAACCAGTCCTTCTGTGAAACGGACACATGCTGCTGCAGGGTCTCCTCGGTAAAGAACTTCGCCGCACCCCTGGTGCCCTTGAACCAGAGCGAGACCGTGCTCATGATCTCCTCGGCATGCTCCTCCATGAGGGTCTTGAGCCGTGAAAGCCGCCACTCATCGTCGGGGGTGAACCGGTAGTCCTGCTTGATCTCTTTGATCGATCGCATGGATTTTCCTCAGGGAAAAACTGTAACACAGGGGTGATATTTTGTCAACGCAAGGAGGTGATGAGCGGCCCTGCTGCCGCTAACTTTTTCCCGTCTTCAATTTCAAATAGTCGCCGATCACCAATGCCGCGGGATAGTAGATCTGCTCCTCCATCTGGGCATGGAGCAGCAGTTTTTTTGCGAACCGCGCCAGCTCCGGCCTCGCATCGCCCGTTGCCGTTTCATATAGGTCCTCGAGGGCCTTTGCGATGGCCTTGTGCTCCCGCAGCATTTCGGCAAGTTCGTGCCTCAGCCGGTCAGCTTTGTCGATGATGGACTTCGGCATCTCGGGCAGCCCCCCTCCGGCCATGACCGCCAGTGCGTCCAGGGGCGGCAGCGCGTACTCCTCTTCCTTCTTGAAATGCGGAAGGAGCAGGCGGGCGACCTCGCGGGCCGCCTCTCCGCTCTTTCCAGCCGCTTTCGCGGCGATCTCGAGCGATGCGCGCATCTCCCCATGTTCGTGCTTCAGCGACGGCGGTATCTTGAGCTCCATTTCCTTACTCCTTCCGGGATCATCCCGTCACGATGTGGGTCAAATGAATGCAAGTCAAAATTTTTGAACCGTCAAGGCGCGAAGGCTGCAAAGTTACTGATTGTTATTGAGCCGTGGATTTTCTTTGCGCTCTTTGCGACTTCGCGGTAAAGGAGTTTTGCGCTGTTCGGCTTCTGCAACGCCTACTCGCTCCAGCTGATCGCCTGCACCGGGCAAGTGTCGATGGCCTCCTGGCAGTTGCAACTCGCGCACTGGTCCGGACCGATCACCCTGGACTTTTCGTCCTCCAGTTCGAACACCTTGGGACAGAGCTCGGCGCAGTGGCCGCAGCCGATGCAGAGGTCCTCGTTCACTACCGGCCTTTTTGCCATTGGGCATACCCCCCGCTTTCCGCATCCATGACCAGCATCACGACATTCCTGCCAAGCTGCCATCTGCCCTTTAAGAAGGTTTTCTCGCCGGTCTCAAGGTCAACAGGTCCGTGACCGTGATCAGAACGCCCGTGAAGAAGCAGATCCCAAAGAAGAAGGTCACGCCCATCCAGAGCCGCATGTAGGACTGCGCGACCATGTAGCCCATGCCGAGCATGCGTTCGAGGTAGGACTGTAACACGCCGGCGATGCCGAAGGAAAGCCCCATCAGCATCATGGCCGTGGTCATGGTCCAGAATCCGATCTTACCCCTCTTGTCGTCAAATTCTTCGATGCCCTTCAGCTGCGGCATGGCAAAGTAGAACATCGTGAGGTTCAGGAGCGCATAGGCGCCGAAGAACGCCAGATGGCCGTGAGACACAGTGACCTGGGAACCGTGGGTATAGTAGTTGATCTGCGGGAGTGTATGCATGAATCCCCAGACACCGGCTCCGATCAGGTGCAGGACGGCGCAACCGACAGCATAGGTCCATACGAGAGGGTTTTGCATTGTCCCCTTTCGCTGTTTGACATGGTTCATGGTATCGATGAGCATGAGCACGATGGGGAGCGGCTCCAGAGCGGAAAAGACCCCGCCTACCCAGAGCCAGTACTTCGGCGCACCGATCCAGTAGTAATGATGGCCGGTCCCGGCGATGCCGGTGAAGAGAAAGAGGCCGATCTCCACGTACAGCCACTTTTCCACGACCTGCCTGTCCACGCCCGTGATCTTCATCAGGATGAACGCGAAAATAGCGGCGGTGACAAGTTCCCATGCGCCTTCCACCCAGAGATGGATGACCCACCACCAGTAATACCAGTCGATCACTTCATTCTGGTAGAATGGGATCCCGAACAGATACAGGAGCGCGAGAAAGAGCAGCCCTCCGAGAAGCGTGCCCTGGATCACGGTCCATCGCTTCGCCAGGTACATGGTCATACCCACATTGAACAGAAAGACGAGCGCACCAATGACCACGACAATGTCAAGCGTCGTCGGTATCTCAAGAAGCGGCCGTCCCTGGGTCCACCCGAAAGCGAAGCCGATAAGGGCGACGACGCCGGTCGTCACCAGCGCGATAAGCTGGAACCAGGCGAGCTTCGTTGAATAGATCTCTCTCTTCGTTTCCTCAGGCACGATGAAGTAGGTCCCTCCCATGAATCCCAGCAGCATCCAAAGGACGAGCAGGTTCGTATGCATGGCACGCGATGTGGCGAAGGAGAAAACATCCACGATGCCCTGCGGGACGGTAAAGGTATAGCTGAATGCGAGCCAGAGCCCCAGGACGACCTGGAGCACGAACAGGACAAGGGCAATGGCAAAATACCAGTAGGCTATCTTCTGAGATCGGTATTCCATGTCAGCCTCCTATTTAAGATTGGCCAGGAACGCGGCCACGGATTCCAGTTCCTTGTCCGAAAGTTCCTTCTGTGCCGGCATCATGGCCTTGGGATTCACGGACTTGGGATTTCTGACATAATGCTCGATCTGCCCCTGGTTCAGCTTCCGCCCGATCGTGTCCAGAACCGGACCAAAAGTCCCGCCGGTCCCGTGAAGGGTGTGGCAGTTCATACATCCCCGCGTCTGGAACACGGCCGCGCCCGGCGACACGCCGGCACCGGCTACCATCCGCTCCTCACCCCGCGAGAGCCGCTTCTTGCTGTCCTGGGGGGGCCAGTCGCCGTTGTCCACGTTACCGATCCAGGTGAAAAAAGCCACGAGGCTTTCTATCTCCGCGTCCGTGACCTTTAGGTTCGGCATCTTCCGCGTGGAATTGGCGAAAGCCTTTTCCGGGCTTTTCACCCGGTACCGGATGCCGTCTTCGCCGATCCGCTGGACTACCTTGGTCAGGTCAGGGGCGTAGTACCCTCCGAAACCCAGGATCGTGTGGCAATCGTTGCAGTTGTACTTCTCAAAGACCCGCTTCCCTTCGACCACCTGGGTCGACAGCTTATCCACGTGGGACAGAGCGGCCATCTGGCGATTGGTATCCCAGGTAAGCCCGAGGAAAACTATCGCTGAGGATACTGTCCCGATAAGAAAAATCCAGAATGCAGTCTTCTTCGACATTCTGCACCTCCTTGGTAACTCAATTTATTCTATGGAATGGTTAGGGAAGAATGCTATAGGGAGAATAATCAAACTATACCATATTTCACGAAGATCGGAGCATCACGAACAGGCGCGGTCTTTTACCCGAGCCGCTTCCTGAAGCGGAGCGTGCTATAAGTGATCACGACGATACCGATCATCAGCAGCGCCGCCATCTGCGGCCAGAGGATCGCGAGGCCGTTCCCTTTCAGGAACAGGCCGCGGATGATGACCAGGAAGTACCGGAGCGGGTTCAAGTACGTCATATACTGGAAGATGTCCGGCATGTTCTCGATCGGGAACATGAACCCAGATAAAAGTACCGCGGGCATATAGAACAGGAACGTGGACATGAGCGCCTGTTGCTGGGTCTTCGCGACGGTGGAGATCACTAGTCCGATGCCCAGGATGGACAGGAGGTAGATCGCCGTTGACAGCGGGAGCAGAACGAGCGAGCCGTGGATGGGGATATCGAACACCAGGACGCCAAAGACCGTGACCAGCGCCATGTCGAAGAACGCGATGATGGCAAAGGGGATGGTCTTCCCCAGAATAAGCTCCCCGGGCCGGAGTGGGGTGACCATGAGCTGTTCCATGGTCCCGATCTCCCGCTCGCGCACCACCGCCATGGACGTGAGGAGGAGCGACGTGAGCATGATCACCATGGCAATGACACCGGGAACATTGTAATTCTTGCTCTTGAGCTCGGGATTGTACCATGCCCTTTGACGCAGATCGATCCTGACGGGCAGCGACGCCCCGGCCGGGGCCAGGTCGCGCGCGTATTTCAGGATGATGCGGTTCGCGTAGTCCAGGGCGACGATCCCGGTGTTCGAGTCCGTTCCGTCCACGAGCATCTGGACCGTCGTGGGAATATGCCTGTTCAGGTCCGCTGAGAACCCGCGGTCGATCTGAATAGCCACCGTGACCCGGGACCGGTCAAGGAGGTCCCTGATCTCGGCCGGCGATCCCGGAGCGTATAGGATATCGAAGTAGCTCGACGCCGTGAGCCTTCGCACGAGCTCCCGGCTCTCATACGAGCGGTCCAGGTCGTACACAGCGGTCGGTATGTTGTTCACGTCCATGGTGACGGCGTAGCCGAACACCATGGTCTGGAGCAGCGGGATGACAAAGACGATGGCCTTCATCCGTTTGTCGCGGAAGATCTGGATGAACTCCTTGATCACCATCTGCCGTATGCGTTCAATGCTGTTCTGCATGGTCTCGTGTTTTTCGCCTTTGTCGTGTGTTCCCGTCCCCTTGTCCCCCTGTCTCCGCATCCGCTTTCTTCTACCCTATCCTCTTTACGAATTTCCGGTTCGCGACAGCAAACGTGACGATCGCGAAGATCAGCAGGAAGACCGCGTCGACGATCAGGAACCGCACGGTGCTGCCCTTGAGAAAGAGGCCTTTCAGAATTGCCACGAAATACCGGGCCGGGACGATGCGGGTCAGGACCTGGAGCGGCTTCTCCATATTGGAGATCGAGAACATGAACCCCGACAGGAGGAAGGCCGGGAGGTACGTTGCGACCACCGAGATCTGGCTCGAGACCAGCTGGGACTTGGTCAAAATGGAGATGATGATGCCGAAGCTGAGCCCGCCGAACAGGAAGACCGAGGAAATGACACCCAGAAGGACCAGGCTCCCCTTGAACGGCACCTCGAACAGCATGGTGGCCATGGTGATGGAAAGCGCCATGTCGATGAACCCGATGAGGAAATAGGGTGCCATCTTCCCCAGGATGAGCTCGGGTGTTGTGACGGGCGTCGCGATCAGCTGCTCCATGGTGCCCCGTTCCCATTCCCGGGCGATGCAGAGCGAGGTAAGCAGCGCGGCGATCACCATCATGATGACGGCAATAAGGCCGGGAACGATGAAATTCCGCGACTTCAGCTCCGGGTTGTACCAGACCCGCGAGCGGGTCTCGATGAGCGGCTTGCGGGAGACCCCGCTGATGCGCTGTGCATAGATCTCCGAAAGCGCTGCGATATAGCCGAGGGCAATGGTCGCCGTATTGGAATCGCTCCCATCCGCGATCACCTGGAGCCGGGCGGTCCTCCCCGCACGGATGTCCCGGGAGAAATCAACGGGGACCGTCAATCCCACCCGCGCCGAGCCGGAATCCAGAGAATCCTCGATCTCCCGTTGATGCTCCGCATACCGCACGACCTTGAAATATCCCGATGCCGTCAGGTCCGCAATGAGCTGTCGGCTCAGGCTGCTCCGGTCCAGGTCGTGGACGATGGTCCTGATATTGTCAACGTCGAGCGAGATGGCGTATCCGAAGATGAACAGGAGCAGCACCGGCATCAGGAACCCCATGGCAAGGCTCAGGGGGTCCCGGACGATCTGGAGCATCTCTTTTTTCGCGATGGCCTTGATGCGGATGAATTTCATAAGACCTCGTCATGATGCGGTAATAATGCCGTCATGAAACAGTCATCGTGCAGTCAACCGCCGAATGCTACTCGAGTGCTTTTTGACCGTTTCTTGACTGCCCCTCGACTGCCTTATGACTGTTCTATCAGCGTCACAAACACATCTTCCAGGGAGGGTATGATCTTTTCCATACGATAGACGACGATATGCCCTTCCTTCAACAGTCCTCTGAGACGGGGGATGTCCTTCTCGGCAGACCCTACCGTTGCATGAAGAACGCTCCCAAAGATCGCCGTTTCGACACCCTGACGGCTCAGCGCCTCCATGGCTGTCACCGCATGCTCCGTCTCGATCTCAATGACGTCACGCTTCATATGCTTCTGCCGCAGTTCGCCGGGCGTTCCCTCGGCAATGATCGCTCCGCGATAGATCAGCGCGAGCCGGTCGCAGTAATCCGCCTCGTCCATATAGTGGGTCGTGACGAAGACCGTGGTCCCGGCCTTGGACATCTCGTAGATGAGGCTCCAGAAACCGCGGCGGGACACCGGGTCGACGCCCGAGGTCGGCTCGTCCAGAAACAGGATCGACGGCTCGTGGAGTATGGCGCAACCCAGTGCCAGGCGCTGTTTATAGCCTCCCGGGAGGGTCCTGGTCAGGGTGTCCCGGCTGTCGCCGAGCCCTGCCATGTCCAGTGCCCATTGTTTCCGGGCCTGTTTCCTGGCCTGCGGGACGTTGTAGATGCCGCTGAAAAAATCGATATTCTCCTCCACCGTGAGGTCCTCGTAGAGCGAGAACCGCTGGGACATGTACCCGATGCTCTTCTTGATCTCCTCGGACCGCGTGATGATGTCGTAGCCGCCTACCGTGCCCTCCCCTCCGGTGGGGAGGAGAAGTCCGCAGAGCATGCGGATGGTCGTGGACTTGCCCGCGCCGTTCGGTCCGAGAAACCCGAATATTTCACCCTTGGCGACCTCGAGGTCGATATGGTCAACGGCCGTGAAGTCGCCGAAGGTGCGGGTCAAGCCCCGGACATTGACGGCGATGCCATTAGGCGCTGCTGGTTCGTTGTTCTCCATGCCCCTTGACCCCCGGTCCTGCATCATCGTTCCACCATCGCGATGAACACATCCTCAAGGGAAGGCAGGATGTCCCGGTGGTCCTGGATCGAAATGCCTTCTTGCGCCAGCCTACTGAGCACGCCGGCCGCATGATCCTTCCCTTCAAGACCAATATGGAGCCGGTCCCCATAAACGCTGACGCTGGTCACGCCGTGAACGGCCTTGGCAATCTCGCCGGCCGCCCTCGCCTGGTCGGTCCAGACCTCCACCATGGGCAGAGCGAGGGAGTTCCTCACGTTCTTCGGCTGGTCCTCGATGATGACCTTCCCCTTGTGCATGAGCCCTATCCTCGCACACCGCTCGGCCTCATCAAGATAGGAAGTGGAAAGGAAGATCGTGACCCCCTCGCGCAGGAGATCGTACAGGATGCGCCAGAAGTCCCTCCGGGAAACCGGGTCAACACCGTTCGTCGGCTCATCGAGGAACAGAATCTCGGGAGTATGGACCAGGGCGCAGGCAAGGCCCAGTTTCTGCTTCATCCCACCCGACAGCTTTCCGGCAAGCCGGTCCACAAAAGGCGTGAGGTTGCTGAAACCAAGAAGCCGTTCGATCCGGACCTGCCGTTCCCGTTGAGCTACCTCATAAATATCGGCATAGAAAAGGATGTTCTCCATCACCGTCAGGTCCTCATACAATCCGAACCGCTGCGACATGTAGCCGATCTTATCCTTGATCTGCTCCGCGTCGGACAGGACCGAATATCCGCCTACCCATGCCTCTCCGGAGGTCGGTGTCATGATGCCGGTCAGAAGCCGCATGGTCGTGGTCTTTCCGGCACCATCAGGACCGACAAGGCCGTACATCTCGCCTTTATTGATGGAAAGGTCGAGATCACTGACGGCATGAACGGTACCAAAGGAACGCGAAAGATGGGTGGCGACGATTACCGGGGAGAGAGACATATCATAGCCAATGGATTAACTTAAAGATCCTATCATATTAAATTTATGGCATTTTTATGTTTTAAATAACCAATTTTATTACCTCAGGATTATCTTTACATCTGCAGGCATGCCAGGTTTAAGCTCCTCGTTCTCGTTCTTAACACTCACCTTCAAGGCAAAGACGAGTTTGACCCGTTCTTCCTGGGTCTGAACGTTCTTCGGAGTGAACTCGGCCTCTGATGAGATCATGGTCACTATACCAAGGTAGGTTTTTTTCGGGAAGGAATCCGTCATGACCTCTGCCTTCTGGCCGAGCTTCACGAGGCCCAGCTTATCTTCCTTCACATAGACCCTAATCCACGGGTTTTCCAGGTCCCCGAGGGTGTAGACGGCTGCACCAGCCGCGACGGTCTCACCAGCCTCAGAATTCTTGCGCAGGACCACGCCTGATACCGGCGCCGTGATGACCATGTCCCGCAAGCGGTCCTGGGATGCCGCGAGGGCGGCACGGGTCTGTCGGAGCTGCGCTATCGCGGCGTCATAGGACTTTTTCGCCGCGTCCAGCTGCTGGGGAGGGATGACCTCCTTCTCGACGAGCGCAACGGCTCGTTCATAGTCCTTGCGCGACCGTTCCTGTTCGGCCTCGACAACCTCCACCGCCGCCCTGTTCTGCGCCACGATGTTCTTCATTTCAGCGCTGTCCAGCTCTGCAAGGCGGTCACCCCTCATCACGCGCTGACCTTCGTCGACGACCAGCGCGGACAACCTCCCCGCAGCCTTGAACCCGAGGTTCACCTCGGTCACTTCGACGGTGCCCGAGAGCAGGAGCGTTCCGTCATCCCGTTCATGCCTGAGATACTGGACGAGCGAAATGGCTACGATGATGAGTACGACCGCTGCAACGACAAGGAACCTTTTGTTCATGCACGACCTTTCCCATGCATACTGAATCCAGGAGCGAGCGCATTCCCCGCAGTTGTTGCGTGGCTAGCGAGCGATTAGAATAAACAAAATGCCCTGAGGATCGAAGCTCCATGGAGTAATTTTCAGGGAGCTTAAATCCAGGAGCGAGCGCATTCCCCGCAGCTTGCTGCGGGGTTAACGAGCGATTAGAATAAACATAATGCCCTGAGGATCGAAGATTCCCTGCAGCTTGCTGGAGGGAGCATCAATGTCCTTTTATCCCTTGACGCAGGCCAGCGGCCTTACGCGCGCCACTTTCCGCGCCAGGTTCGCGTGGTGTGCGGAATCCACGACTTCGGTCACGTCCTTGTAGGACCCCGGCGCCTCCTCGGCAATACCGGAGTAGGAATGGCCCCGAACCAGGATGCCTTGACCTTCGAGCGACCGCACGACGTCCCTGCCCTGCCATTGTTTTTTCGCCTGTGTACGCGACATGGACCTGCCCGCTCCGTGGCAGGCCGAACCGAAGGCCACCCGCATCCCCTCCTCCGTGCCGATGAGGATATACGACGACGTTCCCATGGTCCCCCCGATCAGCACCGGCTGTCCCGCGTGCCGGTATTCCTGCGGCAGGTCGATCTCACCCGGCCCGAAAGCGCGCGTGGCGCCCTTGCGGTGCACGAAGAGACGTTTCTTTTTCCCTTTCACGACGTGCGACTCGACCTTGCACGTGTTATGGCTGATGTCGTAGAGCATGGTAAGGCGTCCTTCAGGAAAGACACCGGTGAAGATCTCCCGTACCAGGTGCGTGATGATCTGCCGGTTCGCCAGAGCGCAATTGATGCCCGCGCTCATGGCGCCGAAATAGGCCTTCCCCTCGGGCGACGTGATGGGCGCCGAGGCGAGTTCGCGGTCCTTGATCGGCAGCTTGAACCGCTGCGCAGCGTTGGCGAGGCTCCTGAGATAATCGGTGCCGATCTGATGCCCCAGTCCGCGGGAGCCGCAGTGCACCGAGATGACCACGCCGTCTTTCCGGAGCCCCATGGCCTGAGCCGCTTGAGCGTCATAGATTTCGTCAACGACCTGAACTTCGAGATAGTGATTGCCCGAGCCGAGGGTGCCCATCTCGCGCTCCTGCCGCTTCTTTGCCGTAGCCGAGACCTGCGCGGGGTCCGCGCCGTCCACCCTGCCGCGCTCCTCGATATACGCCAGGTCCTCCTTCACACCATAGCCTTTTTTCACCGCCCACTCGGCGCCGCCCAGGAGCATGTCGTCGATCTGGGAGGTATTGAGCTTGATGAGCCCTTCCGACCCGACACCTGCGGGAACGCGGCTGTAGAACTGGTCCACCAGCCGTTCGAGCCGGGGCAGGACCTCGTCCTTTATCAGGCCGGTCTTCATGGTGCGTACGCCGCAGGATATGTCGAACCCCACGCCGCCCATGGAGATGATGCCACCCTCGTCGGGATCGAAGGCTGCCACACCGCCGATGGAAAAACCATAGCCCCAGTGCGCGTCAGGCATGGCCATCGAGGCTGCCTGGATGCCGGGAAGGCATGCGACGTTCCTCACTTGCTCGCGCACCTTCTCGTCCATCTCGGTGATCAGCTTCTCGCTCGCGAAGATCCGTCCCGGCACATTCATGTCCCCGGCCCGGGGGATCTCCCAGCAATAATCGTTGACCTTTTCGAACGATCTCGGGTCCATAGGACTCTCGACAGCAGGGATCAGAAACCAGAAGTCAGGAGTGAGGAGAAAAGAACAGGGCATGCCGTCTTCTTTCCACCCTCTTCTGTATTCTGACTCTCATCTCCTGACTTTTACTTCTCACACATCCACTACGCACTGTGCCACGAACCGCCCGTTCTCCTGCCGGATGCCCAGCATATGATAGGTCGCGCCTTTGACCTCCACGTGGGCATGATGTCTGGTCCGGTCAAGGTGCTCTCCCCAGGCTGTTCCCGCAAGCCGGTTCCCCTCGATCCTGACCTCGAACTTCGAGAAGACCATGCGTTCGATATCGGAGACCGCGAGAAGCGCGTTCAACCACTCCACCAGCAGCTGCTCCTGGTCGTCTGCCGACACATTCACGCCGCGGAACTCTTTCTGGTCAACACAGATGATGTCCACCATCACCGAATAGAGCGCAGCCGCTGCATTCGCGAACGCCTCCTCCAGCGTAGTCCCGAAGCCGCGGATGCCGATGTCCGCTTCATGTTCAAAGGTCTCGAAGCTGGACCTCAATATATCTTTTCCCATTCTTTCCCTGACCCCTGCCGTTATTCCCACACACCATCGATCTTCGCACCGCAGTCCACGCACTTCCCGTGCTTGACGTGGTTCTCCTCCACCGAGAATCCGAAGCGCTTCACCAGCGACTTCCGGCAGGTCCAGCAGAGCGTTTCTTCTCCCTCGCCAGGGATGTTCCCTTCGTATACGTACCGGAGCCCGGCATCGAGACCGATTTGTCGGGCCCGTTTCAGTGTTCCGAGCGGCGTAGGCGGCTGATCCGTCAGTTTGTAGGTCGGATGAAAACGTGTCACGTGCCAGGGGATCTCCGCGCCAACGGATCGGACGAATGCAGCGATCTGGCCGAGCTCTGCGTCACCATCGTTATGGCCCGGAATGACGAGCGTCGTGATCTCGATCCAGATGCCCAGCTCATGGTACAGCCGGATCGAGTCCAGCACGGGCTGCAGCCGGGCGCCGCAGACACTCTTGTAAAAATCGTCCGTATATCCCTTCAGGTCGATGTTCGCCGCATCGAGGTAAGGGCGGATCTCCCGCAGCGCCTCGGGCGTGATGTAGCCGTTCGTCACAAAGACGTTCTTGAGGCCCTTCTCACGGGCCAGCTTCGCCGTGTCATAGGCCAGTTCGAAGAAGATGGTTGGTTCGGTGTACGTATAGGAGATGCTGGCACAGCGGTACCGCAGGGCGGATGCCACAATCTCTGCGGGCGTCACGGGCTCGCCCGGGACCACGCCCCCCCGGTCGCGGGGGAGCTGCGAGATGTCGGCGTTCTGGCAGTGTTTGCAGCGAAAATTGCATCCCGGCGTGGCAATAGAAAAGGACAGGCTCCCGGGAAGAAAATGGAAGAGCGGCTTCTTTTCGATGGGGTCGATGTTCCGGGCGATGATCCGGTCATAGACAAGGCTGACCAGTGTCCCGTCGCGGTTCTCGCGGACCGCGCAAATGCCGCGGTGGCCTGGTGCGATCAGACAGCGGTGGGAACAAAGACCGCACAGGACCTTGTTCCCCTCTTTGGGCTCCTGGAACATCGCCTGTTTCATGATATGCGCTCCGGTCGGTCATTGAAGCTCCCTTCAGCATGCTTCAGGGAATCTTCAATCCTCAAGGAATTATCATTACGCTCATCGCTCGCCAATCCCGCAGCAAGCTACCGAGAATGCGCTCGCTTCTGGATCCGGCATTCGGTCCTCCAGTTCACCCATGGTTGTGCGGCCCCATGGCGCTGCCCCGGTCAGAGAGCTTTTCGTCCTTCCGTTTGTGATCCACCGCTTCCGCCTGGATCTTTGTCTTGCACGATCTGCAGACAAGTTCGGGCGACGGCTGACCGCACACAACGCACCGCACGTCCAGGCCTGCGGCCTTCTGCCCCTCTGCCCTGAAAAGCATCTCCAGGAACGAGCTCTCGCTCACATGGCCTTCCAGGGTGAGCTGCTTGCCGAAGACGGTGAACGGCAGGATCTTCACCTTGAGCGTCGACAGCAGTTCCGGATAATCGTCGGCAACGATGACCTCCGTCGAAACGTGCTTGTTCGTCAGTGCAAGGCCGACCGCCGTCTCTGCCACGGGTTTGCATAGGGCGCAGTCATTCTCGAGGAGCACCTGGACCGGGATCTTCTGGGAGAGCATCTTGAGGGTGCTGCGGATCTTCTCGGGAAACCATGGCCGGGCTCCCGCGATGCTGTGCACGGTATCTAAAAGAAGGAGGAGCGATACCCCTTCCAGCGTGCCGCTGAACTTGATCATCCTCCCGTCCTGCGCCTGAACAGCAAAGGTCGGGACCCTCTTCACGCCGTATTCATCGCTCTTGTCACGGTCCATGGCGATGTCATAGGTCTCTAGCGCGATCTTGGCCGATGCGGCCTTCATGGCGCGGGCAGTAAGGATAGCGTCCGGACATATATCGCAGCCCGTATCGCTTGTGAACAGCACTACCCTGACCGGCTGCTTCAGCGGTCCGAGAGAATCCCGGATGATTTGCTGCGTGCTTTCCTTGAGCATGGCGTCACCTCTCGAAGGGAATGTTTGTACGGTTCAATTATACCAGAAGCCGCATTCAACCGTATGATATTCATAAAGAAAGGCTTGTGTTTCGTGACCACTATGCTATAATCCGTGACATAGGGTTATTTTATTGATGAGGGGGAGGTATTGACTGATGAAGAAAATAGCAGTGACCGTGCTTCTGGTTATGTGTCTGGTTGTCCCGTATACGGCCGCCGCACAGAAGGTCGGTGGCGGAGACATCAAGTTCACGCCCAAGAACGCGAGCCCGGTGACGTTCAGCCATGAGGCCCACGTCAAGGACAAGGGCATCAAGTGCACCGGCTGTCATTACCAGATATTCCAGATGGCGCAGGGTTCGTACAAGATGGACATGAGCAAGCTCACCAAGGGGGATTTCTGCGGAAAGTGCCACAACGGACAGAAATCCTTCGATGTGAAGGCCACGGAAAACTGCGCCAAGTGCCATAAATAGACCATTCCGGGGGTACCATGCGGAACGCATTATTGTTGAACGCCATACTGTTCCTCCTTGCCGCGGCATCGACGGCATCTGCTGTCGGCGGCGGGGACATCGAATTCAAGCCTGTGGGTGTCGACCCCGTGCAGTTCAGTCACGACTTCCATTCAAAAGCCCGGGGACTCAAGTGCGCGGCCTGCCACTTCCAAAAGTTCTCCAAGGGGCAGGGGTACGAAATGAAAAAGGAATCGATCACCAAGCGCGATTTTTGCTCGCACTGCCATAACGGCATGAAAAGCTTTGACGCAGCTTCAGCAAAGAACTGCACCCGATGCCACAAGAGGTGATCCAAGGAGGACATCATTATGAAGGCAGCCATTGTGGCGACTGCGTTCCTGGCGGGGGCGATGACCCTTGCGCCGTTCACGGCCCTGTCCAAGGTCGGTGGCGGTGATGTGGAGTTCAATCCCAAAGGGGCCGGCAAGGTGCTGTTCAAGCATGAACAACACGTGACCCTCAAGGGCTTCAAGTGCAACGACTGCCATTACAAGACATTCCAGATGGGCGGAACGTCGTATAAAATCGAAATGAGCGCCCTGACCAAGGGCGCCTTCTGTGGGAAATGCCACGATGGCACAAAAGCGTTCGATGTAAAGGACGCGAACAGCTGCAAGCGCTGTCACAAGGATTAGCACTACCCCCTCACCCTTTTGTGACTGCTCGGTTCATTCGATATGCAGCAGTACCTTCGCTACTTCGTCGGGCCGCGACACCATCATGTCGTGGCCCGCGTCTATTTCCACCGGCGTCACCTCCAGCCGTTCGGCAAACTTTCTCGTCAGTTCAGGCGGCAGGCTCTTGTCCCTGAGCCCCAGGATATAGGTCTTGGGGGTATCGATCTTCGGGAACTGATTGAAGTGGATCTTCTCGAAGAAGGGCGCAAGCGGCTGTGGCGTCAGCTGCTTCATGTAGAATTCCTTCTCCTCGCCTTCCTGGTCGGTGAAGTACATCGGCCCCAGCTGCTCCGGCGTTCCAAAGACCTCCTTCACCTTCCCGTGCAGCTTCTGGAGCGTTTCCTGACGTTCCTTCGTGAGCAGGTCGATGAGCGCCTCGTTGTCCTTCGGCACCACCGCTGCCAGGTAGACCAGGTGCTTTATCCTTTCCGGCATCTCTTCCGCCACCTTGCTTATGATGATCCCCGACATGCTGTGGCCCACGAGCACCAGGTCCTTGAGGTTCTCCTTCCTGATGAAATCGATGACGTCGCTTATGTAATTGGACATGGTCACCCATGAACTGTCAGCCTTCCGGTCACCGTGGCCCGGCAGGTCGACCGCGATGGGGTTCCCCCCGCCCTTCATCAAGAGCGGCATCAGCTTGTCCCACAGCCATGCGCCGCGCATGGCTCCGTGTATGAGAAGATAGTTTGCCATCATTCACCTCTCAAATTATATTAGTTCGCCTACAAGTACGCACTAAAACTCGATAGACAATAAGAGCAGAATACGGGTTGAAAATTGCAGATCAGTGCAAAAAAATGGGAGCCATCACGACTCAAAAGTACAAATCTCTAACTGGTACAATAATCAGGGGTTCGTCATTACTATCGGGTAGCATCACCGCAGGCGCTCCGCTCTTGACATATGCCGACGAGGCGTGAACCTTCAACAACCATATGATAGGTATCCCAAGATATTGTAACTCGAATCACAGACACTTTCCTGGCGTTATTATAAAAGTAATTGTCATCTCATGATTCAAATGTGTGAACGATCGCTGAGAGTTGCAGCCATTTCTAGCATTTTTTGCTTTCTCTAATCGGCCTTTAGCACAAATTGCTTAAACAAGGCTAGGAAACAACGATCTAACACGTGTTATGGGAGGTAGGACAATGCTTAAGAACAAGAAAGGTTTTACCCTTATCGAGCTCCTTATCGTGGTGGCAATCATCGCCATCCTGGCGGCCATCGCCATCCCGCAGTTCGCGTCATATCGTGTGAAAGCTTACAACGCAGCGGCCCAAAGCGATCTCAGAAATTTCAAGACCCTGATGGAAGCATCCGTGCTTGATACTCAGGCATATCCTGTTTTTTAGTTAGTCTCGATTACCATATCTCAGAACATCTTGAGAAATGAGCTCCTTAGATGAAAGAGATTATTGTTATAATGATCGCGGTAATATTCTGCTTCGCAATTGCAGGACCTGCATCTGCTGAAACGACGATAAGAAAAAAGGGTCTTCCGGGTTTAGTGTGGGTCCTTTTTGGCATCTGGGAGGAAGGAAGTCAGCACTTTGAGTCGCAGATACTCCCTGTCCTTGATGCCGTAGGCCCGACGTTGAATCACTCGTATCTTGTTGTTTAATCCCTCCATGAAGCCGAGGGAGACTTTGTGATCGGGATGGCAGTAGCTGATGATGCCATCCCAATGCCGCTCGATCATTGCAGCGAATTTCTGAAAGGGTTCCAAGCGGCTCCATCGGAGCTGCGCTTTCCAGTTCTCAAAGAACTTCCGCGCCCAGGTCGGATTGTTGTACGACCAGAGCTGGCTGAAAGACTCTTTGAGAAGATAGGCCTTGTGGATACGGCTGTTGGCCTTGAGCAGGAGCGTCAAGGCCCGCTTGCCGTCCAAATCCAGGTTCTCCCGGTTGGAAAGCAGCGTGTACCGCTGGCCCTTGATGAACCGTCGTTCTTTCTCACTGACACGTTTGTACTCGCGCCGCCTGACGTCATCCATGGCTCTTGAAAGATGATTCAGCACATGGAACTTATCGAAGACAAGCTGGGCGGATGGCGCATGGTTCAGCGTGGAGTTTCTGAAGGGCTTCCACATGTCCATGACTGCGAGTTGGATGCTTTTCGCTCGATCCGGCCCGATTTCCTTGAAGAAGAGGTCCATATCCTCTTCCTTGCGGCCTTCGCCGCCAAGCCAGATCGGGCGCTGCTGATCCATGTCGGCGACGACGATCGCATAGGTATGGCCCTTGGAGATGGAAACCTCGTCGATTCCGATGGCCCGAAGATTATCTGACGGCGGATGCTGGGCAACGAGCTGGCGCATATAGTTCTTCTCGATGCGCTGGACCTGGTCCCAGCTTAAGCGATTCATCTCGGCCACTCGGGCAATGGACATCTCCCGGCACTGGCGGCCGATGGCCTGCTCGAACCGCCCGGTAAAGCGCTTGGAGGATGCAAGCCATGCCAAGGTCTCTCGCTTCACGGCCTGGCACCTCTTGCAGCGCACCCGGCGGTACTCGAACTCCAAGTAGATGCTGATGCCGCCAGCGTCCAGGTCCCGGATCTGATGGGTTGTCCGATCGTAGAAGCCCTTTTGACGGTGCCCGCAGGAACAGGTCGTTTTTTTTGCCGCCGTCGAAGAACAATAACGCGGCCACTTGGATCACCAGGGGCTTCCTTGAGCGTGGCGAGAGCTCGAAAACCGGGAAAACTGTAGAGCGACTGGAGCGAGGTCCTTTTCATGAGACAAGACCTTACTCCCTGCACCCAAACGTGTCAAGTTTTCAAAGAACAAGCAAAGCGAGTTAACCGCACCAGTGGCGGATGAAATTGCTATCAGGGCCTAATTTAGGCCCATTGAAAAGTCGGAAGAGCCAGAAAAAATAATTGCACTATGGTTTCAACAATATTCGGAGGAGGTACGTACGCTTCTTCGACAGGTGTAACTGTTAACATTAAGTCTATTCCTATGGGATATTGTGCCGCTGCATAGTATCAATCGTCAAATGATACGAACGGAGGACTGCAGTCAATGCCTCCTACTACTGCAACGCCGTTTATAAACGGAAAACCTACCTACTGCACTTCAGAGACGGCTATCTAATTTTGGTAGTTATAGCAGATTACGACAGAGGGTTGAGGGCTGCTCCTCAACCCTTGATTTTTTTATTACTGCTTCTTCTTGGTTTTGAAGGACCGTCCAAATGTTTTCTATAGCGTTAGTTACTATTAAAGGCATTTTTCGGGACAGTCTTTCGAGATATATTAGTCGAACCATTCCTGTTTCCGTCATTTCCTCGATAAGCACTTTTTCCATGCGCCAGGTCAAAGCACTTTCGCTGACCCTATCTCTTTCCCCTAAAACATGTGATATTTGTATAATCAATGCGTTGATCGAGTTAAGGGCATTTCTTAATAGTCGACTATACATAAACTCCTTCGAATCAAATAATCTGAAATCCTGTAATAGATAAAATAGAAGAGCCGACAATTTCTCAATGAACATCGTACTCCGAATGATCATGGCTTCTGTGAATGTATCAGGAAGTAGCAAACGGCCCGTATCATAACGAGCGCTCATCCTTTCCCAGGCTTATGACAGACAACGCATTGTTCCTTTGGGGGATGCGTGTCTTTCAGCGGAGCACTCTTCCCGGGTGCATGACAGAGCAGGCATGCTTCATTCGTCTTGAGATCGGCATGAAGGCTATCGAGAGGAATAAGGGGAGGCTTCTTTCCGGCGGATGACAGGAAGAACAGAAGGAGAAGGACGGCAGCAGCGACAATGATCAGCGACCAGGTACTTTTCATCTTATTGCTCCTTGATCTTGTACTTCGTCAGCTTATACCTCAACACCCGCTCGCTGATGCCGAGCTTTTCCGCTGCCCGGGTCTGGACGCCTCCAGCGGCCTTCATGGCTTCCATGATGATGCCGCGCTCCAGCGTTTCAAGGGTGTCGGTCAAGGACCCGTCTCGCTTCGCCACGCAGATCTTCTCCTCGATCTCCACGGTCTTCAGATGCAGCGGGATCTCCGCTGAGGTAATGGTCTCGCTCTTCACCAGTACGACGGCACGTTCGATGATGTTCTCGAGCTCCCGCACGTTCCCGGGATAGGAGTAGCGCATCAGCAGGTCCCGCGCTTCCGCGGTCACACCGGTGATCTTCTTCTTGTTCTCCATGCTGTACTTCTTGATGAAATGTTCCATCAGCGCGGGGATGTCCTCTTTCCGGTCACGGAGCGGAGGAATGGCGACGGTCACCACGTTCAGCCGGTAATACAGGTCTTCCCTGAACGATCCGTCCTTCATCGCTTTTTCCAGGTCACGGTTGGTGGCCGCGACCAGCCGCACGTCCGTCTTGATGGTCTCGTTGCCGCCGATGCGCTCGAACTCCTTCTCCTGGAGGACCCGCAGGAGCTTTACTTGAACGGACAACGGTATGTCCCCGATCTCATCCAGGAACAGCGTCCCCTTGTCCGCAGCCTCGAACCGTCCGATGCGCTTCCCCGCCGCGCCTGTAAAGGCGCCCTTTTCATGGCCGAAGAGCTCGCTCTCCAGGAGCGTTTCGGGCAGGGCGGCGCAATTCACCTTGATGAGGGGCTGGCTCGCGCGGGGACTGTGGTAATGGATGGCCCGTGCGATCAGCTCCTTGCCGGTACCGCTCTCCCCCCGCAAGAGGACAGTGGCATTGCTCGACGCAACGCGTCCCGCCATGTTCATGACCTCTTCCATGGCATGGCTGGTGCTGGTGATCTGCTCGAACGCGTAGCGCTCCCGGAGCTGCTCCCGGAGCGAAGCATTCTCCCGTAGGAGGCTCTGGCGTTCGGAGATGCGGTTGATGAGTACGACGAGCTGTTCCAGATCGATGGGCTTGGGCAGGTAGTCGTAGGCGCCGGCCCTGATGGCCTTGACCGCGGTCTCGATAGTGCCGAAGGAGGTCATGATGATGACCGCCATGTCGGGATTGATCCTCCGGGCCTCGCCCGAAGTCTGGAGCGCATCCACGCCCGGAATGTTGCAGTCCGTCAGGAACACGTCGTAGCGCTCGCGCTGCATGGCCGTCATGGCTTCGGCCACGCTCTCCAGGGCCGTGACCTCGTAACCCCTGTGTTTCAGGAACGAGCCGATCCTGTGGCGTTCCTGCGCTTCGTCGTCCATGATGAGTATGCGTGCATCAGGCATCGGGAAGGCCCTCTCATGATCAATTATACTATGAAATCATGCTGTATGACAAAAGGCCATATGAAGCAAAAAGCGGATCGTTTTCGCCACAGAGGCACCGAAAACACAGAGGAACCCAGATGCGCTACAGATGTTCCACTCATGCGTACGGCTTTACACTTTTCAGGGATAATACACAGGCAAAAATCAGCGGGATACGTGATGCCCCATCCGTTCCCATCGGTATCCATCATGGTCATGCGGCTCTCGGCCCCTCGGTCATGGCGCTCAGCTATAAGCCATCAGCAACGAGCGTTCTCTCTGCGACCTCTGCGCCTCCGCGGCAGAGCCTTTCATCCTTTGCCGTTTCTCGATTTCTCGTACAGATCGAACACTATCCCTTCGCGCAGCCCCCAGTCGCTCACCAGCATCCCTTGGGCGCCACAGCGGTCCATGATCTCCTGGGCAATGATGGCGCCGGCCAGGATGATGTCCTCACGACCATGCTCGAGGCCTGCGATCGTTCTTCTTGCATCCAGCGTGGTCACGGACAGCACGGCCACCATGCTGTCGAGGGATGCTCTCGACAGCACGTATCCGTTGATCCTGTCGGGATCATATGCCTTGAGCTCCTGGTCCATGGCGGCAAGGGTCGTTATCGTGCCGGCCGTACCCGCGCAGGTCGTGAGGGAAGCAGGACGGATGTGCTTTGCATGAAGAGCATCCAGTTCTCGCGTGACGGCCTTTCGGAGGTTGTCCAATTCGTCTCTTGAGGGGGGATCGTGATGCACGAATCGTTCGGTAAGATATACGGCGCCCAGCGGAAGGCTCTCCAGAGACGCGATACCGCCCTGGCGGGTCACGATGAGCTCGGTGCTGCCGCCGCCGATGTCAATCACCAGGGCTGACGCAAGGGGATCCGCACCGGCGTTGCCGCCGCGTGAAAGGGCGTGACGGACACCCGTGAGCGTAAGCTGCGCCTCCTCCTCGCCGCTTATGATCGTGATGCCGATCCCGGCGCGCTGTTTTGCTCCTGTGATGAACTCCGCGGCGTTCGCAGCGTTCCGGAGCGCGCTCGTCCCGACGGCCGCCGTGCGATCGACGGCATGGTTCGTGATGATCGCGGCAAATTCCTCGAGGACTTTGAGGGTCCGCTCCTGCGCGTCAGGAGCGAGCGCTCCGGTGCGGTCGAGGCCCTGCCCGAGACGGGTGATGGTCCTGCCTGAATACAGTTCCTGATGTGAGGTGTCGCTGGTCTTTGTCACCAGCAGTCGGATGGTGTTCGTGCCGATATCGATCCCGGCCAGGATCATGAAAGGAGGTGTTCCCGGAGCTTGGTGCTGTATGCTTTGACGCGCATCGCCAACAGCCGTGCGATGGAGAGGGTGACCTTTGCCGCGACCCGCGGGTCGAGGTCCAGAAGCGCGAGGAAATCCTTCCGGCTGAGCATGATGACCTCAGCGGCGGTCTCCGACCGCGCGGTGACGGCACGGCTCGATTCCTGGAGCAGGGCGATCTCCCCGAAGAAGTCGCCGGGGCCGAGCTGCAGCAGGCCGACCTCCTCGCCTTCGCCTGCCATGAGCGATATCCTGATCTCGCCGCTTTTGATGATATACAGGGCTTCGCCCGGCATCTTTTCACTGAAAATGGTCGTGTTGGCGCTCACCTTGCGTTCCACGAACAGGCCCGAGAGAAGCTCGAAGTCATCGTGGGTGCAGCCTTTGAAGAGCAGGTTCTTTTTCAGCAGATCTATGGTTTCCATGGACGTACCGGAGAGTAAATAAAATATGGGCAATTATAGGCAGATGGGAAGACCTTGTCAAGAAACAATCTGCAACTTTAGTCGAGTTCAGGAACGGCCATGATGGTCCTCCTCCCAGTGAGGACCACCGTGCCCTGACCGGCCCCCTTCGGCTTCTTCACCAGCGCCGCCCGTGTGTACGCTACGGGGACCTTGGCGGAGCTTTTCCCCTTGCTGTAGTAGGCAGCCAGGGAAGCCGCTTTTCGGAGGACCCCCTCAGGGATGTCACGTACACCGGGGTTCCTCACGACCACGTGGGAGCCCGGCATGCCTTCGGCGTGAAGCCATAGATCGTCAGGGCGGGCAAGCCTCATGGTGATATAATCATTGCCTGCAGCGCTCTTCCCCACCAGGATGTGCCATCCTTCAAATTCGATCGTCCGGAAGGGCGGCGAAGCCGCGGCGCGTTTTCCCGGGGACCTCCCTGCAGCGTCCCGGACATACCCGCGCTGCGCCAGCAGGGACCGGACCGCGAGCAGCCTCTCCCGGTCTTCAGCAGCATCCAGGTCCTCGCGCACAGTCCTGAGGAACGCGACCTCTTCGCCTGCCTCCGCGAGCCGCTCCCGCATCATCGCAAGCCCGGCCTTGGCCTTCTTGTAGCGCTGATAATACCGGTTGGCATTCTCCACGGGTGTACGCGCCGGGTCAAGGGGAACGGAAACCAGCGTGCCATCATAGCCGGGAAGTTCTGCGCGTTCCTGCCCTTTCGTTATCCGGTGCTTGTTCGCGAGCAGCATATCGCCGGCCAGGCGGTATTCGTCTCCCCGCTCCGCTCCGGCGACATCTCCGGAAACCGCCTCCTGTCTGCGCTCGGCGCGGGCCGTTGCTTTTTTTAGCGCCGAAATGAGCTGTTGCCTAAGCGAGGAAGCCTCTCGTTCGGCAATGGCCCGTTCGTACCATGCTTCCACGGCTCTGTTGACCGGCGCAATCCCATCGTACCCTTCCACGGGGGCGACGGTGACGCTGCCGCGCGTTGCCGTTGCCGTACGTGGCCGTTTTTCAGGAGGAAGATAGGTCAGACCGGGAAGGAATGGCCTCCTGACCCTGTCTCCCGGCGGCACGGGATGAAGGACCGATAGGATCGTACGAGAGGCATCGGTCAGGAGGATGTTCGTGACCGAGCCGGTCAGCTCGAAGATGAGGAGAGAAGGACCATGAGGGCCTGTGAACAGGAGCTCAACGACACGGTCCCGGTCCAGAATACGGATGCCCTGGACGCGGCTGCCGGTAAGATGTTTTCTGAGATAGAGAGAGAACCCTGCTGGGGTGCCTGTACCTGCAGGCTTCGGGGAAACCAGATGCATGCGGGGAAGCGAACGGTCCGGAGAGAGTAACAGGTAATAGTTCTTTTTTGCCTGATGGAAGACGAGGAGAAGTCTTTCGCCGGGGCCTTGGACCACCTTGTCCACCTTCGCACCACGAAGGATGTTGGCAAGCTCATCGACGACCTGTGAGAGGAGTTGAAAGTCCAAAGGGTTTCCTTGTCTCTGCCGATCCGTCCTGTGACCCGTCCTTGCTCTTGGGCTCCTGAATCTTGACCTTATTCCTTAAGGCATTCCCAGCACTTTGTGCACCTGGGGCAACACTCGTACATCCTCGAGCAATGCAAGGGCAAGGTGCTGGAACCGCAGCACGTCCTTCGGGTCAGGGGCGAAGGTCCCGCCGGCAGGCTGGATGATGAATGTTAGACGCCGGTCATGCTGTGCGAGCAATCGGGCGGCGGTGGCAACATCATCGTCCGACGTCGTCCGCGTGACCACGGCTTTCACGAATAGCACCGGGCCTGCGGCCGCTGACAGGAACTTCCAGTGTTCTTCCCAGCGCGGACGTTCACCAGTAGAGGAGGGAAGTTTGATGTCCATACTGACGACATCGACCAGGCCGGCAAGGCTGTGCATGTTCTCATGATGGATGCCGCTGGTCTCAAGATAGATGGTGAAACGTGCACGTACAGAGGGCAGCCATTCTTTAAGGAACACATCATGCAGGAGCGGTTCGCCGCCGGTGAGGCTAACGACAGGACGCGACGGACCCGGAAGGAGAAGCCGCGAGCAGAGACCGGTAAGCGCTGCGGGTACGATCGGATTCGGCACCAACTCCCGGTCGAACGACGTGGCTGACACCTGCGCCCGGCAGGGCCGCTGCTGCCCCCCTTCGGCAAATTCCTTGACCGCTTCCGGTGTGTCGCAGTATGAACAGCGGAGGTCGCAACCGATGAACCGGATGAAGATGTGCCGCTGGCCCGCCCTCGGCCCTTCTCCCTGCACCGATGCGAAGACCTCCTCGATCATGCCTGCTGTCATGGCGCCATGATACAGGACAGCACGGGCAAATTCAAGGTCAGATGACAACACCGGAGAGACCCGCAATGCGCTTCCGCATACAACTTTTGTACGAAATAGCCTGTCCAGTCTCGAGGCGTCCCATTACCGGGAAGCCATACAGAAAAACAATGACTTTCCTAAATATTATGGTATTTTTATCTTGACTTTAGCAACCTAATCGGGTATTTATTAATATAAGAAATCATAGGAGGCTTAATGAGTTACCGGATCACCGTTCATTCTCTGTTGCTGAGCGCAGCTATTGTCCTCCCCATCCAGCACTCCACTGCCTTCGCGGAAACAACAGCCCAGGCTGCCGAGCAGGTCATTCCCCATGAACTGAAGCCACCCCAGCAGGACATTGCCCAAATCGACGAGAACCTCGACGGCTATCTCGAGGAAAAACCCTACCAGATCCCGATGGTCCTGAACGATAGCGTTGAGAACCATATGGAATACTTCAAGACCCGGGGCCGCGACGTGTTCCAGAAATGGCTCGACCGGTCAGCACGCTATATCCCCGTCATGAAGGACATCTTCCGCGAGAAAAACCTTCCTGAAGACCTCGTCTACGTTGCCATGATCGAGAGCGGCTTCAATCCCTATGCGATCTCCTGGGCGCGCGCGGTCGGCCCCTGGCAGTTCATGCCCGAGACAGGCAAGCTCTACGGTCTGAAGATCGACTGGTGGGTCGATGAACGGAAAGATCCCATCAAGTCGACCCAGGCAGCTGCCGAGCACCTGAAGGACCTGCACAACCTCTTCGGATCATGGCCGCTCGCGATGGCATCGTACAACGCCGGCGCAGGCAAGGTCCAGCGCGCGGTCCTCCGGACACGCTCCGAGGATTTCTGGGACCTGAAGGCATCGAGGTACATCAGGCGTGAGACGAAGAACTACGTCCCCAAGTACATGGCGGCGACCATCATCGCCAAGAATCCCGAGGCCTACGGGTTCGCCATCCAGCCCTACGACCTGTTCGTATTTGATGAAGTGATCATCAGCGAAAGCATCGATCTCCGCTTGGCTGCCCGCTGCGCTGGCACCACCTACGATGTCATCAAGGAGCTGAACCCGGAGCTGAAGCGCTGGGTCACGCCGCCGGACGCGACGAACTACATCCTCCGTGTCCCCAAGGGGACCGGCGACCAATTTAGCGCCAGCTTCGCTTCAATACCTGCCGATCAGAAGATCCGCTGGGAACGCCATCTGGTTGCCAAGGGAGAAACGCTTGTGGGTATCGCAACGCAATACAACACCTCGCCCGAGGCTATTCGCGATATCAATAATCTGAAGAAGAACCGGATCATTCCGGGCAAGCACCTGCTCATCCCGGTGGACGCCAATGCGAAACAGCAGGACGTCAGTTACCTGTCGCCGGACCAGACCGGAAAAAAGCAGCAGATCCTTTACCGCGTACGCCGCGGCGACAACCTCACCCGGATCGCCAGCAAGCACGATGTCACCGTGGCGGACATCCGACAGTGGAACGACGGCATCCGCTCGGTCCGCGCGGGCCAAAAGATCAAGCTCGTCGTGGACGTCGACCGCATCTAAGCGAGAGTCAAGAACGACAAAGAGGGTCAGGAGAACAGCTCCTGGCCCTCTTTGTATTTGGTTTGACGCATGAACCGATAAACGGCATTTGATACGGATCAAATCGGATACGGGTCAGATAACGGAGCATTTGTTCTTGATGGTCAGTTGAAACTCCCCGCGCCAGACTACAACGAGCTTCGAGCCTCAAGGAACTCTTGTTGTCCTGAACGATTGCTTACCCCGCAACAAACTGTGAGGAATGCTCTGACTCCTTGATTCACCCGCCAAAGGATTGCGCTGTCAATCCGCTTCTGACCTGTCAAAATGCTTTTCCCGGGACGAAGCTATTTCGCCGCAGCACCCGGTTGTGCAGGCTTCGGCTGGCTCAGGTCCGGCGGCGGGAGCTTCGCTCTCGCCTCAGAGGCCCAGGCCGAGGAAGGAAGGTCATCACTGATCGCCTTATACTTCTTTTGGGCTTCCTGGATGTTTCCCGATCGATCATAAAGCCGGGCAAGTTCCAGTGTTGCGGTACCCGTACCCACAAGCGTCTCCGCCTTGCTGAACGCCTTTACGGCCTCATCACTCTTTCCCACCGCGAGATAGGCATACCCCATCCGCTGATACACCATCCCGAGCAGGAACGTCTCCCCCGCATGCTTTTTCGTGAACGCTTCGTACTCCTTCAGCGCTGTATCGGGCTGCCCCATGCTGGCATACGTATTGCCGATATACATCTCAGCGATAGCGCTGTTCGTTGTCCCGCCGTACTGTTTTACCACATCCTGGAACCGCTGGAGTGCGAGGGGATAGTTGGGAGGGGCGCCGCCGCCGGGATCGTATGCGTCGTAGGCTGCGGCAAACAGTTGTCCTGACTTCTTTTCGTTCCCTGCTTGTACCAGCGAGTATACCGTCACTACGATCAGGACCAGTGCGACCAGCGTGAGCACAACATTGGCCTGCTGCCGGTAGGCCTGGTAGTAGTCGGAGACCGTATGCGTTATGCTCTTGATCTCATCTTGCGGTGACAACATGTTCTTGGTGATCTTCTTCTTGATCTTCGCCATCGATGAACGTTCCTCCTCGGCCGGTGATGTGGTATGCCGTTATCTGAATTTTTTGATTGCCTTGTCCGCCAACTCCCGTGAATTGCGGAAGACCTCGTCCGCTCTCTTCCCGCTGATGCCGGCGCCGAGCAGGACGCTCCGAGCGAACTCGTCGGTCACGAGGTCGACGGGTTCGTGGGTATCCGTATCGATCACGAGCTTCGCTCCTGTGGCCTCGGCCATCTTCGCCACGTGGCCGTTGGACAGGCTGTGACCTTTGCGGGTCGTGATCTCCAAACAGACACCATTCTTCGCGGCAAGCTCCGCCTCTGCCCGGGTGATCAGCCCGGGATGCGCCAGGATATCCACCTTCGCCTCGATCGCCGCGCGATTGGTGCCGGGATGCACCGGCTCCACCAGGGTCTCTCCATGGGCCACGACGATCATCGCGCCCAGTTTGCGCGCCTTTTTGGTAAGCGGGCCGAAAGTCTCGGGCGGGATGTGCGTCAGCTCGAGGCCCGGCAACGCCTTGATCTTCCAGCGCTTGCCGAGCTCCCTGCAGGCCGCCGTGACCCGGGGAAGGATGAAGTCCAGGTTCGATGCGTCTGCATGGTCCGTGATAGCGATCGCCTCGTAGTCCTTCATCACCGCCCTGCGGACAAGCTCCGACGGGACAAGGACGCCGTCGCTGAACAATGAATGTGTGTGCAGGTCTATCATGACAACTCCTGGGCCGTATTCACCGCAGAGATCGCAGTAGTCTGTAGCTGCATAGCATGCGGTTAGGCCTATACCATTGACAAACACTTGTCGATCGTTGAAGTGAATTCGATGCAAATACGGGATAACTTCTGCAAGGTTGCTAAGCTCGCAAAGAAAACCTGCTTCTGAGGCTTATACCTTTGCGTCCTTTGCGTGCTCTGCGAGAGATGCCTCTGGTTCCGGCTTGTCCGGATTGGGATCTACAGATCATCACCCGGCTTCTTCTGCGACCTCTGGGGGAAATACTTTGTTTTAAGCTTCTTTCCTTGATGGATTTCTTTGCGTTCCAGGTACGCGTCAAGGTCGTTCAGGAACTCGCTCCGGGTCTTGTTCCAGACCGGCGCGACGAGAATATCATCCGGCGCCGCGGCGAACAGACGCTGGAGCACGATGTCCGGCGAGAGGAGCTCGAGGAAATCGGCAACCAACGCGATATATTCCTCATAGCCCAGCGTGGCAAACGGCTTGGCCGCATACAGGTCCGCAAGAGCCGTGTCCCTGATGACCTGAAGCTGGTGAAGCTTCAGGAAACCGAGAGGAAGCCTCGAGAGCTCGTCCGCCATGGCAAGCATGTCATCGCGCGTCTCCGTCGGAAAACCGAGGATCAGATGCGCCCCGACTTTGATGCCCCTTCCAGCGGTCATGGCCAGGGCACGCTTGAAGCAGTCGTAATCATGCCCCCGGTTGATGAACGTCAGGGTCCGGTCATGGATGGACTGGAGCCCGTACTCCACAAGGATAAAACGGTCCAACGCCAGATCTTCGAGAAGGGCGATCTTCCCTTCGTCCACGCAGTCAGGACGGGTCCCGATGGCAAGCCCGACAACGCCGGGCTGCTCAAGCGCCTCACGGTACAGCCGCTCCAGCGTTCCAACCGGCGCATAGGTGTTCGTGAATGGCTGGAAGTAGACGATGAACTTCTCGGCGCCATACCGACGCCTGAGGTAGGGTATCCCCTTTTCGATCTGGTCGCGTACGGAAGCCGTGCTGGTGCAGGCGCTGGGCCGGAAGCTGTCATTATTGCAGTAGATACAGCCGCCCACAGACACCGTGCCGTCGCGGTTCGGGCAGGTGAATCCCGCATCCACGTTCACTTTGTATACGGCCTGACCGAAGAGGTCCTTCATGTACTGTCCGAAGGCGTTGTACCTCCGGGTGGTCCGGTTAACGGGTAATGATGCTGTATTCATAGGATTGGTACGAACAACGCGTTTATGTACTATACCAGAGAGGGAGAAAAAAATCTACGCAGGAAATGCGGCAATTCCTGACGGAAACTGACGGACAACGACCCATTGGGTCTCCGAATCCTGCAATGACCGCAGCGATGCCTGATCAAGATCGCTTGATCTCCATAGGCCGGTCTCTTTTACGTCGGCGCCGCAGTGATGCCGACAGGTCATGGTTTGTATACAGTAAAATACTGCTCCGCAAGCTTCCTGCCATCGTAAAAAACCTGAATGACCCATGCGCCGGTGACGAGCTCCCACTCATGATCAAAGGTATATCCCTCATGGATCTTTTTGCCAACCAGGGCGGCAATGCTGACCTCTTGTGACGTGTATTTTTTGCCCGTCTCCGGGTTCGATATCATCGGATGCAGATATCGAAGAGTGATCTTGACCGGCTCACCTGCAGGAGTTCCTTTGATGATATATTCGATCCCGAAGCTCGTTGCCATCTTCGCCGGGATCCGGTCGTCTTTGTTAAGGAGCTTCCAGGCCTTCTCCTGATTTCCTTGTTCCGCGGCATTTTTTTCAGCGCTGCGAACCTCGTCTTTATCGCCTGCGCCGTATATCCCGTAATTGATGATATCAACACCGTCAATTTGAGCCCCAAGAGCGCTGAAGGGCGCAGTGCAAAATGCAAGAACGATCAGCAACGCCGTCATGAGCCTATTCATATTGACCTCCGGTCCCATTGATCCGTCAAATAGATGCAATGCTCTTGCGCATCAGCGATAAAATCCCGGGCGAGAGCGAGCAGTTTGTTCACTTCGTCTGCGCTCACCGGCGTCTTCTCGCCGCTGCATTTCGGCTTGAGGGTGAACACCCGATGGACCGCATCGGAGTATTCCTGCCTGAAGATGCCGGCCTTGATGAACTGCTGGTCAAAGAGACCGATGGTGATGCTCTGCATGGTGGTGGGCACCTGTCCCTCGTTCATGATCGCGAGAATGGGGTAGTAGAACGCATAGAAGAGGTTCGTCAGCACGAACCCGGTGTCCATTCCTTCGGCAAGAAGCGCTTTTGCCTCTTCAAGAGCCTCCCTGGCCTGGTCCAGCCTGACCTGTTCCCTTTCCTTCATGATCTCGTACGCTTCTCCGAGGCTTCTTGTCGCCATATCCCCGCGTCAGATCGTTTCTCTGTCCCCGTCCGGCTCACCGCGTCCAGGTCGTCGTCCTGCCGATCAGCGAGATGCCGATATAGCCCCGGAGGTCGAGCTGAGCGGGCGAGACAAGCGTCATCCTGCCCTTGTAGGTCTTCCCGTTCTTCGGATCGTACACCTTTCCATCCTTCCAGAGGTTCTCACCGGCAAAGCTGAAATCCCGGACGATCCGGAGTCCGATGATCGGCGTCTTCCTGAGCGACGGGTCAGGATTGTGATGGTCGGTCTTAGGCGATCCCGGAATGCCGTCCATCGATCCCTCGGGATAGTTCGGCTCCTTCAGCCAGACGACCGTTCCGCAGTACTTCTCCCCGCACTTTGCTATCTCGATCCGGGCGTCCTTTTCGCTATTGTACCATACGCCGAGGATATCATCGGCAGGAACGGCAAGACAGGGAGACGCCACGATCAGGACGGCACCGATACTGGCATACAGTGTTCTCAAAATGACTCGCATGCTATTCCTTCGGTGCTGCCTGGAGCTTCCCCGCGAGTTCCAGGTTCTTCGTTCCTTCGAGATGGGTGACCATTGGCTTCAACAGCACATGGGGCGGCATGAAGTCCGGGTCCGTGATCTTCCAGCCGTCCCTGGTCTTCTTGACCTGGAACTTGATCGTCTCGGTCCTGCGCGATGGTGTGTAATCGCCGGACAGAACGCCCATGACCTGGTATTCCACCGAGACCGTGGCCGCGGACTCCGACTGCTTTTGGGTCTTGGCGATCCGGTAATCGGCAATCACAATCGTCCGGTCCCAGCCTGCTTCTTCTGTCCAGGCAATATAGGGTAGGACCTTTGACCATGTTTCACTCGTAAGCCGCGTGCCCTTTCCATCAAGGTCGCAATAGGCCTTCACCGTCTCCTCGGCGGTCGCCAGGGTGTTCCGGGGGACCTTCCCTTCCTGGGCGACCTTGCAGCCGTTGAGAGCAACCAGCATCACTGCCAGAAGGACCGTTAATCTGATGTATGCTATCCCCTTCATAGTCACCTCGCTCATTGTTTCGAGATCAGTCTACGAACACCCTGCCGCCTTTTACGAACCGTTTTACGTAATATTTTTCCCTCAATGAGCTTTTGGTCACACCCCTGCTGCTGCTGGCATGGGCAAAAGTGTTGTTCCCGAGATAAACACCCACATGGGAGATACCGCCGTTGATGGAGGTATCAAAGAAGATGAGGTCCCCGGTCCTGACCGACGAGTACGCGATGCTCATTCCAACCCGCGCCTGATCACGGCTGTTCCGGGGAAGTTCCACGCCCTGGCCGCGATAAACACGACGCGTAAAGGCCGAGCAGTCGATACCCCGTTCCGAGTCGCCGCCGAACCGGTACGGGGTACCGAGGTAGCTGTCCACGGCTGAATAGAGCTTGTCCTTGTTCAGCCGCCCGCTCTTGCCTGCGGTCGAAATACGCTCCTGTTTCCGTGTCAGTTCGCGCTCCCGTTTCGCCCTCCGCTCCCGGTCCGCGGCCGCCTGCTGCCGGTCCACGGACTTTTTCGTTGCCTCCAGCTCGGCGACGATGTCCCCGCGCTGGCCCTGGTACTTTGTGATCTCACCCTGAAGGTTCTTGAGCAACCGTTCCAGGTCCCGGTTCAGCTTTTCAACGTCCACGTCGGGTCCCTTCGCAGCCGGATATTCGCGCAGTTCCCTGAGCTCGTTCTGGGCCTGCGCAAAAACGCGTTCCTTCTGCTGGAGCGTATCATCCATCTCCCGCTTTCTCTGCTCGAGCACGCGCTGTTTGTCCTTATTGATCGCCATTTCCTTTTCCACTTCGTTCAAGGGCCTCCAGTTCTGCGGCTCTTTCTCCCGCACGAGCTTGAGGGAATCCAGGACGACCTGCTCCGGTGCTTGCTTCTTTGCCTCGTCGCTTCTGATGTCGAGCATAAGAATGAGCGCGGTCTTCTCGGGCGAGAGGCCTCGGGCTACACCGTAGATCAGGCCCCGGGTGAAGACCGGGACCGCGGCAGGGTCCCATCCATCCTCGATGGAATGGTAGACGAACTCTTCATAGATGTCCTGGGGCACATCAGAGCTGTGGAATTCCTTCAGGGCATTGGCCGCGGCATAGAGTTGGTCCACGGTGATGGTGTTCACGTAGGCCACGTCGAAGATATCATCAAGGAACTCGAGAGGAGCACCCTTCCTGAATGCTCCGTACACCAGGCCGATGATCTCCGCTGTCTTATCTTCCGTAATACCGTCGAAGTCCGTCCGTTTAATGATCCCTTCCATGATCTTGAACAGATCTGGAGGGGGACCTTTTTCCAGTTCTGGCCCGAACTGCGCCGAGAGGAGCGCAGAAAGCTTGTCTTTGTTGAGGTTGATGCATTCCCGCTCCAACAGGTCGCGGACGATCGTTGAGGAAGGTGTATCGGAATATGATGGTGGTATTGACAAGAACAGCAGTGCGATAAGAACGACCGCTGTAATGATGGGAGATCCAGAATGACGGACCATGTAAGCCTACCTCCTGGCAGTGCCTGGCGATGTTCATGCCATCTGCCCGTGTCAGATATTATATCCGAGATACAGCAGGGAGGCAAAACAATAGAGCAGGCTGGACGCCTCATATCGGCGATCAGGAATGTGCCGGCGGCTGAGACCCTCTATCGGGCCGTATTCCCGACGGCTTTGAGTATTCCCTGGAGCAGGGCAACAGGCGTAGGAGGGCATCCCGGAATGACGGCATCAACGGGGATCACCTTATGAATACCACCCAGCGATGCATAGCTCTCGCCGAAGACGCCGCCGTTGCAGCCGCAGTCCCCTACCGCGACCACGATCTTCGGCATCGGCGTGGCGTTATAGGTCCGCCTCAGCGCGATCTCCATGTTATGGGAGACGGGGCCGGTCACCAGCAGCAGGTCCGCGAAGCGCGGGGACGCTGTGAAGTGGATGCCGAACCTCTCGCAGTTGTAGAAAACGTTGTTCAGCGCGTGGACCTCGAGCTCGCAGCCGTTGCACGAGCCGGCGTCCACCTGCCGAATCGTGAGGCTCCGCCGGAACCGCCGCCGGATGACCTCCTCGAGCCGGACGCCGATCTTCTCGATCTCGGGGTCCGTGACCGGTGGGACCGGCTCGGAGACGATGCCAGTGCGGAATATCTGTTTAAGGATGCGGATCATAGGGCTCTCCGGAAAAAACCAGCGCTTCTACCGAGACATGGAGAAATGAAAACCTTTTTTTGACAGGATTAACAGGATAACATCTGATATGCGTTCTCAACAAATCCTATCGATCCTGTTATCAAGTCCAAGATGATCCTGTCATTCCGCCGTGATTCTGTGCCTCCGCGGTGATGGGGTTACAGGTCATGTCCCGAGTAGGACTGATTGAAGCTCTTATTGCACACCGGAAAATCCGGAACGATGTTCCCGTGGATGCACTGCTCGAGTCCAAGCCAGTTGACGCTCGACGGATCCCTGACCATGCAGCGGTTGATCTCGCCCTTCGGCCCCGACTGAATCCAATACAGGATCTCCCCCCTCCAGCCTTCAACAGCAGCAAACCCCGAACGGTCCGGTCCAGGCGCAGGGACCGTAACCGCGATATCTCCTCCCGGAAGGGTCCTCAGGATCTCGCGAATGATCCGGATGGAATCCCTGATCTCCTCGACCCTGACCCATGCGCGTGCATGGACATCACCCGAGACCAGCACGGGGGTCGTGACGCTGATGCGGTCATAGGGTGGGAAAGGATTGTGCATGCGGCAATCGAGGTGCAAGCCGCTGGCACGCGCCACGAAACCCACCATGCCGAGGTCCCGCGCCTTTTCCGAACTGAGGATGCCGGTGTCCCGGACGCGGTCCTCCACGGAAGAGTTCTCATCATAGATCACGACGAGTCGTTCGAATTCCTTTGACAGCCAATCCATTTCCGCGTTGATGCCTGCGATACCGTCCGCGTCAATATCCGCGGTCACCCCGCCCGGAACGATCCTGTCCATCATGAACCGGTGGCCGAAGAGCTTCAAGTTCGTCCTGACCACTATCTCCTTGAGACGGTAGAACTGATAGAAAAGGATGGCGAAGGCCACGTCGTTGCAGATGGCGCCCAGGTCGCCGAGATGATTCGCGATGCGTTCCCGCTCGAGGAACAACGCCCTGAGCCACAGGGCCCGGTCAGGGGGGATGCATCCGGTCATGGCCTCCAAAGCACGCGAGTAGGCCAGGCTGTGAGCGACCGTGGTATCTCCCGAGACCCTCCCTGCAAGGCGGAAAGCTTCATTCCAGGAGAGGGACTCGAACCTTTTTTCGATGCCCTTATGTACGTAGCCCAGTCTTGCCTCGAGATTGATGACGTCCTCACCCATCGCCTGGAAGCGGAAGTGACCGGGTTCGATAATGCCCGCATGCACGGGCCCCACGGGGATCTCATAGATCCCCTCGCCCTCGGCCCGTATCCAGCGGTACTCGCCTTCAACACGCGGCAGACGCAGCGATGCGTCAAAGGTCTTCCTGAGCGGCCAGACACCAGCCGGCCAGTCCTCATGCTTTATCCACGGCCGGGGATCGGGATGGCCGACGGCTGTCACGCCCATGAAACTGTTCATCTGGCGTTCGAACCGGTAAGCAGGCACGAACTTCTTTGTCAGACTGGGGAAGGTCGGATCGTCGGCAGGTGCAAGCGTCTTCACGATGAGATATTCGGACTCCTTCCGGTAGCAGGCATATATCCCGAACCCCCGTCCGAAGTGCGTTTCGTCCGTTGCCCATTCTGCTGCCAGCAGGCCGTATTCCTTCTTGAGCGCTTTCGCCGCTTCAGCAAAGCGTTTCCTCGGCACCAGGAAGGTCGCGATAGATGAAGGGTATTGACCTTCGACTTCTTTCGCGTCCGCTCCCAATAATGACAACAACGTTTCTGTCAGTTTGCCCATCTCAGGTCCATTCTTCACATCAGCCACAGCGGTACGGGGTGTAAACCCGGCCCTGTAAGTCACTGTTGTTTATTCCGCAATCTTCATTCCGCGATCCGTCATTTATTTCAACAGCTCCACCGCCGACTGGAACCAGCCGGCGAGAAATTTTGGCATGTACAATCCCAGCACAAGGACCAGCGCCAGGTGCAGGATCACGGGAATATGCGCTACTTTGAGCCGATGCTGGTAAGGCGGGATCGTGCCCATGACCATGGGCTGCACGCGCCGGAACAGTGCGGCAAAGGAAACGCCGAGGCCAAGCAGGAGGAAGGGCGCCAGAAGCGGCGCGTCCTTGATCGTCGCCGTCAGGATAAGGAACTCGCTCGTGAAGACGCCGAAGGGCGGCATGCCCACAATCGCCATCACGCCCAGCGCGAGCCCCCATCCGACGAGGGGATTCCCGCGGATGAGACCCTTGATCTTGTCCATTTCCTGCGTCCGGTGCATCTGGGAAGCGTGGCCCACGGTGAAGAAGATGGATGACTTCGTGAGGCTGTGCACCAGCATGTGCAGGAGCGCGCCGAATGTTGCGACCGGCCCGCCCAGCCCGAAGGCAAAGGTCGCGATGCCCATGTGCTCGATGGACGAGTAGGCAAACAGTCGCTTGATGTCCTTCTGCCTGAGGAGCGAGAACGACGCGACCATGATGGAGATGATGCCGAAGCCCATCATGATATTTCCCGAGTGGTGCGTCCCGGTGGAACCGTCCACAAGGACCTTGCACCGGACAATCGCGTAGAGCGCGATGTTCAGCAGGAGTCCGGAAAGGACCGCGGAGATCGGCGTGGGTCCTTCGCTGTGCGCGTCAGGAAGCCAGTTGTGGATCGGGACCAGGCCGACCTTAGTGCCGTATCCCACTACCAGAAATACAAAGGCGAGGGACAGGATGGTCGGCTCGAGTTGGTCGCTCACCTGGGCAAGGTTCGTCCAGTGGAGCGCTGCACCGCCCGCGCCAAGCACCTTTTCCGCCGCGAAGTACAGCAGCACCGTTCCGAAGAGCGCCAGGGAAATACCAACGCCGCACAGGATAAAATATTTCCATGCTGCCTCGATCGCCGCAGGCGTGCGGTAGAGCGATACCAGGAGGACCGTGGAGAGCGTTGCCAGCTCCATGGATATCCAGAGAACACCGACGTTGTTCGTCAGGAGGCAGAGCAGCATGGCAAAGATGAAGAGCTGGAACATGGAGTGGTAGAAACGCATCCTGTGGTGGCCCACCGTGCCGTGTTCCCGTTCGCGCCGCATATAGCGCCTGCTGAAGATCGACGTGGTCAGGGAGACCAGGGCGGTGAGGACCGTGAGATAGACGCTGAACGCATCGATGAAGAAGAAATCGTTTCCCGCGAGAATGGGGCCGCGGGCATAGACATGGAGCGCGAGCTGGACGCTCGCCCCGAAGGTGGACGCGGACCCGAGGATGTTCACCTCAGGCGCGAACTTCCGGTCGCCGATGAATGCCAGGGCAAGCGATGCGATGAGCGGCACGATGAGAAGTATCAGAAGCGACATGAGACGTCAGCACCTCCGAAAGCAAGAAGGCAAGAGGGTAAGACCGCCCTTCTTCCCTCCTCGCCTTTCTAACCTTCAACCGATCCTAATCCTCTTCTTTCAGCCTCGCCATCTGGTCCACATCAAGACTGTCGAAGGTCGTCCGGATATGGAAGAAGAAAAGACCGAAGATGAATGCCGCGATCAGCAGGTCCAGGGCCACGCCCAGTTCGACCACCAGCGGCATGCCGTAGGTAGCACTTGTGGCCGCGAACAGGAGGCCATTCTCCATGGCCAGGAACCCGATGATCTGCGTGACCGCGTGCTTGCGGGTGATCATCATCAGGAAGCCCAGCATGACCGTGGCCAGGGCAACAGCCAGCGTCGACCGGGTCACGAGCGTCGAGAGCTCCCTGATCGGTGCGGTCAGGTGATAGGAGAAGATCACCAGGACGATTCCCATCAGCATCGTCGTGGGGACATTGACCACGCTCTCGATCTCCTTGTGGATCTTGAGCTGCACGATGAGCTTGTGCAGGATGTACGGGAGCAGCACAACCTTGATCGTGAGCGTCAGGACCGACGAAATGTACAGGTCGTGCGCGCCGCCCATATAGCCCACGATGGCGGTGCTTACGGCCAGCAGGAATCCCTGCCAGGCGAAGAGGTGCAACAACGCGTTCATCCTCCGCTGGACAACGAGGCCAAAGGCGGTCAGCAGGATCATCGCTGCAAGCAGGCTGTTCAGTTGCGACGCAAGATGGGGATTCATAGTTTACCTCAGGGTCAAGCGGTATGGATCAAGTCATGAAGGAATCCAGCCCTTCGTTATGCGCTCCTTGCCATTTGCTACGTCTCCCTGCCACTTACTCCAGCATGAAATACGACATCATCCCGATCGTGGCAAAGAGAAATGCGCTGCCGAGGAACTCGGTGATGCGAAAGATCCGCATCTTGGCCAGTCCGGTTTCGATCAGCACCAGACCGATGCCCACCACCCCCAGCTTCAGCAGCAGGGACAGCAAGGCGACGACAATGGAGGCCGGGTCTCCGTGCGGCGCGGTCCCCCAGGGAAAGAACGACGCGATCCCCAGCGCAACAAAGAGAAAGAGCTTCATCATGCCGGCCCATTCGATGAGGGCGAGGTGTCTCCCGGAATATTCAAGGATCATGGCCTCGTGGATCATGGTGAGTTCCAGGTGGGTCGCCGGGTTGTCGACCGGCACCCTTCCCGTTTCGGCAAGGGCGATCAGGATGAAGGCCAGGAGCGCGAAGACCAGCGACGGCCGGAGCAGCGAATGGCCCTGCGCAATGACGGAGGACATCTGGGACAGGGACGTCGACTTCCCGACCAGCGAAACAGCGAACACGGCCATGAGCATGGCGGGCTCGGCCAGGGACGCGATGGTCATTTCCCTGCTTGATCCCATGCCGCCGAACGCGGTGCCGATGTCCATACCTGCCAGGGCCGTGAAGAACCGCGCGATGGCGAAGAGCGCGACAAGGGCGATGACGTCCGCCGTTGCCGAGAGCGGCAGGTCCCGGGAAAGGATGGGGATGATGCCGCCGGCCATGACCGAAACACCGAAGACCAGATAGGGGGTGAACCGGAAGATCCACGATGCGTTCTCGGCCAGGGTCACGTCCTTCGAGAACAGTTTCCTGATGTCCCGGAAGGGCTGGAAAAGGCTCGGCGACGTGCGTCCCTGGAACCAGCATTTCACCATCTTCACCCAGCCGGCGAACAGCGGCGCGACGAACAAAAGCACAACGACCTGCGCCAGTTCTATGAGGAAAGGATGGAGATTCAATGAAGCCCCCCGTACAAAACCAGACCCGCGTTCAAGATCCTGTACCTACCGTCGATCCTGTTCTTTCCGTCACTGTCCCGTCACAGGAATATCAGAAGAACGAGGATCGTCACGAACGAATAGATCAGATAGATCTGGATGCGGCCGTGCTGCATCCTCCCGATCCTGCGGGAAAGCCAGAAGCTCGCGTCCACGACAGGCTGGTAGATCCACATCCAGAAACGGTCCCGCACCCGCAGGTGGTAGTACAGCCGCTGCGGGAACGCCGGGTGCGCAGCTGGTGGAAGCTGGCCTGCTTGTTCCTTGATGCTGAAGAGGAACCCGAAGATCCTCCTGATCGGCATGGCAAAGGACGTGGCTGTGTACTGCATCCGGCTGGTGATCTTTTCAAACCCGCAGTCCCAGAGCGGCACCCGATGCAGCGCTCCCGGCCGGGCATGCAGGAGCAGATAGGTCACGACTACGACAGAGAGGATCCCGATGAAGGCGACCGGGGCGGAATAGGAAGCGCGTTCAGCGGCAATGGGGGTGAGCCACATCCATCCGAAACCCGAGGCCGAGGCGGCGATCGTCCCGCCGACCAGCATCTCGGCAAGGGGGTCCATCCACTGGATCACGACCGTGGGCAGGACGCCGAGGGCCAGGCAGGAAAGCGATGCCAGCATCATGCCGATCCGCATGGACCACCCCACCTCGTGAACGATGCCGTGATGATGCCCGCGCCGGTGGCCTAGGAAGGTCACGCCGAAGGCCTTGACGAAACAGGCTGCCGCGAGGGCGCTGGTGAGGGCAAGGAGCGCTGCGCCGAGCGGAATGAGCAGGTTCAACAGCGGGCTCGGCAGACCCGGCGAGAGGAGGAACGCCTGGTAGGTGAGCCATTCGGACACGAACCCATTGAACGGCGGGAGCGCAGAGATCGAGATGCAGCCGACGAGGAAGAACACCGCGGTCCAGGGCATGAAGCGTATGAGCCCCCCCATCTCCTCCATGTTCCGTTCATGGGTCGCGTGGAGAACCGCGCCCGCACCCATGAAGAGCAGGCCCTTGAACAGCGCGTGGTTCAGCGTGTGATACAGGCCGGCGATGAGCGCCAGCGCGGCCAGGAGAGGCAGGTCGAAGGACGTGAAGATCATGGCAAGCCCGATGCCGATGAGGATGATCCCGATGTTCTCCACGGAGTGATAGGCAAGGAGCCGCTTCAGATCATGCTGCATCAAGGCGTAGAGCACGCCCAGGACGGCCGAAACGAGGCCGAAGACCAGCACCAGCGCGCCCCACCACCAGGGAAAGTCTCCAATGAGGTCGAAGACGACCCGAACGATGCCGTAGATGGCGGTCTTGAGCATCACGCCGCTCATGAGGGCGGACACATTGGACGGCGCGACCGGATGCGCTTCCGGCAGCCAGACATGGAGCGGGATGACTCCCGCCTTGGCCGAGAAGCCGAAGAACGCCAGGAGAAAGGCCACCGACGCGAGCCCCGCGGGCAAGTCGGTCTCCCGCATCGCGTCGAAGGTATAGCTCTGGAAGCCCGTGAAGCCAGTGGCCAGCCCCGCCATGACGCCGAAGGACAGCAGGATGGCGATGGCGCCGACATGAGCAACAACCAGATAGAGGAAGGCGGCGCGCCGGTTCTCGACGCGTTCATCTTCGAAGAGGACCAGAAAGTAGGACGAGGCTGCCATCATCTCCCAGGCAATGAGGAAGAAAAAAGCGTCATCAGCAAGGACCACCAGGAACATGCCCGCCAGGAAGAGAGCGGAGAAGACGACCAGGCTGGTCACCGACCGGAGGCCCAGGTATCCCTTGAGGTAGCCCAGGGAATAGAGGGAGACAAAGGAGGAAAGCAGTCCGATCACGACCAGAAAGAACCCTGACAGCTGATCAAGGCGGATGTGGAACGGGAGATCAGGCAGGCCCAGCGGAAGGACGACGCGGCTCACCATGTCGTCCGATACGGTCCAGACACCGGCGGCGACGGCCGCAAGCGATGCGACCGTCATCAGGAAGGACCCGGAGACGATGAGGAGCTTTTGATTGGATCGCAGGAACGGTGTGAGCAGCAGGAGAAACGCCAGGAGAAGAAAAGAACAGGACATCAGGAGAAAGGGCGACAGGCTCATGCTCTCCTCCCCCCGGCCCTAAACGTCAGGCGGTACAGGGAGAGCCCGGTACGAGGTCCTGTTTTCGATACCCCGGATGGTAGAGCGGCCGCGAACGGCGCACGAGGAGCTTTGCCCGAAGGTTGATTGCTTTCGATGCTCATGTTATCAAATACCGTACTGCCGGCGATGCACGGCAACGCGTATGGCACGAACAGAAAGAATTTACTACAACCGCTCGACGGTAGTCAAGAACATTTCCGGGGCAGCCGGGCGCTCACTTCACCTTGGTTCCCGGCGCCTTTTCCCAGTCGACCTCCAGGTCCGCGGGCGCCTGCAGATATGGCCGGGGAGCGCCAACGATGGCCCGCGCCCGCTTTAACGCGTCGGCGAGGTTCTCGAACACATTCTCGACCCCAATCTTATCGAGAAAACCTGCCTTATCCATCGCGATCATGGGCTGTGCATGGATCCCGGCAAGCACGAGCACGGTCCTTTCCCGTTTGGTCATATCGTACACCTCTTCCAGCGCGTGCAGCGCCGTGGCATCCATGGCCAGCACGGTGCGCGTCCGCAGGATCAGGACCTTCGGTTTCTTCACGATCAGATTGAGCGTATGTTTGAACCGCTCCGCCGCGCCGAAGAAGAACGGCCCGTTCACCTCGAAGACCTCGACCCCTTCGGGAACGGAGAACTTATTGATGTTGTTCGGGTCCGCTTTCGCGTCCTCCTCGTCCTCCTCTTCGAAGCCTACCATCGAGGTAATATAGCCTACCTGGGTCACATCGGACATGCGCTTCATGAACAGGAGCGCCGCGAGGACCACGCCAGCCTGGATCGCCACCGTCAGGTCGACGAGGATTGTGAGGAAGAACGTCACCAGCAGCACGGCAATGTCCATTTTCGGGCTCTTGAGCAGCTTTACGAAATGATGCCACTCGCTCATGTTGTAGGCGACCACGACCAGAATGCCCGCAAGCGTGGCCATGGGGATGAGGGCAGCCCATTTGCCGAAAAAGAGCATGATGAGCATCAGGACGACTGCGTGGATGATCCCGGCGATCGGCGTGAGGCCGCCGTTCTTGATGTTCGTGGCCGTCCGCGCAATGGCGCCGGTGGCCGGTATGCCCCCGAAGAGCGGCGAGGCGATGTTCGCCACGCCCTGGGCGATGAGTTCCATGTTCGACCGGTGCTTTCGGCCGGTCATACCGTCCGCCACGACTGCTGAAAGCAGCGACTCGATGCCGGCCAGCAGAGCGATCGTGATGGCCGGAGAGACCAGCGAGGACAGCGTGCGCCAATCGACCTGGGGCAGACGGAACGAAGGCAGGGAACCGGATACGCTGCCGAACCTGCTCCCGATCGTTTCGACCGGCAGATCCATGAGCTGAACGGCTGTTGTCGTCACCAGGATGGCCACCAAGGAGCCGGGCACGCGCTGCGTTACCCGTGGCCAGAGGAAAACGATGGCGATCGTCGCAATACCGATCACCGCTGCAATGGGTGTGATCGAGCCTGCATGCTCGGAATAGGCGACGATCTTTTCGATGAATTCCGCGGGTACCTTCTCCATGTGAAGCCCCAGGAGGTCGCGGAGTTGGCCCATCGCGATGATCAGAGCGATCCCCGCTGTGAAACCTACGGTGACCGGATAGGGAATGTACTTGATCACGGCACCGAGCTTGGCAAACCCCATGATGATGAGCAGTACACCCGCCATGATCGTTGCGATCACCAGGCCGTTGTACCCGAATTTCTGGACGATGCCGTAAATGATGACGATGAAAGCGCCCGTGGGGCCGCCGATCTGAACACGGCTTCCGCTGAGCAGCGATATGAGGAACCCTGCAACGATGGCGGTATACAGTCCCTGCTCGGGTTTCACTCCTGAGGCTATGGCGAAGGCAATGGCAAGCGGCAGGGCGACAATGCCGACGATGATGCCTGCGGTCAGGTCCTTGAAAAAGACCGGGCTGGAATAGCCCTGCTTGAAAACGGTGATGATCTTCGGCTTGATTTTTTCGTGTGACACGTGCTGGTCCCTTTCGGAAGAATAAGTCTTGTTATCTATGGTGAATCGGAATAGCCATCAGGTGACGAGCGGGGGGCAAGATGACGGGATCGGACCGCTCCCCGGCAGGGCACTGCTGCCTGACAACCGGCGAACGGACGCGGCCATAAACGCAAATGGGATGAGAAAGAGCGTTCCGGGAATGAGCATGCGCTGATAGGACTTCAGGATGGGTACTTCGGGCATCGGGACGAACAGGGATACAAAGGACAGGGATAGTATGCTGCCGAGAAAAAAGATCACTTCACTTCCTCATTTCAAATACCAGTAGGGACCGCGTAAAAACTTACACCAAATGACCGGTGCGAGTCAATGGGAAAATAGGCCGGGGCTACCAGAAGACAAAAAAACAGGCGGTCTGTTCGGCCGCCTGCGTCATGGTAACCCTTGAGATTCACTTCGGGAACGATCAATGCCCGCCGACCTTGAGCAGGCCGCTTGCCGCGAGCGACAACACCAGTACTTCAGCGATAGCGATGACGACGTAGGCCCGGTCCTTTTTCCTGGCCAGGATCGGCAGGATCACCAGGTAGCACAGGATCGTGAGGCCCGACAGGATCGCGATACCGACGAAGTTGAGGTAATCGCCCTTCCCGACGAGCGACACCCATCCCCAGCCCGTTGGTGCGTTGAGGGCGACATTGAAATCATGGACCCGCATGGTCCAGTACTTCGGCAGGTCGTCGATCGGCACATAGCTCGGCAGGGCACCCGACAGATAGACGAAGAAGGTGATGATGAGCAGCGCAAGTCCGAACCACATCCCGATGTTCAGGACGTTCGCGTAGGCGATCTGTTCTTCCGATGCTTTGGTTTTGTCACTCATGGTGGTATCCCCCTATTTCCAGATTCCCAGCCCCTTGAGCAGGGACCGCAGGCCGGCGAAGAGCAACAAACCGATGACCATCCACTTGATGGCCTTGGGTTTTGCCTTGGCCAGGATCTTCACGCCGATCATGGAGCCGAGCATGATGCCGACCAGCGACGGCACAACGATCATCGGCAGCACCGCGCCCTGGTTCAGGTACACCCAGGCGGCGGAGGTGTCGGTGATGGAGAGCAGGAATTTGCTCGTGGCGACCGAGATCTTGAGCGGCGCCCCCATGAGCAGGTTCAGCACCGGCACGTTGGCCCACCCGGCGCCAAGGCCGAACATGCCCGCCATGATGCCGATGACGACGAAGAGAGCCAGGCCGATCGGTGTCTTGTGGACGTTCCACTCCACGTCCTTGCCGATGGACTCTTCGCGGTAGATACCCATGATGCCGAGGGCTTGCGAGAGTTTGTCAGGCTGCTCCACATGAGGGAAGTCGGATTTTTTCGCCGTCGCCATGATGGCCACAATGAACAGGATCGTCGCGCCGAGGAGCGTATTGACCACATTCGGCTTGAGCGCCAGACCGATCATCGCACCGACGATGGCCGCCGCCGAAGCGATCAGCGCAACAGGCAGTGCGAGGCGGATGCTCGCCAGGTTCCGTTTCAACAGACCCGGTCCCGCCGCAAGAGCGCCTGCCAGGGCTACCAGAAGGCCCGCGCCTCTCACAAAATCGATGTTGAAGGGAAAGAACCCGCCGACGATAGGCACGAACAGCACGCCGCCTCCGACACCGCCGAGCACCGCAAGGATGCCCAGGATGAAGGTCACGATGAACAGCGCCAGCGGCCAGACCCACCAGGGCACCGTGGACCTGGGCGCTTCGGGCGTAACAGGAGCCGTTGTCGCGGTCGAGGCATGAGGATCGGCATGACCGACCGGCGCAGCCGGAACAGCATCAGACGCTGCGTGTGCAAAACCCGCGGTCAAAACCACAACAAGGGCAGTGATAAGTAATAATGAATACCGCTGTGTCATTTCCTGTGCTTATCCTCCTTAGTTACCAGGCATACCGACCATTATGGCAACATTATCAGTGCGTTATGCAATCGCGGTGTTGTATTTTGAATCGGTCGCTATGTTATTATAATGATAGAGATTCTGTCAAGAAAAATTAAAAATCTCTCCATTAAATCATTCATAGGCGCTATAAAAATCATTTATGGATGGAAGGAGAAGAGACAGGATACAGGGTACCAAGGTCAGACAATAATTACGCTATCCCTCTCCTACAGCCTTCCACCTTAGACCTTTCCTGGTTTATCAATAGACCGGCGGACTGCCTTCGGGACGGGTCTTGAAGCGGCGGTAGCCCCAAAGGTATTGCTCCGGATTTCGTCGGATGGCCTTCTCGATCTCCTCGTTCATGCGCCGTGCGTCCTTTTCCGGGTCGTCGGTAGGAAAGTTCCGAAGCGGTTCTTCAAAACGCACCTCGAATCCCCTGCCCCAGGGCAAAACGCGATTGTAACAGGGAATGACCGCGGCATCCGTCATCTTGGCGATGCGGCTGAAGGCAGTGACCGTAGCGGCGGGAACGCCGAAGAACGGCACAAATATCCCTTCCGCGCCGCCCGGGTCCTGGTCAGGCAGATAATAGAACGGCCTGCCTTCCCTGAGGTACCGGATGAGGGCCTTGAGGTTGGATTTCCGCTCGAAGAGCACCCCAGCGAACCGTGAACGCTTCCTGAGCATGCGGTCGAGCAGCCTGTTCCGCGACTCGCGGTACATGGTGATCATCGGTCTTTCACTACCCAGACAGATACCGCAGACGTCAAACGCAATGAAATGGGGCGTGAGCAGGATGATTCTCCTTCCCGCGGCAATGGCGTTGTCATAGTGGTGCCGATCGCGAAACCTCACCAGCCGGTGAAGGCGGGCCGGCGACGACCACCAACCTAGACCATAGGACAAGATCGAGACGCCGAGGGAGCGGAAGTGACGACGAACAAGCCGCTGCTGACCTTTCTTATCGAGCTCTGGAAAACAAAGGCCGATATTGATCAGGGCCACTCTCTTGATCTTTGAGGGGAATAGATGGATAAAGGCGCCGAGGATATTACCCACTGCCCAAATGAGGGGCATCGGCAGAAGGGAGACGATCCGCATAACACCGAGTCCCAGCCAGGTAGGCCAGTAGGCGGGATGCCAAGTTGGGAGCAGATGAAGGCGAGCCATAATAATTTGAGCGTGAGTCTAACGTACCTGGCCGTGCAGAGTCAAGAGACAAGTTGGGAGGGTAAAAGCCGAAGCAGGTCTTTTCTCGTCACGGTGCCTTGACTCATTTTTACTTCTTGGCTAGAGCAGGAGTTCTCGAATGGCAGCAAAAGAGGGACAGGCATTACCTCGCCTGTCCCTTTTTTTTGAAAGATCGTTCAAGCGGTATATGGCAATGCATCATGCCAGGATCCGATCGAACATCCCCCGCACCCTGGCGCGAGTCCGTTCGTATTCGGCAAGAAGCTTCTTCCCTGCGAACCCGTCGCTGTCGTCGTAGCCCATCCGCTTCGCAAGGGTCCGGAGCCTGTCCGGGTCGCGAGCAAGAAAGCTCGTGGACTGGTTCGCTACGATACGGAGACGGCTCTCGAGGCGGCGCAAAAAAAGATAGGCATCGCACAGAAGGCGGTGGTCCTCCCGAGACAGGAGACCTTCTTTCCGGAGCGCCCGCAGCGCGTTGATCGTCCCGGGCAGCCTGACCCAGGCATGCTTCTTCCCGTGTCTGAGCTGGAGGTATTGTGCCAGGAACTCGATGTCCACCAGCCCGCCGGTCCCCTGCTTGATGTTGTATTGCGCTGCATCCTCCCTGCCCCGCTCCTCCTGCATTCGTTTCCGCATTGCCCTGACCTCGGCGGCCAGTCCGGCGGGGTCGTCGTCCCGGTAGATCAGGCCCTGCAGCGTGTCCAGGAGGTCCCTTCCCACGCTCCGGTCGCCTGCGACGCACCGTGAGTTCACCAGTGACTGCCGCTCCCAGGTCTCTGCTTGGGAGGAAAAATAGGCCTTGAACGCCGAAAGGCTCTGGACCAGCGGTCCCTTGGACCCCGAGGGGCGGAGCCTCGTGTCCACGCGGTACGCGAATCCCTCGCGGGTCATGGTCGTAAGGTAGGAGATGGTCCGCTCGGCCATCTTACTGAAATATTCGAACACCGTCATACCCGGCGGCGGTGCTGACGCGCGCACTTCATCGTACACGAACAGGATATCGAGGTCGGAACCGTAGATGAGCTCTCTGCCGCCCAACTTGCCCGCGCCGATGACGGCAAGGCCTCCGCAGCTTCCGTCAACACCGCACCGCTTCGCGGTCTCGTGTGCCGCAAGGTCGAGCACCGCACCGAGACAGGCATCGGCAAGCCGCGACAGGCTTCTGCAGATGGTCGGCAACGGGATCGCGCCCATGAGATCGGCCATGCCGATGCGCAGCTCCTCGCGGTGCTTGAACCGCCGGAGGACGTCCAGTTTGTCGGTGATGGTCGCGGTCTTGCCGAGTGCGGTGTTGAGTCCATGCTCCAGGAAGGCCGATGAGCCGAGCCCGATCTCGCGGCTTGCGTCCATCAGGTCCTCCAGCAGGGCCGGGCTTCGGACGAGCATGCGGGAAAAGTATTCGCTGTTCCCGAAGACGGAGACCAGGACCTTCAGCGCCCGCACGTCCTGCCGCATGAACGCCTGGAAGGCGTCCCACGAGCCCTGCGACGCGAGGTAGGACTCAAAGTAGTTCAACGCCATGTCGGGGTCAGGCGACGCTGCGAACTCCTCGAACAGCAACGGGAACATCTCGTTGAACACCCGCCTGCTGCGCGGGGTCTGGTGCACGAAGGCCTGCCCTTCCCGGAGCAGGACGATGTTCCGGAACGCCCGGGAAGGGTCGCGGAACCCATAGCGGCCAAGGATGTCGACCGCCTCCTGTTCGCTGATCTCCGGCCCGAGGAGCGCAGAGAATACCGGCTGCTGCCGCTCCTCGTCCCGCGCCTGGTCGGACTGGCTCAGCAGCTTGTCGTAGATGCTGCGCACCCGGTGCGCATGTGCAGCATAGTCGCTCAACAGCGCCTCAGCTTCCCTGCCCGGCTCGTGGTATCCCGTCCGCCGCGCAAGGGCGCGCAGCTCGGCATCCCCCGCGGGCAGTGTCTGGGTCTGGAGGTCGTTCAGGATCTGGATGCGGTGCTCAACGGTCCTGAGGAAAGCGTAGGCCTTCGACAGCTCCGCGATCTCCTGGTATGTCAGCAGACCCTTTTGCGCGAGCGTATGGAGCGCTATGACGGTGTTCCGTTCTCGAAGTCCCCGGTCCCGGCCGCCGTAAATGAGCTGGAGCGCCTGGACCAGGAACTCTATCTCACGGATGCCGCCGTATCCCAGCTTCACGTCGCGGTGCGTCTTTCCCTTCTGCTCCACGTCCCGGTTGATCTTCTGCTTCATCTCGCGGATCTCGACGATAGCACCGAAGTCAAGGTATTTCCGGTACACAAAGGGCGTGATGCGCTCCAGGAACTCCCGTCCCACCGCCTCGTCTCCCGCTACGGGGCGGGCCTTGATGAGCGCCGAGCGCTCCCAGACCTGGCCCCAGGACTCATAGTAGATCTCGTAACCGCCGAGACTCTGCGCCAGGGGGCCGCGCTGGCCTTCGGGCCGGAGCCGGAGGTCCACGCGGAACACGAACCCATCGTCAGTGTTCTGGCCAATGGCAGCGTTCAGCTTCTCCGCCAGCTTGATGAAGTACTGGTGGTTCGAGATGCGGTTCGCCGGGGCTCCGTCCGGTCCGGGAACGCCCCCGGTCTCTCCGTCGGCGGTATAGACGTACATGAGGTCGATGTCCGAGCTGAAATTGAGCTCCTTGCCGCCCAGCTTGCCCATGCCGATGACCGCAAATCCGGCGGTCCGCGTGGATCCGTCCTCGCTCTGAATGAGTGGGGCTCCGAACCTGCTGCGGAGCTCGGCGTTCGCCCGCTCGTACGCGGCCTGCAGGCAGACCTCTGCCAGGTTCGACAGCTCTGCCACGGTCTCGGTCAGGTCCGCCATGACCAGGAGGTCCCGCAGCCCGATGCGGAGCATCTCCTGCTTCCGGAACAGCCTCAGCCTGCGGAAAAGGTCCTCCTCTCTCGTGAGTCCCTGCAGCATTGCGGCAAGCCGGCCAGCGAGGAGCTCTTTGTCAGCAGGATGAGCGAGGTAGGCGGGATGGCACAGGAGCGGGAAGGTCGATGACGCTGTTGCGATGCAATGGGAGGCGAGGAACCTGCTTGCCCCGAAGAGCACGATCAGGTCCGTGAGCACGGCCGGCCTCGTCCTCACCTCTTGAACGAACTGCGACACTGGCTCGAACTCGTTCAGGAACCGCTCGAGATGGTTCAGCGCCATGTCCGGGTCACCGCTCCGCTTGAGAGAAAGCAGGAGCGAAGGAAGGAGCGCTGCAAAGGCGTCGGGGCCCAGCCGCTTCCGGACCAGTTCCAGGTTCCTGAGCGCCTGGACCGCGTCCTGGATGCCTGCCGCGGAAAGGACAGCGGGATCCATCGATATTTCGTTGTTATTGGTCATTTTTTATATTATACTGACAAGCGGTTGCGGAAACAAGGAAGGAAGAGTGTATAACCACTGATCACTATGTGGTCGGGACTCATGGTGACGTATGGTCCTTGAACCGTGCTCCCGCCGGAGAATTAAACCATGGGCCCGATCTCGCGGGCCAGGGGTCACTATGGCTGCTCCTCCTCATGCATGAAAGAACTTCGTGACAACCAGCGCTGCTACGTCTGCGGGAAGGACAATCCCGCGGGGCTCCAGGCCGTATTCGAGGTCGACAAGAACACCCGGACCATCATTGGCCGGTTCACCCCGAGGCAGGAGCATGAGGGATGGCAGGGCATCGTGCACGGAGGCATCGTGGCGGCCCTGCTCGACGAGGCCATGGTCAAGCTCGCGGCGCACCTCGGCATTCACGCGGTCAGTGCCGAGATCACGGTGAAGTTCAAGGCCCCGGCTGCTCCGGGAGAAGAGCTTGCTATCACGGGAAAGATCGTGAAGGAGGCCAGCAGGCTCATCGAGGCTGAAGCGATCGTCTCGAAAGGCCTGATCGTTGTGGCGGAAGCGAAAGGAAAACTGCTGAAGATCTGAGATCAGAAAAAAAATCCTTGAACCGCGAAGGTCCGAAGAGCGCGGGGACTGCCTCATCAAATCTGGAGAAAGAGGTTCCCGAGCGTCCTTCGCGTTCTGGCGGTAATACATTACTCTATGAAACCAACGAAAAAAGACTTCATCACCTTCTTCAAGACCCGCCCCGGCAGGCCGCTCCTGGTGCGCGAGATCATGCGCCAGCTCAAGCTCAAGGCCGAGGACCGGCATGACCTCAAGCTCATGCTCGCCGGGCTTGTAGCCGAAGGCCATATCGTGAAGTCGCGCGGGAACCGCTACGGCATAGCCGGCAAGGCCGCGAAGATGGACATCGAGCAGGGCCTCTTCCAGGCCCATCCCTCGGGATTCGGGTTCGTCATGCCGGGGATCAAGGGCAAAACGGACGTCTATGTTCCTGCTGCAGGGCGCCTGGACGCCATGGACGGCGACACGGTGACCGTACGGGTATCGCCGCCCTCGGGCAGGAGGAAGGCGTCGGGGAAGCGCGAAGGCGTCATCATCCAGGTCCTTGAGCGCGCCCACACGAGGATCGTGGGCACCTACGAGCCGGGCGTGACGAAAGGCGGCGTGATCGGGTTCGTGGCGCCCACCAACCAGCGGATCACGCAGAACCTCGTTGTGGGTACGGGGAACGCTGGCGGGGCCAAGCCGGGAGACCTGGTCTCCGCAGAGATCGTCACCTACCCCGACCGCGGCCGGCCGGCCGAGGGCAGGATCACCCGCATCATCGGGCGGCCGGGAGATCCCGGCATCGAGTCCGACCTCATCATCGAGGAGCACGAGCTGCCGGTGGCGTTTACGCCGGCGTCCCTGGCCGAGGCAAAGGCCATCCCCCAGGAAGTCTCCGCCGCCATGCGGAAGGGCCGCCGCGACCTGCGCGACCTCCCTACGGTCACCATCGATGGCGAGAAGGCCAGGGACTTCGACGACGCCGTCTCCATCGAACAGTACCGCGGAGGCTGGCGCCTCTGGGTCCATATCGCCGATGTGGCCCAGTATGTGCGGGAAGGCTCTCTGCTCGACCAGGAGGCCTACGCGCGTGCCACCAGCGTCTATCTTCCCGACCGCGCCATTCCCATGCTGCCGGAGCAGCTCTCGAACGGCATTTGCAGCCTGAACCCGCAGGTCGACCGGCTCACCTTGACGGCGGAGATGGACTTCGATGCGAATGGCGCCATGGTGCGTCACGACCTCTACGAGAGCATCATCAACAGCAACGAGCGCATGACCTACACGGCCGTCCGCCAGATCCTTGTGGACCGGGACCAGCAGATGCGGAAGCGGTACGAGCCCCTCCTCCACCAGTTCGAGCTCATGGCCGAGCTCATGGAGGTCCTCAGAGCGAAGCGCTCCAAGCGCGGCAGCATCGACTTCGACCTGCCCGAGCCCGAGATCATCATGGACCTCCAGGGCCAGATGACGGACATCGTCCGCGCGGAGCGCAACATGGCGCACCAGCTCGTCGAGGAGTTCATGCTCGCGGCAAACGAGACCGTGGCAGGCCACCTCGAGAAGCTGGAGGTGCCGCTGATCTACCGCGTCCACGAGGAGCCGGCAGAGGAGAAGCTGGCGGACCTGGTCGACTTTCTGGCCACCATCGGGATCGCCCTCCCGCCCGCGGGAAAGCTCAAGCCCCGCAACATCCAGAAGGCCATCGCCTCGGTGCGGGATTCTCCCGAGGAGGCCCTGGTGAACACTGTGGTGCTCCGCACCATGAAGCAGGCGAGGTATTCGGAGGAGAACATCGGGCATTTCGGGCTGGCCGCCGAAACCTACACCCACTTCACGTCGCCGATCCGGCGCTACCCGGACCTCATCGTGCACCGCATCGTGAAGGGTGTGATCCGGGGAAAATACCGCAGCGAGGAGGCGCGGGAGGAACTGGCCGCAGGGCTGCCCGCGTCAGCCGTCCACTGTTCCCAGCGCGAGCGCCTTGCCATGGAGGCAGAACGGGACGTGGTCGCCATGCTGAAGGTCCGTTTCATGGAGGACAAGCTGGGCGAGACCTATGACGGCATCATCACCGGCGTCACCCAGTTCGGGTTCTTCGTGCAGCTCCGGGACCTGTTCGTCGAGGGCCTCGTCCATGTCTCGACCCTCACGGGCGACTACTACCACTACATCGAGAACCGCCACTGCCTGCGGGGAGAGCGCCGGAAGCGCGTCTACCGCATCGGCGACAGCGTGCGTGTCCGTGTGGACCGCGTTGACCGTGAGCGAAAGAAGATCGATTTTTCCCTGATCGAAGAATAATCTTCCGCAATCCGCAATGATTTGTCTTCCTGTCCCCTGTCCCCTTGTCGAGTTTTTCTCCCTGTCCCCGAGTCTCCGCGTCCGCTCCTCACAGGGGTATCGTGGTCTCTCGGTCCTGCTCGGTGAGGCCCAGGCTGTAGGCAAGCACGTTCCGGGGGTTGTCGGGGTCGTAGAGGCGGGCGTAGGGGTCGGCCGCGAGGAGCTCACGCGCCTTGTTGACCATGGCCGTCTCGTCAAGCCCGATATTCTTGAGATGGATGCCGTCACGGCTGATCGTGAAGACCCTGAAGGCGCAGGGATAGGTGACGATCGCCGGATCGGCGACATAGGTGATGTTCCCGACCGTCTCCACCCGGGACACGTGGTGGTGGCCCGAGATGACGAGCCTCACGTTCGGATACTGCTCGAGGAGTTCTTGCACCGCGGTCCGGTTCCGCACCATCCAGAGGGACCATTCCGGCATTGTGTCCTTTTGCGTCGTAGGATTCAGGAGCTGGTGGGTGACGATTGTGATGAGGCGCGCCTTCCGGTTTGTCTCCAGCTCGTTCCTGAGCCACGCGAGCGCCGCAGGGCCCGCCTCCCCGTAGGGCTTCCCGTCCACGGTCACGTCGAGACCGATGATCCTGACGCCTTTCTCCGGCTCGAAGGACCACGAGGACCTCCCCGGGCCCACCCCCCGCCCCCGCCAGGCCAGCAGGTAGTCCGCCTTGGAAAGCTTCGACGCCCCGGGGACAGGTGACACTTCCATGTTCCCGAGAAGGATGTAATACGGCAGATCAAGCTGCTTCGTCCATTCCTGGAACACGAACAAGGAGGCCCGGTCGCGCGGGCCGGCCTGGACCTGGTCGCCGCCGAAGATGACGAACTTCAGTTTCTGGAGCCTCCCGAGCTGGCGCAGGGTGTCGATGAACAGCGGGACGCTCTTCTCCCGGTGCAGCCACGTGCTCGTCCCTCCTACTTCCAGGTGCAGATCCGTGATGTGCGCGAAGCTGAACTTCGGGATGTCCGCAGCCTCGGCAAAAGGGACGAACAGTTCGCCCAGGAGCGAAGATCCGGTTACTGCGGCACCGGACAGGGCCAGCGTCTTTATGAATTCTCGTCTCTGCATAAGGTACCGATGAAAAATTTGTCAAAAAGCGGGAGACGCTAAGAAAACGAATAAGGTTCGGTAATACGTCAGATCAGCATCACGTGATACCCGCTTGGCCGCTGTGGTGATATGGCTCCTTTAATCACTGTTATTTCAGTTTCCTTCTCTCGTCCACGGCGTTCTTGCACTCCCGGCAGAGGAACCGGGGGATGTCCACAGGATAGCGGTGCTCCTCCTTGCCGAACCCCCAGTCGATGATGTCGATCACCGGCAAGTTCTCCCGGATGGCGTGGTCCATGCACAGCCCCATGCCGCAAACCATGCAGAGGGCGACAGCATCCGTGCTCTTCCCTTTTTTCGCGCATTCATAGCATTTCATGGCAGGCTCCTTTCTTCTCGTCCGCGCTTTATGACAATGGTGTTAAGGTGACACATCCTCCCTTCCCTGTCAAGGACAGAGAAGTCCTCGGCAGCGCGCTGATCACGGCAAAAGCACCAATCAAGCTGTTGATATTCAATGACATCTATGTTATGTTACTGTCCATGAAAGAGCTCCTGCGGCAGCTGCCGTCCGTCGATGAACTGTTGAAAGAGGACCGAGTCAAGGCGTGGCTCGGGACGCATCCCCGCGTCCTGGTGCTCGACGCGCTCAGGACAGCAGTGGACAAAAAACGCAAGGCGGTGCTCGAGCATTCGGGAAAAGGCGCGCAGGAGATCGACCTATCCGTGCCGGCCGTCTTGAACAGCGCGGAAGGCATCCTCACCGAACTGTCCTCGCCGAGCCTCCGTCCCCTCATCAACGCCACGGGCGTGGTGGTGCACACCAACCTCGGCCGCTCGCTTCTCTCCGAGGCCGCTATCGAGCGCATCATCGAGGTGAACCGCAGTTATTCCAACCTCGAGTACGACATCGCTGCAGGCGAGCGCGGCAAGCGGTATACTCACATCGAGGGCATTCTGACCCGGCTCACCGGCGCCGAGGCGGCAACAGCGGTGAACAATAACGCGGCTGCGGTCCTGCTCTGCCTGAACACCCTGGCACGGGGCAGGGAGGTCGTGGTCTCGCGCGGCGAACTTGTGGAGATCGGCGGTTCGTTCCGCGTTCCTGAGGTCATGGAGCGAAGCGGAGCCATCCTGCGCGAGGTCGGCGCAACGAACAAGACCCACCTGAAGGATTACCAGAAGGCCATCAACGAGAACACGGGCCTGCTGCTCAAGGTCCACACAAGCAACTACAAGATCGTGGGCTTCACCAAAGAGGTCTCCCCTGCCGAGCTGGCCGAACTGGGGAAGAAGCACAAGGTCCCGGTGATGTGGGACCTCGGGAGCGGCAGCTTCCTCGACCTGGCCTCCTACGGCGTGGGCGACGAGCCGACGGTGAAGCAGGCCATGGACGCCGGCGTGGACATCCTCACCTTCAGCGGCGACAAGCTCCTGGGCGGACCCCAGGCAGGCATGGTCCTGGGGAAGAAGCAGTACCTTGATCCCATCCGGTCGAACCCCCTTGCCCGCGCGCTGCGCATCGACAAGATGACCCTGGCTGCGCTCGAAGCGACCCTGACCCAGTACCTTGATGAAGAGAAGGCCATACGCGAGATCCCTACGCTCTGGATGCTGACCCAGCCACTCACGGAGATCGAGCGGAAGGCGGACCTGCTCGCTACGAGCATCAGGTCACTGGGCCACGGCGGGCTTACGGTCGCCATTCAGGACGACCTGTCCCAGACAGGCGGCGGCGCGCTTCCAACAGGCAAGCTGCCGACGAAGGTCGTCGCGATCGGCCACACGACCATGAGCGCGAACAAGCTTGAGTCCGGGCTCAGGCTCGGGAAGCACGCGATCATCACGCGCATCAAGGAAGGCATGGTCCTCTTCGATCCCCGGACGCTGAACGACAGGGAGATCGGGAAGATCGTGGAAGCGGTGAAGATTCTACTGCTGGAAACAGGAGACAGGAGACAGTAGTCAGAAGAGGAACGGATCATTCCTTTGCAACGTCGGCTGACTCAGCACTTGCGCTCTTCCGCTCTTGTTGTATCGTAACTTTTCATTCATTCTGAATTCTGACTCCTGACTTCTGTCCTCATGAAATATACCATCCTCGGCACAGCAGGCCACATCGACCATGGCAAATCCACGCTCGTCAAGGCCCTCACCGGCACGGACCCGGACCGCCTGAAGGAAGAGAAGGAGCGCGGCATCACGCTTGACCTCGGCTTCGCTTCCCTGGACCTTCCCGGCGGCAACCGGCTCGGCATCGTGGATGTGCCCGGCCATGAAGGCCTCATCAAGAACATGCTGGCCGGCGTGGGCGGCATCGACATGGTAATGCTCGTCATCGCCGCGGACGAGGGCATCATGCCTCAGACGCGCGAGCACCTCGCCATCTGCGACCTGCTGCATGTCAAACAGGGCCTCATCGCCCTGACCAAGATGGACGCTGCGGAAAAGGACTGGCTCGCCCTGGTGCAGGACGAGGTCCGCGACTTCATCAAGGGCACGTTCCTCGAGAAGGCGCCCATCGTCCCGGTATCGGCCAAGACGGGCGAGAACCTCGACAGGCTGAAGCAGGAGCTGGACAAGCTCGCGAAAGCGGTCGCGCCGAAATCGCCCAATGGCATCCTGCGGCTGCCGATCGACCGCGTCTTCACCATGAAGGGCTTCGGCACGGTCATTACCGGCACCCTGCTCTCCGGCACGATCAGCCAGGACCAGGAAGTGGACATCCTCCCCAAAGGCATCACCACGAAGGTACGCGGCATCCAGTCGCACAACCAGGCAGCCCAGCGGGCGATCGCCGGACAGCGCACCGCAGTGAACCTCCAGGGTGTTGAAAAAGACCAGATCTCACGGGGCGACACCATCGTCACCAAAGGTTTCTTCAAGACGACAAGGAACCTCGATTGCTCCCTCTTCATGCTCAAGCAGGCGACCCGCGGCATCAAGACCGGCACACGCATCAGGTTCTACAACAACACGCAGGAAGCCATCGGCAGAGTTACCCTCGTTGGCAGCAATGAGCTGAACCCCGGTGATGAGGGCTATGTGCAGTTCCGGCTGGAACAGCCGGTCCTGATCCAGCATGGCGACCGGTTCATCATCCGGTTCTATTCGCCCATGGAGACCCTGGGCGGCGGCATGGTATTGAACCCCCACCCGCGGCGCCACCGGAACAGCACCATGCAGGAATCGGCCAAGGACCTCGGTATCCTCAATAAGGGGAGCCTGGATGAACGGCTTGGGGTCATTGTTGCCGGCAGGGCGCTTGCCGGCATGGAAGAGGCCGAGGTCATCGGTTCTGTCGCCGCGGACAAAGCGGAGATCCTTGCCGCCCTTGCCGCTCTCGCTCAGAAGAAGGCTATCGTCCGCGTGGATAACCTCTATGTCCATACGAACCATCTCGCAGCGCTCGAAAAAAAGGTCCTGGACCTTATCGCCGAATTCCACAAAGCGAACTCGCTCAAACCCGGTATCGACAAGGAAGAGGTCAAGGGCATGCTGAAGGTTCGGCTCCATCCCAAGGCCTTGGGCATGGCGATCGACGGCCTCATCAGAAAGAAGCAGGTCGAAACCGAGGGGTCGAAGCTCAGGCTGCCGGGCTTCAAGCCGGCCGTGGGCAAGGACCAGGGGCTGTACAAGGACAAGATCGTCGAGGCGATCAAGAAAGGCGGCAGCCAGCCGCCGGTGCGGGATGAGCTTCCCGCGCTCTTTGGCATCACGGACAGGGATGCGAAAGACCTTCTGAAGCTGCTGGCTGATGAAGGCCGCGTGGTGCGCATCAACGACTCGCTCTACCTGGACAAAGCGGTCCTGGAATCGATCAAGACCGACCTGGTGAAGTTTCTGCAGGAGAAGAAGGAGATCGTTGTTGCCGAGTTCCGCGACATCGCCAAGACCTCCCGCAAGTTCGCCGTGCCGATCCTTGAATATCTCGATTCGCAGAAGCTGACCCAGCGGGTGGGTGATAAACGTGTGCTCAGGGGTTGACGTATCGTCATTTCCTCCGTATTATTAATTATAGTTCCCTGCAGCAAGCTGCGGGAATGTGCTCGTTCCTGGATCCAGAGAGGTGAAGCGACATGAGCTCTAATATGAACACAAAGCGGCGATCGGTCTGCGTCGACTGCGGCAGACGGCTGAGCACGATCACCACCTCCGGCAAGATCAGGTGGCAGCCGAGCCAGGTTGATGACGATGGGCTGTACTGCGAGGAATGCTACGAAAAGCACGCCGAACCGAAGAACAACAAAGGCAATCGCTCAAAATAAGCCATGATGCGTTCACCCCTACGCACAGCGCGATCTTTATTTTGTCACCAAAACACCTGGCGAGAAGAATGGATACACGAGCAAAGATCATCGACAGTGCGGGCAAACTGCTGCTCTGCTGGTTCCTGTTCGAAAGCATCCATTTCCTGTATTCCGGACGGTTCATGGGCCTGGCCCGAATGCTTCCGCAGTTCTTTCAGAGCAGGACCACTCTGGGGCTGTATGTGGTCTACCATATGACGATATCGACCGTCGGCTCCCTTGCCGTGGTCCCCCTGATGCTGAAAGGACAAAATGCGGGCCTCATCCTGGGCATAGCATACTGTTTGTCCGGGCACACCGTGAGTCCTTTCGACCTCATCCTTTCTGCCGGTTCTCTGCTCTCTGCCGTCAACGAACCGACGATGCTCTCTAAAGCTGTTGATATTATCTGGCTCATTTTCACGCTGTCGCTCACTATTCTGTTCTTCCTGCAGCGCAGGCTCACGCGCGACACCCAGACGAGCAACGTTTAGAGCCGCGTCTTGTATATTGACGAATCGAGTACAGATATTATAATACAACCCGTACTGATCTTCGAATTTCTCGATTCGCAGAAGCTGCTTCATCGGGTCGGCGATAAAAGGGTCTTGCGGGAGCAGAATATAATTATTGTTCATTCTTTATCCCGAGGTGAACATAGGGGCAAGGTCCGGAAGTGCCTGCGAACGTAAGGACCAAAAGGCGAAACTCAGTGAGGTTCTTAAGCTTTACGATGCTTACTTCTTCTTGATTGCATCTCTGATCTGCAAACTATACTTGGATGACTCGGGAAAGAGGGTTCTCAATGAAAACGTTTCAGGGTGTTGCAGGTATCTTCGCAGTGTTGTTCATGGTTATGTTCACGCCCGCATGTCAGACGGCGGACAAAAGCGAAAAAAACATTGCCGAAAAATGCCCCGAACTTGAAATGAAAAAGGTGGACGCCATTGTCAAGAAGGTCGTTCCCGACGGCAATACCGTGGATATCAAAGAGTCGCCGGTCAAGGATGTGTGGGAGATCGGTGTTGAAAGCAAAGGGCAGCGCGGGTCGATATTTCTCGACTGTTCGGGAAAATACCTGATCCAGCTTATACCGCTCGAGGTCTATCTCAATCAAATCCAGGCGCAGCAGACCCCTCAAAAGGTTGATGTCTCGAAGATCCCCTTGGGTGACTCCATTACGGTGGGTGCAAAAAATGCCGCAAAAAAAGTAATCGTCTTCACCGACCCCGACTGTCCTTATTGCCGGACGCTTCACGAGAGCATAAAGAAGGTCATCGCCAGGCGGCATGATATTGCATTCATTGAGATCCTGTATCCCTTGCCGATGCACAAGGATGCTCCTAAAAAAGTCCAGTCCATCCTGTGCTCGAAATCGGTCAAGATGCTCCATGACGCGTTTTCGGGAAAGATGACGCCGGAGCCGCCTGCAAACTGCACCGCTGATGCGATGGATCGGAACACCGCGCTGGCCCGGTCTCTCAATTTCAACAGCACGCCCACGATGGTGCGTGCCGACGGAACGGTGCTTTCCGGATTTCTCCCGGAAGACAAGCTGCTCGAATGGATCGATAAAAAGTAGCAAGCTCGGAGCTCCCGATGACTTGGTACGATTTGATCGTCGAAGATGAAGTTCATCATTCTCGCCTGTCAATTTTCGCAACGTGAATGCGACGGGGGTTGAGGCAATATTCAAGATCTATTCTTCCCTTTTCCTCCATGCTCCGAAAGTGAGGGCGCTGTGCCGTCCCCGTCAATCTGACTTCCTGCGGGTCCGTAGACTTTACTTTCTTGTTCAATTCCCCGGTGAAGTTATGTCGAGTAAGACAAGCCATAACGCCGAGGCAAAAAATGCCCCGCCAGAACCGAGGAACCCTCCCCTCACCTATTCATGATCACCCTGACTGGCATCGCGGCCGCCAGTACTACTCCGTCTGGCTCATTAAACTCGGCTCTATGGAGGTTTCTCAAAAAGTCGCCGCTGCCAGGGAACCTCTTTCAGCTTTCCTGATCAAGCCCTATCAGCGACAGCCGAATATCACGGTTTATGTGTGCGGCTTTCGTTCCGACACGCCGTGTTACGACGATGAAACGCCCGTCCCTCAAATCATTGCTGCAGATACGCCTCACCCCATCAGGTATCACACCGATCAATAGTCCACTCCCGCATCACCCTGCTGCTCTCTCTTCTCTGTGTTCCCACATAAATGCTATACTAGAATCAATATCATGGAAATCACCGCAGAGATAAAAACACTTTTTCGCTCGCTGCGGCACCGGAACTTCCGCCTCTTCTGGTCCGGCCAGCTCGTGTCGCTCATCGGCACCTGGATGCAGACCGTGGCGCAGGCCTGGCTGGTTTTGGAACTGACCCATTCGTCCTTCAAGCTCGGCGTGATCTCTGCGCTCCAGTTCCTGCCCATGCTGTTCCTTTCGTTCTTCACCGGCCCGCTCATCGACTATTTCGACAAGCGCAGGACCATCATCTGGACCCAGGCCGTCTTGATGGCGCTGGCCTTCGTCCTCGCGCTCCTCGTCTGGACTGGGACGGTCCGATACTGGCATATCGTTGTCCTGGCGACGCTGCTGGGCGTCGTAAACACCATCGATATGCCGGCGCGCCAGTCCTATCTTATCGAGCTGGTAGGAAAAGAGGACCTGATGAACGCCATTGCCCTGAACTCGTCCATCTTCAACGCGGCGAGGGCGATCGGTCCCGCGATCGCCGGCCTGCTCATCAGCAAACTGGGCACAGCGTTCTGTTTTTTTGTGAACGGCCTCAGTTTCATGGCTGTGATCACAGGCCTTCTGATGATGAGAATAACGGCCGCCTCCCGCAGAGCGCCGCCGTCCTATGACATCCTTCGCGACATTTCCGAGGCGCTGAAGTACATTCGGGACACGCCGTTGGTCCTGACGACCATCTCGCTGGTGTCCGTGGTCAGTATCTTCGGGACGAACTTCAATGTCCTGGTCCCGGTGTTCGTGAGGATGGAACTGCACCGCGACGCGGCAGCCTTCGGTTTTCTGATGTCGTCGTTTGGGGTCGGCGCTCTGTTCGGAGCGGCCTCGCTTGCGTTCCTGAGCCGGTGGGAGCCCAAGCCCGGCTATATGCTCGGCGGCGGCCTGGGGCTGTCGCTTTTTTTGATATTGATCGGGTTCCAGAAGTCCTACGGCCTGACCGCCGTCCTCCTTGCCCTCGCGGGCTGGTCCATGGTTACGTTCTTCGGTATGGCGAACACCACGGTCCAGCTGAACACAGAGGACCGGCTGCGCGGCAGGGTGATGAGCCTGTACACCATGTCCTTCGGCGGACTTACCCCTTTCGGTAGCCTGTTCGCCGGAACCGTTGCGCACTGGATCCAGGCCCCCCTTACCTTCGCCCTGGGCGGGCTCATTTGCGGCAGCGTATTCATCACCGCGTATACCAAAAGGAAGAAGGATATCATCGGGGAATGAAAATGAATTTCTTCCCGCTCCTGCGTGTCCTTATGGACCGGCAATCGCCCATCCCCTGCATATCCGCCGGGCATGAGGCTCATCATATCGGCTGTTCAGTGGTATAATGGCTTGGTAGATACAAGCAGGGAAGTAATTAGCGCAAGGGAGGGATAATATATGAATAATCCAAGACCTGTGTTGCTGCTTTTCTCGTTGTTCCTGATCGCTGCATCCCTGTCCGGTTGCGCGTTGGGCACGCAGCTCCAGACCGAGACGGCCGATCCGAAGGGGATTCAGGGCACCTACGATCTTTACACCTATGGCTGCCGGTATCCCGACGACATCGAACATGCTGCGTTCCTGATAGCTCCTGACAAGGCAGGCATGGTGGAACTCTACGTGCCGGCCACATCCTACAAGGTCAAGCGGGGCCTTCCGGCAGACAAGGCTCTTGCCGAGGCGGATGCGTTCGTCCGGTGCGGCATTCACACGGTCACCGAGCTCCGGGTCCACAGGATCCCGGACGGAAACAACGGTACGATCGGCTACGAGATACTCCCCCGGTATCCTTACTACGATGTCGGAGGGACGGACCCGCTGCTCGTGAGCTATACGCTGAAGGACGGCAAGGTCACTGTCTACATTCGATTGTCCCCTGATGTGGATCGGAGACTGAACCTAGAATTTCCGGGGTCGGGGCAATAGTGTAACAAGGTGGCGGGGCGTTTGGATGGATGCGTGCCGAGGCGGATGTACGGCCGTGGCGTTATTTCACTTCTTCGATCTTCACGACGTTCTCGTACCAGGACAGCATCGGCACCCGCCATCCGTACTTCCTGATCCGGACGGCCTTCCCCCTGAGCCTGATGGCTTCGTTCTGGAGGTTCCCTGAGTTGAACTTGAACCGGTACTTGGCATCCTCATTAATGAGCGGCCGGTCCTCGGTGGCGATCATGAACCTGCCGTCCACCTTGGCCATCTGGGCATCGGTGATCTTGGTCATGATCGTATCCGGGATAAAGTAGCTCCAGAGGATCACCACAATGAAAGCAGCGATCGCGATCAGGATCGACCTCACCTTCAGTTTCTTCAAGAATTCCGCCATGAACCCCTCCTCGTCCCTCGATACATCTCCTGTGCTCCAGTTTATGGCATAGCACAGACCGTGTCAATAGGGATGTGCAGACCTCAGAAATGAAAAGGCCTTTTACCGGTATACGATAAAGGGCCTCGGTGTCTGTACGGGATCCTGTCCTACACGTTCTCAACCATCTCCCAGACGCCGCAGGGACAGATGCCCGCGCAGAAGCCGCAGCCAATGCAGCGGCTCTCGTCCACCACGTACTCGTAGGACTTGTTCGGCAGGGTCTTGCGCGTGATGGCGCCGTAGTAGCACGACTCCACGCACATGCCGCAGTCGCGGCAGGACCCGCAGCTCATGCAGCGGTCGGCCTCCTTCTTCGCCGAGAACTTGCCGACCATCCGGCAGACCTCATAATACTGGGTCTTGATCCGCTCATAGGGGATCACCCGCCGCTCTTCCGGCACATAGTCGAAGTTCATCAGCTGGGCGTTGATCACGTCGGCGGCCACCTTGCCCTGTCCGATGGCATGGGTCACGAGGCCCGGCTTGGTGGCGTCGCCGATGGCAAAGACCTTCACGTCCGAGGACTGGCCAAGTTCGTTCACAACGATGTACCCGCGGTCCGTATGCACCTCGGGCGGTAGGAAGTCGAGCACCGGTTTCTCGCCGATAGAGATGATGACCATTTCCGCGTCCAGGGACGTGCCGTCGGTAAAGAAGATCTTCTTCGCCTTGGCGTCGTACTTCTCGGTCACCTTCGGATAGAGAACCTTGGTCCCCTTGGATGTGGCCAGCTCCAGCTCCTTGCCAAATGCAGCGGGCTTCTGGATGTCCACGCAGGTCACGCTGCCAGCGCCTTGGTCCCAGGCCTGACAGGCAATGTCCATGCCCACATTGCCCGCGCCGATCACGACGACCTTCCCGCCTTTCAGGTTCTTCGGCTTCCCGAAGTTGATCTCCTTCAGGTAGTCGATGCCCTTGACCACGTCCTCGTGGCCCGGGAACGGGATGACCCGGCCTTCGTGGGCGCCCACGGCTACGACCACGACGTCATGGTCTTTGTAGATCTTGTCGAACGTTGTGCGGTCAACCGGCGTCTTGACATGGACCTTCACGCCGATCTCGGCGAAGCGCGACAGTTCCTTGTCCAGGATCTCCTTGGGCAGACGTTCGCGCGGGATGCACATTTCGAGCTTGCCGCCGATCTTGCTGCCAGCCTCGTAGAGGTCCACGGAATGGCCCTTGAGGCCCAGCTGCCAGGCAGCGGAAAGGCCGCCGGGGCCGCCGCCGATGATAGCGACGCTGAAGCCCGTGGGCTTCGCCTTTTTGGGCGCCTTAAGGTCCAGCGCAACTGCGCCGTACTCCTTGATGTTGAGGGGCTGGTCGATCCTGCCACGCGTGCAGTCGGTCATGCAGAGGTTCGGACAGACCTGGCCGCAGACCGTGGCCGGCAGCGGGCTGTACTGCAGAACGAGCGCCAAGGCCTCGGCGGTCCTCCCCTGCCGGAGCAGGGTCGCCCGTTTGTGCGACGGGATCCGCGACGGGCAAGCATATGCGCAGGGCGGGAGGTACTTGTCGTTCTTCCAGCTCGGCTTCCACCGCCGTTCCTCCCCAGTCGTGATATAGGGAAGCACAGAGCGGTCGTGGGTCAGGTAGGCGCCGAACATGCCGCCTTTGCCCACTTCTTTCTCCCACACGTTCAGGCGGAACTCTGTCAGGCCCATCTTGAGCCTGCCCCTGACCTTGGCCCTTTCGGCCGGGGTAGAAGCGATCAGTTTCTTCCAGACAGTGACATCCTTTGTCAGGTCCTCGTAGAAAGACATGCGGTCGATGGCCTCGAGGTAAGGCCTCATGTTCGCGGTAAGCCACTCCCAGTCCTGGGGAGTAAGGTCTACAAGCTTCACGGCTCCCTTGCTGTACTCCTTAATGGGACCACGGAAATAGATCGTTCCGCCGACCATGCCCACACAGGGTCGATACCCGAGGACGTTCTCCGGATCGCGTGGGTCCACGCCGCAAACCACAGCGATGCCGCCGGCCTTGAACTCGGCGAAGGAGTCCCCTACTCCCCGGAAATACCAGGACTCGAGGTCTGAAAAGCGGGGATTCTTTTTGGTCATGGTGTCGCAGCGAGCGCCGCCCCCGCCCTGCACATACATTTTGCCCTGGGCGGCTCCATTATGCGCCCCATTGGCCACATCGCCGAGCACGGTGATCACGGCCCCGCAGTTGAGCCAGCCCGTATCGTCGGATGTCGAGCCCTTCACCACGATCTCGGTGCCGTCCATGCCCATGCTGCCGATGCGCTGCCCCGCAGTTCCCTCGATGGTCACCTTCACCGTGCCGAATTGCGGCCAGATCCTCCCGCCGATGCCGTGCTGGCCGTCGGCCCTGACCGTGAGGTCCTTCGCGCCCTCCTTGACGGCCTTCTGGAGCTGCGCCTCGAGGTCCTTCGAAGAGACCCGTTTTCCGTTCACATTGCCTTGGATGATCATGTATACCTCAGAATAGGAAGTCAGGAGCCAGAAGCCAGAAGAAAATCGATTTTCTCTCGATTCCTGACTCCTGGCTCCGTCCGTTAACAAACGTAGCTGATCGACAGCCTATCCGCGATGTCCTTGTCCCCCACACCGAGCGCGTCGGACATGCCGATGGGAAGCTCGGTGCTCCTGCCCAGCGGCGCGAAGATCTTCTTGAGCTCCACGTCGGCCGCCTTGAAGACCTCCACCACGCGCTCGGCGACCTTGTCGGGATCGAGCCTGCGGTAGAGCTTGGGGTCCTGCGTCGTTATGCCGCGCGGGCACCTGCCGAGGTTGCAGACGTTGCAGCGGTTATGCTCATCGCCGAAGCAGCCTGCCGCGGTCTGCATGATGTACTTTCCGATGTCCACCGCCGATGCTCCCAGCATGATGAGCGCAGCGGCATTCGCCGCGAGGTTCCCGCCCTTGCCCACGCCGCCCGCAGCGATGAGCGGCAGCTCGTTCTGCTTGCCCTGCTTCACCAGGTCCAGGTAGCAATCGCGGATGTTCGACGCGATGGGATGCCCCATCTTGTCCATGGATACATTGTAGGCCGCGCCCGTGCCGCCGTCCTCGCCATCAATGCAGAGCGCTGCCGCATAAGGGTTCCGCGCGAGATTATTAAGCACTGCCCGCGCTGTTTTGCTGCCCGAAATCTTGGGATACACAGGCACACGGAAACCCCAAGCCATTGACATGGACTGTATCATTTTAGCGACCGATTCCTCGATGGAGTATTGCGTCTGGTGAGTGGGCGGTGAAGACAGGTCAACGAACTGCGGTACGCCCCGGATCTTGGCAATGAGCCCCAGCACCTTGTACGCCTGGAGCAGCCCGCCGTCGCCGGGCTTCGCGCCCTGCCCGTACTTGATCTCTATGGCGCAGGGATCCTCGATCATGTCTGGCAGCGCCCGAATGATCTCATCCCATCCGAAATAGCCCGACGCGATCTGGAGGATGAAGTACTTCATGTAGCGCGATTTCAAGAGGGAGGGCGGCATGCCGCCCTCGCCGGAGCACATCACCACCGGCAGGCCCTCGACCTCGTTCAGGTACGTGATCCCCATGGCGAGCCCCTCCCACATGTGGGGCGAGAGCGCGCCGATGGACATGCTGCCGATGCGGATGGGATATATCTCGCGGACCGGCGGGATGAAGGTACCATCGCCGATGCTGAGCGTTTCGCCCGACACCCTGAGGGGAAGCTGCTCAGCCGGGAGGTTCCTGCCCAGGAGCGTGCGGATGCGGAACTCGTGCCGCCCCGCGTCGAGCGCCGGGTCGGTGAGCATGGAGATCCGGGTGAACTTGAGCTTGTCGAGCGTCGAGACCGAAGGGTCGTTCCGCCGGCCGCCCCGCATGTACGGGATGCCGCCCTTGTTCTTGAAGTGGTAGAACTTGTGCTGGAAGTTGTACTCCGGGAAGATGGCATCGGTCGGGCAGACGAGCGTGCAGGACCCGCAGCCGATGCAGTAGCGTTCGATGTCCGTGACCTGCTTCACCACGTGGGAGACGGTACGCGATATCTTGGGCGATGGGTTGTCGCCCTCGGAGCGCACGAGGCGCTGAACCTGCACGGCCGGTTCGATTGACTTCATGGGGCAGACGGCCGTGCAGCGGCCGCAGCGGGTGCACCGGTCCTCGCGCCACTGGATGATATAGGGGAATTCCTTCAGCGTGAGCTGATGGTTCTGATCTAACCGTGCAGCTGATTCCATACCTTGACCTCCCGCGCGCCGGGCGCGATGATGACCATGTCGTACTTCATCGGGAAGATGTCCGTGGCCTTGTCCCGGTTCGGGACCGCCCGGTCCACACCGCACACCTCGGACATGAGCGCGTACTTGCCGGGTTTCCCGCCTACCGCGCCGGGCCGCAGCTTCTTCGCGTCGTGGACCATGAAGCACGATCCATCGGGCGTGAACCCGATGACGCAGTTGGGCCCGTCGATACAGAGCGGCCGGAGCGACTTCTTGAGCAGACGGAGCGCCGCTGCGTCGGACCTTTTCTCGATCTCGCTTTCTTTCAGCGGCGTGATGACATCCTTATAGTAGTGCATCGGATAGCCGAGGGTCCTGTTCGTATAGTGCAGGATGTGCGTGAAGACCTCGGAATCCGAGTTGTACCCCATGTAGCCGGGATTGCCGCGCCCCATCAGGAACTCCCGGATGGGCACGAAGGCGGTATTCTCGCCATTCGTCATGGTGCCGTAACCCTGGATGAAGAAAGGATGGCACGAGTAGAGATAGATGGCATAGTTCGTGTTCTGCCGGCCCTGGGCTAAAACGATCTTTGCCGAAATGTCTGATGTGTCCAGTCCGAAGAACTCGCCGACATGGAGCGGATCTCCTACTTCCTTCAGGGTGAGAACATCGGGATAGAACGAAAAGGCGAAGATGGACTCATCGGGCTCACCCACCTTCCGGAGGGACAGCCGCGTATTCATCAGCAGGTCCTCTTGCTCACGCATCGGTTTGTCCCGGTAGCTCTCAGGATAATCGTACACCTTTGCGAGATAGTGCTCCCGTCGTTCGATGCCCCGTACGTTCTTGATAGTAGGCGCCCAGGTGAACTTTTCCTTGAACCCCTGCGCCTTCATGTATTCGTCCAGGAACAGGAGTCCCTTGTTGGAGCAGACGACGGACAGGACCGGATACCCCTTGAACTCCGCAAAGGGGCCGCCCAAGTCCTTCAGCATCAGGCCGAGACCGGACCCGTCGTGTCCTTCCTTCATGGTCTCCAGAGCCAGGATGTTCTCCATGGGGGAGAAATAATCGCCCGACGTGATCGCGCTCAAACGGCACATACTGTTGCTCCTCTTCTTACAGCCGGTAATGTTTGGAGAAAACACCCGGGTGTGTAGCCAAATGCAAATATCAGCATGCGATACCCAGCCAGTCTACCATCATATTATAGACTGGATGTATCGGATTTGGTGTGTTAGCTATGGCCAAGTTCTGTTCATCGGGGGGGCCCGGACTACCGGCGAGAACAACCCTCTCCAGGCGAACAAAGGGCCAGTGGTTTATGTCCCCAAACAACTGCAAAAAAAGCCCCTTTTAAAGGGGCTTTTCGACGGCAATGCATTGCCGTGCGATTTCGGATGAGTACAATACACCGGGTTAAGCTCAACTGTCAAGCGAAAATTGGGCTAGAGTGGTCGAAATTGTTGCCGTTGCGATCGTTATGGGGCGGCAGTGGCTATGCAGCGCAGGAAAGAGTCCTCGCAAGAGAGAGCGCAGAGCGCATGATGCCCTTGAACGGCATCAAGCGGGAATATTCGAAGAGGGTCGACATGGCCTTGCTCTCCGTTGTGATCCCGTGCTCCTCCAGGACGGCCACCGGATTGAGTCCGCCGACGATCACGATGCCGGCCCGGTCGATCCCGACCGGTACTTCCAGAAGGGGTTTGTTCGGACTGCCGATAAGCAGAATGCCGCGTATGCCCCGATCTTCCAGGGTGCGGGCGAGCTTTTTTGCCTTGTCCAGACATACCACGGGGATCTCCCGATAACTGGCGAGTATCCTGCCGCGGCCGTCAGCCACGGCCTTGGAGACTGCGGTCATCTTGCTCTTGATGAACACTTCGAGAGGATCGAGGGATGATCCGTCATAGCTGATCAGGGAAACGAACCGCAGGGGTTTGCCATTCGCGGTCTCCACGACCCCGCCAAACCGCGAGGCGACGGGAATGCCCGCCTTAAGAAATATACCGTTGATCGTCACACTGCAGATCGTGCCCAACCCCACCATTCCTTTGGGAACGACTACATCCCCGATCTTCTCCCCCTCGGGTGCAAGGATCACCCGATCGCTCATCACATAAGGTGACGAGAAGGCGGGTTTGAGCAATCGCAGCGCCTGACGAAGGTGCTTTCGCGGAAAATACGAGATGTTCAGGATCACATCGCCTTCCATGGTCGCCATGTCCAGGGTGGTCATGTACGAGAGCGTTTCAATTTTGCTGATCACAAATCCGATCTTGTCGGAAACGAGGGAGTGTTTGAGCTCTTCCCTTCCGGCGGCGGTGATCTTTCGGCCTTCCTTGCCAAATACTTCCGTATAGCCTTTCTTATCAAGCATTTTCAGATAATACCGGACCGTCCGTTCGGTGATCTCCACGCCGCGCAGCTTCAACTGCCGCGAGATCTCCCGAGAACCGACCACGGTCGGATGCTTGTCAAGAATAGAGAGGATCGCATGAAGCGTCTTGCTCATGATACTGTTCCTCAAAAAGTTCCTTTCGGAAGTCCGATGGACTTATGTCATTGCATGTGGCGAAACAGAAAATGAATGTTGTATCTAAGGAAGAGATGACAACGCAGGACATTGCGCTGTGGTCTGAGGGGCGCGCCTATTCATCAGATTCTTCCACCTTTTTGGCAAGCGCCGCCGTTTTCACCGGACGCACTTTCCGGTACACCGATTGAGGTGAACTGGTTTTGCCGTCAACCATCAGCAAATCCCGTTCGATCGAAATGCCGAAGTGGCGCTCATTTGCCTGAAGATACGGTTGAATGAGCTGCCAATCCTCCACGGACATCTCGGCGAACTCAGCGCCGTTCAGCTTTTCCCTGCCGATCGTATGGTGGGGATCGCGTACGAAGATCGCGCCGCCGGAAGCGAGCGAAAAAAGGTTTGATCCGGGATAGGGCGCTTTCTGGTCGCGGACCACGCCCCTGTCGTCGAATTCAACGCCGTTCAATACGACGAACCCACCGCCCTGGTGCGGATCACCGGCCATGAAGGATTCCGCGAGAAAATCCAGGCAGGTACCATTGATGATCACGCGCGGACGGCCTGCCGCATTAATGAGGGGACGCCCTGCTGCATTACCCATGATGAATATCTCACCGCCCTTGGCGCCATACATGAATGCCTGTCCCACATCGCCGTGAACCACAAGCGTACCGCGCTTGAGTATCTGACCGAGCTGGTCCTGGCCGTTGCCGTGGACCTGGACCTCCATGCCATCGATCCCGGATGCGAGATAGTCGCCGGAACTGCCATACACGTCGATGCGGACGCCGTCGGTCGCAGGCCCGAAGCTGCACCCGGTGAACCGCTGTCCCTTTAGCCCGTATACGATGAACCGTTTCCAGCCCTGCCGAAAGGCCTGGGCCATCAGCAGAGCATCGCAATCGTCTCCTTCGGGCGGGAAATCCCGGCTATAGACCACCAGCGTCCCCTCTTCTCGTTGCGGCGCACCGAGTTGATCGCGTGTGGAGAAGTCCACCCGTTGATATCGGCCCGGGTCACGTTTTGTTATCGACGGAACCGAGTCAAGAAGCCTGCTTACCCCGTTTTGAAGAAGGTGGAGAATCGCGCTTCTTTTATTGGGACCACAATCGTAGCGACGGTCCTGCAATAACGTAAGCACCTGCAATGCGGTCTCGAAGCTCCGGTCATCAACCGCAGCAGCCGTGTATATCTTATCGATCGCCACACGAATCTGATCAAGGTCCCAGGAAAGGAACTCAGCCGTAAGGTCGCCGAACAACTCTTGAGCGGCGGCAGCGGAGAGGCCGTTGGTGATCCGGGCGCTCCATTTGTCCGCGATCGCCACCTTCCGGTCAGGATTGATCCTCCACTGCCCGGCAGGCGCGCTGATGGGCTTGCCGAACTTGTCAGCGCAGGCAAGTGTCGTATTGTTGCCAGACGTATTTACCGTGAAGACGAAGGCGCCGCCGTCGGTGTAGCTGCCACCCCGGGCGTTCCAGTATCGGTCGGCGACATGGCGGAACCGCGCATCTTCCTCGGCAAGGGACTGCAGCGTGGCGTCGATGGCCTGTTTCTCGGAACCGATCAGGCCGATGGAAACATCCCCCTCCTGGATGGCGAACACCTGCGGTCTGAGCATGGAGGTGTCAGTGATCCCCAGAAGCTGGTATTGGCACTGGTCCGGATCGCTGCGCGCGATGATGAAGAACCAGGGGCCGTCGGGCGATCCGTGCATATGCTGGGCCTGAATGGCCCGGTAGATCTTCTTCTTGCCTGTGGGGAGTGCGTCGAAGTCGATCTCGGTGGTGGGAGCCATCGCCTCGATGACATACTCCAGCGGATACCCATAAACGCGGGTCAGCAGATCGAACAGGAGGACCGAGACCTCCGTGTCGGTCAGAAATTGTGGCACGAGGTTGCGCTGCCGCAGGTATTCGGTCACGCCGAAGTAGTTTGCAAAGTCGCCGTTATGGACCAGCGCCTCATTCATTCCGATGAACGGATGCGCGCCCGCAGGATGCCACACCCTGCCTTTAGTAGGATAGCGCTGATGGGCGATCCAGATCTTGGCGCGCATATCGGTGAGGCCGTAATACTTCACGACCTGCTCGGCATACCCCACGATCTTGAATATGAGCAGATCGCGCGCGTGGGAGAGCACAAAGGCGCGTTTGTCTCCCAGGGAAGCGTAGAACCGGCGGTTGATCTGAAAGCTGTTGCGGAAAATGAACTCATCCTCAACCAGACGGCGGTCCGATTTGCCCAACCCATGCTCCTTGGCAAATCGAGTGAGCGCGTTGTCCTTGACACGCACAAAGTATCGCACGATGTCCGGCGGCTTCACTTCCAGCCCGACGTCCCGATGGTCTGCAACCGGATGAATGCGGGTCTTGTGCTGCACCTCGAGCCAGGGAGCGATGCCGAACTCCTCCACTTCCCGCTCTGCCGCCGGATCGATCAGCGCGATCTGAAGGATGTAATCGTTCTTCAGCGTTGCCTCGTCCACCCCGAGGTCCTCGGGTTGCAGAGACGCGGCGGCGATCCCGCCGCCTTTGCCGTTGCCCCGATTATGCATCTGCATAGAAGGCTCGAAGATATGGCGTCCCCGTACCGGTACGGTGGCCGCGAAACCTACCACGCCGCAACCGCCCTCCTCGGCTGATTTTTCCCGGGCGTTCGGAGCGCCGGACACGAGGTCGGCGCGGGAGGCGGTGATTATTTCGGGGAACCGCGGATCACGGCCCGTACCGTTCCATGGATTATGTTTACTGGTTGATTTGGAATTCATTATCCTGACTCCACTCTGCGGTATTCCGCGCGTTTTTCGTAGTCGCGGTGAAGCAACAGGTCAGACCGACCCACCAGCTCACGAACACTTTTCATACCGAAACGATGGAGAATATCCTGGAGTTGGAGGGCCCAGGAATGGAAAAGGTTCATGATCCGCTGAGAACCCCAGGTTTCATCGTACATTGCGCTCAGCTTGGGATCGGTAGTGGCTATGCCGCGCGGGCACCCCCGTCCGCTCTCGCAGTTTGCGCACCGGATGCATTCAAGCGCCACCATCTCCGCTGTACCCACCACCACGCCATCGGCGCCCAGGGCGATCGCCTTGGCGACATCCCAGGCCGTGCGCAGACCGCCCGACACGATGAGCGTCATTTCGGGGCGGATCCCCTCAGCGACCAAGAAACGGTGCACCTTGGGTATGGCGTACTCGATCGGCATGGCGATATTCTTTTTGGCTATATCGGGAGCGGCTCCTGTGCCTCCATAGCTTCCGTCAAGATGGATGACATTGGCGCCGGCATAAAAGCTGCCCACGGCCACCATGTCCACGTCCGAAGGTGTGGAAACCTTGACCGACACCAGCGCCTTGGGGTTGATCGCCTTGATCCAGTCGACGTGTTTCTTGTGATCCTCCACCGAGTAGACCGAGTGGAACGGAAAGGGAGAAAAAAGAGCGGAGCCGACCACTGCTTCCCGCATCTTTGCCACGGCGGGAGTAACCTTGTCTCCCAGCAGATGACCGCCGAGGCCCGGTTTGGCGCCCTGGGCATATTTGAATTCAACCATGCGCACCCGCTGGATGGTCTCTTCCCGCACTCCAAAGAGCCCCGTGGCGATCTGAGTGATCACATGGTCGTCGTATTGCTTAAGATCGTCAGGATAACCGCCTTCGCCGGTGCAGGTGAAAGAATTCATCGCGACATAGGCTCGCGCCCGCGAAAGGATGGTGGTGAGGCTTACGGATCCGAAACTCATTCCCCCGCCATATACGGGAAAGCCGATCATGACCTCAGGCCGTCCGTCCTTTCTTCGATTCAGCGGAATGGAAAGGTCCACGTCCTCCGGCTTCAGTGAGGGATCGGGAAGCTGTTCGGGGAATTTAAAGTCCATGCGATCGAACCCGCCGCCCGACTCTCCCACCCGGTACTCAAGGCCGCCTTCCGGCGGACGGCCGGTCTCGGCCTGATGCCAGGTCGCCAGCAACAGGTCAGCGGTCCACCGGGGATCGCCGATCGTCTCGAAGAGCGGGTCTTTGCCGACCCGCAAGGCGTTCACCGGGCAGCTGTCGGCGCAAAACCGTTTGTTGCCGCGGCAGTGTTCACGACCCCGGCACAGATGGGATTTGGGGGCGAGCATGCGGCTGCCCGCCTTGACGTGCACGCCATAGGCGCACACCTCGGCGCACTTGCCGCATGCGATGCAGGCGGAGGTCCGCACCACTTTATATTTGCCGAACTGGTTGCGGTAGCGGGAAGGGTCGAGTTTCACGGTGACATCAATGCCGCCCGGCGTCTTGAAGACGACCGTTCCCGTGATGGGGGACGGGTATTTCGTTCGGCAATACCGGCGCGGCCTGATCTCCCTTTACCCGCTCTCCGAACAGCGGCCCGAAGTTTTCCCGCTCCAGGTCATCAAAAAACATCGCCCGGCCGAGCTCTCCCCGCAGGCGGCGCGCCTCGCGGATTCCCATTGCGCCCATCATTTCGATAAGCTGGGAGTGCCATGAACCAAGAAGGTTCACGATCCGCTTCTCGGCCCATTCCACCGGCGCCTTTTCCAGTTCCACCGGGCATACGATCTCGGATTTGCACATCGTGCAGACGCGGCACTCCAGAGCGACCAACAGCGCGGTGTCAACGCCCACACCATCGGCTCCGCAGAGCATTGCCTTGGCGACATGCTCGGCCATTGCAATGCCGCCGGAAACCAGAAGCGTCAGCTCTTCGCGCACGCCTTCATCCACCAGCTTGAAGTGCACTTCCTTCATAAGGGCGGTAACAAAGTCGGCCTTGCGCTTTTTCAGCCCCCTGCCCTTTCCATCTGCATAGAGATGGACCACCTCCGCCCCGTCGGCGGCAAGTTTGGCAGCGCGTTTCACCGCATGTTCATCGAGTGGCACGCGCACCGAAATCACCAGGTCAGGCCGGGTACGCTTGAGCTTGGCGGCATCTTTCATTACGGATGCCGAATAGGCCATCTGGACCGCGGGAATGTCCTTGAGAACGGCGGCCTTGTCGACCGCCGGATCAAAGATCACCATCAACCGGTCTTTAAGACGTGGTGGGATGTTCTTTGCGGTTTTGGCATCGACGATCAGCAGCGTCCCGGCGCGATGGCCGGCACGGGCGATAGCCTCTATCGTTTGGGCCGACACGTGGGCGGAATCGGGAATTTCCAATACAAGAGGAACCGGCAACTCGATGAACGGAGGAGGCTCGGTCACCATGCCGCCCCGGGCGTCGAAAACAAGTCTGGACGGCCTCCGGCCAAGTTCAATGAGCGTGCTGATATATTCGCGGCCGTGGATGCCGTCGCGGGTGGGCCGGACGATTTCCGACATGTCTGTCCACATCTGATCGAATCCGGCACCGCTGAACGGACCGCGGTAACCGGCGCCGGATACGGGTATCTTGCCATTCTCGGCCTGTTTCCAGATGCCCGCGATGACCGAGGGCGTCCAGTACGCATTGCCCATTTTTTCGAACCGGGGGTTCTTTCCCCGGCTGAGAATGTTCTTTTTGCAATCCTGGACGCATTGCATGCAGCCAACGCACATGGTGTCGGTCTTGTCCACGATCGCCTTGGGATCGAACGACCGCTCGTCATAGGCGGAGTACACGCACGAGGTCCGCTTAACGCACTTCAAACAGCCCAGACATCCCTCGGTTTCCAGCACGGAATACTTGGGTACGCCCGGATAGCGGGCGGGCGCCGGATCAATCCTGATGTGATATTTCTTCGACATGTCTTCTTACCATCCGGGAACAGCGAGTTTAAACCTGCGGTCGGGGCAGGAGTCCAGCGGATTTTATGATCTCGGGCAGAACCTCTTCGGATTCAATGGCCTGGAGGTGCACGCCTTTCACACCCGGGATCTTCCGGGCGGCCTGGATCAGTTCAACAGTGATCTGATACCCTTCCTGGCGCTGGTCCTTTGCGGCAGCCATCCGCTTGATGAGGGCGTCCGGTACTTCCACGCCCGGCACGTTGGCATTCATATATTCGAGCATTCTGGCGGATTTTGGAACAATGATACCGGCCAGAATCGCGGTCTTTTCGGTGAGCCCCATCTCCTCGGCCGTTGCGACAGCGTTTGCGAACCGCTTCATGTCAAAGACGGCCTGGGTCTGGATAAAGTCGGCGCCCGCCTCGATCTTCTTGGCAAGCCGCAATACACGGAACTCTTCAGGAGGTGCAAACGGCGTCCAGGCTGCGCCGATAAAAAAAGGCGTCGGCTGCGAAAGAAGGTCGCCGCTCACCAGAACACCTGCGTCACGCATGTTCTTCATGATCGAGATCAGCTGCATCGAGTCGACGTCAAAGACGTTCTTGGCGCCGGGGTCGCCTTTCAGCTTTCCTGATGCGCTCGCTTTCTGGTGGTCGCCTGAAATGCAGAGGCAGTTGCGCATTCCGAGCGCCCAGGCACCCAGCAGGTCGGATTGCAGGGCGATGCGGTTGCGGTCACGGCACGTCATCTGCATGATCGGTTCGCATCCGGCCTCGAGAAGAAGCCGGGCGCCGGCAATGCTCGACATGCGCACCACCGCGGTCTGATTGTCGGTGACGTTATACCCGTCGGCGACGCCCTTGAGCAGCCGCGCTTTGCGAAGGATATCCTCGGGGTTGGGGCCGCGCGGCGGTCCCACCTCGACGGTCAGGGCGAACTGTCCGGCGCGGAGCGTTTTTTCGAGTCTGGTCCCTGCTTTCATCATGGCCGCAGATCCTCCCGTACCACCCGCTTGGGACCTCCATGGCCTGAGTTCGACCAGTTTTTGGGCTTCCGCACTTTAAGGAGTTGCTTCACTTTCCCGCGGGATTTTGCCCGCTCGTAGATCTGGAACCACACGCAGTCGAGGTTCTCATCGATTTCGCATTTGCCTTCTTTTCTGGTGCCGCCGCACGGTCCGTTTGAAAGACTTTTTGCGCAGCGGGCGACCGGACACAGGCCAAAGGTTTCGCCAAGAACACAGTCGCCGCAGGCCGCGCACCGCGCGATCCACATTCCCGGCTCCTGCCGGATCGCCAGGGCCGTCGTGTTCACGCCGGGATATACCGCCAGATCGGGAAACCGCTCGGCCACCGCCTGAATGCCGATGCCGCAGGCAAGGCTGACGATCGCATCCACGTGAGGGACCAGTTCGGCCAGCTCCTCCACGAATTCCCATTCACACTGCCGCTCCACCGTCCTGGTACGCACGGTGATCGTGTGCCCTTCTTTCTTGAGCGCCATCTGAAGCAGCGGCGCAAGGGTCTCCACTTCACGCTCCCCGCCCGCCGCGCACTCTGCCACACAGGTAGCGCATCCCGCTACGAGAACATTGGTATGTCCTCTTAATTTATCCACCAGTTCCGGCAGGGGCTTCCATTCCGCAATAATCATGTTCTCTCCCCCTTCATGGGACGTATTATTACAATCCACAATAGAACACAGGGACTGTTACTTCCCCTTTTTTCTGAGCGCGCTCTGTCTGCGCCCGGCCTTTACGCGTGGAACAGCTCGTACAGGGCGTGGTTTCACTTTCTTTCCTTCATCTTCCTGTAACCTTGTGACACTGCCCATGGGGTTGGGTCCCAGTACTTGCACTGGTCCAAGCCGGCGCTGAGCCAGCTCCAGAAGATCTTTTTCCATAAGATTCTCTCCCCGCTCCAGAGTCAGGCGTTCAGCGCCCATGCCAGCCTTGTCCAAGAGCGACCGCACATAGTTGATCCTCTTTTCCGCCCGGACATTACCCACCAAATTCCTGCAACGGCCCTCCAGACATGCCACCACGAGCACTCCGTCAGCCCCATCGGCCAGCATTTTAAGAGGATATGAGGGTTCTATTTTACTGGAACAAGGCAGGGCGGCAAAATAAGCACTGAATCCTTTTGCGTTGTAGGGCCCTTCGAGCATTTCAGCGGCAGACGATATCGCGTTGCGACAATAAACCACCACGATCCGCGGCGCATTCCCCGACCGATTCGCATCCTTCATGCTCGTCCTCTCTCTCACTGTCTTGTCCCTAAAAATTTAATGTAGAAGTTCAAATGACTGCATACCTGGAATTGTGTTCACGGTATCGATCTGGCAATTGGTGCCAGGGAACGGGAGCCTTTCCCGCATTGAGGTCTCTCCTGCACGCGGAACGATCCCATCGCCCACGTACAAACGACCGACGATCGATCGCTGAACAGCGGCAAAAGTGGCTTCGCGAGGTGCTTTTAGACGGCAATCGATTGCCGATTCATTTTTTTTACAATACACCTGGTTGAGTTGCACTGTCAAGCGGAAATTATTGCATAGCGTAAGCGAGGCGAGGACCAGCGAAACTGATCTGAAGAGATGAGCTATACGGGCTGCGTTGTGTTCGTTTTTCGTCAGGATGAGAGAGGAATGCTCAGCGTATCCTGAAAGGGCACGAGTTGAGTGTATTCGAAGAGGGTCGACATGGCCTTGCTCTCCGTTGTGATCCCGTGCTCCTCCAGGACGGCCACCGGATTGAGTCCGCCGACGATCACGATGCCGGCCCGGTCGATCCCGACCGGTACTTCCAGAAGGGGTTTGTTCGGACTGCCGATAAGCAGAATGCCGCGTATGCCCCGATCTTCCAGGGTGCGGGCGAGCTTTTTTGCCTTGTCCAGACATACCACGGGGATCTCCCGATAACTGGCGAGTATCCTGCCGCGGCCGTCAGCCACGGCCTTGGAGACTGCGGTCATCTTGCTCTTGATGAACACTTCGAGAGGATCGAGGGATGATCCGTCATAGCTGATCAGGGAAACGAACCGCAGGGGTTTGCCATTCGCGGTCTCCACGACCCCGCCAAACCGCGAGGCGACGGGAATGCCCGCCTTAAGAAATATACCATTGATCGTCACACTGCAGATCGTGCCCAACCCCACCATTCCTTTGGGAACGATTACATCCCCGATCTTCTCCCCCTCGGGTGCAAGGATCACCCGATCGCTCATCACATAAGGTGACGAGAAGGCGGGTTTGAGCAATCGCAGCGCCTGACGAAGGTGCTTTCGCGGAAAATACGAGATGTTCAGGATCACATCGCCTTCCATGGTCGCCATGTCCAGGGTGGTCATGTACGAGAGCGTTTCAATTTTGCTGATCACAAATCCGATCTTGTCGGAAACGAGGGAGTGTTTGAGCTCTTCCCTTCCGGCGGCGGTGATCTTTCGGCCTTCCTTGCCAAATACTTCCGTATAGCCTTTCTTATCAAGCATTTTCAGATAATACCGGACCGTCCGTTCGGTGATCTCCACGCCGCGCAGCTTCAACTGCCGCGAGATCTCCCGAGAACCGGTGACGGTCGAACATCTATCGAGAATGGAAAGAATGGCATGCAGCGTCTTGTTCATTCGGTCGTCTCCGAAATCAGTTCCCGATCCGCCCGGTTCCGGCGGAACGGGAGTTGGTTATTTGCAGGTCATGACCGGCACTGCTCATACGTGCGTGACCGGGATCAATCTCCTTAGACGCCGTTGCACAGGATGCGTTCAGCTTCCTTCATGTCAGAGTCCATGACATAAGGAATACCGGTCACGTCCGCGGCCTCTCGTGTCAGGGACACGATATCGCTCCGGTCGATGTGCTTGAGGCCGAACTTCCGTGCGCCCGCCATCAGCTGCTGCAGACCGAGCTTCAACCGGTCGGCGAAGGTGTACATGGCCACAGCGCCCCAGGGGATACGGCTGAAGTCCTTGCCGTACTTGGCCTTCAGTGTTTCCGTAGTGATGAAGATGCGCTCGGGCACGTCGCCGTACTTCTTGATGTCCACGGGCAGCTTGTCCTCGTCCACCCACTTCTTGATGTTCTTCCCCACGAAGGCGGGGATCATGAGCGCCCTGCCCATGCAGACCGCCTTGAAATGCGGCGCGCCGAGCGCTAGGGCCTTGAAGATGTGGTCCTCGAGGGAGAAACCGCCGGCGATGGCCATGTCAGGGACATATCTGCCCTTCGCCTTGAGTTGAGATGCAAACTTACAGGCCAGCGACTGGAGGTAGATGGTCGGGATCCCCCACTCGTTCATCATGCGCCAGGGGCTCATGCCCGTTCCCCCACCCGCGCCGTCGATGGTCAGCAGGTCGATCTCGGCGTCGGAGCAGAACCGGATCGCCCTGGCGAGATCGGATACGCGGTAGGCGCCGGTCTTGAGTGAGACGAACTTCGCGCCCGCGCTGCGGTAATGCTTCACCGCTTTCACGAACCCCTCATGTTCGACCATGCCGAGCCGCGAGTGCCGCTCGAACTCCTTGAACTCCTCCTCGGCGAAGGCCTTCTTCACCGTCTTGTCCTCGGGATCGGGCAGCACGATGTAGCCCCGCTTCTTCAGTTCTTCGGCTCGCTCAATGCTCCTGAGCTTCACTTCGCCGCCGATGTTCTTGGCGCCCTGCCCCCATTTGAGCTCGATGCAGTTCACACCGAGCTTCTCGATGGCGTACTCAGCTGAGTGAAGCCGTGTGTCCTCGACGTTCTGCTGCAGGATGATCTCACCAGCCCCGTTGTGCCATTCCTTGAAGCATTTCACCCGCCGCTCGAGCTCGGGCGAGTGAGCGACCTTGTCGTTCTTGAACTGCGCCTGAGGATCCATGCCCACCACGTTCTCTCCGATCACCACCATGATACCGGAGATGGCGGCGCCGATGGCAAGCCCTTCCCAGTTGTCCTTGGCAATGTCCGTCGAGCCGAGGGCTCCGGTGAAGATCGGGACATCAAGCTTGATCTTATGCTTATGGCCCAGCTCGGCCTTCGTGGACACCGCCGGGAAGATCGCCCTGTCCGGGTCCGCGGCCACGCCGAACGCGCCGACGCACGTACCTTGAATGTTCAAATGAGCATAGTCCACGGGATACTGCTTCGTCGCCCCGGCAGTCACCTTGCCAAAGGGCAGCGGATAGATGACCTCCCTGCCGCGGTAGGACGACTTGCCTACCTCGCACGGTCCCGGGCATCCGTCAAGACAGACCGAACAGATCCCTGACTGCGGCGCCGCATCGGGTACCCGATTTTTTGTTCCTGTCGCCGAACTTGCATTAGCCTGGCCTGGGCCCATAATCGTATCTCCTTATGAATTAAGCGATGGTGATTCTTCACTCCTCGAATTCAGCATTATTAATCAGATAGGCGGAAATGGCAGGGCTCCGACCGCAGACGGAGACCCTGCCGTCCGACCCACCTCCACCTGATGAGACAATGAGCACATCAGGAATTGATGATCTTCATCGCCTCCTCGCGGTAGGAATCCATGAGATAGGGGATCCCCGTGACCTTGCTGCACTCCTCGGTGAGGGACATAAGCTCGTTCCTCGTTATCGCATCCACGTTGAAGCACCGGGCGCCCGCCATCAGCTGCTGCAGGCCCACTTTGATCTTCTGAGAATAGCTGAATATACCGATCGCGCCGAGCGGGATGTTCTGAATCTCCTTGTTCCCGACCAGTTTCTTTACGTCTTCATAGTTCACGAAGATCTCGTCGACCGTGCTGCCGAACTCGCTTACTGTCTTCGGGAGATCATTGTCCTTGATCCACTGATCGATGTTCTTGCCGACCATGCCCGGGATCATGAGCGCGCGGCCCATGCAGATGGCCTTCACGAAGGGAGCTCCCATGGCCAGTGCCTTGAACACGCCGTCCTCGCTGCTGAATCCGCCGGCAAAGGCGATGTCCGGAACGCGCTCTCCCTTGTCGGACAGCTTCTTGGCGAACTCATAGGCCGCAGCATGCAGATAGAGGGACGGCATGCCCCACTCCTCCATCATGCGCCAGGGGCTCATCCCGGTGCCTCCCGGAGCGCCGTCGATCGTCAGGAGATCGATCTTGGCCCTTGAGCTCCATTTGATGGCCATGGCCAGCTCGCGCAGGCCGTAGGCTCCGGTCTTCAGCGTGATCCGCTTGAACCCGAGTTTCCGCAATCTGTTGACCTCGGCGTAGAACTCCTGTTCACCGATGAAGCCGAGGCGGCTGTGGCGCTCGAACTCCTTGATCGCCCTTTCTTTGAAAGCGGCCTCGACCACGGGATCTGACGGGTCCGGCGTAACGATGTAGCCGCGCTTCTGCAGTTCCAGAGCGCGCTCGATCGAGTTCACCTTGATCTCGCCGCCGATGCACTTTGCGCCCTGGCCCCACTTCAATTCGATGGTCTCGAGCTTGTGTTTGTGGCTGATGTACTCGGCAACCCCCAGCCGCGTGTCCTCGACGTTCATCTGCACGAGGATCTCTCCGTAACCCTGGTGGTATTTCTTGTAGGTCTCGATGCGGCGGTCCATGTCCGGGGCCTTCTTGACCTTCTTGCTGCTGCTCAGCTCCAGCTCGGGATCGATGCCGCACACGTTCTCGCCGCAGACGATGGTGACCCCCGATATGGCCGCGCCGATCGCAAAGTGCTCCCAGTTCTTGCGGGCGATCTCGGTGGACCCGAGGGCGCCGGTAAAGATCGGCACCTGCATCTTCACTTTTTTGTCCCAGCCATAGCTCGTCTCGGTGTTGACATTCGGGAACCGCGCCGTATCCGGGTCGCCCACCTGCCCTGCGGGAAGCCCCTTGGCTCCCAGCGCATACCCATGAATGTTGAGGTGCGAATAGTCGATGGGGTAGTTCTTGTCGCCGCCGGCGGTAATGCTGCCGAACGGTCCCGGATAGAGCAGCTCCCGCCCCCGGAATGTCGCCTTGAAGACCTCGCAGTTCCCTCGGCATCCGTCGACGCAGCGCGTGCACAGACCGCTCATGGGTGAAACATTCCTCGATCGATTGGCTGTTCTGGTAGCATCGTTCGCATTCGGTTGCTGTAGGTTCATGATTCTCTCCTTTTTTATTTTTTTTGACGGCCCCTACTCCTGTTACTTTAGAGGGTGATGTTATTGTTTTCCTGCCCAAGCCACTTTAGTGCTGCTTATTTTTCCACCGATGTATTAAGCTATACTTTACCAACAAGGCAAAAAAAATCCTCATCCTCGCACTCAACAGTACGTCAAAACCTACCATAGTACCAGCAACTCAGCATCATCACCTCCTTCGTTCTTCCAGTGCGAGGGGAATGATTCCTTCAGATGCAGAACATCACCAGCGCTTATCCGCGCCTCCTTGCCCCCGATCGTCACGGAAAGATCACCTTTCAAAATATAAACCAGTTCTTCCTTCTTTTGATTAAAGAAATGCCGTTTCATAGCAGCACCAGGCGGCACCACCACGATCCGTACCGAATATTTTTCTCCCGAGGTCACGGCGTACACCCTGGCAGCATCTTCGTGCACCGCAGCACGGGAACGGATCATCTCCCTTTTTTCCAGCCAGGGCTTCGATTCCGGCTCCCCGGGTTCCAGGAACTGGCCGGGATTGACGCCGAGGGCCTTGCAGATCTGCATGAACGTCCCGAGGGACGGACTGACCTGGTTGCTCTCCAGCTGCGATAGAAAGCTCGGTGTGAAGCCCACCTTGTCGGCCAGTTCCTTCTGGCTCATGCCTGTCCGGAGTCGGACCTCTTTCAGCTTTCCGCCAATATCCGAGGCAGGTTCTTTCTTGAGCGGGGCGATCGTTATGGTCTCCCCCCGAATGTCGAATGGGTGCGGCTTGAACACCTCCCGTTCCTGACGACCTTCCAGCTTCAGTGCCTTCAAGAAAAGATTGTTCTTCCGCCTGGAGAGATCGAAAACGACCTGGGTGATATGGCGGAGGTTGGCCTTGAACCGCGGGCTGTGTGCTTCCTTTTCCAGGATCCAGTAGGCGACCGTTCCCAGGTCGTAGAGCCGAGGGCACATATAGGTGAAGAACCGGTGGGTCTCGTTCTCGTCACCCCACAGGTCCTGCATCCCGGTGAGGCTGTCAAAGACATACCGCGCGCCCGGGGGAAGCTTGTCCTCGATGGCATTCAGCGTGGACGTGAACCGCTCGATGTTCCGCGGTTCCTCGATCTTAACGACAGCGGCAGGATATTTTTTCTCATAGAACTTCACAAAGGTGCTGTCGTTCTTCCCTTTGCCAGCGGTGAAGCAGTCAATGAGCGTGAAGTGGTCGGGCGACACGATCGCCCCCAGCCCCTGGAGGACCGTCTGCGGAGACCGGTTGAAACTGACGTAGATGACCTTCTGCTCGTCTCGGAACGAGCGGGCGATGAAGCTTCGAATGAACACATCCGATGACGATCCGGCCTCGATTTCCCAGACCACGTTGTCCCCGATGGAAAAACCATCGATTAGGATGTCGAGACTTTCGATACCCGAAGAGATAGTGCTCTTCGGTGATGGTTTGCCGTTCGTCATGCTGTATAGTCGGAAATGTATTGCCGTGCAGGATCGACGCTATTGTTGCTGTTTTCAACGGGTCTGTCAAGTGGATTTTCCGGGGTGGTCTTCAAGGCAAAGGCGGAGCAGCGTACGAATTTTCCGCGAAATTAAAAATATGGAAGGAGAATCCCCCCGGTACGCCCCTGCCTCAACTGTCACCGGAAGGGCAAGAAGACCAGCGATCTGGATTAACGACATCCGAACAACGTGATCAAAGGGAAAGCGCGCCGTTCTCTTCGGCGCGCTTGTTCATTCCATTGCGGTCACACCAACGAACCAAGCCTCAATGTCAACCGCCGGACAGCATGATGATCTCGTTCCGCGAGAGCCTCACTTTTCCCTTCCGCTCCAGGTCCTTCAGCAGCCTGCTTACCACCTCCCGCGAGGTGCCTAGGTCATTGGCGATCTTCTGATGGGTGGTCTCGAGCCTGTTGTCAGCGGACCTTTCCACGAGGTAATCCGCCAGGCGTTCGTCCATCCTGCCGAAGGCAACCTCCTCCACCAGTTCCATGACGCCTGAAAGCCGGCGGCTCAGAAGGGTGAACACGAATTCGCGCATTGCTTCGTGATCTGAGACCAGCTTGCGGAATTCTGTCGATGGAACAAGCAGCAGGTCCGTATCGGTAACGGCGACAGCATGAGCGGGATAGCTCTGGCCTGCCAGGATGCACGAGGCATTCAGGATGCAGGTCTCCCCGGGACCGATCTCGTACAGCGTTATCTCTCGTCCCGTCTGTCCGATCTTGTACACGCGGATCTCGCCGGCCAGGACGAACGCGATGGAGCTGCAGGCGTCCCCTTCGTGGTAGATCTGCTTGCCGGCCGGGATCAGCTGCCGCCTGCCGGCGGTGAGGAGCTCATTGAGCATCGTATCGGAGCTGCTCCGGAACGCCGGAAAGGTCTGGATGAACTCATGGGTATTCATCGTGAAGACTCTATCCCACCCACCTCGTTCTGTCAACCCTGCCTTCGCGATCCGTCCCGTCAGCAATACATCGGGTCGCCGCAGGTGAGGACCTGTCCGCCCTTACTGCCGCTCCGGAAGACCGTGATTCCCTTTACTCCTTCCCGGTAGGCCAGCAGGAATGCCTTCCGCACGTCGTCTAGGGTTGCCTGGGGCGGGAAATTGATGGTCTTGGAGACAGCGTTGTCCGTGTGCCGCTGGAAAGCGGCCTGCATACGTACGTGCCATTCCGGCGCAATGTCGAAAGTCGTGACGAAGACCCGCTTCACGTCCTCAGGAACCCCGGGAACCTGACCGAGCGGCGTACCGGCCGTGATGCGCATCAGGACGTCGCTGCTCAGGAAACCCCTCTCTTTTGCGATCTCCAGGAAATGACCGCTGATCTCCGGAAGGTCGACGTCGCCCAGCACGTGGCGCGTGAAAGACAATGCGAACAGCGGCTCGATGCCGCTGGAGCAATCGGCAAGGATGGACAGGGTGCCGGTCGGTGCGATCGTCGTGACCGTGGCATTCCGAACCTTCGTCCCGCCGGACCGGTCATACCTGCTGCTCGGAAAGTTCGGGAACACACCGCGCTCCTCCGCAATCCTTACGGAGGCCTCATGCCCGTGTTTCTGCACGAACTGCATGATCTGTTCGCCTGTCCGGACCCCCTCCTCGGAGTCATAGGGAATGCCGAGGCGGATGAGCAGATCCGCGAACCCCATGACGCCGAGGCCGATCTTCCGGTTCCCCTTGGCCATGCGGTCGATCTGGTCAAGCGGATAACGGCCCATATCAATGACATTGTCGAGGAAATGGACACCCGCTCGGACGGTTTTCTCAAGTTTTTTCCAGTTGATCGTATACGTGCCGTTCGATCCCTCGAGCATGGGAGAAAGATTGATCGAACCGAGATTACAGGGTTCATAGGGTAGGAGCGGCTGTTCACCGCAGGGGTTGGTGCTTTCCATCTCTCCGATGTGTGGTGTAGGATTGTCCCGGTTGATGCGGTCAATGAAGATCACACCCGGATCTCCGGTCTTCCAGGCCATCTCTACGATTCGGTCGAACACGTCACGGGCCTTCAGCGTGCGTACGACCTGCCGGTTGTGGGGATTGACCAGTGAATGTTCGCCGTCCTGCTCCACGGCAGCAATGAATTCCTCGGTCACGGCCACCGATATGTTAAAGTTCTGCAATTCCCGGTTATCGGACTTCGCCGCGATGAACTCAAGGATGTCCGGGTGGTCCACACGCAAGACCCCCATGTTGGCGCCCCGCCGTGTGCCCCCCTGCTTGATCGCCTCCGTGGCAGCGTTGAAGACCTTCATGAATGACACCGGGCCGCTGGCCGTCCCGCTCGTCGTTCGCACCAGATCGTCCTTGGGCCTGAGATGACTGAAGGAAAATCCGGTTCCCCCGCCGCTTTGGTGAATGATCGCCGTTTCCTTGACAGCGTCAAAGATGGACTCGAGGGAATCCTCAATAGGAAGGACAAAGCACGCGGCAAGCTGCTGCAGCGGCCGTCCGGCGTTCATGAGTGTCGGGGAATTGGGCAGGAACTCGAGGTTTGACAGAACATTGAAGAACTCCTCCTCGGTCCTGCGGGCATCGGCATGACCGTACAGGAGGTCCGCCTGGGCGATATTGTTGGCCACCCTGCGGAACATCTCAGCCGGCGTCTCGACGACCTTCCCTCCCTCGTCCTTTTTGAGGTACCGCCGGGCAAGAACGGTCAGGGCGTTCACAGAAAGCCGCGTATCTGGTGACTTTACTGTCATCAATAACCCCTCCCTGTAATTATTGTACCACCTTCAAGAGCAAAATGACTTATGCGATGTAAGGTAGACACGGGGTGATGGCACTCAGCGGACGTACGAACACCGGTATTCGAGAATTGATGCGGCAAACCGGGTGGTCTGTCTGGATTACGAACAAAGAACCCCTGAACCGCCACTCTGCTCCAGGCGCGTATTGTTACGACTGGTGCGATCCTCCGTTGTGCTGACGACAGCAAGCATTGATGCTTGCGGTGCATCGTACGTTCACCCTCCCCTTCGCCGATCTTACAGTTTTTAATTGTCAGATATAATTTGTGCTGTATTCCGTAATCGACGAAGAACGTCGTCCGTGTACTCTCAATCATGCTCAGCAATTCCACGGAGGGAACAAGGTCAAGACCAGCAGCTGATGGGAAATACGCCGGTGAAGGTGATGGTCGTTGGAACCAGGGGGCCGGGATAACTCATTTCGCTCATGAACTTAGCAATTAGCTCATATCCAATCCCGCTCCACCCTTCGGAGCGCAATGCATGGTCCGGACCGGTTCTGATAAATTCCTGTTTTGAGGAGGCTACCCTTGGTATCGATAAGAACGATCATTGCTGAGAAAGTACAGGAACATCTCAACAAAGCAAACTGGAAGGCGGCCATCACAGAAATGGAAAAGCTCTTTGCGATCCATCAGGACCCGCTCATCAGGGTGCGGATCGGCGATGTCAGGCAAAAGCTCAATCGGAAGGACGAGGCGATACGGGAATACCTTCTCGCAGCAGACCTGTTCGCGGAACGTGGCTTTGTCGTGAAGGCGCTGGCGCAGTACCGTCTCGCCTTGAGGCTCGATCCCTCGAATGCGGACATCCGGTCAACAATGGAGAGACTTCGCTTGCGCTGTCCGGTCGTTAAATTGAAACGCGAGCCCGTGGAATACCGCCCGCCCGAGCCGATCGGGGAAGCTATTCCGCCTTATTGATGCTCCCTGCTGCACGCTGCAGGGAAGCTTCGATCCTCATGGCTGTAATTTTAATTCTAATCGTTCGCTGCCCCCGCAGCAAGCTACGAGAACGCGCCCGTTCCTGGATTCAGCTGTCACATAATCATAGTAATTGTTCTGAGAGCTAACGCAGGAAGAGGGTCAACAACTGTTCTTTGGCGCTGATCAAAGGGAGAAGTGGGGTTAGAATCTCCAGATCATGAGCGCCAGGAAGGCCAGGCTCTTGGCGACCTCGATCCAGCCTGTGGTCTGGAGCCGGACCTTGTAAAGGAAGATCGCCATGGCAATATTTTCCGCCAGCGGCAGGAGCACGAGGAGAGAGATCACGAACCGCCGATAGACGTAAGCTGCAAAAAACACGTAAAGCACCGTCAAAACCCGGTCCCGCATCTTCCTCAGCAGCACGGCCTTTACCTTGAACACCCCGGAGGTAAAGTACAGGGCCGTTGCCGCGAAGAGCCTGACATCGACGCCCTGCACGACCAGGAACTTTGCCAGGACCGCCGCAAGGCTCAGGAGCGCGAAACCGAGAAGCTCAGTTAGGATATGGTGTTCGCCGGCATACCGGTTCATCAGCAGGTAGGCCGCGGGAACGATGAGGAGCGGGAGGACCTGTGACAGGTTCCCGGAGAAAAGCGCGAACAGTATCACGGACGCTGCCGCGACCTGCCCGAGAAAGACGCCGAGATGCTTCCGCTCCAACGGCTGTCGCGTCCACTTCATGTATGCCTGCTTGGAATTGATCAGGAGGGCGAGGGCGGCGTACAGTGGCAGGGCCTGCCAGGGGATCGCGCGGCTCACGCCCAAGCCGATGAGGAACGCGACGGTCAGCACGCTCCAGGAGCCGTATTCCTTGAGGATATACCCTTTTCCTTCAGGCTTCATAACTGAGAGTATAGCACCGGGAAAAGCATGATGGTATGAGGAACATCATAGAGCGCAACAGGAACAGCACTCCCGCGACAACCGGAAAAAATAAAAAGGGGCCAGGCTATTCGCCTGCCCCCTTCTCGTGAGAGTGCCTTACCGGACCCCGCTTGACCCCGCCCTACAAGATCCCGACGATGGAGGCCTTTGCGAAGTCGAGCACAGCTGAAGGATATACGCCGATGACCAGCACGCCAGTTACCGAGATGGCCAACGCCAGAGCCAGTGCAGGTGACTGTACGAGGCTGAACTCCTGCTTGGGCTCGTACATGTACATGAGCATGATGACCCTGAGGTAGAAATAGGCGCTGATGGCCGAGAACAGGACGCCCACGACCGCAAGCCAGATCATGCCGGCCTGGACCGCGGATTTGAAGATGTAGAACTTGCCGACGAATCCTGCCATAGGCGGTATGCCGGTGAGCGAGAACAGGAAGATGAGCATGAGGAACGCCGCGGTCTTGTTGGTCTTTCCCAGGCCTGCGAAGTCCGCGATCTCCTCGCCACGCGCGCCGGACCTCCGGAGCATGATGACGACACCGAAGGCCCCCATGTTCATGACTGCATAGATCAGGACATAGAGCATTACGCTGGCCGCGCCGTCTGGCCCCCCAGCAGCAAGGCCGACGAGGGCATACCCGGCATGGGCGATGGAGGAATAGGCCAGCATACGCTTGATATTGGTCTGGGCGATGGCCAGAATATTGCCGACAGCCATGGTCATCACGGCAAGGCCGGCGAGAATGATCGAGGTGTCTGCATGGAGCGGCTGGAGCGTATGGGCGAACATGCGGAGCAGCACCGCGAACCCGGCGACCTTGGGGCCTGCCGACATGAAGGCCGTGACCGACGTGGGCGCTCCCTCATAGACGTCGGGGACCCACATATGGAAAGGCACTGCAGCCACCTTGAAGCCGAAGCTGACGATCAGCATGACCGAGGCGAGGAACAGCACGGGATTCGCGAGGTCCGCACCGCGCAGGGACGCCAGGATGCCATTCAGGTTCGTCGTGCCCGACATGCCGTACAGGAGCGACATGCCGTACACCATGATGCCCGATGAGAAGGCGCCCAGCAGAAGATACTTGATGCCTGCTTCGTTGGACCGGCTGTCGCTGCGCATGAACCCGGCCAGGACATAGATGGACAGGGCCATGAGCTCCAGACCCAGGTACAGCGTGATGAGGTCCCCAGCCGACGCCATGAGCATCATGCCGCACGTGGCGAACAGCATCAGGGCGTAATACTCGCCGCGGTGGATATTCTCGATGTCCAGGTACTTCATCGAGACCAGGATCCCGAGACCGCAGGCAACATAGAAGGCCAGTTTGAAATACGTGGAGAACGGGTCGAGCAGGAAGGTCCCGCCGAAGAACGATCCGGTGGTCCCCATCAGCTTCACGGTCATCGAAGCGGCGATGACGATTCCGATCAGGCTGTACCACCCCAGGATCGCCTTGCTCCGCCGGTCCACGAAGAAATCCAGCAGCAGCACGGTGAGGGCGATGGTGATGACCACCAGCTCGGGATAGAGCGGCAGCAGCTGCCGCAGGAATTCTTGTAGCGAAGTCACCATGAATGCCTCTCCTTACCTAATTTCCGACCAGGGCGCTCGCCGCCTGCACAGCGGCCGGTACGACGGATGCCTTGGCATGGACATGTTTGATGAGGTTGTCCGCCGAAGCATGCATGACCTGGAACGCTGCGTTCGGGTAGAGACCGACAACGAACACCAGGATGACCAGCGGCAGCGCCGCCACGATCTCACGCGGGTTCATGTCCGTCAGGTGTTCATTGTGGGGATTGGTGACGGTGCCGAAGATGATCCGCTGATACAGCCAGAGCATGTATCCCGCGCCCAGGATGATGCCGATGGACGCGATCACCGCGTAGATCGCCTTGTGCTGGAATGCGCCCAGGAGGATGGTGAACTCACCCACAAAGCCGTTCGTGCCCGGGAGCCCGATGGACGACAGGGTGATGATCATAAAGAAGGCGGCGTACACCGGGACCTTCGAGGCGAGCCCGCCGTAATCCGCGATCACCCTCGTATGGGTCCTTTCATAGATGACGCCGACACCGAAGAACAGCGCTCCGGTTGAGACGCCGTGGTTGATCATCTGAAGGATGCCGCCCTCGAGGCCCTGGCTGTTCATCGCGAAGATGCCGAGCGTGACGAAGCCCATGTGGCTCACGCTCGAATAGGCAATGAGCTTCTTGAAGTCCGTCTGGGCAAAGGCCATGTAAGCGCCGTAGATAATGCCGATCACAGAAAGGACCATGATGGCCGGCGTGTAGGCAATCGTAGCATCCGGGAAGAACGGCAGGGAGAATCGCAGGAAGCCGTATGCCCCCATCTTGATGAGGATGCCGGCAAGGATAATGCTGCCGGCGGTCGGCGCCTCCACGTGGGCGTCGGGCAGCCATGTATGGAACGGGAACATGGGCACTTTCACCGCAAAGGCGGCGAAGAAGGCCGCAAAGGCCCACATCTGGAACGCGTGGCCGAACTTGTAATTCATGAGCGTGAGGACGTCAAAGGTCCCTCCCGCCGAAAAATAAATGGCCAGGATAGCGACCAGCATCAGCACGCTGCCGACCAGGGTGTAGAGGAAGAACTTGACTGCGGCGTACAGCCGGTTCGGACCTCCCCATACGCCGATGAGAAGGTACATGGGGATGAGCATTGCTTCCCAGAATATGTAGAAGAGGAAAAGGTCGAGGGCAAGAAACACCCCGATCATCGCGGCTTCGAGGAACAGCAGGGCGATCATGAACTCGCGCACGCGTTCCGTCACCGCGGTCCATGACACCATGATGGAGATGACCGTGAGGAGTGCGGACAACCCCACGAACAGCACACTGATGCCGTCCACGCCGAGCTTGTAATGGATGTTCCAGGCCGCAATCCAGGGCATGGACTCGCCGAACTGCATGTGCGCCACCGAGCTGTTAAAGTTCCCGAAAAGCGGCATGCAGAGACCGAGTTCCACGATCGAGAACAGCAGCGCGATCCACCGGGCCGCCCGGGCATCGCGCACAGCGAGCAGGACAATCGCTCCGATGACCGGAACGAAGATGAGGAGGCTCAGGAGAGGATACCCGAGCTGGTTTGGCATAAGTTCGAGCATGTATCAGGCTCCTTCACGAAAGAGTGCAAATGGTTGATACTGCCATACAAAGTGCGACCGGACCCCTCCGAGAAGGGGTCCCTTAATTAAAGTACATGTTGATGCCGATCAGGAGGTCCATACCGCTGCCGTTGAGATTCCGGACATCGTCCTTGAGCGCCGAAACGGGCACATCGACAGAATTGAACGTGTAGGACTTCGCCTTGTACTCTACAAAATAGATCTTGGCCCCGATATTGAAAGAAACGTTCGGACTGATGAAGCGCTCGAACTCTCCGGTGAAGTGCAGACCGACGGCCGGGTCGTAGTCGACCTCCTCGTTAAAATTCATGTCCGTCCGATTGAACTTCAGCTTGCCGCCGAAATATGCGCCGAGCCCCGCCCCGAACTTGAACTGACCGGTGCCCGAGGTGGGTTTCTTGTACTTGAGCGTCGCGAGGAAATAACCGCGCGTGAACGACCCGTCCGCGTTGTCGACCGGGGGAGTCATGCCGCCCCCCTGAAAGCCGAGGTCAAGGTCAAGATCCAGGCTTCGCGAGAGACCAAACGCGATTCCCGCACCTCCCCCAAGTCCTCCGCCTCCGCTGATCGAGACCGTATCACCCGAGATCGTTGTGCCGACATCGACCTTATCGAACCCGAAGCCCAGCACCCCGTGCAGCGAAAGGCGTACCTTCCCGGCCGTATTGAGCAGCTCCTGCGGCGCTGCGCCTGTCTGTGGCGTCTGCGCCGGCGGCGGTGCCTGTTCCGGCAGCACTTCCTGTGACCGTGCCGTACTCACTGTTGCCAACACTAGCAGCACCGCTACGGACAGACATTGCTGCAGACCGCGCTTCATCTCTCGCATGGTCATTCTCCGACCTATGAGCGTTTAGGGACCCTTCAAAACAGTTTCTGCTTCCGGTCAACGGCCTACCGTAACACGTAATACAGCCCCATGAGCACCACGAGGCCCAGCCCCATGGTGAAGGCGTATTCCTGGACGAAGCCGGCCTGGAGTTTTCTCCCCCGTTCGCTCGTCCTGCCGATGGCAGCGGCGGCTCCATTGATGAAGCCGTCTATGATCTTGACATCTCCCACCGTATGAAGGAACTTGGCGAGCTTATGCACCAGCCCGTCGACAAAGATATAGTTATACACTTCATCGACCTTGTACTTGTTCAGGAGCAGATTGTAGAGACCCTTGAACTTTTCGGCAATCTGGTCCGGGATGGCCGGTTTCTTCACATACAGGGTATAGGCTATCCGAATGCCGATCAAGGCGACCATGACCGAGAAGATCATGAGGCCGATCTCCAGCGTCCTGCTCTCCGCGCCGCCGTGATGGGCCTCCGGAAAGACCGGCGCCAGGAACTCGCCGAAGAGGTTCGCGTGAGAGATGAGCGCACCCGGGATGCCGATAAGGCCTATGGTGATCGAGAAGAACGCCAGGATCATGAGAGGCACCGTCATGATCGTCGGCGACTCATGGACATGATGCTCGACCTCGTGGTCCATGCGCGAAGTGCCGTAGAACGTGAGATAGATGAGCCGGAACGAGTAGAACGCCGTCATCAGCGCGCCGATGACGCCGACGACCCACAGCATCCAGTTCGAACCGTAGACGCTCCAGAGGATCTCGTCCTTGCTGAAGAAGCCGGCGAAGGGGAATATGCCGGCAAGGGCGAGCGAACCGATCACGAACACCGCATAGGTGACCTTGATCTTCGACTTGAGGGACCCCATCTTGCGCATGTCCTGCTCGCCGGAGAGGGCGTGGATCACGCTGCCCGAGGCGAGGAACAGGAGCCCCTTGAAGAAGGCATGGGTCGTGAGATGGAAGATGCCCGCAGCGAACGCGCCCACCCCGAGCCCCATGAACATGTACCCGAGCTGGCTGATCGTGGAATAGGCGATCACGCGCTTGATGTCGTTCTGGACCAGGCCGATGGTGGCGGCAAAGAATGCGGTGAGCCCGCCCGTGACCGCAACGACGGTCATGGCCGTATGCGACAGGGAAAAGAGCGGCGAGCAACGGGCCACCATGAACACGCCGGCGGTGACCATGGTCGCCGCGTGGATGAGGGCGCTGACCGGGGTCGGGCCTTCCATGGCGTCCGGCAGCCAGACATACAGCGGGATCTGGGCTGACTTTCCGGTGGCGCCGACGAAGAGCAGCAGGCAGATGAGCGTGATCACGCTCATCTCAACGCCGAGCAAACTGACGGTCTGTGCCGCTGCAGGCGTAGAGGCGGCCTTGAACACATCGGTGAAGTCCAGTGACCCGAAGGTCACGAAGATGAGCATCACGCCAAGCACGAACCCGAAGTCGCCCACACGGTTCACCACGAAGGCCTTGATGCCGGCGTCGGTTGCCGACTTTTTCTCGTACCAGAACCCGATCAGCAGATAGGAGCAGAGCCCCACCCCTTCCCAGCCCACGAACATGAGCAGGAAGTTGTTGGCCATCACCAGGACCAGCATAAAGAAGGTGAAGAGCTCGAGGTAGGCGAAGAACCGCGCAAAGCCCTTGTCCCCGTGCATGTAGCCGATGGAATAGATATGGATGAGCGTGCTGAGCGTCGTCACGACCATCAGCATCACCGCGGTCAGCTGGTCGACCTGGAACCCCACGGTGATGTTGAGGCTGCCGATGGCGATCCAGGAGTAAAGGTTCTCGTCGATGAGCGTGCCGCCCAGCACATCAATGAACGCGCTCACGGCAAAGACGAAGGAGCCGAAGACCCCGGCCACCGCAACAACGGCTGCGCGTTCCTTGAGGTATTTCCCGAACAGCCCGGCGATGAGAAAGCCGGTGAACGGCAGGAGCGGTATCAGTATGTATTTGAGCATGGTCTCTACCTCGGAAGCATCGGTCCGGAACGGTCCCGGGCTATCCCTTCATGAGATTAAACTCGTCCACGTAGACGGTCCCGCGGTTCCGCGCGAGGAGGATGATAAGCGCGAGGGCAACGGCCGCTTCGGCCGCCGCCACCGTAATGACGAAAATGGCGAAGATCTGGCCTGTCAGGTTCTGGAGATAATGCGAGAATGCGATCAGGTTGATGTTGGCGGCGTTCAGCATCAGCTCGATGGACATGAGGATGATGAAGACGTTGCGCCGGCTCAGCACGCCGACCACACCGATGGTGAACAGGGCCGCGCTGAGCAGGATATACCAGGACAAGGGAACCATGGGACCTCCGAACGATTTCGATTGTAGATTTCAGATTGCGGATCAATCTCCGGTGGCTTTGCTTTTCAATCCGAAATCCGCATTCCGCAATTGGCTTTGATTATTCTTTCACTTTCTTCTTCGCCAGCATCACCGCGCCGACCAGGCCCACGAGCAGGATGACCGATGCGATCTCGAACGGGACCAGGTAATTCGTGTACAGTTCGACGCCAAGCTCCCTGACCCCGGCACCAGCATTTTTCACGGCCTGGCCGCGGTCCGCCGGGAAGGACCCGCGCAGGACCAGCAGCGCGATCTCGGCGGCGATGACGAATCCGAAACCGATCAGCCAGGGCCAGAAGCGGTTCGCCCTGACTGACTGCGTCTCCCGGTCCACGCTCAGGAGCATCACCACGAAGAGGTACAGAATGAGGATGGCGCCGGCATAGACGATGAGCTGCACCGCCGCAAGGAACTCGGCGTTCAGGAGAACGAACACTCCCGCGATATGGAAGAACAGGAGCAGCATGAACATCACGCTGTGGATGAGGTTCCGGCGGGTGACCATGAGGACGGCGGATACGATGATGACCGCCGCAAAGTACAGGAAGATGAGCTGGTGGATCATTTCGTCCCCTCCTTCTTCCTCCCCAGGTACTTGTCCCCCACTTCGACGAGCCGGTCCTTGGTATAGAAGACGTCCTTGCGCGAGTAGCAGGCCAGTTCGAAGTTCGGCGACATCTTGATGGCGTTCACCGGGCAGGCATCCACGCAAAATCCACAGAAAACACATCTCAAGAGATCGAGCTCATAGGCCGACACGACCTTCTCATAATCGGAACCCTTGGTGGTGACGACAGTGATCGCCTTGGCCGGGCAGACCGCCTCACACAGGCCGCACCCGATGCACCGCTCCTTCTGGCCGGTGTCATCACGGTCCATGTAATGAAGCCCCCGTGAGCCGGCAAAGGGCTTGCGCTTGAACGTCGGGTACTGTCGCGTCACCGCGGGCGTAAGCATGGTCTTGAGCGTGAGCCACATGCCCTCGGCAATCTCGAGCATGAAGATCGTTTTGATTGCTTTTTTCAGTTTAGACATCGTCAGGGACCTCTCCTACCCCGTGAGAACATCCACTGTTTCCAACGGGGTGAACATCATTGCCATATCATAACCATGAACCGACGGCATTCTCTGTACTCTACCGGGATCTACATCCAGCCTGCCTGCTTCATGAAGGCCGCGACCAGCAGGGTGCCCAGGGAGAGCGGCAGCAGGAATTTCCAGGCGATCATCATGAGCTGGTCATAGCGATACCGGGGAAGCGTCGCCCGGATCCACATATAAAAGAATATGAAGAAGTAGAGCTTGCCCAGGAGCCAGATCGTCGGCGGGATGAAGGCAAGGGCCTTGTTGATCCCGGCAATGATGCCGATGTGGCCCAGCCACGTCGGGAATATCTGGACGGGATTCCAGCCGCCCAGGAACATGATGCTCACCAGCAGGGACACGATCATCATGTTCATGTACTCGGCCATGTAGAAGATGCCGAACCGGATGCCGCTGTACTCGGTGAAGTACCCCGCCACGAGCTCGCTCTCGGCCTCGGGCAGGTCGAAGGGCGCGCGGTTCGTCTCGGCGATTCCGGCGAACAGATAGAGGAAGAACGCGACCGGGCCCACGGGGAGAACGGTGATGAACCACTTCTTGGACTGAGCGTTGACGATATCGCTGAGGTTCAGGGATCCCGCCATCAGCACCACCGTCACGATCGCGAAGGCCATGGGGATCTCGTAGCTGATCATCTGCGCCGCGGAGCGGAAGCCCCCCATGAGCGAGTACTTGTTGTTCGACGCCCATCCGGCCATGATCACGCCGTAGGTGCCGACGCTCGCCAAAGCGACGATGTAGAGCACGCCGATGTTCAGGTTCGATACCCAGAGCGGCACCTTATGCGACAGGATCCCGAAGAAATCCGTGGGAGGTCCAAAGGGGATCGCCACGAAGGCTCCGAAGGCCATTACCAGAAAAATGAGCGGCGCAAGGCTGAACACCCACTTGTCCGCCTTCGCCGGGATGATGTCCTCTTTGAACATGAACTTGACCGCGTCGGCCACCGGCTGCAGGATGCCATGCCATCCGGCGCGCATGGGCCCGAGCCGCGACTGCATGTGCGCGAGCACCTTGCGCTCCATGAGCTGCAGATACATGGCGTTCGCCAGGATGAAGCTCAGCAGGACCACGACGGGGATCCCGATGCTGACGACGAGAGTGAGGATCTGGTGCATATCAGGCATGGTCCGCTCCTATACCTCCACCTTGGTACGGCAGAGCGTCGAGATCTCTTTGGACCGGGTGATCATCGTCCCGGAGGAGAACAGCAGACGGTCCGACGTGATGACATCGTTCTTCATGACCGTATCGGACGCCAGAGAGAGGTCCACGTCCGCGCCCGCCAGCGGCGACCGCTCCCGGGGCCAGACGCTGCCCGCGTCGAGGTCGGTATACAGCGGCACCGTGGCCCTGATCTCCTTCAGGATGTCCGCAGGCGACGCGTAGTGCATGGAACTGCCCATCTTCTTGGCCAGCGTGTGCAGGATGTCCCAGTCCGGCCGCGACTCCCCGTGGGGCTCCTCGGCGCGGTTCAGCTGCTGGAGCCGGCGTTCGAGGTTGGTGAACGTGCCGGTCTTTTCGGCGATGCTCGACGCAGGCAGGACCACGTCGGCAAGCTTCGCGGTCTCGGTCAGGAAGATGTCCTGGACCACGAGGAACTCCAGCTTGCTCAGGATGTCCTTCAGCCCCTTGTCGCTCCCTGCCGGATCGTCGCCCATGATGTAAAGCGCCGCGATCTTGCCGGTCCTGATCCCGGCCAGCATCTCCAGCGACGTGAGGCCGGGGTTGTCCGGCAGCACGGCATTCCACGATCCGGTGAACTTGCTCATTGCATCAGGGCCCACCTTCTGGTAGCCGGGATAATAATCAGGCATGACTCCCATGTCCAGCGCGCCCTGGAGATTGCTCCGGCGGACGATGGGATAGGTGGTGACGCCCTTCAGCAGCGGCAGGAGCTCCTTGATCTGGGCATATTCCTTGTCCGTGGTCCGTCCGGGAATGATGACGGCGACGCTGTTCGCCTCCTTCAGGATGGCCGCGGCCTGCGTCACCCGATCGCTCCCGCCCTTGCCCGTCCTGAGCGCCGGCAGCAGGTCCGACAGCGCTGCCTCAGGCGTGAGATAATCGAGCACCACCGAGGCGAGGCGGTTGAACTTGTTGAACCCGCTGTTCACGAGCACAAGCTTCTTATAGTTCTGGCTCACGGCGCGGACGATCTCGATCCCGGTAAAGGGATTGAGCTCGCCCACGTCCCCGTCCAGGACCAGCACGACATCGTGGCTGCCGATCTTCCGGATCTCTCCGGAGAAGAAGTCCGTGTTCAGGCCCTTCGGGATCTTGAGACGCGCCAGCAGGTCCACGTTGTTCGTCCCCACCACGGACCGCATGAACTTCTGGAAGAGGTAGCTCTCCTCGTTCGTTGTCCTGACCGACCCGAGGCCGCCGATGCTGTCGGCACCCTTCTTGTTCTTTATCACATGCAGGTTGGTCACGACCATGGCGAGGGCCTCGTCCCACGTCGCGGGGACCAGTTCGCCGCCGACCCGCACGAGCGGCGTCGCAAGCCGGTCGGGATGGTGCACGGCGTCCCAGCCGAAGCGGCCCTTGCTGCAGAGGTAGTTCCGGGCGGCCGATTTCACCCGCACGATCCTGCCGAGCCGTGATTCGTACGACGTCCTGCAGCCGCAGCCGCAGTAGTTGCAGACCGAGGTCGTCCGGTCGAGGTTCCACGTCCGGCCTTTGTACTTGAACTGCTTGGTGGTCAGCGCGCCGACGGGGCAGATCTCCACGCACTCGCCGCAGAACTCGCAGTCCAGCGGCTGGTCGAAGTCAGTGCTGACCTTGGACTTGTCGCCGCGCCGCGTGAAGGCCAGTTCGCCAACGGCGTTCTGCTCCCGGCAGACCCGCACGCATTTGCCGCACAGGACGCAGCGGCTCACTTCGCGGTCAATGACCTTGGAATGGTAGCTCGGCGCCACGGTGCGCTTCGGTTCGTGGAACCGGCTCGGTCCGAGGCCGTACTCGTGCACCAGGTCCTGGAGCTGGCAGCTGCCGGCCTTGTCGCAGATCGGGCAGTCCAGCGGATGGTTGTTCAGCAGCAGTTCGAGAATGCGCTTCCGCGCCTCGATCAGGTCGGGCGACATGGTCTTGACCGACATGTTGTCGTTCACCGGCGTGGTGCACGAGGGAGTGAACTTCCGGGGGGACTTCTCCACTTCCACGATGCAAATGCGGCAGGAGCCGTATGGATGGAGCTTGTCATCGGCGCAGAGGACCGGGATCCGCACGCCCGCTGCCTTGGCCGCTTCCAGGATGGTGGCGGTGGGCTTGACCTTGACCGTCACGCCGTCGATGGTTACCGTTACCGTATTTTCCATAGGTGGTTGACCTTACTCTGAAATCGATAAAAGGATTTTAACCACAGGCGACTTCGTCGCACACGGTGATTTGAAACCATGAAACGAAGAAGAGCCTGCTTTTCTTCATCGGTGTGTCCCGCGAAGCGGGACCCGTGGTTACATCTCGTTAAGCATGAGCAGTCTTCCCGCTCTTGATCCACTCCTCGTAGTCGCCGCGGAAATGCTTGATGCTCGACAGGACCGGCTGGATCGCGCCTTCGCCCAGCGGACAGAAGCACTTGCCCTTCACGGTCTCGCAGATGTACAGGAGCAGGTCGATGTCCTCGGGTTTGCCCTCGCCGTGCATGAGACGCTTGTAGACCTGGTAGAGCCACGAAGTCCCCTCGCGGCAGGGCGTGCACTTGCCGCAGGACTCGTGGGCAAAGAACCGAACCAGCGTGTACGCGACCTGCACCATGTTGACCGTCTCGTCCATGACCATCACGGCGCCGGAACCGAGCATTGAGCCGGCGGAGACAAGGGAGTTGAAGTCCATCTTTACGTCCAGATGGCTCTCGGTCAGCATGGGCGTGGACGCGCCGCCAGGAATGATCGCCTTGAGCTTCTTGCCGCTGCGAACGCCACCGCAGTGGGTATAGATGATCTCCCGGAGGGTCGTGCCCATGGGAAGCTCATAGACGCCCGGCTTGTTCACCATGCCGCTTACGCCGTAGAGCTTGGGACCCGGGGAGGATTCCTCGCCGATCTTGGCGTAGGCGTCGGCGCCCATGGCAATGAGGTACGGGATGTTGGAGAGCGTCTCGACGTTGTTGATGACCGTGGGCTTCCGCCACGCGCCCTGGCTCGCCGGGAACGGCGGCCGGATGCGGGGCTGGCCGCGTTTGCCTTCGAGGGACTCGATGAGCGCCGTTTCCTCGCCGCAGATGTAGGCCCCGGCGCCGCGGTGCACGGAGAGGTCGAAGTTCACCCCCTTGCCGAGGATGTTCTTGCCGAGATAGCCTTTCGCGTAGGCCTGCTCAATGGCCCTCTCGAGAACGCCGAGGGCCGTGGGATATTCATATCGGAGATAGATGTAGCCCCGCTCCGCGCCGATGGCGAAGCCGGAGATGACCATCCCCTCGATCAGGAGGTGCGGGTCGTGGAGGAGGATGAACCGGTCCTTGAACGTTCCCGGCTCGCCCTCGTCGGCATTGCACAGAAGATACTTCAGGGCGCCGGGCACGCGGGAGCAGAGCTCCCACTTGAGGCCCGTGGGAAAACCCGCGCCACCGCGGCCGCGCAGGTTGGCCCGCTTCACCTCGTTCACCAGGTCCACCGGCCGCATATCGAAGGCCGTTTTCAGCGTGGAATAGGCGCCGTGCTTCTGGGCAACGTCGATGTCCGCCGCGTTCGGGATGTCGACCCGTTTGAGGAGCATCTTTTCCATATAGATAACTTCCTTGTCGCTTTACCGCAGAGATCGCGGAGATCGCAGAGGAGAACAAGAATCAACGAAGATGTATTGCTCGGCGTCCTCTGCGCCCTCTGCGGTGAAAAGTCTTTAGTCTTTCCAGGAGGACAAACCGCTATTCGTACTTCTTCAGAATATCGTCGATCTTTGCCGGCGTCAGGTCGCCATGGTAGTCGTCACCCACGAGCATGGCGGGAGCTCCGTCGCACCGGCCGATGCACTCCATCCGGATGAACGAGAACCTTCCGTCCTTCGTCACCTGGCCCTCGCAGACCCCCAGCTTCTTTTCCAGATGCGCGATCATCGTTTCCGCGCCAAGGAGCGAGCAGGAAAGGTTGTGGCATATCTGGATCTGGTGCCTGCCGGAATTCTTCCAGCGATACAGCGAGTAGAAGGTCGCCGTGCCGAACACGTCCGACTCGGGCACCCGCAGCTGCTGCGAAACGAACCGCATGGCCTCGTAGGTCAGATGGCCGTATTCCTTCTGGATGATGTGGAGCGCCGGGAGCACGGCGCCCTGTGTATCGGGATAGCGCTGCTGGACCTTCTTGATGGCCTGCACGATCGCATCGCTGAACATGATCTTTTCGCCGGCCGTCCGGCAGAAATGCGCTTCCTCGTGTTGTTCGCTCATACCGTTTCCTACCTCTTCGTCCTGCCGAACACGTACCCCGCCATGTCGACGTACTGGGAGTTCATTCTGCGGACCAGCTGGGAGATGTCCTGGACGACATTCATGAGCACCTTGAACCCGGCGTTCGGGTAGCGCACCACGAACTTGTCGAAATCGTTCCGGTCGATCTTGAGCACCACCGACTCCTCGGAAGCCGTTGTGAGCGTCGCCGAGTGGGGCTTGTTGTCGATGAACGACAGCTCGCCGAAGAAGCTCCCCTCCCGCTGCACCGACAGGGTGAGCGTGTCGCCGTCCTTGTTATGCTTCTGCACGTCCACCTTCCCCTTCTGGATGATGTAGATGCAGGGGCAGGTCACTTCACCCTCTTCGAAGATCGGCTTGCCGGCGGGATGCGTGTCCGACGTGATGATCTCAGCGATGGCCTTGAGCTCGTCGCCTGACAATCCCTTGAACAGCGGTAGTTCCTCGATGTCTTTGACCTTGACCATGGCAACCCCTCCTGGTGGTTTCGGAACAGACCTTAGCGGTCGCACTCGCCGAGCACGATGTCGATGGTGCCGATGCAGGCGACCACATCGGAAACCATGCCGCCGATCGTCATCTTCGGGATGGCGCTCAGATTGATGAACGATGGGGAGCGGATCTTCATGCGGTAGGGCCGGCCGCTGCCGTCGCTGACAATGAAGAACCCGACCTCTCCCTTGGGACCCTCGGTGGCGACATACACCTCGCCCTTGGGCATGGGCACCCACTTGCTCATAAGCACGAACTGATGGGCCAGGGCCTCCATGTTTTGCATGACGCTGGCCTTCTCCGGCACAGCGTAACGCGGGTCGCCGGTCATTACCGGTCCCTGCGGCAGCATGTCGAGGCACTGTTTAATGATGCGGTTGCTCTGGCGCATCTCGTTGATGCGCACGATATAACGGTCGTAGACATCGCCATTCTCGCCGAGCGGCACGTCGAACTCCACCTTGTCATAGGCCGCGTAGGGTTCCACCTTGCGCAGGTCGTAGTCGACACCCGAGCCGCGCAGGGTGCCGCCGGTCATGCCAAGGCTGATCGCATCCTCAGCGGACACAATGCCGATGCCCTTGGTGCGTTTGAGCCAGATACGGTTCTCGCGGATCAGCGTATCATAGTCATGGAGCCGCTTGGGGAAGATCTCGGTGAACTCCCGGCACTTGTCGAGGAAGTCCCGGGACACGTCGTTCCGGATGCCCCCGATGCGGGCAAAGCTCACGGTCTGGCGCGCGCCGCTGGCCATCTCGAAGAGATCGAGGATGAGCTCGCGCTCGCGGAGGGTGTACATGCATACCGTCATGGCGCCGATGTCGAGGGCGTGTGTCCCGAGCCAGACGAGATGGGCGCTGAGTCTGCCCAGCTCCGCCAGGAGGGTCCGGAGGAACTGCGCCCGCTCCGGCACGGTGACTCCGCCGAGCTTCTCCACGGCCACTACATAGCCCAGGTTGTTATTGAAGCACGAAATGTACTCGAGCCGGTCCGTCATCGGAATGATCTGGTGGTAGGTCCGGGACTCGCACCATTTCTCGATCCCGCGATGGAGGTAGCCCGGCCGCGGGTCGACGCCGACGACGGTCTCGCCCTGGAGATCAAGCACCAGCCGGAGCACGCCGTGCGTGCTCGGATGCTGCGGCCCCATGTTGAGCGTTATCTCTTTTGTTACGATCTTGTTGTCTGCAGTTTCGGTCGATGACATAGGTTCACCATGCATGCAAGGGTACAGGACACAGGGTCCGGGGTCCCGGTGACGTCAGCATACTTGACCCTGGCCCCTTGCTCCTTGACCCTCGGTCTAAAAGCCTTTCAGCGGGTATTCCTTCCGGAGCGGATGACCGACCCAGTCCTCGGGCAGCAGGATCCTGCGGAGGTCGGGGTGGCCGTTGAAGATGATGCCCATGAGGTCGTAGGTCTCGCGCTCGTGCCAGTTCGCCGTCTGCCAGATCTCCGTCACCGTGTCCACCCGCGGCTGGTCCTCGGGCACCCGCACCTTGAGACGGATGCGGTGCCGGAACACGGTGGAGATGAGGTTGTACACCACCTCGAACCGGAGCCCCGTGTCGCCCGGGTAGGCTGAGTAGTCCACGGCGGTCAGGTCCGCCAGGAAGTCCATGCGGAGCGACGGCTCGTCATGGAGGAAACGGCAGATGTCACGGATCCGCTCCGGTTTGACCATGACACCGGTCTGCCCGGCGTGGGTCACGGTTCCCAGCACCTCGCCAGGGAACTTCTCTTCGATCATCTTCGCTATCTGATCAGCATCCATAACCGTCTCTCTCGAACCATCTCTCGGGGATTTCGTGAACAGGCTACTTTTCTTTCCTTATATAGTGCTCTTTCCGGATCTTTTCCTGCAGCTTCATGATCCCGAACATGAGGGCCTCGGGCCGCGGGGGGCAGCCCGGGATATAGACGTCCACGGGAACGATGTTGTCAACACCCTGGACGACGCTGTAGGTGTTGAAGATGCCGCCCGAGCTTGCGCAGCTGCCCATGGCGATCACGTAACGGGGCTCGGGCATCTGGTCATAGACGCGGCGCACGATCGGCGCCATCTTCTTCGTCAACGTACCGGCGACCAGGAGCAGGTCGGACTGGCGCGGCGACGGGCGCGGCACGGTGCCGAAACGGTCGAAGTCATGCTGCGGCGCGGAATAGTACTGGATCATCTCGATGGCGCAGCAGGCGAGGCCGAAGGTCATGGGCCAGATCGAGCACGACCGCGCGAGGTTCAAGAGCTCGTCGAGCTTGGTCGTGACGTATCCTTCTTCGAAAACGTTCTGGATTATTCCCATTCCAGGGCCCCCTTCTTCCACGCGTACACATACCCGACCAGGAGAATGATGATGAAGATCACCATCTCCACGAGCCCGTACAGACCGATCTTGTTGTACGCAACGGCCCAGGGATAGAGGAACACTGCTTCGATGTCGAAGATAAGGAACAGCATGGCAATGATATAGTAACGGATGGAGAACTTCTGGTGAGCGTCGGAAAAGGGGGTGATGCCGGACTCATAGGTCATGAGCTTTTCCCGGTAGGGTTTCCGGGGGCTGACCAGCCTGCTGAAGACCAGCATGCCGACCCCGACGGCAAGGCCGACGAGGAGAAAGATTGCGACTGGAAGAAAATGTCCCGGAAGATAGGATCCAGGAGTCATGGCTACTCCCTCGCTTAGGTATTAAATTTTAGTTAGCAGATGTTCTGAAACGCAGGCATGATAAGATAACGCCATTTTTTTGTCAAGCGAAACGTTACGAAAAGTTATGAGGATGCTAATTGTCTTAATTCTCGACAACGGGCACCACATAAGCAAAACTTATCAGCCTATAAATACAGGAAGGCCCTCTTCGCATCTTGCATGACCGCGGCGAATGCCGTAAAATATACTGAAAATTTTTGCGCTGAAGATAAGCCATGGACCCCTACTCACGAGAACATCTGCTTTCTTTTTACAACTTCCATCTGAAGCAGTTCGGCGATCGCCCCGAGGCGCTCCGCTGGACGCCGCAGGGCCAGCTCCGTCGGTACCACGCCCTGGCCGAGATCTCGCCTCATCTGAACAACGCGAGCATTCTCGATTACGGCTGCGGCACCGGCGACTTCTACCGGTTCCTGAAGCGCCGTGGTCTCGACGTACGCTACACTGGAGTGGACATCAACGAGAACTTCATCGAGCTCGCGAAAAAGAAGTATCCCGAATGTTCGTTCCAGGTCATGGACGCTTCGGAGGACCGGCTGGAAGGGTTCTTCGACTACATCGTCATCTGCGGCGTCTTCAACCTGCGGGTGCCGGGCGTCGCGGACGACCTGAAGGAGGCGCTGATCACGCTGTTCAAACACTGCAACAAAGGTCTTGCCCTGAACGCCCTGTCGTCCCACACGCCCATCAAGGACCCGGAGCTGAATTACACGTCGCCCGAAGAAATGGTCAAGTTCACCCTCGAGAACCTCTCCCCTTACTTTGCCCTCCGCCACGACCGCGTGCAGGACGATTTCACCCTCTATATCTATACCGGACTGAACCCGGTAGAATTATGATGGATGGGCCCTAGGAACATCACGAGCAACGTATATGGTAGAGCATGCCCATTCTTCCTTTTCCTCGGACCGACCTCTATTCTCTCTATATATTATTAGAGTAAGGATGGACAAGAGTTTCCGGCCAGATGATAGATGGTACAACAGGCAGCTCTATCAAGAGGAACATCTCCCCGAGATGACAAAAGCCCGTCCCGGATGTTCCCGGAACGGGCCTGTGAATGCGTTCTCGTCTTTTGCCGTACCCCCGTACCCCCTACTCCTCCTCGTCCTGCTCCTTTTCCTCGCCGTTGAACGGCCCCTTGATACCCAGTTCCTTGATCTTCTTCCGGAGCGTGTTGCGGTTGATGCCGAGCAAGCTCGCGGCGCGCACCTGGTTCCCCTCGGTCTTCCGGAGCACATGCGTGATAAGCGGCTTCTCGACGCGCTGCATCACCAGGTCATAGATATCGCCCTGGTCCAAGCCGCCTAGCCGCTCCACGAGGTCCGCGAGCTTCTCCTCAAGGAAGCTCTCGAACGAGATGGTCACGCCCTGGCCCGGCCTGAAGACCTGCGGGGGGAGCGCGTCGGGGAAGATCTTGTCGCCTTGGGCGAGCGTCACGGCGCGCTGGACCGCGTTCTCGAGCTCGCGCACGTTCCCCGGCCAGTCATAGGCGCGCAGTGCCTTGAGCGTCTCGGGCGTGAAGGATTTTGCGGTCACGCCCTTCCCCTCGCGGTACTTCCGGAGGAAGTGCTCGGCCAGCGGTACGACGTCGTCCTTCCGTTTCCGGAGCGGCGGGATATTGATCTGAATGACGTTCAACCGATAGAAGAGGTCCTCGCGGAACCGGTTCTCGCGAACCATCTTCTCGAGGTTGTGGTGGGTCGCGGCGATCACGCGCACATCGGTCTTGATGGGCTCCGTCCCGCCCACGCGCTCGAACTCCCTTTCCTGAAGCACCCGCAGCAGTTTGCCCTGGAGCGAGAGGCTCATGTCGCCGATCTCGTCGAGGAAGAGCGTGCCGCCGGCAGCGGCCTCAAATTTCCCCAGCTTGCGCGCCACGGCGCCGGTGAAGGACCCTTTCTCATGCCCGAAGAGCTCGCTCTCCAGGAGCTCCGCCGGGATGGCAGCGGAGTTCACCGCCACGAAAGGGCGGCCCGCGCGCTTACTGTGATAGTGTATGGCCCGGGCGACCAGTTCCTTCCCGGTGCCGCTCTCGCCGTGGATGAGCACGGTGGCGTCGCTCTCGGCGACGCGGCCGATGGTCTTGTAGATCTCCTGCATGGCCGGCGTGCCGCCGACAAGACCGCCCTCGTATTTCTCCCGCACCTCTGCCCGGAGCGTGTCCACCTCCTGGCTCAGGTGCCGCACTTCCAGCGCCTTTCTTACCAGGATGTTCACCTCGTCGAGGTCGAAGGGCTTGGTGATGTAGTCGTAGGCGCCGCGCCGCATGGCCTCGATGGCGTTCTGCATCGTGCTCTGGGCCGTCATGATGATGACCGAGACGTTCCGCCCTTCATTCCGGACCTTCTCCAGGGCGTCGAGCCCGCTCATGCCCGGCATGCGGATGTCCATGAGCACGACAGCGATGTTACCGTCCTGCAGTCGTTCGAAGGCCTCGGCCGCGTCCTTGGCGAGCACGGTCTCGAGACCGTCTTTCTCGAGGGACTTCTTTAATACCCACCGGACGCTCTCTTCGTCGTCGACGATCAGTATGCGATCAGTAGTCATAATGAACCACGGTATTCCTGCTCTTCCGGTATTTTTTCAATTCGCAATCCGCAATCTACAATCATCTCATTCCCCCAGCGGCAGGTACACGCTGAAGGTCGTCCCCTCCCCTTCGCGGCTCTCGACCCGGATGGTCCCGAGGTGCTCCTGCACGATCTGGTACGAAAGCGCCAGCCCCAGGCCCACACCTTTGTCCTTGGTGGTGAAGAACGGCGCGAAGATGTCCTGCAGATGCTCCTGCCTGATGCCGGAGCCGGTGTCGCTGACCTTCACCACCATAAGGCGGTGCTTCCTGCCGTCTGCCTGGACGCTCGTGAACAGATCGGACATGCGCGTGACCACCGTGAGCCTGCCGCCCGACGGCATCACCTCCACGGCGTTCTTGACGATGTTCAGGAACACCTGCATGAGCTGGTCCTGGTTCCCGATAACATCGGGCAGGCTCGGATCGTATTCCCGGGCGAGCACCACATTGTTCTGACGCGCGGTCTCCTCGTTCAGCAGGAGCGCGCGGTCCAGGATGCTGTGAATGTTGAATCCTCCCCGCTCCCGGGGGCTCACCCGGGTGAAGTCGAGGATCCCCTCGAGCACACTGTTCAGCCGGTCCGCCTCCTTCAGGATCACGTCAAGATATTCGATGAGGCTGCCGCCGGCCGCTGCCCGGAGCTCTGACTTCAGGAGCTGCGCAGCGCCGCGGATGCCGACCAACGGGTTCTTGATCTCGTGGGCGATGCCGGCCGCGATCTGGCCAATCGACGCAAGCCGGTCGGCCCGACGCATGCGGTCCTTGAGGTCCCGCACGCCCCGCTGGTCGCGGACCGAGAGGATGACGCCCTGCGGCCGTCCTTCCTCGTCGGTAAGAACGCTGCTCACCAGCCCGACGGGGAGCGGATCGCGGTGCCGGGCAACAAGCTCGGCCTCGTAGTCAGAATAGGACCGCCCCGTTCCCAAGGTCTTCTCGATCTGCGAAACCACCGCAGGGTTTTCGGCTAGGACGGCACGGGCCTGTTTTCCGAGAGCGTCTACCGCGGCGATGCCGGTCATCTCCTCAATGGCGCGATTCCAGATGAGAACGTTTCCGGCCTCATCGGCCACCATCACACCGTCAACGATCCCCGAGAGAATGTCGGCGGTAATGTCCCTGAACGGCGGTGTCAGACCTTGCATAACTTATTGATAGCACAATATATTTGAGTATTCAAGGTAATTTATGCTATAGTCGCACTCGACACTCCGCACTATGTTGGACCTTCGCCTGATAATCGTCGCAATCATCTGGGGCGTCAACTTCCCGGTGATCAAGCACGCCCTTACTGATTTCCTGCCGCTCAGCTTCACGGTCGTCCGGTTCGCCCTTGCGGCAGCCGCCCTATTCGGCGTGATGGCGCTCAGGCGGGAGCGTTTTGCCGTCGCCCGCAGGGACCTCCCGGCCCTCGCCGCCCTCGGCCTTACGGGCATCACGTTCTATAACCTTCTGTTCATGAAGGGCCTGCAGTTCACCACCGCATCCCATTCGGCACTCTTCATCTCCATGTCGCCGCTCTTCGCGGCCGTGTTCCAGACCCTTCGCGGCAGGGAGCGGCTGAGGGCGCCGCTCGCTCTCGGCCTGTTGCTCGCGACCGCGGGCGCCTATTGCATCATCCGGAGCACCCGCGGCGAGGTCCATTTCGGCATGGCGACCGTCACCGGGGACCTGATGACCATCGGCGCGTCGGTCCTCTGGGCCCTTTACACGGTCCTGGCCGCCCCGCTGCTCGAACGCTACCCGCCCGTCACCGTCACTGCCTGGAGCGTGGCCGCCGGCACCGTACTGCTCCTGCCCGCCGGCGCCGGGGAACTTGCGCGCCAGTCCTGGAGCGCTGTCCCGGCAGGCTCTTGGGCCGCTCTCGGATTCGCAGCCCTGGTCGGCGCGGCAGCGGCCTATGTCCTCTGGTACGAGGGGGTGAAGCGCATCGGCGCTACGCGCACCATCGCCTATCATTATCTCGTCCCCTTCATCGCGGTGCTCGTCTCGGCCGTCTTCCTCGGTGATGCAGTCAGGCCTCTTACCGTCGTCGGAGGCATCGCGATCATCGGCGGCGTCGCGCTGGTGCAGCGGCGAAAGTCCGAAGGTAAAAAGGTAGGAAGATAGGAAGGTACGAAGGAGGTCTTACGCTCTTAAGCTCTTGCCCTCCCCCCTCGTCTCCGTGTCCGTTCTCTCGTCCCCCTGTCCCCCTGTTGGTTCTTCAGTGCATATACCCCTGCTCCCCATGCTGGGTGATATCGAGCCCCTCGATCTCCTCGTCCCTGGCGACCCGCAGCCCCATCGTCATATCAAGCACCTTGAACAGCCCTATGCTGACCGCGAAGGAGTAAGCGGCAATAAGCAGCACCGAGCCCGCCTGGATGGCAAGCTGGCGGGGGTTGCCGAAGAAAAGTCCGTCCGCCCCGCCGGCATTGATGGCCGTTGACGCGAAGACGCCCGCCATGACCGTGCCGAGCGTGCCGCCGACACCATGCACGCCGAAGGCGTCGAGCGAATCATCGTACCGGAACTTCACCTTGGCGTTCAGGGCCGTGTAGCACAGCAGGCCGGCGCTGGCGCCGATGGCTAGGGACGCCATGGGGCTCACGAAGCCTGCCGCGGGAGTGATCGTGGCAAGACCGGCGATGGCGCCGGTGGCAGCGCCGAACATGGTCGGCTTCCCGCGATGATACCATTCCACCAGGGTCCAGGTGAGGGTCGCCGCGACCGCTGCCAGATGGGTTGTCACGAACGCGACCGTGGCAAGGCCGCCCGCCGACAGCGCGCTGCCGGCGTTGAAACCGAACCAGCCGAACCACAGGATGCCGGCGCCGAACACGGTCAGGGGAAGATCGTGGGGCGGCATGGACTCCTGCAGAAAGCCCTTCCGTTTTCCGATGTAGAGCGCAGCGGCCAGCGCCGAGAACCCTGACGTGGCATGGACCACGATGCCTCCGGCGAAGTCCAGCACGCCCAGGCCTTTCATCCAGCCGCCTGCACCCCAGACCCAGTGCGCCACCGGATCATAGACGATCGTGGTCCAGGCCAGGGTGAAAACAAGGTAGGCCGAGAACTTCATCCGCTCCGCGAACGCACCGCTGATGAGCGCCGGCGTGATGACGGCGAACATCATCTGGTAGGCCATGAACGCAAGGTGCGGCACTGTAGCCGCGTAGTCGGCATTCGGGGCAGTCCCGACGCCCGCAAGGCCGGCCCAGCTGAGGTTTCCGATCAGGCCGTTCACGTCGGGTCCGAAGGCAAGCGAATATCCGAAAAGCACCCACTGCACGCTCACGAGGGCAATGGCAATGAAGCTGTGCATGATGGTGCCGAGCACGTTCTTGCTCCGCACCATGCCGCCGTAGAACATGGCGAGCCCCGGTGTCATGAGCATCACGAGCGCCGTCGAGATGAGTATCCACGCCGTGTCTCCCGTGTCGATCCTGGTCGCAGCGGCCGCGGCCTCTTCTGCCAGGACCGGCGCCGGCAGAAGCGCCAGGGCGAGAACGATGAGGAAAACCACTGCCGAAACCTTGCTCAACGGGGTCATCATGCGTAAGTCTCCTTCAGGGAAAAATGAACAGCAGTTGCGCATCATCCTAATAATTAAGCAAGTGATGTGCCATGAGAACAGGCAGGTTTGAATCATGGGAAACTATTTGATTTCATTCATCCTTGACCGGTACAGAGCACCCAGATAGCACGGGCTACGCACGTACAGCATGATGAATCATGAGGCAGGTGAGTAATTTATGGGCAGGTTCGGACGGTCCGCTCCTGGCGTATTGCTGCAAAAAAAACTGCCTTCACTCTCAAGGATGGTGATGTCCTTGTCCGGGATGCTCATGACCACCGAATGCATGGAACATGAGAGGGCCCGGGCTGCGCAACGGGCAGTCTCAGAACCCGCACCTTCGGCACAACTGACGCAATGAACCGACGTCAGTGAGATGAAAAAAAGGCCCGGCAGGTTCTCCTGCCGGGCCTTATTCTGTTTCCTGCATTCAGCCGGACTATATCGCCGTTTCGCCCTTCTCGCCGGTCCGGATGCGGATGACCTCCTCGATCTTGGAGATGAAGATCTTTCCGTCGCCGATCTTGCCGGTCTTGGCTTTTTCCATGATGGTCGCCACCACCTTTTCGGCGATTGCGTCCGCCACCACGATCTCGAGCTTCACCTTGGGGATGAAGGCGATATCGTATTCCGCGCCGCGGTAGAGCTCCACATGGCCTTTTTGTCTGCCGAAACCCTTCACCTCGGACACGGTCATGCCCGCTATGCCGATGGCGTTCAGCGCATCCTTCACATCATCGAGCTTGAACGGTTTGATGACAGCCTCGATCTTTTTCATAGTGCCTCCTTATAGTAAGCTCCGTGAGGGGGCAGGCATAATGGTTGAACGATGTCAACCGTCTTAGCCATTCACCTGGCGCCTTACGAATTTATTATGAATTGTACGCCCGCTCTCCGTGCTCGGTCTCATCGAGCCCGATCGTCTCCTCTTCCGTGTCGACCCGAAGACCGACGACGGCCTTGATGATGAAGAAGATGATTGCCGTCATGATGCCGCTGTAGACCAGCGTGGCCAGGACCGCCACGATCTGTATCCAGAGCTGGCCCGCGTTCCCGTACAGCAGGCCCTTCCCGGCCTCGTTGATCGCCGGGTCGGCGAACACGCCGGTCAGGACCGCACCGAGGGTGCCGCCGATGCCATGGATGCCAAAGGCGTCGAGCGTGTCGTCATAGCCGAGCAGGGGCTTCAGCTTCGCCACTGCATAGAACGGTACCACGCCCGCCGCGATGCCGATGATGATGGACCCGCCGATGTTCACGAAGCCCGCCGCCGGGGTGATGGCGACCAGGCCGCCCACCGCGCCCGAGGCGAGACCCAGGACCGTTGGCTTGCCGGAATGCATCCATTCCACGAACATCCAGGCAAGCGCCGCGACCGCTGCCGCAGTGTTGGTGTTGATGAAGGCCGCTCCAGCGAGCCCGTTGGCCGCGAGCGCCGACCCTGCGTTGAACCCGAACCAGCCGAACCATAGGAGCCCCGCGCCGGTCACGACGAGCGTCAGGTTGCCCGGCATGATCGCCTTCGCGCGCCGCTTTCCGAGGATGAGGGCGCCCACGAGCGCCGCGATGCCCGCATTCACATGAACGACCGTTCCTCCGGCGAAATCCAGCGCGCCGAGCTTCGCCAGGAATCCGCCTCCCCAGACCCAGTGGGCCACCGGAAGGTAGACCACGGTGAACCAGAGCACCGTGAAGAGCACCCAGGCCGAGAACTTCATGCGTTCGATATAAGCGCCGCTCGCCAGCGCCACAGTGATCGCCGCGAAGGTAAGCTGGTACGCGATGAAGATGTACTCAGGGATCGTCTTCGCCAGGTCCGAGATGCTGTTTGGCCCTATCCCCTTCAGGAACAGCCGCGATGCGCTGCCGATAACACTGCCGATGTCGCCAACGAAGGAGAATGAATACCCGTAGACAACCCAGAGCAGACTGGCGATGCAGAATGTGACAAAGGTCATTGCCATGGTGTTCAGGGTGTCCTTGGTCTTCGCCAGACCGCCGTAGAAGAGCGCCAGCCCCGGTATGGACATGAGCATGACGAGTGCCGTCGCCACGATCATCCACGCCGTGTCGCCCGTGTCGATCTTCGGCGGCGCAGGCACCGATGCCGATACTGCAACCGGGGCCGCTGCCTCTTCGGCGATGGCACTGCCAGCCATGATACCTGCCACTGACACGAACAAGGCCAGTAGCAACAAGACCGTTTTCAATGAGAGCCTTTCCATAACAGTATCCTCCTTAAACTAATATGACGAGCTTCGTTCAGTTTTCTACTTGGCTAATAGCAAGGCATATGCCAATTAATAGACATCGTCTTTCAAAGCATAACAGATTGATTATTAATGATTCGCTGAGCAAGGTGATGTTGATCAAGCCAGGCATGGGAAAACGAAAAGACTATTTCGTGGGCAAGTGGTGAATAATTAGCCATATACAGTTGGACATCGGTCAGTATTCCCGAAGATGGGGAAAGGGTAATGCAAAAAAAGGCCGGCAGGATCTCTCCTGCCGGCCCACGGTTCCCGCCACATCAGGGAGGTATGGGGGAAATTGATGCACTAGATCGCTGTCTCGCCCTTCTCACCGGTGCGGATTCGGAGGACATCTTCGATCTTCGTAACGAAGATCTTGCCGTCGCCGATCTTGCCGGTTTTGGCCTTTTCGGTGATCGTTGCGATCACCTTTTCGGCAACACCGTCGGCCACAACCGCTTCGATCTTCACCTTGGGGATGAACGAGATCTCATACTCCGCGCCACGATACAGCTCCACATGGCCCTTCTGCCTGCCGAATCCCTTCACCTCGGTAACGGTCATGCCCTGGATGCCAATCGCATTGAGGGCATCCTTCACTTCGTCGAGTTTGAAGGGCTTTATTATCGCTTCTATCTTTTTCATGGATTCTCCCTTCCTTATCGGTGTGTTTTCCGCAGGCTGAAATCAGGATATGCGGTGACCGCAACTTCGTGCTGGTCAAGGCCTTCCAACTCCTGCTCAGCGGGCACGCGGAGCGGGATGATCTTGTCAAGGACCTTGAAGAAGACGAACATGGTGATAAAGACAAAGATAATGTTCGTTGCGATCCCTACGAGCTGCGCGCCGAGTTGCGATGCATCACCGTAGAACAGACCATTCACCGTGCCCGCGACGCCGTTCAGACCATCACCATAGGTACCATCGGCGAAGAGGCCGAGGGCAACAATGCCCCACATGCCGTTGACACCGTGCACAGAGATGGCGCCTACCGGATCGTCGATCTTGAGGTTCCTCTCGACAAAGAACACGCTCACGCAGACCAGCACGCCCGCCACCAGACCGATGATCACTGCCGAGACCGAGTTCACGAAGGCACAAGGCGCAGTGATCGCCACGAGGCCGGCAAGGAGCGCATTCGCCGACATGGAAATGTCCGGCTTCCCATAGCGGAACCACATGTACATCATGCCGGAAAGTCCTGCCGCAGATCCGGCCAGCATGGTGTTCGTCGCCACAACGCCGATGCGAAGGTCGCCCGCAGCCAAGGTGGAGCCCGCGTTGAATCCGAACCAACCGAAGGCCAGGATGAAACAGCCTACGATGGCCATGGGGATATGATGGCCGGGAAGCGCATTGGGCGTTCCGTCGGCCTTGAACTTGCCGAGACGTGGCCCGAGAACAATGGCGCCGGCCAGGGCGGCCACACCGCCGGTCATGTGCACCACCGACGATCCGGCAAAGTCCAGATGGCCATGTCCGAGCCCGAACATCTTACCGAGCTGCGAAAGCCATCCGCCGCCCCATACCCAGTTGGCATAGAGAGGATACACGATGCCGGCAATGAAGAACCCGTATACGATGAAGGATTTGAAGGTCCAGCGCTCTGCCATGGCGCCCGTGGGGATCGTTGCCGTGGTGTCCATAAACACCATCTGGAACAGGAATATGCTGAAGATGACCGCATCATAGCCGACCCCCGACAGGAAAAAGCCCTTCATGCCGAAGAGGCCGAAATCCTTGCCGAACAGATGGATGACGAACTCGCCATCAAGCGCCGTTCCGCCGCCGAGCGTCGCCGCGCCACCGGAACCACCCATTTGGAGACCGAAACCGATCATCCAGTAGGCAAGCATCCCGATTACATAGATCATGAAGTTCATGGCCATAGTATGGCCCGCATTTTTTGCCTGGGTAAATCCCGTCTCCGCCATGGCAAAACCCGCTTGCATGAACATAACTAGGAAGCCGCAGATGAGCGTCCAGGCCATATTGATGGCGATCCGGTTGTGGCCGACAACATCGGCAAGTTTCGCTGCCAGCGGTTCACTTGCCGACAGTTTCTGAAGATCATCTGCCGTGGGGGCATTCGCCGAAGCGCCTACCACGTCCGCCGCGCCGCCGATTGTGGCGCCGGACGGATCCGATTTCGGCGCCGGTGCAGGAGCTGCTGCGGCAGGGGCAGGCGGCACAGGCTTGTCCTCGGCGAAGACAGCGCCGCCGATGATGACCAGCCCCGCCAAGAGCAGTGCTGCTATCAATCGTTTCGTGTTCATGGCATTTCTCCTTTTCTAGCTGTACGATCGTTATTCCTTACCAGCTGTACATCAAACCCAGCGCGATGGTGTCCTGGGTCTTCTTGGTGCCGTTGTCAAAGGACTGCTTGTCAGATGAGTCATGCCGGTACTCAGGCCGCAGGATCAGGCCGCCGTCCAGCTTGGCGTCGAACGTAGCAGTCACTTCCTTCAGCTTCTGCACAGTGCCGGTACGGAAGCCGTCCTTGTCGTCGAACGTCTCGCCCCGGAGCGCGAAACTGTACTTGTCGGTGATGTCGTACTTCACAATGCACGAGAGACCCGACCACTTGGCATCGGCCCCGGCGACCGCCTTTTCCTCCTTGCCGTCATCATAGTTCAGAATGATCGCCAGCTTCTTGGTCGGCTTGACCGTTGCCACCAGGTCGATCAGCGTCCGCATGTTGCTGCTGTTATCCGTCTGTTCGGCGCCCTGCAGCAGGTTAATGCTCGCCGAGAACACCTCGGCGGGGGTCAGGCCGATGCTCAGGCCGTAGGTCTTTGCTTTATTGTTGTCCGTCGCGTTGTCCCAGCCATTCACCACGAAGAATGCGGCGTTTACGGCATCGGTGAAAGAGTAACCCATCTTCAAACCCGTGTGGGTGAGCGGTTCGGCGTAGTTGAACAGGAACGAGCGTGAATAGTTCGGGTTGTCCTTCGCCTCCAGCACTTCCGCTCCGACAAAGGTGCCCATCTTACCGAAGTCGAACCGGAGCCCCTTGCCGACGCCGGCAATATAGCTCAGGTATGCCTCGGTAAGGTCGAAGGAATCAGGATTCGTACCCGGCGCAGCGTCGCCTAAGCCCGTTGCGTGGATCAACTTCGCCCACTCGCCGGCCGAGATCTTCATCTTGAAGCCGGCGGTCCCGGGGGCCGTCGGGTCCTTCAGTATGACGATCTGAGCGAGGTCCAGCGTGAAGCTGTTGGCCCTGTGGTCCAGCCAGCGCAGGTCGTTCTCGCCCGAGCCGGTTGTCATTTGGCTTGCATTCCCGTTGTAGATATAGCTGCCCTGCAGATAAAAGCTCACGCCCAACGCGTTCTTCACGTCATCGGGCTTCAATCCTGCCGGCTTCGCGTCTTCCGCAAAGGCGGCTGTGGCGCCGAGCAGCGCCAGACATACAACTGATACGATCTTCTTCATTGTCTTCTCCTCCTCGATATCCCTTGCGGGTTTATTCTGCCTGCGATGCAGGCGGTGCTGCAAATGATGAAAGACCTCCGGAGCCTTTCTACATCAAGTTGTCGCTGGAACAACCTCCTTGTTCAGACCTATTGCATCAGCCGTGCCAAAATCCGGTGAATGCGATAATGCAAGACTATCAGGCCTTTTCTGTGTCATTCACGCCTGAACCGCTGCAACGTCGTCATGAACCGGCGCGCACAACGCAAATGATTTCAGCACCTGATGCTTTCCTGAGCACCCGGATAGCGATGGGGCACAGCATTGATTGCAGGAAGTCGTTGGATCGGGGAGAGGGAGGAAAACACAATGCATGTCCGGGATGTGGAACGGGGAACTCCGGGCATGCAGTATGCTCGATGAAGCTGTTCTACGAAATGAATTCCACCTGCGGAATATAGGCGCTCAGTTCCCGGCGCTTTGCTAGGAGCAGCGTGCTGACATGCCTGTTGTCCGGGTCTTCCAGCTGAGGTCCGCCCAGAGAGGTCAGGACCATGCCGTCGGCGCCGAGCCTGCTCGCCCTGTTTGCGATCTGACCGAGGTCCGTCTCGTTCACCCGGGGAACAAGGACCGAGTGCACCATGACGTGAAGACCGTGGTCCTTCGCAAGGGACACGCCGAGCCACTGCTTTTCGAGAAGAAGGTCCCCTGCCGCCCTGCCAACGTAACTTCTTCCCCGGTAGGTGACCCGCGCGTACAGGCGCTCAGCGGTCAGCCGATCATAGGAATTGATGGTAATGATGACACTGTTCAGTCCGAGCCTGGCCAGTTCATCAAGCTGTTCGGCGAGCAGGAGACCATTGGTCCAGACTGCACGGACGATGCCGAAATACCGCCATGTAAGCACGCGGAGAACGACCCTCGTTGCCGGGCTGACCAGCGCTTCACCGGGACCGGCAATGCACAGTTCGTCAACACGGCCCCGATGCTCCATCATGGGGATGACCCGGTCGAGGGCTTCATCGGGTTCGAGCGCCCTGCCTTCCAGCACAGTGGGAAGCGCGTGGGGACACGGGGCGTGTGTCCCACAGCATGCACAATCGACATTCACCCCTGCTGCTACCGGTAGGAAGACGGTTCTCCCCTTGCCGGCGAGGACCGACGGCAATCCAGCTTCTGTGGCCTCCTGATTATGCCCTGTGATCATGTCCATGCTATGCTCATTCTTCACCATCTGCCCTGTATGAGTTAAAAGCAATTTCCCTGCCAAAGGTCTTGTGCAGGAGTATCAACCTCTTGGCTACTTTCCTGTCGGCGCGGCAGGGCAGGAAAAGTGGCATATGCACGGTTTTCGAACACCATGGCGGCTGCCCGAGGATGCGGCAGGCCGCTATGACCATGGCATTTGACCGGACAATATGTTACTATTGAGCCACCTATGGCCGAAAACCCAAAAAAACGATGGACCCTGCGCACGAAGAAGTACATCCTGCTGCTCATCCTAGGCTGGTCCGTGCTCATGTTCGTCTCCCTGTCCTGGAACTGGCAGGTCACCCATGTTAACAACATCGAAAAGGCCCGTCTCATCGCCCGGTCGTTCTACGACCTGACGATCGAGTTCCGGCGCTGGGGCACTCTTCACGGCGGCGTGTACGTGCCCATCACCGATACCCTGCAGCCCAATCCCTATCTGACGGTCGCCGAGCGCGACATAACGACGACAACGGGCAGGAAGCTTACGCTTGTGAACCCCGCCTGGATGACGCGCCAGGTCTTCGAACTGATCAGCAAGCGTTCCGCATTGCCCATCATCAGCCACCTCACGAGCCTCAATTACGTCAATCCGGTCAACCGGCCCGATGCCTGGGAAAAAACAGCCCTCCAGGAGTTCGAGCGGGGGGTAAAGGAATTGAGCAGCGAGACAACCCTCAGCGACGAGCCTTACATGAGGATCATGCGGCCATTCATGACCGAGGAGGCATGCCTCAAGTGCCATGGCCACCAGGGCTACAAGGTCGGAGACATCCGGGGCGGCATCAGCATTTCGGTCCCGCTGCGGCCCCACTTCGAGGCCGAGGCGAAGGAGCAGAAGACGCTCCTGATGAGCCACACGCTCCTCTGGCTCATCGGGACGGGCGGCATCATGCTGTTCTCCCGGAACATCCAGCGCCACCAGCGGCACATCGTGGAAAGCGAGGAAAAGTACCGGATCCTGTTCGAGAGCAATCCCCACCCCATGTGGGTCTACGATATCGAGACCTACCGGTTCCTGACGGTGAATGACGCCGCCATGAATCATTACGGCTACACCCGCGACGAGTTCCTGTCCATGACCATCAAGGACATCCGTCCCGCCGAGGACGTCTCTCCGCTCATGGAGAACGTTTCCCGCGTCACAACAGGCATGGACAAGGCCGGCGTCTGGCGTCACCGGAAGAAGGACGGTTCGCTCATCTACGTCGAGATCACTTCTCACACCGTGGACTTCGGCGGCAGGCGGGCCGAGATCGTCCTGGCCAATGATGTCACGGACAGCCTGAAGCTTGAAGACCAGCTCCGGCATTCCCAGAAGATGGAGGCCGTCGGCCTCCTGGCGGGCGGCGTGGCCCATGACTTCAACAATGTCCTGACCGCGATCATCGGGTACGGCAACCTCCTGCAGATGAAGTTGGCGCCGACCGATCCACTCCGCACCTACGCAGAGAGCATCCTCACCACCTCGCAGCGCGCCGCCCAACTGACCCAGAGCCTCCTGACCTTCAGCAGGAAGCAGGTCGTTAATCCTCTCCCCCTGGAGCTGAACGGCATCATCATGCGCGTGGAAAAGTTGCTGAAACGGCTTATCCGCGAGGACATCGAGCTCAGGACGGAACTGACACACGGGAACACGACGGTCCTGGCGGACAGCATCCAGGTCGAGCAAATGCTGATGAACCTGGTGACGAACGCCCGGGACGCCATGCCGCGCGGCGGGAGGCTGACCATCACCAGCGCGGTCGCGGACCTGGACGCCGAGTTCGTCGCCGCGCAGCAATACGGACAGCCTGGCCCCTACGTCAGGATCACGGTCGCCGACACCGGCGACGGTATGGACGAACGGACTCGGGAACGAATCTTCGAACCCTTCTTTACGACCAAGGAGATGGGGAAAGGGACCGGGCTCGGCCTTGCCACGGTCTACGGGATCATCAAGCAGCACCGGGGATTCATCGACGTGGAAAGCGCACCGGGCGCGGGCACGTCCTTCCACCTCTACTTCCCGCTCACCCCGAAGAACGCAGAAGGTCCCTCCCGCCGTGCCGACGTGGCGCTGTCCGGCGGAACAGAGACCGTCCTCGTGGCCGAGGATGACGAAATGATCCGCAGCCTTACGCGGTCGGTGCTGATGGAGTTCGGATACCAGGTGATCGAGGCAAAGGACGGTGACGACGCGGTGCGGGTCTTCGGAGAGAACCGGGACAGGGTCGACCTGCTGCTGCTCGATGTCATCATGCCCCGGAAGAACGGGAAGGCTGCCTATGATGAGATCCGGGGCGCCAGGCCGGGGATCAAGGCCTTGTTCATGAGCGGTTACAGCGCCGACATGATCAGCAATGAGGGGATCCTGGAGAAAGGCATAAGCTTCATCTCCAAACCCGTGTCCCCCACCGAGTTGCTGCTGAAGGTCCGCGAGGTGCTGGACAAGAAAGGAGCCTGAGGATGAATCCAGGAGCGAGCACATCCCCCGTAGCTTGCTGCGGAGTTAGCGAGCGATCAGAATAAATAATACCACCTTGAGGATCGAAGATTCCCTGAAGCGAGCTGCAGGGAGCTTCAATGCGAGGGACCAATTCAACACAGACTTTCGCTGCTAACGTATGATGAAAATATGAAGCGGCTCAAGGCCATCCATCATTCCTCATACGTATCATAATCTTTCTGCGGTCAATAATGTGTATCGTCTATTCCTAACGTGGTCCCTGATCATAGCAGGATGCTGAGGCCCAGCATGACCTGGATGACATACAAGGCCAGCAGGAGCAGGCCCAGGCCGAAGTGAATGTTCCGGAAGGCCTGCTCGCCAGCCCGGATCCTGCGCGAGACGGCGTAGACCCCGCCGATGCACAGCGCGATGGACAGGCCCGTCAGGAAATGAAGCGGATACTCGATCACCCTGCCCTTGTCGAGCACCGCCACCGTCATCCCGGAGATAAATCCCAACACCCCCCACAGCGCGAAGACCGGCCCTGCTTTCCGGTGCCTCCGGACGGCGTCGAGCGGCGTCGGCGCCCCCGTTGTCCTCGCCTGCCGTATCAGGAAGCCCATCCAGGCCTGGAAGCAGAACAAAGCCAGCATGGAGAGATTGAAGAATCCGTGGGCAAGCTTGAAATAGGCGATGAACTCTTTGTCGATCATTGTATCTTGGTTTGAAATAACAGCTGCGGCAGAAGGTGTTGTTCTGACTCCTGACTCCTGTCCTTACTCCACCACCTCGAGCGCACCGTGCATGCCCCGGTCCTTATGGCTCTTGAAGAACAGGAACCGCTCGGTGCATTCGAAGGGATAGGTGCCGGTCTTCGTCGCCATGAACGAGATCTTTTTCGGGTCTTTCGAGATATCGATCGTAAAATCGAGGCCCGCCTCAGGTGCCTTCATGGCAATGGTATGGGGCGTAATGCCGCCGGTCTTCCTGATCGTGAGCTCCACCGGCACGTTTACCTTCACCACCACGACCGAAGGATCGAAATAATACTCTCCTGCCGTCATCTCCACGCGTTGATACCCGTCCTTGTCGATGGTCGCGACAAACCGTTTTGCAGCGGCCTGCTCATCTGCCAGCGCAGGTCCCGAAAGGAACAACAGCATCAGAGCGACATTCAATACGAATCTCATATTTCCCTCCCTTCACTTCAGCAGATCGGATACTTCCCCCTGCTCAATTCCATGCAAAATTTATTTATGGACCCGAGCTCCCGGCCGATGATCTCCTCGGCCCTTTTGGCAATATCGCTGACCCGTCTCCCCTTCTCCAGCAGGACCTGGGCGGTCGCGACCTGCGGCTCGTTGATTGGCGTGCCGATCCGGCTGAGCATCAGGACATACACCTCCCGACAGCCTTTGATGTTCTCATACAGTTTCTTCGCGATGCGGTGCGTCAGTACGTTGTAGATCTTGCCGACGTGGCTCACCGGGTTCTTGCCTGCCGCCGCCTCGGTCCCCATGGGCCGGTTGAGCGAGATGAGGCCGTTCACGCGGTTGCCCCGGCCAACCTGCCCCGAGTCCGCGTCCTCGGCCGACGTGCCGAGCAGGCTCAGGTACACGCCGTTCAGGCCCCGGCCCGGTTCATCGAGCGTGTTGAAGTGGACCAGGACCTTACTGAATTCCTCGAACCTGCGTACGTAGCTCTTCATCTCTTTCTGAAGCACTTCTTTGCGCTCGAAGTAGCTTTTTTCGTTCCAGACGAAGCGGGAGACAAGCGGCATGGCCACGGTCAGGTCCAGGTCCCTGCCGGTCCTGAGCCCCATCACCTTGATGTCCTCGCCGGTCTCGGGATACTTGTTCTTGAACGCCTTCGAGTTCAAGTGGCGCTCGAGCGACAGCACCGCCTCCTCGGTGGGACTTAAGGGGTAATACCCGACCGCTGCCGAGGTGTCATTCGCGCCCAATATCTTCCCTGAGCGGGCGAAGATATCGGTCAATTCCTCCGATCCCTGTGACAGCAGCACACGGTATCGCAGATGTTTGTCCGGGTCCACGAACCGCATGTTCTTTTTGAGCCATCCCTTCACCGCGGCGACCGCGATGTCAACGACTGGCACCTTCGTTCCTCCGGCCTCGAAGGTTGCCCGGTCGCCGATGTTCAGCTCCATGGGAGCGAGCACGCTCCCGCCGCCGAACAGCTTCTCGACCCGGCCCGCGGCCAGGAGTCCCTTGTCGATGTTGTGGTGCAGGATTGCCCCGAACTTCTTCATATATTCCCGGGACAATGCGATGGAGACCGCCTCCATCATGGAATCGCAGAGGTAGTCCGGGTGGCCCGTGCCCTTTCGTTCAACGATCTCCACACGCTGCTCTGTGACGGGCTTCCCCCTGTATGGCTCGATGACGATCATGGTTTTAGTTTACCACAGCTAGGAGAGGATTGTGCCGCGGTTTATGGTATAATGATCCGTGATCGTCATGAAACCTGGTCTTTTTAAAAAGATGTTCCTGCTCTTCGCCGCCATCCTGGCTGTCTCCGTGCTCGTCATTGAGCTGTCGGTTACGCGGTCTGTTCACGAGAACGCGATCCATTCGCTCCGTGACTCGCTGGAGGTTCATGCTGAACTGATCGCGCGCGAAGTACAGTTCACTTCATCCTCCCCGCTCGACGACCTCGCCTCCGAGTTGAAGTCGGTCGCGCATGCGCGCGTCACGATCATTGCGGCGGACGGCAGGGTACTCGGTGATTCCGACCATGCTTCCTCGACCATGGAGAACCACCGCGGCCGCCTCGAGATCGAGCAGGCCGACCTCACGGGGAGCGGCATGGACATCCGCACGAGCAACACCCTGAAGACCGACCTCCTGTACGTGGCAAAGAAGATCGTCCGGGACGATCGGCCGCAGGGCTTCATTCGGTTGAGCGTCAGCTTAAGCGACGTCAACGCCTCGATCCGGCGGATGCGCATGAGCATCATCGTTGTGGTCGTCGCCGTTCTTGCGGTCATGGGCCTCGTCGTTTTCTGGCAGATCGAGCGACTGCGCCGGCTCACCCTGCAGGTCCGCGATTTCGCCACCTCGATCGCACAGGGCGGCCTGGGACGACGCCTGTTCCTGCCGGAGTCCGGTGAGTACGAGGAGATCGCGGGCAGCCTGAACAACATGTCCCTGTCGCTCCAGAGCGAGGTCAAATCGCTTCACGACGAGAAGGCGAGGTTCGAGACCGCCCTCCTCGGCATATCCGACGGGGTCCTGCTGCTCAACCAGGCCGGCAAGGTCGATCTGGCGAACCGGGCCTTCCACGAAATGTTCGGCACGGGCGGGGACATCAGCGGCAAGCCGTTCCTCGAGGTGGTGCGCAATCACCAGCTGGCCGACATCGTGCGCGAGGCGCACGAGCAGCATCGCCCGGCATCGGCAGAGATCGACATCGCCCTTCCCCGGCAGCTCCATGTCTACGCCACTGCCCTTCCCATCCTGCAGGAGTCCATGCGCGAGGACCGCTACCGGGGCGTTGTCATCGCGCTCCATGACATCACGCAGCTCAAGAAGCTCGAACAGATGCGGAAGGATTTCGTGGCCAACGTGTCACACGAGCTCAAGACGCCCATTACTGCCATTCAGGGATTCGCCGAGACCCTGCTCGAAGGCGCGCTGGAGGACCGGGAGCACGGCAGGGAGTTCGTCGCGACCATCAAGGCCAACAGCGAGCGCATCAACAGCCTTGTCGACGACCTCATGACCATCTCGAAGATCGAGCTGGGCGCGATCGCAGTCGAGAAGACAGATGTTGCCTTCGGGGACGTGGCGGAAGCGGTCACGGCCCTGCTCCGGAACAAGGCGGAGAAGAAAGGCCTCGCGCTGAACGTGTCCGTCCCCCCGGACGCAGGCATGCTCCAGGCAGACCGGGACCGGCTGATCCAGATCATGACCAACCTCGTGGACAACGCGATCAAGTTCACGGAAAAGGGATCGGTGGCGTTCGGGATCGAGGAAATGGGCGGCAGGACCAGCCTGTTCGTGCAGGACACGGGGATCGGCGTGCCGGAGAAGCATCTGGCCCGGCTTGGAGAGCGCTTCTACCGCGTTGACCCGGCCCGTTCGCGCACCATGGGCGGCACAGGGCTGGGCCTCGCTATCGTGAAGCACTTGGTCAAAGCCCATGGATGGGATATGCGGATCGAAAGTACCTATGGGAAAGGGATAAAGGTAAGGATATTTGTCTCTTGATAAGAGAACATGTTGCGGAAGAGATCCCGATGTTCCCTTGGCATGAACGTAGTTTGAATCCTCACGTTCTCCCCTGTCGACACAATCATAAAAAAATAAAATCCGGGATCAAGGACTGACCCCGGCGCCTTCCTGTCGTTTCCCGGCGGCTTATCGCTCTTTAAGAAACACCACCACGCAGCCGTTCCGTCCTCGGACTTCAACACTGCGACCTTTACGATGCCCTCCCCATTTCCCGTCGGAGCTGCGCGGTCTAGACCCCGTAACGCCAGCCTGCTTTCCTTGCGGCAATCACGATCCGCGCGCAAGCCTCTGCATCCGATGATCGAACGAGGGATGCGTCCTTGAACCGGAAGATAAACTCGTAAAGCAAAAGGTCAAACCGCAAGACCTGGCCCTAATGGCTTCCTAGTCAGGACGACGAGCTTTCGACACAGTTCACGCAGCGAGTGCTTGTCGGGTCATTGGAAAGACTGCAAGCATCAATTTTCTCCTCGCATATAAAACACCTGCCGTATTCTCCGGTTTCTATACGACGCAAAGCGCCGTCAATTTTCTGGAGTTGACGCTTGCGCCGCATGGCGCCTTCCTGGGCCTTTTGCTGCATGTGCATGGCAGCCCTGCGCGAAAGGCTGCCCATGCCGTCTTGATCAAGTTCCGCCGGCTGGGTCGCCTCTCTCGATGATCCTTCAAAAGTGAGAAGCTCGGCTCGAAGACAAAGGAGCTTTTGCCTGATCTGTTCGATCTCCTGCTCATTCATTCGTGCAAACCTCTCTCATCCGCCGTGAATGAGTCGTGAAGCATTGGGGTACATCGGCTTTATAGGCTGACAGCCTCTCCATACTCGCGGGTCCGATCTATCAGCCTCCCTCGACGTCGGAAGTTTTCTATCATCGCTTCCGACATTTTTATTTAGGTTGTCCGGGGTTAGGCCTGGAATCCTGGAATACTATCCCTTCTCTTCCTTCCCTCTGATCATGAAGTTGATCCCGATCCATATCCCTGTCCGGAACAGCATCGCCCCGATGCTGTTCATAGCCACGCTCTTTCCGAGCAGCTGCATACCAACGAGCGTAAGAAAGACCGCCCCGTGGCAGACAAGGATCGTCCTCGCAAGCACTCCAGCCCAGTTCTTCTCCATCCACATGCCGATGCCCGCTGCCAGAGATAGGAAGCCCATTACTACGTTATAGCGAAGTAGCCAGGGAAGGACGTGGTACGGCTTGGTCTCAATGCCGAGCAGGACGCTCCCCCCTTCGACGATGGTCATCAACCCTATTGCCAGCGCCAGCGCAGCTGCAAGACGATGTCTTTTCCGGGACGTCATGGCCAGCCTTCCTTGTACTGCTCAGGAGTGAAATTACTTCATCTTGGAAGGTAGTTTGATCGTCTTTCCGCCGATCATGAACATGCCCTTGCCGCGATGATGGATCGTCCTGGGGTCCTTCTTTGACGGGTCGATCCACGCCTTGAGCACCTCAAGGATAAAGAAATTGTATTTGTGTACCATGCTCGCATCAACGACCCTGCATTCAAGATTGGCATAGCACTCGTCGATAAGCGGCGCCTTGACGACTGTGGCAGCTGTCGGCGTGAGGTGGAAGGCCTTGAACTTGTCGATCGTCCGGCCCGAGGTGTTCCCGCAGCCGACGGCCTCTTTCACCAGCTCCCTGGTCGGGATGTTGATCACGCACTCCCCCGTCTTCTTCAGGATGCCAAAGGTGTAGTTCCGGTTGCTGATCACGCAGCCGACCAGCGGCGGCTCGAACTCCATCATGGTGTGCCACGACATGGTCATGATGTTCGCCTGCCCCCTGCCGGCAGTCGTAAGCATCACGACCGGCCCCGGTTCGAGCAGGCCATAGACCCTGGACAAGGGAAGGGACCGTTTCGTCATTACAGCACCTCTGTTTCCCGACAAGCATTTGAGCAATGAAAAAGAAACTCCAACAGCCGGTCACGACCCCCTGCGTCCTGCCCGAGTCCGCCGGTCCCGAAGGACCCTCCGCTCTGACCCCCGGTAATCCGGGTCCTGGCGCTTTCTCCGGTCCGGCGTTGTTCTGCGATCCGACCTCCTCCTCCGCTCGATCCCGACCTGCTCGAGCAGATGATCTACCATTTCGCGTCTTTTTTCCAGAACGAGCGCGTTGGTCGTCGTGTCCACAGCGGACTTGTATGGCTTCAGCTCCCGGGGATAGTCGGTAATGAGCGAGACGAGGACCTCCCCGATCCGCTGAAAGAGCTCAATGCTGTCCTGTCTCTTATTGCCCTGCACGCACGCCGCTCCGGTCAGGAAACCGCCGAGTTCCTTCGCCGCGACCTGCATGCGGTCATGGATCACCTCATATAATTGCGATAAATGGTACACATCGTCCCGGATCAGCCTTGACAGCTTGTGCGTCAGCCGATCGACCACGTGCTTCGCCTTTGCCACAGCGTCTGTGGTGAGTTGGCGGACACCAAGGGATGCACTGAGCTCTTTTTTGAACTGCTTCCTGATGGCCTCGATCAATTCACTTTCTTTCTGTTTTTCCAGACCGATCTCGACAAGAATGACGATCGACTTCCGGCAAAGCATCTCCGTCGCGACCAGATTGTCCTGTACATACCAGGCAATGCTCCGGAGCTCGGCGCTCAATTGGGCCCTCCGGGCCTCGATGCCGGCGATCATCTTCTTTCGCTCTTCGATCATTTCCGTAAGCCGCACCATCCTGAGCGCGTGGTCGATCTTCTTCCTGTTCAGTTTCTTCATCGTCCGCTCCGCTGCGACGATGAACTCAACGGGGCTTTCGAGATCCAGCGACGCCAGCGCGCGGAGGTGATAGTGGAACAGGGTCACGGCCTGCAGGAGATCTTCGTTGATGAAGCGCGTATGCAGAAGGATGCCGAACACCATGCGATCATGGAGGTCCTGCTGCCCGGGGTCCAACCTGCGTCGCTGTTCGAAGGCATCGATATCGATCAGCAAGAGCCGGAGCCTGGCAAGGCCCTTGACAAGCGGCATCAGGGTGCCCTGCTTCTTCATCTGCTCTAGGAAGGCGTCCAGCTCTTCCGGCGTGGGCTGGAGGTCCTTCCGGGCGGTCATCCGGGGCCCGAATATAGTCGTCGCGTCTTTTTTCATATCGATACATACGGCCGGATACTGCGGGTCCCTGGCGTCTTGGCGGTAGGATTATTTTTTCACTGTATGAGGCATTTGACCCTAAGGCTCTGCCCCAGGGTCAGAGCCACATCACCTTCGGTTCCTTCTTCGGCGGCCGCATGGCCTCGCCCTTCGGATAGCCGAGCAGGATGGGGCCGAAGATCGCGTCCCCTTCCTGCAGGTCCAGAAGCTTCCGCACCGAACCGTCCTCGGTCACCATGGCGCCGAAACCGACCCAGCAGCTTCCGAGGCCGAGCGAATGGGCCGCGAGCATCATGTTCTCGCACGCCAGCGGGCAGGAGTGCGCTGCGTACCGTCCGTTGCCGATGACAAAGATGACCGTGGGCGCAGAGTAGTAGACCGGGTCCGGCAGCTCCGCGTAGCGTTTCTTGATCATCACATACCGCTCCGGATCCACGTCCTTCACCTGCTCAGTGATCTTCTTTGCCTGCGGCAGGGCCGCGCCGAGCAGCTTCCTCTTCACCGCCGGGTCCTCGGCCACCACGAACCTCCAGGGCTGGCTGTTCATGGCCGATGGCGCCTCGTTCCCAGCCTCGATGACCGTGTTCACCAGTTCCCGCGGCACGGGCTTCGCGTCATAGGCACGTATGGACCTTCGTTTTCTGATGGATTCGATGACACGGTTCATGGACCACCTCGCGGGAAGGCTATTTGAGACAGCGTAGCGTTGCGCGCACTGGAAATACTATAACACAATTTCGCTGCTCTTTGCGAGAGAGAGAAGAGAGGAGTGATGTGGGGAAGAAACAGATAGGTGCTATCGGTCATCCTGACATTTTGATGCGAGCATTAAAGCAACATTCAGCACGCTGAAGGGAATGCATTCTCTCCTGGATTGAAGCTCCCTACAGAATACTGCATGGCGCTTCGATCCTCAGAGTAATGTCTTTATCCTAATCGCTCGCTAAGCGCTCGCCCCTGGATTGAAGCCCCCTACAGAATACTGCATGGCGCTTCGATCCTCAGGGTAATGTCTTTATCCTAATCGCTCGCTAAGCGCTCGCTCCTGGATTGAAGCCCCCTACAGAATACTGCATGGCGCTTCGATCCTCAGGGTAATGTCTTTATCCTAATCGCTCGCTAAGCGCTCGCTCCTGGATTCATCCCTCGTCGCTGAACCGGTAGCCTACGCCCCGCACGGTCTCGACTGCGCTGCCCACACCGGCCTTGTCCAGTTCCGCACGGAGCCGCCGGATGTGCACGTCAACCGTGCGGGACTCGACGAAGGACTCGCCCTTCCAGACCGCGTCAAGGATCTGGTCGCGGCTGAAGACCTTGCCTTTCCGCTCCATCAGGAAGCGGAGCAGGCGGAACTCGGTCGGGGAGAGGTCCACGACCTGCTCCCCGGCCTTGACGCGGTGGCGCTCGAGGTCAACCTCGATGCCGCCGGCGCGGAGCACTTTCCTGCCCGCGAGGGTTCCTCCAACGCGGCGAAGCACGCTCTTGACGCGGGCCATGAGCTCGCGGACGCTGAAGGGCTTGGTGATGTAGTCGTCGGCGCCCGTCTCGAGGCCCATCACCTTGTCCATCTCCTCGGACCGCGCGGTCAGCATGATGATGGGGATGTGGGCGGTCCCTTGATCGTTCTTGAAGATGCGGCAGAGCTCCATGCCTGAGAGCCCAGGCAGCATGAGGTCCAGCAGGATCAGCTGGTAGGGCCGCTCGCGCACCATCCGGAGCGCCGCGTCCCCGGTATGCGCCTCCTCCACCAGGTATCCTTCCTTCTTCAGGTTGTAGGTGACGAGCTGCAGGATGTCCTGCTCATCGTCCACCACGAGGATCCGGCTCTTGAGCTCCATAACAACGATATTACGGGAAATGCAGGGCAGGAGCAAGGGGAATGTCTGTTCAGCAGCAGGAAGCGCAAGGCAGGACAGCATCGTCCCTTGACGTCTCCGCGACACCGTGTCGGTTCTATCGTCCCCCTGTCGTATGTTTCCCGGGAGGACTGGGCTCCGTACAGTCAGCCTGCTTTCTTTGCGGCCATCACTATTCGTGCGCAAGCCTTTGCGCCCCAGCCGAAACCGTTTCAATTCCTTTCACTTTTTCTCCGGGAAAGGCCGAAGGTGCTTGTCCGTGTCTGTAACCGTGTTTTCACGGTCCTGTAACATTCCTGTAATAATCCTCCGTTATAAAGAATCCATGATAAAATTCAAAGGAGGAGATATACCCATGAAGAAGATCGTACTGACGTTGCTCGTGACGCTGATAATCCTGTACGCGACCGCAAGCCGGGCAGCGGAGACCCTAAACGGCGCCGGGGCCACCTTCCCCTACCCGGTCTATTCGGCCTGGGCCTTCGAATACAGCAAGGTGAGCGGCATGCAGCTCAACTACCAGTCCATCGGCTCGGGCGGCGGGATCAAACAGATCACCGAGAGGACCGTGCACTTCGGCGCCTCGGACAAACCGCTCACCCCGGAGGAACTGGCCAAGGGCAAGCTCCTGCAGTTCCCGGCTGTGGTCGGCGGCGTCGTGTTCGTCGTCAATGTCCCGGGCATCAAGGCCGGAGAACTGAAGCTCGACGGAGACACGGCCTGCAGGATATTCCTGGGCGACATCAAGAAGTGGAATGACAAGCAGATCGCGGCCATGAACGCGGTCCTGAAACTGCCGGACGCTGACATCACCGTGGTGCACCGCTCCGACGGCTCGGGCACCACGGCCATCTTCACGGACTACCTGAACGGCGTCTGTACGGCCTGGAAGGACAAGGTCGGTAGCGGCACCTCGGTCAGCTGGCCGGTCGGCATCGGCGGCAAGGGGAACGAAGGCGTCGCGAACTATGTGATCAAGACGCCAAACTCCATCGGGTATGTGGAATTCGCCTATGCCAAGCAGAACAGGATGGTGCATACGAAGTTGAGGAACAAGGCCGGCGCCTTCGTGGAGCCGAACTTCGAGAGCTTCGAGAACGCTGCCGAGACCGGCACCTTCGACCCGAAACAGGACTTCTACCTCTGGCTGACCAACGCACCGGGCAAGAACGCCTGGCCGATCGCCGGCGCCACGTTCATCCTGCTGGCAAAGGAGAAGACGGACAGCAACAAAAAGGTTGTGAAGTTCTTTGACTGGTCCTTCCAGAACGGCGATGCCAAGGCGAAGGAGCTGGTCTACGTTCCCCTGCCGAAGTCGCTGAAGGACAAGGTCCGCGGCTACTGGAAGGCCAACGGCATCCAGTAGCAGAACACAGCGCTCTCCGGTTGAAACCGGCGGGCCGGGCATGTATACTATGTCTGGCCGGCTTTATTATTCCCTCACGTCGCAGCAAGAGGAAAGGCTCGGTACTCCCTCGTGGCCAAACCCGTATACAAACGGAACGTCGCCGATCTCCTGTTCTCCGGTCTGACGGGTCTTGCTTCATTCACGGTCATCCTGCTGATCCTCGGGGTCCTGGCAACGCTCCTGTGGGAGTCCTGGCCCGCTGTCCGGAAGTTCGGCTTTTTCCAGTTCCTGTTCACGGTCGAATGGAACCCGGTGAAACAGGTCTTCGGAGCGGCAAGCGCGGTCTACGGGACCATGGTCACGACCTTCCTCGCCCTGCTGATCGCCATCCCGACCGCCGTGGGCATCGCCATCTTCGTGACCGAGATCGCCCCGAACATCCTGAAGGGACCCATCGGCGCGGCCATCGAACTGCTCGCCGCCATCCCGAGCATCATCTACGGCATGTGGGGGCTCTTCACCCTGGCCCCGCTCATGGCGAAGCACATCGAACCATTCATGAAAAACTCCTTCGGTAAGCTGCCGGTCTTCAACGTGCTGTTCCACGGAACGCCCATGGGCATCGACCTGCTGACGGCAAGCGTGATCCTGGCCATCATGATCATCCCCTTTACCGCCAGCATCTCCCGCGACGCCTTCAACCTGACGCCGTCAGTGGTGAAGGAGTCGGCCTATGCCATGGGTGCAACGCAGTGGGAAGTGGTGAAGGACGTGGTGCTGCCCTATTCCAAGCTCGGCGTCTTCGGCGGCGTGGCGCTGTCCCTGGGGCGGGCGCTGGGCGAGACCATGGCCGTGGCCTTTGTGCTCGGGAACAGCCACAAGATCGCCACGTCGCTTTTCGATGCGGCCTCGACGATCACCGTGACCCTGGCGAACGAGTTCGCCGAGGCGGACAGTGATATCTACCTGTCGTCGCTCTATTACCTGGCGCTGGTGCTCTTCGGCCTGAGCTTCATCACCCTGGCCGTGGCGAAGATCTTCCTGCTCCGGGCGGAGAGGAAGTATTCGAGATAAGAGCAAAAGCTTTTGTCTCGCCATGACGCAAAGGTCGCAAAGGGAATACGGAGACCTATCTTTGGTTTTCTTGGCGAGCTTTGCGGCTTTGCGAGAGACATGCACTTGATCGCCGTTAAGAACCTATGACCCGCGAACAGACCCGCAAGATACAGAACTATGCCGCGCTCACCCTGAGCGGACTCGCCGCCCTCTTCGGCCTGTTCTGGCTCGTTTTCATTCTGGGCGACGTGCTGACGAACGGCATCAGTGCGCTCCGGCTTGACCTCTTCATCAACGACTCCGCGCCTGCCGGCGTTGCAGGCGGCGGCCTCCGGCATGCCTTCGTCGGCCAGCTGATGATCACGCTTGCCGCCACGCTGATCGGCGTTCCTGTGGGCGTGCTGGGCGGGACGTTCCTTGCCGAGTACGCCCGTGGCAGGACGTTCGCCCGGGTCATCAGCATCCTCGCAGACATCATGGTTAGCGTGCCATCCATCGTCATCGGCGCCTTCGTGTATGCTATCCTCGTTCGGCCGCTCCATCATTTCAGCGGCTGGGCCGGCGCCGTCGCCCTGGCAATGATCATGGTCCCCGTCGTGCTCCGGACCACCGAGGACATGCTCTCGCTCGTGCCCTGGACCATCCGAGAGGCCGCGTTCGCGCTCGGCGCGCCGTACTACAAGGTCATCGTCCAGGTGGTGTACCGCGGGGCAGCCACGGGCATCCTGACCGGGATCCTGCTGTCCATCGCCCGGGTGGCGGGCGAGACCGCGCCGCTGCTCTTCACGTCCTTTAACAACTCCTTCTTCTCCACCAACATGAACGGCCCCATGGCATCGCTCACGGTCACCATCTTCCAGTACGCCATGGGCCCCTATGACGACTGGCACCGGCAGGCGTGGGCAGCATCGTTCGTCATCACGCTGTTCATCCTCGGGCTCACGATCACGGGGCGGGCGCTCCTGAAATGGAGGTACAAGAAATGACGCAGGCGCTCGAACTCGAGGTCAGGAACCTCAATTTCTTCTACAGCAGCGCTGTCCGTGCCCTGCATGACGTCTCGCTGCCGATCCAGAACCGGAAGGTCACCGCGCTCATCGGGCCCTCTGGCTGCGGCAAGACGACCCTCCTCCGGTGCTTCAACCGTATGCACGACCTCTACCCCCGCCACCGCTACGAGGGGGAGATCATCTTCGAGGGAAGGAACATCCTGTCAGACGCAGAGGACCTCATCAAGCTCCGGAGCAGGATCGGCATGGTCTTCCAGAAGCCCACGCCCTTCCCCATGTCCATTGCCGAGAACATCGCCTACGGCCTCCGTTTGAAAGGGATCCGGACCAAGTCGGAGCTGGTGGACCGCATCGAGCGGGCGCTGAAGCAGGCGGCGCTCTGGGACGAGGTCCGCGGCAAGCTGAACAACAGCGCCTACGACCTCTCAGGAGGCCAGCAGCAGCGCCTGGTCATCGCCCGGGCGCTGGCCGTGGAGCCCGACATCCTGCTCTTTGACGAACCGACCTCGGCGCTCGACCCGATCTCGACGGCTAAGATCGAGGAGCTGATCGCATCGCTCAAGCAGTACGTCACCATCATCATCGTGACCCACAACATGCAGCAGGCAGCGCGGGTCTCGGACATGACGGGCTTCATGTACCTCGGCGAACTCGTCGAGTTCGGCACGACAGAGAAGATATTCACGACGCCGGAGAAGAAACAGACCGACGATTACATTACGGGAAGGTTCGGGTAGAAGCATTGCGGATCGCGGATTCCTGAATGGGGATTGATAAATCCGAGATCCGGAAATTGAAAAAGGAGGCCCTCATGGTAAGAAGACTGGAACACGACCTCTCGGACCTGAAGGACCGGGTACTCAGGATGGGCAGCCTGGTGGAGGACGCCATCCGGAAGTCCATCAAGGCGCTGGTGGAGCGCGACCGACAGCTGGCGCTGGCCGTCATCGACGGCGACACCGTCATCAACACGCACGACGTGGAGATCGAGGAGGAGTGCATCCGGCTCCTGGCCATCTGGCAGCCCACAGGAAGCGACCTGCGGTTCATCACCACGGCCATCAAGATCATCACGGACCTGGAGCGCATGGGCGACCTGGCCGTGGACATCTGCGAGCGCTCCCTGGAACTGCTCGACGAGCCGCAACTCAAGCCTTATATCGACATTCCGCGCATGGCCGAAGCGTCGCAGAAAATGCTGAAGGACAGTCTCGATGCCTTCGTGGAGAAGGACTCGGACCTGGCCATGAAGGTATGCGCTGCCGACGACTTCGTGGACAACCTGAACCAGCAGATCTTCAACGAGCTGCTCCTCTTTATGCTGCAGGACCCCAAGAACATCGCCCGCGCCGTACGCCTCACCTACATCACCAAGTACCTGGAGCGCGTGGGCGATCACGCCACCAACATCGCCGAGATGGTGGTGTACATGGTGCAGGGCAAGGTCATCCGCCACATGGCCTGCGAGATGAGGTCACAGGGACCAGCCACGTAGCAGGTCCATCATGCTCTATCCCCCCGGTGCTGGAGCAGATTGACAGATGCCCTCCTTCCTTATAGAGTAGCCCTGCCTCCTCACTCGCCGGCCTGCCGGCGCGTGCGCTTCCGCTCTCAGGATCGTATCCTGAACCATCACGTGCCCGTGAAAAAGGTCCCGAAAATACTCCTGGCATTCCTGTTCCTCTTGTGGATGCTTCCCGGCCTGATCGGCCGCGATCCCTGGAAGGCCGACGAGCCTTACAGCTTTGGCATTGTCCACCATATCATGCAGACCTGGGATATGGTCGTGCCGTCCGTGGCCGGACTGCCGTTCCTCGAAAAGCCGCCCCTCTATTACCTGAGCGCCGCCCTGTCGGGATCGCTCTTCTCTTCACTGCTGGCACCTCACGACGCGGTCCGGCTTGTCAACATCGCATGGATGTTTCTGACCCTGCTCTTCCTGGCTCTCACCACGCATGAGATCGCCGGGGCAGACGCGGCCTGGACCGCTCCCCTCATATTAATGGGATGTACGCTGCTCCAGATGCCTGCCCACAAAACGATCACGGACGTGGCCCTCCTGACCGGTTTCTCAGCGTCCTATTTCGGGCTTGCCATCAGCAGGCGGCGTCCCGGCTGGGGAGGCTTTTGGAGCGGCACCGGCCTGGGCATCGGGTTTCTGGCAAAGGGCCTGCTCGCGCCGGGCGTGATCGCTGCCACAGCGCTGGCACTCCCCCTCCTGTTCCCGGCATGGCGCAGAAAGGCGTACGCCAGGGCGCTCGGCGTCGCGGTCATTGCGGCCCTGCCGTGGCTGGTCATCTGGCCGGCGGCCCTCTTTCTCCGCTCCCGCGGGTATTTCGTGGAATGGTTCTGGTACCAGAACCTGGGACGGTTCCTCGGCTTCGCCCGTGCCGGCAGCGGGGACAGTCATTGGTACTATCTCCTGAACCTGACCTGGCTCGCATTTCCCGTGCTCCCGCTGGCGCTCTGGTCATTATGGTCCTTCCGCAGACAGATGCGGGAGCACGCGGTCTATGAACTTCCCCTCGCCTCGCTTCTGGTGTTGTTTGCGGTGCTCAGCGCCTCGTCAAGCAACCGCGAGCTCTACGCACTTCCTTTCCTCCTGCCGATGACCGTGATGGCTGCCGCTGGCATCGAAAGACTGCCGGACCGAATTACCGGATCCATCCATCGGATCATCACGGTCCTGTTCGGCCTTCTGGGGCTGGCGCTCTGGCTGATCTGGCTGGCGCGGATATGCGGACATCCGGTACTCGCCCGACAGCTTCCCCTGAGCACCGTCCATTACCGGCCATTGGACGTGCTGCTTCTCGGCAGCGCCGTGCTCATCACCGCGCTCTGGCTGGCCGGCGTGAAGAGGCTGTTCCGGCAGAACGTTCCCTTTCCGGTCTCCTGGGCCGCCGGGATGATGTTCGCCTGGGGGCTCGCCATGACCCTCTGGCTCCCCTGGTTCGAGGGGCAGACGAGCTACCGGGATGTCTTCACCTCTTTCCGCGAAAAACTGCCCGACCAGTATCAATGCGTTGCATCCTACGGGATCGGTGAATCGGAGCGCGCCATGCTGGAATATTATTCAGGTGTCCAGGTCCGCCCTCTCGAGTTCGAGACCACGGTTCCCTGCGACCTCTTGCTCGTGGGACTCGACCGGGACAGGATAGATACCGCTTCAAGCCACAACTGGCATATCCTGTGGGAAGGCATCAGGCCCCAGGAACTCCCCAAAGACCACTTCACGCTCTATCATCGATCACCCCACCCCGGCCAGCATCCGCAGCCTCTTTCTTCGGATATGATCCGTCTGAAATAGAATTGACAACCGAACAGTTCAACGATATTATAGGGCCCTGGATCGTCGCCGCTTCCATCCAGATCCGTGACGCTGACACGCTAGACTTTCCCCCATGCCAACTGGAACCCGTGAAACCGATGCCGTAAAAGATCTTCGGACTGGTACCCAACCGCGGGACATCGTCATCCTTATCGTCATGATCGGGCTGTTCTTTGCCCTGTTCCTCGGCAGCCGCCCCCTGTCCGTGCCTGATGAGGGCCGCTATGTCGAGATCCCGCGGGAGATGGTCGTTACCGGCGACTGGCTCACCCCGCGCTTGAACGGCGTCAAGTACTTCGAGAAGCCCCCGCTCGTCTACTGGATCACGGCGCTGTCCATCAAACTCTTCGGCCTGTCCGAATGGTCGGTGCGTCTCGTTCCGGCCTTTTTCGCCCTCCTGGGCTGCCTTTCCCTCTATATGGCCGGGACGAAGCTCTTCAGCCGCCGCGCCGGCATTCTGTCGGCGATCGTCCTGGCAACGAGCGTCCTTTACTACGCATTGAGCAGGACGGTTATTCTCGACTTGCCGGTAACGGCACTGCTCACCCTGTCGCTCTGCGCGTTCCTGATCGCCCTGCGCGAACCGGACGGATGGAAGCGGCGCGCGCTGCTCTACGTCTTCTACGCAGGCTGCGGCCTGACCATGCTGACCAAGGGTCTGATCGGCGTCGCTATCCCGGGGATGATCATCTTCGTCTGGATGCTCATCATGAACCAGTGGAGCATCCTGCGCTCACTGTATCTTCCCTCGGGAATCGCCCTCTTCCTGCTGATCGCGGCGCCCTGGCACATCCTCGTGCAGCGGGCGAATCCCGAGTTCTTCAATTTCTATTTCATCCATGAACATTTCGAGCGGTACCTCACCAAGGTGCACGGACGGTTCAAGCCCTTCTGGTTCTTCATCCCCGTGCTTGCGGGAGGTCTCTTCCCCTGGTCCGCGTTCCTGGTCCAGGCTGTGCGGCGGGTGCTCCCCCGTTGGAAGGACCGGCACCTGCACCGGGAGACGGTCTTCTTGCTGCTCTGGGCCGGCCTGATCTTCCTGTTCTTCTCCGCATCGAGCTCCAAACTGATTCCCTATATCCTGCCGGTGTTCCCGCCTCTCGCGCTGATCATCGGGAAGTATCTTGCCGATGCCTGGGAACAGGGAGCGATCCCCGGGTTCCAGGTCGCCTACGTCGGCCTTTTCTTCCTGGCCCTGGCCCTTGCCGCGGCCCTGGCGCTCCTTCCGCGGTTCCGGCCTGAGATAGACGTTGCAGTGTTCCGACCCTACTCGGTGGCGCTCATCGTCATCCTTCTTGCAAGCGTCGCAATCACCTGGTTCCTGAAAAAACAATACGGCATCCAGCGATCGCTCGCAGCGCTCATTGCCGCAACAAGCCTATTCCTGATCACCGCGAACACGGCAATGCCCCATCTCGACATGCGTTCTTTGAAGGATGAGTCGCTTCTGCTGAAGCCGCTGCTCAGGCCGGAAGACGAGGTCATGAGCTACCGTACGTACTATCAGGACCTCCCGGTGTACCTTGAACGGAGGATCACCGTCGTTGAATGGACCGGGGAGCTGGATTTTGGGACCAAGGTCGAGGACACGAGCAGCTGGATGATTAATGAAGATGAGTTCTGGCGGCGATGGAACGGCCCGAACCGAGTCTTCCTGGTGACGAATAAGGAAAATTATGTTAGACTCGTGAATAGCGGGCTGGGTCACTATCACATCGTTGAGGAGTCCCCTACCCCCCAGCACGTGACCCTGGTGAACCGGGAGGAATCCCCGTGAACTATCTGCCGCTGATCATGCTCGGTGTGATGCTGAACGCAGCTGCACAGCTCTTCCTGAAAGAGGGCATGCGCCGCATCGGACACTTCGAGTTCATCTGGGCCAATATCGTCCCCATCGGGTTCATGGTCGCGGGAAACCTTTTTGTCCTTGCCGGCCTGGCCTGCTACGTCGTGAGCGTCGGCGTGTGGCTCCTGGTCCTGTCTCGCGTGGAGGTGAGCTTCGCCTACCCCCTTCTGAGCGTGGGCTACATCGTGAACGCCGTGGCGGGCTACTACCTGTTCCAGGAGAACCTCTCGCTCACGCGCATCACCGGCATCCTGATCATCTGCGTGGGCGTGTACTTCGTCACGAGAAGCTGAAACACTTAAATATCCTTTTTCTCCGCAGAGCACGCAGAGATCGCAGAGTTTTTTATCTGCTCCATTCTCTCTCAGCTCGCTCCGCGCTCTCTGCGGTAAATCCTTTTTTTGTCGGCCGGCTCCTTGTTCTTGAGGATTACGATGTCAGAAAACAAACCAGAAGAATTTCTTCCCTTCTCCCGCCCCTCGATCTCCCCGGAAGCGATCGACGAGGTCGTATCGTGCCTGAAATCCGGGTGGATCACCACGGGTCCGAGGGTCAAGCAGTTCGAGGACGACCTGAAGGCCTACCTCGGCGCTCCGCAGGTCCTCGCCCTCACCTCGGCAACTGCGGGCCTCCACCTCGTGCTGACCGCTCTGAAGCTCCAGCCCGGGGACGAGGTCATCACCACGCCCATGACCTTCGCGGCCACGCTGAACACCATCGTCCTTGCCGGCGGGAAGCCGGTGCTGGTGGACGTTGAGCCCGGGACCTATAATATGGAGGTGAGGTCGGTCGAAAAGGCCGTGACGAAGCGCACGCGCGCCATCATGCCGGTGCACTTCGCCGGCCTCCCTGTTGACCTGGACCCGCTGTATGACATCGCGAAGCGGCACAACCTCCGGGTCATCGAGGACGCGGCCCACGCTATCGGCACTGAGTACAGGGGAAAGCGCATCGGCAGTTTCGGCGACATCCAGGTCTTCAGCTTCCACCCCAACAAGAACATGACCACCGGCGAGGGCGGATGCGTTGCCACGCGGGACGAGAAGATGGCCGGCGACGTGGCCCTGCTCCGTTTCCATGGCATGGACCGCGAGGCCTGGAACCGCTTTGGCAAGAAGGGCAGCCAGCACTACGAGATCATCGCGCCGGGATACAAGTACAACATGATGGACATCCAGGCGGCCCTGGGGCTCCATCAGCTGAAGCAGCTGGATGGCTTTATCAAACGCCGCACTGAGCTCGCGCTCCGCTATCACAGGCTCCTCGCCGGGTGGCCACAGTGGACCCTCACCACGGCGCCAGCGTATCCGCATCTTCATGCCTGGCACCTCTACACGCCGCTCATCAATCCTGACGCCGCGAAGATGGACCGCGACGCCTTTATGCAGGGTATGAAGGACCGGAACATCGGCACCGGGCTGCACTACCGCGCCGTGCACCTCTATCCCTACTACCGTGAGCAGTTCGGCTTCAAGCACGGCGACTTCCCGGTCGCCGAGACCATCTCGGACCGCATCGTGAGCCTGCCGCTCTTCCCGCTGATGACCGACGCGGACCAGGACCGGGTCATCGTTGCGATGAAGGACCTATTCAAGATTAAAAGTTGATGTCTCATGCATGACCGGCTCAGGAAATTCGATTTACCGCAAAGACGCCAAGGACGTTAAGAAAAACTGATTCCTGGGTCAAACCTTCGCGCTCTTCGCGCCTCAGTGCGGCCCTCTTTTTGGCCTTCACAGTTCCCTGGCATCAGGTTGTCGTTCTTATATTGTGGAGACAGGAACCATGGCAAAACCCTATGTCAGCATCGTCATCCCCGTCTACAACGAGCAGGACAACCTTGCGGCACTGTTCACGCGCCTCACGGCGGCCATGGACAAGACCGGCAAGACCTGGGAGGTCCTGTTCACGAACGACGGCAGCCGCGACCGCTCCGGCGAGATGCTGAAGGAGTTCCACAAGCAGCGACCGAAGCAGGTGCGGGTCATCGACTTCAACGGCAACTTCGGCCAGCACATGGCCATCATGGCGGCCTTCGAACGGGTGCGCGGCGACGTGGTCGTGACACTCGACGCCGACCTCCAGAACCCGCCCGAGGAGATCCCCAAGCTGCTCGCAGCCATCGAGGCGGGCCACGACTCCGTGGGCGGCTACCGGAAGAACCGCCAGGACACCTTCTTCCGGAAATACGCGTCACGGATCATCAACGGCATCCGCGCCAAGATCACCCGGATCAGCATGCGCGACCAGGGCTGCATGCTCCGGGCCTACCGGAGGAACATCGTCGAGGCCATCGTGGCCAGCGGCGAGACCTCGACGTTCATCCCTGCGCTTGCCTACAGCTATTCGGCAAGCCCCGCGGAGGTGGAGGTTGAGCATGCCGCCCGCGCGGCCGGCGAGTCCAAGTACCGGATCTACGACCTCGTGCGGCTCAACTTCGACCTCATGACCGGCTTTTCGGTAGTGCCGCTCCAGGTCTTCACGGTCTTCGGCATCGTTGTCGCCGTCCTGAGCCTGCTCTTCGTCGTCTTCCTCCTCATCCGCCGACTGATCGTGGGCCCCGAGGCAGAGGGGCTGTTCACCCTCTTCGCCATCCTTTACTTCCTTGTTGGCGTCGCTATGATGGGCCTGGGCATCATCGGCGAGTACATCGGCCGCATCTACAAGGAGGTCCGCAGGCGGCCGCGCTTCGTGGTCCGCGAGGTGTACGAGGACATCGATGCCTGACCGCCCTTCCATCCTCGTCTTCGCCTACCACAACGTGGGCTACGAATGCCTCGACATGCTCATCCGGCGGGGTGAGAACATTGTCGGCGTCTTCACCCATGAGGACAATCCGAAGGAAGAGATCTGGTTCCGGTCCGTGGCCGCCCTTGCCCTCGCGAACGGCATCCCGGTCCACACGCCGGAATCGGTGAACACGCCGGTATGGACGGAGAAGATCAGGGGCATGAGGCCGGACATCATCTTGTCGTTCTACTACCGCAACATGATCAGCGAGAAGGTCCTGTCGATCCCCCGCCTCGGCGCCTACAACATGCACGGGTCGCTGCTCCCGAAATACCGCGGCCGGGTGCCGATCAATTGGGCGGTCCTGCACGGCGAACGCGAGACCGGCGCCACGCTCCATACCATGGTAAAGCGGGCCGACGCCGGCGACATCGTGGACCAGGAGGCGGTGCCCATCGGTCCGGACGATACGGCCTTCGACGTCTTCAACAAAGTGACCCTTGCCGCGCGGAAGGTGCTCGAGCGGCAGATCGACGCCATCAAGGCGGGCACGACCCCGCGGATACGGCAGGACGAGTCGCAGGCCACCTCTTTCGGCGGCCGCAGGCCGGAGGACGGCCGTATTGACTGGACACAGAGCGCTGAAAGGATATATAATCTCATCCGCGCCGTGACCCACCCCTACCCCGGTGCGTTCACCGAGTTCAACGAACAGCGGCTCTTCATCTGGCAGGCAAAGCCGCTCGGCCGGGGAGAGGGAAAGCCGGGAACGGTCCTTTCGGCCGATCCGCTCCGCGTGGCAACAGGTTCAGGGTCGCTCGAGATCACCCGGTACCAGTGGGAAGGCGACCACGAAGAATCCGCTGCCGATGTGACCCATGACCTAAGGACTGGTGTGGTACTCGGGAGACCACACGACTGAAGATAAAACCTGACAACGTTCACCACCGGGGACACAGAGAAAAGCCGCTGATGCATACTGATCGATATATTTCTCGTCATTCCAGCGGAAGCGGGAAGCCAGGATCATTGATACATGACTGGATCGCCGTTTGCACGGGAATGACGCGCTCATAAAATTACGAGATTCATTGAAGCTCCCTGCAGCAAGCTACGGGGAATGCGCTCGCTTCTGAATTCAACAAGCATGTTTATCAGGAGACCCTCATGAGCCTCAAAGTTCTCATCCTCGGCGTGAACGGATTCATCGGAAACAGTCTGACCGAGCACATCCTGAAGCACAGGGACTGGGAGGTGTACGGCATGGACATGGCCAGCGACAAGCTGGACCAGTGCCTGGGCCATGACCGGTTCCGGTTCGTCGAGGGCGACATCACCATCAACAAGGAGTGGATCGAGTACCATGTCCGGAAATGCGACGTGGCCATCCCGCTCGTGGCCATCGCGACGCCCGCGACCTACGTGCTGGACCCGCTCCGGGTCTTCGAACTGGACTTCGAGGCGAACCTCGACATCGTCCGGAAATGCGTTCAGTACAAAAAGCGGGTGGTTTTCCCCTCCACCTCCGAGGTGTACGGCATGTGCGCTGACGCCGAGTTCAACGAAGAGACCTCGAACCTCGTCCTGGGGCCCATCAACAAGCCACGGTGGATCTACTCCTGTTCCAAGCAGCTTATGGACCGCGTGATCCACGCCTACGGCATGAAGCACGGTCTCCGGTACACCCTCTTCCGGCCCTTCAACTGGATCGGCCCGAAGCTGGACAACATCCTGGAGCCCAAGGAAGGCAGCTCGCGCGTGCTCACCCAGTTCATCGGGAACATCCTGCGCGGCAAGGACATTCAGCTCGTGGACGGCGGGGCCCAGCGCCGCAGCTTCACCTACATCGATGACGGCATCGACGCGCTGGACCGCATCATCGAGAACAGGGACAATGCGGCCGACGGACGCATCTTCAACATCGGCAATCCGAAGAACGACATGTCCATCAAGGAGCTTGCCGAGACGCTCATCAAGCTCATCAGGACCTATCCCGCCTATGCGAAGATGGCCGACGCGGTGAAGATCGTGACCGTGAGCTCGGGCGACTACTATGGCGCAGGCTACCAGGACATCCAGACCCGCGTGCCGTCCATCAGGAACATGGAACAGTACCTCGGCTGGAAGCCGACCACGGACCTCACGGCTGCGCTCCGGAAGACCCTGGACTATCACCTCGCGCGGCCCGGCCTGCAGCTGGATTAGTTGTTTTAACATTGTCGCCGCAGAGCCAACCCCGAACTTGATCGGGGCTTCAACCACGTTATGCTCCGCCAAAGGCCCGCTCAGAAATCGAGCGGGTTTTCAGTTCCTTGATCGTCCTGCTCGGCACGCAGTGCGTGTAGATCATCGTGGTCCGGACATCGGTATGGCCGAGCAATTCCTGAATCAGGAGCGAGAGCAAGCCCTGTAGACAGTTGCGGGGTGAGCGAGCGATTAGAATAAATATTATAACCTTGAGGATCGAAGACTCCCTGCAGCTTGCTGCAAGGAGCTTCAATGGTGCGGATATCGTAATTGGCCTGCAGGAGATAGGTGGCGGAAGGCATGCGAAACGAAGCCAGACAATTCATTACCGCGAAGGCGCAAGGAACGCGAGGAAACCTTAACATTGAGACGCAACCTTCATAGATTGTTGACCATCCTCTTGATACCATCTTTCCTACGCGGTACATTCCAGTTAAGAAGGAATCCAGCTTGCAGCTTCTCAGCTTCAAATATGTCAGCAATTGAGCCTCATGGATCGGCAGCAGTTTTTCCACCGTTATATTTTCGATGATAATCATGTCATCTGCCATCATATCAATTCGATAACCCGCATCAATGGTTATCTTTTCATAAACGATCGGCAAAGCCGCTTCACACGCTACCTTTAACCCGTCTTTCTGCAATTCATATTGCATACATTTCTGATAGGCTGATTCCAACAAGCCTGGGCCCAGAACAGTATGGACTTTCATTGCAGCTGCAACGATCTTTGAGGCGATAGTTTCGATATCTCTCACTGGGTCCCTCCTATGGACGTCCTCGCGTCCTTCGCGCCTTCGCGGTGAAATCTTATTATTCGGGCAACCATGTTGCCTCGATATTGAAATTTTCGAGACGAAGCTTGGCGCACTCGAAAAGCCGCAGGCCGCACCCGTACAGGAGCTTCACGACCAGGTCAGAGGAGGGCGTCAGATGCTGAAGGACCGAATCGATCTCCTGGCGCGTGAGCCCCACGGGGATATAGCTCGAACGCTTTGCTCGCGGAATGTCCTTGTGGTCGCCAAAGTCCCGCTTCAGTATGTGCCGGAATAGGAACAGGAGCGAGTTGAAGGCCTGGTTCTGGGTAGACGCCGACACTTTGCACTGGACGGCGAGATGGGTCAGATAGGACTTCACATCATCAGCTGACAGGTCCTGGGGCGGCTTGTTCTTCAGGTAGATCTGGAACTTTCGCGACCAGCCGGCATAGGCCTTCAGCGTCTTACGCGAATTCTGGAGTGAGCGGAGCGAGCGGATACGATTATGCTTACACCTTGAGAATCGAAGCTCTATGCTCTTTCATTTTGGAGCTTAAATAGTGCCGCGCTTTGATCTCTCCTGCCAGCCTATCGATGACGACAGCATCCCATTCAGGCGATCTTGCCCTTTCCAGGGACCACCACTCGTTATATTTCCTGCCGCCCCTGTTTTGCGGCATCTTTCCTGCCGCTGCCGCGACATACCCGCCGGAATCGACTTCCCGCGCACCCTGCTTTGCCAATGGAACGCCGCGCGCAACCGACGATATCTCGGCGATGCCAAGCGACCGCATCTGATCCCCTGCGAGAGCAGTTGTTCCGGCCTGTGGCGATCGCAGCGCGAAGAAGAGCGAGAGAGCATGCGCAGCGTCGTTTAGGGACCTGCCGGACTCGCCTTTCGAGCGGAGCTTCTCGATGAACAATCGTACCTGCTCCGATCTCTGCTCCGGTGGAGGATACTTGAGCCGGTAATCAAGAAAATAGCGCAACCACTTCCGGTAATCGTCGTGCGATGCCGACGGAACGGCTTTTAGAGCCAATACTGCATTAAACTGCGTCAGAATGTCATTCGGGATGGGCTCCATGCTGTTATCCCCCCTCAAAAGGATATTCCGAATTTGCATGTTATTTCGGATTTTCAGATATTCCATAAAGTGCATGTTAGCCGTTTGACCCAAATGTAATAAAATCAATTTAATAGGCCCTCAATTATTTCCTACTTCGTTGACCGAGCGGCTAGTCTATGCTACGATAAGTCCCACAGATAATAACTGGTTGTACTGTGATAATTACGATGAACAAAAGCAAATATCTATCTACTTGTCTGTTGATACTCTACATTCTATCCGTGATTTCATGTCACCGAGAGACACCAGCGGAAAGAAAAGCTGCGTTCATTAAGCACATTAATGAGTTGATTAGCGCTCCCATGAAGAATCTCGGAGAAAGCCCCAGTTCAGTTCAATCCAAGCTCGGCCCTCCTTCTATTATAAGCACAGAGCAACTTACAAACCGTCACAATCCTAAACAAATCGATCAAATCCATACCCTTACATATAAAGGGCTTGTCGTACGCATCTATGATGTCCCTTCCTTCAAAAAAGAAATGTTACTTACCGTCCGCCTCACAGAAAATCGACCAGGTCTGTTGCCAGAACTTATTGGCCAGGACGAGAAAACAATAAAGGAAAAGTTCGGAGATCCGACTAGTGTGGATGGGGCCATCTTCAAATATATACCCGTATATAATGTCGATGATCCTGGAGAGGACATCGTCAAGATACAATTCAACAATTCTATCGTTTCATCAGTTGGGTGGTTCTACTACGTCGATTGAACATTCCGTCCAACCAGCGCGTCGAGTGAGTCGCGAAAAGCACGCTCCTCACGCGCGCGTTAGGCCTCGCATCAGGAGACAGCGCATGTCCTACATTGACTGCTACCTCGCACCAGTTCCAATCGAGAACAGAACAGCCTACGAGGAACTGGCGCGTATCTCTGCTGAGGTACTACGAGAGTACGGTGCAACGCGCGTGGTCGAGTGCTGGCTGGATGACTCTGGACCAGAAGCCTCGTCGTACCATGCGACCGACGCAAGACAGGAGTCCAAACAGTATGGGACCTTCGTTCAAGCTGCAGGAGCACGTAAGGGCGAAACCGTCGTGATGTCGTTCGTAGAGTGGCCAGATAAGGCCACGAGAGACGCAGGCATGGAGAATCTTACGAGTGATCCACGCATGCAGTTTGCGCATCAGCCACCTACCTTCGACGGGAGACGCCTTATTGCCGCCGGATTCAAACCCATGCTCGACGCCGCGGGCGATGCCTAGCCCTTCCATCGAGGGGATGCCCAAAAGGCTGCGCCTTTTGTGCACCCCTCATATCAAACGTTAGACAGAACAACGAGCCAAACAATAGAAACAATAGGAGGTATCACGATGATCCCGGAAAAACTGCTGGAAATTATGAAACAAGATGGGGTTGTTGCCATTGCGACATTGGGAAAGGATGGGCCGCATATGGTCAACACCTGGAATAGCTACATCAGAATATCGTCAGACGGACGATTGTTTATTCCTGCGGGTTACATGCATAGGACAGAGGCTAACATTGCCCACAACCCGAATGTGTTGATTACGCTGGGAAGCAGCAAGGTTAAGGGCTTGCACGGGGCAGGTGCCGGGTTTTTGATCAAGGGAAAGGCGACCTTCATCACATCCGGACCTGATTTTGATTTCATGAAAGCAAAGTTCAATTGGCTGCGAGCCACCTTAGCCGTTACCATCGATTCTGCTACTCAAACCTGGTAAAGGAGAGTGAAAAGTCTATACGTTGCAGGTTCATGTCTTTGGCAAGCATGTGACAATCGTAGCCTCAAAACGAAACTGTCTAACAATGTGCTCCACCTGACATGCTGCACACGCAAGTGAGCACTGTCGTTGTATTGTGCGAGGTACATTCATGACGAGCGACAATAATTCCGAATCCAAATCGAGAACACAATTGTATTTGCGGATGTTTCTTTTTGCCCTGATTGGCTTTGCATTATTTTTTGGGGGCGCCTGGCTTCGACTCATTCAGGTTGGTGCCATGAATGTTGCATCGAATCCTTATGCCGGTCCACCGCCATTACTAACCTGCTTGTTTTGTGGCGGTTTCGGTATTATCTTTGGTGCAGTAAGATGCCGGTTATGACAGTCAAATAGCTGTTGCCATATATAACGGTATCCGTTATAATCTATCGTAGTGATGGATTAAGCCGATGGGGACGCCTGGTGATAAAATCGTTTCGCGACAAGGGCACTGAGGACATCTTTGACAGAAGAAACACCAAAGAAGCTAGAGAAACCTGTCCGCAGCAAATCTGGCGTATAGCACAGCGAAAACTTGATCAGCTAAATGGAGTTGTTTCCCTGGAATCCTTGAAAATTCCACCGGGGAATTTACTGGAAGCCCTTAAACATGATCGGAAGGGTCAGCATAGCATACGGATTAACGATCAGTTCCGCGTTTGTTTTGTGTGGACGGATGATGGCGTGGAAAACGTAGAAATCACCGATTACCACTGACGAGTGAAGGAGAAGAAGATGGTACGTATACCTAAATATGGTCCGCCGACGCACCCCGGCGAAATGTTGTTGGAGGAGTTTCTCAAGCCTCTGAAAATAACACAGAGCGAGTTGGCGGAAAAGCTCGGAGTTTCATACCCTCGCGTTAATGAACTGATTCATGCGAAGCGAGGAATCACTCCTGACACAGCACTTCGTCTGGAGAAATTATTTGGCATGGAGGCGCAGTTTTGGCTTAATTTGCAGCTGGCTTGGGATTTATATCATGTAACCCACTCATCAACTGCAAAAGAGATAAAGAAGATAAAAAGATTACCTGCCTTAGCTCACATCTAAGCCGTCTCTATCCATGCAAATGTCCCAACCTGCGCCTCGACAGCAACGCGCCAAAAGCGGCGCGTCAGGCGCGCGTTAACCAGTAAACACAATGACTAGTCCCCTCCTCTCCATCAAGATCGACATCGACACCGACCGCGGCACGCGCATCGGCGTGCCGAACCTCCTGTCGCTCTTCGATGATTTCGGCGTCAAGGCGACCTTCCTGTTCTCCCTCGGCCCGGACAACACGGGCAGGGCCATCAAGCGCATCTTCCGTCCCGGGTTCTTCGCCAAGGTCTCGCGGACCAGCGTGGTCAGCGTCTACGGCATACGCACCCTCCTGAATGGCGTGCTGCTCCCCGGGCCGCACATAGGCAGGCGGAACGAGGCCGTCATGCGGCAGGTCCGGGACAGGGGCCACGAACCGGGCATCCACTGCTACGACCACATACGCTGGCAGGACGGGCTCGTAAACATGAGCGAGAACGAAGTTCGGGAAGAGTTCGGGAAGGCCCGGAAGGAGTTCGAGCGCATCTTCGGCGAGCCGGCCCGGACAGCGGGCGCAGCAGGCTGGCAGGCCAACGCGCTGAGCCTCGGCGTATATGATGAGGCGGGCCTGCTCTACGCCAGCGATGCACGGGGGACCCACCCGTTCTTTCCGCAATGCGGCGGCCGGACCTTCAAGACCCTGCAGGTCCCGACCACCTTGCCGACGTTGGACGAGCTCCTGGGCAGACCCGAGTATCCCGAGGAGCGTCTCGTTGATCACTATCTTTCCCTGCTCAAGCCCGGCATACCGAACGTACTGACCATCCATGCCGAGCTCGAGGGTATGAAATACCTCTCCCTGTTCCGCCGTTTCCTGGGGCAGGCGAAGGCCCGCGGTGTCCGGTCCATGCTGCTGCGCGACGTCGTCCTAGGCCTCCTGCAGGACCCCTCGTCCCTGCCCATATGCGACCTGGCGGAGGGTATCGTGGACGGCCGCTCGGGGACGCTGGCGGTCCAGCGCTGTTCCTAAGCACCGGGCGCCTTTTTATCGGCGTTTTCCCCGATTTTTTTTGACAACCACGCTTGCATCCTTTATAGTAGTACATCGGAACCGGTTCATATCCCCAAAAGGAGACCCTTCATGATCCCCACGGTAGAGTGGAAGAACGGCATCGTTATGATGCTTGACCAGACAAAACTCCCCTTCGAGACGGTTTACCAGGAATGCAGGGACTACCAGACTGTCGCACGCGGCATCAAAGAGCTCTGGGTGCGAGGCGCTCCGGCCATCGGCGTCTCGGCCGCCATGGGCCTGGCCCTCGGCGCTAAGCAGGTCGAGGCATCTGGCTTCGATGACTTCTGGCCGAAGTTCGAGGCCATCTGCGGCGAAATGGCCGCTACCCGTCCCACGGCGGTGAACCTCTTCTGGGCCATCGAGCGGATCAAATCGTTCGTCCAGAAGAACAAGGAGCTGCCTCTCGACGCCATCCGCGAGCTGCTCGTGAAGGAATCGCAGAAGATGCTCGATGAGGACATCGCAACGAACAAGCGCATCGGGGCCTTCGGCGCAGCCTTCATTGCCGACGAGGACAACATCATCACGCACTGCAATGCTGGCTCCATCGCCACGGCGGGCTACGGAACGGCCGAGGGCGTGATGCGCGCGGCAGTCGAGGAAGGCAAGAAGATCCACGTCTACATCGACGAGACCCGGCCCGTGCTCCAGGGCGCGCGTCTCACAGCGTGGGAGCTCATGGAGGAGAAGATCCCGTGCACGCTCGTGACCGACAGCATGGCCGGCTACCTCCTGTACCGCGATATGGTCGATGTTGCCATCGTCGGCGCCGACCGCATTGCCCGGAACGGCGACGTTGCCAACAAGATCGGCACCTATCCCCTGGCGGTGCTGTGCAAGGAGCACGGCATCCCCTTCTATGTCGCGGCCCCCTTCTCGACCGTCGATTACGATACGGCGACGGGCTTCGACATCCCCATTGAGGAGCGGGACCCGCGCGAGGTGACCCACGTGCTCGGCAAGACGCAGATCGCCCCGGATGGCGTGAACGTGCTGAACCCGGCGTTCGACATCACCCCTGCCCGGTACATCACGGCGATCATCACCGAGAAAGGCGCGTTCAAGCCCCAGGACCTCCATCATCTCTCCGACCCGAAGCGGGACCCGGAGCGCTTCAGAATCAAGGATTGACCCCCCCTGTTCCTGAGCCGGTTGACATTACCCGTACGGTGATCGGAGAGATCGATGAAACAGACCGCGCTGCACTCCATCCATAGCCAGTGTGCTGCGAAAATGGCCGAGTTCCAGGGCTGGATGATGCCTGTCCAGTTCGGGGACCCTGCTGACGAGCACCACGCTGTCCGCGCCGCCGCGGGCCTGTTCGATGTAGGCTTCCTCGGCAGGATCGAGGTCTCGGGCGCCGGCGCCGAGTCTTTGCTCCAGTCGCTTTTCACCCGCAACGTGACCAAGCTCACCGACGGCTCGGCCCAGTACGGCCTCTTCTGCAACGAGTCCGGCCGCATCCTGGATAATGCCATCGTTTTCAAGCTTCCGCCAGCTCAGCCGGGCAAGCGGTTCCTTGTCACGACGAACGCTGTTTGTACGGAAAAGCTCCTGAAGTGGATCGAGAACCACGCCGGCAAGAACGTCCAGGTGACGGACCTGTCAGGAGCGCTCGCACAGTTCGCCCTGCAAGGCCCCAAGGCCGACGCGCTGCTGGAATCTGTGGCCGGAGAACACTTCAAGAAGATCAGGCAGAAACAGGCCAAAACGATCACACTGGCAGGCATACCCGTCACGGTCTCACGGACCGGACTCACGGGAGAGCGGGGTTACGAGATCTTCCTGCCGGCAGGCCAGGCAGCAAGCCTCTGGACTGCAATTCTGGCGGCTGGTAAAGACACAGGCCTCCTCCCCTGCGGCATGACCTGCCGGGACATGCTGCGACTCGAAGCAGGTTACGTCATCTACGGGAACGACATCGACGAGAACCGCACCCCCATCGAGGCTGGCCTCATGGCAGTCGTTGACCTGAAAAAGGACTTCATTGGCAAGGACACCATCGTGAAGCGCAGGACCGAGGGCGTCAAAGAAACCATCGTCGGCTATGAACTGCTTGACAAAGGCCTTCCCAAGCCTGGCGCCACCATATTCTCCGAAAGCCGCGAGATCGGCATTGCTACCAGCGCGGTACACTCCCCTCATCGCCGCAAGGACATCGGCCTCGGCTACGTGTCCGTCCGCTATGCCCAGCCCGGCCAGGAGATCGAGATCGAAGTGAAGGACCAGGAGATCGCGGCGAAGATCGTTTCACTGCCGTTCTATAAGCGGAAGTAGTGCCCTGCCAGTGCGCCCTACTGTCGATTAACAAGAACACGCCGAGCCCCGTTTCTTCGATCTTTCGCTCTCTCCGTGCAATCAAATCCTGTTCTATTCCCGCATTTCCAGCCGCTTCACCCTTTGTCCAAAAGCTGCTTTGTGGTAATATGAAATCAATGGAAACAAAGAAAGCCGTCATCCCGGTCAAAGGCATGACCTGCGTCAACTGCGCAGCCGCGATCCAGAAGGACATCTCGAAGCTCGTGGGCGTTCAGAGCACGAACGTCAACTACGCGAACGAGAAGGCGGTCATCGAATACGACCCTTCTGTCACCGGTCTCGAGAAGTTCGTGTCCAGCATTCACGAGTCCGGCTACCAGGCGGTCACGGAGACGGTCACCATCCCGGTCATCGACCTTGACGTGTCGCGATCTTCTGAGCTTGAGCGTATCGCAGGCGCCATCGACGGCGTGCTCAGGGCCACGGTGAACCCTACTGCAGGGACCGCGGACGTGGAATACATCCCCGGCCAGATCGGTCTCCGTGACATCCGCCGCGCTATCGAACGCGAAGGATTCAGGCTACCCGAGCAGGTCGAGGGCCGCTCAGCCCTGGACATAGAGAAGGAAGCGCGGGAACGTGAGCTCAGGGAGCTCAAGACCAAGCTTGTCGTCAGCGCGACCCTGTCCGCGCTCGTCATGATCGGCAGCATGCAGGACATGGTACCGGGCCTGTCGTTATTCCCCCGCCAGACCATGTGGTTCATTCTGTTCCTTCTGGCCACGCCGGTCCAGTTCTGGGCAGGCCGCCACTTCTACCAGAACGCCTGGGCCTCGCTCAAACACGGTAGCACGAATATGAACACCCTCGTGGTCGTCGGTACCTCTGCAGCCTATGGTTACAGCGTCGTGCTCACCTTCTTCCCCGCCCTTCTGGGTCATTACGCTGCCCACGGCGGCGCCTACTATGACACGGCCACGATGATCATCACGTTGATCCTCTTCGGTAAATTTCTTGAAGCGCGAGCCAAGAGCCGTGCAGGTGAGGCCATCAAAAAACTCATGGGCCTCCAGCCTCGCACTGCCCGCGTGCTCAGGGAAGGCGTTGAACAGGACATCCCGATCGAGGACGTGGAGGCAGGAGACCTTATCATCGTCCGGCCGGGCGAGAAGGTCCCGGTGGACGGCATTATCCGGAACGGGTATTCGTCTGTCGATGAGTCCATGCTTACCGGCGAGAGCCTTCCCGTCGACAAGAAGACGGGTGACACGGTCATCGGTGCGACCATCAACAAGACAGGGTCCTTCACCTTCGAAGCGAACAAGGTCGGCAAGGACACCATGCTGGCCCAGATCATCCGCATGGTCCAGGAGGCGCAGGGGTCCAAGGCGCCCATCCAGCGGCTGGCAGACTACATCTCGAGCATCTTCGTACCCACGGTCATCTCCATCGGGATCGTGACGTTCCTCATCTGGTATTTCGTCGGCGCTGCAGAGACGAGGTTCACCTTTGCCTTCGTGAACTTCATCGCCGTACTCATCATCGCCTGCCCCTGTGCAATGGGTCTCGCCACACCCACGGCAATCATGGTCGGAACCGGCAAAGGCGCCGAGCAGGGCATCCTGTTCAAGAACGCGGAAAGCCTCGAACGGGCACAGAAGATCGACACCATCGTACTGGACAAGACCGGCACGCTCACGCGCGGCGAACCGAAAGTGACCGATGTTGTGGTCCATGGTTCGAGCGAGAAGGACATCCTTTTCTTCGCTGGTTCAGCGGAAAAAGGCTCTGAGCATCCACTGGGCGAGGCGATCGTCCAGGGCGCTCAGGACAAAGGCATCTCGCTCGAGCAGTCTGATAATTTCGAGGCGCTTCCCGGCCACGGTATCAAGGCAGTGGTTATGGGCAGGGAGGTCGCTCTGGGGAACGAGAAACTGATGGCGGACCGGAAGGTGGATCTCGGCCCCCTTTCCACTGAAGCTGCACGGCTCTCCTCGCAGGGCAAGACGCCCATGTTCGTGGCAATCGACGGAAGGGCCATGGGCATCATCGCTGTTGCGGACACGCCGAAGGAGCACTCGAAAGAGGCCGTGGCCGGCCTCAAGGCGCTGGGTCTCGAGGTCGTGATGCTGACCGGCGACAACCGCCGAACGGCCGAAGCCATCGCCAAGGAACTGGGCATCGACCGGGTGTTGGCCGAGGTTCTTCCTCATGACAAGATGGACGTGGTGAAGAAGCTTCAGGCCGAGGGGCGCGTGGTCGCCATGGTCGGGGACGGCATCAATGACGCACCGGCCCTCACCCAGGCAGACGTAGGCATCGCCATCGGCACAGGCACGGACGTTGCCATCGAGGCGTCGGACGTCACCCTGATCAAGGACGATCTTCGCGTAGTGGCGACGGCCATGCGGTTGTCCCGCCGGACCATGAGGACCATCAGGATGAACCTTTTCTGGGCGTTCTTCTATAATGTCATCGGCATTCCCGTTGCTGCCGGGGCCCTGTATCCCGTGTTCGGCGCCGCTGGCCTGCTGAACCCCATGTACGCCTCGGCCGCCATGGCCTTCAGCTCGGTCAGCGTGGTGACGAACTCGCTACGGTTGAAACGATTCGAATAAACGGGAAGAGCTAATTTGGAACGTGGATCAAATCTGATTGACGCGGATTAAAAACCAATTCTTTTATTATAGTTATACCCTGCTTATATTCTTTGCCCTATCCGCGTTCATCCTCGCAGATCCGCATCCTCCACCTCTTCTCCTGTCCGTCCTCTGTGGTAAAATGGTCATATGAACTTTATCGCCGATGCCATGCTGGGCAGTCTCGCGAAGCGACTCCGTCTTCTCGGCTTTGATGTGCTGTACGACCACACCCTCGCGGACAATGAGATCCTCCGCCTTGCCCTGGAGCAGGGCCGTGTCATCCTTACCCGCGACACTGGTCTTGCCGCCCGCCCCCTCGCCCGGAACCACATCCTGATCAAGAGCGACCATGTCGATGACCAGGTTCAGCAGGTACTCGACGCTTTCTCCCTGCCCGCGGCAGGGTTCCTGACCCGCTGTTCTGTCTGCAACCAGCAGCTTTCCCCGCTGGACAGGGATATTGCAAGGGATCGGGTTCCCGAGCATGTGCTGAGAACAGTGACGACATTCTTCGAGTGCAGGGGATGCGGCCGTGTCTACTGGGAAGGAAGCCATGTAAAGAACATGGCCGGTCTGTGGAAAAGGAAATAGCCGGCATCATGTGATGCCGGCTACGGTGAATGTACGACTGAGCCGCTAGATGAAGTGGTAGGTGAAGCCGAAATCAAGAGTCGTGATCTTTCCGTCCACATCGTTGCCATTGTGCGTAAAAGTGACATTGTTCCGTGTCAGCCCAACATTGAAGTTCATTTCAGGGAACAGGTAGATGTCCATACCAATGCCAATCCGGCCGCCCTTGCCATCCTCAGAGAAACCGTTCTGCTCGAGGGTATAGGTCCCTACACCTGCCAGCAGATAGGGTTCAATATGACTTCCGGAGAGCGGAAAGTTGATCTTGAGGTCGAGCGTTCCCGCCTTCAAGTCGGCGGCATTCCCGCCATATTTCAGGTCATGCCTCGTCTTCCAGATACCCGCCTCGATCGCAAGATACCGGTTCAGACCATATCCGCCGCGCAGACCCAATCCGTCCCCACTATCAAACGTGTCCCCTGAATTGATATCCCCGCTGATGTCGTTAAACAGCAGGTTCACACCCAGGTAGAACCCTTCCTTTGCCATAGCCGGCGTTGCGATGAGCGTCACTGCAAGCGCTATCAACGACAACGTTCTTTTCATATGTGGTCCCCTTTCCTTAAACGATTAATGCAAGATCATATCAAAAGACCCCTTATTGTCAAGGGTCAGCCCGCAGCTGAACGGTTAGTCCGGGGGGGGCGGGAAGATCGGCGCCACGGGAGTCGCCCGTTCCTGTGTGGGCTCAGATGCCGGCGGCGCCGGGGCCTGCGGTTCAAGAGTCATGGGTATCTGCGGAGTGAGCTGCGGCTGGGCCGTAGGCGTCACCCGGGTCACCGGCTTCGGCTTGAGCGGTTTCGGCTTTTCGGACTCCACCTTCTGGAAGGCGATCCCTGCCGAGGTAATGATCAGGTCGCGCACAATGGCGTTCTTTGGTCCGTTCACCACCAGCTCTTTCCCGTTCAGCTCCAGTTTCGCCGCGCCCACGCTGCCGTAGCTCAGCAGAAATCGTTCATCGGCGCTCCAGGTCACGCTCTCCCCCTTCTTCAGGGTGGCCTTCTTCTGAGGGCTGGAATCGGTCCTGACAAGCACCCACACGTCCTCAAGCGCGACAATATTGAGGTACAACTTTTCCGGAATTCCCGTCGGGGTCAAGGCGGTCTGGACATGCTCGGTCGCCGTGGTCTTCGAGACAGCGGAACCGGCCTCTTTATTGGCAGGCCTCTTCGCGGGCATGGCGGTGAGGATGAAGACAACCAGTCCGATGACGATAGCTCCGGCCCAAAGGAACGGCTCCACCCCCATGCGGCCTGGATGCGCAGGCTCCGGTCCGGGAGCATGCGTCTCCACAGGCTCGTGCCTCTGCTGCTCCACCCGGGGAGCATCGGGGACCGGCGCTGAAGCGGGGGCGGACTGGGGCTTGCCGAGCTCGCCGTACCGTTTCATGACCTCATCGTCAGGAAGACCGAGGAACCTCGCATAGTTCTTCAAAAATCCCCTGACGAAGACCTCGCCAGGCAGCTTGGAAAAATCCTCATCCTCGATGGCCTTCAGGTAGCTGATGCTGATGCGCGTCTGCTGTGCGGCGTCCCGGAGGTCCAGGCCCCGAACTTCCCGCGCTGATCGCAAATAGGATCCTAATGTGCCCATTCTATTTCCTCGGAGTTACAATGTTTTCTGTTTTTTCGCAGCTGCGGGGTCCAGCGTTCTGATGTAGTCCCTGGCGACCTTCGCACTATCGCTCTGCGGATCAAGCTCGACGACCTTCCGGAATTCCGCGAGCGCGGACCGTTTGTTGCCGTCTTTAAGGAGCGCAAGGGCGAGGGCAAGCCGCATTTCCGAATTCTTCGGGGTCAGGGTGACCCCTTCCTGAAACTCACCGATGGCCTCTTTCGTGCTGCCCGCCTTCATCAGGGCCATACCAAGGCGGTAAATGATGTAATCCTGGCTCGCGTACCGTTTTGCCTCACGATATGCTTCGGCCGCCTTTGGATAATCCTCCAGGGTCATATAGACGTCGCCCATATTAACATAAGTGATGTTCGGCGTTGCATACAATTTGTTGTTCAGCGCCCGCTGGAAGGATTTGAGGGCTTCCTTCCACTTTTTCTGCTTCATGTAGACCGTGCCCAGGGCGTTATGAGCGTCGGAGAACTCGGAATCGATATCGAGCGCTTCTTTATAGTTCTTTTCAGCGTCCCCGTACTTGCCCATCAAATCGTAGACCATGCCCGTGGCATAGTAGGACATCTTGTACTTCGGATCAGTATTGATCGAACGCTGGAACTCAACCAGCGCCTTTTCGTAATCCTTGTTCTGCAGGTGCGAGAGCCCCCGTCCATAGTATCCTTCAGCCATCTTGGTCTTGTCCGTCGTCGTGCCGGTCGTAGCGCAGCCGGCAAGCGCCAGAACAAGGATGGTTGCTAACAATCTTCTCATGCATTTGCTCCTTTGATATGCGCCGCTGCGGAACCGCAGGGACCCTTCGATGTCTACGGATTCATCCTTCTTCACGTTGATCGTTCGAGCCGTCCCGGGAAAAGCGCAGGAACAGGACGTTGAAGCCCCCGCAGCACACGACGGGAATCGAGCCAGTTTTCTGGATTGAAGCTCCCTGCAGCAAGCTACAGGGAATCTTCGATCCTTAAGGAAGTATCCTTACTCTCATCGCTCGCTAACCCCGCAGCAAGCTGCGGGAATGCGCTCGCTCCTGGATTCAAAATGACGAAAGCAGTCGGGCAAGGGCTTCTTTATCCCTCGCAACGACTCCTGCTGCACTGCGGACCGCCTTTGCTGCTTTGGGTCTTGGCGGTTTCACCACCCCTTCCTTGAGGGCCTCCTCGAATAAACTGGACGGACGCTGGGGAGCGGGAACCATCTCGGTTTCGACGGGCACCTCTTCCTCGGGCTCTTCTCCACGGGGCGGCGGCGGGGAAGCGGACTTCTGGGCCTTCTTCTTGACAACCGGCGCTTTGGGCGGCGCTGCAGGCGCGGTCTTTTTCTGCGGCGGTGCTGCCGGCGGAATATGGACCTGCTGAGGAGGCTGAGGCGGCGGGTACAGGCTCGGGACCGGCTGTCCGTGCTGCGGCGCCTGCGGCGGGTACTGCTGATACGCCTGTGGAGGCTGGCCATAGGGTTGTTGAGGCTGACCGTATTGTTTATCCTGTTGAGGAGGGTATTGCTGCGGCTGACCGTAGGGCTGCTGCGGCTGACCGTAGGGCTGCTGCGGCTGGCCGTAGGGCTGCTGCGGCTGGCCGTACGGTTGACCCTGCTGAAGAGGATATTGCGGCGGCTGTTGCAGGGGCTGCTGTGGCGGATATTGAGGCGGCGCAGGCTGCCCCTGTTGCTGCGGCTGTTGCTGATACGGGGGATAGGACTGCTGCTGCGGCTGTGGCGTCGGAACATTCAGCACGGGAACTGCAGGCGACTCAGGCTCCGGGGACGGCGCCGAAGCAGGCACCGGCTTGGCAGCAGGTGCCGGTACTGCAGCAGCAGGTTCTACGGGAGCAGGTTCTGCAGGAGCAGGGGTCGCTAGAGTTTCCGTTTTCGGCGGAGCCGCGGGGGCCTCTTCCTTGGTGGCCGCAACCGGCTTCTCCTCTTCCTTCACCTCGACGGCAGCTTTTTCAAGCTCCGGTTTCTTATAGCCGAAGATGTACTGCTCCTCGATCCACCGATTGCGGTCATCGACCGGCATGCCGCTCACGCTGATCTCATCAAGCAGGAACCCCATGTCCTCGGCGAAGCCCGTTGCTTCCACTTCGACTTCGGGCCCCGCTTCGAACGGGAACGGGTTGGACGTATACGCGTAAAAGATCTTCCTGTCGGTGCCGGGAAGGTACAGGCCGATGTACGCCGACAGGTTCTGCCCTTCACTGAAGAACAGAACATAACACCGCGCTTCTTCGACACCCAGCTCTGGAGTCGCCACCTGGGGGCTGTTCATCGAATACAGTATCTTGTAGATATTCCGCTCTTTGACCTTCAGGTCGGTCAAACTATTGTTGATGGTAAACATACAATATCCTTACCCCTGTGGATTGATCATACGGCCCGGGACCCGCGACGCGTTATGTCAGATATCTTCGAAATGCGTAAGCTTCTTGAATTCCCGATAGCGTCCCTCGATCTCCTTGTAGTCCAGGCTGCGCAGCCTGTCAAGGCTGAAGGATTCCACGTTCAGCGACGCCATGACGCTTCCGAAAATGACTGCCTGCCGCATGCTCGTCTCGGTGAAGTTCATGGTGTTCGCCAGGTATCCCATGAAACCTCCGGCAAAGGAATCACCGGCGCCCGTGGGATCGAACACGGACTCGAGCGGATAGGCTGGTGCGCTGAACACGCTGTGTTCGTGGAACATGAGCGCCCCATAGCTCCCCTGCTTCACGACGACGGTCTTCGGGCCCATGGCCTGGACGGCCTTCGCCGCCTTCACCAGTCCGGCCTCGCCCGCGAGCTGCCGCACCTCACCTTCATTGATGGTCAGGAGATCTACCTCCTTGAGCGTCCGCTTCAGGGCGTCGAGCTTGCTGGATATCCAGTAGTTCATCGTGTCACAGGCAACCAGCTTGGGCCGTTTTACCTGGCGGAGGACATCAAGCTGGATCTCCGGATCGATGTTCGCGAGGAACACCACATCGGAGCCCCGGTAGTCCTCCACGATGGTCGGCTTGAACGTGGCAAGCACGTTCAGGTCCGTGGCAAGCGTGCGGGCTTCGTTCAGATCATAACCGTATTCACCCTTCCATCGGAAGGTCTGGCCCTTCTGGACCTCCAATCCGCGGACATCAATGCTCTTGCTCTTGAGAAAGTTGATGTGCTCCTTGGGGAAGTCCTCGCCGATGACCGCCACGAGCCGCACGTCGGTGAAATAGCTGGCCGATGTGGAGAAATAGGTGGCGGACCCGCCGAGCGCATTGTCCACGTTCCCGAAGGGCGTCTTGACCGAATCCAGGGCCACGGTGCCCACGACGAGCAAACTCACAACAACCTCCAAAACAATAATAGATCATTTCACCGCAGAGCACGCGGAGACCGCGGAGAAAGAATTCAATATCAATGAACCATCTGCGTCCTCTGCGACCTCTGCGGTAAAAAAGCTTTGTTATTTGTTTTTCAGATACTTCCCGATGATCGGCGCGAGGTCCTTCTTCGTCTTCGCCGGGACAAGCTTTGCCGGCGTCATGATGGTGTTCCGGAGCGCCTCACCGCATCCGCAGGCCCGCATCTTTGGCAGCATCTGGACCGCCCGGCGGATCATGGCCTTGGACGTTTCGATGTTGTGCTTCATCACGGCGAGCACCGCTTCGACCGTCACGGCCTCTTCACTGTGGTGCCAGCAGTCATAGTCCGTGGCCAAGGCGATGGTGCTGTAGCAGATCTCCGCCTCCCGCGCAAGCTTGGCCTCGGTGGCGTTCGTCATGCCGATGACATCTACGTTCCATTCGCGGTAGGTCATGGACTCGGCCCGGGTTGAGAACTGCGGACCCTCCATGCAGAGGTAGGTGCCGCCCCGGTGGACCGTTGCCCCGACCTTGATCCCCGCATCGATCAGCACCGAGCAGAGGCCGGCGCATACCGGGTCCGCCATCCCCACGTGGGCGACAATGCCATTCCCAAAGAACGTGCTTCGGCGGTGCTTCGTATGATCATAGAACTGGTCCGGGACCACGATGTCCCCCGGCTTGATCTCTTCCTTCATGCTGCCCACGGCGCTGACCGAGATGATCCGCTCCACGCCCAGCTTCTTCATCCCGTAGATGTTCGCCCGGTAGTTGATATCCGTGGGCATGATGCGGTGGCCCCGTCCATGGCGCGGGAGGAACGCGATCCGCATGCCGTGGAGCGTGCCGACGATATAGTCGTCCGACGGTCTTCCGAAGGGTGTGGCGACCTTGGTGGACCTGATGTTCGTGAGCCCCTCGATCTCGTAGAGGCCACTGCCGCCGATGACACCGACAGCCGCCTGTTCCGTTCGTGCGGTCCTTTTCGCCATTCTTGATGTCCTTAAATAGTTTAACCGCGGAGACCGCGGAGCGTGCTCGAAAGGACAGCCCGGAACAAGATCCTTTCTCAACGGTCTCTGCGTGCTCTGCGGTAACAGGTCTAGCTTTGCGCCGTTCCGGATGCCGGGTCGGCCTCTTTCTTTGCTTCAATGCCTTCGAGAAGCTCTACCGGCTTCTCGGGGATGATGGTCGAGATGGCATGTTTGTAAACGAGCTGCTGGTTCTCCTGCTTCATGAGGATTACGAAGTTATCGAAGCCCTTGATGGTCCCGGATATGCGGGCTCCGTTCACCAGGTACATGGTCACGGGGATCTTTTCCTTGCGCATCTGGTTCAAGAAGATGTCCTGCAGATTCACCTGCGACTTGCCCATCAAATCCTCCGGGGCGCGGGAACAAGAGTATTATCCCGCACCGCACAAACCATTTTTGTAGTTTTGCAATCTTATACCAAGTTATCTGGAATTTCAATGGTTTTCTTTATCTTCCGCACTATTTCCCCGGGCGTTTCGAGCCCCGTGATGTCCACCCACCGGGCGTCCGGCTCCCGCCTGAACCAGGTGAACTGTCGCTTCGCGAACCGCCTGGTGTCCCGCTTCAGAAGGTCCACAGTCTCCTCGAAGGATGCCCGGTTGTTGAAATAATCGATAAAATGGCTGTATCCGATGGCCTGCATGGAAATGAGGTCTCTGCTGTACCCTTTCAGGATCAGCCTCTTGACCTCGTCCTCGAGCCCCAGGGAGATCATCTGGTCCACGCGCTGTTCGATGCGCGGGTAGAGCTCGGACCGGCCCCTGACCAGGAAGAGGAGCCGGAACGCATGCGTCTTCTCTTGAAAGGCGTGGGTCTTCTGGAGGTCCGAAAGCTTCCGATCCCTGATGTAGTACACCTCCAGCGCCCTGATCGTGCGCCGCAGGTCATTCGGGTGGATCTTGATGGCCGCCTCGGGATCGAGCCTGACGAGGTCCGCGTAGAGCGTTCCCTCGCCGTTATCGGATTCCTTCCTCAGGAGCCGCTCCCGCAGCTCCATGTCCGCCGGCGGCCCGTGCAGCAGCCCGCGCATCAAAGCTCGGATGTACAGGCCCGTCCCCCCCACCACGACGGGCGTGCCCCCGCTCTTCAGGATGCCGTCGATGGCGTTCCGCGCATCACGGAGATAATCGCCGACACTGTAGGGCTGGGCAGGGTCCACGATATCGATCATGTGGTGGTAGACCAGCGCCCGCTGCTCCGGAGAGGGCTTTGCCGTCCCGATGTCCATGCCGCGGTAGATCTGCATCGAGTCCGCGCTTACGATCTCCGCACCCCACTCCCGGGCGAGCAGGAGCGAGGCTTCGGTCTTTCCGACCGCGGTGGGCCCTGCGAGGATGAGGATGGGCTTCTGTTCGGAAGGCATATTATTCGGGCTTGTCGACGACTGCCTTATGCAGCTTCACCGGTTGAGCCTTCTTCCGCATCCTGATGTTCAGCATCTCCACAATCGTGGAGAAGGCCATGGCGAAGTAGATGTATCCCCGCGGCACGTGCCAGCCGAACCCCTCGGCGATCAGCGTGACCCCGATCACCACAAGGAAACTGAGCGCCAGCACCTTGATGGTCGGGTGGCGGTCCACGAACTCGCCGATCCCCTTCGACGCGAACATCATGACCACGACTGCCGCGATGATGGCGATGATCATAACTGCTACGTCCTGCGCCAGCCCCACGGCGGTGATCACCGAATCAAGCGAGAAGATGATGTCGATGATGGCGATCTGGGCGATGGTCGCGGCGAAGCCGGCAAGCGCGCCTGCCGTGCGCTCCTCACCCGCCCCCTCCAGGCTTTCGTGGATCTCCACGGTGCTCTTCCAGAGCAGGAAGAGCCCCCCGCCGATGAGAATGATGTCACGCCCCGAGATATCCTTCGCGAGAACGGTGAACAGCGGTGAGGTCAGCTTCATGACCCAGGTGATCGAGAGCAGCAGCAGGATGCGCGTCACCATGGCAAAGCCGAGCCCGAGCACCCTGCCCTTCTGCCGCTGGTGATCCGGCAGCCTGTTGACGAGGATGGAGATAAAGATGATGTTGTCGATGCCCAGCACGATCTCGAGCGCTGTGAGCGTCAGAAGTGCGATCCATGCTTCCGGATTGGTCAGCCAGTCCATCATCGAACTTCCCTCCTCATAATCATGTCCTCTTGAACATCTTCTTGATATCTTCCATCGAGAACCGCACTATCGTCGGACGGCCGTGGGGGCACGAGTGGGGCATGCGGCAGGCAAAGAGGTCCCGGATGAGGCCCTCCATCTCCTGCATGCTCAACCTGCGGTGGACCTTGATGGCCGGATGGCATGCCATGACGCTCAGGACCTCGTCGCGAAGCGCATCCATCTTCCCGCTTTTTCCGTGGACCTTGATCTCGTCGATGATATCGATGAGAAGCCTTTTATGGTCCCCATTGGCCAGGAGAGCGGGGACGGCCTTGATGACGAACGTGGCCCCGCCGAAATCCTCGACGAGCAGTCCGAGACGGTTCAGCCCGGGGAGGTATTCGGCGAGCAGTTCCTTCTCGGCATGGCCGAGTTCCACCTGCACCGGGAAGAGCAGGTCCTGGACCGGGATCGTCCCCGCAGCATACTGGTCCTGGAGCTTTTCGAACAGCACCCGTTCGTGCGCGGCATGCTGATCGATGAGCGCCATGCCGTCGTTCGACTGCGCGACGATGAAGGAGTCATGGACCTGGGCGAAGGGAAAGAGCTCACGGGAAGACGCGGCGACAGGGAGGCGCGGCGGCGGAACATCGCTCCTGGTCCCTGCCCCCTCGCCCGGAGAGAGAGGGTGTGTGGTACCGTATTCCGGCGAACGGGAAGTGAAATCAGCGATAGCCTCCTTCACCCGGTCCGTATATCCCTGTACGCTCTCATGGCCGCCGATGTCCGCCTGCCGAGTCGGGCGTCCGTGGCTCCCCAGGGCCTCACGGATCACGTCCCGCACAAGGTCGTGGACCTGCGACTGGTTCCGGAACCGGACCTCCGCCTTGGCGGGGTGGACGTTCACGTCGACGAGAAGAGGATCGATATCGATGAACACGAACGCGACTGGATGCCGGTCGCGCATGATCAGTTCCTTGTATGCCTCGTACAGGGCGTGGGTCAGCGATGCGTTCTTCACATATCTGTTATTGATATAGAACTCCTGATAGGTCCGGTCCCCGCGGGTATAGTTCGGTCTGGCGATCAGGCCGTAGACCCGGACGCTATCTCGTCCGCCTGCGAAGTCCATGAGGCTGTCAGCAAGTTCGTTCCCGTATATCGAGAACGCCCGTTCCCGAATGCTGCTTGCAATCGGCAGATCAAGCAGCATCGTCTTGTTGTGCGTCAGCCGGAACCGGATCTCGGGACGGGCAAGCGCCTGGTGGGACACGGCGGCAATGACATGCGACAGCTCGGTGGCTGCGCTTTTCAGGAACTTCAGTCGTGCGGGGGTGTTGTAGAAGAGGTGGTTCACCTCGATCGTGGTCCCCTGCGGGGCCGCGGCGTCCGCAATCGCCTTGACCGTCCCGCCCTCGATCTGGACCAGGGTCCCCGTATTCGCGCCTTTCTGCGCGGTCTTCATGGTCACCTGCGCCACAGACGCGATGCTGGACAGCGCCTCGCCGCGGAATCCCATGGTCCTGATGCTTTCAAGGTCGGACTCCGACGTTATCTTGCTCGTGGCGTGCCGTTCGAACGAGGTCCGGGCATCCTCCCGTGACATGCCGCTGCCATTGTCCGAAACAACGATCAGGCGCTTTCCTGACTGTTCTATTTCGACGAATATCTCCGTGGCGCCGGCATCGATGGCGTTCTCGACGAGCTCTTTGACCACGGATGCCGGGCGCTCCACCACCTCACCGGCGGCGATCTTGTTGATGAGATTGTCGGGAAGGATCTTGATTGAAGGCATAAGCTTGAGGAGCCAGAAGCCAGAAGGTATTGAAGCTCTCCCGTCTCCTGAATCCAGGAGCGAGCGCATCCCCGCAGTTTTCTGCGGGTTAGCGAGCGATCAGGATAAACACTACCCTAAGGATCGAAGCTCCACACCTCCTGCAGTAGGGAGCTTAAATCCAGGAGCGAGCGCATCCCCGCAGTTTTCTGCGGGTTAGCGAGCGATTAGGATAAACACTACCCTAAGGATCGAAGCTCCACGCCTCTTGCAGTAGGGAGCTTAAATCCAGGAGCGAGCGATGAGAATAAGGATACTTCCTTAAGGGTCGAAGATTCCCTGTAGCTTGCTGCAGGGAGCTTCAAGTCTGACTTCTGCTCCTCATCCTAATATTTCAGCTTGATCTTTTCCTGGTTCCCCAGCACGACCATGACCATATGGTCCGGGTCGATGTACTTCTTCGCCACGCGGAGGATGTCTTCCCTCGTGACGCCGTTGATCAGGCTGGCGTAGCGCTGCGGATAATCGAGTCCCAGATGGTAGATCTCGATGCTCGTAAGGATCCCGGCGATCTTGGCGGACGTGTCCATCCGGAGCGGGAAGCTGCCGGTCAAATAGGCCTTGGCATCGGCCAGTTCCTTGTCCGATACCGGCTCGGTCCTGATCCGTTTCAGCTCCTTGAAGATCTCCGCGATGGCCTCGTTCGCCGACTCGCTCTTCGTCTGCGTCCATACGCGGAACGCGCCGGGCTCCTTCTGGGCCGCAAAGCTGCTGTGCACGTCATAGGCCAGACCCCGGTTGTCCCGGATATTGTCCATGAGCCGGGAAGAGAAGCCTCCGCCTCCCAGGATGTAGTTCATGACCACGACGGCATAAAAATCAGGGTTTTCCCTGCTGATCCCCACCTGCCCCATAGCGATGTTCGCCTGCGTGATATTCTTGTCCATTTTCCTGACCGCGAGAGACGTGATCGCGGGAGGGGAGGCATGGGGAGGCTCGCCCTTCTCCGCAGGCTTCCAGTCCGCGAAGCGCTGCCGCAGAAGCGCAGCGGTCTCTTTTTCGGTCACATCGCCCACAATGGCGACGATACAGTCGTTCGGACCGTACCGCTGGGAGTAGAAATCCTGGATGTCCCGTTTCGTGATCCGGGGAAGGTATGCGGCCACGTCGTCGTTCGTCCTGCCGTAGGGATGAGCCCCGAAGACCGCCTTGGTGAATGCCTCGCCGGCGATCACCTCGGGTTCCTCCTTCTGGCGCTGGATCGCAGCCAGGGTCTCCTTCACCTTCCGATCGATCTCCTTCTGGTCGAATACGGGGTTCATCAGCACATCTGCCAGGAGGTCGAAGCCTTTCCCGACGTCCTTCTTCAGCACCCGAAGGTTCGCGCTGGCAAAATCGTCCCCGCCTGAGACCGAGAGGGAGCCGCCGATGAAGTCGATCTCCCGGCTGATCTGGTTCGCCGTGCGCGACTTCGTGCCCTGGGTCAGGAGCGATGCCGTGATGGACGCCAGGCCCGGCTTGTCCGCCGGTTCGACGACGCCCCCCGCCTTGATGGCCATGCTCACGGTGACCACCGGCAGCTCATGCTTCTCGGAGAGCAGGAGGACCATGCCGTTCTCCAGCACGATGCGCTTGCCCAGCGGTTCGGCGGCGTGAACCGCAGGCACCCCCATGCGAGAACAGCATGATCGCTGCGAATGAAAATATCATACGTCTCGACGATCCCGCACTTTTTTACATTCCGCATCTGTCGTTTCTCCGTGTCCCCTGTTCCCGCGTCCCGTGTCTCGATCTCCCCGTCTCCCGTCCCCGTGTCATGGTTTCTTCACCGGCACCAGGATACCCACGGTCCGGTTGTCCTCGGTGAAATACTGCCTGGCCACACGCTCGATATCTTCCTTCTTCACGGCCCTGATGCCGTCCAGGTAAGCGCCCAAAAGCTTCCAGTTCGCCACGGTCTCATACTGGCCCAGCAGCATCGCCTGGTAGAACATCGAATCCTGGCTCATGATGAAGCTCGCCTCGGCCTGGTTCTTCGCTTTCTGAAGCTCCTCATCCGAGACCGGTTCGTTCTTCATCCGGTCGATCTCAACGTAAAGGGCCCTCTCGACCTCGTCTTCGCTCTTCCCCGGCATGATGCCGGCGTAGACATAGAAGAGATTCGGGTCCGTGGAGACATCATCATAGTCGCCGCCCGCATACAGGGCAATCTGCTTGTCGTAGACCAGGGACCGGTACAGCCGCGAGCTCTTTCCCGACGACAGGATGCTCTGGAGCACGTTCAGGGCATGGGAATCGGCGCTGGTGAGGTTGGGAACCTTGTAACCGGCATAGATCGCCGGCAGTTCCGCCTCCTGCTTGACCTTCACGCGCTTCTCCCCCAGCTGTTTCGGCTCCACGGCGCCGACCTTCGGGACCTCCGGACCCCGCGGGATGCTCCCGAAGTACTTGTCCACAAGGGCAAGCGTCTTCTTCGGGTCGAAGTCGCCGACCACCACGACGGTCGCGTTGTTCGGCGCATAGTAGGTCCGGTAATGCTTTTCCAGGTCTTCGCGCGTTATGTTGCCAATATCGGCCATCCACCCGATCACCGGCCACTGGTAGGGATGCGCCGAGAACGCCGTTGCCATCATCTGCTCGACCATGGTCTGCGTGGGGTCGTCCTCGTACCGCATGCGGCGCTCTTCCTTCACCACGTCGCGCTCTGACAGGAATTCCTTGGGGTCCAGAAGGAGGTTCTGCATGCGGTCAGACTCGAGGTCCATGGCGATCTCGAGGCGGTCGGCCGCGAGGTTCTCGAAGTACGCCGTGTAGTCCTTGCTCGTGAAGGCGTTGTCATTGCCGCCGTTCCGCTGCACGACCTGGGAGAACTGCTTGGGACCGTATTTCTTCGACCCCTTGAACATCATGTGCTCCAGGAGATGCGACATGCCGGTCTTGCCGAGCCGTTCGTTCCGCGCCCCGACCCGGTACCAGACCTGGAAGGTGACCACCGGAGACTTGTGCTCTTCCTTGAGCAGGACCTTCAGACCGTTGGGCAGTATCGTCTCCGTGACCCTCATCTCCTGGCCAAAGCCCAAGGTTGACAGGAACAGCAGCAGCAGCACGACCATAAATGTCTCCCTTATCTTTTGCATGTAAATGTCACCGCCCTCTTGAAAAGTAATAGTGAACTATCGATCTTGATGTTGCTTGGTCCCCGTGTGCCCGAAACCGCCGCTCCCCCTGCGGGTCTCATTCAGAGCGTCGACCTTCCGGAACCCCGCTTTCGCGAGCTTCGCGAAGACCAGCTGGGCAATACGGTCCCCCCGATGGACCGGGAACGGCCTGTCGCTGAAGTTGAACAGGATGATGCCGATCTCGCCGCGGTAGTCCGCGTCGATGGTACCCGGTCCGTTCAGCATGCCTATGCCGTGCTTCAGGGCGAGTCCGCTGCGGGGCCTGACCTGGCCCTCGTATCCCTCGGGGATCGCCACGGCGATGCCCGTGGGAACGAGCCGCCAGGTACCCGGCCCGATCACCAGCTCTCCTTCCACGGCAGCGTAAAGGTCCACCCCGGCCGAGTGCTCGGTCTGGTAATGCGGGACCGGCAGACCGGCGGCGTTCTGGAGCGGCAGTATATCGACGATAAGATGATCGGACATATCAACAACCTGTCTCACCGCAGAGCACGCAGAGCCCGCGGAGAAAGTCTCGTTTGATATAAGCGATTCTCTGCGCTCTCGGCGATCTCTGCGGTAGAATGCGTCTAAATTTCCAGCACCGACTCCGGCACGTCAACTTTGTTCAACGGCCCCAGGATGCTGAGCGAAAGACTCTCGCGTGTGAACAATTGACCGGCGAGGCGCTGGACCTGCTCGGCCGTGACCTTGTCAACGGACCTGATGATATCGTCGACGGAAAGATACTTTCCGAAGTAGATCTCCTGGCGCGCGATGCGGCCCATATGGCTGTTGCTGGTCTCCAGGGAAAGGACCAGGTTCCCCTTGATCTGGTCCTTCACCCGCGTTTCCTCGGCGGACGTGATCCCCTCGTCCCGGATCTTCCGGAATTCCTTGACGATGAGCTGGATTGCCTGGATGGTGTTCGCGGGATCGGTGCCCGCATAGACCGTCAGGAGCCCTGCGTCCCGGTACGCGGTGACATAGGAGTAGATGGAGTACGCCAGCGCGTTCTGCTCTCGTACTTCTTGGAAGAGCCTCGAGCTCATGCTGTTCCCGAGGATCGTGTTCAGCGCCATGACGACGAACCGGTCCTCGTGGGTATACTGCAGACCCTTGCAGCCGAGGCAGACCTGCACCTGCTCCAGCTGCTTCTTCCTGACCGTCACGGCACGGTTGTAGGACGGCGCGACGTCCTGCTTGGGAATGCCGGTCCTCGCGAGTTTGCCGAAAGCGCTTTCCAGGAGTTCGATGAGGCGCGCGTGCTCGAAGTTTCCCGCGACGGAGATCACGATCTCCCGGGGGGAGTAATAGTCTTCGATATACTTCACGATGTCGTTGTGCTTCAGCGACTTGATGGTCTCCTTGGTGCCGAGGATGGGGCGGCCCAGGGAGTTATCGGGCCACACCGTGGCCGTGAACAGCTCATGGATGTAGTCGTCGGGCGTGTCCTCGACGCCTTTGATCTCCTCGAGGATGACCTTCCGTTCCTTTTCCATTTCTGCCGGATCGAACTTCGAGCCGAGCAGGATGTCCGAAAGGATGTCCACGGCAACGGGGAGGTGCTCGTCGAGGACCTTGATGTAATACGTGGTGCTCTCCTGCGAGGTGAAGGCGTTCATCTCTCCGCCCAGTGAGTCGATCTCCGTGGCGATGTCCCGGGCCGACCGCTTGTGCGTCCCCTTGAAGAACATGTGTTCGATGAAATGGGAAACCCCGCCGATCTCTTTCGGCTCGTGCCGCGAACCCACCTTCACCCATACGCCGATGGAGAGAGAGCGCGTTTTCGGCAGGGTCTCGGACACGACCCGGATGCCGTTGGCAAGGGTGTCTTTTCTGTACATGATGCTCCGTTCCGGTCACCGGCAGACGATCCCGAAAAAACAGCCACAAAGACGGACTGCGCGTCTTTGTGGCAGGAAATTGCCTCCGCGGTCTCCCGTTATTTCTCTTTGCCGTGGTTCTGCGCCTGATGGGCAGCGGCCCGCTCCTGCACGATCTTCTGGGACAGGTGGCTCGGTACGTCCTCGTACCCGAAGAACTCCATGGTGTACATGCCCCTGCCGCTCGTGAGGGAGTTCAGCGTTGGCGCGTAGGACAGCATCTCGGCCATGGGCACGAGGGCCTTGATGTTCTGGCCGCTGGCCTGCGGGACCACGCCCTGCACCTTGCCGCGGCGGGAGTTCAGGTCGCCGATGACCGCGCCCAGCGTATCGTCGGGCGCGACCACCTCGACGCTCATGATCGGTTCGAGCAGCACCGGCTTGGCCGCCTCCATCGCCTTCTTGAAGCCCATGGATGCGGCGATCTTGAAGGACATCTCGGACGAGTCGACGGTATGGTACGAGCCGTCCACCACCGTGGCGCGGATGTCCACGAGGGGATAGCCGGCGAGGAACCCTTCATGCAGGGCCTCGTGCAGGCCCTTCTCCACGGCCGGGATATACTGCCGCGGGATCACGCCGCCCACGATCTTGTCGACGAACTCGAAGCCCGTCCCGCGCGGCAGCGGCTCGATCTCGATCCAGGCGTCGCCGTACTGGCCGTGGCCGCCGGTCTGTTTCTTGTATTTCCCCTGGGCCTTGGCCCGGGCGCGGATGGTCTCCTTGTAGGGGACCTTGGGGGTCTTCATCTTCACGTCCACGCCGAACTTCCGTCTGAGCTTCTCGATCGTCACCTCGAGATGGACCTGTCCCATGCCGGAGAGGACCATCTCCTTCGTCTGCTCGTCAAAGACGAACTTGAGCGTCCGGTCCTCGTCGAGGATCTTATGGACGCCGATGCTCACCTTGTCCTCATCGCCCCGTGACTTCGGCTCGATGGCGTAGGACATGACCGGATCCGCGAACTTCGCGAATTCCAGAATGATCGGATGCGTCTCGGCGCACAGGGTCTCGCCGGTGAGCGTATCCTTGAGCTTCGCGGCGGCGCCGATCTGGCCGGCCGTCAGGACCTGGGTGGAGACCTGTTTCTTCCCCTGGATGTGGAACAGTGAGCCGATCTTCTCCCTGGCCTGCTTCGATGCATTATAGACCGTGGAGTCCGCTTTGAGGGTGCCCGACAGGACACGGACCAGGGACAGCTTGCCTGCGAAGGGGTCGATGATGGTCTTGAACACGATGGCGGCAAGGTGCTCGTCCGCTGTTGGCTTGCGGGCGACCTCATTGCCGGTCTTGGGGTCTTTGCCCTTGATCTGAACGATGCGCGCGTGCTCTGCTGGCGACGGCAGGCAGGTCAGCACCATATCGAGGAGCTGCTGGATGCCCATGTTCCTGACCGGCGACCCGCAGAGCACGGGCAGAAGGCCGCCGCCGAGGGTTCCATGCTTGAGCCCGGCAATGACGTCGTCGTTGGAAAGATCGCCCTTGTCAAGGTACTTCTCGAGCAGCGCATCGTCGGTCTCGGCAACCTGCTCCACCAGCTTCTTCCGGAAGGCCGCTGCCTGGTCCCGCATGTCCGCGGGGACGTCCTTCTCCTCGATCTTGCCGCTCCCATCCTGGGCGAACATCAGCGCTTTCATCCTGATGAGGTCGACGACGCCGGAGAACTTGTCCTCGAGGCCGATCGGCAGCTGGAGCACGATCGCGTTCTTGCAGAAGTACTTTTCCATATCGCCCACGGCCCGGAAGAAGTCGGCGCGCTCCTTGTCGAGCTTGCTCACGAAGGCGATGCGCGGGATCTCGTAGTCGCAGGCGAACTTGTAGATCTTCTCGGTCTCGGCCTTGACGCCCGAGATGGCGGAAATGATGAGGATGGCGCCGTCGACGGCCCGGAGCGTTCCCCGCGTCTCTTCGAGGAAGTTGATGTAGCCGGGGGTGTCGATGATGTTGATGCGCACCCCCTTCCAGTCCGCGAACCCGACCGCAGCCGTGATCGTGATCTTCCGGGCGATCTCTTCCGGTTCGTGCATGAACACGGAAGTTCCGCCATCCACGCTCACCGGTGCGTCGATCGCCCCCGCGGCGTACAGGATGGCGTCGGCAAGCGAGGTCTTGCCGGCAGAGCCGTGCGACAGTATGGCGATATTGCGGATTTCCTTCACATCAGAGTTCGGCATGGACGACTCCTTTGCAAGAGAATTTTGTATTGTGGGGATATGCAGATAAGCTGCAGAACAACGGTCGCGGCGCTACCAGATTTCGGACTTGTGTTTCCCTCCCTGTTTGAGCAGGACGTCGATGACCGCCTCGTTGAAGAAGTTGGTGCTCTGGCGGAGAGCTGTTTCAACCATGCTCTCGTAATATTTCCTCCCTTCGGCGAGTTCCTCCGAGAGCACATCGAAGAGGCTGTCCCTCTCGATCCCCTCTTTCACCTTGGCCTGGTTGTACAGAAGAATGTCGGAAAGGATCGTCCGCGCCAGCCTCTTTGCCTGTTCATTCGTGGAGATCAATGCCATAGGAAATGTCCGCCTCCCCTGATGCCCGTAATCAGCCGAGGATCTCGACGATCACCGGCTTGTATTCCTGGGTCTTTTCAACTTTCTTATTATAGCGCCTGATAAAGAAAAAAGATACCAGCATGAAGACCATGCCGGACAGGAACGCCCAGAGGTCCGACTGTGCCTCTCCGCCGTACTTCAATCCCACATTCTTCCCGATGATGGCGGCGGCGACAAAGACGGCCATGGGGATGCCGTAGAGGATGATAGAGGCCTTGAGAAATACCTGCGGGGCCAGCACGACCTTGACCCTCTGGCCTTTCTTCGCGTTCAGAGGATTGGCCGCCTCCATGGTGGAGTCATCACCTTCGGGATGGCAGACACCGGCCGAAGCGCATTTCTCACAGGCGCTCTTGGCCAGGATGGACACCTTCGCCAAACCGCCAGCTGCTTCGATAACGATGCCTTCTTCTTCGATCATGCGAAACCTCTTCCCCTTGCCTTGTATGCTTCACGCCTTGCGTTTTTTCTTCGCAGTCCTCAGGAGCTTGTACTCGATGCTGTCCACGAGCGCCTGCCAGCTCGCCTCGATGACGTTCTCCGACACGCCGACCGTGCCCCACTTGGACCTTCCGTCGCCCGACTCGATCAGGACGCGGACCCGCGCCGCAGTGCCTTCGGCCGCGGTCAGGACGCGGACCTTATAGTCCAGCAGCCGGACGCTCTCCAGCCCCCTGCCCGGGAAATACCGCGGCAGGACCTTGCGCAGGGCCTTGTCCAGCGCGTTCACGGGGCCGTTCCCCCACGCTGCGGTATGCTCCACCTGCCCGCTGACCTCCACGGTCACCGTGGCCTCGCTCACCGGGTTGGGATCGACCTTCCGCTTTTCGGTCAGCACGCGGTAATCGATGCGGTCGAACATGGCGAAGACCGATTCGTAGCTGTGTCGCGCCCGGAGCATGAGCAGCTCGAGGGAACCTTCCGCGCCCTCGAACTCGTAGCCTTCACTCTCCAGCTGTTTGATCCGCTTGAGGATGCCGGCAAGCTCGGGGCTGTCCTTCCTGACGGTGATGCCGAGCTCGGACGCCTTCTGGATGATGTTGCTCTTCCCCGCAAGGTCGGATACCAGGATCCTGCGCCGGTTCCCCACCTGGTCGGGAATGATGTGTTCATAGGACCGCGGAACCTTGGCGACGGCGTCCACGTGCACGCCTCCCTTGTGCGCGAAGGCGCTATCCCCCACGAAGGGAGCCCACTTCCGGTGCGGAAGGTTGGCCAGCTCATCGACGTACCGCGACAGCTCGCGGAGCTTCCGGAGACTCCCATCGGTGATGCAGTCGATCCCCATCTTGAGCTTGAGGTCGGGGATGATAGCACAGAGGTTCGCATTGCCGCACCGCTCGCCGTATCCGTTGACCGTACCGTGGACCATCACCGCTCCGAGTCTGACCGCCGCCAGGGAGTTGGCGACCGCAAGCTCCGCATCGTTGTGCGCGTGGATCCCGAACGGTGTACCGATGATGTTCTTCACCCGGGCGATGATCTCCTCCACCTCGTGCGGAAGGGTCCCCCCGTTGGTGTCGCACAGCACAAGACAGTCTGCGCCGGCCGCTTCGGCCGCGAGCAGGGTCTCGATGGCGTAATCCGGATTCGCCTTGTACCCATCGAAGAAGTGCTCGGCGTCGTAGATCACCTCGTCCAGGTGTTCCTTGAGGAACGCCACCGAATCCTCGATCATGGCCAGGTTCTCGCCCAGTGTGGTCTTGAGCGCCTTGAGCACGTGCAGGTCCCAGGTCTTGCCGAAGATCGTCGCAACGCGGGCACCGGAGGTCACCAGCGACCTGAGGCTCGGGTCCTCTGAGACCTTGAGGCGGGCGCGGCGGGTCGAGCCGAAGGCCGCGAGCTTCGCCTTCCTGAGCTTTACGCGGCGCATCTCCTTGAAGAACTCCACGTCCCGCGGGTTCGAGCCCGGCCATCCCCCCTCGATATAGTGGGCGCCGAACTCATCGAGCTTCCGTGTGACGCGCACCTTGTCCTCAACCGAGAAGTTCAGGTCCTCGGCCTGTGCGCCGTCGCGGAGCGTCGTGTCGTATATGAGTACTTTCCTTTTCATGACATGATGCGAGGTAGCTGTTCGTATTTCGTTCGACGTTACTTATTGCGGATTGACAGCGGAACTCCCGCGGTTTTTCAATCCGCAATCCGCAATCTACAATCCGCAATTACTAGGCTGCCTTGTCCATCTCGAAGGTCTCGTGCAGCACGCGGACAGCGAGCTCGGTGTACTTGGCGTCGATCACGATGGAGATCTTGATCTCCGACGTGCTGATCATCATGATGTTGATGCCTTCCTTCGCCATGGCGGAGAACATCTTCGAAGCCACGCCAGAGTGCGAACGCATGCCCACGCCGACGATCGAGACCTTGGCGATGTCCTCCTTTATCGTAACGCCCTTGGCGCCGATCTCGGCCACGATCTTCTTCATGACCTCGTTGATCTTCTTGGCGTCGGTCTTCGGAACGGTGAACGACATGTCCGTCAGCCCGCCCTCACCGACGTTCTGGATGATCATATCCACCACGATGTTGTTGTCCGAGATGGTGTTGAAGATCTTCGCCGCGACCCCCGGTTTGTCCGGCACGCCCTGCACGGTCACCTTCACCTGGTTCTTGTCGTACGCCACGCCGGACACCACAACCTTTTCCATGTCTGAGTCCTCCTTGGTCACCAGGGTGCCCGGATTGTCATTGAAGCTCGAGAGCACCCGCACGGGAACGTTGTATTTTTTCGCAAACTCGACGGAGCGGGTCTGGAGCACCTTGGCCCCCAGGCTCGCCAGTTCGAGCATCTCATCGTAGGAGATCCTGTCAAGCTTCCGTGCCTGCGGAACCATGTTCGGGTCCGTGGTGTACACGCCGTCCACATCCGTGTAAATGTCGCACACGTCCGCCTTCAGCGCCGCTGCCACCGCCACCGCGGAGAGGTCGGAACCGCCCCGCCCGAGCGTCGTCACATCATCCGATTCGGTGATGCCCTGGAACCCCGCCACGACCGCGATCTTGCCTTCCTTCAGAGCGTGCTTTACCCGCTCGCCGGAGATCTTTTCGATGCGCGCCTTGGTGTGGACGCTGTCCGATACGATGCCCGCCTGCCTGCCCGTGAAGGACTGCGCTTTGTGGCCGAGCGACTGGATGGCAAGGGCGAGCAGCGCGATGGTAACGCGCTCGCCCGTCGAGAGGAGCATGTCCATCTCCCGCGGGTCTGGGTTGTCGCTCACCTGCGACGCGAGATTGATCAGCTTGTCCGTCTCGCCGCTCATGGCCGAGACGACGACCACGACATCATGGCCCTGTTCCCTGGTCCGGACGACGCGCTTCGCCACGTTCTTGATCCGCTCGGGATTTCCGACGGATGTGCCGCCGTATTTCTGAACAATAAGCACCGAACCCTCCATCATGAAAGAACTAAAATCGCTGAACACGAATTACACGAATATTCGCGAATGTCACGAATGACGGCGAAACTAAAATCAGATCTTATTCGTGTGATTCGTCCATTCGTGACATTCGTGTTCAGGACTTAGTTGTTCTATTTAAAAAATGGTCCATCAGCTTGTACCCTTCCTTGAACACCAGCGCTTCCTTCCGGTCCGCGATCCGCTCGTCGTAGGTCACCGGTCCGCCCTTCCGCTCGTTCCGGCTGTCGTAGAGCACGAACGGGACCGGCTCCGCCGAATGGGTCCGGATCTCGAGCGGCGTGGGATGGTCGGGCAGCGCAAGGATCCGGTACTCATCGAACTGCTTCATCCCGTGCATGATGTTCCCGACGATGAACTCATCGAAGTCCTCGATGGCCCTGACCTTGTTCTTCACATCACCGGTGTGTCCTGCTTCATCCGGCGCCTCCACGTGGAGGTACACGAAATCCTTCGTCTTGAGCGCGAAGAGCGCGTGCTCCGCCTTGCCAACGTAGTTCGTGTCGAGCCAGCCGGTGGCCCCGGGCACCTTGATCACCTCGAACCCGGCGTAGACGCCGAGGCCCTTGGTGAGGTCCACGGCGGAGATCACCGCGCCCTCGATGCCGTACTTCTCCCGGAAGGTGGGCATGCTCGGCCGCTTCCCCTGGCCCCAGAGCCAGATGCTGTTCGCGGCGCGCTTGCCGTTCTCGAGCCGGGCCTTGTTGACGGGGTGGTTGGTCAGGAGATCTAAGGACGCCGCCATCAGCTCGTTGATGATGTCGTCGCCCTCGCCGCGGGGAAGATAGTCCTGGATGTCCTTGTCCTGGATATCATGGGGAGGCGTGCACTCGATCCGGTCCCTGCCGCCCTTCCAGACCATCAGGTGCCGGTAGCTCACACCCGGATAGAAGCGGATATGCTCGCTTCCCAGCGCCCGGTCGATCTCCTCGATGAGCGTGCGCGCCTCCTGGGTGGAGATATGGCCGGCGCTGAAGTCCTCCATGAGCACCTTCCGGCGTGTGCTGGCCGTGCCGCCGCCCGATAGCTTGAGCGTCACGAGGTTGCACCGGAACGCCACGTCATCGGGCCCGAGCGCCACGCCGATGCTCGCCGCCTCAAGCGGAGAACGTCCGGTATAATACTTTCGCGGGTCATATCCCAGCACCGACAGGTTTGCCACGTCGCTGCCAGGGGCATAGCCGTCGGGAACGGTATGGACCATCCCGACCTGGCCGAGCGTCGCCAGCTGGTCAAGGTTCGGCGTCCTGGCGGCCTGGAGGCAGGTCTTCCCCCCCAGGTCGGCGCACGGCCGGTCCGCCATTCCGTCTCCCAGTAAGATGATGTATTTCATAAGGACATACTGTGGGCCTCTCGAGCAGTCTCTGGCCAGGTGTTGACCGATGTCCGCTCCTGACTATCCCGCCGCTTCTCCCTCCACGGGATCCACCTTGACGCCCCGCTCTTTCAGATAAGCGATTCCCTCTTCAAGCTTCTTTTCTGACCCTTCGAGCTCGAGGATGACCTCGCCCACGTTTTCGGTCACCTTGGCACGACGGATGTTCGGCATCACATCGAACTTCTTTGCCATGGTAAAGATCACCGGCTCTCTGATCAGGTCCTGCGGGAACGTCAATCTGATCCTTCTGGTAGCCATATGGCCTCCTTGGGATTTTCCGCCACAGAGGAACAGAGGACACGAGAGAAAAAACATTTGAGATTCAAAGCGCAAGATTCAATTTTTTTCGTCTCTGTGTTCTCGGCGTACTCTGCGGCAACATGAACTCAGCGGTTATCCACACCCCCGGCGATGGCGGGCACGATCGAGATATTATCTCCATCCTTCAGCGCGGTATCTTCCTTGCTCACGAAGCGGATATCCTCATCATTCACATAGATATTGATGAACCGCCTGATCTTGCCGCCCTCGGAAAGGCGTTCTTTCATGCCCGGATAGTCCTTCTCCAGGGCGTCGACCAGTTCCGTTATGTTCTTCGCTGCGCACTCCACTTCCGATTTGCCGTTCGTCAGTTTCTGCAGCGGGGTCGGGATCCTTACTTTGATCGCCATGAATTCTTCCTCCTGATCCGGACGGGCCGGAATTAAAAATCGAAAAATGCGCCTACACGACCGCCAGAGGAACCTCGCGTATCGCTCCCCCGCTGATCGTGTATCCTCTTACATCCGGGTTCGGGCGGTCCATGAGGGAAACGATGACATACACTGCCTCGGGGTAGTTCGGCAGCTGCGTCCCGGGCCAGTATGCCTTCTCCACATCAACGCCCGAAGGATACGCGCGGCCATCCGGATGGGAGTGGAACATGCCGACCATCTCAAGGCCTGTCTGCCGGATGTCCTTCATGACGCGGAACTGCTCTTCCGGGTCCATTTCATAGGAGACCGGGCCCGGTCTCGCGTTCGTCATGGAGTAGACCTTTTCCACCCTGCCGGCCTTTCCTGCGAGGATGCCGCAGGCCTCATCGGGGTATCCGGCATTGCAGTGGTCTATGATCGACTGGAAATCGGTACGGGATATCGTGAGCATGCCGAATTGGTTCCTATCCCCGAGTCTCCCCGTCCCCGTGTCACCGTGTCCGCATTTCTCAGTGCGACATCGAGCAGAACTGCTCGTAGTCGATCAGCTCCTTGATCGTCGGATGCTCGCCGCAGACCGGACATTCACGGTTCCGCGGCACCTTTACTGTCCGGAAGCTCATATCGAGGGCGTTCCACAGCAGCAGTCTCCCCTTGAGCGGAACGCCGATGCCGAGGATCGCCTTCACCACCTCCGTGGCCTGAAGCGTACCGACCACGCCGGTGACCACGCCGAGGATGCCCGCTTCCTGGCACGACGGCACCATGCCGGCGGGCGGCGGCACCTCAAAGAGGCAGCGGTAGCATGGCCCGTCGCCCGGGTAGATGGACATTACCTGCCCCTCGAACCGGAACACCGCGGCGCTGATCAGCGTTTTCTTCAGCATGACGCAGGCGTCGTTCACGAGATACCGCGTCGGAAAATTGTCGCTGCCGTCCACCACGATGTCGTAATCCTTGATGATGTCCTTGATGTTCACGGACGTCAGCCGTTCCTTGTGCGTCACGACCGTCACGTCGTGGTTCAGGGTCTCGTAGGTCTCCTTCGCCGAGTCGGCCTTGAGCACGCCGAGCCTTTTCGTGTTGTGCGCGATCTGGCGCTGGAGGTTCGACATCTCGACGCGGTCGTTGTCGATAACGCCGATGGTGCCCACCCCCGCTGCAGCGAGATAGTAACCGACGGGCGAGCCGAGGCCTCCGGCGCCCACGAGCACTACCTTCGCGTTCAGCAGCTTCTCCTGGCCGTCGCCCCCGACCTCGGGCAGGATGATATGCCTGCTGTAGCGCAGTATCTGGTCTTCGGTGAATTCCATAGTTACCTTCCGTGAAAGGTTAGGGGTCAGGGGTGAACGGTTGGTGCTGCATATTCCCTACCCCTTGCCACTTACCCCTTACTCCTCACGCCTCCCCTATTAGGATTAGGACTTTTTCTTCTCCTTGTCCTTTCGGACAATGATGTGCCACTCCTTCTCGCCGGTCTGCTCGACCTTCATGACCTTCTGGCCCTCGTTCTCCATGCTTTTGGGAACGTTCTCGACGGCGGGCTTGTGGTCCAGAATGATCTCGAGCACCTCGCCGACGTTCATCTTTTCGATGGCCAGTTTGGAGCGAACGAAGGTATAGGGGCATACCTGGCCCCTGATGTCTATGGTCTTATCCACCTTGATGTCATCTCCCATGCCTTACCCCCTGGACTACGACCCTATGCTTTTGTTCCTTCCTCCACCCGGATGACCATCGTTGGACCGGCGACGCAATCCATTTTATTGATCTCGTCGAGCGCCTTCCGGACGTCGCGCTCGATGGCCTCGTGGCTCATCATCACGAGCGGCACCGCTTCGGCCCCCCCCCGGCCCTTCTGGATCACCGACTCGATGCTGATATTGTTCTTCCCGAGCACGCCCGAGATCCGCGACAGGACGCCGGGCTTGTCGAGCGCCGTGAACCGCAGGTAGTAGCACGATGTGATGTCATCCATCCTGCGTATCTTGAGCGGCGCCCTCTCCCGGAACGCGGCGACCGGCATCCTGCCCGTGCAGCCCGCCAGGATGTCCCTGCCGATGTCCATGATATCGCTGACGACAGCGCTGCCCGTCGGCATGTCGCCGGCTCCCCTGCCGTAGAACATCGTGGAGCCCACAGCGTTCCCGACCACGTTGAGCGCATTGAACACACCGTCCACCGTGGCGATGGGAAAATCGCCCGGCAGCATGGTCGGGTGGACCCGCGCCTCGATCTCGCCATTCACCATCTTGGTGATGGCAAGGAGCTTGATCTTGTACCCGAGCTCCTTCGCAAATTCGATGTCGAGCGGCGTGATCTTCGAGATGCCTTCCGTATAGATGTCCTCGAACTTTACCGGCGTGCCGAAGGCAAGCATGGTCAGGACCGCGAGCTTGTGCGCGGAATCGATGCCTTCGATGTCGAAGGTCGGGTCCGCCTCGGCGTAGCCCTTGGCCTGGGCCTCCTTCAGGACCTCGTCGAACTTCCTGCCCTCGTTCGTCATGAGCGTCAGGATATAGTTGCACGTGCCGTTCACGATGCCGTAGATGGACTCGATCCGGTTCGCCGCAAGCCCTTCTTTGAGCGACTTGAGGATCGGGATGCCGCCGGCAACGGACGCCTCGTATCCCACGGTCACGCCCGCCTTGTCCGCGGCCGCGTAGATCTCCTCGCCGTGCACGGCCAGGAGCGCCTTGTTCGCGGTGACCACATGTTTTTTGTTCTTGATGGCCTCGAGAATGAATTCCTTGGCCGGCTTGTAGCCGCCGATGAGCTCAACCACGATGTCGATGTCCGGGTCGGCAAGGACCTCCTTCGCATCGTTCGTGAGGACCACCTCGCCCAACTTCACGCCCCGGTCGCGCTTGATGTCCAGATCAGCGATCTTCCTGAGCTTCACCGGCATGCCGAGCCTGCGCTTGATGATGTCCGCGTTCTCGATGAGGATGCGCGCCGTGCCCGTGCCTACGGTGCCGAACCCGATGATGCCGACGTTGATGGATTTCTTCGTTGCCATTTCACCTCACCTTATGCAAAATACAAATAATCTCACCGCAGAGGACGCAGAGTACGCTGAGAGTTTTATTCAAAACGTTCAATGTATTTGCTCCGCGATCTCTGCGATCTCCGCGGTAAAAAGCCTTTCAATTTTTCTGCAGCGCCTGTTTAATGCCTTTCGCCGCCTGGCGCAGCCGGTGCTCGTTCTCGATGAGTGCGAACCGTACATGGCTGTCGCCGTATTCGCCAAAGCCGATGCCGGGAGAGACCGCGACCTTTGCCTCCTTGATGAGGTGCTTCGAGAACTCGAGGGATCCCCTCTTCCGGAACGCCTCGGGGATCTCGGCCCAGACGAACATGGTGGCCTTGGGCTTCTCGATCTGCCAGCCCGCCTTGCTCAGCCCCTCCACGAGCACGTCGCGTCGTGACCGGTACGTCTCCGCGATCTCTTTCACACACTCCTGCGGCCCGTTGAGCGCGATAATGGATGCGATCTGGATTGGCTGGAACATGCCGTAGTCCAGATAGCTCTTGATCTTGATCAGCGCTCCCACGATGTCCTTGTTCCCGACGCAGAATCCCACGCGCCAACCCGCCATGTTGAAGCTCTTCGTGAGGCTGTAGAACTCCACGCCCACGTCCTTCGCGCCCTTCGCCTGCAGGAAGCTGGGGGCCTGGTAGCCGTCGAAGTTCAGGTCCGCGTAGGCCAGGTCGTGGACCACGATGATGTTGTTCTCCTTCGCGAAGTCCGCGATCCTCTGAAAGAAGTCGAGGTCGACCACCTGGGTCGTCGGATTGTTCGGAAAGTTGATGATGAGCATCTTCGGCCGCGGCCAGGTGTTCTTGTACGCCTCCTGCAGGTCGGCAAAGAAGTCGCTGTCCTTCCGGAGCGGGATGGAGCGGACCTCCCCGCCGGCGATGATCACGCTGTAGGGATGGATAGGATAGGCCGGCGTGGTCGTAAGCACCACGTCGCCCGGCTCCACCGTGGCAAGCGCAAGATGGGACAGTCCCTCCTTGGAACCGATGGTCACCACGGCCTCGGACTCGGGGTCGAGGTCAACGCCGTATTTCGTTCTGTACCGGTCGCAGATGGCGGAGCGAAGTTTGGTGATGCCCTTGGATGCCGAGTACCGGTGGTTCTTCGGGTTCTGCGCCGCTTCGATGAGCTTGTCGACGATGTGCTGCGGAGTTCCCTGGTCGGGATTTCCCATGCCGAGGTCGATGATGTCCTCGCCCTGCCTCCTCGCTTCAAGCTTCATGGTGTTCACGATGGCGAAAACATAGGGAGGCAGGCGCTTTATTCTGCTGAATACTTCGGGCATCCTATCCTCTTGTTTCAAAAGAGATAATTACGCTTGATGCTTCCCGGAAAAAGAACGAAGTTGATAATAAAACACCTTGGAACATTTGTCAATATAAAATCAAGAAAGGAGTGGGGAAAACAGCCGAGAAATTGAGCGGTTAACCGCTCGATCGCTTTGCGGCATGGCTCGTAGCGTAGAGAGCAGATACCTGTTCCGACTTGGGGCAAAAACCGTAATCAGAACATCTTTTCCTTGGCCAGATCGTCTGCGAATCTTTCCACCCAGTGCTTGTTCTCGTCATTGCTCCATCCAAGCTCTCTGCCCGCGGTCTCCGCGATCTTCGCGGCCTGCGGTCCACCGCGCGACGAGGTGATGCCGAGGTGCATCCTGCGGAGAACAATATCGGAAATGGTCTTGGCCCCCTCTTCCCGGATCCCATACAGGACCTGCGCGTAGATGTCCCTGCTCTCCGGGGAAACGGCCTCTGCGAGACGCGGGTCATCGTGCGCCAGCTGCAGGACCTTCTCCGCGCGCGCGCCGTAAAGGTGGACCAGATGGCGCACGGTCTCGGGAGCAACACTGAACCGTTTCGCCAGCTGAGGGACTTCTTCCTTCACGTACTCGTCCAGACTCGCAGGAAGACTCCCGGCAAGCGGTTTCCGGTCCGTTTCGCAGGCGACTCTTTTCCCGAGCTTCCGGCATGCGGCATCGACGACGTCCTCCGCCATGTTCCGGTAGGTCGTGTACTTGCCGCCCGCGATGGTGATGATCCTGCCCGTTCTCCCTTCGACGACGACACGGTGCTTGCGCGAGATACTGCTTTCCCGTTCGCCGGCAAAGGCCAGAGGACGGACACCAGCGTAGGTGTAGAGGATCTTATCTTTCGTCAGGTTCAGACCCGGCAGGACGCGCCTGCTCTCGTTCAGCAGATAGTCAACGTCCGCCGCGTCGGCATGCACCTCGTCGAGGTCGCCGTCATATTTCGTGTCCGTTGTCCCGATAAGCGACCACTTGTCCAGGGGTATGATAAAGAACATCCTGCCGTCCCTCGAGGCGATGAAGAGCGACTGCTCGGATAGCTTCGGCATGATCAGATGGATGCCCTTGGTGGGACAAATGATCTTTTTTCTGTCGATGCCGCCGGCTTTGCGCACGTCATCCACCCAGGGCCCGCTTGCATTGACGAGAACCTTGGCGCGACAGGTCATGGCAGCATTGGACAGGGTATCGCGGGCCGTCACGACGACGCCGTCCCCCGTCTCGGCGATCTTCTCCGCCGCCGTGTAGTTCAGGACCTTCGCACGAGCGTCCCGCGCGGAAAGGATGTTCTCGATCACCAGCCGCTCGGGCAGGATGATCTGGTGGTCGTAGAACAGTGCGCTGCCCTTGAGACCGTCCTGGTTCAGCCGCGGCTCCATGACGAGCGTCCTGTCTGTTCCGGCGGTGAAATAATGCGGGATGTCCTTCTCGCGGGAAAGCAGCTCGTAGAGGTGGATCCCCACGGAGATCGTTGCCCTGCCGTGCGGGTCGCCCTTATAGATCGGGATCAGGATCGGCATGGGCGTGATGAGGTACGGGGCCTGCTTGCGCAGGATCGCCCGCTCCCGGAGCGCCTCGGCCACAAGATCGACCTCGAAGTTCGCCAGGTATCTGAGCCCCCCGTGCACCAGGCGCGTGGTCTTCGAGCTCACGCCCGACGAATAATCGCGCTTCTCGAGAAGCAGCGTCGAAAGCCCGCGAAGCGCGGCATCCCGCGCCACTCCCGCGCCGGTTATACCTCCGCCGATGACGATGATGTCAAAGACCTGATCGGATGCCATTTTTTCCCCTCATCTAACCTGCAGCGGACATATAGCACAATTACCATTTAAATGTATAAAATAGAAATAAATTAAACTATATCCCCCACTTATAAACAAATAATAGCATATTATTAACTTATATTTCCCACTATGCTGCAGAGCAAATCCGGTTTATTGGTGTACAGCCCGTCAACCCCCCAGGAAATGAGCTTTTCCATTTCCTTCTTGTCATCAATGGTCCAGACGTACATTGCGATGTTTTGTTTATGGCAGAGATCCACCAGTTCCCGGGTGACGGTCTTCCTGTTCAGACTTATGAAATGGTAACCCTTTGCCTTGTACACGCCTACTTCCGCTGGAATGAAGGTGTCAAAGATCCCGGCCACGGGAACATCCGGCATCACCCGTCTTGCTCCGATGACCTCTTCCTCCTTGAAGGATGAGATAAGCACCTTGCCCCGGTATCCTGATCCGACCAGATGGGCCGCGGTCAAGGCCCCGGCGCCCTTGCTCTTGATCTCGATGTTCAATCCGACCTTTCCATCGACAAGGATGAGCACATCGTTCAGCGTCGGTATCGCTTCACCGTTCTTGAGCCTGAGCCGGGAGATATCATCCGACACTGCCTTCTCGATATCCAGGCTGCCATCAGCGGTCCTGCCCGTTTCCTTATCGTGCATCACATAGAGGACATTGTCGCGGCTCTTCCGGAGGTCGAACTCGATCATGTCAACGGGGATGGACAATGCAAGACGGAACGCATCCAGTGAGTTTTCCAGGGCGCGGGAGGAATCTCCCCGGTGGGCGATGACGAGGGGTTTGTTCATAAGGGTGGTCGAACAGCGGTCAGGAAGCAGTCATCATGCAGTCAAACGTCAGTCATGGAGCAGTCGTAGAGCAGTCATAAAGCCTTCACTAAGCAGTCGAGATGCAGTCGAAAACCTTTAAACAGGGTTGTCGAAATGTGGTCTTCAGTAATAAATATTATCTCTGCCTGGTTTCCTGGCTGCCCTTTGACTGCCGCTCGACTGATTCACGACTGCATTTCGACAGCCTCTCGACTAGGATTTCGGTCCCACGACCTTCTCGAGAATGATGTCCTTGATGACCTTGATCTGGTCCACGAGCTTCCGTTGCGGCACCACGGCGCGGTGGATAGCGCTCCGGATGGCCACCATGCGTTCGAGCGTGGCAAGCTCCCCCTGCCGGATAAGTTCGCGGGGATCACTGAAATCCGCCCAGTGGACACCGCCAACATCCGGGTGGATCGACACATCGGCCTCGTCGAGCAGCAGCTCGTTCAGGAACACCCGCGTGACCGCGTCGGCCCTGAGCACGATGTCGAGCCCCGAGGTGTCCTCGAACTTCCCGATCTCGCTCGAGACATCCACGGCGATCACCACGTCAGCGCCCATGTTCTGTGCGCAGATCACCGGGACCCGCTCCACCCATCCCCCATCCACCAGCAGCATGTCGCCGTCCTTGACCGGCGGAAAGATGCCCGGCAGAGCGCAGCTTGCCCGGACCGCTGTCCGGAGCGGCCCGCTCGCATATACGACGCGTTTGCCGTTCCGGATGTCCGTGGCAACACACGCGAAGGGTATCTTCGTCTGTTCGATGTTGATATCGGGGATCAGGGGGTTCAGGAATTCCTGATACTCCTCCTCGGATATGAAGGCAGGTTTGGTTGCCGTAACGCCCCAGAAATAACCCTTGCGGATGAGGTTCGCCATATCAGCGAAGAACCCGTGATCGTTGCTCGGCTGTTCCAGGCGCCGGATGAACTCCAGGCGGGTCTTGCGGGAACGAAAGCTCCGGAGGTACTGGTCCACCCTGCCGATCCAGTATTCGGCATCGGGATTTGATGCGTAGAGCCCGCCCATGAGCGCCCCGAGGCTCGTTCCGGCGATCATGTCGACCGGGAGCTTCGCGTCCTCGAAGACCTTGAGCACGCCGAGATGCGCCAGGCCCCGTGCCGCGCCGCCCCCCAATGCCAGACAGATCTTCGGTTCCATCAATGGTTCCTGACATTCATGGGATTTCGCCTCACTGATCAGGGAATCATAGCATCGGTATGGGAAAGAGTAAAGAAGATTCCTGAGTCTTAAACACTACAGCGGGACATCTGATCTTTCCTCATTGGCACTGAACATAGCGCCGCTCTGCCCTCATCTGTCCGCTCTCCGGCTCGCCTCAACTGACTTAAATTTGAAGCATTGCATTTCTACCTCATTGCATGAGATGAGGGCGATCGATTCCCAACTAGAACTTCTATATTTCCGTCCAGTTTCATATTATGAACATGAAAAAGTCATTAATTTCCTTGACATAACAAAATTCCAGTGGTATCGTTCACATTATGAACAAAGAATTAGCCAGTCCTCCCCCATCGGAAACAGGGCGTTATCGGGACCTCCAGATCCTTGATGAACTCTCGAACAATGACGCCCTGACGCAGCGCGACCTGAGCAAGCGAATGGGCATCGCCCTCGGCCTCGTGAACTCCTACATCAAGAACCTCGTGGCCAAGGGATACATCACCGTCAGGAACATTCCCACCAAGCGTTATGCCTATTACCTGACCCCGAAAGGATTCGCGGAAAAATCACGCCTCGCCTACGATCTCCTGCAGGACTATACCCGCATATATCGCGAGGCCAAGAACAACTACCGTCAGCTCTTCTTAGAGCTCGAACGATCCGGAGCAAAACGCATCGTCTTTGCTGGCGCCGACGAGGTGGCAGAGTTCGCTTACATCACGCTGCAGGACACGAAGCTTGATCTTGCTGGTGTTGTGGATCCCGACAGGGCCGAGGAAGTATTCTTCGGCAGGAAAATACAGCCCATCACCGGCTTGGACAACATGGAATATGACAGCATCGTCATCACCTCGTATCTGATGCGGGAATCACTGCACCGTGCGCTGCTCGACCACGGAATAGCGGATAAGAACATCCGGGAGATCTTCGCGACCCGGCGATAAGGACCACGCATCACATTGAGCATCGTTAAACGAAATATCATCGCCAATTTCGCCGGTCAGGGCTGGGCGGCCTTAATGGGCCTGGCTTTTGTTCCGATCTATATCAAGTTTCTTGGTATCGAAGCGTACGGATTGATCGGTTTTTTTGCCATGCTTCAGGGCGCGTTTCAGATACTTGATCTCGGCCTGAGCCAGACTATGAATCGGGAAATGGCCCGCTATGCTGCTTTACCAGAGAAGGCAGGCGAGGCACGTGACTTTGTGAGAACGCTGGAAATCGGGTACTGGGCAATCGGGATCGTTATCGGTATCGGGGTAGTGATCGCCGCACCGTTCATTGCCGGGCACTGGATCAAGCCCGGTTCAATACATGTTAAAACGGTGCAGCACGCCGTGATGATCATGGGTATCGTATCCGCCATTCAATGGCCGCTCAGTTTTTATGACGGTGGCCTCATGGGCTTGCAGAAACAGGTGCTAATTAACGGTCTCAAGATTGGCCTTTCCTCGATCAGCAGTTTTGGAGCAGTATTGATTCTCTGGAAAGTTTCTCCAACGATAACCGCTTTTTTCACATGGCAAATATTCATAAGCGCTCTTACGCTTATCTCCTTTACAACAGCACTCTGGCATAGTCTGCCGCCTTCCAATCGCACACCAGTTTATAACCCTAATCTAATGCGCAACATCTGGCGCTTTGCCGCTGGCATGGGCGGCATAGCAATCTCCGCAATTATCCTGACTCAGCTAGATAAAGTGATCCTAAGCAAGCTGCTCAGTCTCGAAATGTTCGGTTTTTATACGCTTGCGGGTGTGGCAAGCAATATTATCCCCTTTATGCTGGTCGGCCCGATATTCAACGCACTGTTTCCGCGCTTCACGTCGCTCGGAGCTATGAGCGATGAAACGGCTCTAAAACTTTTATATCATCAAGGATCCCAACTCATGGCAGTGCTTGTTTTGCCGGTTGCTGCTATTCTGGTATTCTTTTCTTTTGATATCCTATTTTTATGGACGGGTAGCGAAGAAACAGCCAGAATTGCCTCTCCTATAGTCAGCCTGCTAGTAATCGGTATGGCTTTGAATGGCTTGATGACTGTGCCATATGCATTGCAATTAGCCTGTGGATGGACTAGCCTTAGCTTAAAAATAACTATCTTTTTAATTATTTCGCTTGTTCCCGCGATTATTTTTATGACTATACGTTTCGGTGCGTTAGGAGCAGCCGCTGTGTGGGTCGTGCTGAACATCATAAATCTATTGCTTGGAGTGCCGCTTACTCATCGTCGTTTACTAAAAGGTGAAGCATGGATATGGTTTCGAAGAGACACCATCCCACCTGCAGCTACCGTGCTCATTGTTGTCGGGGTAGGGCGAGTACTGTGTACAAGCCCAATGCCGGCCATAAAATCGATTATAATTCTGTCGGCCCTATTGATCGGGGCACTTGCGGCTGCCGCTTGTACGGCACCACATATGAAATCATGGCTGATAATCCAGCTATCAAGAATGAGATATGGCAGCGTATAGACATAATAAAACTACAAATATTTTCTCTGAGGAGTCAAACAGTGACTGACCAAACAGGAAGATGTCTATTCTGGTCTTGAGTCAACTAAATGATATTATAAGGAATTCATATGAGTGAATTAGTCAGAATCAAACTGTGGAAATCGATATTGCGGAATATGAAAGAGTCATCTGCTCTCAAAGAGGAGGCCATCAGAAAAGAGACGGAACTATCAAAAACAAATCTAGAAATTAAAAATATGTTGGAGGCACTATACTTAGACAAAGATCGTGAAGCAAGTTTCCAGCGATTTTGCGCAAGCAAAGAGTTTAAAATTCTCTTTAATGAGATAGCCCGTCATGCTGGTTATGATTGGAACGCTAAAATATGTGAAATTGGAGCAGGCCCTGGATTTCTTGCTGTAGCATTGGCGAAGTCTGGATTTAAGAACATTAGCATCCTGGAACCAAATAATGAATGGATAACAGGTACTGGATTTATTTCTAATTCAGCTCATAAATATGGCGTCCATGTTTGGAATGATTTAGATGAGTGGTATGAGTCTGACGAATTGTATGATCTCATAATCACAAAGGCGTGTGTCCATCATTTTGAAAATGTAAGCAAAGTTGCGGCAGAGATTAGATGTAAAATGTGTGGCGATGGGAAGTGGTTAATGTTCGATGAGTATTTTGCCAACTCAGCGGAAGAATTCTATTCCGCCTTACGGGATCATGCACACGTTATCAAATATGGGCAATATGAATGGCCATATTCTGCCTCGTTATATGTAGAACTTATGCAGTTGGTTGGATATAAGCTTATCGAAGTCTTGCCAAATAAATATGAAAATAATTACCTTATTCGAAATATTTCAAGCAAGATTAATCAAACGAAGATAGTAACAGTTGCATCAAAAATATTAATTAAATTTAAGATGACAGTTATTGCATTCAAAATTGAACATTATGTTTTTAATTGTTTTAAGATTAACAACAAATTTAGGCATTTTACGGCTCCACAGTTGTTAGTATTTATACTAAACAGAATAGTCCTTCCTTCAGTGAAGCAGGATTGACCTTTTAATTTAAGTTTGTATGTCTTTACGCCCCACATGGTTGATACAGATATGCTTGGACGAGTTTCATCCTGGCGCGATGAACCCTCATTATGAAGCTACTTTTGATCTGTTTGGAAGCATGGTTATGAGGTAAGACTGGCGAATAAAGAATTCACTCTGGTAACTCCCGGCGATATAAAAAGCTGGGTCGCCAGAAAACATTCAATTCCAAATAACTTTAACTACTTGTTTATTCCAAAGTAGTTTCATAATACATTACCAGTACATTAGGCCATAATGATACTGGTAACAACGCTGGCGCTTAATTCTTTCTTTGATAGGGAAAATATCCATGACTGCATACAAAGAGATCAAACAATGCCGCATAAGTGGAAGTAATAACCTGGTGTCGGTGCTGAACCTGGGCCATCAGGTCTTGACGGGGGTATTTCCGAAGAGGACATCCGACCAGATCACTTCCGGGCCCCTTGAGCTCGTCTGGTGTCCTGACGGCGGGCTGCTCCAGCTCAGGCACACCTATGAATCCAGCGAAATGTACGGCGAGAATTACGGCTACCGTTCCGGGCTCAATCAATCGATGGTGAACCATCTCACGGAAAAAGTCCGGTATCTCGAGCGCATGGTGACCCTGAAACCGGGCGACAGCGTGCTTGATATAGGAAGCAACGACGCCACCACGCTGAAGGCCTATTCAGCAGCAGGGATCAAGAGGATCGGCATTGATCCAACGGGAAAGAAGTTTACCCAATACTATACCGACGAGATCAAGCTCATTCCCGACTTCTTTTCGGCCGCCGCCTATCGTTCCGTCGAATCCCAGCCTGCGCGCATCGTCACGTCCATCGCGATGTTCTACGACCTCGACTCGCCGGTCGACTTTGCGAAACAGATCGAGTCGATCCTTGCCGACGACGGGATCTGGCACTTCGAGCAGAGCTATATGCCTTCCATGCTCCGCATGAACTCCTATGATACGATATGCCATGAACACCTCGAGTACTATTCGCTTGGCGTGGTTAAGAATATCCTCGAGAAAGCCGGGCTGAAGATCGTGGACGTCGTGATGAACGCGATCAATGGAGGCAGTTTTGCCGTGACCGCAGTAAAGGCCGGGAATCGAAGCATTACGCAGAATAGTGCGGTCATCGACTGGCTGCTTGAGCAGGAAGACCGGATGGGACTGAGCACGCCCCGCCCCTACCGTGATTTCGAAGAGCGCGTCTTCCGCCATCGGGATGATCTCACCCGGTTGGTCAGGGCGTTGACCGCGGACGGCAAAAAGATCCTCGGCTACGGCGCCTCTACAAAAGGGAATGTCGTTCTTCAGTTCTGCGGCCTCACGAACAAGGACGTTCTCGCGATCGCCGATGTCAATCCTGATAAATTCGGCTGCTTCACGCCGGGGACGCATATTCCGATCATTCCGGAGCAGGAGGCGCGAGCCATGAAACCGGATTATTTCTTCGTGCTCCCTTGGCATTTCAAGGACGGGATCCTCCGGCGGGAGAAGGATTACTTGGCAAGCGGCGGGAAGATGATATTTCCGTTCCCGGAAATTGAGATAGTGTAATTGCGCGAACCGAGAGAGCTGACGTTTACTGAAAACCTACATGAACGAGACCTCAAATAACCCGAGTGTACGAAAACAATTCATTGAAGTCCCCCTTCCCATGTCGCGCGGTGTCCTTCGTAATGTGTGGATGCACCTCAAGGGAATTGTGCTGTCGCCTCTCTATCTTGTAATGGCCCGCGTTGCAGGAGCGCCGGGGATCGGCTTTCATCTGCGCTGCATGGCCACCGGTGCTCGTTTGTTGTTTACTGGCCGCGCTTCACTGGGAACATGCTACGGACTTCTTTTCTTTCCCATGGACTCTACTCGTTATTTTGAGTTCCACGAGGTTTGGAAAAGCGTGAATTCTTTTACCTTTACACGCTACTTAGATGTCTCTTCCCCAAGACTCATGCCGCTCTTTCTCTTGAAGGCAACGTCGGCAGCAACCGCTGAAATCATTAATCCAGACCGCAGTGACCTGCAAGAGACAGAGCAGTTAGCAAACGCACTTGGACTGAAATCTCGCTGCGAGTTTCTTAATGACATCCTTGACAATGCCGGTTTTCCTGAATCTTCATTTGATCTCATAACCTGTCTGTCCGTTCTTGAGCATATACCTGACGACAAGGCTGCTCTTGAAACCATGTGGCCGCTTCTTCGTCCCGGCGGAAAACTTGTTCTAACGCTCCCCTGCATGTCTCAACCGCTTGAACAGTACATCAGCCATAATCAGTATGGCGTGCTCAAACCAGGAGATGATGGTTATACGTTCTGGCAGCGTTATTATGATAGTGAACGTTTAAAATCATCTATCTACAGTGTAACCGGTATGCCCGCCCGTATCGCGATCTACGGCGAAAAAAGGAACGGTTTCTTTTTTAGAAATGCTGCCATGAAACGCCTCCTTGGTCCTCTCTATCCTTTCTGGCGCGAACCCTACATGATGGCTATCGAATATCGGCCATTCTCCTCTATAGACGAACTTCCAGGTGAAGGAGTGGTCATGCTCGAATTTATCAAGCCGGAGCAGAAGACATGAAGACACCGTTACTCTCCATATGCATCGCTACCTACAACCGTGCCGATATGATTGGTCAAACGTTGGAAAGCATCATCACTCAGGCCACTGATGACGTAGAAATCATTGTTGTCGACGGGGCATCACCCGATGACACAGCAAGCTGTTGTTCAACATTACCAGGACCAATGCCCCCAGCTTCACTATCACCGTCTGCCTGTCAAGGGCGGTGTCGATCGGGATTATTGCAATGCAGTAAGTTTTGCTAGAGGGGCATACTGCTGGCTGATGACCGATGATGACATTGTAAAGCCTGGAGCCGTCAACGCGATTCTCGAACGACTTCAACGAGGGTACAGCCTCATTGTTTTGAACGCCGAAGTGAAGGATCGAAGTCTGTTGCATCTCCTGGAGACGAAAAGACTTCAGATTGACCATGACGCCGTCTATGAGCCCTCTGCACAGGAGGCCCTTTTCATCGAGACGGCAACCTATTTGTCGTTTATCGGTGCTGTTGTGATTGACCGTTCCCTCTGGAATGAACGGGACAAGGAAGCCTATATCGGCACAGAATTCGTCCACCTAGGGGTCATCTTTCAGAAAGCGCTCCCTCACGGTGCTTGCGCCGTTGCCGAACCTTATATTTCCATTCGGTATGGAAATGCTCAGTGGTCGTCCCGATATTTTGAGGTCTGGATGTTTAAATGGCCGCAACTGATCTGGTCCTTTACCGGAATCAGTGAGGCTGCGAAGTCGCGCATCGGTCCCCGCGAACCGTGGAACAACATACGGGCGCTCCTGCTGATGCGGGCATCAGGCGCCTATTCAATTGACGAATATCGAAAGTTCATGGAACCGCGGCTTGATTCTCGCTGGGACCGTTTCATCGCCAAGACGGCCGCCCTTCTGCCGGGCAGCATCCCCAATCTGCTTGCCGTTGTCTATTACACGCTGAAAGCATCACAGGACATCATCCTCTGGCATGGCCTGAGAACCAGCAGGTTCTATTACCGCGGGTATTTCCGCCGGATTGTGACAGTATTGAGAAAACCGTTTCTCTCGGGAAGTACTATGTGTATCTGATACTGCTAAATGCTATTCAGGAACGCGGTTGTCCCATTCTGGATACAGCATCGCTCGATTAAAGTCAGACGCTATGATAATGACATTTAAAACCCTAGCAAAACTGCCCCTGTCTATTTTGAACGGCAAAACGAACGTAGGCTTCTGTCCCGATCCTGCGAGCACAAGACTTTATTCGTACGACAAACCGAATGGTTGAGAGATCACTACTTCTGCGTCTTTTGCTGGTCAATCCCGCGTCAGCGAGCACTCATCAAGGTACTTCATGCTGAGTATCCTCATTGGCGCCAGCTTAGGATCTATGAGTCTTCACCAAGCGGCGCTTCGTCCCGGAAATTGCAGAAAGCATGCGCCTCTTATTTGCCCTCGCGGTGTTCTCCTGATGTTAAGCCGGGCACCTCTAAACGGGGATTCAGGTGTGAAAATCTGGAAAAGCTGACTTTTCCAGACGAGTCCTTCGATTTGGTGATCACTCAGGATGTGTTCGAGCATGTTCTTCATCCTGTGCCGGCGTTTCGGGAAATCCGCCGTATATTAAAACCGGGAGGAGCGCATATTTTTACACTGCCTATATATAAGGGGAAAAAAACTGTTGTCCGTGCTGTCGGTGAATCAAATGAAATTGAAAATATCTTGGAACCGATGTACCATGGCAACCCGGTAGATCAAAAAAGGTTCTCTGGTTGTCACTGACTGGGGTGATGACCTGTTGGATTTCATTCATACGAACTGCGGTATGACAACCGGGATCTTCACCTTTCGTGACAGATCACAGGGCCTTGAAGCAGAATTTCTCGACGTCTTCGTAAGTAGAAATACATAGGAACTCGACAAAGGAATTATTAGAACCGTGAAAATCATCAGCTTCTATCTCCCACAATATCATCCTATCCCAGAAAATGATCTCTGGTGGGGAAAAGGATTTACCGAATGGGTCAGTGTCGCTAAGGCGAGACCGCGATTCCGCGACACAACCAGCCGCAGATACCCGCTGACCTCGGATTTTACGATCTCCGGCTAGAAGAGACGCGGATGGCCCAGGCTGAACTTGCCGCCGAACACGGTATCTCCGCATTTTGTTACTACCATTACTGGTTCAACGGCAAGATGCTCTTGGATCGGCCCTTCAGTGAAGTGCTGCGGTCAGGGAGGCCGGATTTTCCTTTCTGCCTGTGCTGGGCAAATGAGAACTGGACAAAGTCGTGGGACGGGATGCACAAGGATATCTTGATGACGCAGGATTACAATGCCAGTGATAGGATCGAGCACATTAATTGGTTATGCAAAGCTTTTAAGGACCCTCGCTATATAAAAGTAAATAACAAGCCCTTATTTCTTATTTACCGGACGGACAATATTTCCGATTTATCGGAACGGATCCGTGATTGGAGAAGGATCGTACAAGAGCACGGATTTGATGATATCTATCTGTGCTCGGTTAGAAGCAACTTTGATCAGGTGGACGAAAAAGCAGTTATAGCAACCGGATTCGACGCAATCGTTGAATTTCAACCTTACTATCAGGATTTTCCAGGACGGTCACTATCCGTGATATTTAAACTCGCCGTCGCTAATCGTTATAATAAGATCATCAGCCGACTCGGATTACAATCCTATTTTCCCTTGATGAATGAAAATAATATTTACAGTTACAATAAATTGGCGGACAGAGCAATGATCAAACCGCATCCAGATGGTTATAAAAAATTCCCCTGCGTTACGCCTTCATGGGACAACAGTGCGAGAAAACGAAGAGCCAACATCATCCAAAATAACGACCCTTTGCAGTTTAGAGCGTGGCTCTTAAATGCCTTTACCAGAGCGGATAAGTACGACGATGACGAGAAGATCGTGTTTATTAATGCATGGAATGAATGGGCCGAGGGATGCCATCTCGAGCCTGATATAAAAAACGGAAGAAAATTTCTAGAAGCTATTAACAAGGCGATAGAAACACATAGGTCCGCCGCTGGACCAAACGAATGATGAGCCCCAAGGTTTTCATCATCGTCTTGAACTGGAACGGATACCAGGACACCGTGGAGTGCGTCAACTCCCTCAAGGCTATTACGTATCCAAATTACCGCAAAGTTCTTGTGGATAACGGATCTACGGACGGCTCCGAACATTATTACGCGAACGATTTCCTGATATTGCCCTTATCCAGACCGGACATAATCTCGGCTTTACCGGTGGAAACAATATCGGAATGCGGCATGCATTGGACAACGGCGCGGATTATATCATCTTATTGAACAATGATACGATCGTGGACAAGGACTTTGTAACTGAACTGGTCACTGTCGCGGAAGCAGACAAAACCGCGGGTATGTTGTGCTCGAAGATATATTTCTATGACAGGCCTGACATCCTCTGGTATGCTGGGAGCGTCCTTTTATCCCTGGCTCGGCTGGGGCCGCCACAGAGGTTACAATGTACGCGATGAAGGACAATTCGACACGGTAGAAGAAACAGAGCGGCCGACTGGCTGTTCATTGATGGTGAGCAGAAGACTATGCGAAGCAGATCGGCCTGCTTGGTGATAAGTATTTCTGTTATTGCGAAGATGTTGACTGGGGCATGCGTGCTCAAAACGCAGGCTATAAGATCATGTATGTTCCTGCCTCCAGGGTATGGCATAAAGTATCCAGATCAATGGGCATCGGCTCCGCTACATCACTGTATTATAGTGTCAGAAACATGTTCATGTGTCTTGATGCTAATAAGCCGCTCCCCGCTCTTTTGCGCTTTTTGCGGTTTGGAATTGTTCTCTCGGCAGCGATCTTGAGTCTTTTTACCCACGCTCACCCGAAAGCCGCGGGAGCTGCGCAGATATGTCGTGGCACATCACATTATCTTCAGGGCAGGTCCGGTAAACTGGGATAATGAACGGTCCCGGTTCCGGTTTGTCCGAATAACAGGACGAGTGGCGGGTACGCGGATGTTGACGTTGATCCGCATGACGAGTATGATAGTGCACTACGTTTAACGGAACACGGGCCACGATGAAAGCACGGTGCTTCTGTATTGACCTTGGCAATACTTTCTCGGCTTCGCGCCCGAGCGGCGATCTTCCTCTTCAGTTCTTTTAAAACCTATGAACGCTCTCATTTTTGGAGCCAACGGTCAGGACGGCCACTACCTCGGTGAACTCTGCCGGACACAGGGCATATCCCCCATCGGGATATCGCGCACCGGCAACGGAACGCGCGGCGATGTAAGCAGCTATGAAGACTTACAGGCGCTGGTCAGAAAATATACCCCCGCCTACATCTTTCACCTTGCGGCCAACTCAACGACCCGCCACACAGCCCTATTCGAGAACCATGAAACCATCTCGACGGGAACGTTGAACATCCTCGAGTCGGTGAAGGACCACTGCCCGCAAACACGGGTGTTCCTGGCGGGAAGCGGTCTTCAGTTCAAGAATACCGGCAGACCGATTTCCGAGCTCGACCCCTTCGAGGCCTCGAGCCCGTACGCGGTCGCAAGGATCCAGTCGGTCTACGCAGCGCGATATTACCGCTCCCTCGGGATCCGCGTGTATGTCGGCTACCTCTTTCACCATGAGAGCCCTCTTCGAAAACCCGGCCATGTCAGCAAAATGATCGCCCTCGCTGTGCAACAGATCAATGCGGGAAGCAACGAGAAGCTCGAACTGGGAGATATTTCTGTTGAGAAAGAATGGACCTTCGCGGGCGACGTGGCCGCGGCCATGCTCACGCTGGTGCGGCAAGACACCGTGTTCGAGGCGACGATCGGGTCCGGCAACGCCTATAGCATCAAGGACTGGCTGGAACAGTGTCCCGCGGAAGGGACAGGTTCATCAGGTCGCTTCCTGCCGGAGCGAAATTGCTGGATGTCGGCTGCGGGAACAATTCCCCAGAACGCGTGAAAATCCAGCGACCTGACATCCACTACGTGGGAATAGATATCAATGATTATAATCAAAGTAACTTTTCGCTCTGCTGCGCCGATGAATATATAACTGCAGACCCGGCGAATTTCTCCCGGGAGATCGCGCTCCGAATAAATCATTTCGACGCGGTGATCTCAAGCCACAATCTTGAGCATTGCGAACAACCGTGGGACGTTCTGACGGCTATGCTCGATTCTCTGAAGAGCGGCGGAATCATATACCTGTCCTTTCCCTCTGAGAAGAGCGTTTTGTTCCCATCCAGACGGGGAACACTCAATTTTTCCGATGACCCGACGCACAGGTTCCTACCCCCGTTCGATAAGATAACCGGTTTTATCGCCGCCAAGGGTTTTTCCATCCCTATTTCGACAAGGCGGTACAGGCCTCCCCTTCTTTTTTTGATGGGGCTGATCCTTGAACCAATCGGTTTCTTGATCGGAAGAAACATGCCTTGGGGCTCTACGTGGGCGTTGTATGGTTTCGAGTCGATAATCTGGGCAATAAAAAAGGATCCCTCCTGATTCGATTAATTGTTGATACCGTTGCATCGATTGAAGTATATAATTTCACTGATGATCCTTACTTATGATAGTTGCACACAATTGCTCCGCCCAATGTGAGGTAGTGTACAGTAACGTCCTGAAAACCTGTTCCATCGCATGCAAAATATAATGCTAGCGTCGCTCCGCTTGATTCATCAATCATGGAGATCATAATGGATCCGCTAAAAAACGCTGTACGCAGAATGTTGAATTACATGGGCTTTGAAGTTTACCGTCTTCCGAGGCCGGCCCACTGGCCTCAAGGATCTCGGAACGCGGACGCAAATACTATCGTCCATTATTCTCTCCATGGCTTGGCTATGGAGATTTTGCGAGGTACTACGATTCCGCAAAAAGTCGTACTCTTGTTTCCCCTGACCGCTGTTGGGTTATCTATTCGCTGTGTTGACAAGCGCTCTTCCTAGACGGCGATATTTGGGAATGCGGTGTTTACAAGGGCGGTACAGCAGCTATGCTCGCGCAGATAGTTCATGACGGCTCGCCCACCAAACGCCTGCATCTTTTTGACACTTTTGAAGGAATGCCGGAAGCAGATCATGCAAATGACCTTCATCGAAAAGGCGATTTCTCAGACACGACCCTTACGGGAGTCAAAAGCTATGTGCAGCAAAACGATATTGCTGTTTACCATCAAGGATTCATCCCTGACACCTTCCGCGGATTGGAGAGCTCGAGAATTGCCCTCGCACACATCGACGTAGACATACGTCAATCCGTGACAGATTGCTGCGATTTTATTTTCCCGCGACTATCCGTAGGTGGATTCCTTGTATTTGATGATTACGGCTTTCCATCATGCCCAGGGGCCAGACAAGCTGTCGATACATATTTCACTGGACGAGAAATTGTGCCTCTGGTCCTACCAACGGGCCAGGCCGTCATCTTTAAGAGCAAATGACTCCAACGGGCGATTAACTTGTAAAGGCTGACCGCTTGGATCGCCCAATGGTAAAAGGATGCGCCCACGGAGCTACGACTTTTTCTCATGATACCTTTATCTTCCTGAGATTGAAGAATGGCGGCCGGAGCTGAGACATCAGCCGCCGGTAAAGATGCTATGTTGTGTAGATCTCACCTTATGCTGTGCGGCAATGAGGTCGATATCGGGACATCGCCAGGGGAGATGTTCCCAAAAGAGCTGGAACAGAGTTCAACTAAGCGACGGAAAGCTTCACTGTAGTACCTATACATGACCCTCAAAGTACGCATCCTCATGCTCGCCCCTGTCGTGCTCGCGCTTCCGCTGTGCGAGCTCGTCGATGCCGTTGTCCGGATTCTGCCGCGGAGGTCTGCGTCCCGCCAGGACGGCAGGAAACGCCTGCTCATTGTACGATTGGATATGATTGGTGATTTTATCCTCTTTTTGGATTCCTTCAAGGAATATCGAAAACTCTTCCCCCCGGACCAGTGGGAAATTACCCTCTTGGGAAACAGGGTGTGGTCGGGACTAGCGAGAAACGACTTCCTTACGCCGACCATTATGTTTTCATGGATACGAGGAAATTCGTCATAAATCCTGTCTATCGTTTCCGAATCCTAGGGATATCCGGAATTACCGATTCGATCACGCCATCGAACCAACGTACTCGCGGTCTGCCCTCCTTGGCGATTCAGTTGTCCATGTGAGTTGCGCACCGGTCAGAGCCGGCAGCACTGGAAATTTTAGCAACATGACCGGATGGCAGAAGCGTCGAGCAGACAGATGGTATACGCGTCTCATCCCGGCACGCGTCCTCCCCCTGAACGAGCTGGACAGGAATGCAGAATTTTTGCGGGGATTGGGTCTGGACACATTCGAAGCTGCTCCTCCTCGCTATCCTCATGATGTCCTTACAGACCGTTCCACGCTCGATAAATTTGGCATTGCTAAACCCTATTTTATCATTTTTCCCGGCGCAAGTTTGCAGGGAAGGCAATGGCCGTCTGAACGTTTTGCAGAAATTGCACGACGGCTTTTTATCAGCACTAAATGGATACCGGTGCTCTGCGGGGGACCGAAGGATATACACGTGGCCAGACGAGTCGCTGCGCATGCTCCGGAATTACCCTGGGTCTATTGTGCAGGCATCACCACCCTTTCCCAAATGATGGCACTGTTATCCAAAGCTCGCATGCTGATCGCAAATGAGACCGGCGTCATCCATATGGCAGCTGCCGTAGAATGCCCCACTGTGTGCATTATGGGAGGTGGCCACTTTAGAAGGTTCTATCCTTACGGAGGCGTCAACGGTCGCGTTGTTCACAGACAGATGAATTGCTTCGGCTGCGACTGGAGATGCAGGTATTCGACAATCCGTTGCATCAGTGAAATCGCGATCGATGAAGTATGGAGAGAGGTCCATTCTCTCGCAGAGGAAATATCACAATGAAAGCCCTGCCGTGCATCACCGTCATCACCCCTTCCTATAATCAGGCGCCGTTCATCGAGCGGACCATCAGGAGCGTCCTGGACCAGGGGTATCCGAATCTCGAGTACATCATTATGGATGGAGGCTCAACAGACGGAACGGTCGAAATCCTACGGAAGTATGGAGGCCAGCTGAAATGGTGCTCGGAAAAAGACAAGGGGCAGGCAGATGCGATCAACAAGGGGATCGCAGATGGCGACCGGAGACATTATCGCCTATCTGAATTCCGACGATGTCTATGAGCCGGGCGCGCTGATGCGTGTCGGGCGATTTCTTCCGGGAGCACGTCGAAGCCATGTGGGTCACGGGCAAGTGTCGGATCATCGATGAGCAGGACCGGGAAATGCGGAGCGCTATCACGGCATACAAGAACTTCCTCCTGCGCCATTTCAGCTATTCCCTGCTGCTGGTGACAAATCCGGTGAGCCAGCCCGCCACGTTCTGGCGTCGGCAGGTCATGGATGAGCTCGGGGTCTTCGACAAGAACGAGCATTTCGTGATGGACTACGATTATTGGCTGCGCATCGGAAAGAGATATCCTCTCGTTGTCCTGGACGAGTGCCTGGCATCGTTCCGGGTCTATACGGCCTCGAAGACCTCCAGCTCCTATCTCAGGTCATTCCGCGAGGAACTGGAGGTGGCAAGGCGCCACTCTGGCTCATCAATGCTGAACGCGCTGCACTGGCTGAGCTACCTCGGCATCGCAGCCTCCTATGTGGTGCTGAACAGCATCGCGCGCTTCCGGGGCAGGCGTGACCCGACAACGGTCAAACGCAGAGGCGGACTTCTCCCGGCGTTTCTTTACTCTCCGCTTCGCCTTCTCAGGCGCTTCAGGCCATCAAGGCTTTTCATCGTCGAACGCACAATAAAGACCATGAAAGAATCCGATCGACGGCATGTACAGGCGATGTTCGAAAATGACATCGATAACGGGGACGAAGCTCTGGACCGGAGAAAGTCCGATATAGAACCATGCAACGCCGAACGGGATGAGCGTCCACTTCTTGTCCGGTAGAGCCAGACGGCCGCGGTAATAATCGCCAAATGTCCGGCAAAAGAAAGGATCGTCGGCAGTTCGAACAGTGTCTTGGCGATGGGATAGTCATAATCGAGATTCTGGTTGATCGGCAGGAATAGCAGTCTGATATAGGTCCAGATGACATTAAAGGACGTATAGAGATACGTTTTCGGCGTGATACCGGTTGCGCTTGCAACATTGAATCCGACGCCCGCAACGCCTCCGGTGGCAAAAAGATTGAGCTTTGAGACAACCAATATCCAGGGGAGCGCCGCGAGCACATAATAGTACCAGCGCGACAGGACCGGCTGCATCTTGCCTTCCGCCAGGAACAAGTAATCATAGAGAACAAGCAGAGCCGGGTAGTGTCACCGCCCACTGTTTCGAGCTCATGGCGAGCAGCGAAGCGATCGTTACACCGATGACGTACATAAAGTTCCCTGATCTCGCTCCCCTGATCAAGAGCAGAAATGCAGCGAGATAGAAACACGTTGCCAGCAGTTCTGACCGGCTGATGATATAGGTCACGGACTCGGTCTGGACCGGATGAACGCCAAAAAGAAGCGCGCAGAACAACGCCATCCATTGAGCCTTTCCCTGGTAGCGAACAAGGAGCTGGGGCAGCGAAAGCGTTCCGAGCACCAGGAAATACACCAGGACACTGTTCAGGATGTGGGTAGCGATGTTGAAGATATGGTAACCGACGACATCCATGCCATTCAGCTGATAGTTCAGCATGATCGACAGATCAACGATTGGGCGTCCCGCCCTGAGGATCGCCATGAGGTTATCCATGGTCACATGACGGATGATCGGGTTCTCGATGATCGCGGGATTGTCGTCAAAATGAAAGCTTGCAGTGAAGGTATTGCTGTACGCGATCAGGATCAGGCCTGCTATTATGCAGAGGGCTATGAGATTGAACCGCTTGTTTGAGAATATTCCATTGATACTGGCAATCAGGGTGGTCATGGTTTGTTCGCTCCCTCCGGGGACATCTGATCGCAAAATCTACCATGGATGCCCGCGAATGTAAAGTGCCGTGCAGCTGATCGGCAGTTGTTCTTATCCTTCACTCTTCTGTTCGTCCGTGCCGGTTCGCCACGACCGGTCCAGATCATTCAGGGCCTGCCGCAGCAGCGCGATCTCCTGGGCCAGCTTTTTGTTCTTCTCGGAAAGGCCGGAGATGACCGCCGAAAAATGGAGAGTTATCAGCATAAGAAAGACGAATGCGATCAAAAAGAGCAGCGAGGGCGGATAGAAGATCCCCACCTGCCGGGCGATGTACTCGAGCAGTTCCCGGGACAGGGAAAGGACGAGCATGACCACGCCCGAGAACAGCCACAAGAGCGAATACCGCTCTTTCAGCCTCCCCCGCCGGATCAGTTCCAGAACGAGGAACAGGACCGTGGCGCTGCCCGTGATCGCCAATATCTTGACTATGTCCATGGGCTTACCTCACTTTTTTCAGAAGATCAACAAATACCGCCAGCAGGACCTTGATCATGTAGTACACCGACCGTATGGGCGTGATCGAGGAGCGCCCCCCGGTCCGGTCCCTCATGCGCACGGGGACCTCCGCAATGGTCATTCCCGCGCGGTGAAGGAGCACCAGGCTCTCCACCTCCGGATAATCCTCGGGGTATGACCGGGCGAAGAACTCGATGACCCTGCGGTTCACGGCACGGAATCCCGACGTCGTATCTGTAACGGGCATGCCAATAATGGTCGAAAGGACCGTCGAAAAGATCCATATCCCTATCTTGCGGAAAATGGGAGGACGGTAGTCCCCCCGCGTCAGGAACCGTGATCCCACCACGATGTCGGCACGCCCCTGACTGAGAAGGTCGAGGAGTTCGCCAATCTCGGCCGCCATGTGCTGGCCGTCGCCGTCGAACTGGATCGCTATATCGTAGCCCTTCGCCCTGGCGTACTGGAAGCCGGTCTGCATCGCGCCGCCGATCCCCAGGTTGTACGGCAGGCTTGCCACTTTCACCCCCGTCTGGCGTGCCATTGCCGCGGTACGGTCTCGGGATCCGTCGTCCACGACCAGGATGTCCGCATCCGGAGCGTGGTTGCGCAGGTCCTGCATGACGCCGGGCAGGCTTTCTTCCTCGTTGTAAGCGGGAATGATGATCAGGATCTTGTTCATCGGGATAGTTCAGGAAACGGGTAACTGATTGTTTGACGATGATAATCTATCCAATCGGAACAGTCAAGAGCGATAGAGCTCTTGTTGTAATAAAGGTGTTTTCCCGGTGTTAAGGTTACATTCCTAATAGCATGCCAGACCAATTCAAAAACCTCATTCCTTATTGACAGGAACATATTTTTTTGGTATTATTAGGCAAAATTAGTCTGCAAATTGTCGCTAAAGAAAGTCAGACGAGATGAAATCCATTGCACGGCACATACTGGCACTTGTAGCGTTTCTGGCTTCCCTGGCAGTAAACGCCCAGGCCGACATCTATCAGTTCGTAGATGACAGTGGTGTGGTGCATTTCACGAACGTCCCGGGCGGACGGGTGAAGAACACCGCGAAGGTCCATGCTGAGGCCCGGGGCGCGATGTCTTCGTCAGCAGCGGCACGGCCGGCACCGACGTCAACGGGGAGCGAGCGCAGGTCAGACATCCCGGTCTCCTATGTGAGCATCATCAACTCGGCGTCTGAACGGTACGGCGTTGACCCGTCCCTGGTCCATGCCATTGTGAAGGTAGAGTCCGACTTCAATCCCTTCGCCATCTCCCGCAAGGGCGCCATGGGTCTCATGCAGCTCATGCCGGAGACGGCCAGCACCATGAATGTCAGGAACACCTTCAGCCCCCACGAGAATATTGAGGGCGGCGTGAAATATCTCCGCTACCTGCTCGACCGCTACGAGGGGAACCTTTCTCTCAGCCTGGCAGCTTACAATTCGGGGGAGACATCAGTGAAGAAGTGGGGTACTATTCCGCCGTACAAGGAGACCCAGGATTACGTAAGAAAGATCATGCAGATATACAATGGCACCGGCAAGACGTTCGCACCCCGCTATACCATCTACGTCGGCACCAACGCCGACGGGACGATCCTGCTCACCGACAACCCCTCCAACCACCCGGACAAGAAGCTCCATCGCAAGATGGGGCAGAGCCTCTGATCCGCGCCTCCAAGGGCTTATCGAAGTATTGATCGGAGCGAGCGCATCCCCTCCAGCGACTCGACCGAGCTCGCCGAAGTCTTGCTGCAGAGAACTTCAATTCCCTCTTCTCACAACAATTTTTTCCACGAAGCAGACCTGTGAATCCAGGAGTGAGCTCAGCCACGAAACTTGGGGTTCAGCGAGCGATTAGAATAAATTGCTACTACCCTGAGGATCAAAGCTTTCTTCAGTTTGCTGAGGGAGCGTTAACCGGGGTGCAGAAAAACGCTTGGAAGTGCTGCGATGCATGAAAAAGCCCGTTATCAGAACCGGCAGTGCATGCCTGCGCGGACCTGTGAGCCGGGGTGCAGAAATAAATCATCGCCGTGCATACCCGATACACTTGCGAAGGAGAAGACCCCACATTGTTAACATGGTGGTTTCCATGCATTGAACGCCAGCGCTACAGCTTCCGCATGACCCCGATGACCTTGCCGATGACGCGCAGGTCGCCGCGGTCAAAATACAGGGGTGCCATGTTCCGGTTCTCCGGCTGGAGCCGGATCCGGTCGTTCTCCAGGAAGAACCGCTTGACCGTTGCTTCACCCTCCACGAGGGCCACGACGATATCGCCGTTCCGGGCCGTGGCCTGCTCTCTCACCAGGACCGTGTCCCCGTCAAGGATGTGCGCTTCAACCATGCTGTCGCCGCGTACGCCAAGGGCGAACATCGGCTGAGCTGACTTGATGTCGAACAGCGATGGGTCCACGGTCACATCGCCTTCCCGATTCTCGGGAGAGAGTACGGGAACACCGGCAGCGACCCGGCCCAGAAGCGGCACGTTCGATGCCGTTTGCAGCCCGCCGATGACCGCAATGCCGCGCGACTTTCCGCGAACCCGGTTGATATGTCCGCTCCGCTCGAGGGCCAGCAGGTGCTTCTCGACGCCGTTGGTCGACCGGATGCCGAACTTCTCGCCGATCTCCCGCAGGGTCGGCGGCATGCCGCGGCTTGCCATCGTTTCCCGGATGAATTCGAGTATCGTTTGCTGACGTTCGGATATTTTATAGTTCATAGTAAATCCTTTTCACCGCAGAGTACGCAGAGACCGCAGAGTTTAATACTAAGATAAAAGGATAGAAGTCCAATTGTTTACTTCCAGCTTTCTCGCTTATGGGCGTTCTATCTTTTCTCAGCGAACTCAGCGACTCTCCGCGGTAAAACAGCGCAGTTCAGTACTCTCTATCCCCTCCCGGACGCCATGACGGCGAGATGATCCGTTCGTGCTGGTTCCGTTCGGCAAGGGTGCCCCAGGTGACGGTAAAGTCTCCGTAGCGGTCGTTGATCTCGTCCATGGCCTCTGCTGTGAACGTTCGCTTTCGTTCATCCTCGAACAGAGGGACCTGCGCCATCTGCCGCTCGAGGCCTGACACGCTCACGCCTACAAGCCGGACCGGCTGCTCGAGCGTCAGCCCCTCCAGGAGGGCCGCGGCTGTCGCATAGATGTCCAATCCGTGGTTCACGGAGCGGCGAAGCCGCTGCTGACGCGTGAACGTATGGAAATCCGAGTACCGGAGGGTCAAGCTCACGGTCCGGCCGGTGTACCCGCCGCGCCGCAGCCTGCGACCCACCTTCTCGCACAGCTGGAGGAGATGACGTTCGATCAGAGAGCGGTCTCCGCAATCCTGTTCCAGGGTCATGCTGTGGCCCATGGACCTGGCGTCTGCCTCATCCTGCTCCGCCAGGGAGACCACGGGATCGTCGTCGATGCCCAGCCCCATGTCATGGAGCCGCTCGCCAATGACACCGAACCGCGCCGTCAGCTTGTCGATGGAAGTGCGTCCCAGCTCTCCACAGGTCGTGATGCCCATGGCAGCGAGGTGCCTTGTCAGGTTTGGACCGATTCCGCAGATATCCTTCACGGGAAGGTCTTCCATCACCTCGGGAACGTCGTGAGGCAGGATGAGCACGATGCCGTCGGGTTTCAGCATGTCGCTCCCCAGCTTGGCAAGGAGCTTGTTGGGGGCGATGCCGACCGAGCAGGTGAGCTTCGTCTCCTCCCACGTCTGTTCCTTGAGACTGACGGCGATCTGCACCGGGTCGCCGAAGAGCGACTCGCAGCCTGTCACGTCGAGGAACGCCTCATCGATGGAGAACAGTTCGACCAGGGGCGTGAAGCGCTCCCATATCCTGATGAGCTGTTTGCAGGCATGGGAATACTTGGCTGAGTCTGCGGGGACCAGCACGATGTCGGGACACGTTCGTCTCGCTTCGTGGTACATCATGCCGGTCTTGACGCCGAAGGCCCGCGCCTCGTATGAGGGGGACAGGATGACGCCGCGGCGCTCCGATCCGACCACCGCCATGGGCCGCCCCCGCAGGGCGGGAGTGGAGCGCTGTTCGACCGAAGCGAAGAAAGCGTTCATATCGATGTGAAGGATATTTTTCATTTCAGCTGCAAAAAGAAGTAGCCTTTTCGTTAGCCACGCAATTTTCACGAATTGCCAAAGAAAACGAACTTCGATAATATTTCTAATATGCCAATCTTTCAAATTTAAGACTTTCGTTCCCGAAATTTATAATAATTGCCAGTTTCAACCGGTGGCTTTCAAATAATTTAAAGCCTGTGCTTCATGAGCATCAGTGAAGTTTTCTACAGCTTTCAACTCTAGAATGACCATTCTTTCCCACGACAAGGGTGTCACATAACTACTCCACGATAGTTCACCCGAAGAAGAGAGACCATAATGGGCATCTGCCTGAGATCGCTTCGATTCCCTCTCGGCGAAACAATACCATCATTCCATTTTCGTACACTTTCTCCAAAAAGCCAGGGCCTAATTCCGGGAAATCTATGCACCTTCATGGCCAGCCCGTGATCTTATAAGAAACATCCTTAAACATGATTCGCAGCATCAATATCCATCGCATCGTCTCCTCGATGCAGCTTCTACCTTAATCGGTATACAATTCGTGCTTAATTCGTGGCCCATCCTCGGTGTAGCAATTATCCTTCTGCATTTCTGATTTTCCACCCGAGGCTTTCCATGTTGTAACAGACCTCGTAAAGTCCCTGGCCGTCGGTAACCGAGAAGTGCAGGATAACCGCGCTCCCCTCCCGGCTCTTCCAGGTAAAGGCAGTCTCCTTGATCTTGACCTGTCTGCCTTTCCAGGAAAACCAGACAGGACGGACCTCTCCCCGGGAGAAAACTGCACCGACCTTTATCGGCTCATCGATCTCGATTGCCATGGACCCTATTATAGTGAACATTTGTTCACCTGTCAAGATGATCATTATTACCCGATGTAAACTTGTATTATCTATTTTTATTCAATAAGTTGTGTTCATACTGCAAAATCATTCAAGTTACTTCTTTACATTCTTATTGGATTAAGGTAGTTTTTTTAAAGAGATCGACATACTTTCTGAATGAACTTCACTTCGATTCCCTGCTTCCTATGGCCTCAATCACCCAGCAAGAGATCGAGATCATCCTGAACTCAACCCATGACGGGATGATCGCAGTCAACGGATCGGGCGTCGTGACCGTCTTCAACCGGGCCGCGGAGCGCATCACCGGTCTCAAGGCTGAGGACGTCATCGGACGCGTGGCCGTCAAGGTCATCCCCAACACGAGACTGCATATCGTCCTCGCGACAGGCAACGAAGAGATCAACCAGCAGCAGGACATTGATACCACTACCATCATCACGAACCGCGTTCCCATCCGAAACAATGCTGGTCAGGTCATCGGCGCCGTCGCCGTCTTCCGCGACATCACCGAGGTCAAGGCACTCACCGAGCAGGTGTCAGGCCTCTGGAAGTCGCGCAACCTGCTGGAAGCGGTCATCGACGCCACGGAGGACGCCATCTCCGTTGCCGATGAAAAAGGCAACACCATCATCGTGAACTCGGCGTACACGAGGATCACGGGGCTTCCACCCGAAGCAGTGCTGAACAAGCCGGTGACCGTGGACATCGCCGAGGGCGACAGCATGCACCTCCAGATCCTCAGGACCGGGAAACCCGTCCGGAACGTCAGGATGAAGGTGGGTCCGGCCAAGAAAGAGGTCATTGTCAACGTTGCGCCGATCTTCATCGACGGCGCGATCCACGGCAGCGTCGGGACGATCCACGACATTTCCGAGATCATGGGGCTCACCGATGAGCTCGCCAAGGCCCGGAAGCTGATCCGACATCTCCATGCCCGGTATACGTGGAGCGACATCATCGGCGTCAGCCCCGCCATGGTCGCCGCAAAGGAGCAGGCGCGGAGGGCCGCCGAGACCCCTGCCACCGTGCTCCTGCGGGGCGAGAGCGGCACCGGCAAGGAGCTCTTTGCCCACGCCATCCACAACGCCAGCGCCCGGCAGAAGGGACAGTTCGTCCGCGTCAACTGTGCGGCCCTGTCCGAGAACCTTCTCGAAAGCGAGCTCTTCGGGTACGTGGAAGGCGCCTTTACGGGCGCCCTCAAGGGCGGAAAGAAAGGCCTCTTCGAAGAAGCGAACAACGGCACCATCTTCCTCGACGAGATCGGCGAGATCAGCCTGTCGCTCCAGAGGAAGCTGCTGCGGGTGCTGCAGGAGCGGGAGATCGTGCGCGTCGGCAGTACGATGCCCGTTGCCGTCGACGTGCGGGTCATCACCGCCACCAACGCCAACCTGGAGAAGAAAGTGAAGGACGGCACCTTCAAGGGCGACCTCTACTACCGTCTGAACGTCCTTCCCATCGACATCCCTCCCCTCCGGACCCGCGAGGAGGACATCCCGCGGCTCGTGGAGCATATCATTTTCCGGCTGAACCAGGAGTTCGGCAGACAGGTGATGGGCATGGCGCCGGAAGCCATAGCGGAACTGGTAAAATATCCGTGGCCGGGCAATGTTCGCGAGCTTGAGAATGTCCTCGGCAGGGCCATGATCAACATGCGGCCGCAGGAACGGGTGATCGACACGCAGCATCTGCCGCTCCTCGAATGCGATAAGATAAACGAGGCATTCCTTGCCCTCGAGCAGACGACGGCCGTGCGTCCGCTCGCTGAGGTCGTTGCTGATGCGGAACGTGCGGCGATCACGAGGGCGCTCACGGAATCTGGCGGGAACCGGGAAAAGGCCGCTGTGCTTCTTGACGTCGCATTGAGGAATCTTTATTATAAGATCAAGAAATACGGGATCACTCAGTGAGTAATGCATTATCCTGCCTGCATTTATTTTCAATAAATGCAATTATTTTCACTATCTCTCTTGCACTTCACATCATTTTCAGTATATATTAATAAAATAACAAAATCATATCAATGAGTTAGTTTTTCATTGAGAATTAATCAGTTTTTTATTCATATTGGCTCAAGTATTGCTCTTATTACTTCATCAGAGAGCAAGGGATCAGCATCTGATATCGCTAGATCCTAGATCAAGGTATAGCTGTCCGGCCGATGCATATCACGCTGCCACGGCATCAGGAACTGAGTGGCGCAACCGGATAGCTCCGAGGAGGATCGTGGAATGGCAAGACCAATGTCACCAGGCGCCCGCTTCCGGACAGCCGTGCGCGACGAAAAGCCGCTCCAGGTCGTAGGCGCTATCAACGCCTATGCGGCTCGCCTGGCCGAGCGCTCGGGATTCAAGGCGCTCTACGTTTCCGGCGGCGGCGTTGCCGCCGGTTCGTTGGGCGTTCCCGACCTCGGCATCACCACCATGGAAGATGTCCTGACCGATGTGCGGCGCATCACCGATATCACCGACCTGCCGGTGCTCGTGGACATCGACACTGGATGGGGCAGCGCCTTCAACATCGCGCGCACCATAAGGTCCATGATCAAGCATGGTGCCGCGGCGGTGCATATCGAGGACCAGGTCCAGACCAAGCGCTGCGGACACCGGCCCGGGAAGGCTATCGTCAGCAAGGAAGAGATGGTGGACCGGATCAAGGCCGCTGTGGACGCCAAGACCGACCCCGACTTCGTCATTATGGCGCGGACCGATGCCCTTGCCGTCGAGGGGCTTGATGCAGCAATCGACCGTGCCCGCGCCTGCGTCGAGGCAGGTGCGGACATGATCTTTCCCGAGGCCATCACCGAGCTTGCCATGTACAGCAAGTTCGCCCAAGCCGTGAAGGTCCCGATCCTGGCCAATATCACGGAGTTCGGCTCCACGCCGCTCTATACGGTGGAAGAACTGCGCAGCGCCGACGTCTCCCTCATCCTGTATCCCCTTTCCGCGTTCCGGGCCATGAGCAAGGCAGCGCTCTCGGTCTACCACACGATCCGCAAGGAGGAATCCCAGAAGAACGTGATCGGCCTGATGCAGACCCGCGCGGAACTCTATGATTATCTCGACTACCATGCGTTCGAACAGAAGCTTGATGCGATCTTTTCCAAGGAGGAGAAAATATGAGCAGCGAAACCTCACCGGCGGCTCCGGCAGAAGCGGCAACTCCACGGGTAAAAAAATCAGTCGCCCTCTCCGGCGTGATCGCCGGCAACTCAGCGGTCTGCACCGTAGGACGGACCGGGAACGACCTGCACTATCGCGGTTATGACATCGTTGAGCTCGCCAGGAAGTCGACTTTCGAGGAGACCGCCTTTCTCCTGATCCACGGCGATCTCCCGACGGAATCCCAGCTGAAGGGCTACAAGAAGAAGCTGAAGCAGCTGCGCAGCCTGCCCGGGCAGCTGAAGACGGTCCTGGAGCACATCCCGGCTGCGGCCCATCCCATGGACGTCATGCGCACAGCCTGTTCGTGCCTCGGCACGGTCCTTCCGGAAAAAGAGGACCAGAACATCCAGGGCGCTCGGGACATCGCCGACCGACTGATCGCCTCCTTCGGCTCCGCCCTGCTCTACTGGTGGCATTTCGCGCAGAGCGGGCGCCGGATCGAGGTCGAAACGGACGACGAGACCGTCGCCGGGCACTTCCTGAACCTGATGCACGGCAGGAAGCCATCGGCCCTCCATGAGCGGGCGCTGGACCAGTCACTGATCCTCTACGCCGAGCACGAATTCGCGGCATCCACGTTCGCCGCCCGCGTTATCGCGGGGACGCTCTCCGACATCTACTCGGCCGTCACCGGGTCCATCGGCGCGCTGCGCGGCCCCAAGCACGGCGGTGCGAACGAGGCGGCCTACGAGATCCAGCGCCGTTACCGGACGCCGGACGAGGCGGAGGCAGACATCATGACGCGGGTCGCCCGGAAAGAGATCGTCATCGGCTTCGGCCACCCGGTATACACCGTGAGCGATCCGCGCAACCCGGTCATCAAGGCGATCGCGAAGGGCCTCTGCGAGGACGGGGACAACATGAACCTCCATCACATCGCCGACCGGATCGAGGTCGTCATGAAGCGCGAGAAGAACATGTTCCCGAACCTCGACTGGTATTCCGCAGTGACGTACAACATGCTTGGCATACCCACGCCGCTGTTCACGCCGGTCTTCGTCATCTCCCGTACAACGGGCTGGGCGGCGCACATCATCGAACAGCGCATGGACAACAAGATCATCCGTCCGTCGGCCAACTACACCGGCCCCGATGACCGGTCGTACGTACCGATAAAGGAAAGATAGGGTCAAGGGTCAAAATTCAGGAAACAAGCCTTTCTCTGTGAACTCTGTGTCCTCTGCGGTGAAAAAGTTGGTGGTGGTGCTTTTCTCTGTGTCTCTGCCTGTCCCCGAGGGCTTCAGTCGGGGATACCTCTGAGACAGGCGTTGAATGCAGGAGCGAGCGCATTCCCCGTAGCTTGCTGCAGGGTTAGCAAGCGATTAGAATAAATAGTGCTGCCTTGAGGATCGAAGATTCCCTGCAGCTTGCTGCAGGGAGCTTCAATATGCAATACGTCGTTACATGAAAGGAAAATAAATGTCCTCCCACATTTCCAACGTCCGGCCTGATCCGGACAAGGTCCTGGTCGACATAGCAGACTACGTCTGCAGTTACACGGTCTCTTCCCCGGAGGCATACGATACCGCCCGGTACTGTCTCATCGACACCCTGGGCTGCGGGCTCGAGGCCCTGGGGTATCCGGCCTGTACGAAGCTCCTCGGGCCCATCGTCCCCGGCACCATCGTCCCGAACGGAGCGAAAGTTCCGGGTACGCAGTTCCAGCTCGATCCCGTCCAGGCTGCCTTCAACATCGGCGCCCTGGTCCGCTGGCTCGATTTCAACGACACCTGGCTGGCAGCGGAATGGGGCCATCCCTCGGACAACCTGGGGGGCATCCTCGCGACAGCGGACCACCTCTCCCGCAAAGCCGTTTCGGAGGGCAGGAAACCGCCGGTGATGAAGGACGTCCTGACCGCCATGATCAAGGCCCACGAGATCCAGGGCGTGCTGGCCCTCGAAAACTCCTATAATCGCGTCGGCCTTGACCACGTCGTCCTGGTAAAGGTCGCCACGACCGCCGTGGTGACCAGGATGCTCGGCGGCAGCCGCGAGGAGGTCATCAACGCGGTCTCCAACGCCTGGATCGACGGCCAGTCCCTCCGGACCTATCGCCATTCCCCGAACACGGGCTCCCGGAAATCCTGGGCAGCCGGCGATGCCACGGCCCGGGGAGTGCGTCTCGGGTTGATGGCAATGAAAGGCGAAATGGGCTATCCGTCCGCCCTGACAGCAAAGACCTGGGGCTTCTATGATGTGCTCTTTAAAGGCAAAGAGTTCAAGTTCCAGCGGCCCTACGGCTCGTACGTGATGGAGAACGTGCTGTTCAAGATATCCTTCCCCGCCGAGTTCCACTCCCAGACAGCCGTGGAATGCGCCATGACCCTGCACAAGAAGCTGAAGGAGATGGGCAAGACCGCCGAGGACATCAAAAAGATCTCGATCCGTACGCACGAGGCTGCCATCCGCATCATCGACAAGAAAGGGCCGCTCAACAACCCGGCCGACCGTGACCACTGCATCCAGTACATGGTCGCCGTACCGCTCCTCTTCGGGCGGCTCACCGCTGCCGACTACGAGGACAACGTTGCGGTGGACCCGGCCATCGACGCCTTGCGGGACAAGATCGTATGCACCGAGGACCCGCAGTTCACGAAGGATTACCACGATCCCGAGAAACGCTCCATCGCGAACGCGCTGACCGTGGAGCTGAAGGACGGCGCCAGGCTGCCGGAGATCGTGGTGGAATACCCCATCGGCCACCGCCGCCGCCGCAAGGAAGGCATGCCCGTCCTGGTGGAGAAGTTCAGGACGAATCTTGCCCGCCGCTTTCCGGCAAAACAACAGAAGACGATCCTCGACGTCTGCCTCGACGACAGGGTCCTGGGAGCGATGCCGGTGAGCGAGTTCGTCGATATGTTCGTGATTTGAGATCGTAGAAAAGCATTACCGCGAAGCCGCGAAGGACGCGAAGGAAATCTTCAGTTCTTTGTGTTAGCAACTTGGCTCACTGAAGTTTGTCTTTGTGAAAGCGGTCATTGCGAGCGAAGCGAAGCAATCTCGTCTTTTAAACAATGTAATACAGATTGCTTCGTCGCAGAATTCGCTCCTCGCAATGACGGCGGGGTTCTTTTAAAACCTGCTTCGAGACATTCAGAAGTCCTTCGCGACCTTCGCGCCTTCGCGGTTCAGATTATTAAGGTTTGGAGAGTCTGTGACTCACGATCCCTTTAACACGCTCCAGGCATTCGACCCCGGCACGGGAAGGAAGGGAATGTTCTATTCCCTCCCCGCGCTGGAACAGGCCGGGCTCGGCAGGATCTCCCGCCTCCCTGTTTCGATCCGGATCGTACTCGAATCGGTGCTCAGGAACTGCGACGGCAGGAAAGTCACGGAAGTTCACGTCCGGCAGCTCGCGTCCTGGAAGCCCGCAGCCCCCCGCACCGAGGAGATCCCCTTTGTCGTCAGCCGCATCCTCCTCCAGGATTTCACCGGCGTCCCCCTGCTCTGCGACCTCGCGGCCATGCGCGGCGCAGCCCGCAGGATGGGCAAGGACCCCGGCATCATCGAGCCCCTTGTTCCCGTGGACCTGGTCGTTGACCATTCGGTCCAGATCGACCATTACGGCGCATCCGATGCGCTCCGGAAGAACATGGAAATTGAGTTCAGCAGGAACCGTGAGCGCTACGAGTTCCTGAAATGGGGCATGAACGCCTTCAACACCTTCCGCGTGGTACCGCCGGGCATCGGCATCTGCCATCAGGTCAACCTCGAATATCTCGCTCGCGGCGTGCACAGCAGCGACAGCCTGTATTATCCCGACACCCTCGTGGGCACGGACAGCCACACCACCATGATCAACGGCATGGGCGTTGTCGGCTGGGGCGTTGGCGGGATCGAGGCCGAGGCCGGCATGCTCGGCCAGCCCCTCTACTTCCTTACCCCCGACGTGATAGGCGTGAACCTCACGGGAGAGCTTAAAGAAGGTGTTACGGCGACGGACCTCGTGCTGACAATCACCGAGCTTCTGCGCCGGGAAAAGGTCGTCGGCGCCTTCGTCGAGTTCCTCGGGACCGGCGCTTCCGAGCTCAGTGTGCCTGACCGGGCAACGGTCGCGAACATGGCGCCCGAATACGGAGCCACGATGGGCTTCTTCCCCGTCGATGGCGTCACGCTGGAGTATTTCCGGCGCAGCGGCAGGACGGACGCTGAGATCGCCACATTTTCCGCGTATTTCCGGGCGCAGGGCATGTTCGGCATGCCGAGGGCCGGCGACATCGACTATACGCGGGTCCTGGAGTTCGACCTCTCGTCCGTTGTTCCCTCCGTTGCCGGTCCGCGGCGGCCCCAGGACCGCATCGAGCTCCCCCGACTGAAGGGCAGGTTCGCCGGCCTGTTCGCCAGACCGGCGAACGAGAACGGCTTCTCCCGGGACGAGCGCGATCTCGGAAAGCGGTTCGCGCTCAAGGACGGGAGCGACGTGGGGAACGGCGACGTGATCATCGCGGCCATCACGTCGTGCACCAACACCTCCAATCCCTCGGTCCTGCTCGCTGCCGGCCTGCTGGCGAAGAAGGCCGTGGAAAAGGGCCTGGCCGTGAACAAGCGGGTGAAGACCTCCCTCGCCCCGGGCTCGCGGGTCGTGACCGAGTACCTCAAGAAGGCCGGCCTGCTCGCCTCACTCGAACAGCTGGGATTCTACGTCTCTGCCTACGGCTGCACCACCTGCATCGGGAACTCCGGACCGCTGGACGAGGAGATCGAGCGGGCCATCGTTCTGAACGACCTCGTCTGCGCTGCCGTGCTGTCCGGCAACCGGAACTTCGAGGCCAGGATCCACCCGAACCTGCGTGCCAACTTCCTCATGAGCCCTGCGCTCGTTGTTGCCTTTGCCCTCTCGGGTACCGTGCTCTGGGACCCCGACAGCGATCCGCTCGGCTCGGACAAGGCAGGCGGACCGGTCTATCTGCGCGACCTCTGGCCGACCAGCGCCGACGTACAGGCAGTGATGAAGTACGCTGAAGAACCTTTGACATTTCGTCGTCTGTACGCGGACCCCGCACATGATCATGCCTTATGGAACAGCATTACCTCGGTCCCGGACCAGGTCTATCCCTGGCCGCGGTCCACGTACATCGCCGAGCCTCCCTTCTTCACGGATTTCCCGATGCAGCCCGGCATGAACGGCGACATCCTCGGCGCCAGAACGCTTGCAATCTTCGGCGACTCGCTCACGACCGACCATATCAGCCCTGCCGGCTCCATCAAGGAGACCACGCCGGCGGGAGCATACCTGCTTTCGAGCGGCGTCGCGAAGGCGGACTTCCAGAGCTACGGCACCCGGCGGGGCAATCACGATGTCATGGTGCGGGGGACCTTCGCCAATGTACGCATCAAGAACCTTATGGTGCCCGCCGGTCCCGGCGGTGCCCGGGTCGAGGGAGGCGTCACGATCGAGCAGCCGTCAGGCGAACGGATGTCCATCTATGATGCGGCGATGCGATACACGGCAAAAGGGATACCGACCGTCGTGTTCGGCGGCGAGGAATACGGCACCGGCTCGTCACGGGACTGGGCAGCAAAAGGAACGAAGCTCCTTGGCGTCAAGGCGGTCATTGCAAGAAGCTTCGAGCGGATCCACCGGTCCAATCTCGTTGGTATGGGCGTGCTCCCTCTCCAGTTCAGGGGCAAGGATTCGGTGCAGTTGCTGGACATCAGGGGCGATGAGGAGTTCGATATCCTGGGACTGGACGACCTCAAGCCGCAGCAGGAGCTAGCCCTGGTCGTGAAGCGTGCCGACGGAAGCAGGCAGCAGGTAATGCTTCTCTCAAGAATCGACACGCCCATCGAAGTCGACTACTATCGCCATGGCGGAATTCTCCCCTTTGTACTGCGGGAACTGCTTGCACGGAAGTAGCACGTACGGCATCGATCACTTGCTCATTCTCGGTTGAAGCATCGCAATAGCCCTTGACAGGGGCACACGCGGCTATTTATAGTAGGAGCGTTGCCGGAGGCGACGGCCTCCACCAGCAGCGGGAGTACACACGGACTGCATGACACGGCGGACAGTGCCTTTCAGGGGGGCTTGGTCCGCTCATTCTTATCTGCTTCAGGGGAGGAACTGCATGGGAAGGTACGATGAACTCTTTCAGAGAAGCATCAAGGACCCCGAGGGCTTCTGGGGTGAAGCTGCCCAGGCGATCGATTGGGACAGGAAGTGGGACAAGGTCCTGGACGATTCGAAGAAGCCGTTCTACCGCTGGTTCACCGGCGGTGAGATGAACACCTGCTATAACGCCCTCGATCGCCACGTACAGGGCGGCAGGGCCGACCAGGTGGCGATGATCTACGACAGCCCGGTGACGAGCACTCTCCAGAAGTTCACTTACCGGGAACTGCTCGACCAGGTTTCCCGGTTCGCCGGGGTCCTGAAGGACCAGGGCGTCGAAAAAGGCACAACGGTCATCGTCTACATGCCCATGATCCCCCAGGCCGTCATTGCCATGCTGGCCTGCGCGCGCCTGGGAGCGGTCCACTCCGTGGTCTTCGGCGGCTTCGCGCCCCACGAGCTCGCCATCAGGATCAACGACGCACGGCCCAAGGTCATGATCACTGCGTCCGGTGCGGTCGAGGGGAAGAAACTCCTCGAATACAAGCCCCTCCTCGACAAGGCGATCGAGGAGGCCGAATACAAGCCGGGGAAATGCATCATCTTCCAGCGGCAGATCGTGAAAGCCCCTCTCATTGCCGGACGGGACCTGGACTGGGACGAGCTCATGGCGAAGGCAAAGCCCGTGGGTTGCACGCCGGTCAAGGCAACCGACCCCCTCTATATCCTCTATACCTCCGGCACGACCGGCAAGCCGAAAGGCGTGGTGCGGGACAACGGCGGCCACGCGGTCGCGCTTCGCTGGAGCATGGAGCACATCTATGGTGTGAAGCCCGGCGATGTATACTGGGCGGCCTCGGACGTGGGCTGGGTCGTGGGCCACTCCTACATCGTCTATGCCCCGCTCCTGACCGGCTGCACTACGGTGCTGTACGAGGGCAAGCCCGTCGGCACGCCTGATGCAGGCGCCTTCTGGCGGGTCATCTCCCAGCACAACGTCAAGGTCATGTTCACCGCGCCAACGGCGTTCCGCGCGATCAAGCGGGACGACCCGAACGGCGAGTTCGTGAAGAAGTACGACCTGTCGGGGTTCAAATACCTCTTCCTTGCCGGCGAACGCCTCGATCCCGACACATACCACTGGGCGCATACCCTCTTAAAAAAGCCGGTCATCGACCACTGGTGGCAGACCGAGACGGGCTGGCCCATCACCGCGAACTGCATGGGCATCGAATCGTTCCCCATCAAGCCGGGCTCGTCCACCAAACCGGTGCCGGGATTCAATGTCCAGATCCTGGACACGAACGGGAAGCAGGCCGGGCCGAACGATACCGGGCTTGTGACCGTGAAGCTCCCCCTCCCCCCCGGCACGCTTCCCACGCTGTGGCAGGCGGACAACCGTTTCCTTGAGTCCTACCTCAAGGTCTATCCCGGCTATTATTTCACCAGCGACGGCGGGTACATCGATGAGGACGGCTATGTGTTCATCATGGGCCGCGTCGACGACGTGATCAACGTGGCCGGCCACCGCCTCTCCACAGGCGAGATGGAAGAGGTCGTCTCCACGCACAGGGACGTGGCAGAGTGCGCGGTCATCGGCGTGCACGATCAACTCAAGGGGCAGGTGCCGCTCGGCCTTTGCGTCCTGAAGGCGGGCGTCAACAAAAGCAACGAGGAGATCCGCAAGGAACTTTCCGAGATGATCAGGACCACGATCGGGCCCATCGCTTCGTATAAGGAGACCTGTGTGGTCAAGCGGCTGCCAAAGACCCGCTCCGGCAAGATCCTGCGCGGCACCATGCGAAAGATCGCGGACGGAGAGGACTATAGCATGCCGTCGACCATCGATGATCCGGCGACCCTGGGCGAGATCGAGGAGGCATTGAAGAAGGTCGGGTACGTGCATAAGCCATCGGATATCGAAGGGATTACACCAGGATGACGGGAACAGGCATGAAAGGGATCTCGTTTGCGTAACTTTGCGCCTTCTCACATTCTCAAATTGTTGTTATCCGGGATGCGGCCTTCGGGCCGCATTTTTTTCACGTAGGATAACATATTAACGTCTTCACCGCGAAGGCGCAAAGAGCGCGAAGGGATCCTCTCCTTGATGACCTCTTTTCTTACTTCCCTTCGCATCCTTCGCGCCTTGGCGATAATGAATTTTCCGCACTTTCCTTTAGACGGATAAGGAGAATACCATGAGAACCGGGTTCAAGATCGGCGACTTCGATTTGACCTGGCTGAACGGCGGCAGGTTCGAACTTGACGGCGGCGCCATGTTCGGCGTCGTGCCCAAGGTCCTGTGGCAGAAGAAGTACCCTCCGACAGAGGACAACTACATTCCCCTGACCGCATGGCCCATCCTGGTCAGGACGCCAAACGCGCTCGTCCTCATCGAATCGGGGCTCGGGAACAAGATCACGGACAAGCAGAAGAAGATATTCCGGATCAAGGAGGATTGGTCGATCGTCGAGGAGCTCAAGCAGCTCGGCATCGGACGCGAGGACATCGGCTACGTCATCCTGACCCATTACGACTTCGACCATGCCGGGGGCGTCATCATGCAGGAGGACAATGGGGACCTCGGCCTTACCTTCCCGAAGGCGAAGCATATCCTCCAGAAGAAGGAATGGGAGGACGTCCTGAACCCGAACATTCGGAACATCAACACCTACTGGCCGATCAACAACGAGTTGATGCGGAGCAGCGCGAACCTGGAACTGTTCGAGGGAGAGCGGGAGGTGCTTCCGGGGATCTCGGTCGTCCATACAGGCGGGCACAACAACGGCCATCAGATCGTGAAGCTTGCGTCACAAGGCGAGATGGCGCTCCACCTGGCAGACCTCCTGCCGACCCACGCCCACGCCAATCCCCTCTGGGTCATGGCGTACGACAACTATCCCTTGGATGCTATCGCCCAGAAAGAGCAATGGATCAAGTACGGTGTGGGAAAAAGCGCATGGTTCACCTTTTACCATGATGCTTTCATGTCGGCCTGCAAATACGATGATAAGGGAACTGTGATGGAGCAATGGCCAAAGGGATGATGTTTTCCAGTCTCTATTCTCTGGTCTCCTGTCCTTTCCCCGCGTCTCCTTTTCCCCACTCCAGCCCCTGTTCTCTGCGCTTCGTCGCCTGCCTCACTATGATCTGCATCATTTGACAGGAACGCTGAATGGCGGTAATGTTATCTCATGAAGACCGCTGTTGACATTTACAGGCTCCTGCCCAAGACGAACTGCGGGACCTGCGGCATGCCCACCTGCTTCGGTTTCGCGACGAAGGTCGCCAGCCGCATGGCATCCATCACCGCCTGCGCGAACCTGAGCGCAGAAGCAAAGGCGGCCCTCGCAGGAGAACTGGCGGAGCAGCCAGCGGCGCGCGGAACGGTCTATGAACAGGCCCTCATCAGCCTCAAACCGAAGATCGCAGCCCTCGATTTCGCGAAGACAGCCACGTTTTTTGGTGCGGACGTCATCGGACCTGACACCATTGAACTGACCTTCCTGGGCGACAAATACCGGATCACCAAGGAGCGGATCGCCGATAAGGACGGTAAGGAGCCGGTCCCCTTCATCTCCATCCTGATCTATAATCACCTCTTGATGCCTGATCCTCCCGTTCCCGCCGGGGAGTGGATCACCTTCAGCTCGGTGCCTGCGTCCCACGCCAAGGACAAGGCTTGGGCGGGACACGTCGAGGAGGTCATCGCGAGGCACTTCACGGGAAATGTCGAGGGATTGAAACAGGCATGCGAGCGGCTGAGCGGCGTGCGGTCAACGGTCAAAGGGAACCATGATGCGGCCTATGAGTTCCGGTTCTTTCCGCGGTATCCTGTTCTGCTTCAGTTCTATGATGCTGTCCCGGCTGAGGATTTTCCCGCCCAGTGCAAGCTCCTGCTGGACAAGCATGTGAACCGCTACCTGGACATCGAGTCCATCGTGGTGCTGGGCGAGGAGTTCGCTGGGAGAATGACAGGGTAGGCAACTCCTGACCACAAGGCTAGTTCGATACGGCAACAGCGATGAAGTTTTATGTGCTCTTTAGGGCCTGGACTTTACGCGGTACAGCGTACGGTCCTGCTTCTTTACTTTCTCGATCAGGCCTTGAGTGACAAGGTCGGCCACGACTTCCTTTACAAGCGTCGTTTGCTTGCTTGTTGCTCCAGCTGGCAACCGATACTGCATGATCCCCTCAAGAGTATCCTCAGCATCGGGTTGACGGGACAGATAATCGAGTATCTCACGGGCGATCCGAACCTGATCAGGCGGACATTCTTTCATGGCTACTTCCTCCACGATCCTTTCGATTTTAGCAATACTTTTTTCTTCTCTTAAGTATAGCGCATATAGATCAGCGCAAGTTGCATCAACATAAGACCCCGGGGATAATTATCCGGACATGGGATCGATCGTAGTGCTGGGCGAGGAGTTCGCCGGCCGCATGACCGCGTAGATAAGATACTCCACGTTGCCGTCCTGTCCGGTAATGGGAGACGGGATAATGCCCTGGACATCGAGTCCGGCGCTCTGAAATGCCGTCCTTACCTTTTCAACAACAGTGTTTCTGGCCGCCTCGTCGCGCACTATCCCGCCTTTTCCGACCTGTCCTTTTCCTACCTCGAATTGCGGCTTGATGAGCGCGACGATCCCGGCCGACGGTTTCAGGAACCGCAGGACCGACGGAATGACCTTCTCCAGGGAAATGAACGACACATCGATGACAATGATATCGACCTTTTCCGGAACAAGCGCCGGATCAATATCGCGAACATTGGTCCGTTCGATGACGACGATCCGCGGATCCTGCCGGATCTTCCATGCCATCTGTCCGTATCCGACATCGACGGCATAGACCTTCATCGCTCCATGCTGCAGCAGGCAATCGGTGAAGCCGCCCGTCGAAGCCCCCGCGTCAAGGGCCGTCGTGCCAGTGACATCGATGCTGAATTCCCGCAATGCTGCCTCGAGCTTCAGCCCGCCTCTGCTGACATAGGGCATCTGCTCGCCAAGGATCCGTATGTCGGCATCATCAGCCACGAGCGTGCCGGCCTTGTCCTTCTTCTGGCCGTTCACCAGCACCTGGCCAGCCAGGATCAGCGCCTGTCCCTGTTCGCGGCTCTGCACCAACCCACGCTCAAAGAGATATCGATCAAGCCGGAGCTTGCTTGTTCTTTTTATTTTGTTATCAGCGATCATGGGCCTTTGTATGGATCAAGTATATCTGAAGAGCGTCCGGAAATGCAATTCTTCGTTCTATGAAGTGAGATTTGCCCCTAAACGGTCATCATGCTTTCCCCCCCACCTGCGTTTTCCCGGGATTGCCATACCGACGGAAATTTCGCTCTGCCCTCCACTCTCCGTGACAGAGGGGTCGTTCGGAAAGTCTCATTGACGGACCGGTAGGCGCTTGCTATACTCTAAGTACAGCCGACATTTCTTATCTCGAGCAAGGTGTTGCTATTTGGCGGAGCTGCCGGACCGGCAGGCGAAGCGAAAAAGGCGCACACCTACCCTTCCTGTTACCATCCATCCTGCTCCCCGTACTTTCTGCAACATCTTGTTTTCTCAATAGAATAGGATAGCGTTCTTTTCTGTCCAGGAAGAACGTGGGAGAACCATCGTGGAACAGGCGAATTTTTTTGATGATGAAGCCGGTGCAGAAGCACGAACGAAAGCGCGGAACAGATATCTTCTGGCCTTGATCGTCAGACTGCTCTGGACCATAGTGACGGTCGGAGGATTGCTCGGCGTTCTGCTATTCCTGACCAGCTTCTTTGGATGGTCGAAATTTGTTCTTTCCTGCATGCTGGGATTCCTGACCGGCATCTGCCTTGCAGCAGGAATAGTGACCTCACTCCAGAACAGGGCCTTGATTACCCTTCTTCTGGGCGTATTGATACTTCCGGGAGTGGCAGGGTATCTGGCCCTCCTCGCGGGAAGCGACCCGCGGGCATTTGAAGCCTCGAGCGCGGCGTTGCTGCCATTTGTGGTCTATGCGACGGCCGCTCTTATCGGAGCCCTCTTCCTCGTGAAGTTCTGGCGGCATATGCCGGTGAAGGTGCCGACGGTCGAAGAGGCCAAGGGACCGGTCCAGGTCGTGCCGCCGGAAATGAAGGAGCATGCGAGCCATGAAAAGCCTGCTCTCGACAAAGCTGCTTAAGATCGTCGCCATCTGGTCGTTGATCCCCAGCTATATAGCTGCGGGCGGTGCCATCGGATACGGCCTGGACAAGTGGTTCACCACCTTTCCGTTCATTACCAGCGCCGGTATCCTGATCGCCTTCAGCCTGGCTGTCCGTGACATGATGCGGCTGAAGAAGGAATGGTGAAGATGGCATCGAATGCCGGAGGTGGGCCATGCCTGAGGCAATACGGCACTTGCTCCCCTACATTGTGATCGTCAATTTCGCGCTCGTGGCGCTGGTCCTGATCGCGCTGGCCTTCATGACGACCCGGCGTGCACTGACTGAGGTGCCCGATGGGTCGCAGAATGCCGCTGAGTTCGTCCTCGAATGGTTTGTGCGGCTTGCCCGGGACATGCGCCCTGACGGCGTGCCGGTAATCGCGCCGTTCCTCGCCAGCCTGTTCCTGTTCATTTTGTTCTCCAACCTGTTGTGCATTTTGTCAATCCCGGTCATCAACATCCCGCCGACCGCTTACTACAGCGGCCCCCTGACGCTGGCCCTGATCGCCATGATCGGGATCACCGTCCTGAGCTCCAGGTTCAAAGGGATCGCCGGCTCCCTCAAACATCTTTTCTGGCCCAATCCGCTCCAGATCATCTCGCAGATCGGGGACACGCTCTCGTTGTCCCTTCGGTTGTTCGGCAATATCGGGGGAGAGTTCCTGGTCGTCCTGCTCGTTACCAAAGCAGCTCCCTACGGGATACCCCTGGTCATTCACGCCCTGGGCCTGATACCGGCCTTCATCCAGCCGATGGTCTTCACCTTGCTGACAGCGAACTTCCTGGCTGAAGCCGTCCATGGCGAAAAGAAAGGACCTCACACCATAAACCGTCAGGAGCCTTCGACGGTCGGACCGCCGTCGTCCGAACCGGCCCGGACCGGGACGTGAGCCCGTCATAGACACAGATTGCTTACGCGGCGAACCTGACATGCAGAAAGGGGGAAGATCAATGCAGGCAATCCTCATAGTGTTCATCCCGACACTCACCATCGTGCCGGCCGCCATCGCTGCCGCCTTTGCCATGAGAAAGATCTCCCATGCTGCCATCGAGGGCATGACCCGGCAGCCGGAAATAGCGCCTCAGCTCTTTACCGCCATGCTGGTCGCCATGGCCCTGGTCGAGGCGCTGGTCATCTACTGCCTGGTCATCGCGCTGATGGTGGCGGCAAAGATCTGATCCCTCCACGATCACCGAGGTCGGCATATGGATCTCAATCCGCTGGAACAGCTGAATTGGATCACCATGGTCGCGATGGCGTTCATCTTTCTTGCGACCTATGGCATCCTGCGCAAGGTGTTCTTCACGCCCCTGCTTACTGTCATGGAAAAAAGGGCCGTCAAACTGGAGAAGGCGCGAGCGCGGTATGAGGAAGCACGCTCAGTGACCGAGCAGGCGCAGGAAGAGGCACGGAGGATAGCGGCCGAGGCATCACATGCGGCAGAGCAGATGCATGAAGAGGTCAAGGGAGAACTAGCCAGGACACAGGAATCAAGGCGTGCCAAGGCCCGTGCCGAGGCCGAGAGCATCCTTGCCACGGGGCGGGAGGAGGTCGCCCGTCTCAAGGATGAGGAGCAGGCCAAGCTGAAAGATCGTCTCCTGACATGCAGCAGGCAGACCCTGGCCAAGATGATCCCTGAGGTCAGTGAGGAAACGCTCCGGTTCGTGGTCAACCGGGTCCTGGCAGCGAGAGGAGCGGTGAAATATCCATGAGCGAACTGATCCAGGAAGTGCTCCACGAGATCACCGGGGAACCGCTCCGGTTTGCGATCGAGCTCGTGCAATTTGTTCTCCTTGTCGTCATCATCCGGTATTTCGTGCGCCGGTCCGTGGGGACCCATCTGACAACGAGACGCGACCGCATCGCCGCTGAGGTCCAAAAGGCCGACCAAGCGGATACCGCCTATGCCGAGGCCCAGCACCGGGCCAGCCTGCTGAAGACCGAGGCCCGTGACGAAGCCCGGCTGACCGTAGAAGCGGCGAGGATCACCGCGGACACCGAACGACAGGCCGGCCTGGAACAGGCGGAACAGGAAGCCGACGCCATCCTTCTCCAGGCCCGGCAGACCATTGATACCGAAAAAAGCAGGGTGGGCAGCGAAGCATCGGAAGAGCTGATCACGCTCATCACACTGGTCTCCCGCCGCTACATCGAAGAATCGCTGACGGAAAGCGAGCGCCGGACAGTGACGCAAAAGCTCATCATGGCCAGCCTGAAGGAGATGGAAAACGCGTCATCCCATCCCTGACGATCTCCGGCGCACTATGGATTGAAGCTCTCTGCAGCAGGCTGCAGACAATCTTCGATCCGCAAGGTAGTACTATTTATTCTAATCGCTCGCTCCTGGATTCAAGGGACAGCAACCATGACAGAGAGCCGTCATACTCCAGCAGATTCCGATCTGGGCCCCCTTCTCAAAGGTCTGCGCGAGCCTGTTGTGCTCCTGGAGACCCAGATACCTCTTGATCCCCAGCTCATCGATCGCATCAGGGAACAGCTGTCGGCGGCAGCGGGTCGCGAGATCTCCCTCGAGGTGAGCGTGAATCCTCATCTCGACGTGGGCGCCCGACTGGTCTTGGGGCGCGAGAAAAAGATCGACCTCGATCTGCGCCGGAGGCTTCTGGGAGAACTGGAGTCGCAGTTCGCAGCGGCGAGGCGGGAAGGGCTGACGACGGTCGACGAGACGGCCGCTCATCTGGCAAGGATCATCGAGAAGACCGAGCCGCGTCTCCGCGTCGAAGAGCTGTCAGACACCGGGGAGGTCATCCAGGTCGGTGATGGCATCGCGATCGTCTCCGGACTTCGCAGTGTGGGCGCTCAGGAGGTCGTCCGATTCCGGCACGATGTTTACGGCATTGCCTTCAATCTGCTGCGGGACTCCGTGGGGTGCCTGCTGCTTGGCCCCGAGGCGGAGATCCAGGAAGGAAGCGTGGTGGAAAGGACCGGCCGTTTGCTGCAGATCCCCGCGGGTCCAGCGCTCAAGGGCCGCATCCTGAACGCCCTCGGTCAGCCGATCGATGGAAAGGGTCCGGTCGATTCGGAACGGGTCCGGCCGGTTGAACGGATCGCACCAGGAGTCGTCGAGCGTCACCCGGTGATCGAACCGCTGCACACGGGGATCAAGATCATCGATGCCCTCGTTCCCCTGGGTCGTGGCCAGCGCGAGCTGATCCTCGGCGACCGCAAGATCGGCAAGACGACGATAGCCATTGACACCATTTTGAGCCAGAAGGATGCCGGCATCATATGCATCTACGCGGCCATCGGCCAGAAAGCGTCAACCGTGGCTCGCGTGGTCCGCACGCTCCAAGAACAAGGTGCCATGGGGTACACCATAATTGTCGTGGCCTTTTCTCACGAAGAGCCTGCATTCCGCTACCTGGTCCCCTATGCGGCCTGCGCCATCGGCGAGGACATCATGGACAGCGGCGGTCATGCCCTCGTCATTTATGATGACCTGAGCAAGCATGCGGTCACCTACCGGGAGATCTCGGCACTCTTAAAGCGGCCGATCGGGCGCGAAGCCTATCCCGGCGACATCTTCTATGTCCACGCCCGCCTGCTGGAGCGAGCCGCCTGCCTCCGGGAAGATCTTGGCGGCGGCTCCCTTACCGCGCTGCCCATCATCGAGACCCTGGGAGGAGATATCTCGGCCTTTATCCCGACCAATGTCATTTCCATCTGCGACGGGCAGATCTTCCTTGATACAGGCCTGTTCAACGAAGGCTTCCGTCCGGCGATGGATGTGGGGCTGTCCGTTTCGCGGGTCGGCGGCATGGCCCAGACCCGGGTGATGAAGAAAGTGGCCGGCCGCCTGCGCATTGATCTGGCCCAGTACCAGGAGATGGCACAATTCGTCAAGTTCGGCGCGGAGGTCGACCAGGCTACCTTGGATCAACTGACCCGCGGTGAGCGGGAACGGGAGGTGCTGAAGCAGGACCAGCATGACCCGCTGTCGCTGGAGAAGCAGATCGTGATCCTCTACGCAGCGGTCCATGGCCTTCTTGATGCGGTGCCGGCCGACCAGGTCAAGACCTATGAAGAGGCGCTTTTTTCCTTCATGGAGACCCAGTACCCGGCTGCCTTGCACAGCATTCAAGAGCTGAAAGACCTGTCCGAGGATACGGAAAAGATCCTGGTGCAGGCAATGGGCCAGTTCACCCAGGATTTTCTCCGGAACAGGACAGCATCAGCCGAAACGACGCTCGTCACCTGAGGGAGAGCAGGCATGCTGAAACAGCTTGATATCAAGCAGCGGATACGGTCCGTCCTCAATATCGAAACGATCACCCGGACGCTGGCGACGGTCGCTGCAGCAAAACTTTCCTGGTCCCGGCGGCGGGCCGCAGGCCTGCGGGAGTATACCCGGAGGCTCGAGGGGATCATCGCCGATCAGCAGGCATACCTGGAGGCCAAGGGCATGAGCATCGGCTCGCTCTCGCCGCTGCTTGCGCAACCGGATGCGGTGCATACTGTCGCTGTGCTGGTCATTACGGCTGACCGGGGAATGTGCGGCAATTATAATCTGGCGGCCTGCCGGCTGGCACTGGAGTTCTGGGAAATGAGAAAGAAAGCGGGGCAGAAGGTCCTGGTCCTGCTGAAGGGAAGAAAAGGTGAGCGGTTTTTCCAGAAACGGCGCGCCGAGATCGTTCACACCTCGGGATGGAGCCGCAAGGGTGTCCTGCCCGAGGAGGTCGAGCAATTCTACTCCCTTCTGCTCCCGTTGCTCCTGCGCGGGACCGTGCAGGAAGTCTATGCGGTGTACACCCAATTCTTCTCGCCCATCCAGCGACTGCCGAAGATCAAACGGCTGCTCCCGGTCGCGCTGGACCTGCGCGGGCGCGGGGGAAAAGCGACCGGGAAATGGTATTACGAGCCATCGTTCCGGGAGATCATTGACGAGCTCCTGGCCATCTATGTCCGGGTCCAACTGCATGATGTCCTTCTGGAGTCCTATGCCAGCGAGCAGGGCGCGCGGATGATCACGATGGAGGAAGCCACGGAACGGGCAAACAAGACGCTGTGGGAATACCGGGGGATGTACAACCGGCTGCGGCGGGAGTCCATTACCCTCGACCTCCTCAGCGCTCTCTATGCCTCCAAGGTGGTCGAAGAGGTCAAGAGCACTCCCAGCAGGCTCGCGTGACCCAGGGACCGTTGAAGATGAAACAGGAAGAGATCATCGAAAAGGCCTTTCGCAGGCTCATGGGAGAGTTCACTGAGGAGCGTGCTGAAGGCAACGTCATCCAGGTGATGGGTCCGGTCGTCGATGTGGAATTTGGCGCTCACCTCCCGGCCATCAATAACCTGCTGCGTGCCGGCGATAGGAGCACCGGCATCCCGCTGGAGGCGGTGCAGCTGCTGGGAGAAGGGATCGTCAGAACCATCGCCCTTGATTCAACGGACGGCCTGGCCCGGGGGAGCAAGGTCTTCGATACGGCCATGCCGATCTCGGTGCCCGTCGGAGCAGAGGTCCTGGGGCGGCTTTTCAACGTGCTCGGCGAAGCAATCGACGAAAAACCCTTTGCCACAAGCCGGATCGAAGGGATCCACCGGTCCGCACCGCCCTATGCCAAGCTGGTAACATTTCCCCAGGTGATGGAAACAGGCGTTAAGGCCATTGACCTGCTGACGCCCTTCCCCCGCGGCGGCAAGATCGCTCTTTTCGGAGGAGCAGGCGTCGGCAAGACCGTCATCATCATGGAGCTCATCCGGAACATCGGCGTCGAGCACCGGGGGGTCTCCGTCTTCGGCGGTATCGGAGAGCGAACGCGGGAAGGGAACGAGCTCTGGCTTGAAATGCGGAAGTCGGGTGTTCTTGACCGGGCGGTCCTGATCTTCGGCCAGATGAACGAGCCGCCGGGCGCGCGGTTCCGGGTGGCGCTGGCTGCCTTGACCATGGCGGAATATTTTCGGGACGTCCGAAAACAGGACGTGCTCCTTTTCTTCGATAATATCTACCGCTACGTGCAGGCCGGTTTGGAAGTATCACTGCTCCGGGCGCGTATTCCCTCGGAGGTCGGGTACCAGCCCACCCTCTTCACCGAGATGGGTCAGCTCCAGGAGCGGATCGCGTCGACCAAGGACGGCGCAATCACTTCGGTGCAGGCCGTCTATGTCCCTGCCGACGACCTCGCTGACCCCGGGCCTGCATCGGTTTTTTCCCATCTCGACGCCTCAGTCGTCCTGTCGCGGCGCATCGCCGAACAGGGCCTGTACCCGGCGATCGATCCGCTCTCCTCATCTTCGCAGGTCCTTGAGCCCTCGATCACCGGCAGTGAACATGTCGAAGTCGCGAAGAAAACCAGAAGCTATCTCCAGCGGTACGGAGCGCTCCAGGACCTCATTGCCATTCTCGGCGTTGAGGAGCTTTCCGAAGAGGACAAGATCGTGGTCAGACGTGCGCGGCGGCTGCAGAAATTCCTGTCCCAGCCCCTCTTTGTCGCAGAGGCCTACACCGGCATACAGGGGCGGTATGTCCCGCTTAAAGAGACCCTCCGGGATGTTAAGCAGATCCTCGACGGTGTCCACGACGATGTGCCCGAACAGGCCTTTTACATGGTCGGGACGCTCGATGAAGCCCTGAAAAAAGCCCGATCGCTGACCGGCGCAGGGGTGAAAGATATCTTTGCTGCCAGGGCTGCCAGGAAAGAGGGCGCAGAATGAACGGAGAACACCTTGTACTACAAATCGTTACGCCGGACGGGCAATCACTGACTGAGACACAGGTCGACCTTGTGGTCTTCCGGCGCAAGGAAATGCGTTTTGAACTTGGGAGTGAGATCGCAGTCTTTCCCCGCCATGCTCCTATGCTGATCCGGGTCCCCGTCGCTCCTGTACGTTACCGCAAAGGAGATGACACCACGTATGTGGCGGTAGGCGGAGGATTTGTCGAGATCAGGGAAAATGAGATCGTCGTGGTCACGCCTCGGTTTGAGAAGATCCGCTCTGATGATCCAGCCCCTTCCCTCACAGCCTGGCACATGACGGAGCAGTGGAGACGAGAGCACAAAGAGTTTGGGCGAGAGATGGTCGGCTATCTCCAGGCATGAAGACAACGATCGCGCTAATGCGAATATCGCTAGCTGCAACAGCAAGAAGGTCCGGTCGCTGCGCGTTCATGCGGCTCATGGTGAGCATTGCTTTTCTCAGAGTTAACATGCTATTCTTCACAAGCGGTGTCCGCACCGAGACGATCAGACGAGATTTTCTTCTCCCAGGGAGGTTGCGGCGATGATTCCCCGCCTTCTTCTCATAATACTTACCGCGGTCCTCCTCTCGACGCAGGCGAGCGCTGATTCGATCTCCTGCGATGGAGGCATTGTGTCGGACGGTGATTCCGTCGTTGACCTCCTGGTGAAGTGCGGCCAGCCGGCATGGAAGGAGTCGCACCAGGAAGAGTTCACCGACCGGCTCGCTCCCGGCCTGAAGCAGAGGACCTATGTCACCGTCGAGCAGTGGACCTACAACTTCGGGCCCCAGCAGCTCCTCCGCACCGTAACGATCAGGAACGGCGTGGTCACGGGCGTCAAGACCGGGCAATACGGTCCCTCGAAGGACCGGGAGCCCGTCAAGCCCGAATGCGGGGACCGCATCATCTCCACCGGCGACACGAAGGGCGAGGTGCTCGCAAAATGCGGCGAGCCGTTCTACCGGACCTCCTACGACGAGGAACTACGGGAGCAGTTCGACGAGATCCATTCCCGGAGGGTCGTAGTGACGGTCGAGGAATGGACATACAACTTCGGCCCGCAGCGCTTCCTGCGCATCATCACCTTTCGGAACGGCAAGGTCGTGGACATCAGGACCGGACAATACGGCCGCTGATGCGACTCTGCCTGTTCCCTCGCTCCTTGATTTAAGCTCCCTGAAGATAACGGCACGGAGCTTCGATCCTCAAGGAACTATCGTTATTCTCATCGCTTGCTAACCCCGCAGCATGCTGCGGGGAATTCGCTCCCTCCTGGATTGAAACTCCCTGAAGCAAGATGCATGGAGCTTCAATCCTCAAGGAACTATCGTTATTCTAATCGCTCACTGACCCCGCAGAAAGCTGCGGGGAATGCGCTCGCTCCTGGATTTAAGCTCCCTACTGATAACGGCATGGAGCTTCGATCCTCAAGGAACTATCGTTATTCTAATCGCTCGCTGACCCCGCAGCATGCTGCGGGGAATGCGCTCGCTCCTGGATTCATCAACAAATCAGGCGCCGGGATCCAATATCCCGGCGCCTTGATAGCATAACAGCCAGTATCATACTTCCCTGGATATTAATTTCGTCGCCGGAGCGACTGCCTGAGGCTCTCGACCTCCGGAAGGCGCATGAAGTTATGGCCGCGGAGCTCCCATGGGACCGGAGCCTGTCCGCGGCTTCGTCGCGGACCTTGACGGCGCAGCCGGATTTCCTTTCTTGTCTTCGGGCCGATCCAGGCGGCCGACAAGCGTGGAAAAGAACAGCGGCACCTCAGCTTCGAACGTGAGCTCTTCTCCGCTCACGGGATGCTTGAAGGAGATCGATCTCGCGTGCAGCGCCAGCCGCGCATAACGGTCATTCTCCCTACCGTACTTCGTGTCTCCCACGATCGGATGGCCGATCCCGGCGAGATGGACCCTGATCTGGTTCTTCCTGCCCGTCAACAGGTCTATTTCCAGAAGTGAAAAGCCCCTTGTCTTCCTGACCACTTTATATGCAGTGTGGGAAAGCTTTCCTTTCTCACGGTCATTCGTGGAGTACACGGTGTAAGCGTTGTCCTCCGCCAGGTAGGACGTGATCGTGCCGGAGCTCTTCTCACACCTGCCGTGCACGATGGCGAGGTACGTTTTCTTCGTCTCTTTCCACCGGTCCTGCAAACGGAGCTTCACCTCTTCGCTCTTCGCGAAGATGAGCGTCCCCGAGGTGTCCCGGTCGAGCCGGTGAACGACGTACAGCTCCTTCCGGGACCTGCCGCACCCCCTGCGGATGTGTTCGGTCAGAATATGATGGGCCGTGCGCTCCTTCTCCCTCTCCGTGGCGACCGTCAAAAGGCCCGCGGGCTTATTCACCACAATGATGTCCTTGTCCTCGTAAAGTATCGCCAGTCCTTTCTGCAGGAACCTGGCGCCCGAGGGGGGACGTTTTCTCATGACCATAGGCGATCCGCCGTTATCCGCTGTCCGCGAGGACATACTAAAGAGGGTCTTTCGGCCCGGGCCCGCTCCTGGCTTTAATGAAAAAGGCACTAAGAACGCTCTTAGTGCCTTGCCGTTGACGTTCCGCGATCACCCTACGCGTCCATCGTCTTGATGCTGGCCACCGGCGCGACCGCCTTCAGGCGTGTCTTTTCCATGAAGTCCCTGACCGACGCGAAGATGCCGTCAGCGTCGAGCCCGTATTTTTGCCTGAGCATCGACTGGGTGCCGTGTTCGATGAACCGGTCGGGAAGGCCGATCCGGTGGGTCTTGACGCCGGTGAGCCTGTTGCCGTCAATGCATTCGAGGACTGCGCTGCCGAACCCGCCCTGGAGAGCATGCTCCTCGATCGTCACGACCCTTCCGGTCCTCTTCGCCATCTTGAGGATGAGATCCTCGTCCAGGGGCTTCACAAAGCGCGCGTTCACCACCGCTGCGGAGGTCCCTGCCGTTTTAAGACGCTCCGCTGCCTCGAGCGACGGCCTTACCATGTTCCCGATGGCGATGATGACCACGTCCTCGCCTTCCCGGAGGACCTCCCCCTTGCCGATCGGAAGGCTTATCACTTCCTGGTCCATGGGCACGCCGAGCCCGGTCCCGCGGGGATAGCGCACCGCAGCCGGACCGTCGTGCTCCACAGCCGTCTTGACCATATGCTGGAGCTCGTTCTCATCCTTGGGCGACATGATGACCATGTTTGGCAGATGGCGGAGGTACGCGAGATCGAACACGCCGTGGTGCGTCGGACCGTCCTCTCCCACCAGGCCGGCGCGGTCCAGGGCCAGCGTCACCGGAAGGTTCTGGAGGCACAGGTCGTGCATCACCTGGTCGTAGGCGCGCTGCATGAAGGTCGAGTAGATGGCCGCCACCGGCCGCATGCCTTCCACGGCAAGGCCGCAGGCGAAGGTCACGCCGTGGGACTCGGCGATGCCCACGTCAAAGAAGCGGTCCGGAAACTGCGCCGCGAACTTCTCAAGCCCTGTCCCGTCGGACATCGCTGCAGTGATGGCAACGACCTTGTCGTTGTCCTCGGCAAGCTTGACCATGGTCTGGCCGAAGACCTCGGTGTAGCTCATGACCTTCTGTTTTCTTACGGAGGTTTTGCCCGTCTCGGGGTCGAACGGCGGTGTGCCGTGGAACTGGGCCGGATTGCATTCTGCGAACTCGCATCCCTTCCCCTTCTTGGTGATGACGTGGATGAGCACCGGCCAGGTAAAATCCTTGATGTTCCGGAAGGTCTCTATAAGATGGTCCATGCGGTGCCCGTCGATGGGGCCGACGTACTGGAAACCCAGCTCTTCGAAGAGCAGGCCCGGCGCCATCAGGCCCTTGATGGACTCCTCGGCCTTCTTGGCGATATTGAACATGGACTCGCCCACCCGGGGGATGTTCTGGAGGAACTGCTTGGTCTCCAGTTTCAGCTTGGTGTAGAAGTTCCCGGTCATCATCCGGTTGAGATAGGACGACAGCGCCCCCACATTGGGCGAGATGGACATCTCGTTGTCGTTGAGGATGACCACCAGGTTCTTCTTGAGATGCCCCGCCTGGTTCAGTCCCTCGAAGGCAAGGCCAGCCGAGATGGAGCCGTCGCCGATCACGGCGATGACCTTGAAATCCTCGCCCTTGATGTCCCGCGCCGCCACCATGCCGAGGGCTGCCGAGATGGACGTACTGGCGTGGCCGACGTTGAAATGGTCGAAGGAACTCTCTTCGCGCTTGGGAAAGCCGCTGATCCCGCCGAACTGCCGGAGGGTATTGAACCGCTCCCGTCTGCCCGTCAGGAGCTTGTGAGCATACGCCTGGTGGCCCACATCCCAGATGATCCTGTCCTTCGGCGTGTCAAAGACATAGTGCAGCGCTACGGTAAGGTCCACGACGCCGAGGCTCGGCGCGAGATGCCCGCCGGTCCGGGACACGGTCCCGATGATCGTTTCCCGGAGCTCATCCACCAGCTTCGGAAGGTCCGCTGCGGCGACCATGCGCAGGTCAGAAGGATTGTTGATGGTGTCGAGTATCATGGGATTACCTCTTGATTTTGGGTTCCAGGGTACAGCAGCCAGGGGCCAGAAGGGAGAAGTACCGAACCCTGTACCTGAACCCTTGACCCTGCTTTTAGTTGACCCTCTTCACAATATACTTCGCCAGTTCTCGTAAGGGATCGGCCTTGCGGTCGAAGTCCTTGAGCGCGTCGACGGCATGGCCTGCGACCTCATTGGCCCTTCGCCGTGATTCTGTGAGTCCGTAGAAGCTCGGGAAGGTCTTCTTCCCTTTCTTCATGTCGCTGCCCACGTCCTTGCCGATCTCTTCCTGCGTCCCTACGATATCGAGGATATCGTCGGCGATCTGGAAGGCAAGGCCGACCATCTCCCCGTACCGCGTGAGGGCCTTCAGCCGTCTCTCGCTTGCCCTGGCATACAGCGCCCCCACCCTGACCGATGCCCGGATCAAGGCGCCGGTCTTGTGGGTGTGAATATATTCGAGCGTCGGGAAGTCCACATCCTTGCCTTCTGATTCCATGTCAACCGCCTGCCCGCCGACCATGCCGAATACGCCGGATGCCAGGGATACTTCCCGGATAATAGCGACAAGCCGCTGCGCAGGTATCGTTCTCAGCCGCCGGGGGTCCGAAAGGACCTCGAATGCCAGGTTCAGAAGACCGTCTCCCGCCAGGATGGCCATGGCCTCGCCGTACACCTTGTGGCACGTCGGTCTGCCGCGCCGCAGATCGTCGTCATCCATGGCAGGAAGATCGTCATGGATGAGGGAATAGGTATGGATAAGTTCAAGGGTGCCGGCAACAGGAAGCAGACCGGCGGCATTGGCTCCGAGCGCCTCGGCCGCTGCGATGGCCAGGATCGGCCGCACTCGCTTGCCGCCGGCAAACAGGCTGTACCGCATGGCCTCGAACACCTTGGGCGGATAGGTCTTCGCCGGCGGGACCAGCGCCTCGAGCGTCTTGTCCACGACGGTTCGCTTCTTCAGGAGATAGGCCTTGATGTCCATGATTGCACTTCTCAAAAGAATGGTTTTACCCTTAGCCCATGAACGTAGAACCTTGGACCGTGGTCTTATTCTTCCTTTTCCTCGAAGGGCTTTGCGGTCATTTTGCCGTTCTTGTCCTTCAGCAGGACCTCCACCTTGCGCTCGGCTTCCTCGAGCCTGGCATTGCAGACGCGCGCAAGCTTCACGCCCTCTTCGAAGAGCTTGAGCGACTGCTCCAACCCAAGCTCGCCCGACTCGAGCTCCGCAACGATCTCTTCCAGTCTGGCCAATGCTGCTTCGAACTTTTTCTCCGCCATTCGCTGAAGACTCCCTGCATCATGACATGAATGAGATGCCCTCGGTTTCAATTATATACGCTGGCAGTGCGATAAATCAAGGTAAAACCTTTTTTTCCACGCGGGATACGACCTCTCCCTGGTGCAATGTCGTTCGCAGGAGGTCCCCCTCGCTCACCTCGGCAGCGCTCTTGATGATGTCCCCCTGCGGAACGCTCCGGGTGACGCTGTAGCCCCGGGAAAGGATGCCGAGGGGGTTCAGGTGTTCGAGGGCCGCCGAGAGGGACGTCAAAAGCGCCCGGTCCCGCCGGACGTGGTGACGGAGGCCGAGGCCGAGCCTGCCCAGCAGCTCATCGACCCGCTGGCTGAACTGCTCGAGCCTCTTCCGGGGGTCAGCGAGGAGGCGCAGCGCATGCTGCACCGATGCCGTGCGTCGTTCGAGCTCCTGGCGGATCGAGGAGGCCAGCCGTGACTCGAAGGACAGAACGGTCTCGCGCAGATGGGCCTCGCTCTCCACGACCATCTCCGCTGCTGCCGAGGGCGTGGGAGCGCGAAGGTCGGCCACGAAGTCGGCAATGGTGTAGTCCGTTTCATGACCCACCGCGGAAATGACCGGAATGCGCGACGCAAAGATCGCCCGGGCAACTGCCTCTTCGTTGAAGGCCCAGAGGTCCTCGAGCGAGCCGCCTCCCCGTCCCACGATCATTACGTCAACGTTCTGCTCCCGGTTGAAGTACTGCACTGCTTCGGTGATGGCCGGGACCGCCTCCACGCCCTGTACCGGCACGGGGTAGATGAGGATCTCCATCCTCGGATGCCTGCGCCTGATGACGCGGAGGATGTCCCGGATGGCGGCGCCCGTCGGCGACGTCACGATGCCGATCCTGCGGGGCAGGAGCGGCAGGGGCTTCTTTCGCTCGCGGGCGAAAAGCCCTTCTTTTTCGAGCTTCGCCTTGAGCTCCTCGAAGGCCTTCTGGAGCGCGCCGATGCCTCGGGGTTCGACATAGTCGACGATGACCTGGTATTCACCGCGCGGTTCGTACACGCTGACACGGCCCCTGCAGATCACCTGCATGCCGTGCTGGAGCGTGAACTTGAGATGGCGCTGGGCGGAGCGGAACAGGACCGCTTTGACCTGGCTCTGCTCGTCCTTGAGGGTGAAATAGGCGTGTCCTGACTGGGGTACCGTGAGGTTCGAGATCTCCCCTTCCACCCAAACATCGGGGAAGGTCCCCTCGAGGAGGTTCTTGATCTGATAGGTGAGCTGCGTTACGGTGAGGATGTGGGTCTGCATGGAATACAGTTTACCGCAGAGATCGCTGAGAACGCAGAGGTTATTGACTCAAATAACAAGAACCGATCTTTCTTTTTTCTCAGCAACCTCTGCGCCCTCTGCGGTGAAAAAAGTGGTAATTGCTTTTCATTAAATAATTGAACTTTTCTGGCTTTCTCTGCGAGCTCTGCGCCCTCTGCGGTGAAAATGTCCTAAGACTTAATCTTGATCCGTTCTATGCTCTTCGCTTTTCCCGTCTTAGCATCTATGTCGATGACCGCGGCGTCCAGGTGGACCGGACCTTTCGGGATCTCGAACTTGTGGGGACGCTGGTACAGGAACCGGTTGATGGCCTCTTCCTTCCTGACGCCGATGACCGAGTCCGTGGGTCCCGTCATCCCCACGTCGGTCATGAAGGCTGTCCCGCCAGGCAGCACGCGCTCGTCCGCGGTCTGCACATGCGTATGCGTGCCGAGCACGGCGCTCACCTTCCCGTCGAGGTACCAGGCAAGGGCTGACTTTTCCGACGTTGCCTCGGCGTGGAAATCGACGATGATGACGCGGGTCTCCTTCTGCAGCCGCTCCACTTCCTGCACTGCCTTGCGGAACGGGTCATCGAGGTTCGACATGAATACCCGGCCTTCCAGGTTCAGGACAGCGACCTTGACGGAATCGGTCGTAGGAACGACAACGCTCCCGAACCCGAGGCTCCCCTCGGGATAGTTTGCGGGCCGGATGAGCCGCTCCTGTTTGCCCATATAGGGTTCGATGTCCTTCTTGTCCCAGATGTGGTTGCCTGACGTCAGGACATGGACCCCCAGGGAGAACAGTTCCTCGGCGATATCCGGCGTGAGGCCGAACCCTCCCGCGGCGTTCTCGCCGTTCGCGATCACGAGATCGGGCGTGTGGGCCTGCAGGAGGCCGCGCATCTGCTGCTTCACCATCTTCCTGCCCGGCTCGCCGACGATGTCACCGATGAAAAGGATCTTCAATAAAACCTCCAGAATTCAGAAGTCAGGAGTCTGAGTCAGGAGAAACCGCAATTCTCCTGAATTCTGGCTCCTGTCTCCTGACGCCTGTTCCTGAGCTATTTCGCGAACTCCACATACCGGCTCTCGCGCACCACGGTCACCTTGATCTGGCCGGGGTAGGAAAGCTCGGCCTCGATCTTCTTGGCGATATCGCGGGAAAGCTGGGCCGCATGGGCGTCGGACAGGTCCTCGGGCTTCACGATGATGCGGATCTCGCGCCCCGCCTGGATGGCATAGGATTTTTCAACGCCCTTGAAGGAGTTGGCCGTTGTTTCCAGCGCCTCGAGCCGCTTGAGGTAGCTCTCGAGGGTCTCGCGCCGTACGCCCGGCCTGCCCGCCGAAAGGGCGTCCGCCGCGGCGACCAGCACCGACTCCACGCAGTTCGGCTCGCCGTCGCCGTGGTGCGTCATGATGGCGTTGATGACCTTGGGGTTCTCGCCGTACTTCTTGGCCAGGTCGCCGCCGATGACGGGGTGGGTCCCCTCGACCTCGTGGTCCACCGCCTTGCCCAGGTCGTGCAGCAGCCCCGCCCGGCGCGCCAACTTCTGGTCGCAGCCGAGCTCGGCAGCCATGATGCCCGCAAAGTAGGCGACCTCGCGCGAATGCATCAGCATGTTCTGGCCGTAGCTTGTCCGGTACTTCAGCCTGCCGACGAGCTTGATGATATCGGGATGGAGGTTGTGGATGCCCAGGTCGAAGGCCGCCCGCTCGCCCTCTTCCTTCATGGTGGTCTCCAGCTCCTTCTTCACCTTCTCGGCGATCTCCTCGATCCGCGCGGGGTGGATGCGTCCGTCCTGAATGAGCCGTTCGATCGTGAGCCGCGCGATCTCCCGGCGGAAGGGATCGTAGCACGACAGGATCACCGCCTCCGGCGTGTCGTCAATGATGAGGTCGATGCCCGTCGCCGCTTCGATGGCCCGGATGTTCCGGCCTTCGCGGCCGATGATGCGGCCCTTCATCTCGTCGTTCGGGAGGTTCAGCACCGAGACCGTGGCCTCGGCCACATAGTCGCTGGCATAGCGCTGGATGGCCAGGCTGATAGTGTGCTTGGCCTTCTTGTCCGCTTCTTCCTTGGCCTCGTCCTCAATGCGCTTGATGGTCTTGGCAGCCTCGAACTTCGCCTCGTCCTCCATGGCGACCATGAGCTGACGCTTGGCTTCCTCGGCGGTCATGCTCGCGATCTTCTCGAGCATCTCGCGCTGCTCCCGGAGCCCCGCCTCATACCGCTCCTCCTTCTCCTGGGCGACCTTCTCCCGGGAGACCAGTTCCTTCTCGCGCCGGGCCGTATCGGACTCGCGCTTCTCCACGGCGTCGACCTTCTTCTCCAGGTTCTCTTCCTTCTGGGTCAGCCGGCGCTCCTGGTTCTGGAGATCCTGCCGCTTGTCCCGAGTTTCCTTCTCGAAATCGGTCCGGGCCTGGTAGAACTTGTCCTTCGCCTCGAGCAGGGCCTCCTTGCGCTTGGTTTCTGCCTCCCGTTCGGCGTTGGCGACGATCTTCGCTGCCTCGGCCTCGGCGTCCCTGACCTTGTTCTCAGCGGTCTTGCCCTTGATCATGAGGCCAACGCCGGCCCCCAGGGCAATCCCTACGATCAATATGACGATATACTCGATCATGCTTTGTTCCCCTCCTGATGTTGGTTCTTCAGCCCGGCAAGGCGCTCCTTGATCCGCTTCTCTTCGCCCTGCTCCGTGGGCCGGTAGTATACCCGCTTCTGCGGGAGATATTCCTGCTCAACATAATGGCGCGGAAAGTCATGGGGATATCGGTACCCCTTGCCCCGTCCGAGCCGCGACGCCCCCTTGTAGCTGGCGTCCTTTAAATGGTCCGGGACCGGCATCACGGCGCCCTCTTCGATGTCCTTCATGGCCGCCTTGATCCCCAGGTATGCGGCATTGCTCTTCGGGGCCGATGCCACGTACGTCGCCGCCTGGGCGAGCGGGATGGATCCTTCCGGCATGCCGATGCGCTCCACGGCCTGGTACGCGGCCGTTGCCACGAAGATGGCCCGGGGGTCTGCGTTCCCCACGTCCTCGCTGGCGGCGATCACGATCCGCCGCGCGATGAAGAGCGGGTCCTCGCCCGCCGTGATCATCTTGGCCATCCAGTAGAGCGCCGCGTCGGGATCGCTGCCGCGCATGCTCTTGATGAACGCCGAAATGGTGTCGTAATGCTCGTCCTCGTCATAGACCAGGGCCTTTTTCTGGATCGATTCCTCCGCGGCCTGCAGGTCGTAGACGATGGAGCCGTCGGGCCCGGGCTTCGTGGAAAGCGCGCCCAGTTCCAGCGCGTTCAATGCCCTGCGGGCGTCGCCGCCCGAGCGGGCGATGATGAACTCCCGCGCCTCATCGGTCAGGGTGACGCGCATCGCACCGAGCCCCCGTTCCCTGTCCGCGAGCGCACGCAGGATGATGACGCGGATATCATCGTCCCTGAGCGGCTTGAACTCGAAGATCTGGGAGCGGGAAGAGAGCGCCGGGATGATGGCGAAAAAGGGGTTCTGGGTCGATGCGCCGATGAGCGTGATGTTCCCCCGCTCCACATCGGGCAGGAGCGCGTCCTGCTGGACGCGGGTGAACCGGTGGATCTCGTCGATGAACAGAAGGGTCCGTTTGCCGCTTTGCGCCCGCTCCTCGCCGGCTTCCTGAGCGACGCGCCGGATGTCGGCGACGCCCGCGGTTACGGCGTTCAGGGACAGGAAGTGCGCCTGGCTCCGTTCGGCGATGAGATGGGCGAGCGCGGTCTTGCCGGCGCCGGGCGGCCCGTAGAGGATGAGCGACATGAACCGGTCGGCCTCGATGGCCCTGCGCAGCAGCTTGCCCTGGCCAAGGATGTGCTCCTGGCCGGCGAACTCGGACAGGTCGCGGGGCCGCATGCGCCACGCGAGCGGCGCCTGGGACGACGGTTCAATGCTCTGGACTGGGATGGTCGGTGCGTGCTTCTTGATGCCCAAGGGGAACTTCGGGAAGGCTGGAAAAGCTCGTGACAGTGAAGGGACAAGAGCGGTCGATGCCGGAGAACAACTGCAGAACTAGGGAATGCTCACCGCGCAGGGTTCGGATACAATAAGCCACCGGATGTTGTTGTACAGGTCCGCTGCCGCGAAGCTCCGTCAACACATCCCTGCGAGAACACCGGCGATACAGACCTGCGGTGTATGGTGGTATCGTTGAAAATTCCCATAAAATTCATGCGTATCTGCCGGCAAACTCAAGTCTTCTGCGGTACCGCTGAACCTTTCGTGATGGACCTCTCGATGATCGGCGTTTCTGGTTCCGCTGTTGCCTGGATTCACTATCAAAGCGCTGGAGCCTTCCTTACTTGACGCTCCTTTTTGCGCGTTTTACTCTCGTTATGATCGTTTTGCCGCCGGGACCGATGCCCCGGTCGAACTGAATAAAAGAAGTCCCCCACTATTGCCGTGCTGATAACTTGGACCTGGTCTCTGCCAGGTGGGCGCCATAGGAAAAGTTAGGCTACCCAGTCTTGCCTGGGCGTGCTCACCCTTTCCCGGGGATAGCTCCCGATTAAATTATTTACGAGGCACAAGTTATATCAATCACGCACAATGCAGGGGACCTTTTTTTCTACGCTGTATATATACCAAAAAGCGTTCCAAATGGCAAGAGCATTCTGAAATTACGCGTGCGACAGGGAACACATTATTATTAATTATCAATTAGTTGGCAAGTATGGAATCTACCGGCAGCTGCAGAAAGGGTCATTTTCGCTCTGCCTTTTCCGTCAGCTCGATCAAACGGTCGAGCGAGGTCTCTGTCGAACTCCTGAAGGCATCGTGCTGGGACCGGATACGGTTCAGTTCATCGGCGATATTGAGGGCGGCAAGGATCGCGATCCTGTAGCCGTCTGCGGTGCCGGTCCCCTTCTGCACGTCCTTCATCCGCGTGTCGACGAACGCCGCGAGCTCCCGGATATATTCCGGGTCGTTCCCCGCCTTGATGCTGTAGGTCTGGCCGAATATCTCTACCTGGATGCTTTCCATGTGGACACCAGTACTTGAGTGATTGGTAATGAGCGATTAGAAACTGATGCTCAAGAGCTCCATCCCTAAATCACTGATCACGAATGACTATTCACTGCTCCTACAGCAATGCGTCCACGAACTCCCGCGGATCGAAATCCTTCAGGTCCTCGATCCCCTCCCCGATGCCGACGAACTTCACGGGAAGGCCGAGCTCCTTGTTGATGGCGAACACGATGCCGCCCTTGGGCGTGCCATCGAGCTTCGTCAGCACGATGCCGGTGATGCCGATGGCCTGATGGAACGTCTTCGCCTGGGCAAGCGCGTTCTGGCCCGTTGTGGCGTCGAGCACGAACAGCGTCTCCTGGGGAGCACCCGGCAGTTCACGGGCAAGGATGCGCTGGACCTTCTTCAGCTCCTCCATGAGGTTCGACTTCGTATGGAGCCGGCCTGCCGTGTCCACGATCAGGACCTCCATGCCGCGCGCCTTGGCGGCCGCCAGCGCATCGAACACCACGGCCCCCGGGTCAGCGCCTTCCTTGTGCTTGATCACCGGGATGTTGTTCCTGTCGCCCCAGACCACAAGCTGCTCCGCTGCCGCAGCCCGGAACGTGTCCGCCGCTGCCAACATGACCTTCTTCCCTTCCTTCTGGAGCCGGTGCGCCAGCTTGCCGATGGTCGTGGTCTTGCCCGTGCCGTTGACGCCCACCATCAGGATGACCGAGAGCGTTCCGGTCAATGAAAGCGTCACGGGACCACGGGAAACGATCTCGAACAGGACCTGTTTCAGCCGTTCACGCACCTGGTCGGATGACGATAGTTCGTTCCGCTTGAACCGCTCCTTCAGGTCAGCAAGGACCAGGGCAGTGGTCTGCGTTCCGACGTCCGATGCGATCAACGCTTCCTCGAGCTCTTCGAGGAACGATTCGTCGATCTTCTCTCCCAGGATGATGCTGCCGATCCTGTCGGAGATGTTCTTCCGGGTCTTTGCCAGGCCTTCACGGAGGGAATGGATGACGTTCAGCATAATATAGTTTCTTTCTTAATAAGAGAGGTGAAGTTATTAGCTAAAGAATCAAATCATTTTCATGTTCAATTGTTATTTGCACATCCCCAAACCGTCCCGATGCTTTTGCCTTACTGACTCCTGACTCCTGTGCCCTGCTTTATAACGGCAGTTTTCCGGTCGCGTCAGCGTCCGCTGCGGTCTTCTTGCCTTTCTTTCCGCTCTCGGGTCCGGGCCCGGAGACCTCTGCCTCTTCCGCAGCCGCATAGGATGCCTGGCGATACAGGTAGCGGTCATGCATCTTGCTGTAATGGGTCCAGTCACCGGCCTCGACGTTCTCTTTCTTCAGGGTGGAGCGGAAGTTGCTGATCTTTGCCGCCAGGTCATCGAGATAGTTGATGATGATGGCCTCCTGGATCTTGGGCCGTTTGGGGGACCCGAACTCATATTCCCCGTGGTGGGACAGCATGATATGCTTCAGCAGCATCGTGAGCTCAGCCGGGAAGCCCGGGATGGCCTTGATCTTGTCGGCAAGCATTTCGTACCCCAGGGAGATGTGGCCGAGCAGCCGGCCTTCGGTCGTGTACTCGATGGATTTCCTGACCGACAGCTCCCGCACCTTCCCGATATCATGCAGGAACGCACCGACGATCACCAGGTCCATGTCGATGCCGGAAAAGTGCTTCGCCACATCGCGGCTAAGGGCGATGAGCTCCACCACATGCTCCAGCAGGCCGCCGATGTAGTTGTGGTGCAGCGCCTTTGCGGCCGGGGCGCGCCGGAAGCTGTCCATGAACGCCCTGTCAGCGAGGAAGGCGTTCATGAGCTGGCGCAGGTGGGTGTTCCCGATGCCCGCAGCCGTCGCGGACAGGTCCTTCACCATCTCGTCGATGTTCCTCGGCGTGGTCTCCAGGAAGTTCGCAAGGTCCACCTTCGCATCATCGACCTTCTCAAGCGCCTTCATCTTGACCTGCATCATGCCCTGGTAGTTGGCGGCAACGCCCTTGATGCGGACGAAATCCTCTTTTTCGAACCTTCCTGCGACCTCCTCGGCGTTGTCCCACATCTTCCCGTCGACCTCGCCGGTCTTGTCCGCGAGCTTTATGGACAGGTACATCCCGCCGGTCTTGGATACGGATATCTGTTTGTTCACGACGAGGTACGTCTCGTCGACCCAGTCGCCTTCTTTGAATGATGATATGGTCTGCATGAAATATCGCGCTCCTTGGGGCTGATAATAAACTATCCCCCTCGCTAAGTCAAACGGGAAAGCCGGCGCAACAAGGCGCGGATGGGGGCGAAAACCCACGTCCTTGATCTCTATTCGTCCTTATAATCGGTCTAGGGTTTTTGACTGGGGGTAATTGGGGACGGACGATTACTGTCGCCGTCCATGCCGACAGCAAGGATCTGGCCCGCTGGTGGATGATCCTACGAGGGCAGATAGTCCTCCCGGACCGGGCAGAATACTTCGAGAGCAACGGAGTCCTCACGGGCGATTGCGCTGTGCTCCACGTCCCCGGGGATGCACCAGCTGTCTCCGGCCGAGACCGCATGTGTTTCGCTGCCGATCGAGAGGTCCATGCGGCCGGACACGAGGTAGCCGGTCTGTTCATGAGGATGCTTGTGTTTCGGCAGCAGGGCCCCCCTCTCGAGCCGAAACTCGGTCATCAGTGTTTTGGCCCCGTAGACCAGCGTCTTCCTCGTTATCTTGTCCAGGGCTTTCACGTAGCCCAATGCATCCTGTTTCTTGAACATGGGAACTCCTCGATGGGAATGATCAAAAGGAAGAAACGAATGTCCGATCCCAGGACCTGACCTTCAGTTCCGCGACCCCTGTTCCGAGAACCTAGCGGCGTGCATCACGGAGGTTCCTGTCCGGGAACCCTGCTCCGCTGAACTGCTGCAGGAAGGACAGGGGGATCTCATCAGGCGCCTGGACATCGTTCATGATGGCCCATGCAAGCGTCCAGGCCCGGGCAACGTTCGCTACGTCGTACCCGCCTCCTCCCAGGGCGACCCATTTCGGGGCAAGCGACTTGATCATCCCCACCATGGTGCAGAACCCCTCGGTCGTGACGTTCAGGTGCGCCAGCGGATCGCTCCGGAACGTATCCACGCCGAGCTGGCTAACGATCACATCAGGCCTGAACCGTTCGATGCGCTGCGGAACTGCCTCGGTGAAGGCACGGACGAACAGTTCGTCCCCTGCCTCCGGCGGCAGCGGAACGTTCACGCTATACCCCTTCCCTGCCCCTTCGCCGGTCTCCTGCTCGAAACCCGTGCCCGGAAAGAGCGTCGTTCCTGTCTCGTGCAGGGAGATGGTCAGGACCTTGTCCGTATCGTAGAACGCGGCCTGCACGCCGTCGCCGTGGTGGGCATCGATGTCGATATAGGCCACCCGTCTTCCCCGTGCCAAAAGCAGCGTGATGGCGAGCACCGGGTCGTTGATGTAGCAGAACCCCGAGGCCCGAAAAGGGAGCGCGTGGTGCAGGCCGCCGCTGATGTTGAAAGCGGTCCTTGCTTCCCCGCTATCAACGAGGTCAGCGGCCTTGAGCGATGCACCGGCCACCAGGAGCGACCAGTCGAACATCCCGGGGAAGACCGGGTTGTCGCCGTATCCGAGCCCGTACGCCTCGGCGCCGGGAATTGCCTTCCCGCTGTTCGAAGCATCCAGCATGTCGATGTACTCCGGGGAATGGAATGCCAGGAGGTCCTCCCGCTTCGCAGGAGCAGGCACGATCACCCGCGGATCATCAGGATCGAGCAGGCCGCAGGCCTTGATGAGCTCATGGGTAAGCTTGAGGCGGAAGGTCTTTAACGGATGGCTGACCCCGTAATCGAAGCGGTGGAATGCATCGGAGTAGAGATAGGCTGCGTTCATGGTTTCCCTTTGCGGAAAAAGGCCGAGGGCGATACGTGCCACCGGCTTGACAGCCTTGTCAGGAGGCCGTCCACCTCAGTTCAGGCGACCTGTCCGCCGCGTCGTTGCGGCAATGCATCGGCCCCGGAGGTCACTGTTTTGCGATCAGGCCTCCGGCCTTTCTCATGGTCTCCTTATATCCCGCATCGATGGCTTCCTGCGCCCGGTTGAACTCCATCAATCTGATGTGGCCCAGGTTCGGCTGTATCAGCAGGTCAGGCGGGTCGAGCCGAAGCCGTGTCTCCGTGATCCTCGCCTCCATGATATGGATCGATTCCTGCAGCACTTCAAAGATGTTCGGCATGGGGTCCCGGGACAGCCATTGCCCTGCCTGGGTCATAGCCTGCTGCCTGAGCGCCGCGACCTTCTTGTTCAATTCAGCAAGAACTTTGCTCCGAGTGATCCGTCCGGAGCCCGCATCGGCGTGAATTGGCTGGGACATTCTGCCAGTACCTCTCCTGCTCACAATGTCGGAATTGAGGTCCACGGCAATGACGTAATCCGCGCCCATGGCCCGGACAACGCTTACCGGGACCGGGTCGACCAGGCCGCCGTCAATAAGGACCATGCCATCTTTCTTTACGGGCGTGAAGATCCCGGGAAGAGATATGCTCGCCCGCACTGCTTCTATGAGGTCACCTTTGCTGATGACCACTTCCTGTCCGTCGGCAAGGTTCGTTGATACGGCGCAGAACGGCGTGGCAAGGTCCTCAATGGCCTTTTCCCGCATGTGATGCCTGAGGAAATCGGTCACCTTCTTGCCGTCAATGAGCCCTGATTTGGGGAAGACAACATCAAGAAAGCCCAGGATCTGCTTCCAGTCGAATTGCAGGACGACCTCTTTCAGGCTGTCAAGATTGCCGGACGCGAAGACCGCGCCAACGACCGCGCCGATGCTGGTGCCCGCTACGCAATCGATCTCAACGCCGGCCCCTGTCAGCGCTTCGATGACGCCGATATGCGCCCAGCCCCGGGCAGACCCGCTTCCGAGCGCAAGGCCGATCTTCTGCTTTTTTTTCACCATGGCAATGTCAGGGCATGCCGAACGTTTTGAAGTCGCCCTTTACCTGATTGGCCCTGAGATGGTTCGCTGCCGGATCGTTCCTGGGATTCCTTGTAATAACGTAGCAAGCGGGACAAGAGAAGTCAATCAGCAGCGGATAGAAGAACCATTAGACATGAGAGCGAATGTCAAAGGGAAAGACCTGAACCTGCGGGTCCGATAGGAATGAAAGAGATGCGGCATGTCAGGGAGAGTGCGGCTCTTCGAACACGATCCATTGGACCCCGACGATTCCCGGGACATGGGAGGACCAGGATCGATCCCTTCAGCATGCGAACGCGTCGGGAGTGCCCGGAAAGCAGCGAGCCTTCTTCGCACTGCCCTAAGAGGCCTTGGCCCTCTTGTGCAGGTTCGCACCCTTCATTTGCCGGCCCCCCTGTCCGCCGCCGGAAGTGCGGGGAACAGACCGCATATGATCATTGGGCCGCCGTGGCATGTAGGTGAACTTGGCGGCCCTGGCCTTGTCAGTGTGCTGGTCCCGGTAGGCCTTCACCCGCGCGATATCGCTGAACCGCAATTGGACCGGCTCTTTGCTGCTCAAGAGGCACAGATAGAGAAGGTCCTGATCGTTGAGATAAAGCTTGGTGGCAAGGTCCTCCCACGACGGATCGAGGAATCCCTCCTTCATGGCGGCCTCGACGGTTATCGTTCTATACCTGGCCGGATCATAGTTGTCGGACAGCGCCAGGCGGGGTGCACCCTCGTTCACGGCTACGGCAAGCCGGAAGGCCCCTGCCCCTGCAGCGGATTTCGCGTGCGGGCCGTGATGATGCCTATCCTCGGTCCTGCTGAAGCACAGGAGGCTGATGACCTGTTCTGCCGCTTCTGCTGTGAATGGCCGCATGGGTTCCTCCTTCCTCATCTATCTTGTTGCCCCTGTTCCCGCATGAACCTGCGAGGATTCCTCGAAACATCGTGTCCAAAACAAGTAATTTTTTCAATTATATCTCGATCTTGGATAATGTCAAGAAAAGCGCCCATTTTTGAAGCACCCTAAGCAAGCCGCAGGGAGTGCGTTCTCTCATGGACCCAAGGGGATCCTTCGGCAGCAGTACCCCCTGTTGGCGCCGGGACCCGGTAATGAGCGTCCTGGCCCTGCGGACCAGCGTCCTCTTCTTTTATCCTGTCCAAAGCTTTCGTACAACCCGATGCATCGTGTTTCGAGCGCAAGGCCGATCCTCTGTTTTTTCACCATGGCAATATCAGGGGCTGTCGAACGGCCTGAGGGTGCCCCGCTCAAATGATCGTCCTTAGGATGTTCCGATGCCGGATCGTTTTCGGGGCTCCTTGCCATAAGTTAGCAGAACGGACAAGCGAAGTCGATCAGTAGCTGAAAGAAGAATTAATAGAAAGAAGATCAAATGTCAAAAAGCAAGACCCTAACCGATCTTTACTCATTTTACACAAATATTAAGGTAAAAGCTTTTTTATATATTTTCAACAAAAGGGGGAATCCAGGGTCAAATTAGTAGCATAATATATATAGTGAGGTCTTGGTATTGAAAAAGGAGTTAACAATGACAAGGTTACTCTATAGATCCTTTATATTCATGGCAAGCGGTCTGCTCCTGATGTCCGGTTCGGCATTTGCACAGCCAGCGGGTATACCAGACGAAAAACCGCCGATAGCACAACCTCTTGTTCGTGAAGGCGATTTTGCCGTCAAATTAACGGATGCGCTTAAACTTGGCACGGTATCAAGTGAAACTGAAGCCGAGAGTTTATTGAGCTCTGTTGGTATTGAACCACGGAATGGGTGGATTGCCGATTACCCGGTTACACCGGATATTGTTGGAGAATTGCAGACCTCCATCGCAGAAGCGGCGAATGCGGGCAAATTAGCGATCGGGAAAGATGCCGCGATGAAAGCGTCACAGGAGGTGCTGTCGGGGTATAATTTGTCAATAAAAACCGGTGCTCCGATCCAGCAAGGCAGTACCGCTCCTGCAACGAATTATCCCGAATCTCCCATCATTAATAATTATTACTATGATGAGGGACCGCCTGTTGTGACCTACTATGCTCCGCCGCCCGATTATGCGTATATGTATTCGTGGGTCCCCTATCCGTTCTGGTGGTGGAGTTTCTGGTACCCCGGATTTTATGTACTGGTCGACTTTCACGTGGGGGGGTACGGGTATGGGCACGGATATGGGCACGGGTATGGGTATGGACATGGAGAGCATGGCGGATATGTCAGCAATCATTACCGCGATGTCAGAACAGGCGGGATTTCCAGGATCGATCCGGCGAACAGAGCTCATGGAGGGACACTACCCGACAGGAGAGGCGCAGGATTGTCCAGTCCTTCGGCGCGGAGCGGGGCTCAAGCTATTCTCAAGAGAAGCCAGGGAGGTGCATCGACGGGGGCCAGCAGAGTTTTTCGAGGTTATGGACAAAGGCCTCCTTCCGGAACTCGTCCAAGTGCATATCAGCGCCCGCGTAACAGCCAGTTCGAGCGGGCCGCGAGCGACCGCGGATTCCAAAGCCGTTCCAATGCGGGCCGCATCACGAATCAAGTCCCTGGCGGCCGTGGCGGCCGTGCGGTTTCCCCTAGTGCTCCCCGTCAGACTCAGGGTGGACGAGGTGCCAGTGGTGGTACCCGTGGTGCCGTACAAGGAGGTCCCGGCGGCGATGGTGGAGGCTTCCATGGTGGAGCGCGTCGTTAAGGGGAACTCTGCAAAGCCTCAGCCAGCACATCTGCTTTTGGCCGTATCGAGCGAAGGGAAATCATCATGAGATCACTCGGAGATGGAGGAAGGAACGATGGATAGAAATAGCACGAGATCAAGAGATCTTTTTCATGGCCCTTTTGGCCGAGCAGCATTCACCGCTGTTATTGGCGTGATCGTCTTCAGTTTTCTTGCGTTTGCCCAGGACATAGAGCGGAAAAAGTTCAAGTCGCCGGAAGCTGCATTCAGTGCGCTCCTTGAGGCCACGAAGAACAATGATACCACGGAATTACTGTCCATCTACGGACCTTCGGGAAAGGATATCATATCCTCGGGTAATGCGGCAGCCGACAAGGAGGCCCGTGAACATTTCGTTAGATCTGCCGGAGATGCGGTCAAGTTCTCCAAGTTGGACGATGAGACAATGCTTGTCCTTCTCGGAAAAAACGAGTCAATCTTCCCCGTCCCCCTGGTGAAATCTCCGCAAGGATGGGTTTTTTTCACGGAAGACGGCAAGGAAGAGATCATAAACCGGGGCATAGGAAGGAACGAAATGAACGCCATCCAGGTCGCCCTGGCATATGTGGACGCGCAATATGAATATGCAAGCAAGGACCGAGATGGCGACGGGGTATTACAATACGCCAGGAAATTTGTGAGCCATGCGGGAAAGAAGGATGGCTTGTACTGGGAGGCTGCGCCGGGCGAGGAGGCGAGCCCCCTGGGACCATTGTTCGCCCGTGCAACAGAGGAGGGATACATATTCAAGAAAAAAGGTGAGAAGCCAGCCCCCTACCACGGATACTATTTCAAGATCCTGAAAGGTCAGGGCAGCAATGCCCCTGGCGGCGAGCTCGACTACATAATCAAAGGCAGGATGGTGGCTGGATTCGGTCTGGTGGCATATCCTGCCGAGTACGGGAAGTCAGGGATCATGACCCTGATCGTGAACCAGGAGGGCATGGTGTATGAGAAGGACCTGGGGCCAAAGACGGACAAGATCGCAAAGGCAATGAAGAAGTATGACCCTGACAAGACATGGAAAAAGGAGGAATGGACGCCCGACGCCCTGAGGAGAGCTGTTGTGAACCCAGGAGTGAGCGCATCCCCGTAGCTTGCTGCGGGTTCAGCGAGCGATTAGAATAATGATGCCTCCTTAAGGATCGAAGATTCCCTGCAGCTTGCTGCAGGGAATCTTCAATATGCGATGAACTGGGCTTATGAAGATTCTTTGGTTATCATCGGGGAGACCTTGCAATCTTAAGTGCTTTTTTTATTTCCCGGAAGGTCAGGAGGGCGAACAATAGTGCGATGAAGATCAGCGCGTCCAAACAATTTCCAGCCACATCCTCGCTCTGTCGGTTCGGTCGGCGGCATGACGTGCGTGTACGTCTCGTCCTCACCGTGTTCTCTCTCTTTTTACTCCATTCATGCATTGCCTATGCGCCGCCTCCCCCTCCCGCGGTCTATCGCGTAAGTTCTTACAGGATCGCATGGGAGAACGCCCTACGCGCAGCGGAAGATGTCGGCATCCGGATAACATCGGCTGACGAAGCCTCGGGCACGATCGAGGGCCAGGCCGGCCGAACAGCCGTCATGATCCGCGTCAAAAGACAACCTGATGAGAGGATCAGGCTCGAAGTGAGCCTCCGTGGCCCTTCGCGAGACGCATACATCGCAGATGAGTTCCACCGGGCATATGAGAACCGTGCGGGGGGAAGATAGACGCTATCCGCGAGCGGGAATGACCGGCAGCCTGATCCTGGCAAGCCGGAAGCGGGAAAGACCGGATCAAGGTCCTTGACACGGAGAAGGTAGGATCGAACCCCCGGAAACATCATGATCCTTCATCATTAGCTCCGTGGAGATCAGCGTCAAGGAAGTTGGGTTGTTCTATCCATCGTGAGAAGAACATGATTCTCCTTGTTCAGGGAGGGCACGGTATGAAGCGTATTCTCAGGGGGGCTATAGCAGCGCTGCTGCTGGTCGCGTGCAGTGGAGCAGCACATGCCGAAGTGAGCAAAGTCGAAGCAGGCGTACAGATGTGGATAAACCAGTGGACACAGGACGATCCAAGATTTGGAAGTATTACATCGGACAGTACTGTCCTCTTCGGCCCGGCGATCGAGGTGAAATTCCCTAATCATGTTTTTGTGGACGCGTCATATCTTTTTTCCCTGTCCGATTATACCTTCTCGAGCAACGTTATCTCCAATGTTGAACGGCAGGATACCGACGTGGCAATTGGCTATATGATAGCTCCCGTGTTCGGCGTGTTGGCTGGATATAAAAACTCTGTCTTTAAACAAAATGAACCAGGAGTCAAACAAACGGTGTATGGACCGCTCATTGGTATGATCGTGATCGCACCGGTGGCCGTAAACGCCGCATTCTACAGCAAGCTGAACTATCTCCTTACCAGATTCAAAGAGGAAGGCGCATTTGGCGGCTTTCAAGAAGACAGTCCGGGCTGGACCTTCGAGATCGGATTTAAGGTCGGCTTCACCAGAGAATTCTCCGGTACGTTCGGATACAAGTACGAAGAGAATACCGGCAGTAATTCAAATATCCAGGACTCCTTCTCCGGATTCATCTTCGGCGCGATGTTCGCTTTTTAGTGATCGGCCGGACGCGTATCTTGGGGAACAGCTCGTTTTTTTTGTAGGGAAATAAGGCAGGAGAGCAAGACCCGGAGGCAGCCATGAAAAGGACGTTTCTTGCCGCAATAATGGTGTTAGTAGGCCTGCCTTTGACAGGGTGTGGCGGTGGCAGCAGTAGTGCACCTCCACCTCCACCTCCGACGATCGTTACGCAAATCCTGAGCGACCCTGTGTACGACGGTGATATTGCGAATGATCCTGGCTCGGATCTTTTCACGATAACACAGGGCATGACTCAAAGTGTACAAAGTGTGTTCGCCGGCATAGATCCTAGTACAGGGACGGAATATCGTGCGTTCCTGGACTTTCCCTTGACAGGCGCGGGCGGCGTCCCCGGTGACGCCATTATAGAATGGGCTACCCTCGATATAGTAATCAACAGCATCCTTCCAAACCCGCTGACCGTAACGATCCCGATTCGTATCGACCTTGTTTTCTTTCAACCACCATGGTTGATAGAGTCGGATTATAGACTTGATCTCCAGCCGGCGCGGGCGACGATCGCAACTTCGATATTCCAATCTGATATCGATAACCACGTATTCATAGATGTGACTTCGTTGATGACGGAAGCACAGCGTTTGGGCCTGCCAGATTTTCAGATACGAATATTAGAAGATCTGGGGATAGTTCCCCCTGGCCTTATCGAGATCAACGACACCACAGGGAGAGATCGAGTAAATTTCGCGCCTCTTCTGCAGGTCTCCTATTTCTGAGGCGCAGCTCGGCCTTTGAAAATGCGGAAAGGATGCTCCAGCAAGATCCATCCCTGCGGATCAACGGGTGATAGCGCGTGCGAGGAACGGATGACAACAAGTTGCCCGCCGTGCTATGCGTTTCTTTACTGAGGATGGTGCCTCTATAAAGAGAGGTGATGGTTTCGTATGTCGCCGGATATTGTTTGGGAGACAAGCCTCCGCAACGCCCTGGGTCTGGCAAGAAAGGAGAACAAGCTCGTGCTTGCTGTCTTTTTCAGCACGAGCTGCGAGGCTTGCATGAAAATGATCAGCGGTACGCTGATCACGGAACGCGTTCAGGACTATATCCATGATCATTTTATTTCCATTCAATATGAATCGGGTATAGATTCGGATCAGTTCTCGAGGTTCTGCGTAACGGCAAAACCCGCAATGATCGTTCTTGATCACGAAGGAAATGAAATATTCAGAAAGATAGGCCACTTTGAACCGGATCTGTTCATAGAAAAGCTCGAAATGGCCAGAAAAAAGGCTGCCCACAGAGAGGCCACCCACAGAGCAGCGTGACGTTCTGAACGCTGCTTCCTGCATTGCATCATTCTTCCATGAGCTGCGATTCCTGCAGAAGAAGATGTACGTCCAGCAGCATTGTTCGCCGGGGTGCAGAGGAAGCAGAGTCCCCGATCGCACGAAACGGCGGGCCATGATGTCCATACAGCAGCAAGGATCGTCACGAATGCCAACAGGAAAAGGCCGACCCCTGCCAAGTCGGAGGATTGAATGTCTGTTTCGGACACAGGTCGCGGAGATATGTTCGGGCTTTAAGAGCAATGAGAACGTCTTAAAACAAAAAACGGGACAGTTTGTGCTGTCCCGCTTGAATACTCTGTTCTGGAGTTGACGTGCTATTGTTTCCCGGCTTTCTTACTGATCTTCTTCTCCCGGGCCGCCTTCTTTTGTTTCCGGCCCGCCAGGTACGCCTCGATGGGCCGCCACCCGAAGGACATGCTGCCCGCAGCCGCCGATGCCACGCCATCGACCAGCTTCTTGCCGATCAGGCTCAGGGTCATCGCGATGCCGATGAAGGGAAGGAACACTGCAAAGACCAGGCCGATGACCGGGGCCGCCACCAGCATGACCGCCACCGGGGCCTTGAGGTACCGGGCCTTCCCGTCTCCCGGAAGCACGCCTTCCTGCTCCATGTTCACCCGATTGCCGTTCGCCAGATTCCAGTAGGTCCCTGCCGCCACTTTATGTCCGCCTTTGTTCAACATGTTCATTCCCTCCTTAAGGGTGGTTTTCTTGCTCTTGTTGATTATAGGATACTACGCGGAGGGAAAAAGGGAAATCGGCATTAGTTCCTATGACGATGGGTATTTGTTCCTAGGAAGAAGTTCGTAGGTAAACCGTAGATCGCACGTCTGTAAGACGGGGGTACATGCCACAGGATGGGTGCCCGTGCTCTCGCAGCCGAAGCTTGCTGCATCGATAGCAGATGCAAGAGATGACCATATGGGCGGCTCCGTTCGCTTTGTTGAACCGAAAATAAGTTCGAAAAAAGCGAATGGTCAAACCGCAAGACCCGGCCCACCTTATCGGTTGCGCCTTCCCGCGGTCGAAGTGAGAATATAGCCAAGGACATCGTTCAGGTCACGGAATAGCCTGAAACCATTTCCCGCATATGCCCGGTTCCAGGGAAACAACAGCCCGGCAGCCAGCGCACCGCTTTCAACCGCTTTTTCGAGCGTATGCGGAGCATCGTCGACAACAACAGCCGCCTGATCGAAGAGAACGGACTTTTCGAACGAGAGATGCAGTTCATCATAGGCCAGCTGATGCCGCGCGAGCCAACGCTCCGTCGGCTGCCTCGTCTCCTTGAAACGGTGACTGGCGATGATGACGTAAAACCCCCGCTCCTTCAGCGACTGGAGGAAGTCCCTCGCTTCAGGATAGGGCTGATATCGGTCGTTGTCCTGATCATGATGGATCGAGTTGATCGCCGCGATGAATTCCTGTTCAGAACAGTATTGTTTCCAGAAGTCGAAGGTCGTCCACTGCTCGATCTGCGGGAAGTTCGCGTGCAGTTCTTTCAACACACGATAAAAGGCGTCGCAAAACTGCCAGAGCGTGTTGTCGATATCAATGACCGCTGTCTTCTTCATGGCCGGCGGATTCTCCTGGGAACAATGTAACGCCTTTCTTTCTGGAATCCCGTTATTTCCGTTACCAATGCCCATTCTGAAGCCTGGCCCTCGGGGCCATGGCTATTTCCCCGTGATAAAGAGTCTCACGATCCTCCCTACAACAGTTATCCCCAAGATAATGCCCGTGGCTATTGCAAGGAAAACGGCAAAGAAAAGGGTCAACCTGAAGACCAGAAAAAAGAGGGGGATCAATAGCGCGCAGAGCAGTATGGTGAGGCAGCCGGTGGCGAAATCTTTCGCTTCCAACATTACAGTGGTCCTTTCCCATGTTCCCTTTCGCAGGGAGTCTCTTTATAAATTATATCAGAATTGAGCGGCTTGAAGATCTAGGAACGAGAGAAAATCTAACATTAAAGGCCTGACAATACATCGTTTTCCCCCACATTGTCCTTCACGGGTACAGCGACATCAGCAGCAGATGGGTAGGAACATAGACAAGCACGGGAAAAGCGATCATCAGCAGGCAGAGATAGAGCATCGAGGACAACCGGTCCCGCTGTGCCGAGCGGGGGCCGAACACTCCGTTTATGTTCTGTTCCTTATCAGTGATCACGTATGTCAGCGGGAGCACGATCCAGGCAAGAACTGTCTGCGCGATCAGTGCCTTTGGTGAATACCCGAGCCGGGCGATCATCCAGAGCAGGAGCACGGGCAAGAACACATGGAACAGCGAGAGCGCCCGCAGGTACCGGGGTTTTTTCACGTCGAACATATAATCCGTCAATCCCGACAGCCGCTTCCCTGTCAGGAGCCGTCCAAAGAAACCGATGTTCCAGAATACTTCGGGCAGCAGGATACCGACCGCCATCATGCTTGCAAGCAGGCTGCTTTCAAACCAGAGCGCAGGCACCGTGAGCACCAGCGCAATATCTGAGAACCAGAGAAAGTTTCCAAGCGGGTACTTTAAGGAATAGACCGCGATCGTGACGACCGTGAAAATCGTATAGGTGATCTTGATCCAGAGGGGGATCATGGAGTTGTTCTCCCTGCCGCTTCCGGCACAGCAATGCCTCGGCGATGTCCGGCACATGATCGTTGATCAAACGAAACTAAGGGCCAGGTCTTCCCAGTCAGCATCATCCCCGTTCGTTGATAATTCTGCTTACACTCGTATAATACAGTCCGAGATGTCTGTCTTTCTGATTGAGGATCGACTTGCATCTCCCCTGAAACAGATGGGCCGTTCTTCCGTGCAGTTTATGGAAAAAGCTGGGTATACATCCCCGTTCAATTGGCGCATGCCGACTGCAGATTGCTGTCGGGAATTTCTATCATCAGATGGTAATGATTGCCCATGAGACAGTAGGCATGGCAGATCCAATGATAGCGTTTATTCACGTGCCGGAAGGTGTTCAGAAAAGTGGTCCGGACCTTGGTCGGTCTTGAACACCGGTCTCTTCTCATTTCCACGGGAGGTGAGGTGATAAGCAGCGCCGGGATGCTCTATGCGAAGCGGGCGGGTCATAATGGCAAAACCGTAGCAAGGAAAGAGGCCAATGTCAACGGTAAAGACCTGCCTCCCAGAATTCCACTGGATCCCCGTTTCATGGGCATGAAGAATTATACCGCCAACACGATTTATTTTACCAGTCTGCAAAGTACCGGCACCCAGGATACGATTGTTGATGATTTCAGGAGAAGATAGAGGTAACATGATCCAGCAGTACGTCAGGTGTTGCGCCATGACGAATCTTCCCGCCTTCATATCCAGATCCCTTGCGGCAAAACTGATCATCGCTCTCGCCTCGCTCATCGTCTTCGGAGGGGGCATATCCTGGTACGCCTTGATCCATACCGGCAGGAACAATCTGGTGAACGAAGCTGTCAAGGATGCCGCCTCGTCCTCCGATCTCGTGAAAAAAAGCGTGCGCTACAGCATGCTCACGACCAACCGGGAAGCCATACAACGCACCATGGACGACCTGAGGTCGGCCAAGGACATCAGAAAGATAAAGCTCTTCGACAGCAAAGGACGCATCTATTATTCGTCGGATCGGGATGAGGTCGGCCATCACGTCGCTACGACCGACCGCGCCTGTCAGGGCTGTCATAGTGATCTTGCCAAGCCTGCGGACGCGTTGAGCGGAGCAGGTCAATGGACAACGTACCGGGGCGAAGACGGACACAACATGCTGACGTTCATCACCCCGATCTACAACGAACCTTCCTGCTCTGCGGCCGCCTGCCACGTCCATTCCCCGGAGCAGCGGGTGCTCGGCATCCTTGCGGCCGATTTTTCCCTGGCCTCGGTGGATGAGGACATCAGAACGCAAACGATCGATACGACCTTTTATGCTCTTGCCCTGATGGGCATGATCTCCGTTGTCCTCTTCATCATCCTCAGGAAATTCGTCCTGAAACCCGTGATCAACCTCTCGAACGCTATGACAACCGTTGCGCAGGGGGACCTGGGCCGCCGGGTGACACCGGTTTCCCGGGATGAGATCGGCCTCCTCGTCCGCACCTTCAATGGCATGATGGAAGAGCTCAGGACAGCGAGAGAAAAGATGGAGGATTGGACCGTGAGCCTCGAACGGGAGGTGAAAAATAAATCGAACGAATTGAAGAGCTCCCAGGACAAACTGATCCAGGCAGAGAAGCTTGCAGCACTGGGAAGGCTTACCGCTGATGTGGCTCACGAAATACGGAACCCGCTCACCGCCATCGGAGGATTTGCCCGCAGGCTCCATAAACGCGCCACCGGCGAAAAAGAGAAGGAACGCGCCGACCTCATCGTCTCCGAGGTCAACCGGCTGGAGAGAATATTGCGGGATGTCCTTACGTTCTCCCGGGACGCACGGACCCATCTGGAAAAGCACCCTGTCGGGAATATCGTGCATGAGGTCGTGAACATCCATACCGAGGTATTCAGCGAACAGACCATAGCCATCGAGGTGGCGCTTGATGAGGACCTTCCGCCCATCCTCATCGACAAGGACCAGGTCAAGCAGGCGCTCACCAATCTCATCATGAACGCACACGATGCAATGCCCTCCGGCGGGACCTTGAAGATCACGGCAGGGACCGAATCCCTCAACGACGTGCGCTATGTTTTCCTGCAGGTGTCCGACACGGGGTTCGGGATCGAGGAGGACAAGCTGTCGCTGATCTTCGAGCCCTTCTTTACGACAAAAGAGGCAGGCCGCGGCACCGGCCTCGGCCTTTCTATAACGAGAAAGATCATCGAAGAGCACGGCGGATTCATCAAGGCGTCGAGTGCCCCGGGAAAAGGTGCAGCGTTCAGCCTCTATTTCCCGCAGCAGAGCGAGGAAGAATCGCAAAAGATCAAATGCTGGGAATACAAGCAATGCTGCAGGGACAAGGATGCAACGACGAAATGCCCCGCTTATCCTAACTTCGGCAGGATATGCTGGGCGGTGGCAGGCACGTTCTGCGAAGGCAAAGTACAAGGGACCTTTGCGCAGAAATATGAAGATTGCAGAAAATGTGATTTTTATCAGATGTTGAAAAAAGAGCGGGGGTAATGCAACTACCGTCACGGAGCCGGCATCCGCAGCCGCGTCACCGATGGACCGGACGCTTCCGTACGACCGGCTGGACAAGCACAACAACAGGGATCCTGAGAAGGGAGCGATGGCAAGGATAACAAAGCGGTACTCTCATCTCCCTCAGAGGATGTCCCCCTCGAGTGTCCACGTGATAGCTCCCTTTCCATGGGCGGCCCCATAGGCTTCCTAAGAGCTTCCATGATACTGTCGCCCTTGCTGCCTTGCAATGAGGCGGACGGTCTCATCATCCTCACTGGACAGCCTTTTTCCCGGGTGGCCCCTCATGGTCTCTTCTTCATGTTTCAAAACCTGATCGTTTCTCATCGGTCAGCTCGTCAGGTTTGCGCTCAAGTTCCGCGATGACCTGCGCGCCCAACAACAGGATCAGTGCTATGGCCTCGGTGCTCAGAAGGGCCACGACTGCCGTGGCAAAGGACCCATAGATCAGGTTGACCATGGATATGACCGAGTAGTACCATACCAGAATGCGTCGGGTGATCTCCCAGAGGATCGTCGCGGCCACGCCTCCGATCAAGGCGCGCCGGAACGTGATATGGACAACCGGCATGACCAGATAGAGGGACGTGAGCAGGAGCACTTCGCCTATGATCCCCAGGATATACAGGGCAAGTCCGGATATGCCTTCCAGTCCCAGCTTCCATCCGAACAGGATCAGTTGCCTTTTTTCAACGGTCTCGATCGCTCCCGTTATGAAGGATACGAGCAGAATGCCCAGCCCCAGCACGAAGATATACACATAGGGGATGAGCGTGGAGATCAGAAAGGTCCGATGTTTTACCCTGACCCGGTGAAAAAAAATGACCGACATGGCGTTCTCAAGGACCGTAAAGGCGATGGTACTGAAAAACAGCATGACCAGGAAGCCAATGACGCCGACCACAGCCCGATGCTCAAGAAATGCCCGCACCTGTTCGGTCAGCGTTGCGGCATAGCCGGGGATGATCATTTCCAGATAGGTCGACAAAGTATGAAATAACTGCTCCTCCTCGATGAAATGGGACATTCCGATCACGGCGAGGATCGACATGGGCACGATCGACAACAGGGTGTAATAGGCAACGGCGCCGCATAACAACAGCCCCTGATTGCGTTTGAAATCGCGCAGGACACTCATCAGGAAGCTAGTGAGCCAGCCCAGCCCCCTCGAGCCAGGGTGTCGCTTTTTTATTTTGGGATCAGACATTATAGGGCCGCTGTTTTCTCTTTCAGGAATCTATTCCCAGGAAACCACCCTGTCGGTCCATACGGACGTATCACAACAAAAAGAACAAGGGCATGTTCAACGATGCCGCTACATGCCCTTCCTTCTGGAAAACCGTCTCCAGGACGGTTTCATCGCGCAGGGGACGCTGACCTCACGCAACCCGGAAGTTATTCAACCCATTTCCACAGCTCACGCATGCTGCCACTTTTCCTTCTCCTCGACAAACGCGGTCTTGCCTGCATCAACGGCGCTTGCAACCGCTGCTCTGCCTTCCTCATAGAGTACCTTTCCCCGATCAACGGCCAGGGTAACCCTGTCCTTCGTCGTGGTGGCAAACCGTTTCAGGTCATTTCTAATCTCCTTCCCCGGCTTGGGCGCCAGAAGCAGCGCTACTCCTGCCCCTACTGCACCACCTACAAGGAATGGCACCAGCATGTCGATGCCTTTCTTCTTCAGTTCCTCTTTCATAGACATCACCTCTTCTCTGGTTCAGCGTTTTTTACGAGGGTAGCGCCCCCTGTTTGAATGCTGACCCTTGATGCGTCACTCCATGCTCGGGCTTCCATGGACAGGTGAAACCTGCGGCATATCAGATAGTTATGCCAAACCGTATTTTCTGCTGCTCCTCCATTTCTGCTGATTCCCGGGAGCTTATTTCTCAATTCAAGTATAGCACTGGCTATCACTGCGAGGAGGCACAAATGAGGATACGTTCCTGACCAGGCGGGCATGGCGTGCCGTTTCGGCGGAACGTCCTGAGATGTGATCGGGAGGACCAAACTTTCTGGGTCAAACTCTTTTAGGGTCAATTTTTATCATCAACAAGTGAACCATTGAGGGATCCGGGCTGGCCATGGGGCCAGAATGTCAGAGAAAAAGGTGATACCTTCAAGGATGGTCCTTGCAATTGGCTGAAAAAGGCGTATAATAAAAGCCTATACCATCAACGGGGCAAGCCCTCTCGTTTGGAAACGGGCTGGGTCGGCGCCTCCTCATCGATCACTGACTCTTCCTGCTCTCCCCTTTTTCCCACGAAAAAAAGCGACTGCATGCTTGGTTAGCGAGCGATGCGGTTTCGCGGACACCCACGCGGGATTCCGCGGAGAAGACGTAACGCACTGTCCGGCATTGACCAACAGGCGAACCTGGAAGGCATTGAGGAGGCAACATGGCGAAGAAACTGTATGTGGGAAATCTGTCGTACAACACCATGGAGGAGGACCTGAAGGAGGCATTCTCGAAGATCGGCGAGGTAGTGTCAGCCACGCTGATCGTGGACCAGGCCAGCGGCAGGTCCAAGGGGTTCGGTTTCGTGGAGATGGCGTCCGATGAGGATGCGGCCAAGGCAATCGCTACTATGAACGGCACGACGTTCATGGATCGTACGATCACGGTGAACGAGGCCAAGCCGAAGACCGAGCGCTCGGGTTCCGGCGGCGGCGGCGGGAGGGGCGGCCGCGGCGGCTACGGCGGCGGAGGGGGGAGGTCGTGGAGATAAAGGTCCTTTCCCGGGACATCGAAAAGGCGCTGCGCACCCTGAAAAAGAAGCTCCAGCTCGACGGGCTGTTCGGGGAGCTGAAGAAGCGGCGCCATTACGAAAAGCCCTCGGTGAAAAAAAAGAACAAGCAGCTTGAGGCGGAGAAGCGAAGGCGAAAAGCCCTCAGGCGCGCGAGACAGTCCGGATCAGGGCCGAGGCCGGGAAGGCCGTCGCCCACTTCCGCGGCATAGCGCGTTCACACTCCAAAACGGTCCGGCTCGAAGACTCCCTGCAGCAAGCTGCAGGGAGCTTTATTTTTTTAGCCCCTGTACAACGTCCCCTCTTTCGTCCTTGCCTTGTTTGGTGTAATCCTGCTGGTCTCATTTCCAAGCCCCAGTTCTTGACGGCTTAGGGGACGTTGTTGCACCTGTTGCGTTCCGCTCCCCTGTAAAGACCTGATAATCATATAAAGGGCACCTAGTTATTCGGCCCGTAGACTTCCTTGTTGACACAATTCGGGAGTATGCGGCCTTCCAGCCCGGCAAGCAGGTTTTCGCAGGCCATTTCCGCCATGCGGCGGCGCGTACCGTGTGTGGCCGAGCCGATATGGGGGCTTACCAGGCAATTCGGCATATCTAAGAGAGGATGGCCCGCAGGCAGCGGCTCCGGATCGGTGACGTCGATCCCGGCGCCTGCAATCCAGCCATCCTGCAAGGCTCGCACGAGGGCCTCGGTAACGACGACCTGACCGCGCGCGGTGTTGACCAGAATGGCGGTGCTCTTCATTTTTTGAAGGGCTGACTCATTGATCAGACCACGTGTCTGCGAGGTAAGCGGACAGTGCAGGGTGACAAAATCGCTCTCCCGGAGCAGGCCATCAAGCGAGAGGTATCGCATGCCGAGCGTTGATTCGATCTCCGGTTCGCGTTTCGGCTTGAAGTAGACGATGTTCAGCCCGAACCCTTTTGCCCGCTCAGCCACGGCCCTGCCGATGTTTCCCATGCCGATGATACCGAGCACGGCCCCGCGCAAGTCCGCGCCCAGCCAGCCCGTGGGCGTCCAGGTGCGCCAGAGACCGTTGCGCGCATCCATCGCGGCGTTCACTATTCCGCGCGCGGACGAAAGCAGGAGCGCCATGGTCAGGTCCGCGGTAGCGTCGGTCAGAACGCCGGGGGTATTCCCAACCGGGACCATGCGGCGGGTGCAGGCAGGGACGTCGATATTATCGTAACCCACGGCATAGTTGCTGACAACGCGCAGGCGCGGTGCGCGGCTGAGAATTGCCTCATCGACCTTGTCAACGAGCATGGTCAGGATCCCTTCGGCTTCATTGAGCTGTTCGAGCAGATGCGGGGCAAATCCGGGCGGCTCCGCCGGGCCGACCAGTAATCGGATGCGGCCCTTCAGGGATGCCACCCAGTCCTGTGGCAACGGATGGGTCATCAAGACAAGCGGTAGCGCCATTGTTGACTCCTCCCTGTCAGATACAAAAATATCAAACGAAAAGGGCAAAGTCAAACAGGAAAGCCCTGACCCTCTGATGCTGCCCTCCTGGGTCCGATTCCGTGGTATAATTAAGACAGGAATAGACCTGTTTTCTTCAGGGAGAGGAATGGATATCGCAGCCGCCTGTATCTCGTCGCCGGTTGCAGGGTCCGAAGGGGGGGGCAATGAACAGGATAGAGAATAAAGGAATGATCGCCGACGCTGCAACGTTGTTTGCCGAGGAAGTCCGCGAAATGATGCCGGATATTCCCCGCAGGGAACTGTGCGATATGGTCGATGATTATATTTATTATCAGACTGACGGCGTGAGCAGGGAAGAGGTCAGTGCCGTAGTCGATGGAACCTGCAGATCGGCCGTGAAAAGAGGCTGAGGAGGTAGCAACATGAAAATATTTAGGATCGGCATAGTCGGATCAGGCCGTATCGGGGGAACTCTTGGAATTCTGCTCGCAAAGGCAGGATACGAGGTCCTCTATAGTTCAAGACATCCTGATACCCTCAAAGACCTTGTCAAGAAGGCCGGGCCCAAAGCCCGCGCCGGGACCATCACGGAAGCGATCGCTTTTGGAGATGTGGTCGTGCTTTCGACTCCCTTGAAGGCATTACCGGCGCTTGACGCTGGAACAAAGGAAGCCCTGAAGGGCAAGATCGTGATCGACACATCGAATCCCTATCCCGAAAGAGATGGGGTGATCGCGGAACAGGCAAGAGAAGACCCGGGCGGTATGGGCGCCTTTGTGTCCCGTCTCCTGCCGGGTGCAAGAATAGTAAGGGCTTTCAATACGGTCTACTTTGAAGACCTTCGAAAAGCAAGGAACAAAAAAGGCGAAATAATCGGGATCCCGATAGCCAGCAACGACCAGGAAGGATTGAAAGTTACCAGCGAGCTAGTAGAGCATGCGGGTCTTGACCCCGTCGTCGTAGGAGGCTTGAACACATCAAAATTGTTCGATGTCGGAACAGCGGTGTATGCAACGAGCGCTTCGGCAAAAGAGATCAGGGATAAATTGCACTTGAAACCTGCCAGGTCAGGGCGTGCGGCTTAGCTGGCGCTGTACCAGGGAAAGGTAAAATGAGAGCTGACCCGAAGATGTTTCTCAGACGTTTTGGACCGGGAAGCGATGAGGCGAATGAGGGGTTACCTGCGAGAGCAGCGGCCTCAAGCGTTTGAGCCCGGAGAATTTGGTACCGTGAATATTTGACTTACTGGCATTTAGCGCCAGTAACAATAAGCCGGATGACGAAGATATGACAGTTCCCATCTGGAGATCGGTCATGTCAGACTCTACCGGATCAGGCGCGTGATAGGACGTGCGAAGGGTGTAGAGCACCTCTATCGGACACCGTGCTGCGCTGAGGCCGAAGGACGTGGACCGCGGCGTAGCTCGAATAAGGTACGCGGCAACGGCAATAGTACTTCCGACGTTCCCGTTCCGGCGAGCGTCAGCATCCTGTTCCTGCCGCGGGAATTCCGACCGAAAAGACTCCCTGCAGCCCATCGGCGGTTGTTGCGCGAACGTTATGTGCAGGAGGTGCTTCCATGAAACGATCACGAATGATGGGATATTTGACCGCCAGCGTCCTGGTGCTCCTGGCAGTGACGCTCACGAGCTGCGGCGGCGGAGGATATGGAGGAGGAGGAGGAGGAACGGGGCTCGCACCTGCGGCGTTCACCCTGTCAAGCCCGGCTGACGCTGCCACCGGTGCTACAACGACGCCGACCTTGACTTGGACGGGTTCACTCTATGCTACCGATTACCGTGTACAGATCGACACCGTGAACACCTTCACGTCGCCGGTGCTGGTCGTCAACGCTGTCGTTGCCGCGCCAACCATGACCTACACAGTGCCAGCAAGCACACTAACCTCAACACTGTACTACTGGCGGGTGATCGCCCAGAACGCTTACGGCCAGGCAGTCGCAGGACCGCGGTCATTCACGCCGTAGGCGGACCGCAAGAACGAAGGAGAACCGGCTCATCTGACATCTCCGGCTGACGGAATACAACGTGAGAGGATTGGTGCGCCATACGTGGCTGTTCTCCTCTTGGCGTTGTTGGCAAGCCAGAGAAGCCGTCTTTACAAGCACGCGTGGGCTATATCGCGCACCCCGCGAAGGCAGTCATTGTCGGACCGCCGGAGGCCATCGAGACCTCAGAGGAATGTTCGCCGATACACATTTCCGTATTCGTGATGTAGTCATGAGCAGGGCTCCGTCCCGGCGCACTTGGACTGACCCGCCTCTGAATAGAAGGTTGACCTTTTGTATTTTTCTCACCACGGCGATGTCAGGGTCTTGGGAACCTGCGAGCGGCGCGTTCCCGCGCCTTTGCGGCTTCTTCGGTCCGGTTCCTCGGCGGCGCATTCGTCTCAAGCGCGTTCAGAAGGTCTCCGGAAGCAGCCGCTATCTTGTCGACGGCCGCGAGGAACGCAGCTTCATTGGCCTTCGATGGCTTGTTGAAGCCGCTTATCTTCCGCACGAATTGCAAGGCGGCCCCTCGTATTTCGTCATCCCTTACTGGTGGTTCGAAGTTAAAGAGCGGTTTGATGTTCCTGCACATGAACCTGCCTCCCTGTATGAAATACTTCGGCAATTCGTTTGTTCAGATATTTAGCGGTGCATCGTTAACCGGACAACGAGCTTGAACTTTCCTGACCGAAGGTCAATGAGAAGCTCGCGCATCTTCTCGGTCACGAGGGAAACCGTGTCCATCTCCTTCTGACGGAGGATATCCCGAAGCCCCGCCTGGGCTTGCCGGCGCATCCTGTTGTTCGGCCTCTATCAGACCTGGTTCAAGCACAAGACGTCACGCTCCTGAGCAACCCATCCATTATGATAATAATTGCGATCGTCGGCTGAAATACGAATATCTAAATACGCGATGCGCCCCTAAGATGCCGGCGTGACCTTCTGACCAGAATGCCCAAGCATGGGGGACGAAAATACCATGAAAAGAGTATAACACAGGCGGCAGCCGGAGTTGATCCGTCTGAATTGAAAGGGCGATGGCGGGGAAGAGAGATTCCTTAAATAAAAACCGGGGGAGGCGAGCCTCCCCCGGGCATTGAAACCATGACCGTCTATTTCGTTGCGAAGGTCATGACATCGCTCTCGGCGATGCCGCCGTTGCCGTCATTGGCGATTACCTTTCAGATACAAAGATATCTTCAATGTGGTCAGAGATCCTGGCACCGGCAAATGGAAGATGGGGGGTGCTGAAAATGCGGATCAACATCTAGATAAAAGCGAAGAGGTCCAAAGATCTGCTGTTATCCGACTTCTATCCGGTTTTATCCATGTCACATGCCGATTTCAAGTTGTTTCCCGTCAACCTTTCTTGCGACCCCGAGAAAGGTGCCCCCGAAGATGGGCACCCTACGAACTTCTTCCTAGGAACTATTGCCCCCCGACATAGGAACTTATACCACTTACGCTTTTCCCCGGCCTGGGGTATGCTCTAATCAACAGAACGAGAAAACCACCCACTAAGGAGGGATTGAACATGTTGACCAACGGCGGACATACGGTACAGGCAGGGACCTACTGGAACCTTTCGAACGGCAGCCGGGTACAGATGGAACAGGAAGGCGTGCTTCCGGGCAGCGGAACGACCCGGTATATCAAGGCGCACGTTGCAGTGATGCTGATGGCGGCACCAATCATCGGCTTGGTCTTCGCGGTGTTCCTTCCCTTCATCGGGATCGTGATGACCCTGAGCCTGGTCGGAAAAAAGCTCGTGCAGGGCGTGGAATCGGCAGCGGCAGGCAGCATGTCCTTCGGATGGCGGCCGATCGAGGCTTACCTGGCCGGCAAAAAGGCAAGGAAGGCGGCGAGGGCGAAGAAGGAGAACAAGGGCAGCGAAAAGCAATAACAAACGCTCAACGACAAATGACGCAGCGGGACAGGTTGCACTGTCCCGCTCTTTTTTTCCGTCTACGCGAGAGGTATCCTCCCCTGCTCGTGATCGTTGAAGCTCCCTTCAACGAGCTACAGGGAGTTCCAATTTATTGCTCCTGCACAACATCCTCCGGTCGTCCTGGCCTCGTTTGGCCAACCCGTTTGTCTCGTTTCTGATGCAATTCCACGAAGATCACTCCCCTTCTCCCTTCCTGCTCACGGCTATTTCTGCAAGGACCGGCACCAAAATAAATCTGCCCTAAGGTCCTCCGGTCCGGAACCCAGTCATCGGCTTTTGGCTCCGTGGACCAGCGTCTTCCTCATTATCTTGTCCAAGGCTCTCACGCGGCCCGGTCCATCGTGGTTTCTGAACAGAGGATATCCTCTATGGGAATGATCAACAGGAAAAGGCAAGTTTCAGAACGCAGGACCTGGTGTAGAAAGCGCACCTCCTTGCAGGTTTCTTATCGCGGGGAGCCGTTTTATGCTAGAATCAGATGGACACTACCGGATGCGGGGTGGGTCCCTATGCGGGCTGCGGGAGCGAAAAAGTACTGGGTCGTCTTCAAGATCAGCTGGCAGAAAGAGCTCGAATACCGGTTCAATTTCCTCCTTGCCCGGCTCCGGAGCGTGCTGGTCATGCTGCTGCTCACCTTCGTGTGGCTCGCGCTCACGAAGAAGAACGGACGGTTCGCCGGGTACTCGCAGACCGAGCTGGTCACCTATGTGTTCGGGATCAACGTCCTCCGCTCCGTCATCTTCGGCGCACAGTCGAGACAGGTCGCCGCGGATATCAATGAGGGCATGCTCTCTGCCTATCTCACCAGGCCGGTCAATTATCTTTTCCAGACCTTCTCTGCGGAGTTCGCGCAGCGGGCCCTCTATGCCGTGACCGCGCTGGGTGAGGTCCTCCTGTTCCTCTTCCTCCTGAAGGTCGATCTTTGGGTCCAGCGGGATCCCGCGGTCCTTGCGCTCTTCGCGCTCTCCGTGGCACTGGCGGCAACGCTCTACTTTCTCCTGAGCTATGCCGTCAGCCTGCTCGCCTTCTGGTCCCGCGAGGCGCTGGGTCCGAAGTTCCTGTTCGAGTGGGTCCTGGAGTTCGCGTCAGGCGCCTATTTCCCGCTCGACATCCTCGCTCCGGCACTCTTCGCGGTCTTCGCTCTTCTGCCCTTCGCCCTGGTCATGTACCTGCCCATGGAGATCTACCTCGGCAGGGCCGACCTCAACGCCGCCCTGCGGGGGATAGCGCTCCAGGCCGCCTGGATCGCCCTGTTCGGCCCGGCAGTGCTCTGGATCTGGCGGCGGGGGCTCAGGAAATACACCGGGGAAGGGATGTAGCGAACACGCTCCTTCGATGAGAACGACGGCCCTCATACGAAAATACGTCCGCATCTGGAGGCAGCTGTCCAGCCTTGCCATCGGGTCCTACCTGTCGAACCGGATCGATTCCGCGACCTATCTTGCGGGCAAGCTTGTCCGTTTCGGTTTCTTTCTGCTCCTGATCGTCTCCCTCTTTTCCTACACCGACACGCTGGCGGGATACACGAAGTACGAGGTCATCCTGTTCTTCCTCACCTTCAACCTGATCGACGTCCTGTCCCAGGCGCTCTTCCGGGGCATCTATGCCTTCCGCTTCGACATCCAGCGTGGGAACTTCGATTTCGTCCTGAGCAAGCCCGTGAGCCCCCTGTTCTATTCGCTGAGCCGCATGACCGACATCCTGGACATCATCTTCCTGGTGCCGATCGCCGGCCTGATCGTCTACGTGATGGGGAGGCTGCCGGTCCCTCCCGGCCCGGTCCAGGTCCTCCACTACGCCCTGCTCGTGCTGGCAGGGATGACCGTGGTCCTGGGGATCCATATCATCACCGCGGGCATCACCATCTGGAAACTTGAGAGCGAGAACGCGATCTGGCTGTACCGGGAAGCGATGACCCTCGGACGGTTCCCGCCGGAGATCTACTCGCCGGCCGTCCGGGCGGTCTTCACCTTCGTCTTTCCGGTCATCCTGGCCGTCGCCTTTCCGGCCAAGGCGGCGCTGCGCCTGCTGGACTGGAAAGGGACGCTCTTCGTCCTCTTCTACGCCGCCGCCTTCTTCGGATGCAGCCTGCTTCTGTGGCGGGCCAGCCTGAAGGTGTACAGCAGCGCATCGAGCTGACCACCCTGCCCGGGAGGGCAAAGCGGACCCTATGCCCGTCATCGACGTCAAGCATCTCACGCGTAACTACGAGTATTATCGGAAGCGGCCCGGCCTGTCCGGGTCTTTGCGGGGGCTGTTCCGTCGCGAACGGCTGGTCGCCGAGGCGGTGAAAGACTGCAGCTTCTCGATCGAGGCGGGCGAGCTCGTCGGCTTCCTGGGGCCGAACGGCGCGGGGAAGACCACGACGCTCAAGGTGCTGTCGGGGATCCTCCATCCCACTGCCGGGGACGTCCGCGTCCTGGGGTACGTTCCCTTCCGGCGGCAGACGGAGTTCCAGAAGCAGTTCGCCATCGTCATGGGCCAGAAGAACCAGCTCTGGTGGGACCTTCCGGCGCGGGAGAGCTTCCTCCTGAACAAGGAGATCTACGAGATCCCCGACAGCGAGTTCGAACGCAGTCTGGGCGAGTTCGCTGAACTGCTCGACATCCGGAACATCCTTGACGTCCCGGTCCGCAAGCTCTCGCTGGGGCAGCGGATGAAATGCGAGCTCGTGGCGGCACTGATCCACAAGCCGAAGGTCCTCTTCCTGGACGAGCCCACGATCGGTCTGGACGTGGTGGCGCAGCAGAACATCCGCGATTTCATCAGGCGGTACAACGAGGTGAAGGGAACGACCATCATCCTTACATCCCACTACATGGAGGACATCAGCCGGCTCTGCAGGCGCGTAATCATCATTGACCAGGGGCGGATCGTCTACGACGGGCCGTTGGACGACCTGATCAGGCGCTATGCCACGGACAAGCTGCTCATCGTGTCCTTCCCCGCGGGAACCATCCGGAGGGAGGACGTCGAGCCCTTTGGCGAGGTGCTTTCGGCAGCCTCCGGCAAGGCCGTTCTCAAGGTCCCCCGAGACCGGGTGAAGAGCGCGGCATCCCGGATCCTGTCGTCCCATCTACCGGTGGACGATATCTTGATCAACGAGATGGAGGCCGACGAGGTGATCAGGATCATCTTCGGCAGGAATCCCCCTCCCGCGCGCTGAGTCGAGAGGACTGGCCATTCCGCGCGCGCGGGCCCGGACGATTGGGCCCCGGGGGAATGGATATCCGCAGCAGCGGGCCCAAGGACGGAGCCCAGGACTATGGTAACCATGGTCAACCAAGGAACATTTGATAAATTGCATCGGGAAGGTATTGACGTTCCCTCCAGCAAGCTACTCCAGGTCTTTAAGGCTGGAACAGTATCGTATTCGCTCGCGGTCCCGCACCAAGCTGCGGGGAATGCGCTCACTCCGGAATTCGGTTTCCGCAATACAGGAGCCTTAGCTGAAACGGGAGAAGTCGTCGATAGAGAGAAAGGATGCTTTCATGGAGGGCTTGCGAGCGCCGCTGCGGCGGGGTCAAGAGCGAAGACATGCACCGCGGTGTCCTGCGTGAGCAAGGAATTCAAGAATGTCAAATATAAAGAC
>CAWIYV010000006.1:0-22627 GCA_963840455.1 Nitrospirota bacterium | reverse complement strand
CTGTTGTGACCGCGAGGTCACGGAAGGTCCGTCCATCGTCAGCATCCCGGATTCAGAGCCCGTCACTCAATGATGACGGCTTTTTATTCGGCAGCAGCTGATCCCCGTTGCTCCGGCATAAGTTGATGGAACAGGCTGGATTCACGCTTGTAAAAGCCTTCGGTGTGGAAGGAATCGGGCAGCCGATAGAGTTCATAATCCAGGTGGTGGCAGAGTTCGTGGAGAAGTGTGCGCAGAAAGGACTTGAACGCCACGACGCGGCGGTGTTTGGCCGTGCGCATCCAGAGTGTGATTACCGCCGATGCCCGTCCTTCAGCAGGTTCGTACAGCCCGTGCAACTCACCCCATGAAGCTGAGGGACGGACCGCCAGTATCTTAATGCGGAGCGGCGGGATGGAAAGGCATTTTGTGATGCCCAAGGCAAGCTTCCGGCAGATATCTTCCGCCTGTTCCCGGTCCTCTTTTATCAATGCTGAGGCAAGCACGGGAATGAGCGGCTGAAGCGCTTCCGCGCCGGGCAAAGGCACGGAAATGATGGAATCGCTTCGCTGGTAGATGCGCTTCTGGGCGGCCGAAAGCTTCCTGAAATATGAAAAGACCATGACGATATTATAAACCCGCGGACAATAAGCCATCCAGGATTTCATCGAAAGCACAGAATTAATTGTTGAAAAAACGGTCAAATTACTTCATAATGCGCGCAACACGGTACGCGGGCACCGATGTGATGGCTGCTCCAGTCCGATCTCTTCATGATCAGCGAGGAAAACGTGAAACACTGCTGTCTTTTTGCGATCATTATATCTTCTTTTCTGATCACCGCTGCCCCGGCTGCCGCTCTTCCCGGGAAGACGGTGCCTGCCAAGGCCGCGGTCGTCATGGACGCCTACGGCACGGTGCTTTACGCAAAGTTCCCGAATGCAAAGCTCGCTCCTGCAAGCACGGTCAAGCTTGTGACCGCCATGGTTGCACTCGATCATCTTAAACCGGATGATGTGGTCAGGATCAGTTGGAATGCCAGCAGGGTGAAGACGATCCCTCCGGGGATCTGTCCCGACGAGGAAATGACGGTCGCAGATCTTCTGCATCTCGCGCTCATGAAGTCCATCAATTCATCGGCCGTGGCTTTGGCCGAGGCTACTGCCGGATCGGAGGCTGCATTTACCGAACTCATGAACCGGAAGGCGCAGGAACTTGGGGCGCGCGATACGCTCTTCGCGAACGCCTCCGGTCTGCCGAAAGGCGGGACCCAGTACTCGACCGCAAGCGACCTGGCGCTCATCATGAAGGCGGCGCTCTCCTATCCCCTCATCAGGGAGATCCTGGCTACGAAAGAATATACAATCCTGACCACTGCTGGCAGGGAAATCTTCGTGGAAAGCTCAAACCATCTGCTCTGGCAGGAGCAGGCCATGATCATCGGGAAGACTGGATACACAGGGAATGCGCGTCATTGCTTCGTGGGCATGATGGCTACGGAGAGCGGGCCGGTCTTTACCGCGGTGCTCGGCGCCCGGTCGCGGACCAGCCTCTGGAGAGCCACCTCCATGCTCGCGGAGGTCGGCGCACATCCTGAACTGGCGAATCTTCTGGAAACGCGGTATACGAAACGCGGCAGCGGCAAGACAAACGTCAAGAAGAGCAAACCCAGTACAGCGGGGATGCAGCAGGACTCGATCGGAAAAGATATTCAGATTTCCCGGTTGTTGAGAATCTCTTCGCAACAATTTAGGTAACAACTAGCATCAAAAGCTTCTTCCTGCTGGTCGCACTCGCTGAAAGTGCCTTAATGGTGCATATTACAAGATGTCATATGCGCTGCATAAGAATGGCCTTATCTTATCCGAGGTAAGGCTTTTTTTTGTTTAATTGAGCAGTGTGTCCTGCTTTTGGTGTTATGCTACCATAATCCGACTCTCGCTGTTGTACAGGTTTCCGGGGTCAGGTCATCATACTTATGCAGTGCACATATCAGGCTGTTCGTTTTTCCTTAATTTGACTATAGCGCTTTCTTAAACAGCACGGTGCCAATGGCATGAATGTGGTATTATTATGGGCATGAAGGCACCCGGATTTTCTTAATTTCGCCAAATTGGCGAGAGAGAGGGAGGAAAGAACGATGAAGGCGAAGAGACAAATCCTTGACGTTGCTGCAGCGCTGATCGTAATATTCACCATTCAGGGGTGCAGCCTTGGCACGCAATTACGGAGCGAGACCGCTGATCCGAAAGGCATTGAAGGGACCTACGATCTTTTCACCTATGGATGCAGGTACCCCGATGACATCGAGCACGCCGCCTTCCTGATAGCGCCTGACAAGGCGGGCATGGTGGAGTTCTATGTTCCGGCCACGTCCTACAAGGTTAAGCGAGGCCTTCCCGCCGACCAGGCCCTCGCCGAGGCGAATACACACGTCCGATGTGGCGTCCGCACGGTGGAGGCGATCCGCGTTCACCGGATCCCGGACGGCAGCGGCGGAACGCTCGGGTTCGAGATCCTTCCCCGCTATCCGGCCACCAACGTGGGCGGGATGGACCCCCTGAACGTGAGCTATGCGCTGAAGGACGGCAAGATCACCGTCTATATTAAATTGTTTCCTAATGTGGAGCGGATGCTGAACCGTTCGTCCTCGGGAGGCGGTCAATAACACGAGGTGTATCACTGCGGGATGGATGGGCGGACCCTGCGGCTGCCGCAGGAGGGAGATCATTTCACTTCTTCGATCTTCACTACGTGACCTGCCCCCGTTTATCGTATCAGGTTGAGCGTTAGACCTTATAGATTTTGTGGGTTCTTGTTGTGGAGCGTTACTGGCAATTTTCAACCCGTATTCTGCGCTTCCTATATATCAAGTGATAGTACAAGCCTGTAGGTGTAGTTCACAGAATGATTAATTTAAAGAAGTTAATTTTTATATCGCTGGCCATCCTCTCCCTCGTAGCCTGCGCGAGGCCGCCGGTGACGAGGCCGGAGATGGCCTTGGAGCCGCTGTCGTGGTGGAGGTCTGTGTCGCCGCAGGATGATCTGGCCTTCAAAGATATCGCTGCTGCTGCGCGCCAGAGCCTGGAATATTACAAGAAGCTCCCGCCAGAGACCGCGTTCTCGTTCGGGCCAGCGAAGGTCACGGCGCTCGACATGGTTGTGACGCTCCAGAACTTCCTGTTGATCGTCGAGAATGCATCGCTCTCTGACGAACAAAAGACCAAGCAGATTAAGAAGGAGTTCGATTTCTACCAGTCCGTGGGCTCGGACGGATGGGGGAAGGTGCTGGTCACGGGTTACTACGAGCCGATGCTCTCCTGCCGGGTCAATGCCGACGACGTGTACAAGTACCCGCTCTACAAACGGCCGAACGACATCATCGAGATCGACCTCACGCTCTTCGGCAACGACTTCCCGCGGAACAAGCTCAGCGCCAGGATCGAGGGCCGGAAGGTCCTGCCCTATTACTCCCGCGAGGAGATCGACCAGAAGCAGGCGCTTGCGAACAGGAACCTCGAGATGCTGTGGTGCAACGATCACGTGGACATCTACTTCCTTCAGATCCAGGGTTCGGGCAAGGCGGACCTCGGCAACGGGAACATCGTGAGCATTCTGTACGACGGCCAGAACGGCAGACAGTACAAGAGCCTCGGCAAGCAGCTCATCGACAAAGGCGCCATCGCGAAGGAGAACATGTCCATGCCCGCGATCCGCGAGTACCTCCGGCAGCACCCTGACGAGATCGTGCCGCTCCTGAACCAGAACCCGAGCTACGTCTTCTTCCGAATGGACATGGGGCCGTCGCTCGGAAATATCGGCGTGCCGCTTACGCCTGGCCGTTCCATTGCCACGGACAACAAGCTCCTGCCGAAGGGTGCCCTTGCGATCATCGAAACACAGAAGCCGGTCATCGAGAACGGGGTGATCAAGGAGTGGAAACACTTCTCCCGGTTCGTGCTGAACCAGGACACAGGCGGCGCCATCAAGGGGCCGGGCAGGGTGGACCTGTTCTGGGGGCAAGGGAGCGACGCTCAGATCGCCGCGGGGTACATGCAGCAGGAAGGGAAGGTGTATTTTCTGATTCGGAAAAACAAACCATAACGCTTTCTCACCGCAGAGGACGCGGAGGCCGAGGAGATAAGTGTGAGGTTAAGAGGGTAAGAAGGCAGGAAGGTGAGATCACGGCATGGTAACTGCAGTTTTCGTAATCTGGTCTTTTCCGCGTTCGTCTGCGTCAAAATACTTCTGGATGTTCTGCCGTATTCCCCGCGTCTATTTCACTTCACCCTCCGATAACCCCTGGTACAATTTCCTTGTCTGCCCGTCCGGATCGGTGTCCAGTGCCTTTTTCAGCGCTAGCTGACATCGTTCGTCGGTCATGACCGTCCCGCATAAACTCCCCTCGACAGTATTTGAACGAACGCAAGAGGCGATAGAAGCGCAATAGCCCAAAAGGAACAACGCAGGAACAGCAATTGTGGTTATCCTGTTGATAATACGTGGAAATTATATTAAAGCGTCTTGACGAACATGCTCTGCGGGGGTATGCTTTTTACATCACGGTCTGCTGTTTCCGATCCACACTCATCCATTCTCTCACAGGCTGTCGCGGGGCACTTACCATGAGATGCTGCCCTATCAGCATTGTCGCACATAAATTCATAAACAATCGAGGGGGTTGTTCTGGAAGAACCTCGGAGCGATCAGGAGGAAACCATGGATAAGATTCTAAGGATCGATGTAGGAGCAGAAGGCGGACCCAAGGCGAAGACCACGCCGATGGGCGACTATGCAGGGTTCGGGGGGAGGGCGCTGACGTCGGCGATCGTTTCGAAGGAGGTCCCGCCGCTCTGTCATCCGCTCGGGGCGGAAAATAAGCTGGTGATCGCTCCGGGGCTCTTGAGCGGGACCGCAGGCGCCCAGTCGGGCCGGATCTCCGTGGGCTGCAAGAGCCCGCTTACCGGCGGTATCAAGGAATCGAACTCCGGAGGGCAGCCGTCCCAGGTCCTGGCGAAGCTCGGCTATGGCGCGATCGTGCTCGAAGGGAAACCGACGGGCGATGATCTCTACAAGGTGTTCATCAACAAGGACGGCGTCAAGATCACGAAGGATAACAGCCTCAAGATGCTCCCCAATTACGACCTTGTCGAGAAGATGAAGAAGGAATACGGAGACAAGGTCTCATGCATATCGATCGGACCTGCCGGCGAGATGAAGATGGGCGCCGCGACCATCGCATTCACCGACATGGAACAGCGGCCCACGCGACACGCTGGCCGCGGCGGCGTGGGTGCGGTCATGGGATCCAAGAACATCAAGGTAATCGTCCTCGATGCCGCCGGCATGAAGATACGGGAACCCAAGGACCTTGCAAAGTTCCAGGACGCGAACAAACGGTTCGTCGACGGCCTGAAGAAGCATCCTGTCACGGGCCAGGGCCTCCCGGCCTACGGCACGAACGTGCTCACCAACATCCTGAACGAGGTGGGCGGCTATCCCACCTATAACTTCAAGCAGGGACGGTTCGACGGCGCAGCCAAAATCAGCGGCGAGACCATGGCCGAGACCGAGACAAAGCGCAAGGGGCTGGCAACCCACGGCTGCCATAGCGGCTGCGTGATCCAGTGCTCGGGCACCTATAATGACAAGGACGGCCATTTCCTCACCAAGCAGCCCGAATACGAGACGGTCTGGGCCCACGGCGGGAACTGCGGCATCAACGACCTGGACAAGATCGCCATGATGGATTTCCTCGATGACAATTACGGCATCGATACGATCGAGATGGGCGCGACGATCGCTGTTGCGATGGAAGCCGGCCTCGCCAAGTTCGGCGACGCCGACGCGGCGATAAAATTCATTAACGAGGTCGGCAAGGGTACGGACCTCGGCAGGATCCTCGGCAATGGAGCCGGCATGACCGGCAAGGCCTTCGGTGTCGAGCGGGTGCCGGTGGTCAAGAACCAGGCGATGCCGGCCTATGACCCCCGCGCAGTGCAGGGCATCGGCGTCACCTACGCGACGAGCCCCATGGGCGCGGACCACACGGCAGGATACGCGGTCACCGCGAACGTGTTGAAGGTTGGCGGCGACGTGAACGCGCTCAAGCCCGAAGGGCAGGTGGAGCTCTCCCGGAACCTCCAGATCGCGACCGCCGCGATCGATTCCACCGGCATGTGCCTCTTCATCGCTTTTGCGGTGCTCGACCAGCCCGAAACCTTTCAGGCCCTGCTCGATATGATCAGCGCTTTTTACGGTATCAACATGACGGGCGACGGTGTGACCGACCTGGGGAAGAAGGTCCTGAAGATGGAGCGGGACTTCAACAAGGCGGCGGGCTTCACGCCGCAGCACGACCGGCTGCCGAGCTACTTCAAGACCGAGAAGTTCGCTCCGCACAACGTCACCTTCGCAGTGAAGGACGAGGACCTGGACAAGGTCTTCAACTGGTAATCCGGACGATACGATTCAAAAAAGGAGAGGCGCAGGTCTCTCCTTTTTTTATTGTCCTTCGGGATGCATTCGGGCGCGTTGCTGTGGCGCCGCATCGATGAACGTGAGCAGGCAAGTGGGACGCGGATAACGGCAGAATACGGATAAGACCACAATTCCAGGTCAGCATTGGTCCGCGTCCATTCGCAGCTCCTGTCCATAACAGGTGCAATGAGGTGTGGCAAACATGGTCGATACGCAGAAAGCTGAAGCCGGACCGTACCCCCGCCTCGTGTTCGTCGTGGACCTGCCGCTCGTCGCGCGGTTCTTCCTGCTGCTCCAGCAGGGGGTGAAGATCAGGCGCCGCGTCGGCTGCAGCGTCGATGCATTCCTGCGGGAAGAGATCGGCGCGAGCCCTGCGACGATCGAGAAGATCCAGTCCATCATGCTCGACGGCAAACCGGTCGATGACATCAGTGCGGCGTTGATACACGACGGCTCGGTCCTCGCGCTCTCGGCCGCCATGCCCGGACTGGTCGGCGCAACACTCAGGCGGGGAGGGGCCTATTCCTCCTTCCGCGGCGCGATCACCTACCACGAAACGGGAATGGCATGCGCGCCCGTAGAAGGGTGGGTGAGTATAAAGATCTTCAATCTCCTGATGGCCGAGCTTGGCTCCGGCCTCTTGCGGAAGGGCGTTCTCGTCGAGGCCGTAGACCTTCTCGGTTACCTTGCTGATCGGGCACAGGAACTCCAGCAGGGATGCACCGTTACGCTCGACGGCAAAACTATCGAGGTCGGACGCTTGCAGAATGACACGGGATTGGCAGGAGCAGGCTGGGTAATGCTTACGGTATCTTCCGGACAGGGATAAGGCTGACGCCGGGGAAGCTAACCGCCGGCGATGGGGGGGAAGAGGGCGAGCTCGTCGCCGTCCTTCAGAAGGTGGTCCGCAGGTCGGTGCTCTCCGTTGACGATCCTGAGGAGCCTGATCGTTCCGGGAAAGTGAAGGGAACGCACAACATCGTCGATCGTCGTGTGTTCGGGAAGATCGATTACCTGTTCATCAGGGCCGAACTGCCGCAATGAGGCAAAAAGCTTGAGCTTCACTTTCATAGGGAAATTATACCAGACTTCCCCGTTTTGCCGAAATGCATTTCCACTGCCACCTCGCCTGCAGAAGCCGGCATATGACCGGCATCATATCCCTTTGCGGCAGGACGGATAGAATGGTTCCATGGCTCCAAAAGAACATCCATCCAAGCTATTCGTCGAGCTGACGACCAGGTGCAACCTCCAATGCGATATGTGTGTGAAACAGAACGGCATTGGCGGGATCCCTGAAGGCAGCATGTCGTCGGCGATCTTCGAAGCCCTGACGCCGGCCTTTCCGCATCTTGATGCCCTCATTCTTAACGGCATCGGAGAGTCTTTGCTCCATCCGCAACTGGAGGCGTTCATCAGCCGGGCGCGGTCCATCCTGCCGGAGCATGCAGTCGTGGGATTTCAGTCGAACGGCATGCTGCTGACCGATCAGCGGGCGCGATCGCTCGTTGAAGCAGGGCTCGATCGCATCTGCCTCTCTCTCGATACAATATCGGACGAAAGTTTCCGCGCGATCCGGAGTGGCGGAGAACTGCAGGGCATCGCCGCAGCTTTCGCGAGCCTGAACAAGGCCAAGGAAGAGCGCAGAGGGCGCGATCTGAAGATCGGGATCGAGTTCGTGCTGATGCGCAGCAACTTCGCAGACCTTCCCGAAGCGGTCCGCTGGGCAGGCAGGGCGGGTGCAAGCTTCGCCATTGTCACCCAGCTGCTTCCCTACCAGAAAGACCTTGTAGCACAGGCCGCTTACGATACCAATACCACGGCCGCCATTGCCATCTACGAACGCTGGAGAGCAAAGGCCCTGCAGGAAGGCCTGGACATCCGCCGGTATCTCGATACCATCACGAAGGTAGGTATGGCCCCGGAGGAAGAGCAGATCGTCGGTATCGTCGAAAAGATGCGGAGAGATGCGGAAGCACAGGGCATCACCCTGCACATGGAACGGTTGCTCAGGCGGGATGATGAGTGGCTGGCGTCGGCGGAAAGGGTGTTCGTCGAGGCACGCAAGGCCGCCCGGGAACAGGGGGTCGAACTGACGCTGCCCGGCATGGCGCCGCGGAACACGAGGAAGTGCGAGTTCGTGGAAGGGGGTGGTTCATTCGTCTCGTGGGACGGCGACGTCCATCCCTGCTACTTCCTCTGGCACCGCTACGCTTGCTATGTCGGCGGCATCGAGAAGCGAGTCAAGCCGTGGGTCCTCGGCAGCCTGCGCGACCGGGACATCCTTGCTATTTGGAATAGCACGGACTCCCGTTCGTTCCGGGAGCGCGTGCTCGGATACAAGTTCCCCTTCTGCTTTGACTGTGGTTTCGCTCTCTGCGACTATGTGGCGGAAGCGGACTTTGAACAGGATTGCTATATCGAGCGCGTCCCCTGCGGCGCCTGCCTCTGGTGTACCGGATTGTTCCACTGCCTCCAGTGAGGCGTAGGCGAAGGCTTGACCGCGGACCTCTGGTCCCTGTTGGCTCAGGTGCACGGCATGCTATAATCAGGATAGTTTCGATGTCGAGAAGGAGGTAAGCGTCATGCTGAAATCCCCTGACGAAAGCACGGTACCTGGAGGCAGGGGCCTCTGTCTCGTGATTTCCTTGCAGTCCGTTGCCTCAAAAATTCGGGCCAGCGACGGCAGGGATATCCCCTTCAGCAGGGCGATCCTGACGATAAACAATGTCTGCTCTGCAGAAGTCATCGACCTCGTGCCTCATGCCTCTCTTGGTCAGGAGGGTGGGACGGTCCATGATGTCACCCACGCCTTTACTCGCCCGGCTGCATCATCGATCCCAGCCGGCGGATCCGCCAGCTGGGACGTGTATGACCTTCTTCTTCCTGGCCATCCCGGGACCGCCAGCAAGGTACATATGTTCGGATATCGCGCGGTCTTGAACTGGCTGTTCGAGCTCTCGGCCTGGGCCAGCTATCGCGTCTCCGGCACCGCCGAGCCGGTCCAGACACCTGTCGCACGTTGGGCATTGCGATGGAGCGTTCCCGATCCGTCCACCGGCGCGGTGGCGCTTGCGATCGAGGAGGGGAAGGGCTAGCTTCTCTTCACCGCAGAGGACGCAGAGGAAAAGAGGAAATGATTGAGGGAATGGAGGTAGGAAGGCAGGAAGGTAAGAGGGTCAAATTACGGCATTACGCCGCAGTTGTTTGTGGCTGATATTCCGTTGAATCCAGGAGCGAGCGCATTTTCCAGCTTTCTGCAGGGAGCTTCAATTCGTGTCCAAGAGTCGTTGACTATTTTTTTTCTTTAATACGTTCCCCGTGCCTCCGCGTCGCCATCACCTCATCCTCCGATGATGCTCCGGTACACCCTCCTCGTCTGGTCATCGGGTTCGATGTCCAGCTCTTTTCTGAGCGCCAGCTGACACCGTTCATAGATCCTGACCGCATCGCTCCGCTGCCCGGCAGCAAGATGCCACGCCATGAGCCAGCGGCACGCCTTCTCATTGCAGGGGTCATGCGAGAACATCCGCTCATAATACGTGAACGACCGGTTCGTGTCATTCTGTGCCTCGGTCAGGATAGCGGCATGCATGAGCATTTCGGCATGGATCTTCTTGAGATGCTCCCGGTGCCCCTGCGCCCAGTCATGGTACAGGTCTCCGGGCAGGATATCTCCCTGGTACAGGCTGAACGCCTGGTCGTAGAGCGCCAAGGTCTTTCCGGGGTCATGCTCACGGGAAATCCGCTTCTGCCGGGCGGTTGCATGGAGCGCGGCAAATTCCTGGACATCCGTCCAGACCCTACACGGGTTCAGAGAGAGCAGGCCGCTGTCCTGGATGATGCAGGAATCGCTCCGGGACGGAGATCCGTCCGGCTCAAGGACGCTCCTGGTCCGGTGAAGAAGGCTGTTCATCAGCAGCGGCTTCCGGGAGGCATCGGCATCGGGCCAGAGCGTTTCAGCTGCTTCATCGCGAGTAAGCTTCTGACCGCCGCGGACGGCCATGAGCTTGACCAGCGTTTTTGCCAGCTTGCTTTTCCACTCCCCGTCGCTGATCGGGAGGCCGTTCCGCAGGACCCGGAACTCGCCGAGGCAGAATATCCTGATGAGCGGACGCGCCTGCGGCAGCGAGGGCCCTGCGATGAGGCGGCGGCAGTAGTCTGGCTCGATGTCACGGCCGGCCGCCTCCGCTGCGAGGGATGAAAGCTCGTCATGCGTCAGCAGAGCGTAATAGGTGAAGCCCCGTTCCTCGCCGATGCCGAATCCGGCTGCCAGGTGCTTCCGGGCCGCTGACTCGTTGTTGCGTGCGAGGTTCAGGGACGCGAGCAGGAGATGGGCGTTCGCTTCCTGCTGCGCGGCCTGGACCTGGCTGAGGATCCTGAGGGCGCTCTGCAGTTCCCTCTCCGCCCGGCGGACCCTGCCCAGCTTCAGTGAAATTGCTCCGCTCGCGATGAGGTAGATCGCGTGGAACAGCCTGCTCCCCGAACGTTGCTGGAGCGCCAAAGCGGCGTCCGACTCCTTTTTTGCCCGGTCAAGCCTTCCCTGGAACAGGAAGGCGATCGCGAGCAGATGGGACGCCGAGGCGCTGAAGAAGGCGTTCCGGGCCTCTTGTCCCCTGCGTTTGCACTCCGCAAGAAGGCGTTCCGCGCCGCGGTAATCGCCCTGCGCGATCTTGAGCCATCCCCCGATATCGAGGGAAAGGAACCCGATCGATTCGAGCGCATGGGTGTCCGCAAGGCTCCTGCACTGGTCGATGCAGTCCTGCGCTTCGGCAAAATTTCCCTCGAACAAAGCCGCCATGGCCCTGGTCAGGAAAAGCCCCGCCCGGCCGGCGGTCTCTTCGGGGATTGCGTCCGACGCCTCGAATCCCCTGTTCACGGCCTCCCGTGCCAGCGGAAAATCGCCCTGGTAGAGCGCGCAGGGTATGAGGTAGATGGCGCTGGTGATCTGATAGAAGTGGTTCCCCTGCTTCCGGAAGAGCTCAAGAGCCTGCCGGAGCGCGCCGGCGCCCTGCTCGAGCCTGCCGATGAAGAACCATGCCGTGCCTATGGCGAGGAGCAGCCGGGCCCTTGTTTCGCGCTTTTCCCTCCGGCTCCGTGCGAGGAGCGCCTGTGCCAGTGCAGCCGTGCGGCCCATCCGCGCGAAATCGCCCCCAATGTGGAAACAGGATTCGATGATGCCGCTGAGCGCGAGCATCTGCCCGGGAACGCACCGGCCCCGATGGAATCCCCGGTATGCCCGCTCATAGAGCATCAGCGCCGCCGCCGGCTCGGTATAACGGCAGGCAACGGCTTGGATGAACTCGAACCAGGGCCTGCGCGCAGCGGCCTTCGGGAGGGCATGCATCCACCGGAGGAGCGTCTGGGTCCGTCCGACTGCGATAAGGTGCTGTGCGCAGGACTCGATCTCGCGGAGAGCCTTTTGCTCCTGGCCCGATCCGATCCAGAGATCGATCGCCCGCACCGGGTCTCCCGCGGTCTTGAACCAGCGTGCAGCGGCCGCAAATTGCTTGTTGACCTCCCGGGAGGAGCGCTTCGCCTGGAACGTCCTCAGCAGGAACTCGCGGAAGAGGGCGTGAAAGCGGATGACCGAACCATCGGCGTCAACGGAAGAGACGAAAAGGTTCCGGGCGGAAAGTTCCCGGACCAGCGTGGAGACCGAGGGCTTGCCGTCGGGGGCGGTCTCCGGGAGGCCGGTCAGGGCCGACATCAATGGCCTGGTGAGGTGATCGGCCACCGCCGTATGCAGCAGGAAGTCCTGCAGGTCCTGCGGGAGATGCGAGAAGACCTCCTGGGCAAGGTAGTCGAAGATGTGCGTGCGAAATTCCAGCTGCTGGCGTCCGGCAAGGGCCGCGAGGCGGTCCTGACGGGGAACGTTCATGAGGAAACCGTGCAGCAGAACCAGCCCGGCCGGCCATCCTTCTGCGGTGCGATTGACCGCGGCTGCTTCGGCCTCCGCGAGGGGCATCCCGAAGACCCCGCCGAAGAGTTCCTGTGCTTCCTGATCGCTGAACTTGAGATCGCTTCCCCGCAGCTCGGCAACGCTTCGCCGCGAGCGTAGCTTTGCGATATCAAGTTCCGGCCGGGTACGGGAAAGAAGCATGAAACGAGCAGCTGCAGGCGTTCCTTCGAAGAGTGTCTTGAGGATGGAACGGAGCGCCGATGAAGCAGCAGTCAAGTGGTAATCATCGAACACGATGAGGCAGGAGCTGTTCATGCCTCCGAACATCTGCCCGATCCAGCGGGTGACGGCCTGTTCCGATCCGCGAGCGCCATAGCGGATGCGGGGAGGCGGTAGGAACTTCGGGAAGTGCTCGGGCAGGGCGGACTGAAGGGCCTGCGCGAGGCAGGAGAGGAACACCGCGGGATCATCATCTCCGGCATCCATGGTATACCAGACGGTCGGTAGGGGGAGCGACGCTGCGAACCCGGCGGCAAGCGTGCTCTTACCCTGGCCCGCCTGCGCATGAATGATCACCAGCTTCTTGTCATCCCACGCGCCGAGCCTGTTGATGAGACGTTCCCGCGCCAGGACATTGGTCGGTTGGGGGGCCAGGAACTTCGAACGGTTCATGCCGTGCTCCTCTCTGATGGGTGAGCGCGCCGGAAAAACCTATGGCGGCGATTATAGGGTCCGCTCTCCAAGAAATCAACACAATTTTAGCGGTTGCGGTCTGTTGCAGAGCGGTCACTTTTCGTCAATTGGTTCCGGGAATGGCTGTTTGTCATCGGTAACATGCTGCGGAGAGCGTCCCTTGCCTCTGTTATGATGAAGAGCAGGCATGATCTTCGAAATGGTTCATCTCCCCATCGAGTGGGTTCATATTTGAATTGGTCTGAAGCTTTTACCAATACCTAGGGCTGCCCGGCTGCGACGACTGTGCGTTATGCATGCCCCGCCAGGCAGGGAACGACCACCGACCGGAAAGCAGCGCGTCCGCAGGGGAAGCGCTGCCGGATTCGCCGGACTGACCTGGAACACCACTCAATGTTCGGCATGCTTAGCACAGCGTTGCACCGGGCTGCCCAAAAAAAAGATTTTATTTCTTTCTGCACCCCGGTTCATAGGTCCGCGCAGGCATGCCAGGCGTCTTCTGCTTTAACCTGCAACGATGGCGATTCATGTGCGCTTTCGCTGCGCACGCGCAGGCATGACCGGTGGTTTATCAGCTTTGTTCCGGGCATGCTTGTGCGCGACCCTGTTCACGGGATGCAGGGGCCTCTGAGGAGGAGTCTTACATGGTTCGCTTTTCCCATGCACTCTTGCCTAAAAAGGGCGGCTGACGGTCCCAGCAAAAGGGATTTGCTCCTTTTCGGTCATGAACGGTGTGACGCCTGCCTTGACAGAACCTTCATCTGTCCCTACAATCTAATCAGGCAACGGTAACCAAGGAGGCACAGCGTGGATATCAAGGATTTCGTCGTTCCCCTTGCAGAGCTTCGGCATGCCTGCGACCCGGCAGAGTTCCCGTTTGCCACGACGGAGGAGCTCAAGCCCCGCGAAGAGGTGATCGGCCAGGCTCGGGCCGTCTCTGCCATCGAGTTCGGCCTCTCTATCCGGAACCACGGCTATAACATATTCGTGTCCGGCGTCCCGGGCACCGGCAGGAACACGATCGTCAAGTCCATTGTGAAGCGCATCTCGCTCGACCGTCCCGTGCCCGAGGATTGGTGCTACATCAACAATTTCAAGGACCCGGACCGGCCCCTCGCGGTCAAGCTTGCGCCGGGCAGCGGACGCGAGCTCCAGCAGGACATGGAGAAGTTCATCGAGCTCATGTTGAGCGAGATCCCCAAGGTCTTCGAGTCCAAGGAGTACGAGGAGCAGAAGACCGGCATCCAGGAGGAGCTTGAGCGCGCCAAGGAGGTCCTCTTCGAGGACACGGGCCGCAAGACGAAGGAAATGGGCTTTCAGCTCTCGGTGACCCGCACGGGGATCGTGAAGGTCCCGCTCTTCAAGGGCAAGCCGCTCCAGGCCGAGGACGTGGAGAATCTCTCCGCGGAGCAGCGGCTCGAGATGGACGACCGGGAAAAGAAGGTGGACACCGAGATCCGCGATTTTCTGTCCAAGGCACGCCAGCTCGACAAGGAGGCGCGCGAGAGAATCCACGAACTGAACCGCAAGGTCGCCCACTTCGCCATGGGTCACCAGCTTGATGACCTGAAGGAGAAGTACCGCGCGAACCCCCGCATCCCCGACTACCTCGTCGAGGTTGAGGAGGACATCCTGGGGAACCTCAAGGAGTTTCTCGGACAGACGCCGGAGCTCCCGTTCCACATCGAAGGCATGGACCGGGCGAGCTTCCTGGAACGGTACCGGGTGAACGTCCTGGTGGACAATTCGAAGACGAAGGGCGGCCCGGTGGTAGAGGAGGCAAATCCCACCTACAACAACCTCGTCGGCCGCATTGAGCGCAAGATGCGGCTCGGGGTGGCCTTCACCAACTTCATGATGATCAAGTCCGGGTCCGTGCTCCAGGCGAACGGCGGCTACCTCATCATGAACGCCATGGACGTGCTTCGGAGCCCCTTTGCCTGGGACGCGCTCAAGCGAATCATCAAGAAGAACGAGGTCAAGATCGAGGACATTGGCGAGCTCTACGGGATCGCCACCGCGGGGATCAAGCCCGAGCCCATCCCGATCTCTCTGAAGATAATCATGCTCGGCAGCCCTTGGCTCTATTACCTGTTGTATTACTACGACGAGGAGTTCCGGAGCATCTTCAAGGTGAAGTCGGACTTCGACACCCAGATGGACGTGTCCCGCGAGGAGAAGGCGCGGTACGCCAACTTCATCGGTGCCATGGCCGCGGAGGAGAAACTGCTGCCCTTCAGCCGCGAGGCGGTGGCGGAGGTCATCGATTATGCGGCCCGGCTAGCCGAGAAGAAGGGCAAGCTGTCGCTCCGCTTCAGCGATCTTTCCGACCTGGTGCGCGAGGCGTCCTTCTGGGCCGGGCGCGAGGAAAAGCGCACTGTGGAAACGGGGCACGTGGACAAAGCGCTGGACGAGAAGGTCTACCGGGCGAATTTGCTGGAGGAGCGGATCCAGGAGCTCCTGACCGACGGCACCATCATGGTGGACACCACGGGCGCGGTCACGGGCCAGGTGAACGGCCTGTCGGTCTACGACCTCGGCGATTTCTCCTTCGGCAAGCCGTCGCGGATCACCTCCCGTGTCTATATCGGCAAGGCAGGCGTGGTGGACATCGAGCGTGAGGCCAAGCTCTCGGGCCGCATCTACAACAAGGGGGTGCTCATCCTCTCGCACTACCTGGGCGGCACGTACGCTCAGGACAAGGCCCTGTCGCTCTCGGCGAGCCTCGCCTTCGAGCAGAGCTACAGCGACATCGAGGGGGACAGCGCGTCCACGGCCGAGCTGATGGCGCTCCTGTCGGCCGTTGCCGGAGTGCCGGTCCGGCAGGACCTGGCCATCACGGGCTCCTTCAACCAGAAGGGCGAGGTCCAGCCCATCGGCGGCGTGAACGAGAAGGTCGAGGGATTCTTCGCGGTCTGCAAGGCCAAGGGCCTCACGGGGAGCCAGGGCGTGGTCATCCCGAAGAGCAATGTGAAGAACCTGATGCTCAAGAAGGAGGTTGTCCGGGCGGTCAAGGACGGCAAGTTCCAGATCTATGCAATCACCACCGTTGACGAAGCTGTCACCATCCTCGCGGGCATGCCGGCGGGCGAACGGCGGGCGGACGGGTCCTTCCCGGAAGGCACCTTCAACTTCCTCGTGGACAAGCGGCTGAAAGAGATGGCGAAGAAGCTCAAGGCCGACGAAAAGGGCGAGAAGGACAAGGAGGAGAAGAAGAAGGAAGAGAACAACGACGTGCCGAAGAAAGAGCCGGAAAGACCGTAGCGGAGCAGGAGGAAGCATATCCAGCAGCAAGTGAGGTCGTCGTACAAAGGCGATTGCTGCAACGTGATACGCGCGCAGGGAGCACGACGTGAATGTGCGTACGAACTGCCGCCCTGTCCTTTGTGAGCGGAAGGAGTTCGATCCTGTCGTTCATGCGTGACAATGAGATGCGCACATTTGGCTGGTCCACTTTTGTCCTTCTGTTCTTGTTCTTGCCTGGAATCCACTCGGGTTCAATCTCCGGTAGTGCCCTGGCGGAGGAGAAACGGGAAGACGCTGGGACGTCGAGTCAGCCGGCGGAATTATGGCCAGGAGAATCAGGCGGAACGTCCGCCCGGGACAGCAGCGTCCCCGCATTGGTTCCACCGACAACCGATGACAAAGGGCATACGGGTCGGCACAAGACGCTGGAGCAGTATCTCGCCTTCTTCGGAGGACCCTCATCGGCGGGCAATACGACGGCCACGTACACCTCGACCGGCTTCCTGTTCAGTGGGTCGACGACAACAACCGCGAATATCCGATTCAATAGCGCCAGTGTCATGGGATTACGGTGGGGCATGTGGGGCGCGGACAAGTATCCCTATCTCGGAATCGCCATGGAGTTCAGCACTGTACAAGCTGACGGCGTTTCGGGCGGACCGGGAGCCGTCCCTGCGAGCGTGGACTATATTGCATTGTCTCTGATGCCAATGGTACGGCTCCGCTTCTTCCGGACCGAATCCCTGCCGAATGGACATGTGAACATCTATGCGGGGATCGCCCTGTCCTTTGTGCCGTCGGGCAGTGTCACGACGAATGCGTTCGAGGCGGATCTGATGGGCAGCGGCGTAGGCGGGCTTCTCGGCGTGTCGCTGCGATTCTCCCTTCTGGACCTTTTCGCGGAGGTGCGCAGCATGAACATGAACCTGGAGGTCGATCAGCTTTTCAGCAGTGGTGATCTGAGCATGAGCACGAAGGAGACCGTGTTCGGGGCGGCAGTCCGGTTCTAGAGCGATCGTTGTTCGGCGATGAGAATATGGCGGCAGCGATACGCAGCTACGCGGTTCAGGACATCGTCTCTGGACGTTAGTTCCTGTAGTTCTGCGGAACTCAATGTTTTACGCATTCCCATACACAAAATCAGGAAACATTCTGCATACCCTTAAAATATCCCATCCTCGAATCTGCTGTAGTGCTATACTTCAAATATCCCACGAAAGCTGTAACCGAAAAGCCGAGCCCGCTGTGAAGCAGGGACGGAAAGCTGCGGATCTTAAACGATCAAGATGGCCGGACTGCCGAAGGGATGGGACCTTTGTGAATGATCGGCCTTTCTCTTTTACAACCAGGGATCAAAAGCCTGCGGTTGCTATCGTTCGGCTCAGACAAGGGGAAGTTCCTGTAGTCAAGAAAGATCTGCATGTGCAGTAAAGGAGAGATACCATGGTTACCTATTCATTAAGGAAGTCATCAGCGTTGCAATGGATCTTGGCCGTTATGCTTGTTCTCGCACTGGCGGCGCCGGCTTGGGCCGCGGGAGGAAAGACCTTCAGCAGCATCGTGGTCTTCGGGGACAGCCTGTCCGATACCGGCAATGCCTTCGCGCTGCGGGGCTTACAGAGCACGCCTCCCTATGCCACGCTTGACGCGCTGCTCATTCCCGACGCGCCATACGCGAAGGGCGGCCACCACTTCAGCAACGGCGCCACCTGGATCGAGCAGTTCGCGCGGCCCCGAGGGCTGGCAGGGAGCGTCCGACCTGCGTTCGAGGGATCCGGCTCCAAGGCAGCCAATTACGCGGTCGGCGGCGCCCGCGCGTACGAGGACGGGAAGAACGCCAATCTGTCGGTTCAGGTGAGCGCGTACCTGGCCGATGTAGGCGGCCAGGCGCCCTCCGATGCGCTCTACGTGATCGAGATCGGCGGGAATGACGTCCGCGACGCCCTGGCGGCGGCCGCGTCGGGTGGTAATCCCATCGCGATCATCAATGAAGCGGTCGAACAGATCGGCAAGAGCATCGGAGCCTTGCATGCAGCCGGCGCGAGAAAATTTCTCGTATGGAACACGCCAAATCTAAAGTGGACACCGGCGATACGCATACTGGACAGCATCCCTCCCGGCGGCGCCGGAGCGGCTGTCGAAAGCTTAGGGTATGGCTTTAACTACTGGCTCGATAATGTCCTCGTCTCTCTTTCGGTGCTTCCGGGAATCGAGATCAAGCGTCTTGACGCCTTCAAGAAGGTCAATGATCTGGTGGCAGATCCCGAAGCTTACGGACTCGATGTGGTGGACGCGGCATGCGTGACGCCCAATATCCCGCCTTTTGATTGCAAGACGCCTGACGACTATCTGTTTTGGGACGGCATCCATCCAACAATGGTGGTTCACGGTATCTTCGCGCAGGAGGCTGCTTCCGTGCTGTCGCAGTAGCGGGACGCGGTGATCGAGCACGTGTATGAGCAAATGAGAGGGGATCGGACCGGTCGCCGGGAAAGTGTTTGTACGCTGCATGAAGGGATGATCGCTGACGACGGCGGCTACGGCAGCGCGGTGAAATAGAGAAGGAGCGCAAGGCAGACGAGCAGGGGGGGGAGAAGGACAAAAAGCAGGAGAAGAAGAAGGACGAGAACAACGACAGGCCGAAAAAAGAGAAGAAACCGTGATGGAACAGCAATAGAAATGAGGACCCCAGTCTTTTTCCTACCAGTTTTCCACACCGTAAATAAAATAAAATAGTTATAAATCAATATGTTAATGCCGTTTTCCGCATGCTCACTTTATTGTGTTGGTTAAAAAAACCATTATATTTAGTAATAACATAAATTACTTGACAAGGCGAATGCAAAACATTATAATATGCGTAATACAGATTTATGTGGTCTAACTTCCCGGCTCGTCCGGGGACACAGGGAGGGATAAAATATGTCAGCTCAGAGCAAGGACAACAAGGACAATATGTCGCACCCATCAGGGGTCCCACCGATCGGTTCGTTGCTGATGGCGGAAGAATATATCATTCCGCAGGACCTCGATTTCGCCCTGGAGCACCAGAAGCACAGCAAGGGGCTCATCGGAGAGATCCTCGTTCGCATCGGCGCTGTGGAGCCCAGGGAACTTGAACAGGTGCTGGATATCCAGAAGAAAATGACCAAGCGGTAAACTGCCGCGAAGCACATGCCATGCGCGTGCATGGTAAAGGAAGGCGGAGCATATGAAAGTAGCCCTGAGAGGCGCTGATGTGCTCCGCCTTTTACTTGTCCGGCCCGGTCCCTAAATGCCATCATCCTGGAAAAGTCATATGGACACGTGAGAAAGGGATTGCTAGCCTGATAAAAGCGTATAACGTCTTTAGTAAAAATTCACCTGCCCTATGAACTGCCTCCTGAAGAATAATTCGAGGTAATCCGACTCCTATCAGACTTGATCACTTTTAAAAGCCTATTAAGAACTATCGTTGTCCTGTCGCTCGGATTACGGGATTGATTCCATCAGGCCCATACGCTACAATGTCCTGGTGAACCCTCCTTTCAACCCCAGCCTCGTTGATCCTTCACGCGTTCGCATCCTCCGGCCCGGCGATCCGGCTGCCGGCCCTGTGGTCTACTGGATGAGCAGGGACCAGCGTGTCCGCGACAATTGGGCGCTCCTCCATGCCCAGGACCTGGCGCTGCGTCACCGTGCCCCGCTCGCCGTGGCCTTTTGTCTGGTGCCCGAGTTCCTTGGTGCAACGGCCCGCCAGTATGGGTTCATGCTGCGGGGATTGGAGGAGGTGGAGCATGGTCTCGCAGCGAAGGGCATCCCGTTCTTCCTTCTAACGGGAGAGCCGCGTACGGTGCTGCCGGCGTTCCTGAACAAGAACAAAGCGGGTCTTCTCGTAGCCGACTTCGATCCCTTGAAGATCAAGCGCGCATGGAAGAACTCTGTGGCCCGCGCCATTCGCTTTCCGTTCCACGAGGTCGACGCTCACAATATCGTTCCCTGCTGGACCGCATCGCCGAAAATGGAATACGGAGCGTACACCCTTCGGCCCAGGCTGCAGAGACTTCTTTCTTCTTATCTTACCGACCTCCCGCGTATCAAAAAACACCCGCACCTTTGGCCGGTGAGCACCGTCAAAACGGACTGGAGCAGGGTCCACCGAAGACGTATGCTCGACATCTCAGCAGGTGAGGTGAGCTGGATCATACCCGGTGAGCGGGCCGCGCTACGGGCGTTCAAGCGGTTCATTGCCACGACGCTGGACGGGTACGACGACGACCGGAACGATCCGAACCGGGGCGGCCAGTCCAACCTGTCTCCCTACCTCCATTTCGGCCAGCTGTCCGCCCAACGCGTCGCGCTGGAGGTGCTGCGTGCTGATGTGCGCGAGACATCACGGGAGGCATTTCTCGAGGAGCTCATTGTCCGTCGGGAGCTTTCGGACAATTTCTGTTTTTATGCTCCCGACTATGATGGTCCGAAGGGGTTCCCGGCCTGGGCACAGAGGACGCTCGCTCGGCACCTGGGGGACAAGCGCGAACAGGTATATACGCTGAAGGAGTTCGAAGAGGCGCGGACCCACGACGACCTCTGGAATGCCGCCCAGCTCGAGATGGTGAAGCGGGGCAAGATGCATGGCTATCTCCGGATGTACTGGGCAAAGAAGATCCTTGAGTGGAGTCGATCGCCTGCGGGAGCTATGAAGACCGCGATCTATCTGAACGACAAATACGAGCTTGATGGACGTGATCCGAACGGCTACGCCGGCATCGCCTGGAGCATCGGCGGCGTGCACGACCGGCCCTGGGGCGAACGCAAGGTTTTTGGTATGGTCAGGTACATGAGCGAGAAGGGATGTCAATCGAAGTTCGACGTGAGAGCCTATATCGCCTACGTGAAGGGATTGAAATGAATCCAGGAGCGAGCGCATTCCGCGTAGCTTGCTGCGGGGTTAGCGAGCGATTAGAATGAATAATACTACCTTGAGGATCGAAGATTCCCTGCAGCTTGCTGCAGGGAGCTTCAACAATGGCAAACGAGTTGGGACAGTGAGGCGAAAAGTCTTGCCCGGAGGCGGACCTGTCCCGGCGAGTACGAGCAAGGGAACTGCGAACGTTCCCGCGCGGCTCAAGCGGCTCGACCGGGCACAGCGCCATGCGGTCCTTGCGACAACAGGGAGGACCGGCCCCCTGGTGAGCCTCGTCGCCTTTGTGCTGACGAAAGACAGCAAGGGCATCGTGTTCGCGACGCCAACATCCACGGCAAAGTACCGGAACATGAAGAAGGACAGCAAAGTCTCGCTCTTGATCGATACGCGGGAGAATAACAGGCGAGATTATCTGAAGGCCGAGGCCATGACCATCTTCGGCAGGGCGAAGGAGATCAAGGAAGGGCCTCGATGGGCGGCGCTGGCCACGCTCCTGGCGAGCAAGCACAAGGAGCTTGAAGCATTCATCGCCGCACCAACGACCGCCCTGATGCTCGTGACGATCAGCCGGTGCATGCATGTGGGCAAGTTCCAGGAAAAGACCGAGTGGTGGCCGAAGAAGCGATAAGGGAGAGGGTGAACATGCGGCTGACGCGCCGCCTTTGGTGCGCCGCTGTGGACCCGCCTCGTTAGAATCATTGCTGGGTTTCACTGCGTTCTACGCGACCTACCGACTGAGCTGCGGTAACAACGTCAAGCGCCCTCGTTAGCGATATAGGCCAAGACTCGTTCAACGCGTGTCTGCGGATTGCCTGAAACCTCCAGCACATCCACCTCGAAGTCGAATATATTCTCCAGGACAACCTCTCGTAGCTTTTCGTCCACACGCTGCCTGTACACTGCGTCCTGCGACAGCGGGAGCACTATCCGATCTGGCTCTTCGATAGGTAAGAAAACGACTAAAATACAGTTTCTTTATCGCAGTTTGAACGCGAGGTAGCCACTCCTCGAGGTTAAATGCTTCGGCGTCGGTATGCGAAAGCAGGTAGCATAGAATGTCTGCAGGACATCGGTCAAAAATGACATTCGATAAGGTCTCATCCAGGCTCTCGATGGCTCGCTCAAGCTGTAGTTCGAAGTCCTCGATAGAGGGTAGCTCGGCAAACTCATACCCTTCCTCCTGCAAGAGGTGGTATGGTTCATCTACGGTCGTATACTTCGGTAGCGCTTCGGACAGCGCCTGGACCAGCGACAACTTGCCTGAAAAATGAGTACCTGAAATGGCGATTCGCATATTGACTCTAGAAGGCGTTCTCTCGTCGCGGAGCGAGGGGAGAACGACGAGTACTCGAACGACTCGTTCATGCTACTACAACTCATCACCGGGCAGGGGTTTTCTCGCAGGAACCTTTGCTAATATT
>CAWIYV010000005.1:0-7677 GCA_963840455.1 Nitrospirota bacterium | reverse complement strand
GCTCCATGGACATTGCTCCTTCGCTCCCGCACAAGGCGGGGCGCTCGCTCAGATCTTTTTTCCGATCCAGCCGAAGGCAATCAGCGAGGCGGACACCGCTGCCACGGCAATTCCGAAGTAGAGCATCCCCAGCGGGTCCTTCCATTCTACCAGGTGCTCCAGAAAGGTGACCGCCATCACCAGGATCATGACGCTCGAGAGCTTCACCTTCAGGTCATCGAGGTTATGGACCACCAGCCATTCGGGAAGTTTGATTTCCTCAATGAACAGCTCATACAGGCCGAGCGCGAAGATGAGCAGCGCCGTGGCGATCAGGAACGAATCCATCAGCGCGATGAGCTCCACTGATGCCACCGGTGATGCGGCCGTGCTCAGCACAAGGTGTTTGATGACGAGCACGGTCTTGACGGCACCCCAGACGGATGCCGCAAGCGCGGCGAGCAGCGAGAACACCACGCTGATCAGCACCAGGTATACGCTCTTTTCGAGCAGTTTTTTCATCAGGGAAGAGGCCTCCGGCAATGAATATTTGAATCCGGGAAAAAGTAACGATGAAAATACCATTATTCTGAGAACTTGTAAAGAGGCTGTTTCACCTTCGCCGGAGCCTCCCGCTGCAGATTCGTGATTCTTCCCCGGCCGCGCCGTGGTATAATGACGCTGTTCCGGAGCAGCCCTGGTTGCACCTTTCCTTAACAACAGGAGGACCGGTTGATGAAGCGTTTTTCCGCAGCCCTTGGCATACTCTGCGTCCTGTCTCTGCTGTCCGTCGTCGCGGCAGCGGCCGATGTGTCAAAGGACGAGAGGAACCTCGAGCGGGAGGCGAAGCGCCTGAACGACACGGCGGCGAAGCCCGACGGCGAGAAAGCCGTGGTCAAGCGGCTTGCCGTGGAGTTCAAGACGACCGAATCCCAGGTGCAAGCGCTCCGGGACCGGCAGCTCGGCTACGGCGAGGTCGCGATCGTGCTGTCGCTCGCTCAGACCCTGCCGGGCAGCGCCACGGACGCTAACGTGAAAAGGGTGCTCGCCCTGCGGCAGGGCCCGCCGATCATAGGGTGGGGGCAGGTCGCTCAGCAGCTCGGGACGAAGCTTGGCAAGACCGTAAGCCAGGTCAGGAAAGCGGCGAACAACGCAAACCGGGACATCAAGAACGACCATGCCCGCGCGGGCAAGGCCCCGAAACAGGCCCCGCTCGAACAGAAACCCGCGCCGCAGGAATCAGGGAAGAAGGACTATCAGGGAGAGGGACGGCTGCTGCGGCAGGGCAGCAGCGCTCAGTAAACAGTTTCATCGCTTCGCACATTGGGGAGGCTGTTCCGACCGGCATGGAGCCGGCCGGGGCGGCCTCTTTTTTCTGAAGGTCACTATGACATTCCCAATGCATACTCTCATTCCGCTCCTGATCGCTCTCTCGATGGCCGCCTCCGGCTGCGCTTCTAGCCTCCGGCAGGGCCGTGCGGCCGTTGACGGATGGTCATGCTCGATCGCTGCCCCGGAGGCCCGCACCGTTTCCGTCGCGGGGAGCTTTAACCGCTAGGACCCGAGCAACCATCCCCTTGCCGGCCCCGACAGGAGCGGAAGATGGGCCGCCACCCTGCGCCTTCCGCCCGGGCGCTACGAGTACCTGTTCGTCATCGACGGCGAAACACGGATCCCGGACCCGGAGGCGCCGTCGGTGGACAACGGCCTGGGCGGGCGGAATTCGATCGTGACCATAACTGGAGGCGATGACGGGGAAAGGCGAACGAGTAACCTTTTTCCCGCTGCTCCGTCTAATAGGCAAACAATGAGGACGCTTTTGCAGGACGAACACGAAATCGATACGAGATACCGCTCTCCGGAGGAGCGGTGCACGAAGCGGCTTCCGGAAGCCTGCTTCACTTGGAATCACCCTCGGGATGACCGAGGCACTTCACTACGATAAAGGAGGGATGACCTATGTTAAGAAAAATGACCGCCATAGGAATGGCTCTGGGGCTGCTGCTGCCGGCTTCGGCAATTCTGGCGCAGACCGCCCAGGAGCAGAAGGAGAACCGCGCACGGACCGAAAAACAGGAGGTGGTCCAGACCGGATCGCAGGCGGTAGGAGATCAGGAGCGTATCCAGGATCAGACCAGGACGCGTGAGGAGAAGCAGGCGCGCGACCAGTCCGGTGAGGCGAAGAAGCAAATGAAGAAAAAGGGCTCGTCACCCAAAACAGCAGGTGACCAGACCAGGGACAAGGATCAGGTCAAGGACCGCGACCGGGACAGAATACATCCAGGAAGCGGAACGCAGAACCGGGGCGGCGGCAAGTAAGGTTAAGTGCGCGGGGCCGGAAGGGCGGATCAAGCGACCTCTTCCGGCCTTTTCTTGTGCCCCAAGGAGACTCCATGATCACCCTTCCCTCAATCCTCCGTACGAATGATCTAGTACGGGCCGCCTCATCGGGCTTCCTGATCGCTCTCCTGCTGTACCTTTCTTCCCCGGCCGAGGCAGAGCTCATCCTGGGCGCCGAGGCCAGCGTCACCTACGAGGACAACATCGTCGGCCTCCTGTCGGGAGGCGGCGCTTCATCTCCGGCCGTCAGCGTACCGCAAGGCCTCTCAGCCATGCAGGCCGGCGCCAAGGGGTTCGGCTCTGGCCCCGGAACGGGAGGTGGGACCGCCGGCGGGCAGGGTTCATATATCGGTGCCGGCTCTCAATCGCCCGGCGACCTGTCGATCACCATTGCGGCAGAGCTGGGCGTCAGCGGCGAAGCAGGCAACCGCTTCACTTTCTACGCGCTGGGCTTTGCCGAGCGAACGGACTACCAGGAGTTTTCCGAGTACGACCAGGTTGCGGCAGGCGTGAGCGCAGGAGCGACCGTGCATGTGAGCGACGCATTCGCGGCAAGCCTGTACGGGCGCGGCGGGGCCAGACGGTACGACAACGACCCGGACCGGGACGGGAAGGAATACAGCGGTTCGGCAGCCCTGAAGCAGTATGTCACCGACGACCTTTGGCTGCGCGAGGCGGCTGCGTATGATAACTACCGCGCCGCGTCCCAGAACTTCAGCTACCGGGGAACCGCCTATCGTCTCGCCGCGGGGTATGACCTGACCGACGACCTGCTCGTAACAGTGGGGTACCGATTCCAGTCGCGACAGTACCAGGACATCGCGGCAACGGTCCTGCGGACAAAGACCGCCTTGCTCGGCACGGACTACAACCTCACGGACCACTGGAGCACCTGGCTTGCTTATGAGCGGCAGACAACGCATCCCAGCACGGCAGATGTCATCACGCGGAACAACATCTTCACCCTGGCACTCCTCTGGGACTACTGACCACGCCGCCCCTGAAAATAGCGGGCCACGACCGTACCGATGTTCCTGCCGATGTTCTCCTTTGCGTTCACTATGAAGATGCGTTCCTGAACGTGAAAGAGCTCACGTTCCAGCCGCAGGACCGGCGGTGGCTCGCTGCTCCTCTTTGCCAGCTCCTGCTCGAACATCGGCACCAGTTTATCCTTCATCCTAAGCTCCGTGTCCATCAGAAAAATCGATAACTCCGGTGCCAGGTCTTCCACGCGGTCGAGGAACGCGGCGACCTCGCTTTCCGTGACCTGCTTGGGCGGCGAGGACTTCGCTTCCACGTACAGGAGCGAACCGTCCATCTTTGCCAGCACGTCGTAATCTCCCCCCACCTTCGGACGTTTGAACTTGACGCCCCAGAGAACTTCGGCGCCGAACTCCCGATGGAGCAGCTCTGCGATGTACCATTCCAGCGTCGGCCCGAAGCTCGTGATTCCTGACCGAGAAAGGACATACCCCGCCGCTCCCTCGGTGATCAGCCTGATTTCCCGAAGATAACCAAGGTAGGACCGGATGACCCGAGCGGTCGAATACCGCGTCACCTGTTCGAGCGTGAACCGGTCCTGGTGCTTGATGACGTCGCGGAGCAGCAACCGAAAGGAATATTTATGCAGCATGTCGAAGAAGCTGCCGAGGAACGGTTCGTCGGGCACGAGGAGATCGTCGGTCGGTTCCTTTTTAAAAACCCGGAAACCGCGGCGTTTGAGGATCGTCTCGAGAGAGGGAGTGAGGCGGTTCAGCGCCTGCCGCAGCCGCTTCACTTCTTCGCGAAGGAGCATTAACTCCACTGCATCATGGTCATCAAGTGTTGCCATGGCACGGTTTGAGGCGCGTGATAAAGGGAGTTCCTGCTGTCGTTATGAATCCCAATCCAGCAGCCGTTTCTGGCCTTCTAGCTTCCTGATGTCCGTCACGTCCTGGCTCACTTCGAGCGTCCCCCGGTACGCCCCCTTCTCGTCGCGCACCGCGAAATACTGGATCAACAGGAACCTGCCCTTCATCTGGATCCAGAAATCAGCTTTGTCGCGCCTGCCTGCCCGGAACTCATCCAGGATCTTCTGCACCATGCCAAAGCTCTTGGGCGGGTGGCAGTTCTGGACCTTCCGGCCGATGACGCCGGGGCTGCGCGGGAAGATGCGGTCCTTCGTCGCGGAGTAGTACCGAACCTCGTCCTTCTCGTCAACGAAGGAAATATCCACCGGCATATGCTTCAGAAGCATATTGACCTGCTCCGCGGTCATTACCCCGGTGTCGAGCATGACCTCACTTTCCTGGCCGGCGGGCCGTTCCTTCGCCTCTTCGGCGCTCATAGTCCAGTCCGCCTCCGGCCTGATCCATGCATAGCCGATCTCCTCCTCGCCCTGCCGCACCTTGCCCCACTCCTTGTCGGTCAGGAGGTCCTTCGCCATGGGGAAGAGGATGTGCTCTTCCTTATAGATCATGTCGCGCATGCTCTTCGACAGGTATTGCAGCGTGCTCATCACATCGGGAACGAGCGCGTCCCTGACGCCGGCCTTAGCGCTCTTCACGGCCACGCGGATGTCGTCGTGGAGCGCCCACATGACCTGCGAAGGCCCGGTGATGCCATGGACCTCGAGCACCGGGAACAGCTGGTTCTCCTTCCGGAGGTAATGAAGGTCGATGGTGCTGAGCTGTTCGACGAGCTTTGCCAGCACCTCCCGCTCCTTTTCAAAGGCAGCCTTTTCCGGAGCTTCGCCGAGCCTCGCCAGGACGTGGTCCAGCCCGTGCAAGATGCCCTCAGCGGCCCGGTTCTCGAGCATATAGGTATGGAGCGGATGGCCCGGCGGGACCACCGGTGCGTCCTGCGCTGAAAGCGACTCCTTGAACACCTCCACGTGCACATCGCAGAGCCGTTTCACCTCGCTCTCGGGCATTCCCTCTGCCATGAGCCGCTGCTCCATCTTCGCGATCTCGGACGGATCGATGTCCTTGATGAGCTCGTGGAACCGGTGCTTGAGAACGGACATCTCAACGTCTTTGTGCAGGTCCCGGATGATGTCCTTCAGCAGCTCCTGGCGGGCATCGGCGTCCATGAGCGGGGCGCTCCCGGCCGTCGCGGACCCGATCGCCACGTCCGTGCCGGTCCGCTTCCTGATCTCCGCCGCGATATCCGCCAGCAGCGCGGTCAGTTCGATGTTGCCGATGGATGCTGCCTGCGCCACCGTCGCCACCTTTCCCACGGTCTTCCGCATGACCGCGCTCTCCAGCAGCTTGAACTTGGGCGAGCGGGCGATCAGGAATTCCATCAGGAAGGGGTATTCCTCCAGCAGGTCGTTGATCTTCGTGTTGGCATTCAGCTCCATGGTGCCTCCTTCGGACAATCACAGTTTAATCGTAGCATAAAATGGTCTTCACGGCCTTGCTATTGAATGCCGACATCATACCGGAATTGCGCCCGGCCGGATATGATGCATATCATCAGGAGGTGTATTCGGTGCCGGGGGGAGAAGGCAAACGGTTCCTTCGCGCTGATGACTTCAATGAGCAGATACATGTAGTGCCTGACGAAGCGGGTCGCGGTCACCTTGAGGCCGGGCGTGTTCTTCGCATGTTCAAGCGTATTCGGGTCGAAGGAGACCTTCTGCAGAGGGACGCCGTTATGAAATAGACCTTCACGCAAAGAACCTTTGGGACAAGTAGTCCTATCAAAATCATGTGCAGCTGCCGGGGTCCTTGTGGCAGGCATCTTTCTTGTTCCGTTCGCCGAGCCGTGTCTCCCGCCGGGCCTTTCCCTCCCGATGGCGACGCCGCTCTTCGTCGCTCTCGAGGATCAGCGGCGGGACCTCGACGGGGTGTCCCTTCTTATCGATGGCCACGTAGGTCAAATAGGCAGATGCTGCATGGCTCACCGCGCCGGTCATGAGGTTCTCGGCCTCGACGCGCACGCCGATCTCCATGGAGGTCTTGCCCACATAGTTGAGGCAGGCCTTGAAAAAGAGCAGGTCGCCGACGAAGATAGGAAGGTGGAAATCCATCCGGTCGATGGAAGCGGTGACCACGTTGCAGCGCGAGTGCCGCGCAGCGACCACGCCGGCGGCCTCGTCGATGATCTTGACCACGACGCCGCCGTGCACGTTGCCCGCAGGATTGGCGTCCTGGGGGATCATCATCTGGGCGGTGATAACGCTGCTGTCCTTGACTCGTTTGCCTTCCATAAAGAATACCTCCGGTACGTTATCTGACGTATAGTACCACAAACACGGCCAAAAAGAACGATTTGAGAAAACAGGAAGGAAGAACAGCCGATAGGGCGGAAGGATCGCCGGCGTGGCATCGAGGATATCTTTGCAGCAGCCGGTCTCCTTTTGCGACGACAGCAGAGGGCGTTCCGTCGGAATTGCTGCTGGCGCGGGAGAAGAGTTAAAATAGAAGCAACATCAAAGGACATGCATTGGTAATCTGCATGATGATATTTTACGTCGTATAGGAAAAGAGGACATCCGTAACTGTGTGATGACATCATGATTGATGTCTGATCCCGTGCAAACCAAGGGACGGGCGACGAACATTTCATTATTTCAGGCCCGCCCACGAACGGCCCCTTGCTTTTGCACTCCCGGCAACACTGTCCCCGACTGCGGCTGGAAGTCAGAGCAATCAGATAGCGCGGGCGATCGACTGGCTGAAGGGGAACTTCACAAAACCGCTTCGCGTCGATGACCTCGCGTCGCAAGTCAGCATGAGCACCTCGACTTTCCACCATCATTTTCGTCAAGTGACGGCTATGAGCCGGCTGCAGTACCAAAAATGGCTGCGTTTGAACGAAGCGCGGCGGTTGCTGCTCGCCGAGAATCAGGATGCGACAACCGCGGCGTTTCAGGTAGGCTACGAGAGCCCTTCCCAATTCAGTCGCGAGTACAGCCGCATGTTCGGCGCCCCGCCGCTGCGCGATATCACGAATTTGCGACAGATGGCTACTGTAGAAGCATAATGTTAAGCGGAACCTAAGAGAGCCCCGGAATTTTCCGGGGCTCTCTGCTCGAACTGCGCTGGACGCTTATGCATTATGAAAAGGAAAAAGCCCATTAGAAACAATGGGCTTTTGTACTTTACTGGCCTTCCTTGGACTCTACTAGACTATGAATTGGCGGAGGCGGCGGGAATTTAATAGTTTGTCCAACCCTTCGATATTACGATTACGCAATTTATTATCAACGCTATTTTACGACATACCCCAAATAGTTACCCTCAAATTACTGAATGTGGTAAGACCCCGTTGGACTAATCTGGTCATATAGCACATCTAGCCTCTACGATTTTTAGTACCCCGCTATTTGTCTTGGTTAGCTCCCCTTTGTTAACGACGGCCTGTTGCTTCTGT
>CAWIYV010000004.1:0-229808 GCA_963840455.1 Nitrospirota bacterium | reverse complement strand
GGGCGGACTGAAGGGCCTGCGCGAGGCAGGAGAGGAACACCGCGGGATCATCATCTCCGGCATCCATGGTATACCAGACGGTCGGTAGGGGGAGCGACGCTGCGAACCCGGCGGCAAGCGTGCTCTTACCCTGGCCCGCCTGCGCATGAATGATCACCAGCTTCTTGTCATCCCACGCGCCGAGCCTGTTGATGAGACGTTCCCGCGCCAGGACATTGGTCGGTTGGGGGGCCAGGAACTTCGAACGGTTCATGCCGTGCTCCTCTCTGATGGGTGAGCGCGCCGGAAAAACCTATGGCGGCGATTATCAGGTCCGGGTCCGCTCTCCAAGAAATCAACACAATTTTAGCGGTTGCGGTCTGTTGCAGAGCGGTCACTTTTCGTCAATTGGTTCCGGGAATGGCTGTTTGTCATCGGTAACATGCTGCGGAGAGCGTCCCTTGCCTCTGTTATGATGAAGAGCAGGCATGATCTTCGAAATGGTTCATCTCCCCATCGAGTGGGTTCATATTTGAATTGGTCTGAAGCTTTTACCAATACCTAGGGCTGCCCGGCTGCGACAACTGTGCGTTATGCATGCCCCGCCAGGCAGGGAACGACCACCACCGGAAAGCAGCGCGTCCGCAGGGGAAGCGCTGCCGGATTCACCCGGACTGACCTGGAACACCACTCAATGTTCGGCATGCTTAGCACAGCGTTGCACCGGGCTGCCCAAAAAAAGATTTTATTTCTTTCTGCACCCCGGTTCATAGGTCCGCGCAGGCATGCCAGGCGTCTTCTGCTTTAACCTGCAACGATGGCGATTCATGTGCGCTTTCGCTGCGCACGCGCAGGCATGACCGGTGGTTTATCAGCTTTGTTCCGGGCATGCTTGTGCGCGACCCTGTTCACGGGATGCAGGGGCCTCTGAGGAGGAGTCTTACATGGTTCGCTTTTCCCATGCACTCTTGCCTAAAAAGGGCGGCTGAGCACGGCGTCCAGCAAAAGGGATTTGCTCCTTTTCGGTCATGAACGGTGTGACGCCTGCCTTAGACAGAACCTTCATCTGTCCCTACAATCTAATCAGGCAACGGTAACCAAGGAGGCACAGCGTGGATATCAAGGATTTCGTCGTTCCCCTTGCAGAGCTTCGGCATGCCTGCGACCCGGCAGAGTTCCCGTTTGCCACGACGGAGGAGCTCAAGCCCCGCGAAGAGGTGATCGGCCAGGCTCGGGCCGTCTCTGCCATCGAGTTCGGCCTCTCTATCCGGAACCACGGCTATAACATATTCGTGTCCGGCGTCCCGGGCACCGGCAGGAACACGATCGTCAAGTCCATTGTGAAGCGCATCTCGCTCGACCGTCCCGTGCCCGAGGATTGGTGCTACATCAACAATTTCAAGGACCCGGACCGGCCCCTCGCGGTCAAGCTTGCGCCGGGCAGCGGACGCGAGCTCCAGCAGGACATGGAGAAGTTCATCGAGCTCATGTTGAGCGGCCATCCCCAAGGTCTTCGAGTCCAAGGAGTACGAGGAGCAGGAAGAAGACCGGCATCCAGGAGGAGCTTGAGCGCGCCAAGGAGGTCCTCTTCGAGGACACGGGCCGCAAGACGAAGGAAATGGGCTTTCAGCTCTCGGTGACCCGCACGGGGATCGTGAAGGTCCCGCTCTTCAAGGGCAAGCCGCTCCAGGCCGAGGACGTGGAGAATCTCTCCGCGGAGCAGCGGCTCGAGATGGACAACCGGGAAAAGAAGGTGGACACCGAGATCCGCGATTTTCTGTCCAAGGCACGCCAGCTCGACAAGGAGGCGCGCGAGAGAATCCACGAACTGAACCGCAAGGTCGCCCACTTCGCCATGGGTCACCAGCTTGATGACCTGAAGGAGAAGTACCGCGCGAACTACCGCATCCCCGACTACCTCGTCGAGGTTGAGGAGGACATCCTGGGGAACCTCAAGGAGTTTCTCGGACAGACGCCGGAGCTCCCGTTCCACATCGAAGGCATGGACCGGGCGAGCTTCCTGGAACGGTACCGGGTCAACGTCCTGGTGGACAATTCGAAGACGAAGGGCGGCCCGGTGGTAGAGGAGGCAAATCCCACCTACAACAACCTCGTCGGCCGTATTGAGCGCAAGATGCGGCTCGGGGTGGCCTTCACCAACTTCATGATGATCAAGTCCGGGTCCGTGCTCCAGGCGAACGGCGGCTACCTCATCATGAACGCCATGGACGTGCTTCGAGCCTTTGCCTGGGACGCGCTCAAGCGAATCATCAAGAAGAACGAGGTCAAGATCGAGGACATTGGCGAGCTCTACGGGATCGCCACCGCGGGGATCAAGCCCGAGCCCATCCCGATCTCTCTGAAGATAATCATGCTCGGCAGCCCTTGGCTCTATTACCTGTTGTATTACTACGACGAGGAGTTCCGGAGCATCTTCAAGGTGAAGTCGGACTTCGACACCCAGATGGACGTGTCCCGCGAGGAGAAGGCGCGGTACGCCAACTTCATCGGTGCCATGGCCGCGGAGGAGAAACTGCTGCCCTTCAGCCGCGAGGCGGTGGCGGAGGTCATCGATTATGCGGCCCGGCTAGCCGAGAAGAAGGGCAAGCTGTCGCTCCGCTTCAGCGATCTTTCCGACCTGGTGCGCGAGGCGTCCTTCTGGGCCGGGCGCGAGGAAAAGCGCACTGTGGAAACGGGGCACGTGGACAAAGCGCTGGACGAGAAGGTCTACCGGGCGAATTTGCTGGAGGAGCGATCCAGGAGCTCCTGACCGACGGCACCATCATGGTGGATACACGGGCGCAGTCACCGGCCAGGTGAACGGCCTGTCGGTCTACGATCTCGGAGATATCACCTTCGGCAAGCCGTCCCGAATCACCGCCGGGTCTTTATCGGCCAGGCAGGCGTGATCAACATCGAGCGTGAGGCCAAGATGACGGGTCGGACCCACGACAAGGGGGTGCTCATCCTGAGCGCACTATCTGGGCGGCACGTATGCCCAGGAGAAGCCCCTGTCCCTGTCGGCCAGCATCTGTTTCGAGCAGGCTACAGCGGCATCGAGGGGGACAGCGCGTCCACGGCCGAGCTGTTACGCTCCTGTCGACCATTGCCGGAGTGCCGCTCCGGCAGGACCTCGCCGTCACCGGCTCCGTCAACCAGAAGGGCGAGGTCCAGCCCATCGGCGGCGTCAACGAGAAGCTCGAGGGATACTTCCAGCTCTGCAAGGCCAAGGGGCTCACGGCGAACACGGCGTCGTCATTCCTGCGAGCAACGTAAAGAACCTGATGCTCAAGACAGGAGGTTGTCGCGCTATCAAAGACGGCAAGTTCCACATCTATGCAGTCAAGACGATCGACGAGGGTATCGAGCTGCTCACGGGCCTGCCCGCCGGCGAACGCGGGCTGAGGATGGGACCTTCCCCGAAGGCACCATCAACTTCCTCGTGGACAAGCGGCTGAAAGAGATGGCGAAGAAGCTCAAGGCCGACGAAAAGGGCGAGAAGGACAAGGAGGAGAAGAAGAAGGAAGAGAACAACGACGTGCCGAAGAAAGAGCCGGAAAGACCGTAGCGGAAGCAGGAGGAAGCATATCCAGCAGCAAGTGAGGTCGTCGTACAAAGGCGATTGCTGCAACGTGATACGCGCGCAGGGAGCACGACGTGAATGTGCGTACGAACTGCCGCCCTGTCCTTTGTGAGCGGAAGGAGTTCGATCCTGTCGTTCATGCGTGACAATGAGATGCGCACATTTGGCTGGTCCACTTTTGTCCTTCTGTTCTTGTTCTTGCCTGGAATCCACTCGGGTTCAATCTCCGGTAGTGCCCTGGCGGAGGAGAAACGGGAAGACGCTGGGACGTCGAGTCAGCCGGCGGAATTATGGCCAGGAGAATCAGGCGGAACGTCCGCCCGGGACAGCAGCGTCCCCGCATTGGTTCCACCGACAACCGATGACAAAGGGCATACGGGTCGGCACAAGACGCTGGAGCAGTATCTCGCCTTCTTCGGAGGACCCTCATCGGCGGGCAATACGACGGCCACGTACACCTCGACCGGCTTCCTGTTCAGTGGGTCGACGACAACAACCGCGAATATCCGATTCAATAGCGCCAGTGTCATGGGATTACGGTGGGGCATGTGGGGCGCGGACAAGTATCCCTATCTGGAATCGCCATGGAGTTCAGCACTGTACCAAGCTGACGGCGTTTCGGGCGGACCGGGAGCCGTCCCTGCGAGCGTGGACTATATTGCATTGTCTCTGATGCCAATGGTACGGCTCCGCTTCTTCCGGACCGAATCCCTGCCGAATGGACATGTGAACATCTATGCGGGGATCGCCCTGTCCTTTGTGCCGTCGGGCAGTGTCACGACGAATGCGTTCGAGGCGGATCTGATGGGCAGCGGCGTAGGCGGGCTTCTCGGCGTGTCGCTGCGATTCTCCCTTCTGGACCTTTTCGCGGAGGTGCGCAGCATGAACATGAACCTGGAGGTCGATCAGCTTTTCAGCAGTGGTGATCTGAGCATGAGCACGAAGGAGACCGTGTTCGGGGCGGCAGTCCGGTTCTAGAGCGATCGTTGTTCGGCGATGAGAATATGGCGGCAGCGATACGCAGCTACGCGGTTCAGGACATCGTCTCTGGACGTTAGTTCCTGTAGTTCTGCGGAACTCAATGTTTTACGCATTCCCATACACAAAATCAGGAAACATTCTGCATACCCTTAAAATATCCCATCCTCGAATCTGCTGTAGTGCTATACTTCAAATATCCCACGAAAGCTGTAACCGAAAAGCCGAGCCCGCTGTGAAGCAGGGACGGAAAGCTGCGGATCTTAAACGATCAAGATGGCCGGACTGCCGAAGGGATGGGACCTTTGTGAATGATCGGCCTTTCTCTTTTACAACCAGGGATCAAAAGCCTGCGGTTGCTATCGTTCGGCTCAGACAAGGGGAAGTTCCTGTAGTCAAGAAAGATCTGCATGTGCAGTAAAGGAGAGATACCATGGTTACCTATTCATTAAGGAAGTCATCAGCGTTGCAATGGATCTTGGCCGTTATGCTTGTTCTCGCACTGGCGGCGCCGGCTTGGGCCGCGGGAGGAAAGACCTTCAGCAGCATCGTGGTCTTCGGGGACAGCCTGTCCGATACCGGCAATGCCTTCGCGCTGCGGGGCTTACAGAGCACGCCTCCCTATGCCACGCTTGACGCGCTGCTCATTCCCGACGCGCCATACGCGAAGGGCGGCCACCACTTCAGCAACGGCGCCACCTGGATCGAGCAGTTCGCGCGGCCCCGAGGGCTGGCAGGGAGCGTCCGACCTGCGTTCGAGGGATCCGGCTCCAAGGCAGCCAATTACGCGGTCGGCGGCGCCCGCGCGTACGAGGACGGGAAGAACGCCAATCTGTCGGTTCAGGTGAGCGCGTACCTGGCCGATGTAGGCGGCCAGGCGCCCTCCGATGCGCTCTACGTGATCGAGATCGGCGGGAATGACGTCCGCGACGCCCTGGCGGCGGCCGCGTCGGGTGGTAATCCCATCGCGATCATCAATGAAGCGGTCGAACAGATCGGCAAGAGCATCGGAGCCTTGCATGCAGCCGGCGCGAGAAAATTTCTCGTATGGAACACGCCAAATCTAAAGTGGACACCGGCGATACGCATACTGGACAGCATCCCTCCCGGCGGCGCCGGAGCGGCTGTCGAAAGCTTAGGGTATGGCTTTAACTACTGGCTCGATAATGTCCTCGTCTCTCTTTCGGTGCTTCCGGGAATCGAGATCAAGCGTCTTGACGCCTTCAAGAAGGTCAATGATCTGGTGGCAGATCCCGAAGCTTACGGACTCGATGTGGTGGACGCGGCATGCGTGACGCCCAATATCCCGCCTTTTGATTGCAAGACGCCTGACGACTATCTGTTTTGGGACGGCATCCATCCAACAATGGTGGTTCACGGTATCTTCGCGCAGGAGGCTGCTTCCGTGCTGTCGCAGTAGCGGGACGCGGTGATCGAGCACGTGTATGAGCAAATGAGAGGGGATCGGACCGGTCGCCGGGAAAGTGTTTGTACGCTGCATGAAGGGATGATCGCTGACGACGGCGGCTACGGCAGCGCGGTGAAATAGAGAAGGAGCGCAAGGCAGACGAGCAGGGGGGGGAGAAGGACAAAAAGCAGGAGAAGAAGAAGGACGAGAACAACGACAGGCCGAAAAAAGAGAAGAAACCGTGATGGAACAGCAATAGAAATGAGGACCCCAGTCTTTTTCCTACCAGTTTTCCACACCGTAAATAAAATAAAATAGTTATAAATCAATATGTTAATGCCGTTTTCCGCATGCTCACTTTATTGTGTTGGTTAAAAAAACCATTATATTTAGTAATAACATAAATTACTTGACAAGGCGAATGCAAAACATTATAATATGCGTAATACAGATTTATGTGGTCTAACTTCCCGGCTCGTCCGGGGACACAGGGAGGGATAAAATATGTCAGCTCAGAGCAAGGACAACAAGGACAATATGTCGCACCCATCAGGGGTCCCACCGATCGGTTCGTTGCTGATGGCGGAAGAATATATCATTCCGCAGGACCTCGATTTCGCCCTGGAGCACCAGAAGCACAGCAAGGGGCTCATCGGAGAGATCCTCGTTCGCATCGGCGCTGTGGAGCCCAGGGAACTTGAACAGGTGCTGGATATCCAGAAGAAAATGACCAAGCGGTAAACTGCCGCGAAGCACATGCCATGCGCGTGCATGGTAAAGGAAGGCGGAGCATATGAAAGTAGCCCTGAGAGGCGCTGATGTGCTCCGCCTTTTACTTGTCCGGCCCGGTCCCTAAATGCCATCATCCTGGAAAAGTCATATGGACACGTGAGAAAGGGATTGCTAGCCTGATAAAAGCGTATAACGTCTTTAGTAAAAATTCACCTGCCCTATGAACTGCCTCCTGAAGAATAATTCGAGGTAATCCGACTCCTATCAGACTTGATCACTTTTAAAAGCCTATTAAGAACTATCGTTGTCCTGTCGCTCGGATTACGGGATTGATTCCATCAGGCCCATACGCTACAATGTCCTGGTGAACCCTCCTTTCAACCCCAGCCTCGTTGATCCTTCACGCGTTCGCATCCTCCGGCCCGGCGATCCGGCTGCCGGCCCTGTGGTCTACTGGATGAGCAGGGACCAGCGTGTCCGCGACAATTGGGCGCTCCTCCATGCCCAGGACCTGGCGCTGCGTCACCGTGCCCCGCTCGCCGTGGCCTTTTGTCTGGTGCCCGAGTTCCTTGGTGCAACGGCCCGCCAGTATGGGTTCATGCTGCGGGGATTGGAGGAGGTGGAGCATGGTCTCGCAGCGAAGGGCATCCCGTTCTTCCTTCTAACGGGAGAGCCGCGTACGGTGCTGCCGGCGTTCCTGAACAAGAACAAAGCGGGTCTTCTCGTAGCCGACTTCGATCCCTTGAAGATCAAGCGCGCATGGAAGAACTCTGTGGCCCGCGCCATTCGCTTTCCGTTCCACGAGGTCGACGCTCACAATATCGTTCCCTGCTGGACCGCATCGCCGAAAATGGAATACGGAGCGTACACCCTTCGGCCCAGGCTGCAGAGACTTCTTTCTTCTTATCTTACCGACCTCCCGCGCATCAAAAAACACCCGCACCTTTGGCCGGTGAGCACCGTCAAAACGGACTGGAGCAGGGTCCACCGAAGACGTATGCTCGACATCTCAGCAGGTGAGGTGAGCTGGATCATACCCGGTGAGCGGGCCGCGCTACGGGCGTTCAAGCGGTTCATTGCCACGACGCTGGACGGGTACGACGACGACCGGAACGATCCGAACCGGGGCGGCCAGTCCAACCTGTCTCCCTACCTCCATTTCGGCCAGCTGTCCGCCCAACGCGTCGCGCTGGAGGTGCTGCGTGCTGATGTGCGCGAGACATCACGGGAGGCATTTCTCGAGGAGCTCATTGTCCGTCGGGAGCTTTCGGACAATTTCTGTTTTTATGCTCCCGACTATGATGGTCCGAAGGGGTTCCCGGCCTGGGCACAGAGGACGCTCGCTCGGCACCTGGGGGACAAGCGCGAACAGGTATATACGCTGAAGGAGTTCGAAGAGGCGCGGACCCACGACGACCTCTGGAATGCCGCCCAGCTCGAGATGGTGAAGCGGGGCAAGATGCATGGCTATCTCCGGATGTACTGGGCAAAGAAGATCCTTGAGTGGAGTCGATCGCCTGCGGGAGCTATGAAGACCGCGATCTATCTGAACGACAAATACGAGCTTGATGGACGTGATCCGAACGGCTACGCCGGCATCGCCTGGAGCATCGGCGGCGTGCACGACCGGCCCTGGGGCGAACGCAAGGTTTTTGGTATGGTCAGGTACATGAGCGAGAAGGGATGTCAATCGAAGTTCGACGTGAGAGCCTATATCGCCTACGTGAAGGGATTGAAATGAATCCAGGAGCGAGCGCATTCCGCGTAGCTTGCTGCGGGGTTAGCGAGCGATTAGAATGAATAATACTACCTTGAGGATCGAAGATTCCCTGCAGCTTGCTGCAGGGAGCTTCAACAATGGCAAACGAGTTGGGACAGTGAGGCGAAAAGTCTTGCCCGGAGGCGGACCTGTCCCGGCGAGTACGAGCAAGGGAACTGCGAACGTTCCCGCGCGGCTCAAGCGGCTCGACCGGGCACAGCGCCATGCGGTCCTTGCGACGACAGGGAGGACCGGCCCCCTGGTGAGCCTCGTCGCCTTTGTGCTGACGAAAGACAGCAAGGGCATCGTGTTCGCGACGCCAACATCCACGGCAAAGTACCGGAACATGAAGAAGGACAGCAAAGTCTCGCTCTTGATCGATACGCGGGAGAATAACAGGCGAGATTATCTGAAGGCCGAGGCCATGACCATCTTCGGCAGGGCGAAGGAGATCAAGGAAGGGCCTCGATGGGCGGCGCTGGCCACGCTCCTGGCGAGCAAGCACAAGGAGCTTGAAGCATTCATCGCCGCACCAACGACCGCCCTGATGCTCGTGACGATCAGCCGGTGCATGCATGTGGGCAAGTTCCAGGAAAAGACCGAGTGGTGGCCGAAGAAGCGATAAGGGAGAGGGTGAACATGCGGCTGACGCGCCGCCTTTGGTGCGCCGCTGTGGACCCGCCTCGTTAGAATCATTGCTGGGTTTCACTGCGTTCTACGCGACCTACCGACTGAGCTGCGGTAACAACGTCAAGCGCCCTCGTTAGCGATATAGGCCAAGACTCGTTCAACGCGTGTCTGCGGATTGCCTGAAACCTCCAGCACATCCACCTCGAAGTCGAATATATTCTCCAGGACGACCTCTCGTAGCTTTTCGTCCACACGCTGCCTGTACACTGCGTCCTGCGACAGCGGGAGCACTATCCGATCTGGCTCTTCGATAGGTAAGAAAACGACTAGATCCAGTTTCTTTATCGCAGTTTGAACGCGAGGTAGCCACTCCTCGAGGTTAAATGCTTCGGCGTCGGTATGCGAAAGCAGGTAGCATAGAATGTCTGCAGGACATCGGTCAAAAATGACATTCGATAAGGTCTCATCCAGGCTCTCGATGGCTCGCTCAAGCTGTAGTTCGAAGTCCTCGATAGAGGGTAGCTCGGCAAACTCATACCCTTCCTCCTGCAAGAGGTGGTATGGTTCATCTACGGTCGTATACTTCGGTAGCGCTTCGGACAGCGCCTGGACCAGCGACGACTTGCCTGAAAAATGAGTACCTGAAATGGCGATTCGCATATTGACTCTAGAAGGCGTTCTCTCGTCGCGGAGCGAGGGGAGAACGACGAGTACTCGAACGACTCGTTAATGCTACTACAACTCATCACCGGGCAGGGGTTTTCTCGCAGGAACCTTTGCTAATATTTTCTTGAAGTCTTCGCGCTTCGCTTTTTTTGCTCGGCCTTCCAGGTAGTCTTCCGTCATCAACGCAGATATTCTTTCAGCAACCGCCGAGGAAATAAACTGGTTGATGGATACCCCTTCTTTTTTCGCTATTTCCTTGATGTGCCGATGAATTGATCGCATGTTATCCGCGGCGTACGGCCAAAAACACGCCGACCGACATCAGAATGAGACCGATAGACCTCTGAAAAGTGATGGCATGCGTTGGAGCACCCAACAGCCCGAATTGATCTATGGCCGCCATGGATATGAGCTGGCCTAGAAGTACAAAAGCCACAGCATTTCCGACACCGAATTGTGGGGCTACCCAGGTGACGCTGAGGACGTAAAAGGCTACGAACACACCGCCTAAGTAGAAATAGAACGGCAGCGATGTTTTCGGGAATGGCCTCAGGCCACCCTCTACAGCGAAAAGGAAAGCAACCGAAATAGACAGCGCTACCAGAAACAAGACAGAGGCGGCGAACGCTGGGCTTCCGTACTTGGTGCCCAACGTTGCGCTTAGCGCCGCCATAACAGGGATACCAATGCCTGTAGCAAGCATGAGACACGCGAAGAAAAGTTGGTTTGCCATTAGCTAGGGCCTCTCGGGTTAGAAGGGTGCATAACGACGAGTTGAGCCGCCCTTGGGCGGCTCGAATGATTGGTTAAACCTTTATGCGGTTTTCCATTGAAGTGCCAGCTTCTTGTGCGAGGCTGCACAATCTCGGAGGTAAAGATTTATCAATGTTTGATAGGGCACGCCGATCTCTTGTGCCAGAGCTTTGAAATAGCTTATTGTGCCTTCATCCATCCGGAGTGTAACTTGTCGCTTCAGTCGGCGCGCATATGGATTCTTTTGTGCTTTTGAAAAATCGTATTCTTTTCTCATTTTGATCACCTTTCCCAATATCCTTTCTGTTCTGACCGGGTCGCTTTTCGAGCGGATATGATTCTTATAACCTCATTGCTTTTTCGATAGCAGTGACAAACAACCAAAACTCTGAACTTAATGCTTAATCCCAGGATGACAAAGCGACCCTCGTCTGCGGAATGGTCCGGATCATGTATCATCAATGCATTCTCATCAAGAAATACAGTCTGTGCCTCTTCGAAAGAGACACCATGATTCTTTTGGTTCGATGCGCTCTTTTCCTTGACCCAAACGAAGGTCAAGTTCATATTTACATTGTAAATATTAAATAATGCTTTGTCAAATTGAATTATCCGGGGGGTAACGCGAAAAGGAAGGGAAGTTGATTGGTATATTACTGTTTTCTACGAGCCAAACTCGCTAATGCTCCAAATACAAGACCGATGGACCGGCACAGGGGTTCTGTGCCGCCTGATCACCGTTAATCTGGGACAAACCAATCCATGATCCGCAAAAGAATACTATGAATCCGATAAGAGCAAACAAGCCCATTCTGGTATATATGTTATTGCTCTCAGGCTTTTCAGATATCATCGCATCGCCTTATGTATAGCAGATTTAATACGAAGCTAAGGGGCGCGCCGAAGGCGCGTCCCGCTTGAGCGTTGGGTTGGGCCTATTTGACGACAATTGCATTATCTACGGATGCGCCTTTAGTGTTCCACAACATGTAGTCGATTTCCAGCGGGCTATATTGCGGGTTAAGACGTTGTCGAAGTTGACATTGAAAAGAGATGTAATGTTCATAATTCCATTGTGACCATGGCAGACGAGCTGGGGCTATGAAATGACAATTGTCAGTCAGGAAATCTCGGATCTGACTGTCTATCGGTAGGTGGAAGAAATGCTCAAGGTTGTTATCTGGAAATCGAAACTGATTTACCTTTCCTCGGTAGACAGCATACTCGTTGTATAGATATTTCAGCGACATATTGAGAAGCTTTTGAGCTTGGCCATAGTGGATTTGTGCTCTGCCCTGAGAATCAAGACATTTCTCGCAGCATGTACGATGCAAGAGGTCAAAGTCTTCTTGGTTTTCGGGCGGACTGGCCAGTAAGTTGTTTATGAAAGAAATGACAGTGTCTTTAAATATTCGACTTTGCTCTAGTTCAATGCCTCGGAGGGTACGATTTACGTCCAAATATCCCAACTGGACGATCTCAGAAATGGCTTGAACAGGCTTGTTCTCATATTCTTTTTTTCTATAGCCACCCTCGGGGCTATGTTTTTTGAATTTGGCATAAAGTGCTTGGTCGATATTTAGCAGCATCGTGTGATACCCTTCAGAACGTCTTGAGAGGCCCAACAAGTGATTAGGTAGTTACACGACTGTAGCAAAGACCAGCCCTCTGGTCAACGAAAAAGCAGGTTATTCTTGACGCATGATATTAATATTATTATACTTTGCTCCGGGACTAATATACGAATCCGGATATTAGTCCCCCCCTTAGGATCGCCACACATGCTACCTATTCCACGCGACATATTAGCGGCATTCGAAATTGTTCTTAGGAAGCGGAGAGTTCCCGCTTTGCAATATGCCGACTATCAAAAATGGAAAAGAATGTTCAGGAAGCGCTGCATCAGGCCGTCCGCTGCTACGATATCCGCACGATCCAGACGCTGCTCGGCCATGCCGATGTTCGCACGACCATGATCTACACCCACTGCGTACCGAGCCGGACCGTGAAGGAAGCGAAGAGCCCGCTGGATTTCTGACATGCCCTGTCCCTCAAGCGCCAGAGGGGATACTGAGCCATGATCCGTTCCTGCACTGATGCAGATTTCGACACAGTCCTTGAGATCATCAACGATGCAGCACAGGCGTACCAGGGTCACATCCCCGCTGACCGGTGGCAGGAGCCCTATATGTCGCGGGAATATCTCCGGCATGAGCTGGCCAGCGGGGTGGTCTTCTGGGGATATGAGGACGAAGGTACTCTGCTTGGCGTGATGGGCATCCAGGACGTGCAGGACGTGACGCTCATACGGCACGCCTACGTGCGGACCGCATCGCGAGGAAAAGGGATCGGCGGAAAACTGCTTGCCCATCTCAAGGCCCTGGCAGCGCGGCGCGTGCTTGTCGGGACCTGGGCCGCGGCGACGTGGGCCATAGGGTTCTACGAGAAGCACGGATTCAGGCTCGTGACCTGGGAAGAGAAGGAGCGGCTGCTCAGGAAGTACTGGAAAATCCCGGAACGCCAGACCGAGACCTCCGTGGTGCTGGCGGACCGGAGAGCGGAGCTCCTGATGCGCTCCCGGTAAATCCAGGAGCGAGCTCAGCCCTGCAGTTTGGGGCTCAGCGAGCGGCCAGAATATAGACGACCCTGAGGATCGAAGCTCCATGCAGTAATCTTCAGGGAGCTTCAAACGCCGTTCCTCCCTTTATTCAATAATGGTATAATGCGTTTATGTCGTTCATTGCCGACCTGCACATCCACTCGAAATATTCCCGCGCCACGAGCAGGGACATGACGCCTGAGGGGCTTTGGACGTGGGCGCAGCTCAAGGGCGTCTCGGTCATCGGGACAGGAGACTTCACCCATCCGGGCTGGCTCGCCGAGCTTGGGGAAAAACTGGAGCCTGCGGACAATGGCCTGCTCTCGCTCAGAAAAGGCTTCCGGAACGATGCTGTTCCCGCATCGTGCCGCGCCGATGTCCTTTTCCTCCTGTCCGCCGAGATCAGCTGTATCTATAGGAAGAACAACAGGACACGGAAGGTCCATTGCCTGGTTTTCGCGCCGGACCTGGAGGCGGTGAAGCGTATAAACGCCGCACTCGGGAAGATCGGGAACCTTGCCGCAGACGGCAGGCCCATCCTCGGCCTCGACGCAAAGGACCTCCTGCGCATGGTACTGGACGCGTCGCCTGACGCCATGCTGGTCCCCGCGCACGCCTGGACGCCGCACTTCTCGGTCTTCGGCGCGGCATCGGGGTTCGATTCCCTCGAGGAATGCTTCGAGGACCTGACGCCGCACATCCACGCCATCGAGACCGGGCTGTCGTCGGACCCTTCCATGAACTGGCGGCTCTCCAGCCTGGACCGGCTTACCCTCATTTCCAATTCCGACGCCCACTCACCGGCGAAGATCGGCCGCGAGGCGAACATCCTCGATACCCCTCTCTCCTATGACGCCATGATGAACGCCATCAGGACGCGGCAGGGGTTCAGCGGCACCATCGAGTTCTTTCCCGAAGAGGGGAAGTACCACTTCGACGGCCACCGGGGCTGCGGCGTGCGCCTTTCGCCGGAAGAGTCCGAACGTGCGAATGATGCGTGCCCGCTCTGCGGCGCCAGGGTCACCGTGGGCGTAATGCACCGCGTCGGGAAGCTCGCGGACCGGGAGGAGGGATTCCGGCCCGCAGGCGCGCCGACCTTCCAGTCCCTCATTCCGCTTCAAGAGCTCATTGCGGAAACGCTCGATGTCGGGCCGGCCGGAAAAAGGGTGGCCCGGACCTATCGCGCTCTTCTGGAGCAGCTCGGCAGCGAGTTCCGCATACTCATGGACGCTCCGCTGCGTGATATCGAGAGCGCAGGCTCTTCGCTGCTCCGCGAGGCGGTGGCGAGAATGCGCGCCGGCAGGGTCCGCATCGCGCCCGGCTATGACGGCGAGTTCGGGACCGTGCGGATATTCGAGGAAGCTGAACGGACTACGCGCAAATGGCAGATGCAGTTATTGTAAGAGGAGAGGGAAGCCGGGAAGCATGGAGAAGAAGATCATCATGCTGTCCCTGCTGGGGGGCGTCAGGATCATTTTAGTTTTGCCCCATTGGATGCATCTTGTCCGGGTTGGAAAACGATAACAGGAAACAGGCCGGTGTGTTCACGGTCCCCAGGAGCAAAGAATGGCAGACATCGAGTTCGAGCGATACGGATCGACCTTCAGGATCCAGAACCCCTTCAATGATTTTGCCGAGGAGGAGCACAGCGTCGAGGTCCGCAAGGACCCGCTCCTCGGCGACACGAGCGTCTACAATCCCTACCTCAAGGACAAGGTGAAGGCCTTCTTCGGCCAGAACGACGCCGAGCTGGTCAGGACACTGGCGGAGGAGACGGCGAAGAGCTGCATCTTCTGCGGCGATAATGTGCGCCTGAAGACGGCGCGGTATCCCGACGATGTGCTGCCGGGCGGCCGCATCGAGGAGGGCGAGGCGGTGTTGTTCGCCAACCTCTTCTCCATCGCGACGCACCATCCGGTCATCGTTCTCTCGAAGGCCCACTTTCTCAGGCCGTCGGAGTTCAGCCCGCACATGCTCGCCGACGGCTTCCGCACTGCCAGGCAGTTCCTGCGGGACGTCTGCCGGCGCGACGCTACCATTGCGTTCTCGACGGTGAACGCCAATTACCTCCTGCCGGCGGGCGCAAGCCTCGTCCACCCTCACCTGCAGATGCTCGCGGGGGCGATCCCCTATTCCTACCACGCGCGGCTGCTCAACGCGGCAAGCGAGTATCTGGTGAAGCACGGGACCGCGTACTTCGCCGACCTTATCGCCCAGGAGCGCCAGTCCGGGGAACGGTACATCACCCAGCAGGGCCGGTGGCACTGGATCGCCTCTTTCTCGCCCCTGGGCAGCAACGAGATCATGGGCATCCACGAGGAGGAGAGCGACCTTGCGAAGCTCTCGGAACGGGACATCCGCGACCTGTGCGACGGGATCTCGAAGGTCCTGGCCCTCTACGAAGGTCTCGGCCACCTGAGCTTCAATTATTCCCTGTACTCGGCGAAGGGCGGAGAGACGGTGGGCAATCATTGCCTCATCAAGATCGTGAACCGCCAGAACCTCTACCCCAATTACCGGAACGACGATTATTTCCTGCAGAAGCTTCTCCAGACCGAGCTGATCCTGAACCTGCCCGAGGACCTGGCGAAGGAGGCGAGGAAGTATTTTATCAGCGACGTGGGGACGGAGCCCCCTCAATAAATAGGTCCATGAAGATTTCCGTCATACTCGGTCATCCGAAGAGAGGCAGTTTCAACCACGCCATAGCCGGGACGGTCGTCCGGACCCTGAGAACCGGCGGCCATGAGGTGGCGTTTCATGACCTTTACCAGGAGGCGTTCGATCCGGTGCTGCCGGATGTCGAGCTGCCCAAGGGGGCCGTCGTGCCGACCCTCATCATGAGGCATTGCGATGAGATCGCGGCCGCAGACGGTATCGTCATTGTGCATCCCAACTGGTGGGGACAGCCGCCGGCCATCGTGAAAGGCTGGATCGACCGGGTCATCCGTCCCGGCGTCGCCTACGAGTTCAAGGAAGGAGACGGCGGGGAGGGCATTCCCGTCGGCCTCCTGCGCGCGAAGTCGGCCCTGATCTTCAACACGTCGAACACGGAAGCCCAACGGGAACAGGAAGTATTCGGAGATCCGCTGGAGCGGATATGGAGGGACTGCATCTTCGGACTGTGCGGCGTCAAACAGGTCAACCGCAGGACGTTCGGGGTAATGGTCATGAGCACGGAGCAGCAACGGGAAGCATGGCTGGACGAAGTGCGCGAGACCGTCGGACGATGCTTTTCCTGATCCAGAAAAAGAGAGACGAGGTTGCTCATGGCGCGCATCGGCATATTGACCTGCTCGAACGCAACACAGGACCTGGGCTGCTCCTCCGTGAGCTGTCTCGCGGACCTGCGAAAACGGCGGGGGATGTTCAAAGAGCATCCGGCGGATGAGCCGCTGGACCTCGTCGGGATCATCAATTGCCCCGGTTGTCCTACGCTCACCGGTCCGGACAAGCTGCTGCTGCGCATCAGGGCGCTGACAGAGTTCAGGACCGGCACCATCCATTTCGCCAATTGCGTCAAGGCCCTCTGCCCCTTCCAGGAGCAGTACCGTCGCGCGATCGAATCCTCCTTTCCCGGCATCACGGTCGTCATCGGCACTCACCAGGAGCATATTACCCCTGAGGAGTTCCGGAAACGGGTCAAACGGCTGTTCAACCAGAAGCGGAAAACGATGGTGGACATGATCCTGGACCGGGATGGAGAATGAGGTAAAGGACGATGGGATGAATATGCTTCGTGTCTGCGCGGCCATGCTCCTTGCCGCTGCCGTAGTTGCCCAAGCCGCCTTCGCCGACGAGGCATCGCTCCTCCCCGACCGGCGGAAGAACCAGTTCTTCACCGACCGGGGCTACTATGTCTTCCCCATGCCCTACAGCATCCCCGGCGTGGGCGAGGGCCTCGGCGTCATGGGCATCGGCATGAACCTCATCGGGACGTACACCGACGTGTTCGGCTTCGCGCTGGCGGGAGGACTTCCGGGCTGGGGCGCCGGGGTCTCCGACATCCATATCATCCCGAAGACGCTCATTCTGGACGTCACGTCCATCCAGTTCGGCAAGTCAACGATCACGAGCTACCAGCAGCGGGGCATGCAGTCGGGAAAGCACGATTTCTCTTATCTCCAGTTCGATCAATACGGCTTCACCGGCGGCAGGCTTACGGCGACGTTCGCTGACCGGCGGTTCGAGGTCTACGGCGGCGGCTACCTCATCGGCTCGCAGCTCGACAAGGTCCTCGACCAGAACAGCAACACGATCCTGGACATCCAGGGCTCGCCGACGTGGCGAACGAAGGTGTACGGGGTCGGCATCCGCGGGGACCTGACGGACGATTACAGCGATCCCCGGAAGGGTGTGCGGCTGGACGTGGGGAGGTGGTGGTCGCCGCCGGCGAGCAGCAGCGATCCTGACTTCTACCGCATGGAGTACAACGCGACAGCCTACTTCCCGCTGGGCAAGCACAGCACCTGGTTGCTCAACTACTTCCGGTCCGATGCCCACGTGACGCGGCAGGGCGAGACGGACCCGTCAGTGATCGAGCAGCAGCAGGGCCTCAACTGCAGCGACCCCACGCTCACGCCGCAGCAAGTGGCAGACTGCCAGGACGTTGTGAACAACATCAGGGACGCGAACACCTACGGGACCGCCACGGGTCTCGGCGGCACGAGCCGCCTCCGCTCCTATCCCGAAGGCCGGTTCACAGGCGCCCACATGGTCTTCTACGGCACCGAGGTCCGTTGGACCCTGACCGAGGAGGCCACTCCCTTTGACATCTTCATCGCCAAGGACGTCCGGACGGCGCTGCAGGTGGCCCTTTTCTACGAGATGGGGAGCGTCGCTGATAAGCGGCAGGACCTGGGCGATCTCTACCGTTCGTCCTACGGCGCGGGCTTTCGGATGGTGACCGCTTCCGGGATCGTGCTGCGCGCAGACGTGGCAACGGGCAGGGAAGGCATCGAGACCACGATCATCGTCGGCTATCCCTGGGAGTCGTTCTAGCGACAGTCTGCCGCGTTTGCTGCGTCTGGACAACGCTCAACCCACCTTTTCGTGACAATCCATTGATAATTGTTGGTAAAAATCACCACCGGGACCGGGTATTCGTACCTTTACTTCGACACGGAAAAGGGAGTATTGTGCTCTCGGAATGAGGGGCACGCAACCTAACCGCTCTCTCGAGTGTCAAAGCATCAAAGGAAGGGAGGCATACCATGAAGAAGAACCGGATCAAGATCGGATTCATTGCAGTCGCAATCGTACTTGCTGTGGGGTTGATGGCGCCGGGCCCGGCTTTGGCGGGCGTTGATGTAAACATTTCCATACCCCTGTTCGGACTCTTTGCTGCGGGGGTGTATGCAGCCGGGCCGCCGGTCTATGTTGCGCCAGCGCCGCCGGCCTATTATGCTGCGCCCCCCATGGAGGGTGCCATGTTCTACGGCGGGTACTGGTACCGGCCTTCGGGCGGGAACTGGTATATCGCTGCACAGGCGGGAGGCCCCTGGGCAGTGATCGGCATGGAACGTGTCCCCTATGCGGTCGTCAGCGGACCGGTCCTGATGCATCGGGCGCCTTCGTACGGTTATGGCGGCCCGCGCTACATCGGCAGCAGCCCGTGGTACGGGACCAGCAGGCATGGCGGCGATCATGGCCGCGGCCATGATGATTGATCGGTGATCGAAAGTGAAATGAGAAAAAGGCAGCGGTTTCAAACGCTGCCTTTTTTTACGCCGTGATAGAGCGAACTGGGCCGCAGAAAACACGGAGCTTTTTTGGGCAGCCCGGTGGCTCCGCTGTGCTGTGCATGCACGATACTGGCGCGTGGTCCCGGCAGCGCTTCCCCTGCGGACGCGCTGCTTTCAGGTAGGTTCTTGTTCAGTGCGGGTTGGGGCATGCGCCACGCTCAGTCGTCGCAGCCGGGCCGCCCGGGTTTTGGGTAAGGCTGATTCGAGAGCCTTGCTTCCCATCCAACGGTGCAGGTCCCTGAAGCGGACCTGATCATAAGTATGCTCCTGCCGCACATGCAGCAAAATGAAAAGCTGCAAATCCTGGAAATTGACTGCTACTCGCATTGGTGATTAAATTTATGCAGCACCCGATAACGCCAAACCCTTCGTGAGAGGGGACGGAATGCAGCGGGTCTTAGAAGACCAAAAATGGCCGAGCTTCCGAAGGATGATATCTTTGGCGTGCTCGGCCTTTTTTATCCGTGATAGAAGGAAACGATCATTAATAACATTGACGTGATATTCAATTGCTTGATAAAATAAGGATGTCTGATATAATATGGAACAGCATAGGAAGACGAAAATCAAAAAACAGGAAGTGAAGGAGAGAATATGATGAACCAGAGGCAGCATGTTCGTCAGCCGGTCGAAGGATCGGGGAAGCTCGCCATGACCATCATCCCCTATGAAAAATCGGAGAAGATCGAAATTACCGCTGATGCCGTCGATCGAGGCGAGGGGGGAATGGGCATCATTACCGATCGCGCCCTCGCGCTGGGTTTCGTCGTGATCCCTGACTACATGGGAGGGAGTAAAAAAGGCGTGCTGGTATGGACCAAGCAGCGGGGAGAAGGGTCATACCGCTCGGGGATACAAATCGTTCCGACGCACGAAACAAATCCGGAAGATCTGCAAAAAGTAGAGCCCGTTACCGCCCTTCCGGCATTGCAGGACCCCGAACTGCTGGCGTCGATCATTATGGATGTGGCAGAACGCGGCATGCTGGATGATTCTGTACGCAGCGACCGCAAATTCAAAATTCATTAATCGGGTGCCGGCTGCCACGACTGTGCGTTGAAGCGCCCAAATGCCGACAGCGGTAACGCTTCAATCCTCAATGTTGATATTTATTCTAATCGCTTGCTTGCCGAGGCATCACTCGCTCCTGGATTTGCATGCCCTGTCCCGCATCGAACAATGAGATACTCTAAAGCAGCGCGTCCGCAGGGGAAGCGCTGCCGGGAAGAGCCGGAGCGAGATAGGTATGTACACCTGCTTCCTGCATGCTGAGCACAGCGGAGCCACCGAGGTGCCCAAAAAAGCGATTGTATTTCCTGCCAGCACTTGATCTTTACTGTGCTGATCCCGTGCACTGCACCTGACGGCCCGGCCTACCCGATCTTCACGGTCAGCGCCAGCCTGCGGCTGTCCAGGAACAGCAGGTATCCTTCCACCGACGCCAGCCCGAACACCTCCTTCGCCGCTTCGCAGTAGATCCTGATCTGGGGACGGTAGTGGTCGATCCACGTTTGCAGGGCCTCGTCGCTATCGACGGCGATGGACTTGTAGTCGATAACATACCCCGCCCCCTCCTTGACGACCACGCGGTCGATGACGCCGCTGATGATCTCGTTTCCCCTGCGGTACAGGAACGGGAGCTCGGCGTATGCGCCCGGCTGCTGCTTAAAGATCCAGGCCAGTTCCTCGTTCCCGGTCACCGAACGGAGAACCAGTTCCGCTTCGGACTGGAACCGTAGCTGCTCATCAGGCGCCAAGGCCACGACCTCGGGGAATTCCCGCATGACCCGGTCCAGGTCAAAGCGCCCTGTTGTGGCAGCAAGCTCGAGACAACGGTGGAAGAAAATTCCTCGCGTCAGCGGTGACAGATATGCCGCATCCCGGGGGATTTCCTGTTCGACTGGCTGTTCCCTGAGGGGCAGGAGGAAGTCCGTTGCCTTTTTCCACGGAATGCTGTCCGACTGCGGCAGCGGTGAAATGTTCTCGCTTATCGCCGTGGGATCGATGACAGGCGGCTGTCCCTGTTCGCTCATGCCGCGCCTAGGAGTTATGGGACGCTCATCGGCAAGCGCCTGAGGCTTCCAGTCCGGATAGGTGAAGGAGAGAATGCCTTCAGCTGCAATACCCTCCTGCCTGTTGAGTGCAGGGATCGCATCGTGGAGATACTGGAGCCAGGTGTTGGGGCCTGCTGTTGGTGACTGTCCGGGCTTCCTGCCGCCAGCAAGTGTGCCGGCCATGATGAGGTGATCGCATGCCCTGGTCATAGCGACGTAGAGCAGCCGCTGATGCTCCTGCCGTAGCTCCGCCTGCTCCCGTTCCCACAGCTCCTCATATATCGGATTGTCCCGGTCAGGACCGGCCATCCGCATACGGCCGTCCTTGGCCGCCTCGACGATGACCTCCGGCCCGGTCTTCAGTGACCTGGTCTGCTGGTTCATGCCCGGCAGGAAGACCACCGGGAACTCCAGCCCCTTGGCCTTGTGCACGGTCATGATGCTCACGGCTCCCTGGTCACCGGGCAGGTTCATGTCTGCCGTGGCCTCGCGCTGCTCCGATTCGCGCATGCTCTGCACCCAGGCGACAAAATCCTGGAGGGTGGTGTATCCGCGGCGGTCGAACTCCCGCGCCGTGTCGAGCAGCTTGTCCAGGTTGAAGATGGCCTGACTGCGGCGCTTGCCGAAGCGGACGTAGGCGCCAGTGTCAGCGATGATGCGGTGCACGAGCGGGGCGAGAGGCACCACCCCGGCAAGTTCCCGCCAGCGTTCCAGCATGGCCGCGATGTCAGGAAAGAGCCGCCGAAGTGCTTCGGAAAGGCTTCCACCCTCGCTCAGGAGGGCCTCGAGGTCGCGGTCTGTCAGACCGAAGAGCGCGGATTTGAGGCTGGCGGCGAGCGCCATCCGGTCATCGTGGTTCCAGAGGTAGAACAGCACGCTGATGATCGCCTGGACCTCGTCCTCCTCGTAGAAGCCGATCCCGCCGACCACGCGGAAGGGGACGCCGTCGGCGAGGAGCGCTGCCTCATACTCCTTCAGCCGTGTGCGGGACTGGATGAGGATGGCGCAGTCGCTGTAGCCGGCCTGCCGCGATTTCCAGGACTCTCCGTCCTTGTCCTTGACCTTGATCTGGATCGGGGTTCCCGCGTCCACGAGCCTGCGTATCTCCTGCGCCAGGACCGCTGCCTCGGTCAGGTCCTCCGGTCCAGTTGGCGGCAGGACCTCGATCAGCGTGACCGTGCCATGGTGTGACCTGCGCGCCGCCTTCAGGGTCTGATACTCCTGCTGCCAGAGCACTGAGAATACCTCGTTCACCGCGCCGATGACCTCGGGAACGGACCGGTAGTTCCGGTCCAGCGTCCGGATCTCTTGTGATCCCGCGGGGAGCGCTTCCATTGCCTGCCGAACGTCGTCGATGAGCCGGTAGTTCGCCTCGCGGAAGCGGTAGATCGACTGCTTCTTGTCTCCGACCACGAAGAGCGAGGGCTGCATGGGCTTGATTGCGCCCTGGCCGGAGAATATCTCCTCGGTCAGCCGGTCCAGGACCGCCCACTGGATATCGCTGGTGTCCTGGAACTCGTCGACCAGGTAGTGCAGGACCTTCCGGTCGAGCCAGTACAGGATGTCGGGCGATTCCTGTCCCTTGAGCAGGCGGTAGGCGAAGATCTCGAGGTCGTCGAAGTCCAGGAGTCCCTCGCGGAGCTTGAGGTCAAGATAGTGCTCTTCGGCGCGGAGATAGAGCCTGATCATGCTCTGCGCTTCGCTGCCTGCGCGGACACGACTGGAGAGCTCGCGGAACCGGAAGAAAAGCTCCTGTGCCGACGCGTATGCTTCCTTGTAGGCATCATAGGTCTTCGTCAGCCGCTTGCCCTTCGGTATCCAGGGATTCTTCCGCGGTGTTCCTTTGAGCGTGCTGTAAAGGTTCAGCAGGACATTTGCCGCGCGGTATGCCGCTTCAGCGTCGCAGGTCTCGCCGAGAGCGCAATGTTCGACAACGAGGTTCTCAGCGGGGTCCTCTCCGAGGTCCCGGACCAGGTCTGCAACGCGCCTGAATACGGTCTTCCACTCCGGTCCCGTGAGCAGCGCCTTCAGTTCAGCATCGGCGCCGTCGAGTTCCATGCCGCGGCGGAGGCTGCCGAGCAGGCCTGCGGGCCCGCCCGCATCGATCTCCATGCGCTTGAGCCTGGTCCTGAGCGAAATCAGGAACTCCATAAGACTGACCAGATCGTTCGCCGAATATTCCCGGAGCGGTTCCATGACAGCGCGGTCCTGGTCCAGGTCCTCAAGGGCCGCTTCGACGGCCTGTTGGACCTTGTATGCCTTGTCCCGCTCGTCAAGGATGCCGAAGTCCGGCGGGAGGCCCGCTTCGAGCGGATAGCGCTTCAGCAGGTTCATGCAGAAGGAGTGGATCGTGGAGATGCGAAGGTCCTGCCGCCCCCGGATGATCATCTTGAGCAGATCCTCGGACAGGCCCTTCAAGACCCGGTCCTTGATCTCGGCAGCGGCCTTGTCCGTGAACGTGATCGCCACGGCCTGGTCGATGTTGAGCCGGCGCACCGTGAGCTCCCGGAGGAGCGCCACGTAGCGCTCGGTAAGCGCACGGGTCTTGCCCGAGCCTGCCGAGGCGGAGAGGTGTATGAACCGCGCCATGGCGCTGTCGCTCTGGTCCGTCATTCCTCGTCCTCTGACCTGCGGCCGCACAGCACCTCGTTGACGCAGAAACGGCAGGCCTTCGGGTCGCGCGGCACTGCAGAGAAGCTGTTGGCGCGGATGCCCTCGATCGCTTTCTTCGCGTCGGCTATGCTCAGGTTCAGAATTGCAGCAAGATCATCGGGGCTCTTTTTGCTGGCGTTCGGCTTTGACGCGGGCTGCTCCGAGAGCGCGTCCTTGTCGTAGAGCACCATGTCGCGTGCATGAGCTGCTGTCCTGCCCGAAAGATCGTAATAAGCGAGTCCGACTGCTTTCCTTAAAGATGCCCCGCTGTCGGGAGCAGTAGCGCGAGCCATGACCGCATAGACCGGCAGCTGGAAGATCTCCTGCGCAAGCTTATCCCTTGCTTCGGGATATTTCCCGGTCTTGTAGTCGATGACCACGAAATTGCCGTCCTGGTCCGCGTCGATGCGGTCGATCTTGCCGTGGAGCTCGACCTCGGTACCGTCAGCGAGCGTAAGTCTGAACGACTCGATCTTCCACTCCAGGCGCACGGGACGGAACGCGGTCCTGTCCAAAGCGGTCTCCGCGTCGAGGAACCGTTCTGCCATCGTGTTCAGGAAGAACGAATATTCCCGCCGGTTGCGGAACGTGTCCGCTTCCCGGTTGTATTCAGTCCGGGCAAGCGACGCAAGGAGCTCCCGCGTCTTTTCGCGGTCTCCTGCAGTCACGGGCCCCTTCCACTGCTCGTAAAAATCCTTCAGGATCGCATGGACCTTGCTTCCCCGGGCAAGGGCCGAGATGTCCTCGGTCACTTCCTCGAGCGGCGCGATCCTGATCCGGTGCTTCACATAGTAATCGTAGGGGCACCGGAGGTAGTCGTCCAGTTCGGTGACCGAGAACTCGGTCTGCTCCAGCGGAATAACCGGCGCGGACCGGGCAGGCGGTCGAAGCTCGAGCGCGGACCTGATTCCGGCAAGGCCTTCCTGGTCCGCGGCAAGGACGCTCTCCATGCCCCGGACCTCTTTTATCCGGCTGATAGCCTTCGCAAGTTCCGGAACACTCCTGCTGTCGTGAGCGCTGAGGCTAAACCGTTCGTTCTCGCTCGGCTTGAGAAGCTTTGCCCGAATGAGCGGCTCGAGCTCGGAAAGGAAGGGCGATTTGACCGTTGGTTTGTCGCCGACCGCAGTGGGCCAGGTCAGCGAGATCCGGGGAGCCGCAAGCATGAGCCGGTAGAACTGGTAGGCTGCGTTAAGACGAGCGTTCTCGAGCGTCCGGACGCCGAGCGTCTCGAGGGTAGCCTCGGGCAGGAATATGTTCTGCGGCAGGCGCTGGGGAAATTTGCCGTCGATCAAACCGCCCACATAGACCTCAGCCCAGGCGCGGCCCATACTTTCCTCCATGCCCAGGACCTGGACGCCGCCCTCGTCTTCCGGCGGGACCTGGAACCGGGCGTGCATAAAGGTCTTCTTGAGCAGGAAAAGCCATTCGCTGAAGGTGTACTGGTATTCCGGAAAGAGGCTGCCTGCCCATCCGAGCGAGGCGATGGTCTCTTCCAATTTTCGATATGCCTGCAGATTGATATTGAACGCGCCCGGCAGGCCCGCGATCCTCTGCGCCATGCCGGACCACGCGACGAGCGCATTGAGCCGTTCCATCCAGATCGAAAGGGCCGCAGACCCAGGTTCGGAGAAGGGACGGAGTGCTGCAGCAAGATCGGACAGGGGAGGAGCGAGGGCATCGGCCCCTTCTTCGCCGGAAGCATGGCGCTTCAGCGCATAGAGTATGCGGTCCTTACCGCCGGTGATGCGGCTGTTCCGCAGGAATCGGTCAAGGGCAGGCGTCAGGGAGTGGTCCTCGGCGAACTTGAGGAAGGGTGAACTGAAGACCCGCAGGAGCGATGGGCCGGAAAAATCCTCGTGGGAAGCGGTAAGGAGCGAGATGAGCGCAGTTGCCACGGGCGAGGAGCTGAGCTGACGCCCCAGTGCACGGTTGAAGGGGATGCCGAAGTCATTGAAGACCTCTTCCACGAGCGGTCCATACTCGTCGAGTGATGGGAAAGCAACGAGGGTGCTGTCCGGCGCGGTGCCGTTCCGGAGTGACCGCTTCACTTCTCCGGCGATCCAGGACACCTCTTCGCGGGTGTTCACTGCTGAGGCGAGCCGGAGGTCCCTGCCGAAAGCATCCGGACTGGGTGCGGACTTTGCCACCTGGTCGAAGGAACGGTCCGAGAACAGGGCATCGGCAAGGAAGCGTTCGTCAGCATCCGCCGAACCGGAGATCTCGCCGCCGGAAGCGCCGATATTGGCCAGGAACTCCTTCACCAGCCGCAGGGGATGGTACTCTCCGGCGCTACGGATGGCGTCGAGCGAGGCGGCGTCAATGATGAGCGTGCAGTCGGAATGCGCCGCTATGGTGCGCAGGACCCGCGCCTGGAGTTCGTTGGCATGGTGTATCCCGTCGATGATCACGGTCCTGTAGCCTGCCAGCCATGCCGGATCGAAGCGATCGGCCAGCGCGGCAAGCATGCCCGCTGGATCGACCAGCCCCTTGTCAGCGAGGATGCGTTCGTAACGCTCGTAAGCATTGACGAGCAGGGTAACCTGTCGTTTTCCAACGGACTCGGAAGCAGCCACGGTCGCGGCCAGCCGTTCGGGGAAGACGCCTGCCAGTGACAGTTCCTCGACCATTGAGGCAACAGCAGCAGAGAGGGACGGAGCGAGGAGGTCGGGCTTTCCGCCGAACCCCCCGGTCGCGGTGATGAGCTCCTTCACGATCCCTTCGAAGAGGATGAGCCTGCTGTTCTCGTCGATGAGCGTGGGGCCGCCGAGACCGTGGCAGAGGCGCTGGAAGAACTGGGAGAGCGTCTGGATGTCGGGAGGGACGATCGCGCCGGTCCCGTGTGTATGCTCCGCCCAGTCGAGGAAGAGCGTGCCGTACGTCCTCAGAAGACGGGCGGACGGGACGAGGAGCAAAACATCGTTATACAGGAAGGGGGGGGCGGGCCGTTGGGAAAGAAGTCCGCCCAGCAGCCGCTGTTTTTCCCGCCATCCCGCATCGCCGCAGGGAACAAGAAGGACCTTCATCGCGAAACGATTATGCCACAAGTAAAAGTTATTGACAACTGAGGAAGCCGGAGTCTATAATCTTTACGTTCCTGAACATGCATATTGTCAATCGAACAACCTGCACCGGCTGCGGTACCTGTACCGATGTTTGCCCCGTTGAAGCGATCCGTATCGAGGACGGCAAGGCCGTGATCTCCCTGGAATGCAACGATTGCGGTGCATGCCCCCGTGTCTGTCCCGAAGGGGCGATAAGGAAAAAGACGGTCGTCCCGGCAGTGCCGGGAGTACACTAACGAGTTCAGGAGGAAGGCATGGCTGACGCAGTTACGAGCGCAACGTGGGATCAGGAAGTACTGAAGTCGACGACTCTCGTCCTGGTGGATTTCTGGGCGGTGTGGTGCGGGCCGTGCAGGATGGTCGCGCCCATCGTCGATGAGATATCCAAGGAATACGCAGGCAAGCTCAAGGTGCTTAAGCTCAACACCGACGAGAACCCCGACGTCGCGGGGCGGTACAAGATCATGGGGATCCCCACCCTGATGTTCTTCAAGAACGGCGAGCGGGTTGACCAGGTCGTCGGTGCGGTGCCGAAGGCACAGCTCAAGACCAAGGTCGATTCGCTTCTGGCATAACCACCTTCCTGTTCGCTTCACCATGGCACCCTTTCCCCGGCGGCCCTGATCGATCGGCCGCCGGGTCATTGTTTCCCCTCGTCAAGGAGCAGCCCGATGATCAAGAACCTGTTGGCCGCCGCACTCGTCATCCTTGCCCTGCTCCCGGGGTGCACCAGCAAGGAGAAGGGGTCAGCTTCCGCTGCTGCGCCCGATTTCACTCTCCAGGACCTGTCAGGGAAGAAAGTGACCCTTTCCGGCCTGAAGGGTTCGGTGGTGCTGCTGGAATTCTGGGCGACGTGGTGCCCGCCGTGCCGTGCGTCCATCCCCGGCATCGAGCGGCTGCACAAGGCCTACGGCAACAAGGGGCTGACGATCCTGGCGATCTCGTACGACGAGGGAGGGTGGGACAAGGTCAGGGACTTCGTCGCCGAAAACAAGATCACCTATGCCGTGCTGAAAGGCACGGACGACGTGTCCGCGAAATACCTGGTGCGCATGATCCCGGCGATGTACCTGGTGGACAAGCAGGGCATCATCAGGAAACAGTACATGGGGGCGGGGAATGACGAGGAGCTCGAGAAGGAGATCAAAGCGCTCCTGTAGTCGTGCGTCGGGGCCGGCTGGGCCTGATTTTTGATTGACAATGCGAGTGGTCGTAATTATAATACCTCACATTAAGCGGGCGTAGCTCAGCTGGTAGAGTACAAGCTTCCCAAGCTTGGGGTCGCGGGTTCGAAACCCGTCGCCCGCTCCATTTTTTACCAACCACCCCTGCCTGACAAACCAGGTGGGGGTTTTTTTATAGGAGGAATTATCTTATGCGATCCATCATAGCCATCCTGCTCGTGTTGCCGATCCTCTGTGCGGCGTCCGGAGTCCAGGCGGCGGAAGACAGCATCGTCATTGCCGATTTCTCCACCTGGATCGTACCAAGGGGAATGCCGCCCAGCTGGGAACTGAAGGTCAAGTCAGGCAAGGCCGCATTCGATGTGATGCGGGACGGCGATATTCCGGCACTCCACCTGAAGAGCGTGGACAGCTCCTTCTCGGTGCAGGGCAAGGTGAACGTCGATGTGAAGCGCTATCCCGTTCTCTCGTGGAAATGGAAGGTGACGCAGCTGCCGAAGAACGGCGATTTCCGGAGATCGAAGACCGACGATCAGGCCGCTCAGCTCTTCCTCGCCTTCACCAAGACCAAAGCGATCGTCTACATCTGGGACACGTCGGCTCCCCAGGGTCTGATGGAGTCCACCTCGCCGGTGCCGTTCATGACCGTCAAGGTCGTGGTGGTCCGCTCCGGCCCGGCCGAGCTCGGCAAGTGGATCACCGAGAGCCGGAACGTGTACGAGGATTACAAGAAACTCTATGGCAGTGAACCGCCGGCCGTGGAGGGTGTGCGGTTCCAGATCAACTCCCAGCACACGGGGACCTCGGCGGAGAGCTATTTTGCCGACGTGGCCTTTAAGAAACGGTAAAAAAGGGTCATGGGTCATCCCCGACTGAACCTCTCGGGGACAAGCGGGGCAAGTGTCCAGGGAAAGCGCAGCTTTCATGGCGAATAAGATCACTTTCATCACCGGTGGGGCGCGATCAGGAAAGTCGGCCTTCGCAGAAAAGCTCGCTTCCGGCATCTCCGGAAAACGCGCGTATCTTGCGACCGCGCAGGCGCTGGACGCTGAGATGGTGGCCCGCATCGAGCACCACCGGCAGCGCCGCGGGAGCGCCTGGGATACCTTCGAGGAGCCCCTCGCCGTGGCCGAGCTGGTGCACAAGCTCTCGGGACGGTATAACGTGGTCCTGCTGGACTGCCTGACGCTCTGGCTCAGCAATGTCATGGCGCATACCGACGGGGACGACGAGGTGCTCCGACAATCTGGACTCCTCGTCGAAGCCGTCAAGAACGTCAAGGGAACGTGCATCATCGTGTCGAACGAGGTGGGCCTCGGCATCGTTCCTGACAATCCCCTGGCGCGCCGGTTCCGCGACCTTGCGGGGTTCGTGAACCAGCAGATGGCGCAGGCCTCCGATGAAGCATACCTTTTAACGTCGGGGATGCCCTTGAAAATAAAGTAATCGCATGGAGAGGACAAGCATACAATGCGGAAAGATATGACTGGATTATGATGGACGCTGTTAAGGCAGCATTGCATAACAAATCATACATTTTCGGTGATGTTCTGCGTTTACCTGCCGTTATTGAATACGGACGGTGAAAGGAAACGGCGATGAACAGACTTGATGACATTCTTAAACGAATTCAGCCCGTCGATGGATCCCGCGCCGTGGCGATCCAGGCGCGGCTGGACAATCTCACCAAGCCGCAGGGGAGCCTGGGACGGCTTGAGGAGCTTGCGCGGCGGTACTGCCTCATCACGGGCAAGGACCGGCCGGAGATCCGGAACAAGATCATCTTTACCTTTGCCGGAGACCATGGCGTGGCCGGAGAGGGCGTGAGCGCCTTCCCGAAGGAAGTGACGCCCCAGATGGTCTATAACTTCCTGCGAGGCGGCGCGGGCGTGAACGTGCTGGCACGGCACTGCGGCGCCCGGGTGATCGTGGTGGACATCGGCGTCGACCACGACTTCGAGCCCGCCGAGGGCCTCGAGGTCCGGAAGGTCGGTCGCGGCACGCGGAACATGGCTGCCGGGCCGGCCATGACCCGGGAAGAGGCGGAGCAGGCCATCCTCGCCGGCGTCGAGATGGTGGAAAAATACCGGGACGGCCTCGACATCATCGGCACCGGCGACATGGGCATCGGGAACACGACGCCGTCCTCGGCCATCGTGTCGGTCATCACCGGGACGGAGCCTGAGCTGGTCACGGGCAGGGGTACCGGCATCGACGACGCGTCGCTCAAGGGCAAGATCGCGGTCATCAAGAAGGCCATAGCCCTGAACCGGCCCGATCCGAAGGACCCCCTGGACGTGCTGAGCAAGGTGGGCGGCTTCGAGATCGCCGGCATCGCCGGCCTGGTGCTGGGCGCGGCGCTTCACCGCATCCCGGTCGTGGTGGACGGGTTCATCTCCACGGCGGGCGCGCTCATTGCCGCTGAAATGAACCCGCTGGTCAAGGGGTACATCATCGCCGCTCACCAGTCCGTGGAGATCGGCCATCGGAAGACGCTGGAGCACCTTGAACAGCGGCCGCTCCTGGACCTGAACCTCCGGCTCGGCGAAGGGACCGGCGCGGCCCTGGGCATCTCGCTCGTCGAGGCCGGGGTGAAGATCCTGATGGAAATGGCTACCTTCGCCGATGCGGGCGTTGCGGAGAAGGGCGAAGAACCGGTAAAGCGCGAGGCGTAGGGGATTGATCATTGAGGAACAAGTTCTTCACAACAGGAGAAGATGCCCACTCAGGTTTTATTGACATCCGGAAGATTTTCACGGCGTGATTCCCTGAGTGGCCGATTCATTTTTTAGGCCAGTGCGGCTTTGCGTGAGATGCTTTTGATAGAGAGATGCCTGAATGTTCGAGCTAAGGGCCAAAGGTCAAAGTAAATATTCCCGAGGATAGACGATGCTGCATAATTTCATAACAGCGCTCCAGTTCCTCACCGTCTTCACCGTCAGGAAGGACCACGAAGTGGGTGAGAACGATCTGGCGCGGTCCATGACCTACTTCCCCTTCGTGGGGCTTTTCATCGGGCTCATCCTGGTGTGGGCCGACCGGGTCTTTCTGTGGTTCTTCCCCGACTCCATTGCGAACATCTTCCTGCTCATCCTGTCCATGGTCATCACCCGGGCCCTGCACATCGATGGCCTCGCCGACAGCATCGACGGCATCATGGGCGGTGCCGACCGGGAGTCGCGCCTTGCCATCATGAAGGACAGCAGGATCGGCACCGCCGGCGTCCTGAGCATCGTCTTTGTCCTGCTGATCAAGTATGTCTGCCTGAACAATCTTTTTGATGACTACAAGGCGGCCGCACTGCTGACCGCGCCCGCCTTCGGGAGATGGTCGCAGATGCTTATGATGTTCCAAGCGGATTACGGCCGGGAGGACGGGCTGGGCAAGGCCTTCGTGGGCCACGTGCGTATCGGAGGTCTCATCGCCGCGTCGGTGGTCTCGCTCGGGATCTCGGCCTATGTTATCGTGCATGACAACAGGACCGCGGTACTTGCCATCGCGATCCCCCTGATGATCGCGATGTTCACGATGCTCTGGCGGTGGTATGTGGTCCGTAAGGTCGGCGGCGTGACGGGAGATGCCGTGGGTGCGGCCAGCGAGATGAGCGAGACGCTGACGCTCCTCATCTTCGTATTCCTGATGAGTGGACGATAGGAACGAAAGGTTCAAGGTTAAACGGAGAGGCGGGCAAGCGGAAGACCACATGGTTACTCGCGTCTATCTCATGCGCCATGGCGAGGTCGACAATGGCGGCGAGAAACGATACAACGGCCATATCGACGTTGACATCACGCCGAAGGGTGTCGAGCAGATGCACCGCCTTGCCTGGCTGCTGGAAGGGAAACCGGTCACAGCGGTGTATTCCAGCGATCTTATCCGCTCGGTGAAGGGGGCCAGGATCATCTCGGAGCGTCTGGGGCTGTCCTCTGCGCCCGTCCGTGCGCTCCGGGAACGGAGCGTGGGTCAGTGGGAAGGGTTGACGGCGGAGGAGATCAAGCAGCGATTTCCCGAGGAGTACAAGGCCTGGCGGGCCGACCTCTTGAGCTACCGGCCGCCAGCGGGAGAGTGCCTGCAGGACGTGCGGAACCGCATCCTGCCCGAGTACAGGAGGATCATTGCGTTGCATCCGGACCAGGAGATCGCCATGCTGCTTCACGGCGGCGTGAACCGGGTCATCCTGGCGGATGCCCTGGGTCTCGACCCGCTGAACCTGTTCCGCATCGACCAGGCCTTCGGCGCGCTGAACATCATCGATCATTATGACGACGGCATGGCCGTGGTGAAGCTGCTGAACGGATAAATGCCGGAAATGGGGTCAGGGATAACGTGGAATGCCTTGACTTTATGCCGGAAAGTGCTGTATTGTACCTGCACATAGCCGGGGGAGCCGCGAGGCTGAGAGTCCTGATCCAGGACGACCCTTGGAACCTGATCCGGGTAGTGCCGGCGTAGGGAAGGCGAGTACACCATGAGCATCCAACCTCTCCAGCCGTACCCTATCCCGGGTACGGCTTTTTCATTATGACGATCACGCTGAATGGCGAAAAGAAGGACGTCCACGACGGACTCACCGTCTCCGGACTGCTCGAGCTCCTGAACATCCAGCACCAGCGGGTGGCGGTGGAGCGGAACGAGGAGATCGTGAAAAAGGCTGTGTATGTGTCCACCGTGCTCAAGGATGGCGACGCCCTGGAAGTGGTGAGCTTCATGGGAGGAGGCGCCGAAGGCGCTGGTTCAAGGTTTTACGTATAAAATTCAAGGTTGAAAGTTGAAGGGTACGGCAAGGCAGCGGTACTGACCGATCATGCTTTGTCGCTTTTCACTCGTCACTCAGAGCAAAGGAGGGACCTCATGGAGAAGAAGCCGTTCCTGAAGCACTGGGCGAAGCTGCGTGTCAACCAGAAGCTAGCTCCCAAGGCGGTGCGGTACACCCACGAGGGCAGCACCTACGCCGAGGACGGTGTCAGGATCACGGGCAGCAAGGCCTTCGTGGACAGCGTACTGTCGCGGCTGAAGGACCTGCTCCGGTTCGAGAGCGACGAGACAAGGCTGCAAGTGGTTTACAAGAAGAGCACGGACCGCGAGAGCGGGAAGGCGCTCGCCTCGTACAATTGCTACGTGCAGGTCCACGCGCGCGGCGGGGTCTTGGCGAAAAAGAAAGCGAAGAAAAAAGAGAACAATAAAAAGTAGCCACAGAGGGCACAGAGGTCGCCGGGGAGGTCGCAAGGCGGATCGTATGAGAAGTTCTCTGCGCTCCGAGATCCCTGCGGCAAGGTAATTCATGAGGGAGCAATAGCATGACCAACGATACATTGATGATCGCAGGCATCGAGTTCAAGTCCCGGCTCTGGGTCGGGACGGGGAAGTACAAGGATTTCGACGAGACGCGGCGGGCCATCGAGGCCTCGGGCACGGACGTGGTCACGGTCGCGGTGCGGAGAGTGAATATCATCGACAAGTCGAAGGAGAATCTGCTCGACTACATCGACCCGAAGAAGTACAAGATCCTGCCGAACACGGCGGGCTGCTATACGGCCAAGGACGCCATCCGGACCGCCATGCTGGCCGCCGAGGCAGGCATCACAAAGCTGGTGAAGCTCGAGGTGATCGGCGACGAGAGGACGCTCTTCCCGGACAACGAGGCCACGCTGGAGGCTGCGAAGGTGCTGCTGAAGGAGGGGCTGATCGTCCTGCCTTACATGAGCGATGACCCCGTCATGGCGAAGAAGCTTGTGGACATCGGCTGCCCTGCGGTCATGCCGCTTGCCGCGCCTATCGGGTCAGGCCTCGGCATCAGGAACCCTTATAATATCCGGATCATCATGGAGTCCGTAAAGGTGCCGGTCATTGTGGATGCGGGCGTGGGAACGGCCTCAGACGTTGCCATAGCCATGGAGCTGGGCTGCGACGCCGTGCTGTTGAATACGGCAATCTCGGCGGCAAAGGACCCGATCAGGATGGCGGAGGCCATGAAGTACGGCGTCATGGCGGGAAGACTCGCGTATAAGGCCGGCAGGATGCCGAAGAAGCTCTATGCCACGGCCAGCAGCCCCGTCGAAGGGATGATCAGCAGCTAGGCGTTTTACCGCAGAGGAACGGCAGATGAGGAAGTCGAGGGTCTGGGTTCCGGTCTTAGAGAAAAAAAAGTGCAGTTGCTTTTGACGTTCTCTGCGGTGAAAGGATCATGCATTGTCCGTCGATTTCAGACTGTATCTCATTACCGACCGGAAGATCGCGGTGAAGCCTCTCCCGGAGGCTGTCCGGCTGGCGCTCCAGGGCGGCGTGAGGGCGGTGCAGCTCAGGGAGAAGGACCTGCCGGTGCGGGAGTTGCTTGCCCTGGCGCAGGAACTGCGGGCGATCACCCGGGAGTTCGGGGCGAAGCTGTTCATCAACGACCGGGTCGACGTGGCTGTGGCAGCTGGCGCCGACGGAGTGCATCTAGGCCACCAGAGCATGCCTCCTGAAGCCGTCAGGAAGGCCGCAGGCAAGGGGCTGCTGATAGGTGTGTCAACGCATGATCCGGAAGAAGCAAGGGCAGCAGAGGCTGGCGGGGCCGACTTCATTACCTTCGGGCCCATATTCCAGACCCCGTCAAAATCAGAATATGGTGCTCCTGTGGGGATAGATGCTATAAAAGCACTAAAAAATGAAGTTAAGATTCCAATATTTGCGCTCGGTGGGATAAAAAGTGGGAATGTAAGGCAGGTTATTATGTCCGGTGCCTCGGGTATGGCGATGATCTCGGCCATCCTGGCTGCCCCTGACATAAAAGAGGCCGCGGCCATGTTCGTTCAGGCGGCGACCGTTCTGAACCGGCGTGTCTGTCTAGACTGCTCTCCCCGGTAGGACTCGTTCCTGCCCGGAAGCAACGAGGCGAGGTAGAGTTATGAACCAGATCATCGAAGCACGAAAAGGAAATATCACTCCCGAGATGGAGGCGGTGGCGCGGGCTGAAAGCGTGAGCGTAGAGCTTATCCGGGAGGGCGTTGCCAACGGGACCATCGTCATCACGCGGAACAACCGGCACGGGAACATCGCGCCGCTCGGCATCGGCAAGGGCCTCCGGACCAAGATCAACGCCAACATCGGGACCTCCAAGGACCGCATGTCCATTCCTGACGAGATCGAGAAACTCAAGGTGGCGGTCGCAGCAGGCGCGGACGCGGTCATGGACCTCTCCACCGGCGGGCCGATCATCGATATCCGGAAGGAAATTCTGAAACAGTCCACCGTTGCAATAGGCACGGTGCCCATCTACCAGGCCGCCGTCGAAACCGTGGAGCAGGGCAAGTCAATCGTCCAGATGGACCCGGACCTCCTGTTCCGCGTCATCGAGGAGCAGGCCGAGGAGGGCGTGGACTTCATCACCGTCCATTGCGGCGTTACCCGCGAGAGCGTTGAGCGGCTTCGCACGCAGGGCAGGATCATGGACGTGGTAAGCCGCGGCGGAGCGTTCCATCTTGAATGGATCGTCACGAACGAGGCCGAGAACCCGCTGTACGAGCAGTACGACCGGCTCATTGAGATATCGAAGAAGTATGATATGACCCTCTCGCTCGGCGACGGTATGCGGCCGGGCTGCCTTGCCGATGCCACCGACCGGGCGCAGATCCAGGAGCTCATCACGCTGGGCGAGCTGCGGGACCATGCCCACGACGCAGGGGTGCAGGTGATGATCGAGGGGCCGGGCCACGTTCCCATCAACCAGGTGGAGACGAACATCAGAATTCAAAAAGAGCTGTGCAAGGGAGCTCCGTTCTACGTGCTCGGGCCGCTCGTGACCGATGTGGCGCCGGGCTACGATCACATCACCTCGGCCATCGGCGGCGCCATCGCCGGGGCCGCCGGGGCCGACTTCCTGTGCTATGTCACTCCATCGGAGCACCTGCGCCTGCCTGACCTCGAGGACGTACGCGAGGGTGTCATTGCCTCCCGTATCGCGGCCCACGCCGCAGACATCGCCAAGGGCGTCCCGGGCGCCATGGAATGGGACAAGGAAATGGCGCGGCGCAGGAAGGCGCTGGACTGGAAGGGCCAGATCGAGCTGTCCATCAACCCGGAACGGGCGAGGAAGCTTCGCGAGTCCAGCCTGCCCAAGGAGTCCGACGTCTGCAGCATGTGCGGCGAGTTCTGCTCCATGAAGGGGGTATCGAAGTATTTGAAGAAATCAGGAGCCAGGAGCCAGAAGTCAGAAGCCAGGAAAACGTAGGAGCGGGGGGGAACGGTTCAGTGCGGAATGCGGAATACATTAAGGGTCCAGGGGCATGGGTCATGGGTCAAGGAGCAGCGATGCAGTTGATAGGGAGGGTACTTATCGTAGTGCTCTTCTTGCTCGTCGGAATCGAAGCCATTGCATCGGAGCCGTCTGTCCTGATCTCGCCTAAGAAGATCGTTCCCGGCGGGCTCATGGTCGTGACGGTGAAGAACGCGGTCGGAATGGTGGAAGGCTCGTTCCGGGGAAAACAGCTCCACTTCAATCCAGCGAAGGGCGCCGCCAAGGCGGTCACTGGCATCGACCTGAACACCGAGCCCGGTACCTATCAGCTCGCACTGTCCGTGGACGGTACACCGCTTTCCCGGGACGTGTTGATCTCGAAGAAGAAGTATCCGGTCCAACGGCTCACCCTCCCAGAGGACATGGTGGTCCTCTCGCCCGAGAACGAGGCGCGGGCAGAGCGTGATCAAAGGAAGATGGCGGCCATCTGGCCCGTCGATTCCCTGCGCGTCTGGAGAGGGCGCTTCATCGATCCGCTGCCGGGGAAGACGGTCGGCACGCCCTTCGGCGTGCGACGGATCATCAATAACATTCCCAAGAACCCCCACTCGGGCGTGGACATTACCGCCGACGAGGGGGACCCGGTGAAGGCGCCGAACGACGGCGTCGTCATCCTGGTGGACGACCAGTTTTACTCAGGCAACAGCGTCGTGCTGGACCATGGCCAGGGCATCTATACCATGTTTTTCCACCTCTCGAAGGCCATGGTCAAGTACGGCCAGGCGGTGCGGAAGGGCGATGTGATCGCCTTGGTGGGATCGACCGGCAGGTCCACGGGCGCACATCTCCACTGGGGTGTGCGCGTACAGGGCGCGAAGGTTGATCCGCTGGAATTGACCAAGCTGAAATTGGATTGAACTCCGTCGTTGTTAGACGTGTGGTAAGGGGTCAACGGTAAAGACGGGAGACGAGAACTGGATTCTTGACCGCTTTTCGACTGCTTCATGACTATCGACCGCATCGTGGCTGCCTCATGATCAAGATCCTCTCCATCGCCGGCTCCGACCCCTCGGGCGGGGCAGGCATCCAAGTTGACCTCAAGACCTTCCAGGCGCTCGGCGCATACGGGATGGCGATACCGGCTGCGCTCACGATCCAGAACAGCGGGGGTGTGATCGGAGCCTGTCCGGTTATCCCCCGGGAGCTGTCACAGCAGATCGAGACGCTTCTCTCTGACATCAAGCCTGACGCCATAAAGGCCGGGATGCTGTTCACGAAGCAGGCAGTTGACGCCGTGGCAAAAGCAATGGGCAAGCACCGGATCAGAAACCTGATCATTGATCCGGTCATCCGCTCCAGTTCCGGAACGATGCTGATCAAGCCGGATGGGGTCAGGTCCCTCAAGAAGAGCCTGTTCCCCCTGGCACTCGTGATCACCCCGAACATACCTGAGGCAGAGGTTTTGACGGGGATGCGGATCATGACCGACCAGGATATGGATTTTGCAGCCGGGAAGTTCATGGATATGGGGCCGAAATACGTGCTGATCAAGGGCGGCCACAGGACCGGACCGGCGATCGACACGCTCTACGGCGGAAAAACGGTGCTGAGCTTTTCCACAGAGCGCCTGAAAGGCGATTTTCACGGCACGGGCTGCGTTCTTTCCTCCGCCATTGCCGTGTTCATAGGCCAGGGATACCCTGTGGAAAAGGCTGTGGAAAAGGCGAAGGGATTTGTGGAAAAGATGTTGAAGAAGGCGAAGCCCGTGGGAAGAAGCAGGACCAAGTACTTTCAGTTCTGACTGAACCACGGATGAACACGGTGGAAACAAAGACAATGAAGACTTCTGGAACCATGGATGAACACAGATTAAAGACAGGAAGCTCCTCTGTTTGGGAAGTTACAGCGTGAAATCGTGTCTCTTGCCTAGGTCTACATCCGTGGTTTATATCGATCTTCGTTTCTATCTGTGTCCATCTGTGGTTGCTGAAGCAGTTATTAAAAGAATGGTCATTGATTTTCCCCTGTAATCTCCGCGATCTCTGCGGTAAACTTGATCGCATTGGTTTTGGTCTTATCCGTGTTCATCCGTGGTTACTATCGACTTTGATTCTATCTGTGTTCATCTGTGGGTAACAAGGCTGTTCATCCGTAGTTCCCAATGGAGGTTTCATGCGTACTGACGGCAGGAAGGCGGACGAACTCCGCAAGATCAAGATCATCAGGAACTACATCAAGTCGGCGGAAGGCTCCGTCCTGATCCAGATGGGCGACACCTGGGTCATCTGCACAGCGACGGTGGAGAATTCGGTCCCGCCGTTCCTGCGCGGCAAAGGCACGGGCTGGGTGACGGCGGAATACGCCATGCTGCCGCGTTCGTCGGGCCAGCGCATCCAGCGGGAGCGGTCCAAGGTCGGCGGCAGGACGCACGAGATCCAGCGGCTCATCGGCAGGGCGCTCCGGTCCGTGGTGGACATGAAGGCACTGGGCGAGCGGTCGGTGCTGATCGACTGCGATGTAGTGCAGGCGGACGGCGGCACGCGCACGGCATCCATCACAGGCGCCTATATCGCGCTCGTCGATGCCCTGCGGCATGTGAAGAAGCAGGGGTTGATCGAGCATGTTCCTGTTCTGGATTATCTTGCCGCGGTAAGCGTGGGGATCGTCGACGGCAAGCCCATGCTTGACCTTTGTTACATCGAGGACTCGGGGGCCGAGGTGGACATGAACCTGGTGATGACCGGGAAGGGAAAGATCGTAGAAGTGCAGGGCACGGCAGAGGGTGAGCCGTTCTCCAAGGCGGAGCTTGGGAAACTGCTGGCCCTGGGCGAGAAGGGCATCAAGGCGCTGGTCAAGAAACAGCAGGACGTTCTGAAGTAGGCTATTTCACCAAGGAGACACAGAGATCACTGAGAAGAATCAGGGCTGATTTCTTTACACCGGCCACATTCATCATCATTCCCGCGGTGATTAACTTCTCACTACCCATCCCCTTCGTTTAAGGGAAGGATAACCGTGGGGTTATGGATAGGGAATCCAGGTCCCGTGAGGTAATTTCTGGATCCCCATTAGATGCATTCGGGGATAACGGTAAGGATGATGTATAGTAATGATACCTTCATTGATAAACGTCAGGCGTGTAGATGGAAAACAATCACACTAGGAAGATATTGAATTGACCGCGTTCCTCACCTCCCTAGCTTTTGTCGTCCTTGCCGAGATGGGCGACAAGACCCAGCTCCTGGCAATGGCCTTTGCCTCTCGCTTCCGGTGGCAGACCGTGATGTGGGGCGTCTTCGTCGCGACTGCCGCGAACCACTTCCTTGCAGTTCTCGCAGGGAACTACCTCACGCATATTATTCCGATGTCCTGGATCAAGGTCGCTGCTGCTGTCTCGTTCATCCTTTTCGGTCTCTGGACCATCCGGGGCGATAAGCTGGGGGACGAGGACAAGCGGTTCAACTTCAGCCCCTTCTGGACCGTTGCCATAGCCTTCTTCATTGCTGAGATGGGCGATAAGACCCAGCTCGCCACGGTCGCCCTTGCCGCGGACTTCAACACGATTATCCCGGTCTGGGCGGGGACCACTGCGGGGATGCTGATCGCAGACGCCATCGGCATCATCGTCGGCATTGTCCTGCATAAAAAGCTTCCGGAGAAGCAGGTAAAGTGGTTTGCAGCGATCCTGTTCATCCTGTTCGGGGTGTGGGGATTGTACGAGGCGATATTGAGGACTGCTTGAAGTGATATGCGGTTGTCTAGATAATCAGAGAATTGGCTCTGCCGGTAGCACCATTCATGGGTTCATTGCCTATTCATAGTATCCACAAGACTGCAATATCACTTGATATATAGAAAGCGCCGAATACAGGTTGAAACTTGCACGTCACCGCTCCACAACAGGAACCCTCAAACCCATAAAGTCCAATTCTCAACCCGGCACAATAAGCGGCGGCAGGTCGCCCTTAATCCTTTTGAAAAATCGATCCAACGGAGATCACGTCTCCCTTTTCTGTTTTTTTGCCGTACACCGGTCGACCAAATAGGCTATGGATTGGTATCCGATCCCGCCGTGAAGGGAAAGGCCAATCTCGCAGGTGCGACTGTTCGAGTATCCGGACCGGCAATCACGGGGCAGTGATGCCCGCAATTCCTCGAGGGCCGATCGGTTCAGTTCAGGATAGCTGAAGCCCCTGTCACCTGCGAAACCGCAGCAGCCAACATTCTCTGGTATCACGACCTTTTCGGCACAGGCTGCCGCCAAAGCCCTGAATTTGTCAGCTAGTCCCATCTTTGCCGAACTGCACGTAATGTGCACCGCCACAGTCTCAGGGACCTTCCTGAAGTCCAAGCGGTCCATGAGGAACGTGTGGATAAACTCTACAGGCTCATAGAGTTTGAAATTACTCCTAAAGGCTCTTCTCATACGGTACAGACATGGGCTCGTATCGCAGAGCACGGGGTATTCTCCTTGATTACTGCGGTCAAGGAGCGCCTTTTCGAGCTCACGCGACATCTGATCAGCCTGTTCGAAGAAGCCTTTGCTTTCGAACGGCATGCCACAGCACAGGTTTTCCATTCCGTCAGGGAACAAGACATCGTAACCTGCCTTATCCAGAACAGAAAGCACAGCATCGAATACCGTTCTCTGGTCTGTATCCTTCCTGGAGGGGCCCATAGTCCTCACGACACAGCTTGGGAAATAGACGGCCTTGCGGTCGGAACCTTTTCTGATGTCCCGGAATATCGACGGTGGGACCCCCTTTGGCATATGGGGATTCCAGAGGGGGATTGTATTCCCTGACAAGGCCCTTGCCCCTTTTGTGAGGCTGCTCATCAGTGATGTGCCAAACAGCGAGTGGACGGCGTCAGCTGCTTGAAGGCCTGATCGGACGCCTGATGTAACAGCGGAATAATGATCGACAACCCATTGAGCAGCACGAACCTTCCTTCTGCTGTTCCGCAGAGAGCGCAGATATTTCGCGAGATCTCCGGTATTAATCGAAACCGGACAGGCCGTTGCGCAGAGGCCATCTGCCGCACAGGTCTGCTCGCCGAGATATGCATAGTCTCTTTCGAGGCGCTTCAGGAGATCAGGGGTCTCCCCGATTGCACGTAATCGTGAAACTTCCCTCTGTATTACGATGCGCTGCCTCGGTGTCGTTGTGAGATTCCGTGAGGGGCATTTCACCTCGCAAAAACCGCATTCAATACATTTGTCGACAATCTCATGGGTTTTCGGGAGCGGCTTCAGATTGTCGAGATGCACGGCAGGTTTATCATTTATCAGGACTCCGGGGTTCAGAAGGTTGCAGGGGTCGAAGGCCCTCTTAATCCTCTTCATGACATTGTAGGCTTTTTCCCCCCACTCAAGTTCAACAAAGGGGGCCATGTTCCTGCCTGTCCCGTGTTCACCTTTTAAAGAACCGTCGTATTTATGAACCACAATGCTACAGACATCGTCCATAAGACGCTGGTATCTTTTCACCTCTTCGGGATTGCTGAAATCCTGTGTGAAGACAAAGTGGAGGTTCCCATCAAGGGCATGGCCGAAGATGATCGCCTCGTAGTAGCCATGCTGTTTCAGCAACCGCTCCAGTTCAAGCGTAGCACTGGCAAGCCTTTCAATCGGGAAGGCGACATCTTCTATGATCACGGTCGTGCCAATCTTCCGCGCGCCTCCCACAGCGGGGAAGAGTCCTCTTCTCACGTCCCAAAGTATTTCGGATTCATCTTTCCTATCGGTAAACAATACCGGGAAGACCGTCGGTACAGGCCGGAGAGAGGCCGTTATCTCTTCCCCCTGTCTCTTGAGTGAAATCTCGTCGTCCGCCCTCGTCTCTAAAAGGAGTGCTGCAGCCTCTTCGCCCAGGTGCTTCAAATACAGAGGCATCCCTTCCCTGCTTTCCACGGACCGGAGAGATGCTCTATCCATCAACTCCACTGCAGAAGAGGGCCCTCTTTTAAGGATAATAGCTGCCCGGCAGGCATTTTCTATGTTCGGGAAAACAATGAGCGCGCTCGCTTTATGGGTGTGCTCCACCACTGTCTTATACGTGATCTCCGCGTTGAATCCGAGCGTGCCTTCCGATCCGATCATGAGATGGAGGATAATATCAAAGGGATCGAAATAATCGATGAAGGCATTGATGCTGTATCCGGTGGTGTTCTTTATGCGGTATTTGTGGCGGATTCGTTCCCTGAGCGCATGGTCATTGTGGATTTCATTCCTTATATCCTCGATCTCTTTGATCAACTTCCTATGGGATTCTGCAAAAGAACGTCTCGATTGAGGAACTCCGGTATCAAGCCTCGTACCATCACAGAAGATGATCCTCATGCTCTCAACGGTTTGATAGCTGTTCTGCGCAGTACCGCAGCACATGCCGCTTGCGTTATTCGCTGCAATACCGCCAACCATGCAGCTGTTTATTGAAGCAGGATCCGGGCCTATCTTTCTGCCATAGGGGCTGAGGTAACGATTGGCTTCGGCACCTATTACGCCGGGCTCGAGGATTATCCGTTCACCATTGTCGTGAATGGAATAGTTCTTCCATGAACCTGCCAGTACGATCAGCACAGAGTCGGTCACTGCCTGGCCGGAGAGACTGGTGCCAGCCGCCCTGAATGTAACAGGAACCTTGCAGCGTGTGGCAATCTGTAGTATTCTTGAGACCTCTTCAGGAGACCTCACCTTAAGCACTATCTTCGGGATGAGCCGGTAGAAACTAGCGTCCGTGCCGTATGCAAGGGTCCTTAACGGGTCGCAAAAAAGCCTTGAACCGGGAATAAAACCGGCCACTTCCTTATGGAACTTTTTATAGTTCTCCGGCAGAGCACGGCGATCTCTTGGTTGTCCTTCAGATTTCATATCCTCTTGCCCCCCTAAAAACGGTACCACCCCGATAGTCAGAAAGAGAGAAGCACAAGGGAATTTGGGATTTAAGTCCTAAATGATGAATGTTCAAGAATAGAGCTTGTATTATGCATTAACGCAGTGATGGCAGCGCATGCAACGAACAGGAAGTTAGTTGCACATTCCCTTTCTACCGCAGTTTCTTCCAATAGATATACTCCGAAGCGCCCTTTCGGATCAGGCCATCGATCTTCCCGATCTTCGCATACCCGTTATTCCGGTAGAACGCCTGGGCAGGCTTGTTAAAGGATGAGACGCAGAGGAAGAAGTTCGGGGCTTTCTTTGCCGTCGTTCTCTCGGCGAAAGCCATCAGGAGCTTTCCGACGCCGAACCCGCGTATCGCAGATGCCACGCCGATGGCGCGGAGGTACCCGCCTCGGGCGAAGACTGGTTCGGGCGTGAAGATCACGAAGCCGGCCACGGACCCTTCGATGACCGCCACGAACGCATGCTTCCGTTTGATGGACGGAAGGAAGTCGACACTCTCCCGCAGGGTCTTCCACGGTTCTGACGTCGCCACGATCTCGTTGCATGCCGGGATATGTGCCCGGGTCATGGGGACAACCTTGATGGGTAATTTCTTCATAACGTGGATCCAAAAGAGAAAGAGATCATTTTAACCGCGACCAAAAGTAGGCGCTTCTCAGCGAGACGCGAAGAACGCGAAGGAAAACACGGCTTACCATAGTTATAGAATCAAAGCCTGGCGACCTTCGCGCCCTCGCGGTAGGTGCTTGACTCCGTTTTTGCATCCGCTTATTCCCGCCTGCCTGCCTCTGCCTTCAGCTTCGCGAAGATCTCCCGAGTCTGCTGCTCAGTTGCCTCGCGCGTTCCGGTGTTCTCGATGACGAAGTCTGCGTATTTTCGCTTCTCGTCAAGCGGCATCTGGCTCGATATCCTTGCCATGGCCTGTTCCAGGGTGAACCGGTCCCGCTCCATGAGACGCTTCATCTGGGCCTTTTGATCTGCGTAGACCACAATGAGCCTGTCCATATGCTTGTGATAGCCGGTCTCGATGAGCAGCGCAGCGTCCATGATAACGATGGCGTCGGGCTGACGCTCGCTGAGGTGTCGGACCTGGTGATTATAGGCCTCGAACACCCGGGGATGGATGCACTGGTTGAGCCAGGCGCGTTCTTCAGGATGGTTGAAGATGATATCGCCGAGCTTCCTCCGGTCGATGGAACCGTCAGGTAATTGTACCTCTTTGCCGAAATGTCCGACCACCTCGCGGCAGGTGTCCTGGCCGGGGGCCAGGAGGTCATGGACGATCTTGTCCGCGTCGATGATATGCGCGCCCAGGTCCCGGAGGACCCGGGTCACGAGGCTCTTGCCGCTGGCGATACCGCCGGTGAGTCCCACGATGAGCATGAACCTTACCTCACGCTACCACAGAGGACGAAGAAAGAATTCAACGCAGACATACATAATGATTGGTTATGATTTTCGCTGTCAGACCATCATGAGACGTTTCTGCGTCAATCAAACTGTATCAGCGATCATCAGCGTTGAAGGAGTTTTCTCCATGACTCCGTGGTGAAGATCGATCTTTCTGCCATTCTACGGTGAAGCGCTGCTACCGCGCGAGCCACCCGTATAGCTTCGCTGATCCCAGCACGATCAGGCTGACACTCCTCATTATACCATCAACCAGAAAGTCAAGGTAGCTCATATCCCTCGCCAGCAGGAGACGGATAAGAAGCGCGGTCAGGACGATGTTGAACAGGAGAATGAGGGGGTAGGAGAAGAACGCGCCGTGCTCGCTGATGTCGTTCTGGTCGGTCTGGAGGAAGATCAGCGTAAGGATGATATGGAACGCGAAGGCAGCCCCGGCGATGAGGACAAGCCAGGGCTCGAGCACGGGGGCGTCAGCGGCCCGGGCGAGCCAGTAGGCGGCAAGGGCGAAGAAGGTGTAGAGCGGGAAGAAGTAGGGCGCCAGGGTGATGATGAAGTTCGATTTGGTGATCTGGACCTGGCCTCCCTTTTCGCTGGCGTGGAAGGACTTTACGGAGCCGCCGAACAGGACGGCGAAGAGCGCGTGGGTCAGTTCGTGACCCACGACATAGCTCAGGATCGGCTTCTTGAACAGGAAGTGGATGACGACGTAGAGGATGAACCCGCCGGCGAACCAGTAGGGAACGAGGGGTTGGTACGTGACCCTCATGGAAATGACGGCGAGCTGCCAGGCGAATCCTGCACAGAAGGGAAGGAGCGCGATGCCGAGCAGGACCTTGCCGGTCCGTGTGAGCGGGGAGGAACGGTCTGGCATCAGAGCAGGTTGTCCAGGATGAACTTGGACAGATCGTTCGCGTCCTTGGCCGTATCCGCAGGGGGCTCGGCGACTGCCGCGGGCTGCTCCGCAGGCTTCGGCGCGGTCTTCGCTTCCGTTGCCTGTACAGGCACCCGTTTCTCGGCAATGAAGCCGGTGTCCGCCTGGTAGGCAATATCCTTATAGATGACCGAGTCCATATAGGTCTCGGCGCCCAGCTCCCTGAGCCCCGCCTCGGACCGTATCTGGCCCACGAGGCCGTTGGGGTCCGCGCCGTCGTCAATGGTCCTGACGATGCGGAACGCAGGGTGCAGCGAGAAGGTCGGGTGGTCTCCGGCAAGCATGGTCAGGATGCCCTTGTCCACCTTGATCTTACCCGCTTCCACCATGCTGTCAAGCATGCTCTGGGAGAAGAAAAGTCTTTTCATGCCGTTTCGTCAGCGCTCCTTGATTACACCGTAACACCATGGCCAGTTCTTGTCAACGATCCTACACTTGCCGCTGCATCCGGACGATGGCAGCAATCGCCAGGACCGCGAAGACCGTGTTGGCAAGCCATGCGGCCTGGAGAGGTGGCATTGCACCGGAAAGCCCGAGGGCTCTGCCGCCGCTGGTGAGTGCCCAGTACACCGTGGCGATAAGCAGGGACAGGGCGATGCCGCGGGCCGCTCCACCGCTCCGCACCCGCTGGAGCGAGAAGGGGGTGGCGATCATGACCATCAGGAGGCTCGCAAAGGGGTAGGCGACCTTTCCGTGCAGGTCCACCTCGTACCGTACCGCCTTGTACCCGCTGCCTTTGAGCTTCCGTACGTAATCCCAGAGCTCGGTAAAGTTCATCTCCTCGGAGCTCTTGACGATCATCCCCATGTCCTCGGGCCTGTCCACGATGTTGTATACCTCGCCGTCCGCCTTCTGGGAGATGATGGCGTCGTCCCGGGTGACGAACTTCTGGCTCTCCCGGAGCTTCCAGGCGGTGTCCTCCCAGACGAGCCGCCCGGCCTTGATCCGCTCGCGGACACTGAAATCGGGATTCAACTTGTAAATGTTGACGCCGATCATCTCCTTCCGGTCCGGCGTAACGAGGTCGATGTTCGCGATGCTGTTGTCCGGCCCCCGGAGCCAGAGGCGGCGCTGCTGGAAGATGACCCGCTGCTGTTTTTTCTCCACTTCCACATTCCGGATGAACGCGGCACGGGCGGTGTAGACCGGCATGATCATCTCGTTGTTCACGAACCCGAGGCCCGAGATCAGGATGCCGCCAACGAGGACCGGGACAATGATGCCGATGAGGCTGACCCCGCCGGCGCGCATGGCGGTGATCTCCTGGTGGCGGGAAAGGTTCCCCAGGGAGAGCAGGGTCCCGATGAGCGCGGCAAACGGAAGGGCCTGGCCCGCCATGCTGGGAATGCTGTAGAGATAATATGCTGCGATCTGGGCAAAGGTGGCCTTGTACTTGATGAAGTCGTCGGCCTCCCTCAGGAATGTCATGCAGAGGAAGAGGACCACGATCCCCGCGAGGACCATGAACGAGGTCCTGAAGAATGCCATGAATATGTAGCGGTCGAGCAGCTTCATGGTGTATGTCCCCCTCGCCGGAAGAACGACGCCAGGCGGCGCACCAGGGCACTGATGCGGGGCCCTATTCCGAAGTAGATCTCGTCGCCCTTTTTCACCACCATCGCGACGGCGGCGACGGTGATCAGACCGTTCGGGACCCAGGTCGCGGCGGCCGGCGATACGGCACCACTTTGCGCAAGCCTTGAGGCCGTCCCGAGGATGAGGTAGTACACGAGGATCACGAGGATGGAGACGGCGATGCCCGCCGATCTCCCTGTGCGGCTCTTTCGGATGCCAAGGGGGGCTCCGATGAGCCCGAAGACCAGGCAGGCGTAGGAGATGGACATGCGCTTCTGGAACTCGATCTCGATGTTCTTGGTGGGCTCTCCTGCCGTGCGCGCCTGCCGCAGCGCCCCGAGCAGCTCGCGGCTGTCCATCTCATCGATGTTTCGCCCGGAGCCGCTGTATCTCATGGTCGCGCGGTTGATGTCGATGTTGAGCCGTCCCGAGTCGAAGAACATGAGCGAGTAGACGTCCTCTGCGCGCGGCTGCAGATGGATGGAGCCGTGCTCCATGATCAGGGTGACATTCAGGTTCTCCATGTTGGTGATGAGCCGGCCCTGCTTCGCCACGATGGTGTACGGTTCGCTCCCTGAACGCTCGTCGGAGATGAAGATCCCCTGTATGTCGTCCAGGGAATTCATCTTGTCCACGTAGATGACCATCCCGTCGAAGGTGCTGCTGAATATGCCCTGCTCCAGGCCCACCATGGCCCGTGCCTTCAGCATGTTGAAGAGCTGCGCCTTGAAGGCGAACGTGGCGCGGGGAGCCAGAAAGTGGGCGATGACGGCGGTGACGAAGAACAGGACGATGGAGAACTTCATCACCGGGCGGACCATGGCGTAGAGGCTCACCCGGGACGCCTTCATGGCCGTCACCTCCGAGTCCGATGAGAGACGGGCGAAGGCCGTAAGCGCTGCGACCAGCAGCGATATGGGGATGGTCATCGCGAGGAAGCCGGGCATGATGTACAGGAGAAGCTTGCCCGTCTCGGCGAGCGAGGACCCCTTGGACAGCACCAGCTCCGTGAGTCGGAACATCTTCTGCAGAAAGAGGGCAAGCGTGAGGACGGCGATGCTCAGGAAGAAGGGAGCCAGGAGCTCGCGCATGATGTACCGGTCGAGGATCTTCGCTCTGAACATGGCTACTTTCTCAGCTCCTCGAGGATGTAGATGTCAATCTGGTTCATGTCGAAGTAATCACGTTCCAGCTCCTCGACGTAGAACCGGTCGAGACCGCTGTTGGTGAGGAAGTCCTCGCGGACCCGGTTGTCGCGGGAGACTATGATGTGAGGCAGGAGGTTGTTGAGGTAGAACGACTCCTTCCGGATGTCCAGGATGATCTCTTCGTAAATGGCGTGGGGGACGGGCCCTTTGGTGAGGCCCTTGGCCTGGACCTCCCGGTTCAGGTCCTGGATGAATATCTCCTGATCCTCCTTGGAGTTCAGCTCGGCATAGATGCTCTTGAACCGCTCCTTGATGTAGCGGTGGATGGTCGTGTAGATGCGCTCCTCGGCATTGACGGTGTTGAGCGTCGCGGCCAGCTCGCGGTAGGTGGTATCGCCGGAGCGGATCTTCTCCAGCCCCCGGTACAGCGTGTCGACCTTTTTCCGTCCGTAGCGGGTCAGGTAGCGGTTCTCCTTCAGGTCGGCAATGAAGAGCTCGTGAAAGAACCCCTTTTTCACCTTGTCGAAGATGTCCATGTTGCCGGCGAGGCTCCGGATGTTGTCCTCATTGAGGGATGACCGCTCCATGAACGCCAGGTTGTTGATCACGGTGGCGGCGCTGTCGTACCGGTCGAAATAGGTCAGGACCTGGCTCATGCCCTCCAGGATGGTCATGTCGTTGGTGTCGCGGGCGTTCTCGTCGCAGGCGCGGACCGTGTCCAGCAGCAAGCTTTCAAAGGCAGGGTCCCGGTTCGTCATGGACCGCTGCTTGGCCTTCAGCAGCTTGATGAGATCCTCCGGCACCACGTGTCCGCGGAGATCGCCGGTCTTCAGGAAGAACCCTTCGCAGATGGCCCGGGTCTCCCGGATGTAGTCCGGCTCTTCCACCTCGATGATCTGCATGTCCTTGAGCAGGAGCTCGTCGAGGGTATCGAACAGGTTGTTCGGGATGTTGAGGCGGAGGCTCAGTGTCCGGAGCCGCGAGAGCTTGGCCAGCTCTGATGGGCTTACCTCGCCCGTCTCCGAGACGGCGATCAGGATGTCCTTGTACTCGTCGACGACCTTCTTGTTCTCGGTCAGCTTGTACATGCCGTCGATCTTGATGCGCTCCTGCTGGTAGGGGGCGAGGTCGTGGAGGTCGGCGAGGGCGCTCAGGATCTCCATGTCGTGAGGGGGGATCTGCTTGTGCTCGGCGTACATCTTGTTGAACGTGGCGAAGTATTCCTCGGTGTGCAGGTTGACGAGCCGGAACAGGAACACGAAGGCCCTGGGGTCCTCCAGGGCGTCGAAGATCTCCCGGCAGAAGCGGGAATCGTCGCGCACGCCCACGGCCTCGCTCCGCTTCACCTGCTTGCCCAGCTTCCGGAGGACATCCCGCTGGACCTCCCGAATCTCGGCCTTCAGCGTTGTGTCCACGAAGAAAAAAAAGTTGGAAACAGCGTTGCCTGTGAGGAAGATGCGGTCGAAGGACTCCTCGCCGGCCGTGGTGTTGCTGAACGTAATGCTGTCGGCCTTGTCGTAATAGGCCCCGAACATCACGAGACGGTTCGCCACGTCCTTGCGGAGCAGGTCTTTGAGCGGAAGATCAACACCGAACATGTACTGGCAGACGTGACCGCCGGTCCCCATGTAGCGGACGCCGGTCTTGGTTATGATGAACTCGTTCCCGCCCGAAAAGAACCGGTCCCCCTCGGGGACCGACTCGTAGTAATAGCGGTTGCTGAGGTCCGCGCCCGTGATGGTCACGGAATAGTCGACCTTGTCATTGGCCTTCCCCAGCAGTTTGATCTCGCGGATCATAGATGTTCATTATAACAGAGGGGTTCTGTTTTTAAAACCACATTTTTCCTTGCCCGCCCGCTCACGCCGCGGTATAATGCATTTCCGTTCATGCGCCCAGGAACGAATGCATGCCCCGCAGCTTGCTGCGGGGTGCTTCGCGGGAGCGCTCGTCGACAAGGGAGGTCTGTGAGAGGATGAAGAAAAATGCGTTGATCATCGTCATCGCGGTCCTGGCAGTTGTCGGGGCCCTGTTCCTCTTCGGGCAGAACGGCGGGCAGCGGGTGAGGATCGTTCAGGAAGGTGATCGCGCGCCCGAGTTCCAGCTCCCGTCGCTGGACGGGAGGACGGTGAACCTGTCATCGTACCGCGGCAAGGTCGTGGTGGTGCACTTCTGGGCGACCTGGTGCCCGCCGTGCGTCGAGGAGATCCCGACGCTGGAGCGCCTGTACCGTGCCTATTTCGGCAGGGACCTCGAGATCCTCGCCGTGAGCGTGGACGAAGGCGGAGCAGGCGCCGTCGGGCAGTTCATGCAGAAGAACCGCTTTGCCCTGCCGGTGCTCCTGAACCCCGACCAGTCCGTATCAAGGGCCTATGGAACCTTCAAGTTCCCCGAGACCTATCTTGTCGACCGCGGGGGGGTAGTCCGGCGAAAGATCATCGGCGCAGCTGACTGGATGAGTCCTGCGGCACAGCAGGTCATTCAGGCCATGCTGGATAAGAAGGAGTAGGCAGTAACATTATCCTTTCAAGACCAACGGGGAAAAGAAAACCATGGGTGACAACCAGTTCATCAATATTCTCATCGGCATCGCGTTCCTGCTCGTGATCGGATCCCTCCGCCGCGGCGGCGGTGGCTGAGGCATCGACCCTGGTCCCTCCTGTAGGAGGGATGACCACGATCACAAGAACGAAACCGGGAAAAAGTAACCTCCTGCGATGAAAAAGATCCTTCTCTGGGGGTTTGCCGCTCTGGCGCTGCTCATCCTGGTCCCCGCGGTCTGGGTGTTCCTGTCCCTCAGGAATCTTCCTGACATCTCCGTCCTGAAACACTATCGCCCTGCTGCAGCGTCCGAGGTGCTGGACCGGAACGGCAGGCCCCTCGCATCCTACTACGAACGGAAGTTCCGCGTTTGGGTGCCGATCTCCTCGCTGCCCGATATCGCCATCAAGGCGGTCGTGACCGCCGAAGACGACACCTTTTTCGGCCATGAAGGCGTCAACTACAAGGCGGTCTGGGAGGCGCTCAAGCACGACGTGCAGAAGAAGCGCTTCGCCCGCGGCGGCAGCACCATCACCCAGCAGATGATCAAGAACGTACTGCTGTCGAAGGAGAAGACTATCGGGAGGAAACTGCGGGAGTTCGTGCTTGCCCGGCGGGCCGAGGAGGTCCTGACCAAGCGACAGATCCTCGAGATCTATCTGAACGAGGTGGAGTGGGGGCCCGACCTGCACGGCATCGAGGCAGCGAGCCGTTATTTCTTTGACAAGCATGCCGCGGAGCTGACGAACGCTGAGGCTGCGCTGCTCGCCGGCATGCTGCCGAACCCGAAGTACTATGATCCTTTTAAACGGCCGGACAAGGCGCGCCATCGGCAGGAGCAGGTGCTGTTCAACATGCAGCAGGCGAAGCTGCTGACCCAGGAGGAATACCAGCAGGCGCTTGCCGAGCCCCTGCAGCTCCGCGACCAGTCCTCAAAGCGGTTCGATCTGCCATCGGCCGGGATCGAGAATGTCAGGCCCTGTCATCTGCGGGCGCTTCAGCAGGTGTTGCTCTCCTTCCTCTCCGAGCAGGAACTGTACCGCGGCGGCAAGCGCATCATGACCACGCTGGACCGCTCCGTAATGGCGGCTTTCGCCGGCGCGGCACAGACGGACGCCGGTGGACCGATGGATGTCCCGGAAAGCGTCACGGTCGTCCGGGAGGGAACGGAGATCCGGGCGCTGGCCTGCGCTGCCGACGAGGAGCGCGCCCGGACCCTCCTGAACGCGCTCGATCCGCCGCTTACGTCCTTCGAGGTCTTGACCGTTCCCCTGGACAGCATAACGCGGGAACAGATCCTGGCGCCGGAACTCCGGACAGCTCCTTCAGCCAGCGCTGGCCCCCGTGCTCCTGAGGAAAGCTCCGAATAAGCGGAGCAATTCTTCAAAGATTCCTCCCCCATTGTTACCCCTTCAGGGTGATTGCGCATACCCGCATCGATACCGTATAACCATTACGTCAGAATCTCAGCATCTTCTATGGATATTCCGCAGTATCGCATGTCGTCAAATTGAAATTAGAATTTGACACTTGCCCGCGGGCATGTCTCCTTTTTATGAATACCAATAAGACATGTTTGGTGGAGCTGATCCCGTGCAATGGAACGGCCTGTACGAACAGATGAGAACCATGCTCCTGGGAAAAGAACAGAAGCGGGAGAAATTACCGCAGCGGGAGAAATTACCGCGAGTGTGAGGGTCGGTTGACGACAAGGGGATGGGCAGAATGTCCATCCCCCTTCATGCAGATAATTTGCTTGGCTTGAAGCGGATTCTCAGAACTCGATGTTCGGCCGGAGGATGATCTGGGTGCTGCTGCCCTGCTTGCCGGTCGCGAGCTCACCTGAATACTTGTCGGCGGACTCCCACACGAATCCCGTTGCCAGGGCGAAGGCCATCTTCTTTCCCTCAAGCGGCCACTTCTTCTCGACGAAGAAGTAGTGCCGCATCGGCGTGAAGGTGTTCTTTTTCAGGTCCATGGTGTACTCGAACCCGCTATTGTTGAAGATCGTGTCCCGCTTTGGCCGGTAGTCAAGCCTGCTCCGGCGGAAGGAGACGTAGTAGATGTCCGTGATGTCGGGATTTCCATGGAGCTTGGCGCCGAAGCGGAAGCTCCAGCTCAGCTTCTGGTCTGATTTCTTCCGGTCGCCCTTCACCTTCCATTCCAGCTCCCACCAGTCGTCCCGGATGAGCGTATTGTTCTTGATGTGGTAGGTCCCCTGGCTGTACAGCAGCCCGCTGTAGCCGATGCCTTTGCTCTCCTTGCTCCCGGGCAGGGAGAAATCCACGATGTTCCCCAGAAAGGCCGACACGGCGTAGGGTTCCTCGAACCCCGCGGTGACGGCCTGCACCCAGTTGAAGCTCCCAGTTACCTGTGCGTTCTCGTAGAACGACGGATCATGTTCCTTGATATAGGTGCCCGCATAGGGGAGGGGGTTGACGCTGCCCTCGATCACCAGGAAGCGGGGTGCGTATGCCCGGGAGAGCAGGGTCAGGTAGAGGTCCTTCTCGCTCTGCTCGCCGACATGGGGGATGGGAGCTTTGGTCAGGGCGAGGTACAGGCCGAGGCTGGTGTAGTAGGCATCAGGTTCGAACTCGATCTTGTAGAACTCGGGAGGAGGCGTAGGCGGAACGGCGGGCTGGCCGTCCTCCGCGCGGACTGCAGGAACGACGGCGATACAGAGGGCCGCGACCAGGAGGGCCAGCATCGGGACAAGGTACCGTATGGGTGATCCGGCCTGTACCATGGTGCCAGAATGTATCATGCCGATACGGCGAAAGCAAGGATGATGAAGCAGGAAATACGTTAAGGCCAACACTGAGGTCACGAGGAAACCGTATGGGGATGCATCAAATAAAAACAGGACCGGGGCAAGTCCGGTCCTGCTGGAACGCACTGCCAGGGCTGTCCCCTGCCGCCTGGGCAAGTCAGGAGGCAGAGGATCAGCTCGGACAGGAGAAGCACATCGGATGCGGGGAGGCTACGCCAGGGCCGCCTCGCGGAGCTTCACGGAGACCACCTTGGAACAGCCGGGTTCGTCCATGGTGATGCCGTACAGCGCGTCTGCCATCTCCATGGTCCCCGTCTTGTGCGTGATGACGATGAACTGAGAGCGGTCGCTCATCTCGCGGATGAGCCGGGTGAAGCGCATCACATTGGACGCGTCCAGGGGGGCGTCCGCCTCGTCGAGCATGCAGAAGGGGCTCGGCTTCACGAGGAAGGCCGCGAACAGCAGGGCGATGGCCGTCAGCGCCTTCTCACCGCCCGACAGCGACGTGATGCTCTGGACCTTCTTGCCCCGCGGCTGGGCCACGATCTCGATGCCCGACTCGAGGACGTTGGCCGGGTCGAGCAGGATGACGTCCGCGCGCCCGCCCTCGAAGAGGCGGGTGAAGACCTCGCGAAACTTCTGCTGGATGGCGGCGAACGACTGGGTGAAGAGCTCGATGGTCTCGACGTCGAGCTTGGCGATGGTAGCCTTGAGGTTCGCGATGGACTCGTTGATGTCCTGCTGCTGGGCCGAGAGGACGTCGTAGCGCTCCTTGAGCTCGTTGTACTCCTGGAGCGCATCCACATTGATGGGCCCCATCTGGTCGATCTTCTCGCGGAGCTCGCTGACCCGGTGCTTCGACGCGTCCAGGTCGATCTCGAATTGGCCCAGCTCCTGCACCACGGCCTCCAGCTCGGTGTGGTAGCCGGTCCAGATGTTGTCCTTCAGGTGCTCGATCTTCATGCGGAGCTCGGTGCGCCTGACCTCGATCCCCGACAGGCGCTTCTGCGCCGCGTCGATGTCGTGCCGGACCTGGCGGGCCTCCTCCTCATGGGAGCCGAGGGCGCTGGTCTTTTCGGCGTGGGCCTCCTGCCTGACGGCCAGGGTCTCGCGTTCCCGCTCGAGGGCCGTGATGTGGCCGCGGATATCCTCCTCGGCTGCGGTGATGGCGTCGCCGAGCTCCCGGACCTTTCCGGCGATCTCGCCGATCTCGGCCTCGCGTTTCCGCAGCCGCTCGGCGAGGTCCACGCCGGCAAGCTCGAGGGCCTCGACGCCTTTCGCAGCAGCGGCCTGCTTCTCCTGAAGGGCGGCGACGGCCATGCGGATGTCGGTGATGCCGGCACGGGTTGTTTCCAGGTTCTCGCGCTCCGCGGCAAGCTCGCGCTGAAGGGTCTCGATGCTGGCCTGGGCGCTGCTGTGGCCGTCCTCGAGGTCCCGGAGCATGGCGGAAGAACGGTCGATCTCGGTACGGAATTCCGTCCGCCGTGCGGCCCGCTCGGCGCGTTCCGCCGCAAGGGTGTTCGCGCGGGCCTCGGTGCGGTTCGCCTCGTCACGGAGCGCGTCAGCGTCCTTTTCCTGGTGCAGGAGCTCCAGTTCGGCCTTGTGGACCTCGTCGGAAAGCTCCGCCTCGGCGCGCGTGTCCGCCTTGATGGAGGCCTCCAGGGCATGGACGTCCTGTTCGATCCCGGTGATGCGTGCCCCGAGGGCCGCCACCTCGCTCTCCAGGTCCTTGATCTCACGCCGCTTCCGCAGCATGCCGGACCCGCCCGCGTCGGCGGTGCCGCCGGTGACCGCGCCCCAGGGGTCCACGATCTCGCCGGTCAGCGTCACGATGGTCTTGTGGATGCCGTTCTTGTGCCAGAGGTAGAGCGCCGTATCCATGGTGTCCACGACCACCACGTCGCCCAGAAGGTACTGCGCCACGTTCTTGTAATCGTCCTTATAGCGCACCACACCCAGGGCGTTCCCGATGACGCCGGCGTGGCCGTTCTTCACGAAGGGCTCGGTCCTGATCTCGCGCGGGGTCTCGGGGATGAAGGTGCTCCGTCCGCCGCCGCTCGACTTGAGATATTCGATGGCCTTAAGCGAATCGTTCTGCGAGCCGACGACGACGTTCTGAAGCCGGTCGCCCAGGACCGCCTCGATGGCCGTCTCATACTTCGGCTCCGTTTCGATGATGTCCGCCACGAGGCCGTGGATGGTGCCCACCCGCTCTGCAGAGGCCTGCTTCTTCGCCGCCATCACGGACTGCACGCCCTTCTGGTACCCTTCGAGGCTTTGCTCGAGCTCGATGAGCGAGTGGAGGCGCGAGCTTTGTCCGGCGAGGCGGTTCTTCGTCGCGCCGAGCTCTGCGTCAAGCTCCTTTTTCCGCGTCACGGCAGCCTCCAGCCGGGCAGTGACGCGGGCATGCTCTTCCTGAAGGCCGGATCTCCGGCTGGCAATCGCACCAATCTCCTGTTCTTTCTGGCCGAGGAGCACCTTCAGGCCTTCCCACTTCTTCGCGAGCTCGTCCGCTTCTGCCTGTGACCGCCCATCCATCTCGTCGAGCTGGTGGATGCGCATTTCCAGATTTGCGATTCGGGCCTTTTCCGCGGCGGCATCGGTCATGGCGGTATATACGCCCGCACGGGCCGCTTCCAGGGCGGCCTCCCTGCCCTTGAGCGACCGGGCGAGCTCCTCGAATGCTGCGGTCCGTTCAAGGAGGATGGCGTTCTGGCTGGCAAGGGTCGCCGCAATGCTGCCGGACTCTTCGTCGAAGCGTTTCTTTTGCTCCGCGTTCCGCTCGGACTCCTGGCTGAGGTACTCGATGTCCTTCAGGTCCCTGCCGCGCTGCTCCGTGAGCGCCGCGATCTGGGTCCGGGACATCTCGACACGGTGCTCGGCCTGCCGCAGGGCGTTCTCGGTCTCATGGAACTGGTGCTGGAGAAGGGCTAGCTCGCGCTCCGACGACAGCGCCTCGGCTCGGGTCTCCTCGATGGCGGCCTCGATCGTGCTGAGCGAGGCGTGGAGCCCGGTGACCTCGTCCTCCGCCTCCTTGAACTCGCCCGTCGACGTTGTCCACTCCCCGCCGAGGTTGGCATACTCAACGCTGGCAAGCCGGAGCTCCAGGTCCTTCATCTCTGCCCGGAGCTTCTGGTACCGCTCGGCCTTCTTGGCCTGGCGGTCCAGAGAGTTGACCTGGCGCTTCACCTCGGTCAGGATGTCGTTCACGCGGAGCTGGTTCTGCTGGGTGGACTCTAGCTTGGAGAGGGCCTCCTGCCGCCGGGCCTTGTACTTCATCACACCCGCCACTTCCTCGAACAGGAACCGGCGGTCCTCCGGCTTGGACTCGATGATCTTCTTGACGCGGTCCTGCTCGATGATGGCATGGAGTTTGGCGCCCACGCCGGCGTCCATCATGATGTCGCGGATGTCCTTCAGGCGGCAGGGGATCTTGTTGATCAGGTACTCGCTCTCGCCGGAGCGGTAGAGCCTGCGGGTGATCTCGATCTCGCTGTACTGGCCGAACTCCGACGGCAGGCCCGACACGTTAGCGAGCGTGAGGGTCACCTCGGCCAGGCCGAGGGGCTTGCGGGACTCGCTGCCGTTGAAGATCACATCCTCCATCTTGTCGCCGCGAAGGTGCTTGGCGCTCTGTTCGCCCAGCACCCAGCGGATGGCGTCGGAGATGTTGCTCTTGCCGCACCCGTTGGGACCGACCACGGCAGTGACTCCGGATTGGAAATGGAGCGTGGTCTTCTCGAAGAAGGATTTGAAGCCGAGCATGTCGAGGGACTTGAGCTGCATAGGACTCCTCAAAGGAAAAAGAAAATTCAAGGTTCAAAATCCAATAGAGCGGCATGGTGATCCGAACGATTTTCAACTCGGTTTATATCATACGACCAGGGTTTTGTAAAGGGAAAAATAACAAGGTAAGGTATTGATTTGTCTGAAAACCACAATATATTGTGGTCAGGAAGGAATCTAGATTTCCCGGGCCATGAGGCGTTTCAAGCCTGTTTTCATGGGCAAAATGACCGCCAGGACGTTCAGGACGATGACCAGGAAGAAGGAAAGGGCCGCCCATGCCCATCTTGCCGGGCCCATACCGGCTCCGATGGAATGGGACAGGAATATGCGGTAGACGGGCCAGGCTTCGAGCGTGATGACCGCACCGATGAACAGCATGGTCACGATCATGTACGCGATGCCGCCGAAGCCCGTGGGGATCTGCGCCACGTTCTCGTACCGGAAGCGGGGGAATATGGCGCCCATGCCGATCCCGAGGGCGGCGATGCCGAAGGTCATGAGGGCGACCGTGGTGACGCCGATGGCCATCATAAGCGTCGAGACCTTGAGCAGGACGTTCGACAGGACGATCAGGACCTCGGCGAGGACGAGCAGGGGGAGCACGCTGGACCAGAACTTGGCCCAGAGGAGATCCTTGAGCGGCAGCGGCGACGAACGGACGATCCAGAAGGATTCGCCCTCGAGGCTCACCGCCGGGAACACGAACCGCACCGCCACGGCCGATGTGACGAAGCCCACCATGCCGAGGTTCAGGAACGAAATGAGGTTCTGGATGAAGATCGTGGGCAGGGGCGAGCGTTCCAGCGGCAGCAGCTTGAAACTGTAGATGTATACGATCGTGAGCGCCAGGAGCAGGAAGAGCTGGGACCACTGGGAGGCGTCCCGGAAGAAGAGCTTGATGTCCTTCTGCACGATGGCCCGCATCCTTCCCCGGAACGGCAGGACGGCGATATGGAAGAAGAGGTCAGCGGCCCGTGAGCGCGACAGCCTCGCCTTCTTGCCTTCCTGCGAACGGGACCACCCGGCGTAGTAGATCCTGCTGCAGGCCCATTCTCCGATGACGATGCCGGCCAGGGCTGTGCTCCAGAGCATGAGCAGAAAGAAGACGGCCTCGCCCGCCCCCCGCTTAAGCAGCGGCGACAGCGCGTCCGATGCCCAGGAGCTCGGGAAGAGCGGCGACACGGGGCCGCGCATTGCCGTCAGGTACTGTACGAGGGTGGGGAAGGCGTCGGGGTCAACGAGCTTCTCGGGCCGGAGCATGCGGAACAGGATGTAGAGGACCACGAAGAAGAGGAGTCCCAGCAGCACCAGGATATCGCGGGCGCGGCGCGCCGGGAAGGCGGAGACGAGCAGCATGGTCACGATGATGCCGATGGCCGCGGGGATGATCAGGAACGGCACGATCGTGAGCAGGAGGCCGGTGTAGTATGAGGCCCCCGCCTTGAACACCGCTCCGTAGGCGATGAAGACCGGCAGGCCGTAGATGAGGGTCATCCACGACGAGTCGATCAGCGTCTCGATGAACTTGGCGCGGTAGATGCTCTCGACCCTGACGGGGGAGGAATGCAGGATGTCCAACTCGCCCGAGAGATAGAATGTGGAGAGGGACGTGACGATGTTGCTGAACACCAGGATCGAGAAAAAGGTCAGAAGGACCATGGACAGGAGCCGCAAGGCCAGCAGGTCGCCGAGCCCTTCCACGGTCCGGAAATAGGTGAGCACCCGGTACGCCACGATGAACAGGAAGGCCCAGAACGCGACCCCCAGGAGCGCGAGGATCAAGGTCTTCAGCCCGTCGCCCGGCTTGAGGCGCATGAGGCGGTTCTTGACGGCGTGATAGCGGGGAAGCAAGAGAATAAGCATAATTCAATTTTCACCGGTCTGGCACGAATACAGACAAAACGTTGATAAAAATCTTTTATCGCAGAGACGCAGAGGACGCAGAGAAAATCCTGGTATCAGAATGTTGAACCTTCAGCCTTGAACTATGAACTATGTGACCTATGACCTATGAACTTCCTCATCTTCCCATCGCCAGACGTTCCGCCAGCCTCGCGGGCAGGCCAGCCCGGAGGATCTTTCTCTGGCAGGCGGCGATGTCGTACTCCACACGATGGAAGACGACCGTCCTGTCCGCCGTATCATAGAGAAGGAACGGTGTCTGCGGGTCGCCGTCCCTAGGCTGCCCGACGCCGCCGGGGTTGATGAGATACCGTGTGCCGCCAGCCAGGAGGATCTTGTCCGACAGCGCCCTGGATAAGACACCCCCTGCGATGCTGTAGGCGGCCTTCATGTGCGTATGGCCGAAGAAGCAGACCTGCGGCCTGCTCGGCAGCGTTTCCATCACGGCAAGATTTTCACGCACGTCGCTGTCCTCGAAGATATATTGGTCCGTGTCGTTGATCGAACCGTGGCAGAGGACCATGTTGCCGAACTGCAGATGCCGGGGCAGGCCCCGCAGGAGATCCTTGTTCTCCGCTGTCAGGACCTCCCGTGTCCAGAGGACCGCTGCCCGCGCCGCCGGATTGAAGCTGTCCGGCTCCTCGGCACCGCAGGCAGCGGCATCGTGGTTCCCCATAACACAGGCGATGCCTTCGTTCCGCACGATATCAACGCAGGCGTTCGGGTCCGCATTGTATCCCACAACATCGCCGAGACAGAGCACCTGGTCCGCGCCCAGCTCCGCGGTCCGCGCCAGCACGGCATGGAACGCTTCGAGGTTCGCATGGATATCGGACAGGATCGCGTAGCGCATGGGTCATAAAGGCGGTCTCGCGCCGGGCATGTGCGCGCACTCGCGGAAGATGCGCACCGTGCAGATCCGGCACCGCTCCGGGTCGAGGCGCGGCACGATCTTCTCGATCGCCTCGAGTTTGGAGGGGAACACGTTCTCCTCGCCGATACGGCGGCAATATCCCCCGCGCTTCAGGGTGTTCAATACCTCGCTCTTCAGCGTGCAGAGGTACAGTTTCCGTCCGCTTACGTGCAGGCGGTGCGCCTCATTGGCAAGGGCTTCGCAACCCGCGACATCGATGAAGTTGATGCCGCTCCCGACGATCAAAATGTGGGCCTGCTCGGGCGTGTTCCTAGTTATGGCGCGCAGCTCCTGGGCGAAATGGTCCACGGCACCGAAGAAGAGCGATCCGTCGATGCGGATGATCTTGAGCTGCGGGCACTCATCCACCGGCTTCCTCGTGATATTGATAAAGCTCCGCCGGTCGCTGTCCGGGTCCGGAGCAAGGGTGATGAAGTGCGGATGGGACGTCCGGTTGAGGTACAGCAGGAGGGAAAGGATGACGCCCACGTAGATCGCGAACTCCAGTTCCACGAGGAGCGTTGCCATGAATGTGACAGCGAGCACCGCGGCTTCGGGTTTGCTCGTCCTGACGATTGTCCTGATATGATGAAAGTCGATGAGCCCATAAGCAACGACCAGCAACACGCCCGCCATGGACGCGATGGGAAGATAGGCTGTGAGCGGAGCGATCAGCAGGAGGATGGCAGCGAGAGACAGCGCGGCAAAGACGGCGGCCATCGGCGTTCTTGCGCCAGACTCGTAGTTCACTCCCGTGCGGGTGAAGGAGCCCGACGCCGCGTAGCTCGAAAAGAAACTGCCGATGATGTTGGATAGCCCCTGGCCGATGAACTCCTGGTTGCTGTCGATGCGCTGGTGCGAGCGCGTGGCGACCGCTCGGGCAATGGACACCGCTTCGGTGAGGCCGAGCATGGCAACGGCAAGCGCGGCCGGCGCAAGCTCGCGCACCGAGGCGGTCGAGAGGTCGGGGCTGGACAGAGGTGGCAGGTGGCCCGGAAGGGAGCCGATGAGCCGAACGCCGTGCTCCTTTGCGCTCAGCACCGAGGCCAGCACGCTGCCGATGACCATGGCGAAGAGCATGCCCGGAAGTCGCGGAAAATAACGCCGGAACAGGATCGCGGTGATCAGCGTCGCAACGGCGATGGCGAGCGCGTAGGGATTGGTGTGAGGAAGCGCGCTCAGCAGGTCCTCCCACAAATGGATGAAGGCGTGCCGTTTCGACCCGGGGACGCCGAAGAAGTTGCTGAGCTGGCTCGTGGCTATGAGCAGGGCGGCGCCGGACGTGAACCCGACGACGACGGAGTGAGACACGAAATTGACCAACGCTCCGAGATGGGCCAGGCCGAGACCGAACTGGAACAGACCGGCGAGGAATGTGAGGGTCAGCACCATCTGGATATAATGAGAGCCTAATGGATCGGCCAGCGGGCTCACGGTCGTGAAAATGACGATGGAGATGGCGGTGGTGGGCCCGGATATCAGATGATGGGAAGAGCCGAGCAACGCCGCGATGATCGCCGGGACGATCGCCGAGTAAAGGCCGTATTCGGGCGGTAGACCGGCAATGATCGCGAAGGCGACGCCCTGGGGAAGCACAATGACCGCGCCGGTGATCCCGGCCATGATATCGGCGCGCAGCGTAAGCCGCGTGACCTTTGGCCACCAGTGGAGAAAGGGAAGATAGTCCTTGATCTGCATGGTCCCTCCGAGGCGCGGTCCTAGATCGTTTCGTCGCCGCCCGTCAGCTTCAGGAAGATGGGCTCCAGGTGGCTGTTCTCCATCCGCGCCAGGCGCCCCAGCTCTTCGACGCTGCCGCCGGCAATGATCTCGCCCTTGTTGATGATTGCCACGCGGGTGCACATGGCTTCGACGATCTCGAGGGTGTGGGTGGACATGAAGATCGTCACGCCCTGCGAGGCAAGGTCCTTGAAGAGGTCCTTCACCAGCCTGGCGCCGCGGGGGTCGAGGCCCACCATGGGTTCGTCCACGACGAGGACCTTCGGGCGGTGCAGGAGGGACGAGGCCATGACGAGCCGCTGCTTCATGCCGTGGGAGAAGTTCTCGACCAGCTCGCCGACCCAGTCGGTCAGGCCGAAGAGCCTGAGCAGTTCGTCGATGCGGCCGTCCGCGGTCGGCATGGTGTACAGCTCCGCGACGAACCGCATGAACTCGCCGGCGGTTAACTTCTCGTAGAGGTACGGCCGGTCGGGGATGAAGCCGGTGATGGCCTTGGCCTGGAGCGGCTCCTTCTGCACATCGAAGCCGCCGATCGCCACGCTCCCGCCCGTGGGCTGGAGGAGTCCCGCCATCATCTTGATGGTCGTGGTCTTGCCCGCGCCGTTGGGGCCGAGAAAGCCGAAGATCTCGCCGGCCTTGACCTCGAGATCGATGCTCTTCACGGCGGTGAGGTTGCCGTAGACCTTGGTGAGGTTGGTGAGTTTGATCATGGGTCTCTGTTTAACCGCGGATGAAGGGGCGCCTACTGTCGGTCATCTGTGGCTCCAAATCATTTGTACTCCAGCACTTCCACCTTCAGCTTCCCCACAAGCTTCAGGATCTCGGCCTGCTTCGCAAGGTCACCGGTGACGAAGCGGATGTGCGTTGCGTCAGCCGGGAACTGGCCGAACGTGGGATCGATGGCCGTCCATTCGCCGAGCCAGACTTCGGGCCAGGCATGGTAGTAGAAGCCGTTCTTCATATATACGATGCCCGCGGCCATGCGCGTGGGGATGCCCGCGGCGCGGGCCAGCGCGGCATACAGCGTCGTATGCTCGTTGCAGTCGCCCACCTTCTGCTGCAGGACCTCGACAGCGCTCGGGATGCTCACGACCGCCTGCTTGTCGATCGTCTCGTAGACCCAGGAGTTCAGCTTCTTCGTGGCCTCAGCCGCGTCCTGTTCTTTGCCCACGATCTTGGCAGCCTGCTCGCGGATGGTCCGGTCATCGCTCTGCACCAGCATGGTTGCCTGAAGGTCCTCGGCATGGTCCTTCCCGGTGTAGGGGATAGGGTAGGAGCCGGTCCCGGCCACGGACCTGACCGACAGGACGCCGTCCTTCCAGGACTGCCTGCCGCCGTCCAGTTCGAACCCCGTGAGCGGCGCTCCCGAGAGCCGTGCCCGCATCGTTTTCACCCCTGCTGAATTCTCGATGGGAGACGAGGGGATCTTCACCAGGGAGATGATGTCCACTGCCGGTCCGCGCTTGTCCCGCTTCATGGCCTCGACCCGCGTTTCCTTCAGCAGGGAGTATCCGAGGGGGCTTTCTTCCTTCAGGGTCTCGCCCTCCTGGGTGATCCACGAGAAGGCCTCCATGCCCTGGAAGGCTTCCTTCAATTTATAGACCGTCTGCGACCTGTCGCCGACCTTGATAGTCTCCTTCGACTCCACGCTGACGAAGGCGTCCTCGGTGCTCATGGTCGCGGGGTTGAAGAGCGGGAACCGGTACCGCTTGCCGGGCTCCAGGCCCATCAGCACCAGGGCAGGCTTCAGGTTCGGCGAAAGGTACGGTGGCTCTTTGAGGATGATCTTCTGCTTGCGCGTTTCACCTGCGGTGATGATATCCAGCACGAGCTGTTTGCCCACCACGGCGCCCTTCATGTCCATGCTCGACAGATCGGACCGGAGGGAGAAGTCGAAATACTTGAGCAGGAAGTTCTTGGCGGCGTAGCTGTTGGTGACGGTCCTGATGCGCTGGACGCGCTCCAGCGCCAGGATGTCCATTTCCGACTCCTCGACGAGGTGATAGGCGTCGCCTTCGAGCGTCACGCGCATGTGGGCGTAGCCGATCTTCCGATCCTGCTGGTAGATCCCGAACCACTCATCGCCGGTCTTAATACCTTCCTCGGTGATGACGTCCAGCGCGATGACCGACGTGGGGCGGAGATAGGTGCGGTGGATGAGGAGTCCCATCATCACGACCCAGAAGAGGAGGATGACGGTCTTGATGAGCTTTGCCATAGGGTCAATATAGCCTTACGTTACGCGGAAGTCAAACGGGAGCCTGGCGCAGAAAAAACGATTCTCCTTTTTTGGGCAGCCCGGTGCAACGCTGTGCTAAGCATGCAGGCTACAGGTGCTTGTTCTCGTCATGATCTGGCACCTCCCTGCAGCGCTTCCCCTGCGGCCGCGCTGCTTTGGGGTCGGTTTTTTGATCGATCCGTGTGAGGGCATGCATACGCCCAGTCGTCGCAGCCGGACTGCCCGGGGTTTTAGTAAGGAAGGTTCAAGAGATTAGATTCTTGTAGTTCCCAGAGCCCCTGCGGTCCGTGAGCACTGACGGTGCATAGGCATGCGTCACGGATGCAGGGCAAATCACCGTGTCGTTTCCAGCACGTGCGTCAGCGGAAGTGCTGAGGATAGGACAGAGCAGAACAGGAAACCAAGGACAAACTGCATGCCTGCAACGCAGTGCGAGCGGACCGCAGAAAGAACGATTCCCCATTTTTGGGCAGCCAGGTGCTCCGCTGTGCTAAGCGTACCGGATGCGGATGCTCGTTCCCTTACGATTTAGCGGAGCCCGGCAGCGCTTCCGCTGCGGACGGACTGCTTTCACGTCGGCTCTTGTTCCCGATGGGTTGGAGCATGCATAACGCACGGTCGTCGCGGCCGAGCTGCCCGGTGTGGGGGAAAAGCGAAAAGAAAACGATCGGATCTATGATATGATAACAATCAATCAACGAGTTTGCACTTGACAAGCGGAAGGAGATGATCCATGCGTAGGGTTCCTTGTCTTCTATATATACTCCTGGCGGTCCTCCTGCTTTTCCCGGCCTGCCACAAGGAAACAGAGGAGGACAAGGTGAAGAAGGTCGTCACCAGCGTCCAGCAGGCAGCCGAAGAGAAGAAGATCCGATCGGTATTGGACCATATCTCGAAGTCCTACCAGGATCCGCAGGGCAATGACTACAACGGCATCAAAGGCCTGCTGGCATTTTATTTTTTCCGGCATCAGAAGGTCTCGGTCTATATGCCGAACATCGATATTGTGGTGACCGGTCCTACGGCCAAGGCCCTGTTCCAGGCCATCCTGACCGGCCGGGGCACAGGAGAGGCCGCAGGGGGCATCCTTCCCGAAGCGCTGGGCGCCTATAATTTCGAGGTCCTTCTGGCGAAGGAGGACGGCTCATGGAAGGTCACGTCGGCCATGTGGGAGCGGGCAGGGGAAGGCGCGGGGCAAAAGCAGTAGGAGTAACTTTGATAACATCCTCGGTTTTTAACCAGGTCTTAAGATTTCCTTTGCGTGAATTCCCTAAGTGGCCGATTCATTTTTTAGGCCATTGCGGCTTTGCGTGAGACGCCTTGGTTCCGTATTGTCCGGGTCGTTAGGTCATTCGAGCAAATATCATATATCCGGTGTTTGATCCCAAGGGGATTTGCATGAAGGAGGGAAATATGCCAGCCGACGAGACATCGCAACGGTCCAGCAGCTCAACTCCAGATCAGCGCGAGGAGACCGGTTACTACCAGGCGTATGCAGAATTCGCGAAGACCTTGCGAACATGGTTCATAGCGTATGGCATTGGTGCGCCGGCGCTGGTCCTTTCAAATAAGGAATTGTGGAACACAGTGCAAGGCTCAGGTTACCTGATCAGCATTGCAGTTCTTTTCCTGCTCGGCGTGACATTTCAAGTGATCGAGGCGTTCATCTATAAAACCGCCATGTGGCACCTCTATGTGGGTGAATCCGACGAAGATCATATGAAGACCTGGTGGTACAAAATGGCGGATAACGTTTCTGAATCGTATAAACTTGAACTCTTCTTCGACGTCGGCGCGTTCATATTTTTTGCAATAGCGACGATCCTTCTGGTAACAACGTTAGTATGATGAGCTTATTGCATAGTAAGGAAGTGCATTGAGTACGTCGCTTCCTGCGTTGCTTTACCTTCCGGTAAATGTGTTACGCAGTCCAAGTAGCAACATTCTGAAAGGCCATTCGCAGGCCGGGCCGGAAGCAAAAAAGCATTTTAGAAACAACGTCTCTGAGGGAACTTCCTTTGTACTGTTTCTGTAAAATACCGTGGTATAATGGCTTCTAAGTATAATGATTCTACCGGGAGGTGTGCGATGTCAAGGAACCTTATCTGCATCTGTTATTTTGTCCTTCCTCTCCTGCTGCTTCTGACCCCCGTTCTGTCGTCGGCCATCCCCGAAGGTCTGGTGCTTACGTTTCCCGGCGGCGCTGGCGGCCTGGTCACCTTTGATGGCACGAAGCACGGCCAGAAGGGGTTCACCTGCGATGTCTGCCACACCTCGGGGCTGTTCCAGACAAAGAAGGGCGGCGACAAGATGGTCATGGCGTTTATGAAAGAGGGAAAGTTCTGCGGCTTCTGCCACAACGGGAAAAAGGCCTTCGCCATGGGCGACAACGCCAACTGCAAACGCTGCCACCAGCATAAGAAATAGTTCACGACAACGACCGGCGCAACACGGCGTGACACACAGCAGTGCGCGGGTCAATGGATCCAAGGAGCAAGCGCCTTCCCCGTGGATTGCTGCGGGGTCTTGCCCCCAGCGTTTATAAGTGGGACGGCGAGTGCAGTGGTAGCAGACGATCGAGATACATGTCCATCGTCCAGCCATCGAAAGGCTTCCGCGAAGATTACCGTGAAAACCTGTGAAAAAGACGAATAGCGATGCTGAAAGTACTAGAAAAGTAGTAGGGCGTTATTGCTATCTGCTACAGGAAATTGCCGTTCATCATCATGGACCTCATTATTCGTCTATCAGCAGGATCGTCAACGGCGAACGGTAAAAACGGTAATTGTCAAGCCGCAAGACCGTGCCGTAAAGACTCCACGGGCGATTTAAGCCACAAGAAAAGAGCTCTATCTGGCAGAAATCTCAGGACATTCGTGATTTGAATCACATCGTAAAACGTGACAGTGCATTATATTCTTTCCCAGTGCTGAAATATGACAAGGTTGATCTGGGCCATAAAGGAGCTTAGCATGAAGAACAAAAATAGTAAGCTGAGCGTTGCTCTACTGATCGTCATGTTCACTATTGCCGGTCCGGTGCTGGCGCAAGCGGGCACATATTGGGTAAGTCCGACTGGTACCGCACCTTGGGCTAATTGCTCAGGCTCTACGCCACTGAGTGGGGCGGCTGCCTGTAACCTGAGTACAGCTAATTCAAGCTTGACCGCTGGAGACTTGGTCTACTTGAGAGCTGGAACTTACTCCACTGGCATAGCGCCTGCTAGGTCTGGAACAAGTCATACAGCTAGGATAACGTACCAAGGCTATCCTGGGGAGACTATCACCATCACCGCAAGCACGGCTATTAGCCTGTCAAGCAGGTCCTACGTAACAGTTACAAGTGTAAACTCTAATGGAAGCTACCACGCGCTAGTAATCAGGAACGGCAGCTATAACATCGTTTCCTATGGGAACTTTGGGAACTATATTACAACGAACTGGGAGCTGAACGTCGTAGATACTAACTCTCAATACAACTGGATTCATCATAATACCTTTCACGACTACGGCTCATGTAATACAAGCGATGATGGAACAATCCTAGATATAGGGAATGAAAATACTTCCAATGATACAACTCAATATAACTTATTAGAAGATAATATAATGTACCACGGAGGGCATCACGTCCTGGGCCTGGAGACTGGATATAATACTGTCAGAAATAACTATCTCCATAATGAAGGCTGGCAGGCTGGATACGGCAACAGAGTAGTGTATATGGCTAACCAGGTCGGTAATACTGTGGCTGGGCATAATGTTATTGAAGGGAATAGATTTGGATTCGCCGCTAAGACATGTGAAGTAAAAGTCACGCCTTCTCAGGCCACTATGGGCATAGTGGCTATGTCTACTCCCTATAATATATTTAGATACAATGCTCTCTATTATGCAAGTGCCTATACATTAGGAACATCTGCCTATGCTGGTACTTCAGGCTCGAATAATAGAATCTATAACAACACTATGTTCGACGCGGGCCTCAACGATAAAGTAAGCCCCACTCCTATAGATACAACTACTAACTCAAGTGAGTTCGCTGGGATATACTTTAGTAGTGGTAGCTCAAACGTAGTAAAGAATAATCTATACTCTAATACTGTAGCCGCTCATCGAGGGAGTACTAGCTCTCAGACATTCGCAACTAACTATGATGGAAACACTCAGGCTAGCCCACAGTTCGTTAATGCTAATACAGACGCTACAGTAATGGACCCGTTTAACTCTGCACTTCCTGACCTACACTTACAGTCCACTAGTCCAGCTAGAGGAGTTGGTGGAGCGCTTACTACTACAACAAACTCAGGCCCTGGTACTACCCTCACAGTAGCGGACTCTAACTACTTCCAAGATGGCACATATGCTCCCTCCTATGCAGGTGTTCAGGCCGACTGGATTGCAGTTGGTACTCCTACTAACGTAGTTCAGATAGTTTCAATTAACCGTACTAGTAATACTCTAACTCTTGCAAGTTCTATAAGCTGGACCTCAGGCCAAAATGTATGGCTCTATAAGAACTCTAGTGGAGTTCAGGTGCTCTATGGAAGCGCACCTGATGCTGGAGCTTATCCGTACCCAGGAGCGGTTACTCAGGTAAAGAAGCCGTTGCCTCCCGCGAACGTAACAGTAACTGCTCCGTAACAGTAACTACTCCAGGTATATAAGGAGAACCTATGCGATTAAAGATCTGGTTACTTACACTATGTATAGCTGCTATGCCGAGCGTTGCGTTAGCGGCGCTAGCAGTCGACGCGTACCTAGAGATCGAAGGAGGCTCCATTATCGGTGGGGCGCATGCGGTTGGTGGAAGCTGGGCTATCGCTAGAAATAATGGCGGTCTCAGCGTGGGGCCAACGAACGCAACTTCATTGCGCGGGCCGGTCTCAGTAAATGGCGTTGTATACAGCGGCGCAAGCACTCAGGCGCTTATTCTCAATGATGATGCGCACGGAGACTATATTACATTCACTGCCACCGCAAATCACCCTATTATCTCGTTCGGTGGATTTATCAATATTGGAGTGGTTAAGAATTATGCACTTAACGACGTATTCTACATAGACAATACTTCCGGGTACCCTTGGATTGTTGCGCCACAGATCATTGCTGATGATACGTGTTCGACCTGCGTACAGATTGAATCAGCTGTTGGAAACTCAACTGTGCACGGCTCCTCTAAGAAGCCAGTTACTCCTGGTAAGACATATTGGTTTAGTAGCAAGGTAGACGCAACTGCAGGAAAAGTGTACCTTAGCTTGTTCGACCCTGATAATAATTATGCGGAAGTTTACAATCAGTCTATCGCATCCGACAACTGGTCTTCAAGTTCCAAGTTGGTGCTGAGAATGGGCCGGCAAGATGCTCACACCGGTAATTCCACCCAAGGTACTAAGAGCTACCTGGATAACATCATCATTGATTGGACCAACCATGTATACCCGCTCATTCCAGATGCGGGTGGCGCGCCAGCGCCAGCTGTCAAGCCGCTGCCCCCGAACAATCTGCAGGTGTTGTAGCCTGCGTTGGCGTCTGAGCACGCAAAGCTTAACTTTGCCTTCTTGCTCGTGGTCTATCTGGTCAATTAGGTCATCAAACGCTTCTTCTACCATCTTGGTGATTTCGTCCATGGTGAAGACAATGGCTCGTTAGTGCGACCCTGAGTCTGAATTCACTATGGATTAAGGAAAGAAGCGCGTGCGAAAGTAGCAGCAAGAGAACGAGAAGGGGGGAAAAGTCGACCGTAGGTCGACCCCAAGGCAGGCAGGGCGGATCTCGGAGAAATTGAGCTTGATCATGCATGAACCCGGTCCAACTACTCCTTGAATTCCCACCGAGGTTATGAGATAATTTCGCTCCACGATGAGCGAATCCCGGAAGACCAAAACGCGGTATCTGTCCGTTCTTGCGTTCCCCCTGTGGGCGGGCCTGCTGGCGTTCCCGTTCGCCGGGCCGTGGCGGGCGGTCCAGGTCGTTCTGGTCGTGCTGGCGGGTGTGGCGCTCCGGGGCCTGCTGAAGGCCGATGCCGTTTCCCGGACCTTCAAGGCAATGATGTACAAGGCCTCGGGAATCCGCTCCGCTGCAGGTGGCCTCCTCTCGCGGACCCGTTCGCCACTTGTTCTCTCCCTGTTCATTGTCCTCCTGTTCGTCATTCCCTTCTTCCAGAACGATTACTACCGCGATGTGCTGACCCTCACGGCCATGTACGCCGTCCTTGCCCTGGGCCTGAACCTCGTGGTGGGACAGACGGGCCTCCTGAACCTCGGGTACGTGGCGTTCTACGCCATCGGCGCGTACACCTACGCCATCCTCTCAACGCGGTTCGGGCTTCCCTTCTGGCCCGGCCTGGTTGCCGGAGCCGCCTCGGCCGCCTTCATGGCGCTCCTGATCGGCCTTTCGACGCTGAAACTGCGCGGTGACTATTTCGCCATTGTGACGCTGGGCCTGGGCGAGATCACGCGCATCGTGCTGAACAATTCGGACAGCGTAACGGGAGGTCCAAACGGCATCTCACGCATCAACAGGCCGTCCCTCTTCGGACACGTCTTCTCCAAGCCCCTCGATTACTACTACCTTATCCTCGTCATCGCCATCATCACCGTCTTCGCGATGAACCGGCTCATGGTGTCGCGCATCGGCAGGGCGTGGGTCGCCATCCGCGAGGACGAGATCGCCGCCGAGGCCATGGGCATCAACACCTTCCGGCTGAAACTGCTGGCCTTCGTCATCGCCTCGGCATGGGCGGGGATGACCGGGGTGTTCTTCGCGGCGAAGATGGCCTTTGTCTCGCCCGAAAGCTTCACCTTCTTCGAGTCCGTCATGATCCTCTGCATGGTCGTGCTCGGCGGGATGGGGAGCATCCCGGGCATCATCCTCGGGGCGTTCCTCCTGATCACGCTGCCCGAGGTGTTCCGCGATTTTGCCGACTACCGCATGCTCGGCTTCGGCGTCGCGCTCGTGCTGATGATGATCTTCCGTCCCCAGGGGCTTTTGGGAACGGCGAAGACGAGCAAGTGAAACTGTAATGCTGAACACGAATGAAGAAGCATCAGGACAATGGACAAGGCGTAACACGAATGACACGAATGGACGAATGTCACGAATGACGGCGCAAGACAGAAAGAAAAGCGATGATCCGGATGGGATCATTCATAAAGAGTGGTCCTACAAGATCGTTCAAGCCTGTTATGAGGTCCATAATATTCTCGGCCCTGGATACTCTGAAAAGATCTATGAGGAGGCTATGGAGCGGGATCTTACCGATCAAGGTGTATCGGTAGACAGACAAAGGATCGTGGCCGTAATGTATAAAGGCGAAAGGATTGGCGAGTATCGTCTCGACTCGGTCGCAGACGCTAAGATCCTGCTTGAGTTTAAGGCGGTATCGGAATTGAACAAGATCTTTGAAAGCCAAGTACTGTCTTATCTTAAGGCCTCGGGCCTTAAACTCGGGCTGCTGATCAATTTCGGAGGTAAGAAGGTAGAGGTTCGGCGGATCGTGAACTAGAGGTTGAGCAACACTCAGTTAAAGCCGACGAGAGATATCTTGTCACGAATGTCACGAATAACTCTCGAATGGCACGAATAAGAGCCAAAGCCCGCCATTTTATAATCGGATGTTATTCGTGAAATTTGTCCATGCCATTCGTGTTCAGGTGGTATTTTCGTTTTAGCTGTCTGCTCCCTTAATACTCAACCAAGTATTTGTCATGCTCTTATTCGTGCAATTCGTCCATTCGTGACATTCGTGTTCAAGTAGTTTTTAATATTTGATCCTATGCTCTTACTGGAAACCAAAAACCTCACCAAGCACTTCGGCGGCCTGAAGGCCCTCGAAGGCATTGATGTCCGCGTCGAGCGCGAGCGCATCGTGAGCATCATTGGCCCGAACGGCGCCGGCAAGACCACGTTCTTCAACTGCATCACCGGCATCTACCGGCCCACGCAGGGGAGGGTGGTCTTCACTGACCGCGATGTGACGACCATGGCGCCCCATGACATCACGGCCCTGGGTGTGGCGCGCACCTTCCAGAACATCCGGCTCTTCGGCGGCATGACGTGCCTGGAGAACGTGATGGTGGCGGCCCACTGCCGCACCAAGGCGGGATTCTTCGGCGCCGTCATCCGTCCCGCTAAGGTGAAGCAGGAAGAGCGCGGCATGGGTTATCGCGCCATGGACATCCTGAAGTTCGCGGGGCTCGAGGCGAAGCACGATGCCATGGCGGCGAACCTTTCTTACGGCGACCAGCGGCGGCTCGAGATCGCCCGCGCCCTCGGCACCGAACCGCACCTCCTGCTGCTGGACGAGCCCGCGGCGGGCATGAACCCCCAGGAGACGCAGGAGCTCATGGCCCTGATCCGCCGGATCCGGGACAATGGCGTGGCCATCATCCTGATCGAGCATGATATGAGGGTCGTCATGGGCATCTCCGATCGCGTGGTGGTACTGGACCACGGTGTCAAGATCGCCGAGGGAGCGCCGAAGGACATACAGCAGGACCCGTCGGTGATCGAGGCGTATCTCGGGAAGGAACATGGACATACATAACATCCGGGGAAATTTCTACCGCAAAGACGCGAAGGACGCGAAGAACAGCGTGCATCTTTGTTCTGCTTTTTCATTCCTTGGCGACCTTGGCGCCTTCGCGGTTCCAAGGTCTTGCTTTCAGATTATTTTGTAACGAACATGCTCACCCTCTCCGACATATTCGTCTCCTACGGCATGATCGCGGCGCTCAAGGGAGTGAGCCTCGAGGTGCAGCAGGGCGAGATCGTGGCGCTCATCGGCGCGAACGGCGCCGGTAAGTCCACGACGCTCATGTCCGTCTCCGGCATCGCCGGCCTGCAGGCCGGTACGATCGCCTTCAACGGCCGAACGATAACGGGGCTGCCCTCCCATGAGATCGTCGGCCTGGGCATCTGCCAGGTGCCCGAGGGCAGGCATATCTTTCCGCGCATGACGGTCCGGGAGAACCTGGAGATGGGGGCGTTCCTGGAGGACACGAGGCGGCTCGATGTGGACATGGCCCGCGTCTTCGCCATGTTCCCGGTGCTCGAGGAGCGGAACAGGCAGCTCGGCGGCACCCTGTCGGGCGGCGAGCAGCAGATGCTGGCCATCGGACGGGCGCTCATGTCGCGGCCGAAGCTCCTGCTGCTCGACGAGCCTTCCCTCGGCCTGGCGCCGATCATCGTGAGCAGGATCTTCAAGATCATCGAGGAGATCAATCGGCTGGGGACGACCATCCTGCTTGTTGAGCAGAACGCCAAGGCGGCGCTCCGGCTCGCCAGCCGCGCCTATGTCATGGAGAGCGGCAGGATCGTGATGCAGGGTCCGGCATCGGATCTGGCCAACGACCCGGGGATCAAGAAAGCGTATCTTGGCGAATAACTGCTGTTTCACCGCAGAGGTCGCAGAGACCGCTGAGAAAAAAAGATTTAAGATTAAAATCAAGAATTCAGATTTAAGAATTCCGAATTCAAGATTAAAACTCTGCGGGCTCTGCGTTCTCTGAGGTAAATAATCTTCATGGCTCGAAATATCAAATTAGTCCTCGAATACGACGGCACGAACTACCACGGCTGGCAGTCCCAGCAGGGGAGCGGCATGCCGACCATCCAGGACGCGCTCGAAGAGGCCCTCCGGAAGCTCACGAAGGAGGACATAAGGACCGTGTCGTCCGGCAGGACCGACGCGGGGGTGCACGCCCGGGGGCACGTGGCCAACTTCCCGACGGAGAGCCGCATCCCGGCAGAGGCCTGGGCGCCCGCCCTGAACAGCCTGCTTCCGGCAGATATCCGCGTCCTTTCCTCGGAAGAGGCCACGCCTGATTTTCACGCCCGGTTCAGCGCCAAAGGAAAACAGTACCAGTATCTCATCCTCGCGAGGAGGGCACCTTCTGCGCTCCGCCGAAATCACGCATGGCACGTGGACCGGAAGCTGAACCTCGCGGCGATGAAGCGTGCGGGAGAGGTCCTGGTGGGGAAACATGATTTCTCCGCCTTCCGGAGCGCCGGCTGCAGCGCGAAGACCCCCGTCAGAACATTGAAGGCGCTCACGATCAAAAAGAAAGGCGATCTCGTCGAATTCACGCTGGAGGCAGACGCCTTCCTGATGCACATGGCGAGGAACATCGTCGGCACGCTTACCGAGGTTGGGCTTGGTAGATTTTCTCGCGCTGACGTCAAGCGCATGCTCAGGTCCCGTGATCGGTCGGCAGCAGGCAGGATCGCGCCGGCACGCGGCCTGTACCTCGTCACGGTCTATTATGGCAAAAACAACCGATCCAAGCGGAAATAAAGAGCAATAACACGAATGTCACGAATAACCCACGAATGGCACGAATGAAGATAAATACCTGACGTTTGTTTGTTGATAATACACTCGGCCTTTATTCGTGAAATTCGTCCATTCGTGTCATTCGTGTTCTGTCTTGCCGTTCCCGATGAGTTGCAAAAAACCGCTCCTTCCTCAGCCCTGATTTTGCAAAATCCGCTTGCCAAAAAACCTTCCGTATGATAATGTCTGGGCTTGTTATTTCCGGATCGATGCCGGCCCGCTGCTGCGGGACTTCCTGAACACACCCGGCAAATATCAATATAAGAATTATTTATAGTGCTGAAAGGAGATTGTATGAGGATCTGGCAAGGTGCGTTGATGCTGTTGCTGTGCTCCTTGGTCCTCGTTCCCGCCGCGAACGCGGCACCTGATGCGAAGGCGTGCCTCGCATGTCATGCATCGATGCAGGGGAGCGTGGAGAAGGAGAAAGGCGTCCTCGTGAATCTCAACGTGGACGCTGAGAAGTTCTCTAAGTCGGTCCATGGAAGCTTCAACTGCGTGGACTGCCACCTGAGCTTTACGGCCCAGCCGCACAAGGGCCCCACAGCCCCGGTGGACAAGACAGTGCAGGAACTGGCGAACGCCATATCCCCGAAGAGCAAGGTAGATCCCGTGGCCCAGGCCGCGTGCGTGAGCTGCCATCCCGACCCCTACAACGCCTATAAGGCCAGCGTCCACGGCCGGAACGTCATGGTCAAAAAGTCCTCGGACGGGCCGGTCTGCACGAGCTGCCATGGCTCGCCGCATTACATCCAGGCGCGGCCGAGCAAGGAATCCAAGGTCTACCTCTTTAATATCGTTGAGACCTGCGGCAAGTGCCATGAAGAGAAGCTCATGGCCGAAAAGTACGGTTTCTCTCCCCTTGTGATGGAGCGCTATCTCGAGAGCTTCCACGGCAGGAAGCTGAAGCTCGGCCACACCGGCGCGCCGTCATGCGCCAGCTGCCACGGTTCGCACGGCATCCTGAGCGCCAAGGACCCGAAGTCACCGGTCTACGGCGAGAACAAGAAGAAGACCTGCGGCAAGTGCCATCCGGGCGCCACGGACAAGTTCGTTGCGGCCATCACGCACAAGCCGCTCCACCCGATCGCGCACTTCGCCGAGATCGGCCTGATCATCCTTACGGTGGGCACGTTCATGTTCATCATCATCCACGTGCTCCTCGATATCTTCGCGGACATCCGCGACCGTCTGTTCAGGAAGGGGGACCATCATGGATAAGAACATACCGCAGGAGATCGAGCGGTTCGACCTTTCCGCCCGGATCCAGCATATCATCATGTTCACGACGTTCCTGCTCCTGTCCTTCACGGGCTGGGGGCTCAAGTACGCCTACGTCGAGCCGTCCAGCGCCTGGATCAGTGTCTGGGGCGGGCCGAAGATGGCCGGCATCATCCACCGTGTGGCGGGCATCACCATGCTGCTGGACTTCATCTACCACCAGTTCTACCTGCTCAACCTGGCGCGGAAGCGCGACCTCCGGCTGACGATCATCCCGATGCCGAAGGACGTGGTGGACATGGTCCACAACTTCATGTACTATCTCGGCCTCCGGAACGAGCGGCCCTACTTCGGAAAGTTCTCGTACCTCCAGAAGTTCGACTACTGGGCAGTATACTGGGGTATGTTCATCATCGGGACCTCTGGTTTCTTCCTCGCCTTCCCGGTGACCGTGTCCGCCCTGTTCCCGACGTTCACCCTCGGCTGGGCCTGGGACGTGCTCTTCATCATGCACAGCGACGAGGCGCTCCTGGCGATCGTGTTCATCCTGATCATCCACTTCTACATGGAGCACCTCCGGTCCGATGTCTTCCCCATGAACTGGATGTGGCTGACCGGCAAGATGAGCATCGAGAAGCTGAAGCACCACCACCCGGCGGAGTACGACTACCTCTTCGGGCCAAAATCCAAGAAGGAGAACAAATAGCCATGAGGAAGATCGCGATCCCGATGCTGCTGGTGGCGCTGTTCACCGTTGGTTGCGGCAAGGACCTGGTCGGCAAGGCCCAGCACAAGAAACAGGGAGAAGAAGCGCCGGTGAAGATCGTTGCCCTGAAGGATGCTGTGCCGTGCTTCAGCTGCCATGACTATGACACGTACGTCACAGGTAAAGGGAGGAAGTTCCCGCACCAGAAGCACCGCACCGAGATGGGGCTCAAGTTCCATTGCAACCAGTGCCATGACATCAAGAACATGGACGGCGGCAAAGGGCATGTAGTGACCATCACCAAGAAGAACCAGCCCTGCAAGGGCTGCCATTGATCGACGAAATGAATGGATGATAACCACGACGGCGGCCGATGAGGCCGCCGTTTTTTTGATGCAAGAGTATTAACTTGTTCTTGTCGGCACGTCATTGCGAGGAGCGAAGCGACGAAGCAATCTCGTATTGACTGCGAGATTGCCGCGCTCCTCCGGTCGCCCGCAATGAAAAATAACAGAGTATGAAGCATCCGTATCAGCTTCGGCTGAGGAGGTCTCCATGAAGAAGATTCTGATCGGCATCACCACGGTGTTCCTGCTGGGCAGCGGCATTGCCGGCGCAAACCTTCTGGACAAGGTGAAGGACCTTGCCGGCAAGAAGGACAAGGATAGATCGTCATCAACGGAAGGTCCCGCGCAGGGCAAGGGCCTCGATAAGGAGACGGTCGCCGCGGGCCTGAAGGAGGCGCTCACGGTCGGATCGCAGAATGCGGTCAAGACCGTGTCCCAGACCGACGGCTTTTTCAAGAACCCGGCCATCAAGATCCCGCTGCCTGAGAAGGTCCAGAAGGTGGAGAAGCCGCTTCGGAAGATCGGGCTCGGCAAGCAGGTCGATGAGTTCATCCTGACCATGAACCGGGCAGCCGAGAAGGCCGCGCCGCCGGCAAAGGACATCTTTATCGGGGCCATCAAGGAGATGACCATCGTGGACGCCCTCAACATCCTGAAGGGCGGCGACACGGCTGCCACGGAATACATGCGGTCCAAGACCTACGACAAACTCTATGGCCTCTTCAAGCCGACGGTGTCGAAGGCCGTCATGGAAGTGGGCGTCACTAAGGCCTACCAGCAGCTCGTGGACAAGGCGAAGAAGAGCAGGCTCATCAAGGACGAGTCCCTTGACCTGGACCACCACGTGACGAGCAAGGCGCTGGACGGGCTGTTCTTCATGCTGGGGCAGGAGGAGAAGAAGATCCGGAAGGACCCGGTGGCGCAGGTCACGGACCTGCTGAAGAAGGTGTTCGGGAAGTAGGCTCTCTCTATATCATAGAAGGATGTACGAAGGGAAATGCGAACGGCGGCCGATGAGGCCGCCATTTTTTGTCTGTAACGCCCGGGTGAGACGCGCGCCTTATGCGCGTCGGGCTCGACCCGGTTGTTATCTTTGATGACTAAATCATCTTAGAAAAACGATTCCTTCCGAGTCACGATGTCAAGTACGTAGACACGCTCTTCACTATGCGGTCCATTCGATAGCGAATCGAGTTCGACAATATTCGGCCCAAAGTCAAAACCGAATATTGTCCTTTTCTTGTAGCCACGCGTAGAAAATTGATCGGCCTGAACACCGGAACAGGAAGTTTTCATTGATAGAGCGGCAAGTACTTTTTTCAGTGTGGTAAACAGAATCACCGTATTGTGATCGCGGTAATGGTGGTTGCCTATTGTGACTGTTCCTTTATCGGGGAACATAATGAGAACTGCCTTCTGAGAATCATTCTCGGATTTCAAAATAATTGATTCATCACTCGCTCTGCAATATTTCAAGTCTTTCCCGATTTTGATGATTCGCGAGTTCATATAGCGCTTCAAGTGCCTTAACACTTGGGGTAGCCATGCTACTCTAAGTGTCTATGCCAAAACCCTATAAGCACCTGAGCCAAGAGGAAAGAGAGATCATCGCCAACTTGCTCTCAGGAGGTTCCAGCCTCGGCGATATTGCAAAAGCTGTGCGGCCGAGACAAAAGCACTATCTCGCGGGAGCTCAACCGCAACTCTCCACCGGAGCGGCGACGTTATGTTCCCTGTCGGGCACACGCTCGGGCCTGCGAGCGAAAGACGGAGGCCAATAAGCACGAGCGTCTGAAAAACGACCTTATCCGGCAGTATGTAAAGGCCGGCCTCGCTAAGGGATGGTCCCCGGAGCAGATCTCTGGGAGGATCCGGCTTGACCATCCGGGAGAATCCATCAACCACGAGGCCATCTATCAGTACATCTATCATCCCCAGAATCCAGATCGTCTGGAGATGATCCAGTTGCTGCGCCGAGCCCACAAAAAGCGGAAGAACAAGAGCATCGGCAGAAAAGTGAGAAAAACCACGATTCCCAATAGGATTCCGATTGATACCCGACCGAAGTCCGTAGAGAGCCGTCGCCAGTACGGTCACTGGGAGGGATGACAGCCTCATCTCCCGAAAGAGTAAAGCAGCACTCAACACCCTGGTCGAACGTAAGAGTCGCCTTGTCCTCATCACCAAGCTGTCCAGAAAGGGCGCTGACGAGACGAATCAGGTAGTCATCGATCGGCTCAAGAAGCTTCCGGCCAAAGGGCGCCAGACCCTCACGCTGGACAACGGGACCGAGAATGCCAAACACGAGGCGCTCTCGGCCAGACTGGGAATCAGATGCTACTTTGCTCGGCCCTATGCGTCCTGGGCAGCGGGGCACGAATGAGAACGCTAATGGCCTCATTCGCTGGTACTTGCCAAAGGGAACCGACTTCCGTACAATCACATCCGAGCAAATAGCCCGGATTGAATATCTGCTAAACAGCCGACCGAGGAAATGCCTCGGCTACAGAACGCCAACGGAGGTCGCGGCCTCAAGCCGTTGCACTTCGAGATAGAATCCGCGATTTCAGCATATAACGCTTCTATTGCCTTAATAGTTGCATAATCAGAGCTCTGGATGATTTGCGGATATTCCTGACCTGCGGGTCGATAGGCGTCTTTCATATCCGATGAAAACGCTGATGTTATTATTGTTAACACCCAAGCGGCTGTTATCAAGAAGATGCGCATGTGTTTCAAATTCTCCTACAGATAACAAGTAATTGTACAGTTGTCACATTATATCAAAATCGGGACGCTGGCGTCATATGAATTGTCCGAATTAGGACATTATCAGTTATTTTGCTAACTGTCTAACACGCTTTTTCGGATAGATGGGCACTTCTTGCCAATACCGATGGCTGATATCCCTTCTGACATAACTGCGCACTACGATGCACTTCTAGTGCAGAAACGGGTGCCTTCGGAAATACCACAGTTTCTTCAAAAGGCGACTAAAGATCTGCCCATCCTTCCCCTTGCTTTTCTCTTCGCCGGGGGCTATGTTTTTAATAGGTGATAAAGTGAAGATGTTTACCTTCGCATGAGGCCCCTATGGCATCTGACGGACTCTCGATATTCCATCCCCTCATCCGCTCCTGGTTCTCCGCGGCCATCGGCGAGCCCACGGACATCCAGCTGAAGACCTGGCCGGAGATCGCGGCCGGGAAGCATGTGCTGGTGACCGCACCGACGGGAAGCGGCAAGACCCTTGCCGCCTTCCTCTGGTCCCTGAACCAGCTGGTCACCGGCGCATGGCCCCGCGGCAGGGTGCGGGTGCTTTACGTCTCTCCGCTCAAGGCGTTGAACAACGACGTGCGCAGGAACCTGTTGAGGCCGCTTGCCGACCTCAAGGCCCATTTCGAACAGGCGGGCGCGGCCTTCCCCGCGATCACGGTCCAGACGCGGAGCGGAGACACGCCCGGCGAGGAGCGGCGCAGGATGATCCGGAAGCCCCCGGAGATCCTGATCACGACCCCGGAGTCCCTGAACCTGCTCCTCTCCTCAAAGAGCGGCAGGACCATGCTCACCGGCATCGCCACGGTCATCCTCGACGAGATCCATGCTGTGGTGGACAACAAGCGGGGCACGCACCTCATCACGGCCGTGGACAGGCTCGTCCCGCTCTGCGGCGAGTTCCAGCGCGTGGCGCTCTCTGCCACGGTCAATCCACTGGAACGGGTGGCATCGTTTGTCGGCGGGTTCACGAGGACCGGCAGGGGAGCGGACAGCCATTACGAGAAGCGGCCCGTCACGATCATCCGCTCCCGCGCTCCGAAGGATTATGAACTGACCGTGTCCCTGCCAGCAGACGCGGGTGGTGCCGGCGGCGATGACGGCGTCTGGCCGGCCCTGACCCGGGCCTTCAAGAAGATCATCGCGGAACATTCCTCCACGCTCTTCTTCGCCATCAGCAGGCGGACCACCGAGAAGGTCACCCGGTTCCTGAACGAGAACGAACCAACGGACATTGCCTATGCGCACCACGGTTCGCTGTCGCGCGAGATCCGGCTGGCCGTGGAAGAGAAGCTGAAGCGAGGCGAGCTCAAGGCCATCGTGGCCACGAACTCCCTGGAGCTTGGCATCGACATCGGAAGCCTCGACCAGGTGGTCCTGATCCAGACGCCGCGATCGGTCTCGTCGACGCTCCAGCGGATCGGCCGCTCAGGACACGCGGTGGGAGGGACAAGCAGAGGGCTGTTGTTCCCCCTTCACGGCGCGGACCTGGTGAATGCCGCGGTGATGGCGCGGGCCGTGGAGGAGCAGGACATCGAGGAGGTGCGGATCGTTGAGCAGCCCCTGGATGTGCTGGCTCAGGTCATCCTGTCCATGACGGCCATGGAAACCTGGAACATCGATGACCTGTACGCGTTCCTTAGATCAAGCTTTCCCTATCACGAGCTGCCGCGGCGGCAGTACGACCTGGTGCTCGAGATGCTTTCCGGCAGATACGCGGACTCGCGGCTCCGGGAGCTCAAGCCGCGCGTCTCGATCGACCGCGTGGACAATACGGTCCAGGCGCGCGACGAGGCACGCTTCCTCCTCTATAGCTCCGGGGGAACGATCCCGGAGCGGGGCTACTTCGACCTTCGGCTGAAGGACGGAAAGGCCAAGATCGGGGAACTGGACGAGGAGTTCGTGTGGGAGCGCTCCATCGGCGAGACCTTCACGCTGGGGTCCCAGCTCTGGCGGATCGAGGACATCACCCATAACGATGTGCTGGTCACTCCGTCGCGGGGAGGGCAGGGCATCTTTCCCTTCTGGCGGGCAGAGGAGCAGAACCGCGACTTCCATCTCTCCGAGCGGATCGGCCTCTTTTTGGAGCACGCCGACAGCCGTCTCGAAAGCGATGAGTTCCGGAAGGAACTCAGCAGACCGCTACTCGCTGGAAAGCGAGGCCGCCGATGGGCTCATCAGCTATCTCAAGCGGCAGCACGAGGCCACGGGTGCGAAGCTGCCGCACCGCCATCATCTTTTGATCGAACAGGTGAGCGAGCCCGCAGGGCATGCAGAAACAAAGCAGGTGATCCTCCACACGCTCTGGGGAGGCAGGGTGAACCGGCCATTCGGCCTGGCGCTCTCGGCCGCCTGGGAGGAGAAGTATCGGTATCCGCTCCAGATCATCATGAACGACGATGCCCTGTCCCTCATGCTGCCGCACGACCTGACCGCCGGAGACCTTTTCCCGCTCGTGACCTCGGCGAACGTCGAAGGCCTGCTCCGGAAGAAGCTGGAGCAGACGGGGTTCTTCGGCGCACGGTTCCGGGAGAACGCCGAACGGGCGCTGCTCCTGCCCAAGACGAGCTTCAAGCGCAGAATGCCGCTCTGGCTGATGCGGCTCCGCTCCAAGCGGCTGCTCGAAGCGGTCCGGCCTGCTGCGGACTTTCCTATTCTTATCGAGACCTGGCGCACCTGCCTCCGGGACGAGTTTGATCTCGAGCGCCTGAAGCAGCTGCTCGATGAGATCGATGACCGTGAGATAATCCTTTCCGAGTGCAGAACAGCAGCGGCCTCGCCCTTCGCCGCCGGCCTGGTCTGGAAGCAGACGAACGCCGCCATGTATGCCGACGATACGCCGCTTCTGGCGAAAGAGTCGGGTCTCCGGCCCGAGCTGATCCGCGAGCTGCTCTTTTCGTCGCACCTCAGGCCGAAGGTGCCGGCCGAGGTCATTGCGCTCCTTGACCTGAAATTGAAGCGAACAGCGCCGGGCTACGCGCCGTCATCACCGATCGAGCTCCTCGACTGGATCAAGGAGCGGATCATGGTCCCTGAGCCGGAGTGGATAGACCTGGCCCAGGCGATCGCCCGCGATGGCGGTGACGGCCCTGCGTGGCTTGACGAGCAGGACGCGAAGCTGCTCTGGATGTCCTGGGAGGGAGCGGCGTTCCGGCTGCTTGCTGCGCTGGAGAATGTCCCCCCGGTGCTCGAAGGAATGGGTCTGCGCCTCGAGGACGTGAGCTTCACGCCTGTTGCGTCTTCGGGAAATGCTGCAACGGTCCGGAGACAGGTGGAGCAGTTCATCAAGGCCTCACAGCACCGGTCGCGGGAAGAAGCTGAAGAGCGGCCCGGCCTTGCCGACCTCCTGTCAAGCTGGCTTTCCTACTACGGTCCGATCGGGCGGTCCCGCGTCAGGTCATTGCTCGGTCTGCCTGATGAACGCGTGGAGCAGGCGATCGAGGAACTGGTCGAGGAGCACGTGCTGGTGATGGACCGGTTCAGCGAAGCAAGCATTGAAGAGGAGCTCTGCGACAGCAGGAACCTTGAGATGCTGCTCAGGATGGCGAGGCGCTGGCGCCAGCCAATCTTCGAGGCCGTGGCGATCGAACAGCTTCCTCTTTTCCTTGCCCTGTTCCAGGGCGTGCTTCACCGCGGCGAGAGCATGGAAGATCTTCAGCAGCACGTCGAACAGCTCTTTGGCTGGCCTGCGCCGGCGCCCAACTGGGAGGAGAGCATCCTGCCCGCGCGCATGCAACCCTACCGTGGCGAATGGCTTGACCGTCTCATGGCGGAGAGCGATCTTATCTGGTTCGGGAGCGGCAAGGAGCGGCTGAGCCTGGCATTCCGGCAGGACCTCGATCTGTTCCACGCTCCAGCCGGGGAGAGCGAAGGATCGCCGCGAACGGAGCTCGACCGGCTGCTGCCGGACCGGCGCGGCAGGTACGGCCTGCTCGAGATCGCGGATGCTGCTCACCTGGACAGCGCGGCGGCGGCGGACATCCTGTGGCAGCAGGCCTGGGAAGGGCATGTCACAACCGACTCGTTCCGCACGATACGGAAGGGGATCGTGACGGGATTCAACGCTCGGGCGGTGTCGGATGGTCCGGTTTCGCAGTCGAGGCGGTCGGGATTCAACCGGTGGAAGGTATCGCGTCCTCTGGAAGGCAACTGGCAGAGGATCGATACCGAGGAGATAGGGCAACAGGATGTCATCGCCCGGGATGAACTGGTGAAGGACCGCGTGCGGCAGCTGCTTCGGCGCTACGGGGTGCTGTTCCGGGAGCTTCTGACGAACGAACTGCCGCTGCTCCAGTGGCGGGAGGTCTTCAGGACCCTCCGGTTGATGGAGCTTTCCGGCGAGGTGCTGTCCGGCTGGTTCTTCCGTGATGTCCGGGGGCTGCAGTTCATCTCCCCCGAGGCCTTCCGCCTGTTGAAGGAGCCGCTGCCCGAGGACGCGGTCTATTGGCTGTCCGCGACGGACCCCGTATCGCTCTGCGGACTGGCCCTGGAGCCGCTCCGGCAGCAGCTGCCGCCGCGGATCGCGTCAACATACCTCGTCTATCACGGCAGCAGGCTGGTGCTGGCCTCGAAACGGCTCGGCAAAGCCCTGGACATCCGCGTTCAGCCAGACGATCCGCATCTTCATGAGTACTTCGCTTTCTTCAAGGACCTTTTGGGGCGGGAGTTCCGGCCGCTGACGAAGATCAGCGTGGAAGAGATCAACGGCGAGCCCGCGCTCGGAAGCGCCTATGCGGAAGCGCTCCGGGCATTCGGGTTCCGTCCTTCGAGGACGACACTGGACCTGTGGAGGGAGTACTGAGGGGAGAATGTCGCCTTGAGAAGCGCGTTTCTCAGCAGCCCTCTCGACGGCGTGGGTGGGATCATTGCGACGGGGTTCGCTCTTCTATTCGATTTATCAATGCGACTTGGACCTTTGAGGCCTGCTATTCTTAAAAAGAGTACGAAAGCGCAAGCATGCTTGCGTGCCGTCCTAACGATAGTCCGGCCTGTAATCGATCTTCCTGCTTCTTCCTTGTTTGCTCTGGGTCATAGATAAGGGCGGTCGGGCCTGAGCTTACTCTTGCCTGACTATATCGACCGAGATCTCCACCGCCGGAATCGTTCCTCTGTTCTCAAGCCAGTGTGTGGTGTTCCTATCCTCGGGCCAGCCCACTCCCGGCCCATAGTCCGTAGCGACTCCATTTCGATGGTCAGTGATCGTTCCTTGCAGTATGTAGACGGTGCCTGGTCTGTCTTTATGGTCGTGAATCGGGCCGAAGACGCCTCCAGGCTCGATGGTCACCATACGCATTCGAAGTTGGCGCCCTGCCATGCCCTCGATCTCAGGGCCAAGGTCAACCGTTGCAAGTAACTTCACCGTAACACCTTTCGTCTCAGGTGCCACCTGTTCGTTGCTCATCGTGCTCTCCTCTGTACTTCCAGGGCCTAACGTAGCGTTTAGCTGCCGGCGTGCTTGCCTGCCCGTATTCGCCCAATGCACTTGATCCGACTTCAGCCCCACAGGCAGGAATGCAAGCGTGATGGTCAGCAACAACAGCTTGTTATGTGAGCTTCTTGTCGGCCTTCTCTTTCATTTTAAAGTTGAACTTGTCCTTGTTGATGACGTACCGCTCATGGGTGCCCTTCGAAATCACGTCGACGCCGTCATGTGCTTCGACCTCGAACACCAGTTTTCTACCGTCGACTTCGATCAGCTTGACCTTGGCGGTAACGTCAAACCCGACCGGGGTTGCGGCGATATGGCTCACATCGATGTGCGTGCCTACGGTTTGCTCCTGGGGCCAATTCAGATGCGGATTGACCGCTTTGATGCAGGCCCATTCCAGAAATCCAACCAAGTATCCGGTTGCGAAGACTTCCGGCATTGCCTGAAACTCGGCTGATTCGGGATAGAGCGCGGGTACCGTTTTTGATCCTGGGATCCGGAACGTGAATTCTGACTCAATCCCCGGCTTCAATGTCTCTTTCATGTATTTTTCTCTCACAGAACATTTGAATTAAGGTGCGCGCTTTAACGCGTCCCGCTAGAATGAGGGATGAGCTTGCCCACGGAGCGAGCCGGACGGGTCACGCGCGCTTGCGCAGAAAGACGTGGGCCGCACGTTCGCCCGCGACGTACTTTGCGCATTCGTAGCCCAAAGCACGCATATCGATGCCGTTCAAGAGATGCTCCCCGGAACCGAGCAGGACAGGCGAGATAGCAAGATGCAGTTCGTCAATCAGGGCGGCGCGCAGATACTGCCGGATCGTGGATACGCCGCCGCCGAGCCTGATGTCGCGGCCGCCTGCCGCATCCGTTGCCTGCTGCAGAGCGGAGTGAATACCCTCGGTGACGAACCGAAACTCCGTGCCGCCCGCCATCCTGAGCGGCGCCCGCGGGTGATGGGTCAGCACGAAGACAGGAGTGTGATAGGGCGGCTCGTCGCCCCACCAACCTTTCCAACTCTCGTCCGGCCACGGGCCCCGGACAGGCCCGAACATGTTGCGTCCAAGGATCCAGGCGCCGATACCGGCAAAGCCTTGCTCCGCAATTCCGTTATCGACTCCCGTCTCACCATCGTCATTGCCATGCATCTTCCGCCAAAGGCGTGTGTGGAAGAACCACTCCATCAACTCAGGGCCCCTGACGCCGAGCGGATTCTGGAGGTCCTGGTCCGGCCCGGCACCGTAGCCGTCGATTGAGATCGCAAAGCTTTGGACGCGGAGTTTTGACATTTAGATTCCTCGCTTATTGGTCAGGGGGTGGCCCAGCAATGGGCAACTGAACGGAAGAATTTGACCGGACCAGGCGCTTGCGCCTGGGTCCGGGTTGAACGATGGGTTAGGCGTACCCTTGTCACCCTGGGATCTCTGCCTCGACAAGCTGCGCAAGCAAAGTGAGCGATTCCTGCCAGCCGAGGTAGCAGGCCTCTGGCGGGATGGCTTCGGGGATCCCTTCCTGCACGATGTCCAGCTCAGTTCCGACGGATACCCGCCTTAGGGAAACAGTTGTCAGCATTTCCCCGGGCAGGTTGGGGTCGTCGAACCTGTCCGTGTGGCGGATGCGTTCATGGGGAACCAGTTCAAGGTACTTTCCGCCAAAGGAGTGGCTATGGCCTGTCGAGAAGTTCGTGAACGACATCTTATAGGTGCCGCCGACTTTGGCGTCAACATGGTGGACCTTGCCGGTGAACCCATTCGGAGGAAGCCATTTAGCCATTGCGTCGGCATCGAGAAATGCCCGATAGACTCTTTCGGGCGCCGCACGAAGTACACGGTGTAGTCTGACGGCGTTTGTGGACATGATCATTTCCCTTTCTCTGTGTGATGTGCAGTAATTTGAACGCCTGGACCAGCTCGATCATTTTGTTGGATGTGCAGTGCGCCTACCCGGGGCTGAGCGGCGGCATCCTGCCGGGTCCATCAGGCCGATTATTCCTCCGCCAGCCCGTACTTCTTGAGCTTCCGCCAGAGCGAGACGCGGTCGATGCCGAGGACCTGGGCGGCGAGGGTCTTGTTGCCGCCCGATTCGTTCAAGACCCACTTGATGTAGGATTCTTCCTGCTCATCCAGCGAGGGGATCTTGCCTTCCTTCTTCCGGAAGGTCTTGATGCTCAGCTCCTTCAGGTCCTCGGGCAGATGGGCCAGCTCGATGGTGCTCCCGTTCGCGAGCGCCACGCCGCGCTCGATGATGTTCTCCAGCTCCCGGACGTTGCCCGGGAAGTCGTAGTTCATGAGCAGGGAGACCACCTCGTCCGATATCTCGGTCACCGGCTTTTTCATCAGTGTCGCGTATTTTTTCAGGAAAAAATAGGAGAGCAGGGGGATGTCGTCCTTCCTCGCCGAGAGGGGCGGGATGCGGAGCGAGACCACGTTCAGCCGGAAGTAGAGGTCCTGCCGGAAGGCGCCGGTCCTGACCGCCTCCTGGACGTCCAGGTTCGTCGCGGCAACCAGCCGCACATCGACCTTCACCGGCTCGGTGCCGCCGACGCGCAGCATTTCCCGCTCCTGGATGACCCGCAGGAGCTTCACCTGCATGGACGTCGGCATCTCGGTGACCTCGTCGAGGAAGAGGGTGCCGCCCGAGGCCATCTCGATCAGGCCTCTCTTCATGTGCGCTGCGCCGGTGAACGACCCCTTCTCGTGACCGAAGAGCTCGTTGGTCAGCAGTTCCTCGGTGAAGGCGCCGCAGTTGATGGCGAAGAACGGGCCCGCGGCCCGGGCGCTGTTCATATGGAGGTACCGCGCGAAAAGCTCCTTGCCGGTGCCGCTCTCGCCGGAGACCAGGATGTTGGTGTCCACGGGCGCCACCTGGCGGGCCACGTCGAGGAGCTTCTGCATGGCCGGGTCCTGGGTGATGATCTTCACCTTGCCCTGGTAGCTTTCGAGCTGTTCGCGGAGGTGGCGGTTCTCCCGCTTGAGGACCACCTTGTGCACGGCCTCCTTCACGACCTTGCGCACCTCATCGAGCTTGAAGGGCTTGGCGATATAGTAGAAGGCGCCGTGCTTCATGGCGTCCACGGCTGACTGGAGCGTGGCGAAGCCGGTGATCATGATCACCTCGGTGTCGGGGTAGAGCTCACGGCAACGCCTCAGGACCTGGAGACCGTCCACTTTCTCCATCTTGAGGTCCGTCAGCACGACGTCGAACTGCTGCTCCTCCAGGAGCTTGAGCGCGTTCTGGCCGCTCTGCGTCGCTGTGACCTCGTAGCCTTCTTTCTTCATCACATGCTCGAGGTTCTTGAGCGCCACCCGCTCGTCGTCGATGATCAATAGTTTTGCGTGATTGTCCATGTTCAGTTCTTCCTTTTGCAGATGATGTGAATCGAAGAGCAATACACATCAGTAACACGAATAGCACGAATGGACGAATAGCACGAATGAACTCCTGAGGAACAGCATTAAAGATACAGCATTTGGTATTGCTTCAGACCCCAGAAGTTCAAGGGGTCTATTCGTGTCATTTGTACATTAGTGTCATTCGTGTTCCCGCCGTTTTACCTTTTCTCCGAGTCCCCCTGTCCCCGCGTCTCCGTGTCGGTCTTTTCATTTCACGGGCAATCTGATCAGGAAGGTTGTGCCCTTGCCCGGCTCACTGTCCACGGCGATGCAGCCGTCGTGCTCCTCGATGATCTCGTGGACGATGAAGAGCCCGAGGCCGGACCCTTTTCCCACGTCCTTGGTCGTGAAGAATGGGTCGAAGACCTTCGGCAGCAGGTCTACGCGGATGCCCTCGCCCGTGTCCCGGATCTCGATGTCCACCGTGTCGTCCTCAAGCGTGCACTTGCCGCGGTACTTCAGGTAGTTGTAGATCCCCGTGTCATCACCCGCCTTGTCGATGGCATGGTGCATCCTCGCCCTGATGGCGATCGAGCCTTCACCGGAGATCGCATCGATGCCGTTCTTGATCAGGTTGAGGAATGCCTGCTGGATGCGCTGTTTGTCCGCGGTAATGACAAGTTCGTCGGGGATGTCCAGCGTGACGGACACTGAGGGGGGGAGCTGTCCCTTGACGAAGCGGATGGTTTCTTCAAAGAGCGTCCTGAGCGGCAGCTGCCCGTTCTTGAACTCCTTGTCCCGCGAGAACTCGAGGAGCGACCGCACGATATTCCTCGCCCGGTCCGTCTGCTCGTTGATCTGGGCCACCAGTTCCATGGCGTATGCCGGATCAAGGAATGGTGCTGCTGGTGGTGTCCCTTGACCCTTGACCCCCTTGGCCCCGAGAGGTTCAGCCGGGGATGGCCCTTGGATTTCCTGCATCTCCTCGGCAAGGATCTGGCTGGATGAGGAGATGTTCGAGAGGGGGTTGTTCAGCTCGTGGGCGACGCCGGAGAGGAGCGTACCGAGGGATGCGAGCTTCTCGGACTGGACGAGGTGGCGCTGGCGGAGCTCCAGCTCCCGCAGCATCTTGTTGAACGCCCGGGTGAGGGAAAGGACCTCGCGGTCCTTCGAATCGATGCGGATGCTCTCGAACCTCCCCTCGGCAATGACCTCCATGTTCCGTTCCATGAGCTTCAAAGGCTTCACGACCATCTTTGCCAGGACCTGTCCGATGATGATGACCAGGACGATCAGCAGGGATATGGATATGATGAGGACCCGCCGGGAGCTTGCGAGGAGGGTCTGGAGGCTCTTTCTCTCCGCTCTCGACATCTCCTCGGTGACCGTGATGATGTCCTTTCCCGTTTTGCGGATATCCCCGGCAAGCTTGACCTTGATGGCACTGTCAGATGCCGGTCGGCCGGTGCTTCTGGCGCCGGATGATCTTTTCGTACTGCTCCATCAGGGACTTGTACCGCTGGAGGGAGTCCCGGAGGCCGATGATCTGGTCGGGCATCGCCACCGCGGCGAAGCCGGCAATGTTGGCGTCGAACAGCTCGCCGGCGCGGTTCACGTACTGGAGGTTCTCGTCGTAGTCCGACCGCTGCTCGTAAAGGACATAGTTCTTCTCGAACCGCCGGATCTCGAGGGTGGTGTCGAAGAACTCGGAGATGGCCTCGCCCGACATGACCTTCTTTTCGAGGAAGTCGAGCTCGAAGAACGTAAAGGCGGAGAGCCCGAGGATCATGACGACCACGGCGAAGTAGCCGAGCCGGACCTTCTGGCGTATGCTCTGCTGGAATATTTTCATGGTCTAGATCAGATTTGAAAGTTACCTACCGACACTGAGGACACTGAGAGGGCATTTACGGAGGTCAGGATGTTTCATAGCTTTACCCAGTGTCATCAGTGTCAAAGCTATTGCTCATCAAACCAGCACGATGTCCGCAACCTCGGACACGGTGTCGACAAGACGGATGGTGATGCCCTGCCGGATGCTCTCGGGAAGTTCCTCCACGTCGGCCCGGTTCTTCGCAGGGAAGACGACCGTCGTGACCCGCGCCCGCTTTGCCGCAAGCACCTTCTCCCGGATCCCGGCCACGGGCAGGACCCGGCCGGTGAGCGTGATCTCGCCGGAGAGCGCCACGTCCCGTTTGGCCGGGCGGCCGGTCAGCAGGGAAAGAGCGGCCATGGCGATGGTGATGCCCGCCGAGGGGCCGTCCTTCTGGACCGCGCCCGATGGCACATGGATATGAATGTCCTGGTTCTCGAAGAAATCGTCGGCGATTCCGAAGGCCCCGGCATTGCTCCGGATGTACGACAGCGCCGCCTGGGCGGACTCGCGCATCACGTCGCCGAGCGAGCCCGTGATGATCAGTTCCTTCCTGCCCTTCATTTTCGCCGCTTCCACGAATATGATGTCGCCGCCGGTCTCGGTGCGCACCAGGCCGGTTGCGACGCCCACCCGGTCGTGCTCCTCCACAACGTCATGATGGTACTTCCGCCGCCCGAGATAGCTCTCCACGGCCTCCTTGTCCACCCTGACCGTGCGGCGGCCCTTCTCGGCGAGCGATCCCTTGGCGATCTTGCGGCAGACCGTCGCGAGCTTCCGTTCCAGGTTCCGGATGCCCGCCTCGTGGGTGTGCTCGTGGATGATCATGTCCACGGCATCAGCGGTGAACACGACCTGGTCCGGCGACAGCCCCTTGTCACGGACCTGCTTGGGGACCAGATACCGCGCGGCGATTTGCGCCTTCTCCTCCTGCGTGTAGCCCGAAAACTCGATGACCTCCATGCGGTCGCGCAGCGGCGCCGGGATCCCCTCCAGTACGTTCGCGGTCACAATGAACATGACGCTCGAAAGGTCGAAGGGCGCGTCCAGGTAGTGGTCCACGAAGGCGCGGTTCTGCTCCGGGTCCAGGACCTCCAGGAGCGCCGACGCCGGGTCGCCTTTGAAGTCCTGGCCGATCTTGTCCAGCTCGTCGAGCATGATCACCGGGTTGGCCGACTCGACGCGCCGGATCTCCTCGATGATCCTGCCCGGCCGGGCGCCGACGTAGGTCCGCCGGTGACCCCGGATGTCCGCCTCGTCCTTCATCCCGCCGAGGGAAATGCGCGCGAACTTCCTGCCCAGCGCCAAAGCGATGGACCTGCCGAGGGATGTCTTGCCGGTCCCGGGTGGGCCCGCGAAGCAGAGCACGGTCCCCCGGCTGCTTGCACGGAGGGCCCTTTTTTCCAGTGCCTGCTTTACGGTGTCCCGCACTTCGTCGAGTTTGTAGGGTTTAGTGATGTAGTGGAACGCCCCTTTCTTCATGGCCTCGATGGCCGACGGGACCGTCGCGTAGCCGGTCACGATGATGACCCGCGTCTCCGGGTGCTTTCGGCGGACCGTTTCCAGGAGGTCCATGCCGCTCACCTTGCCCATCTTGAGGTCGGTGAGCACGACATCGAACTCCGAACGCTCCAGTTCCCCGAGCCCGTGTTCCGCATCCGGTGCCGTGACGACGTAATACTGTTCCTTGGCTAACACGTGGGAAAGGTTCTTCCGGGCGATCTCCTCGTCATCGACGATGAGGACGCGGGCCTGCCGGTTCATCCTGAGGACCTTGACCGCGAGATGCTCCAGCACGCGTTCCTTGATGCGGTCCAGGCCGTAGTGGTTCTCGTTCAGGATCTTCTCGGCGCGGCCGATATCCAGGTTGTCCTCGGTCTTTATGTTCCAGGGGAGGGAAAGAAGGTAATCGATGTAGGTGAGGCCGATGGTGAACTCGGCAGAGGCAGGGCTGACCTTGGACAGGATGTCCATTTCCTGGCCCGCGATCTTTTCCACCGCGCCAGGCAGGCGCGCTTCCGCGAGCCTCCTGCGCAGGTCTTCCAGGTCTTTGTCCTGCAGAGAATTTTCCGATGATTTAAAGAATTTCATAAATGCACCATTTATCTGTAGTAAGGTTGCATTTTACAACGTTTCCATTTTTACTGCAACAATTAAAATTACCATTATATATCAATATCTTGATACAGAAGTTGATTTTACTGTTGCAATTTAAAATAGATGCGAACACTTGATGCATGACCGTGATATTTAAAATATACCATGATATCAAATAGTTATTATTGATTTTCATTTTGGCACGTTCATTGTAATACATAATAGCAGAACAGGACAGAGACCTGAAGGGTTCTCATCTTTATATCGTAAGGAGGAAATAGCCATGAAGAACATATTCAAGAAACTGGAAACCACGTTCGCAGCAGCAGCCTTTGCCGAAGAGGGTGAGTTCGAGACAGCCCGTCAGCTCATGAACGAGAAGAACGAGCTCCGGAAGTCAGACCGTCCGTCGCTCCGCGATTCCAAGCGGACCGCAGCCCGGCCGACGCTGAGGGTCGATTAGGACCGGAAGCAGGTCTACGGAACCGAAAGGGACAGGAATGGATACGAACAAGTTCAAAAAGATGATGAAGCAGGTGGAGGACGCGATGGCGGCGGTCACCTTCGCCGAAGAGGGGCAGGCTGAAGCGGCTGTCTCGCTCTTCAAGCGCGAACGCCGCGTCCTGCTCGCGCTGAAGGAAGGGCACCAGGACAGCAAGACCTTCCGCTACGCACTGAACGCTTCGCTTCGGATCAACGCCAGCCTCGATATCCTCCTGGTCGCCGCGCCGGGGACCGGGAGCCGGGCCGATACGCTCCTGGAAGGTTATACCTCCGAACTGAAGACCGCCGGTGTCCCCTACCAGGTGATCGAACGGTCCGGCTGCATGAAACAGGAGATCATCGATTATACCAACGGCAAGCACGATGTCCTCTTCGTCGTCGTCGAATCGCCGAAGAGCCTCGACGCGGACTGCAAAAAGAAGGACGGCGTGCTTACGGAATTATGGAAGAACCTCAGGTGCCCGCTCGTGGTCGTATCCGATGCAGCGGGGGTGTGAAAGACAAGGATCAAGAAACAACTTAATTCAGAACAGCTCAAATACCACTTCAATACATTACGGTAAGGAGGAATTATCATGGCAACAGGCAACGCAAAGAAGAAACCGGTCGGCAAGATGTTCGTCATGGGGCTCATCTCCATCGCCCTGTACGCGCTCCTGCTGGCCAGGCAGGACGAGGTGAATATCATCTTCGGCAAGGGCGGCTGGTACGCGTTCCTGCCCATCATCACGGCATTCGTATTTTCGTTCGTCCACGGGAACTTCACCGGCGATTTCTGGACCGTCCTCGGCGTCGAGGCCGCACGGAAGAAAAGGGAGGTAAAGTAACATGCATGACATCGCGGCTGGTTTCATCAATCTCGATGCAATAACGATCCTCTACCTCTTCGGCGTGGGGTTCGTGGGCGGCCTGGTCAGCGGCTTCATAGGCTCCGGCGGCGCCTTTGTGCTGACGCCCGGCATGATGAGCCTCGGCGTTCCGGGCCTCATGGCCGTGGCGAGCAATATGTGCCACAAGTTCCCCAAGGCGCTCGTGGGCGCCCTCAAGCGCTTCAAGTACGGCCAGGTTGACGTGAAGCTCGGCATCGTTCTCGGCGTGTCCGCCGAAGCGGGGGTCCTGTACGGAGCCGGCATTCAGGAAAAGATCAAGACGACCTTCGGCGACGCAGGCTCCAACCTCTATGTCAGCGTGGCCTTTGTCGTGATCCTTGCAACGGTCGGCGGCTTTGTCCTCTATGATGCCTGGAAGACCTATAGGTCCGGCAATGCCAATACGGAAGAAAAGGCCGGCAAGCTCGCGAAGTGGATCCAGTCCATCAACATTCCCGGCACCATGGTCTACTTCAAGAGCATCAATGCGCGGGTGTCCATCCTGTTCACGATTCCCCTTGGTTTTGCTACCGGCATGATGGCTGCCACGATCGCCGTGGGCGGTTTCGTCGGAGTTCCTTCCATGATCTATGTCCTCGGCGCGCCGAGCCTCATGGCCTCGGCCACGGAGCTGGTGATCGCCTTTGTCATGGGCCTTGGCGGATCGCTCAAGTATGCGCTCCACGGCATGGTCGACATCCGGCTCGCCATGATCATCCTGGCAGGCTCGCTCTTCGGGATCCAGCTCGGCGCCATCGGCACGACCTACGTGAAGCCCTTCATGATCAAGGTCGTCATGGGCTTGATCATGGTGATCGTGCTCTTCAGCCGCGGTCTGATGGTCCCTGTCTACCTGTCCCAGCTTGGACTTATCGACAAGCTCGGCGACAGCACGGTGAAGTTGCTCAAGACCTCCAGCTTTGCTATAATGATCTTCGCATTGCTGCTCGGCGCTTTCATCGTCCTGCGTGCGATGTGGCAGGGCAAGCAGGCGGAAAAACTGCAGCATGCCGCGGGGGCGCTGGAGCATGGGGAAGTATAGGAAGATCCTGGTCGCAATCGATGGTTCTGAATCGAGCCGGAACGCGCTTCTGCAGGCGTTCCGGCTTGCTGTTGACGAAAAGTGCTGGATCACGGTCACCTCGGTGATCCCGCCTTTTACCGGAGATCTCGATCTCACCGGCGTCAAGGGAGATGTGCGGGCCTCGCTGGCAAAGCCCTGCGAGGAGGCGCTCCGCGAAGCGGAGAAGCTTGCCCAGGCCGAACGGGTCCTGATCAAGACCGTGTGCGAAGAGGGCGAGACCTACGAGCGCATCATCGACCTGGCCGACGCCGAAAACTGCGGCGTCATCGTCATGGGCCGGCGGGGCCTCAAAAAGTTCGACCGCGCCCTCGTAGGCAGCGTCACCGCCCGCGTGATCGGCCATACGCAGTGCGATGTGCTCGTGGTACCCGCCGGTTCGGTGCTGGGGTGGAATAAAATCCTGGTCGCCACCGACGGGTCGAAGTTCAGCTCCATCGCGATCAACAAGGCCATCGATTTTGCGAAGGCCTACGGCGGCTCGCTCGTGGTGGTGTCCGTCGTGGACGTGCCGACCGAGTTCTACGCCGAAGCGCCGCAGGCCGTGGACGACATGGTCAGGAAGGCCAAGGAATATACCGCCGCGGTGAGGAAACAGGCCGAGGCCGCGGGCGTCAAAGCGGAGACCTATGTCGGCGAGTCCGAAGCCTTCGAGGCCATCGTGAAGCTGGCGAAGGACGAGGGCGTGAACATGATCGTCGTGGGTTCCCACGGCAGGACGGGGCTCCGCAGGCTGCTCATGGGCAGCGTCACCGAAAAGGTCATCGGCCATGCGCCCTGCCCGGTGCTGGTCGCAAAGTCATAGCGAGAGAGAACAGCGAACAAACCGAAGGAGCAATCCTTCGGTTTTTTGTTTGGTCATATGCAGTGCATGGCTAACTGCATTTTGACGTACCCCTGCGCCGGGCGGCTCGGTCGCGACGACTGTGCGTATTGCATTCTCCGCACGGGCTGGGGATGCGAACGGACCCAAAGCAGCGCGTCCGCAGGGGAAGCGCTGCCCAGCAGCCAATGATGACGATAACAACAACAACGGACAGGCATTAGCACAGCGTCGCACTGAGCTGCCCAGAAAACCAAGCATCTTGAACATCAGCGAAGATCCGGGTCTTTAATCATACGCTCCTTTGTCACCTTTCTTGCTTGCCCGAAGAAAGGTGACCAAAAGAAGAGCACCCGGCGAAAATCCATACGGCAGATCGGTCTGTCCTTGGTCTTTTTAGAAAGCTCGCCGTCGGCTCAGACAGTCTAAAATGTCTAATCCTCGTCCTCGGTTGTCTGCCTGATTGTCACATGGGACGGCTGGGTCAGCAGTTCCCTAAACCCCGCATGTCCCCGGAGCGGCCCTTTGGATCTCTTCTCACCCCTTAGCCTAGGCAGCGTCCCGCACGCGAACGCGCAGTCTGAGGTCGGAGCCGAGTTTGCGCGGCGAGCGGACGTGGCCGTAGACGGTCAAGAAATCAGTAAGGACGCGAAGGGGATACCGAAAAACTGACTCCTTTGAGTATTTTACGCAAGAAGGGAAACTCCTTAATTCTTTGGATTGCACACCGGCCAGAGATATGCTACCATGTGCATCCACGTGACCCCATGTCCCTCAAGAAAAAAATAGCCCTCAGCTTCATCCTCAGCGCCGCGATCATCGCGGTCCTTGCAACGTTCGAATATGTCAACGTCGTCAGGATCAAGAGCGAGATCCGGTTCCTGGAACTGACGGACACGGTCCGCACCAAGTCCCTCCAGCTCCGCCGGCACGAAAAGAACTTTTTTCTCTACAGCCCCTCAAAATCACGCGAAGAGTCCGCAAACATCCATCGCTACCTCGACGAGCTCGATGTGAACCTGGCCGGCATGGTCCCCTCCGAACGGAGGGGGTCCCAGCAGTCGCTGCAGGCGCTGGTCAGCCGCTACCGGACCCGATTTGATGCCATCGAGTCGCGACTGGAAGAACTGACCCGCGCCCTGCTGATTTTTCAGCGCGGCCACCGGCAGTATGCCCAGTTCTTCCCGCTCATCGAATCGGCCTTCTATGAACGGCCCCGCCAGGCCTCCGAATTTTTATCGACAGTCTTCCATCTGCCTGCACGGCACGAGCTCATCATGGGCCTCCGGGAGCTTGACAGCGATATCAACGATCTCAGGAAAACCGGCGAGGACATCATCAACCTTTCCCGGGATCTGGACGACCGAGCCCGGCAGAAGGTCGAGTCGGCGATCAGGATGTCCCAGATCGCGATCCTGGTCGTGTTCCCGCTCTTCCTGGTCACGGGCATCACCATGCTCTTCTTCATCACCCGGAACATCGTGGGCCGCCTCGGCCTCCTCATCGATGTTGTGGACCGGACCGGCAAGGGGTCCTTCCCTCACGTGGCCGCGCCGGAGCAGAGGTGGGGAAATGACGAGGTCGGGATCCTCATCCGGAAGTTCGATCACATGGAGGACGAGCTGGCGGCCCGGGAAGCGGAGATCGAACGGAAGAACCAGGAGCTGCTCCAGAGCAAGAAGCTCGCGGCCATCGGTACCCTGGCTGCCGGCGTGGCCCATGAGCTGAACAACCCGCTGAACAACATCTATCTCTCGACCCAGGTCCTTGCCCGCGAGGCAGGGGACAACTGCCCGCCTGCCATGAAGGACGTGATGGGAGACATCCTGGGCCAGACCGTGCGGGTCAAGAAGATCGTGGGGGACCTGCTCGAGTTCGCCCGGGGCCGCGAGCCGCAGCTCCGCGATGTGGATATGAACGATCTGGTCCGGGGCATCCAGGTCCGCATGCGGGGCAGCATGGAGCGGATAGCTTTTTTCCTGGAACCGGCAACCCGTGGCGCAGTGCTCCAGGCGGATCCGGACCAGCTGGAACAGGTCTTCATCAACCTCTTTCTGAACGCCTCCGACGCCATGGACGGGCGGGGAGAGATCAAGGTCTCTATCCGTTCGTCGGATGACGCGGTCGTGGCCGTTGTGGCCGATACGGGCAAAGGCATGCCGAAGGACGCCCTGGACAAGATCTTCGAACCGTTCTACACTACCAAGGACAAGGGGACCGGGCTGGGGCTGGCGATCGTCTTCAATATCATCAAGAAGCATCACGGCGAGATCACGGTGGCGAGCGAAGAAGGAAAGGGCACAATGTTCACGATCACGCTGCCGGTAAAGCAATTCATGGACACGGGGACATCCCCGACTGAATCCCTCGGGGACGGGCCGGGAAGTTAAGAAACGCAGACAGATCGATGCGGGGATACGGTGACCGGGAGATGGTGAGAAGGTAAGCAGAACGGCCGAAGATGCCGATATTCCTTCCCTCTTACGTTCAGCATCCTTTCGTCATACAGGTGAAGCCATGGCATTCAAGATACTCATAGCGGAAGACGAAGAGATCACGGTCAAGCATCTCGTCAATACCCTCAAAAAAGAAGGGTATGCCGTCGAGAGCGCGACGAACGGCATCGATGCTCTGCGGAAGGCCGAGTCGGACTCCTTCGACCTGCTCATCGCGGACATCAAGATGCCGGGCATGAGCGGGCTCGAGCTCCTGGAGCGGGTCAGGGAGAAGACGCCCGAGCTGGAAGTCATCATCGTGACCGGGTACGGCAGCATCGGCTCGGCCATCGAGGCGATGAAAAAGGGGGCCATTGAGTACCTGACGAAGCCCTTTGACCTCGACGAGCTCCTGCTCAAGGTCGGGAAGATCCGTGACCGGAAGGGGCTGATCCGCGAGAACATCGCCCTCAAGACCTATCTGGGCATGGACAAGAAAGTGTCCATCATCGCCAAGAGCGTCCCCATGAAGCAGATCCTCGAGACCATCGAGAGCATCAAGGGCTCGGAGAGCAACATCTTCTTCACCGGCGAGACCGGCGTGGGCAAGAGCCTGCTCGCGAAGATCGTTCATTTCACCAGCCGGCGGCAGGACAAACCGTTCCTGTCCATCAACTGCGCCACCTTGACCGAGGAGCTGCTCGCGAGCGAGCTGTTCGGACACGAACGGGGCGCGTTCACGGGCGCGGTCAAGACCAAGCAGGGGCTCGTGGAGATCGCCGATACGGGCACGCTGTTCCTGGACGAGATCGCCGAGATGGCGCCGAATCTGCAGGCCAAGCTGCTCAAGGTGATCGAGGAGGGCGAGTTCTACCGCGTCGGCGGGACCCGGCCGATCCACGTGGACGTGCGGTTCATCGCGGCAACGAACCAGGACGTGCGGGGCCTCATCAGCACGGGAAAGTTCCGCGAGGACCTGTATTACCGCCTGAACGTGATGGAGATCTTCATCCCGCCGCTGCGTGAGCGCCGCGACGATGTCGAACCGCTGGCCGCCTACTTCCTGAAGAAGCACCTGCCCCGGTCGAACAAGAAGATCACCAGTTTTTCGAAAGAGGCCATGGCCGTGCTCGGGAACTACAGCTATCCCGGGAACGTACGGGAGCTCGAGAACATCGTCGAGCGCGCCATCATCCTGGAAAAAGGCAGCGTCATTACGCCGGAAAGCCTACCGCAGAGCATGTCGGTGTTCCAGATCGAGACCCTCGATCCGTCCAAGGTCCGGACCATGGATGAGCTGAACAAGGAGTATGCCGAAAAAGTGCTTGAGCTGTACGGCGGGAACCGTTCCAAGGCCGCAGAGATGCTTGGCATCTCGCGGACGAGCCTGTGGAGGATATTGAAGGAAGAGTAGGAGCTAGACACAGGGGGAACAGGAGGTTACGATCATGTCCAAATGCCTTCTCATATACTATTCCCAGGGCGGGACGACAAGCCGCATAGCCGAATCGATCGCGAAGGGTCTTCGAGCCGCAGAACACGTCGTTGACCTCCACAATCTGAAGGACGGACCGGCGCCCGACCCCGGCACGTATGACGTCCTGGGGCTCGGCACGCCGGTATATTATTTTCGTCCTCCCTTCATCGTAACCGATCATCTCAACAGCATTCCCGATCTCCTGGGGAAACCGTTCTTCGTCTACGTCGTGTACGGGACGGACTGCGGCGACGCGGGCAACATCGTCCGGCGCGCCCTGGAACGGAAAGGCGGCAAGGAAATTGGCTACAGCCGGTATTTTGGCGCCGATTACTTTTTCGGCTATCTGAAACGGGGATATCTTTTTTCTCCAGACCATCCGAAGCCCGACGAGATTGCGCGGGCCGAGGTGTACGGACGCGAGATCACGGCCTGCCTTGGCGGCAAGGAATATCGAAAAGCGGAATACGACGGGCCGACGCACACGGTCTATCGCCTGGAACGTTTTCTCGTGAACCGCCTCTTTGTCAGGCAGATGTACAGCAGGCTGTTCGGTGTGGACCATGCAAAGTGCAATGCCTGCGGTCTCTGCATGAAGCTTTGCCCGACACGGAACATCAGCGGGGACAAGAACGGCCATCCCTCCTGGGAGCGCAACTGCATCCTCTGCTTATCCTGTGAAATGAAGTGTCCGAAGGACGCGATCAGTTCGCCCGTGACCTGGTCCCTGTTCCAGCCCTTCATGATCTACAATATCCGGCGTGCTTCACGTGACCGCAGGGTGGAGATGGTCCGCGTGGTACATGCCCACGGCCACACGCGCATCGTAGGGTAATGAGAGGAGTACGCGGAACGGGTGCCGGGCCTCTTCGGCGGGAACCGTTCCAAGGCAGCAGAGATGCTCGGCATCTCGCGGACGAGCCTGTGGAGGATATTGAAGGAAGAGTGATACGTTATAGTGCGAATGAGCGAAGGCCGGAGATGATATCTCCGGCCTTCTTATTTACAGCAACGAAAGCACTTGACAGGTGACGTACATAATATTATCATATGTACGTCTCATTTTGGAGGGATGTTCATGACCACAAAACTTACCCTGCGGCTGAAAGAGACCGTCATTCGGAAGGCAAAAAAAACTGCGAGCTCGAAGGGTGTCAGCCTGTCTCGTATGGTAGAGGACTATTTCAAGGCCGTTGCAGACCAGGGAACGCACGAGGTGAGGGAATCACCGGTCCTGTACGAGGTCGCTGGAGTGCTTTCAGGCAAACAGGATGCCGCGCAGCTGCGCGAGCGATACCGGAAACATCTCGCGGAGAAGTATCGGTGAAAAGTGTTCTCTGCGATATCAACGTCATCCTCGACATATTCCTGAAGCGGGATCCGCATTACAGCCCTGCGGCCCGGCTGTTCTCCCTGATCGAAGAAAAGAAGCTCCAGGGGTATCTCTCAGCGCAGAGCTTCCCGACGATGTTCTATCTCTTGTCGAGAGAATTGAAGCGGGAGAAGGCGATGCGGGTTCTTGAAAAACTGAGGATCGTCTTTCGGGTCGCTGCAGTTGATGAAAAGGTGATCGACCTTTCACTCGTCTCGACCTTCAAGGACTTTGAGGACGCGGTGCAGTATTATTCAGCGCTCCACGTCAAGGCCGACTGCCTGATCACCCGGAATAAGGCGGATTACAGGACTGACCGGCTCCCGGTCATGACACCGGAGGAGTTCCTGGCGCTCATTGGTGCGGGACGGTAGCCGTTGCCGTTGCGGAAATGTCTGTCTCACTTGCAAAAGCGAAGAAAGAAGTAACTTCTTCTTTCCTTACGTTCTTACTTCTTAATTCATACTTACAAAACTGGAGGTCACACCATGGATCCTGTCGTTCACTTTGAGATGCCGTTCGAGGACCGCGAGCGCATGGCGAAGTTCTACCGGTCCGCCTTCGGCTGGCAGACAGAGATGCTCGGCGAGGAGATGGGCAGCTACGTCCTCGCGACCACCGTCGAGACCGGGGAGAAGGGGCCGAAGAGGCCCGGCGCGATCAACGGCGGGTTCTACCCGAAACGACCCGATTGGCCTGCGCAGTATCCGTCCATCGTCATCGCGGTGGACGATATCAGGAAGGCGATCGCAAAGGTCGCGGAGGCCGGCGGGAAGCGTGCTCGGTGAACCCATGGAGATCCCCGGCGTGGGAAGCTATGTCTCGTTCATGGACCCCGAGGGCAACCGCGTCAGCATGCTGCAGCCCATCCCGCGGAACTGGCATGCACCGAAGAAAAAGGCGAAGAAGAAGATAGCAAAGAAGAAGGCGGCGAAGACAAAAGCGGGGAAAAAGCGGAAGGCAGGCAGGAAAACGGCAGGGAGGCGGTAGTAGAAACACTATGAAGAATCAATCCAGGATTACGGGCCTGGCCCACGACCGGCCATATAAACAGTACAGATTTGCTACCGGGACTCCCGTGTAGTTATCGCTCATCGATATATCTTAAGTCTCATTCATCGTTAACGGTAGGAGATCAATATGAACCTCAGATATAATATAGTTCTGCTCTTTTGCGCTCTTATTCTAGCGCACACCGTCGTTTCGGGCTGTGCCTCGAAGCAACAACGTGCAATCGAGGATATGAAACGCGAACTTTTTGCCGAATCCGCTTCTAAAGATGCTTTTAGCAGGGCAGAGCCGTTACTCCTTAAATTAAAACCCGGCGATTCCCCGGACGCGACGGGTCTCAAGTGGGCTGTGTTCCCGATCCAGCAGGGAAGCAGGACAGTCGCTTTGGTAACAAAATCGGACGGATGGATCCAGAGCATGTCCGGTGGAATTGAGCAGGCCTATTATAAATTTGGCTCTCTTATCGGCCGGTCGGGGGACACGGTGTATGGTTCCCATGTTTTCGGATATATCTGGGGCGAAATTAATCTCGTACCGAAATATATATTGAGGACCGAAGCCAGTCTTATCTCTCAGGACGAATACAAAAAGCTTCAGGCGAGCAAGGCGCCGAATATCGGGTCCGTACGCGACCCGGGTGTGGTGAATACGCAGATCTACCTCAGGGACATACGAGTAAAGGACGTTCAGGCGCTGCCTTTTACTGAACCGGACCCCGCCGGGATCACTGCTGAAAAAACGCCGATCACCAGTGGTTCCTATAGCAGCGCCTATTTATCACCTGCCGCGTTTCAAGAGTCGGAGCTGAAATTGAAGCAATTGAATAAAGGTACTCCGCTGATGGTGGCTGTGAAAACGCTTGGCGGGATCTTCGTGATGATGCCGACGGGAGTGGATTTTACGATCTTCGGTATGAAAGGGTTCTTGAACACCACGTCCGAGCATCGATGGACCATGCTGCGGCCTGCCGGTGTAATTACCGTCTGGGGGTTCGGTTACGTAGAAGGCGGAAAAGAAGTGCCGAAGCTCGCATTGGTATTCCGGAACAGCGAAGTTCTCGATATTGTTCCCTACACAAAGCGCGAGGAGATGGAAAAAATATATTAGGAATGCTGAGGGCAGGTCTCACCGTTTAGCAGGGCAACCGCGTCAGCATGCTGCAGCCCATTCCACGGAACTGGCATGCGCCGAAGAAGAAGGCAAAGAAGAAGATAACAAAGAAGAAGGCGGCGAAGACAAAAGCGGGAAAAAAGCGGAAGGCAGTAAGGAGAACGGCAGTAAAACGAGGATAATACTAACGGTAAAGACCTGACCCGCAGGGGTTCGCTCCCGGGGCTTCAAGGAGGCTTCATGAGCCTGTTTACGATCGACGATAAGAAATGCAAACGGGACGGCATCTGCGTTGCCGAATGCCCCATCAAGATCATCGCGATGAAGGATGCCTCCTCGACACCGGTGCCGACGCCGGACGCGGCGGAGCGATGCATCCGGTGCGGCCACTGCGTCGCCGTCTGTCCGCACGGTGCGTTCACCCATTCGATGCTGAAGCACGAGGACTTCCCTACACTCGACCGGGCGCTCAGCCTGTCGCCTGCACAGGCCGAGCAGTTCCTCCGCTCCCGCCGCTCCATCCGCACGTATCAGGACAAGCGCGTTGAGCAGGAGAAGCTCCAGAAGCTGATCGAGATTGCGCGGTACGCGCCCACCGGCGGGAACAGCCAGCTCGTAAGCTGGCTCGTCGTCAATTCCCGCGACGAGGTGAAGAAGCTGGCCGGCATGGTCGTTGATCACATGCGGGAGCTGGTAAAGGCAAAGGCCCCGATAGCGCTGAGCTACCGTCTCGACCGCGTCGTGGCGGACTGGGAGATCGGGGCAGACGGCGTCACCCGCGGGGCCCCGGTGCTCGTCTTTGCCCATGCGCCGAAGGCCTACGGACTGGGCGCCGTTGACTGCACCTCGGCGCTCGCTTACTTCGACCTTGCAGCGCCCACGTTCGGCCTCGGTGCCTGCTGGGCCGGTTTCGTCATGGTGGGACTGCTCCAATGGCAGCCGCTCCGGGAGGCCCTGAAGGTCCCCGCGGACAACGCTGTCCATGGCGTCCTGATGGCGGGATATCCGAAGTACCGGTACCAGCGGCTGGTGCCCAGGAATGCGCCGAAGATCGAGTGGAGGATGTGAGGATGGGGTAGGCCTGGCGGGTGAGAAGGTGAATTCTGGAACTTGACCTACAACCGACCCGAATCTCAATAATTAAGCATGACCCTGGGCTGGTACTGACCCCGGGCTGGTACCCTAAAGGTTTCGTGGGGGGGGGCGGGATGGCGCAGTTATCGCAAAATTTGAAGGCGTTATTGCAGGAGGTTGGTGAAGGCGCAGTTCTCTTAAACTTGGCCATGCGAATGCAAGATAAGCCGGGCTGGACATTGTTTAAGAATTATACTGAAACAGGTTGCGATTTGGTTTTACAGCGTTTAGACAGCAACCATGATATTTCACAAATTAAGATTGAAGTAAAGACTCGTCAGAATGTAGTTACGGATCGAACGAATCGAAATGCTGTCCATTTTACCGTGACGCCGAATGAGAAGAATTCAAGTGATTTCATTGTGGCTTATTGGTTTGATAAGCACGCGTTCTTTGTCCTTCCGGTGGACGCTCTTAAAATGATTCATAGCAATGATGAAGAGGTCTATAAATTTATTGCATATTGGTCGGATGTCCAAAACTGTTTTACAGAAGGAAGCCAGCAGTGGCTGGAACGCTGGGATCTGATATTGACCAAACTCCAGTAAGCACGAGGGCAACCGCATCAGCATGCTGCAGCCGATCCCGCGGAACTGGCATGCGCCGAAGAAGAAGGCGAAGAAGAAGAAAGCAAAGAAGAGGGCGGCGAAGACAAAAGCGGGGAGAAAGCGGAAGGCAGGCAGGAGAACGGCAGGAAAGCGCAGGTAAAAACAACGTACCCAAAGATGTCCGAACCTAAGCAAGAGCGCTAATAGGCATCTGCAAAAAAAAGAGATCTGGCCCTAAATGTTCCTAAGTAACAACCCATTCAAAGGTGGCATTGCGTTCGCTCAAAGACAGCTAAACGATTGAGTCTGCAGCCTTTAAAGAAATTTCCCTGCCGGGAATTGGAGGCCACAATGGCAAATACGATCAAAGTAGACGAAAGAACTAAGATTTCTTTAATTGACCAAATCTATGTAGAAGATCTTTTCAACACTTTCACATATCGTCTCACTGCGGCGACGACACCAGGACCCGAATCGGGAAAGCTGCTTCTTTTGTATGGAGAAAATGGTGCTGGTAAAACAACACTCTTAAATCTTATCTATCATCTGATGAATCCAGAGCCTTTTGGCGGTCACAGATCATATATCGGAGAAATTCCTTTTTCTCGATTTGATATTAAGTTAACTTCAGGCCTTACTATTTCTGCGAGTAGAGCTAAGAGTCCGGACCCTGGCCCATATGATATTACATTGAGTAAGGATAAGAAAGAAATCGCCAAATGGACTTGGATCCCTGATAAGACAAAAAAGAAGGAAGACAAAGAATACGAAAGGCTTTGCCAATTGTTAAATGATTTGGGGATCACATTTCATTATTTGCGAGATACAAGAAGACTCGAAGGCCGGAGTGAGGAAAGACGATATGCCATGCATCGAAGCTTGCTTAGCGAAATTGAAGAGGGACGCATCGTTATAAAGGGTGAGGAGGAGAAAGCGACAAGTACAGATATACAACTTAGGATGTCAATAGAAGGAGCGGTAGAGTGGTTTCGGAAACAAGCTTTATCAGGCACAAATGTAGGCTACACATCAGTGCATTCAATCTATAAAGATATTATTCAGCGCGTAGTGACTTATGGTAGTGAGCCCGGGGCACAAGCGGGAGAAACGCTGAAAAACTTAATAGCAGATCTTGAACGGCTGGGGCAAAGAAATGCCACATTTGCAAAATTTGGACTTACGCCAGAACTCGACATCGCCATGCTCACTGGTCCTTTAGCAGATGCGGGTTCGCAACGCTTAAGTATTCTGAGAACAGTCCTTGGGCCATATCTAGAAGGACATAAGGCGCGCCTAGACGCATTGCAGGAATTACAGAGAGTCATGGAGAGCTTTGTATCACTCCTCAATGAATTCTATGCTCATAAGAATGCCACGATCCATTTAGACGAGGGACTTGTATTGAAATCCGACAAAGGCAATCAGTTGAATCCTGCCGTTTTATCTTCAGGTGAAAAACAGCTTCTGCTGCTTCTCTGTAATGCGATTAGTGCACGGCGAGAAGGGACAATCCTTATTATTGATGAGCCAGAGATTTCTTTAAATGTAGAGTGGCAGCGTAGACTTATTCCAGCCTTGACGACTTGCCTGTCAGGTACTGCCTTTCAAATAATGCTGGCAACTCATTCAATCGAGATACTCTCTCAATATCGAGATTATGTTGCGCCGCTAGAGAATATAAAAGCCTCAGAGAACTAGCCATGAGTACAATACCCAGACGTAAGTTAAGTGAATTGTGTTTTCTATATGAACGACATCCGATACGTAGAGATGTCTATGTTGAGGGCTCTTTTGACGCGGCAATAATTCGCTGGTTCTTCCGCACGGTCGGCGTGGCATCGGCTGGTGTCTATGAAATAGCCACAGTTGAGATTCCTGAAGAAGAAGTTCTGCGCATGGGGCTAAAGGGCAACAACCGGGGACGCGTGATCTACTTATCATTCATAGTTGAAGAGCGCTTTGGAAAGCATGCTAAGCAGATCACTTGCTTTGTAGACGCGGACTTTAGCCATGTTCTAGGTGATATCTTAGAAAAACCCTGTCTTGTATACACTGACTTCGCGTGCATGGAAGCCTACTTGTTTGAGAGTGCCATTCTCGAAAAACTGATCACAGTATACTATGGGCGTAGTGATTGGCCTATTGGTACTATCCTGATAACAATAGCCAGTACGCTAAGTGAACTCTTTCTCCTGAGGATGGCGAATCACACTTTGGGTTGGTATATGGACTGGCTTGATAAACCCGTTTGCATGAAACTCGAGGGGTGGAAGATATCTTTCGACGCCGATGATTACATAGATCGCTTCTTATCAAAAAATAGAAGGTATTCTCAGAAGAATGAGTTTTTACAAGAAGTGGATCAGCTGAGGAAAAGGTTGAAGACTGACCACAAATTCCATATCCACGGCCACGACCTTATAGCACTTTTAGCTTGGTATTTTCGAGAAAGAGGACTAAGCCTTGATTCGCACACACGTGATAATCTTCATAGGGAGTTGGCGCTATGCGCGGATTATAAATTGTTGCTTAATCATCACGCTTTCGCAATCTTATTGGATCGGGTCTTGCATTAGGTCTTTGTGGAATGGAAGTTGGTCAGGCTTGAGTTTATGAGATGTTGATCGTTCTCAAGTGGACGTTAGAGGGCCAAGGTTACATTCTGGGGTCTTCCAGGTCCTTGGACTGTCGAGGGCCAGACTTGATTTGATGACATATTGATCTGCCAAGTGGTTCATGAAGGGTTTGGGGGCACACTTGAATCTGTAGTTGCTCGATCACACGCTATGACCTATCCCTTCATTAGGGTCAAGTCTTTCCTCATGCATTTGTAGCAAAATTGCACAATACAAGACTTGCCCCTCAAATTACGCTAAGAGCTTCTAAAGCGATTTTGAGATAAGTTTTAGTTCTATCTATGATCTTGGAGGACCATATGAGCGAAACACGGCAGGGGTCTTCAAATCACACAGACATTCTTACTGATGGTAAATATGTCGTTCGTCTTGATGCAGAATCAATAGTCAATACTGGTATCGTATTATCATTGGAAATACTTGCGGGGCCACGCTATGGACGAAAAGTGATGATGATTCTAGATAGTAGTAAAGCAAAAAAAGTCAGTCAATCGTACCGCGGTGGTTGGTTTGGCTGGCTCGCTGTAGAGGGTGACAAAAAAGCTAACAACATTGAAACAGCGATTCATAATTCGATTAACGGACTGCTATTAGCAATAGTAAAGGATGGACATGTACAATCAATTGTCGATTCAAATCTCGATTTTGATAAAAAATATAAACAAATATATCGCCAATGTTCAAAAGATTGGAATATTACTGATAATATTGCAGCATGGCAAGAGTCGTTTGCTATTTGTAAAATTTGTTATCGACAACTTGGACGATTGCCAAGCTACAATGGAGAGTGGCCCGAAGAAATCCAAGTTAGAAATTGGTTAAACTCCGCTATCGATGAACGCGACCCCAATTACCATCAAGAGGTAAAGCAATGGTACGATAATCTCTACACCTCTTTGTGCGAAGCGTATAATTCAAAACCACATAGCCCGAATAGCTCTTTGTCCAACTGGCTTCGTAATCACGGCTTCTGATTATGACGACCTTTGACTGTCGAGGACTGTCGCGGATCAGACCTGACTTGATGACTTGTTGATCTGCCAAGTGGTTCATGAAGCGTTTGGGGTCGCACTTGAATCTGTAGTTGTTCGATCACACGCGACTACTTGTCCGAAACTCTTTCTTCGATTGCCTTTGCCTGTCTGTTTTGTTAGTATCCCCCATGCTCTCCGTATTGATGCTCTTCCTCATCCCTGTCGGCGGCGGGATCCCGGCCGGCGTTTTGCTCGCTCGTGATGAGGGGCTGGCATGGCCCGTGACCGCGGGTCTCTATCTGATCTCCGACATCCTGCTCGCGCTCGCGTTCGAACCGGTCCTTCGACTTCTCGCATGGGTGACGAGGAAGGTCCCGTTCCTCGCCCGCCTCAGCGCACGAATGAAGGCTGCAGGGACGGTTTGGGGTCAGGCTTGAGTTGTTGATTTGTCTATTGTCCGCTATCCATATTGATGCGTTGACACTCTGTAGCATATGACGCCTTGCCCTTTATGACCGCCTAATGAGTAATCTCATAATTAAATATCGCGACGGCGGAGGTAGTGAAACCTCAGAAAGACTTATCTCTGATGTTGTCGTAGAAAAGCCATATTTCATAATGGCCTTCTGTCACATGCAGCAAGCCAGACGAGCATTCAAGATTGAAAGGATTGTTTCGGTCATTGAGCTGCCGAGCGGTGAAATCACCCGTGATGTTGCAGCATACTTTGGTGTTCGGGAAGAAAAGATCATAAATCCACGTGAAATGCTGCGTGCTGCAGCACTGACGACCATGACAGTGGAAGAAATGAAGCGGCTAAGAAGCAAAGAGAAGTCTGACTTTTGGAGACACTATCAATTTCCGGTAATCGCCTGTCATTACAAAAACAAATTCTTTTCTCTCTTTAACAATCGATGCTTTAAATGTGGATCTTCAATGTGGCTAGAAATTGATCATCATATTCCCGTCGTTCTGGGCGGGCACTTAGTCCCCGGTAATTTGGTAGCTTTGTGCTCAACTTGCAACAATAGGAAGCACGACCAACATCCAGCTAGTTATTATTCATCTGACGAACTACTGAAACTTGAACCGATACTAGAGCAAGAGCCATCGGTCCTCGATTTCATGTTTGACAACGCACATTGGGAAGAGGATCGAAAGGGTTATTTGTTGCGCATCGGATTAGATGAGCAACTTATAGATGCTGTTCTAACCAATCCAGCACATCCATTCTACATTGTTCCCGCAGGATGCACTGGAGATTCGAGTGATGATATTACTATTACCATTGATATGTCTTCCATGGACATTTTTGATCTCACGGATGACAGCTTCAATGACGGTAGCGGGTCAGGCCTGAAAAGATGAAATGTTGGCTGTTAGCTCCTGTTGGGTGCCTGGGTAAAATATGAATCTGTAGTTATTGCGCCTGCCCACCCTCCCACGCCATCGCCTTCTCATACTCCTGAAAGAGCTTTTCCCTTCTCCTGAACTCCTTCGGATGCACGCTCCTTCGTTTTCCCCGCAGTGTAACCCCTATGTCGGCGTTCAGCATCTCGTGATAGACGACGAACGCGACATAGCAAGCCGGCACGCCCGAGGTCGTATGGGATCAGACTTAAAGATTGAGATTCTTATCATTGCTTAATCTATATGGCCGGAGAGAAAATCTCTCCGGCCGATTTGTTTCTTCAATGTTCTTCCAAAGTGATAATGTCGTATTTCTCCCAGGCAGAAATGTCGTATTGTCCTTCCGTCAAGGGAGGGCACGATGGGGAGAGGCATTATCACGATGAGCATGAAGGAAGCAAAGCGGTTACATCTTGTTCGTAAAGCCGTAGAGAAAAGGATAACCCAAGCAGAGGCGGCAGATATGGCTGGTTTATGCCTTCGACAGCTGCAGCGGATCATTCGGCGTGTCAGGAGGGAAGGCGATGCCGGGGTTTGCCATTGTGCTCGGGGGAGGAAGCCCAACAACCAGATAGCGGAGACGGTCAAAGACACGGTAATCGAACTTTGCCGCGAACGCTACCATGAGTTTGGTCCTACCCTCGCGAGCGAAAAGCTTCGGGAGAAGAACTGCATCAAGGTAAGCGTTGAGACCCTGCGGACCTGGTTTCTTGAGGCAGGGTTGCCGTACCGGCAGCGCAAGAGGCGGCCGCACCGGCAGTGGCGGGAACGGAAAGCATGCCGGGGCGCCATGGTGCAGTTGGACGGTTCCCACCACGACTGGTTTGAGGGCCGCGGCCCGGTCTGCGTACTGATGGGATACGTGGACGATGCCACCGGTGAAGTATACGCCAGGTTCTATGATTACGAAGGTACGCTTCCAGCCATGGACAGCTTCAAAGGATATATCAGGCAGTACGGCATTCCTCAGAGCGTGTATTTAGACCGCCATTCGACCTATAAAGCGCCGGTTCAGTATCAGACGATCGAAGACCAGCTTGAAGGCCGACAGCTCATGAGCCAGTTCGAAAGAAGCCTTCAGGAACTCGGCGTGACGGTGATCCATGCCTATTCTCCGCAAGCCAAGGGGCGGGTGGAGCGGTTATTCGGGACATTTCAGGACCGGGTGATAAAAGAAATGCGGCTAGCAGGCATCAGAAGTAAAGACGAGGGGAATGCGTTTTTGGAAACCTACTTGCCTGGCTACAATCAGAGATATCGGGTATCTCCGGCGAAGGACACGGATCTCCACCGACCGTTTACAGATCGCAGGGAGTTGGAACGGATATTGTCCATTCGGACCGTGCGGGCATTGCGCAATGACTTCACCATTGCTCATGACAAGAAGCTCTATCAGATCAAAGACAATATCCGGGCTAAGAAGGTGTTGGTGGAAGAGCGGACGGATGGTTCAATGCGGATTCTGCATAATGGGCAACGCTTGAGGTTTCAGAAGATTACTGCCCGGCCGGAAAAAGAACGTAGGGAGTCGCTGAAGCTGCACAAGACTTGGGATAGGGGAAAGCCGGCAGGGGCACATCCGTGGAGAGCGCCCCTTAACCTCGATCAGAAAGAAAAGACAGCAGTGTCCAGCACCTCTTAAAACAGGACATTTCTGCTTTGGTAAGAATACGACATTTCTGCTTGGGCTTGACACGATTTGTTTCTTCAATTGCCATTTCATCCTAGTTATAGTACTCTCATGGCAATAGGAAACTTCTGTATCTTGGCATTCCCATGTCATCCTAATCCTCACTTAGCGTAGTTCTCAGTATTTAGTCTGTCCGCAGACAGCACCCGAATTGAGAAAAGTATGAGAATTGTAATACATCGGGGTGCCCATGAAATCGGAGGTACCTGCATTCAACTAACATCCGGTGAGACAACACTGCTTCTCGATATGGGTCGACCGTTGAGCAATGATGAGCGCGATAATGCAAATATCCTGTCCTTGAAGCCCGACGCGGTGATCATCAGTCACCCTCATCAGGATCATTATGGACTCCTCGATATTCTTGACAAAGCTGTACCAGTCTATATCGGTGCTTTGGCGAAACAGCTAATCGATGTGACCCGCATATTCCTCGGCATGGGCCCGCTGGGGAACCCGTTCCGGTTCTTTGAAAAATGGACGCCTATTCGGATCGGAGACTTCAGCATTACGCCTTATCTTATGGACCACTCTGCAGTTGATGCCTATGCGTTCCTGGTGGAGGCCGAGAACAAGAGGATTTTCTACAGTGGAGATTTCCGTTCCCATGGGAGAAAATCGATACTATTCGATAAACTAACAGAGAAGCCGCCGAAAGACATCGATGTGCTCCTGATGGAAGGCACGATGATCCGCAGGGACAATACCGAGTATTCGACAGAACGCGCGGTCGAGGACATGATATATATGACGATCAGGTCGCAGGAGAACATATCCTTCCTGATCTCATCGTCGCAGAACATTGATCGGATCGTTTCAGCGTACAATGCCTGCAAAAGGGCTGGCAAGACACTCGTACTGGATCTGTATACCACTTGGGTTCTGGAATGTGTCCAAAGCGTTTCCTGCCATACCCCGTCGATCGGGTGGGATAACCTGCGTGTCTATGCTGACCACGCACACGACAAGGTCATGAGAGAACATCCTTCCGTGTTCGCAGGTTTTCGAAGGAAGGTCTATCAGTACCGTGTTCGGCGTGAAGAGCTCAAGGAATATCCTTCGAATTATCTTTATCTGATCAAGGCATCGCGGGCGAATCTCATCGAACGATTTAAGGGTAAGAAGCCTGTGAACGTTATATATTCGCAATGGCTCGGATATGTCGATAGCGCAGGGAGCGGTCTCGCAGGTGCTGACAAGCTTTCTGCATACCGTCAGGATAAGGATGTTAACTTCATTTACGCGCATACGAGCGGCCATGCGACAACTGAAGATCTACAGGTGTTCGAAGCGGCTTTGAAACCGAAACAGCTTATTCCCATCCATACAGAATTTGGACACGAGTATTCCGATCTATTTCACAATGTACGGGTAGTGCCGGACGGACAGATCCTAGAAATATAGCAAGAATCACGTAGGCGATGACTGGAAGGATAACATATGCAGGGCGGAACTACTGGAATGCTCGATACGATATTCAATAACCTCACGCGTTGGCGGAATCTTCCCAAATATCAGCTGGAAAGACGCGCCGATATTTTCTTCTCGCTCTATTTGAAAGGCCTTCTGGAGGAATATATCGCACCTGCATCCTCCCTTGCAGAATGCATCATCCCTGAATTTCCACTCATTGATGATCCCGGATCGCAGAGAACCGTGAATGTAGATTATGTGCTGTTTAGCAGGGACCTACATACTGCGTATTTTGTCGAATTGAAGACCGACCTGGGATCTCGTAGGGAGAAACAAGACGCCTATCTCATCAGCGCATCCAACATGAGATTCCAGGACATCCTTTTTCAATTGGTGCCGGTGTTTAAAGCGACAATACAAAAAAAGAAGTATTACCATCTTATGGTGATGTTACAGGACCTTGGATTCATTACGATGCGCGCCCAAAAGGAGATCGAAGACTATCTCTATACAAAGGATCGGAAACGAGTATCAGATGCCATATCGTGTATCTCGATCGAAAATATCAGGACGGACATTAAGGTTATTTATCTGCAACCGGGTCCTGATGGTGAATCGATCATAACCTTCAAGAAGGTGGCTCAATATCTGGAAAGATTCGAGGATGAATTCAGTCAGTTGTTTCGAAAACATATTCTTTTGTGGGATATAGCGGCGGCTAGTATACAACCGTCGACGTTTTTGATTAAGAAAGCAAATACGCTGGATGGAGGAAATGACCTATGAACAAAATGCGTCCTGGTGTGCGTTGGCTGCTCTTTATCATTCTTCCGGCGCTTTTCGGTGTCAATTTAGCATGGCGGTATTTCCATGGACTTCCTCCCGGGGACGCGGGGTCAAAAATACGGATCGCGGAACTAATCGGTGCTGCGTGCGCACTCATTTCAGCAGGGTATTATTATTGGGGGCAGACTTTGCGTTGTCCGTCATGCAGCTATTGGTTCGTTGCTAAACTAGAATCTTCTGTACAGAATGGACGGGAAAAAGGTACTAAGACGAAGAAGCTGACTGAGCGTGTGAAAAATGCAAAAGGTCAGATCATCAGGACTATTGAAAAAGAAGTAATCGTCCCGGTCATGAGAACGGGTTACACGGATCATATGAGTTGCAAGAATTGCCGGCATACATGGACTCAAGCCCGAGTGGAAGTGAAAGAACTATAGATGAACTAATAAGGACTGTCGAGGGTCAGACTTGACTTGATGACTTGTTAATCTGCCAAGTGAGTCATGAAGCGTTTGGGGTCAGACGTGGATCTGTAGTTGTTCGATCACACGCTACTACTTGTCCGATACTCTTTCTTCGATTGCCTTTGCCTGTCTGTTTTGTTAGTATCCCCCATGCTCTCCGTATTGATGCTCTTCCTCATCCCTGTCGGCGGCGGGATCCCGGCCGGCGTTTTGCTCGCTCGTGATAAGGGGCTGGTCTGGCCCGTGACCGCGGGTCTCTACCTGATCTCCGACATTCTGCTCGCGCTCGCGTTCGAGCCGGTCCTTCGACTGCTCGCATGGGTGGCGGGGAAGGTGACCTTCCTCGCCCGCCTCAGCGCACGGATGAAGGCTGCAGCGGCCAGGAGCGCGCAACACTTAAGCGGCACCGGTGCAGGCCCCATTTCGCTCGTTATGATCTCTTTTGGCGTGGACCCGATGACCGGGCGGGCATCGGCGATGGCAGCGGGACATGGCTTCCTCATGGGCTGGCTCTTTGCGATCGCCGGGGACATGCTGTATTACGCGGTCATTGCGGTCGCGACGTTGCATCTGAACCAGTACATCCGCGATCCCGACACAACGATGTGGATCGTTCTTGCCGCGATGCTCGTCGTTCCCATGATCATCCGCGCTTTCCGCAAGCCGCAGAGGACCCAGCCTCAGCCGGAAGTCCGATGAGCAGGAGAGAAATTGAACAAAGGGAAGACAAAAGGAAAACCCGCAATGTCGGTCACGACAAAACTCACCCTTACTGATATTCTGCCGCTTACCTGTTCACGTTCAGGCACCTGCTGTCATGGCAAAACTGTCTGGTTGAACCCGTGGGAACTGGCGTGTATGGCTGAAGCAAAAGGAATGACACCGAGGGTGTTTCGCGATCGTTACTGCGATTTTGGTGGCATCCAGTTGCGTTTTGATGGTGCACCCGGCTGGAGACAGCAGCCGGCATGTAGCCAGTATGCACCTGATCTCGGCTGCACCGTGCATTCGCGGCGCCCATTGGCCTGCCGGTTGTATCCTCTTGGCCGCCAAAGGCAGGGCGAGGAGCTTTACTACCTGTACCAAGGGAGTGATTTCCCCTGTATAGAAGGGTGTCCGGAAGTTTTAGATCTGCCTCGATTGAGTGTTGCCGCCTACATTGAAGCACAGGCCGCGAAGCGCTTCGAAGTTGCTCAGGATGAGTATCTCGAACTGATGCAACGTTTAGCTGACAGCGCTTTCGCCTTTCTGCTGGAAAGTGGCTTGGCCGGATCGGGTGACCGGCAGACCTTGCGTCTCTGGCGAGAGATGGGCAGAGAAGAGCCAGAACAATTGCAGGACCGGCTTGGTCCCGAGTGGATCGACCTGTTGATGATCCCTGTGTTCGCGGATGGCTTACAGGATTCCACAGCTTTTTCTCGCCAGCATCACGATCTCCTCCTTTTGAAAGCTCAAGGATCATTTGGCACCCTGGACAATGTCACCGATCTCCGCAAGGCATCGGAATTATTGATGGGATTGGCGCTGCACCTTGGCCGTGGTGTGGGCGCAGATCCTGCCGAACTGGCCGAACACTGGATCAAGACTGCAAAAGAACATGGGGCGCTTGACTAGATCAAAAAAATTGCGATCTTCCGGGTTTTGTGTGGGTAATATTCGCCCATGTAACTTTTTTTGCATATCCCCTTCGTGTCCTGAATGAATTTTCTGACCCGACTAAGGCCACGTCCGCTCGCCCGCGCAAACTCGGCCTTCGGCCTCAGACAGTGCGCAGCGCCCTGCGGGACGCTGCCTTTGGCCAAGACGGGTGCCCAGAAAATTCATAGGGCCGCTCCGGGGACATGCGGGGTTTGGGTAAAAGCTTGTAAAGCCGTTGACCTCCACCCATGCGATCATTCCCGTCATGCGGCCGAGTCCGAGGGTTAAACATTTCAGACTGTCTGAGGGCGAAGCCCGAGTTTCTGAAATGTACTGAGGACGACCGAGCATGACGGATCAGAATGGTCGCCGGGTGCCCTTCTTTGGCTCCACCTTTCTTCGGGCAAGCAAGAAAGGTGGCTGGAAGGTCGTCTGAGGCCTGATAATTCAGCATATTATTCTTTAAAAACACTTTGCATGCCCACACGAAAGTCAGAAGACCCAACAATTGAATCGAGGAGCGAGTGCATTCCCCGTAACCGGGGTTAGCGAGCGATTAGAATAAATTACTACCCTGAGGATCGAAGCTCCATGCCGTTGCTGGCGGGAGCTTCAACGATGGATCGGCTGGAGACAACCTCACTGGATCCTTCTGAGTTTGTCAAACAAGGATATCGATTGCTGAATATTTTCGTAGATGCCGACGCATGCCCGGTGAAGCAAGAGGTCTACCGGGTCGCAGCCAGGTATGCTATAGGTGTCACCCTGGTGGCCAACTCCTGGATGCGCGTGCCCACCGAGGATGGGATCGTACTTCACGTTGTCGGCGATGGGCTCGATGAGGCCGACAACTGGATCGTTGCCAATATCACTCCCCTCGACATCGTGGTCACGGCTGATGTTCTCCTCGCGAGCCGATGCATCAAAGCTGGTGCGTACGCGATCGGCCATACGGGGAAGGCCTTCACCGAGGAAAATATCGGAGATGCGGTCGCAACCCGTAACCTGCTTGCAGAACTGCGTGGGAACGGCGAGATCACCGGGGGGCCGGCACCCTTCTCCAGCCGCGACAGGTCAAGCTTTTTGCAGAAACTGGACGAGGTTATCCAGATGGTTCGGCGCGAACATCCTGGCAAGGTCGGCTAGCGGTATGCCCGGACCTCTTAGTGCGGACGTATCGGGTCAGACTTGAATCTGGGTAGGACTGTCGGGGGTCAGACTTGAATTGATGACTTGTTGATCTGCCAAGTGGTTCATGAAGTAAAACCTATAGGATCAAGTCTTTACATTTGACAGAGAAAATGAGGCGTTTGTAGAACGCCTGGTGAAGACATCAGCGTATCTGGGAAAATATTAATAGGTTAGCCGCCTTAAGCTCCAACAGTACCTGTCTTGACTTTTCCAGCTCGCTTGTAATTGGCAATAATCACTCCACTTGTTGTAACAGTACTCTCTATTAATGTAAATGCTGCCGGGATCGCGCCATTGTCAAACAACTTTTTTCCTTTACCAAGAGTCAACGGGTGAATATTGAGCCAGAGTTCGTCCACGAGATCATTCTTCAGCAACAGCTGAATAAGTTTACCGCTGCCCCAGACTTTAATGTCAGAACCTTTTGAATGTTTGAGCTTTTTGATATCTGCCAGGTTTTTGAGGAAAACCGAGTTTTTCCAATCTGACTTTTTCTTGGTCTTGGACATGACGTATTTTGTGACATCATTGATGCCCGGCCATCCATTTTCATGCTCTGGCCAGTAGGAGGCAAAAATCTCAAATGTTTTTCTGCCCAAAAGAAGATCTGCAGGTTTCATCTGTTTTTCCATGACCTTGCCATAAACTTCGTCACCATAAGGTGCAACCCAACCGCCATATTTGAAACGGCCTGACGTATCTTCCTTAGGTCCACCAGGTGCTTGCATTACTCCATCTAAGGTGATCATTGATAAGACGATTATTTTTCTCATGTCCCCTCGATCGCCGGCCTGGATCTCGGCAATCCCGGACCAGGTGCGCCGCTTCCTGCGGCGTCTCTGTTACATTACGCGTATCAACTTAACCGACACCTCGTTCACCTTCGCTCCCTTGTCATAGAGCGTCCAGGTCTGCGTCATACTGTTCTTGCCGTCGATGACGATGCCATGGGCGTGCATGTGCGTCTCCTGCAGCGAGACAAGGTTCGGCGCTTTTTCCGACAGGGCGAACAGCATGGCGCCATCCCCGGATGTCGTGAGCTCCATGTGGGGCTGGTTCCCGAGCGAACAGTAGTGGGTCAGAACAAGCTTCCCGTTATAGTCATGGTACATCGTGACCATCTCATGGGGTTGGCCGGCCGCGAACTTCTCCACGATGGCGTTGCCCGCGGACGTCAGTTCATAGGTAACCTTGAACTGCTCCACGCCTTTTCCCATATCCGCCTTTCCTTCCCATACGCCCACCAGCCCTTTCATCCGATCAAAGTCCTTGGAATGAGCAACAGGCGCTCCCATCTTTTCTCCTGCGAAGGCCGATGAACCGAACGCGAAGGCAGACAGGATCACGACAATGAACAATAGGGTCTTTTTCATGGCGACACCTCCTTAGTGAACTGTTATCCTGCTTTAATTGTACCATGGAGCGGAACTCAATCGCCATCTTTTGGCATGGCGGAGGAGTGCTATACGTTAATCAACAGAAGTAGCCGTTTGATCAACTCGACGCCGCCCCCGGGGTGACCGAGGTACGTCTAAGAGGTATGATCCGTCATGAATACAACAAACAATAAGATGATAGAGATCACCGAATTTACCGATCCTGTTTGTACCTGGTGCTGGGGCAGCGAACCGGTGCTCCGAAAGCTCGAAACCAGGTTCGGTGAACAAATAAATATCGGCTACATCATGGGCGGGCTGGTCCAGGACATCACGTCATTCTATGACAGCTATAATGACATCGGCGGCGACCCTGACCGCTCCAACAGGAACATTGCCAAACATTGGGTGGATGCGTCCGAACGTCACGGCATGCCGGTGAGGAGCGAGGGCTTCAAGCTCTTTTCCCGGGAGCATCCCTCAACGTATCCGCAGAACATCGCCTATAAGGCCGCACAAATTCAGGATCAGAAGCTCGCAAACAAGTTCCTTCGGCGCATCCGGGAAGCTTCGGCTGCCGAGGCCAGGCAAACGAACAAGACCGAGATCCTGCTGGAACTGGCATCGGAGGTCGGGCTTGATATTGCCCGTTTCCTCGATGACTTTACCCATGGTCCTGCGCAACGAGCCTTTGAGCAGGACCTTGCGGTCACGGCCAGGTACGGGGCGCGAGGCTTTCCTTCATTCCTGCTGAAATATGGGGAGAGGGAGATGACGATCCGAGGATACAAACGGTATGAGGAGTTCAAGGCGCTGATCGGGCATCTGTCGGGCGGAGAGATCCAGGAACATCCGGTCGCGGCCAATGAAGAGACGATCATGGCGTTCATAACCAAGTATGGTTCCGCGGCGCCGATCGAGATCCAGATGACCTTCGACCTTACCAATGACGAACTGAAGAACGCGATCGACTCGCTGTTGAACAAGCGGATGATCCGGAAGCGTGAAGCAGGCAACGGCTATTTTCTCCTGCCAACGGTCAGTGCTGCAGCGTGCGATTCCGCAACGGGCGTTTGTTCAATCTAGAGCCTTCAAATGGGTGACCCCATGCTGATTACAGATGAAGTAAGAAGACGTCGCAACCGGAGAAAAAGCGCAGACAAGAAAAGCCGGAATGTCTCTCCGGCCTTTATGAATCCAGGAGCGAGCGCATTCCCCGCAGTTTGCTGCGGGGTTAGCGAGCGATGAGGATAAAGAGGTACCTTGAGGATCGAAGCTCCATGCCGTTATCTTCAGGGAGCTTCAATCCAGGAGCGAGCGATGAGAATAATATAGTTCTACCCTGAGGATCGGAGATTCCCTGCAGCTTGCTGCAGGGAGCTTCAACGCCTGACACTGCAGGGATAGCTGGTTTCTACATGGCCATCGGAAAAGGAGTGTAGCCGGCCAGGAGCAGCTCGCCGAGGTAGGAACTTCCTTTCATCTCGGCCCCTTCGATCAGGTCTTCCTTGAGAACGTTATGCAACGGCATGAAGGCGTGGCAAACGTAGAACTTCACATTAAAGTCGGGCATCATGTCCAGCAGCTCGCCGACGTTGACCTGATTGCCTTCCAGCTCCATGGTCATGGTCTTTCCCACTCCCTTTTTTGCAAGCTCGACGCCTTCTCCGACGAGGAATACCGCTATCTCTACATCGTCTTCGAATGCCTTCATATTGGAAATGATCTTCAGCATGACGATCACTTCCTTGAGATTTGACTTCGCATGGGACAGCACGAACAAAAATTTCTTTGAATCCATCATGATCCTCCTTGGTTGGCCCTCCCGGGCCGACTTTATACGTTTGGGCATATATTACAATATGCGCAACAATACAACAAGATGTTTTTTTATCGTAGCGGGTCAGACATGATTTCCTGACATCATGATATTCTCCCGTCATTGCTCCTTCCGACTCTCCTGCGCCATTGACTTCTCATACATTCCCGCGGATGCATGCTCCGTCCTGTCCCCCGCGGGAAGATCCACAGGTAAGCCGGCCCTCCAGTGGTATACTATATTTAAGATCCCTGCAGAAAGCTGTGATGAATCGAGGAGCGAGCGCATTCCCCGTAGCTTGCCGCTGGGTTAGCGAGCGATTAGTATAACGATACTTCCTTAAGGATCGAAGATTCCCTGCAGCTTGCTACAGGGAGCTTCAATTGCAGTAGGGAAGGCGGCAGAAAGAAGGAGGCGAACGAACATGACGAAGAAACCCATAATGACCCATAAGATCACGACCCATCTCTGGTTCGACAAGGAGGCCAGGGAGGCGGCTGAATTCTACACCGACCTGTTCCCCAAGTCGAAGATCAAGAGCACAACGACGCTCAATAACACGCCGTCCGGCACGGTGGAGATCGTCACGATCGACCTCATGGGGCAGGAGTTCATGCTGCTCTCGGCCGGGCCGCTCTTCAAATTCAACGAATCGATCTCGTTCATCATCCGCTGCAAGACCCAGAAGGAGATCGATTACTACTGGGAGAGGCTCTCGGCGGTACCGGAAGCGGAGCAGTGCGGCTGGCTCAAGGACAAGTACGGCCTATCGTGGCAGATCGTTCCGGCGGCCATGGACAAAATGATGAAGGACAAGAACGGGGAGCGGCTTGCCCGGGTGACCGAGGCGTTCCTCAAGATGAAGAAGTTCGACATCAAGACGCTCGAGCGGGCATATAAGGGCTGACCCGGCGCGACAAAGTAAGCGGAGAATAAGGATGGAGGCCCCGTCGCGCGAGGCAGGTGGAAGGAATCAGTATTAAGAAGTCCCATGCGGACATTCCCGGCAGGCGACCGAGTACGAGGGTAAAACATTTTAGACTGTCTGAGCCCACTCAAACCATTAGCGGGCGAGTTTCTAAAATGTACCGAGGACGACCGAGGATGTCGGATCAGAATGTTCGCCGGGTGCATTCTTTGGGTCACCTTTCTTCGGGCAAGCAAGAAAGGTGACAAAATAAAAGATTGATATTAGTTGCTATTCAAGAGGAGGCACACTATGAAGATCACCGTTGAAACCATAGTCAAGGCGCCCATCGAACAGGTCTGGGCCGCCTATACGACACCGGAGGATATTATACAGTGGAATGCCGCATCGGCTGATTGGCACACGACCAAGGCCACTGTGGATCTGCGCGTGGGCGGTACCTTCTCCTCACGGATGGAGGCAAAGGACGGCAGTATGGGATTTGATTTCGCCGGGACTTACACAAAGATCGTGGAGCACGAGCTGATCGAGTATTCCTTCGGCGACCGTGCGGCGCAGGTCGAGTTTGCCGATAGCCCGAGCGGCGTCAGGGTCCGCGTAACGTTTGATAGTGAACAAACAAATCCCATCGAAGTGCAGCGGGGAGGGTGGCAAGCCATTCTCAACAACTTTACTCGCTATGTTGAGTCGTCAACGGGAATGCTGGGGAAAGGAAGCGCTGCGGCATAGTGGCGCCGGGCTATCAGGCTGTATCGATTCTGCAGTCCCATGCGAAAATCCAGGAGCGAGCGCATAGCGAGCGTTTAGGATAAACATACAACCTTGAGGATCAAAGCTCCACTACCGTTTGCACTTGGGAGCAAATCCAGGCAGGCGACCGAGGAAGAGGGTTAAACGTGAGTGGGTATATTATTTCATTTTTTGCATATCCCCTTCGCGTCCTGAATGAAATTGACGTTCCCTGCAGCATGCTCCAGGGAATCTCAGATCCGTAGGGAAGTTTTATCATTCTAATCGCTCGCCGATCCCGCAGTAAGGCACGCGGAATAGGCTCGCTCCTGGATTCCTGACCCTTAATCTACGTCCGCTCGCCCGCGCAAACTCGGCCTTCGGCCTCAGACATGCGCGTTCGCCCTGCGGGACGCTGCCTTAGGCCAAGACGGGGGCCCAGGAATTTCATAGGGCCGCGCCGGGGACATGCGGGGCTTGGATAAAAGACCAATGCCTCTGACTTTCCAGGGGCCCCTGCATCCCGTGAATCCAGGAGCGAGCTCAGCCCCGCAGTTTGGGCTCAGCGAGCGACTAGAATAAAGACTACCCTGAGGATCGAAGCTCCATGCAGTTTGCTTTTGGGAGCTTCAACAGGTCTGTGCACAAGCATGCGAAAGCGGTCCCGGCCAATGCCACCACCAAGCCAGGAAGACACGGCCGAGCCCGTTTTTTCGGGCGAGGGGAAGTGCTGCGGTGCTCGAGTAAACTTGTAAACAGGGCGGCAATGCATGCCTGCACAGACCTTTGAACCGGGATGCAGAAAAATGTTTTCATTCTCCAGAAAGTCGTCCTCCCATGTTCAGTCAATACATCGAGCCGCCTGAGAAGTCGTCCTTATCCGGGAGCTTGATCATCGTCATCTCCCTGGCTGCCTTTTTTGTTGCCGTAGCAACGCCGGGAGCGGGCGTCGGGACAGCAGGTTTCTTCGTTCTTCTGATGCTCGCCTCATTCTTTGTCAGCAGCAGGCAGGCGCTTAGCCTTTCCCTCTTCTTCCTCGCAGTAACAACAGCGCCCCTCGTGTCTCCTCTGTTCCGCAACTGGCCTTACAAACTTCTCATCCCGCTCATCGTCTATTTCCCGATCGCGCTCCTTGTCCCGAAGCTCCGCTCGGCCCTCTCGTGGCTGCGGCCGGGTCAGCTCGGAAAGGGCATCCTGGTCCTCGTGGCGGCAACAGCGGTACTATCGGGCATAGCCCTGTATCTCTGGAATTACGCGCTGCGCCCTGATCTCTCCCGCCATCTCGCCTATATTCCGGCCGTCCCGTTCTGGACCTATCCCTTCCTGGGCCTGGGATTCGCTTTCCTGAACGCCGCCATGGAAGAGACCGCCTTCCGCGGCATCGTGATGCAGTCAACGGACAGCGCCTTTGGTCCCGGCGCTCTCTCGCTTCTTCTTCAGGCGGGCCTGTTCGGCGCGCTGCACTTTCTTCAGGGGTTCCCGAAAGGGGTATGGGGCTTTGGCATGGCCTTCATCTACGGCATCATGCTCGGCCATATCCGCCGCAAAAGCCGTGGCATGGTGGCTCCCTGGCTTGCGCACGTATGCGCGGACCTCGTCATCTTCGCGATTCTCGCAAGCATCAGCATGAACCTGAATCTTTAGGGTCAGCTCTCTTTTGTTGCAAATAGCCGCTTTCGCTGCTATCTTTGCCTCCTTTGCCGCCCTCTCCGCATAGAATAAGACCGTATGGGGTTAGGCTTCGGTATTGACATTTCCTGCTTAGGTCCATCCCTGATTAGAAAAGTAGTTAGTGCTCCTTCCGGCCCTTCCACACCATCGCCTGCTCATACTCCTGAAAGAGCTTTTCCCTTCTTAGAACTCCCTCGGATATAAGCTACTTCGATGTCTCCGCATGGCGATTCCCCTGTAAACCGTCACACCAATGTTATAATATGTTCAAGAACGCGATAGTCGTGATTAATATGGATGAACGTATCCTCATAGCAAAGCTTCGTTCCGCGGTCAAAGGCCGGGTGATAGCGCCGGAAGACGGGGAGTACGAACAGGCGCGCACGGTCTTTTACGGGTGGGTCGATCGCAGGCCGCGGGTCATCGTCCGGGCCGCTGAAGAGAACGATGTCAGCCGCGTCGTATTGCTGGCCGCTGAAGCCGGGCTGGAGCTTGCCGTCCGCAGCGGCGGCCACAGCCTTGCGGGCCACGGTACATCGGAAGGCGGGATCGTGCTCGACCTTTCCGCTCTGCGGGCGCTCGAGATCGACGCTGCAGGGCGGACTGCCTGGGTCCAGACCGGGCTGACAGCGGCTGAATACACGGCCCAAGCCGATGCCTACGGCCTCGCAACCGGGTTCGGCGACACGGGATCGGTCGGGATCGGGGGGCTCACGCTCGGGGGCGGCATCGGGTATCTTGTCCGCAAGCACGGCCTCACGATCGACAGCCTTCTTGCCGCTGATATCGTGACCGCTGACGGCCGGCTCGTCCGCGCCGATGCTTCGACGCACCCCGATCTTTTCTGGGCCATCCGCGGGGGCGGCGGCAACTTCGGCGTTGCCACCCGTTTCCGGTTCCGGCTCCATGACATCGGCATGGTCATGGGCGGTATGCTGGTCCTGCCGGCGACGGCCGAGGTGATCGCGTCGCTCGTAGTAGAGGCGGAGGCAGCAGCCGACGAACTGTCGGTCATCGCCAATGTCATGATCGCGCCCCCGATGCCCTTTCTGCCCAAGGAGGCGTATGGCAAACTCATCATAATGGCAATGATGGCCTATGCCGGCCCCATCGAACAAGGGGAACGTGTCATAGCCCCGTTCAGGAGACTAGCCGTACCGCTCGCCGATATGGTGCGGGCGATGCGCTATCCGGAGATTTACACATTGACCGAGGGCGGCCCCCATCCGGTCGGAGAGTCCGCCCGCACGGTATTCAGGGACACCGTCGGCCGCGGTACGGCACAGATGATCCTTGAACAACTGCGGGCCTCGACCGCGCCTCTCGCCGTGGCGCAGATCCGGGTGCTCGGAGGAGCAATGGCGCGCGTGCCTGTCGAAGCGACCGCCTTCAGCCACCGCGGGAGAAGGATCCTGGCCGCGGTCGGCGCGGTGTACGATCATCTTGAGGAGGCGGAAAAGCACGAAGCCTGGGTAACGGGCTTCCTTGCGGCGCTGCGACAGGGTGAATCGGGAACTTACGTTAATTTTCTGGGTAGGGACGGCGAGGCACGGATCCACGAGGCATACCCGGGACCGGCGTGGGAACGGCTGGTGGCGATCAAGGCCCGCTACGATCCGACAAACCTGTTCCGGCTGAACCAGAACATCACGCCCAAACTGCAGACACGGTGACGCGGAGACACGGAGACACGGGGACAGGGTACAGGGTAAAGTATGGAGGAGTCCCATGCGAACATTCCCGGTAGGTGACCTAGTCCGAGGGTTAAACAATTTAGACTGTCTGAGCCCACTCTTACCACTTTCGGGCGAGTTTCTAAAATGTACCGAAGACGACCGAGCATGACGGACCAGAATGGTCGCCGGGTGCCCTTCTTTCGGTTACCTTTCTTCGGGCAAGCAAGAAAGGTAACAAAAGAAAAGAGGATGTAAAGGTAGAGACTTTCGCTGATGTTGAAGCTCCCTACAGATAACCGTATGGACCTTCGAGAGTCAGGCTTAAATATTGGTATCCTATTCTCGCAGGGCAGTGGGCCTAACGATGCAAAGAGCCAATACTTCGGATCGCGGTGATCCATTCGATCTGAGCCGCTTCACCAACGCGCAGGAAGGGATCTACGACCGCGCTCTTGCTGAGCTGCGTGACGGCCTGAAGCGCTCGCACTGGATGTGGTATATCTTCCCGCAGGTCGAGGGCTTGGGGCACAGCCCCACGACGCGACGGTATTCCATCAAGAGCCTTGAAGAAGCGCGGCACTACCTTGCCCACCCTGTTCTCGGACCGCGACTCCTGGAGTGCGCGGAAGCGGTCCTGGCCATCCAGGGACGATCGGCTTCGGATATCTTCGGCCACCCCGACGACTGGAAACTGCAATCGTCCATGACGCTCTTCGAGGTTGTATCCGGTCCCCAGTCGGTCTTCGGCCGCGTCCTCGACAAGTATTACCAGGGCAAACGCGACTCCAGGACCCTTCAGATCGTCGGCAAGCATTGAACGTTTTCGCCACAGCATATCTTTCTTGCCTTCATGCGTGTTGCTTTCGCTCTTAGGCTACCCCATACGAAAATTTAGGCGGACGACCGAGGACGAGGGTTAAGCATTTCGGATGTCCGAAGCCCGAAGGGCAAGTTTCCGAAATGTACCGAGGACGACTGAGCATGCCGTGAAGAATTTTCGTCGGGTGCCCTTCTCTGATGATCAAGATGCTTGGTTTTTTTGCATATCCCCTTCGCACCCTGAATGAATTTTCTGACCCGACTAAGGCCACGTCAGCTCGCTCGCGCAAACTCGGCCTTCGGCCTCAGACAGTGCGCAGCGCCCTCCGGGACGCTGACTTAGGCCAAGACGGGTGCCCAGAAAATTCATAGGGCCGCTCCAGGGACGTGCGGGGTTTGGGGTATACCCCATGCGAAAATCTAGGCAGGCGACCGAGGACGAGGGTTAAACATTTCGGATTGTCTGAGCCCGCAGGGCGAGTTTCCGAAATGTACCGAGGACGACCAAGCATGCCGTGAAGGATTTTCGCCGGGTGCCCTTCTTTGGCGTCACCTTTCTTCGGGCAAGCAAGAAAGGTGACGAAAAGAGATGAAGATTAGAAGCTGTTGGGTTGCGCATCGTTTAACCCAACCTACTGCTTTCTCGGCTTTCCGCTGCCCATTGCCCGCGCTATAATCAAGCAGGTACGGAGAATTTTCCATGGCACAAATATTCATTACAGGCTCTTCTGACGGTCTCGGTCTCATGGAGGCGCGGATGCTGGTCAGCCAGGGCCACCAGGTTGTGCTGCATGGCCGCAATAGGGATCGGGCAGATGAGGCGCTTTTAAAAGTTCCAGGCGCAATGACCGCCATTGTGGGCGATCTTGCAATTATCGCAGAAACGAGGACCCTTGCCGACCAGGTGAACGAAGTCGGACCGATCGATGCCGTGATCCATAATGCCGGCGTCTACGGCGATTCCTACTGCAGCCTGACCGTCGACGGCCTGCCGGAGATGTTCGTTGTGAACTCGCTGGCCCCCTATATCCTGACCTGTCTGATCAGGAGGCCTCAACGCCTGGTCTATACAAGCTCTGGTCTCCATCGAAGCGGCGACGCCACATTGAACGACCTCACGTGGAGCAGACGGCCTTGTGCCGGATCGGGCGCCTACTCGGATACGAAGCTGCACAACGTCATCCTTGCCTTTGCCGTTGCCCGCAAATGGCCCGACGTATTGTCCAATGCCGTGGACCCCGGCTGGGCAGCCACGAAGATGGGAGGACGGGGAGCTCCCGTCAGCATCGAGGAAGGGTCGCGGACGCAGGTGTGGCTGGCGGTGAGCCAGGAGAAGGAAGCCCTGGTCTCGGGAAGATATTTCTCTCATCAGCAACCCCGGAGCTGTCACCCGGCTGCCGCGGACCCGGCTGTCCAGGACAAGTATCTTTCAGAGTGCGCACGCTTGTCCGGTGTCGTGTTCCCCACGTAGTATCTGGAGAAGATACATTCAGGTGACAAAAGAAAGGATGATGTAAAGAACGGGACTTTCGCTGATGGTCAGGATGCTTGGTTTTTTTGCACATCTCCTTCGCGGCCTGAATACATTTTCTGACCCGTCTAAGGCCACGTCAGCTCGACCGCGTAAACTCGGCCTTCGGCCTCAGACAGTACGCGTCGCCCTTCGGGATGCTTCCTTTGGCCAAGACGGGTGCCCCAGAAAATGTATAGGGCCGCTCCGTGGACGTGCGGGGTTTGGGTACGGCAAAGACTTGAGAAGTCCCATGCGAACATTCCCGGCAGTCGACCGAGTCAGAGGGTTAAACATTTTAGACTGCCTGAGCCCACTCTTACCACTTTCGGGCGAGTTTCTAAAATGTACCGATGACGACCGAGAATGCCGGATCAGAATGTTCGCCGGGTGCATTCTTTGTGTCACCTTTCTTCGGGCAAGCAAGAAAGGTGACGAAATGAGATGGAAGATGACAGAAGCCCCAGGGTTGCGTTTTGCTTGATCCAACCTACCATTGAAACAGCAGATCTACCGTTCATGCCGCGCTCTTGCCAGCCCGGTCCCTGACCATCTTCATGACCTCCCGCATGAACGCCGGAAGGTCCGAAGGCTGGCGGGAGGTCACGAGGTTGCCGTCGACGACCACCGGCTGGTCCTCATACAGGGCACCCGACGCCTTGAGCTCGTCCGCAACGGTCCGATAACAGGTGGCACGTCTCCCTTTCAGGAGTCCAGCGGTTATAAGGATCTGCGGACCGTGGCAGATGGCCGCAACGGGCTTGCCCTTCGTGAAGAAATCTTTCGCGATCTCCGCGGCCGTCCGCTCCTTCCGCACCACGCCCGGGGCCCTGCCGCCGGGCAAGAGCAGGATGTCGTAATCATCGGGTGCAATGTCGGCCAGCGTTTTCGTTGCCTCCACTTCATATCCGTGCTTCCCCTTGAGGGGACCTTTCGTCATTGATGCGATGTCCGTTTCGATGCCTTCCTCGAGGAATCGATAATAGGGAACGAGAAGCTCCGAGTCTTCGTAGCCGTCTGCGCTGATGATAAGTGCTTTCATGGATGTCCTCCTTTCGGGAATTGTACGCATTCAGCCGGGCCTTTATTATACCCCTGGCAAAACGCTTTCGAGACAAAAACAGGGTACCCTTCTGTGGTGTGGAAGAACATCCTCCGGTTTCCTTTCCGACTATTTCCCACGTCCCTCTTCCCCGGATATTGCGCTCCGCGCCAGTTTCAGCAGCTCCCAGTACGGGGGCTCATAGCCGTGTTGCGCCGTGAATTGCCCGGTTTTCATCTCCAGTATCTTGTAGATACGCTCATGCCTGTGCATGTACGCAAGGGTACGCAGCGATGTGGCGGCGGACATCCCTTCCGGGACTGGGCCGACCTTCCCGAACCAATTGAACGCCACGCTGTATGCCTTCGCAAGACGCGTCAACGGCAGCAGGTACCAATGATAGGAAAGTTCCTCTCCTTGCTCCGCGCCCTCGAGCATCACCTCGGTCACGGCATTGTCAAGACGGTCCTTTCTGAGCGTTTCCAGGTTGCGCCACTCAGCGACGACCCGGAGCTGCGGATCATACTCCAGATCGGACGGCTCCTGGGTCTCGAAATGCTTCGCGCCGAGGCCGGAAAGCCATCGACGGAGGCCGGGCGAAGACAGGTGCGAAATGCCCATCCAGAGATTTACTCCGTACGCTTCGTACGCCGCGGAAGCCACTTCGGAGCAGAACAGCTTCGCGTGATCGTGATAGTTCATCTCGAAATCATAGGGAATATGTTTTTCTGTGGCATTGTTATACGCCCGTTCCGCGGCCTTATGGGGGAGCATCGGGTCCTGCAGCATCTGCGGGAGATCGGCCCGGGGACGGAGGACCATGATCCGGAACTTCGCGTCTTTCGCGTACTCGTCCAGGGATGACACGACAACACCTTGCCCGCTGAGGGCTTCGACGATCCGGGCACGGTGCGTCTTCGGTTCAACGTACACCAGGGCAACGTGGGAGAAATTTCCCGGAAAGTCATTGCCGCGCGCGATCAATGCGGACGTAGGAACGCTGCCCCGGGACACCAGCAGGTCTCCGCTGTGGATCGTTACCCCATGCACCTCCTCCCCCGGGGTCTGGGAAGGCTCGACAACACCGTTGACGAGCGCGGGTATCGAGGCGACGCCGGGCATCTGCAGCATGGCCTCCTCGACCGCGGCACGGGTACCGTACAGCAGCCGGTACAGGGTGGTCCGCGCCGCATCGGACCTCATGTCCCAATGCTCCGACTGCTTCTTGACGGCAATGCGCAGGTCCTCCCTGGCATGGACGTACGCTGCCAGTTCCCGGCTGCATCCGCCGACGAGGGGCGCGATCTCGAACATCCGCCGTTCGAGCTCACCCAATTCCGGCGCGCTCGGATTCAGGCTCTTTTCCTGAATGCCGCGGAGGAGTGCCTGCACCCGGAGGACGGATGTCGTAACGGCCTGCCTGCGGCTCTCGCAGGACGTTGTCCGCAGTTCCCGATACCGCGCTTCCAGCGATTTCCAGAAAACGTCCTCGTTCCACGCGAACGGCTGCCTCGCTGTCGCAGCGGGATCAGGCAGCTGAACAGGGGCCTGTTGGTCGGGAACCAGAAGCGCGAGGTAGGTCCCGACGATGATGATCGCGGCCCTTATCGCGTAATTTTTCACATTTGCCATGGTTGATGTGGGTCGAGTTGATGAGGGTCAAACCTGGAAAGCTGGAAAGAATTCGGAGGGGAGGTTGCTTCCTCCGTTGCCCCTCATCTCATGTTCCTCGATCGCTGCGTGATCTCCTCTTTATGCATCCGCACGTAATCGCAACTTGGTTCTTCGCCGCACTTCCGACATTTCAGATCGTACGCTGAGTTAACCGTCCCGCATGTTCGGCAGGAAAAGTGCCCGGTCATTTCGGCATACCAGGTCTCGTATCCGGCCTCCTTGATCCGTTCCTGCCATTTCCATAGCTCGATCCGGTGCGGCATCGCGGCCTGAAAGGTCCTCAGGTCGCTGCAGGGATATTCCGGGCACTGGCCGCAAAAATCCACGCCCTTATCAGCGGCGCATTTCGCCATGGTGCAGACGCTCTGGCAGTAAAAGCATCTCTTTTCCGTGCGGCATCCATTACATCTTAGTTCTTCGACCGTGCGCCCCATGCGGCTCGCAAGCGCCTTCAGTCTTTCTGGGTCCTCCCGGGTCCCGATATATACCGTACAGGCCGGGCAGAAGAGCCCGCAGACAGCGGCAAGTTTTTTATCAATGGAAGTGGGCATGGGTTATCCCTCGTTTCGGCAACGACGGACCTTTGGAGGAGAAAGGGGGAAGGAAGGGCGAAAGGGGAAAAATTCAAGAAGACCTATTATCCATTTTTCCACACTTCCCCATTTCCCCAGGGCAAGGTTTGCCTTGCTTCCGCCCGCGAGGTCTACTTCAGCGCCGCCGCGACCGAATCGCCCAGCTGCTTGAGGTTGAACGGCTTGGCCGCCACTCCTTTGAACCCGTACTCTGCGTAGTTGGCCATGACCGGGTCGTTGGCGTAGCCGCTGGACACGATCGCCCTGACGCCGGGGTCCAGTTCCTGCAGCCTGGCCATGGCTTCCCTGCCGCCCATGCCGCCGGGCACGGTCAGGTCCATGATGACCGCGTCGAAGGGTCTGTTCTTCCGCAGCGCTTCGCGATACCGCTCAACTGCCTTTGCCCCGTTCTCGACAAGCTCCACGGTATACCCGAGCCGCCGCAGCATCGTGCCGACGGTTTCCCGCAACTCGGGCTCGTCGTCCATGACCAGGATCGTACCCTTGCCCCGTGCGATCCCCCCCTCGTCGGCACGCGCCTCGGCCGGTAGATCGTCGCAGGCGGGCAGGTAGACGGTGAAGGTCGTGCCCGCGCCGGGCGCGGACTCCACGGTGATGTGGCCATCGTGCTTCCGGATAATGGAGTAGGTGACCGCGAGGCCCAGGCCGCTCCCTTTCTGCTTCGTGGTGTAGTAGGGGTCGAAGATCTTGTCGATGTGCTCCCGGGGAATGCCGATCCCGCTATCGCGCACGGACAGGCGGATGTACCTGCCCTGCTTGAGCGCGGGAACCTTTTGGTGCGCCGAATCGTCGTTCTCCGCGCGCACCGTGATGGCGCCGCCTATCGGCATGGCCTGGTCGGCGTTGATCACCAGGTTGTTGATCACCTGGGCGATCTGTCCCGCGTCCGCCATGATCGGCCGGAGATCAGGGGGCAGCTCGACCGCACAGGTGACTCCGGAGCCACGCAGGGAGAACTCCACCGCTTCCCGGACCACCGGGCCGACGGCAATGATCTTCTTGACGGGGGCGCCTCCCCGGGAAAAGGTCAGCAGCTGCTGCGTGAGGCTCTGCGCGCGGAGCGAGGCCCGCTCGGCGACCTCCAGCCGCTTGTAGGCGACGCTCGCCGGGTCGATGTCGAGCATCGACAGGGATAGGTTCCCCACGATGCCGGCCAGCAGGTTGTTGAAGTCGTGGGCAATGCCGCCCGCAAGGATGCCCAGGGACTCCAGCTTCTGAGCCCGGATCAGGTCCTCCTCCAGTCTCTTCCGGTCGGTGATGTCCCGGGAGTTGATGATGATGTTCACGCTGCCGTCGTCCGTCGCCACGCTCTTCCCCATGACCTCGAGGATCCTCCAGGAACCGTCCCTGTGACGGAGCCGGAATTCGGCGCTGTCGTTCCGCCCCGGGTCCTGTACCGCGTTGCGGAAGATCTCGCTGGTGGCGGCGAGATCGGTGGGATGGACAAGGTCGAAGGCGTTGACGCCGATCAGCTCCGCCGGCCGGTACCCCAGGACCCGCTCGACGGACGGGCTTTCGTATTGTATCGTTCCCTCGCTGCTCAGGACGGTGATGATGTCGAGCCCGTTCTCGATGAGCGATTGGAAATGCTTCGCCGTCCTGGCGACCTCCTGTTCGGCCCGCCGCCGTTCGACCATCTCCGTCAGCAGCAGCGCGTTGGACGACTCGAGCTCCGCCTTGCGCTCCAGCACGGCCTGTTCCGCCTGCCTGCGGTTCGCGATCTCCTGCCGCAGCTGCGCGTTCGCGTGGCTCAGCTCGGCGGTATATCTCATAAAATAGAGAACGATGGGGGCGACGATCAGGGGGATGAACAGCGCGTCGACCGCGCCGATCATCAGCAGGGACGGTGAGAAGGCGCCGTACCAGAGGTAGCTGTGGACCGTGTTCGCGGCAGCGGTGAAGAGCTCCGAGAAAACAACGGAGAGCAGGACAAAATGGCCCATCGTGAGCGGCCGCTGCCGGGAGAAAAGAGCGTCAAGCAGGCTTTTCATTCTCATCACCACCATCCTGGGACCGCCTCCGGCGGTATCGTGTTCTACGGCACGGGGGACCGTTGCCAGTGTTACCGGTATTATGTACTATATCAGAAAATCTCTCCGCATGGCGCGGGTAGTGAAGATCTTCTGTCGGGAGGAAGGGCGTCTTTTTGCAGGTGGATGGAAGGAATGTGAGCGCCGCGGGAAAGCTTCGTGTCAGACCTCATCATGAGTATTTTGACGATAGGTTGCTCGCAGATTATTTCCACGGGAGGGTGGAGGAGCGTGATGGAAAGACAGGGCAGCACGGTACTTCCTTCTGCCAGCCGTACCGGCGGGATGTCTTGACAAGGGCCGTTCGGCGCGTCACAATGGGATCATGAAGACTGTATTCTACGGGATGACCGCCGCATTTGCCGTCCTGTTCGCCGTCGTGACGGCAATAGGGCACGACAATTTGATACGTATAAGCGACCGGAAGACGGTGACCTTCGACGCCATGATGCAGGACGCCGTGCGAAGCGACGTGATCGTGATCGGGGAGATCCACGGCGACCCGCGGCATCACGCGATCGAACTCGAGATCATCAGGGCGCTCCACGAGTCGGATACGCCGATGATCATCGGCATGGAGATGTTCCGGCAGAGCGACCAGAAAGACCTCGATGCCTGGACGCAGGGCGTCATGCCGGTGGACCGGTTCGTGCCGGTCTATTACCGGAACTGGAGCCTGCGCTGGACGCTCTATGAGGATATCTTCCTCTATGCTCGTGAGCACGGCATTCCGATCGCCGGGCTGAACATCCCGGATGAGATCGCCACCGCCATTGCCCGGCGCGGTTTTTCGGCATTGAGCGACGCCGAGCGGCAGAAACTCCCGGCTGGCATCAGCTGCACCATCGACAGGAGCTACATGGCATTCATCAGGAAGGCCTATGCCGACCATGACCAGGGCGACGGGAAATCGTTCCTGCATTTCTGCGAGGCTCAGATGGTCTGGGACAAATCCATGGCCGTGAACCTGATAGCCTTCATGAAGGAGAACGCGGGTAAAAAGGCAGTGGTCCTTGCCGGCGTCGGCCACGCCTGGCGGCGCGGGATTCCGGAGCAGCTGTCCCTCCTGTCCGGGTACCGTACTCAGGTGATCCTGCCGGTAATGCCTGATCAGGCGGACCTGAAGAGCGTTACGCCCGAAGATGCGGATTACCTGGTGATTAACTAGACGGACAGGGACGGATGCGCGGTCCCTGCCGCCGGAGGAGGCGAAGCATGGTGCCATTCCCGAACATCGGTCCGGTCGCCGTCCGGATCGGCCCATTTGCCATCCGCTGGTACGGGCTCATGTATCTTGTTGGTTTCCTGTCCTCCTACCTGCTCGTACGCTTCCAGCTGTCCCATCCCTTGCGGCCCGCCGCTGACGAAGAGGCCGGCCTTCCGGTAGCATTGCTCGACAACCTCTATACCGCACTTATCATTGGGCTCATCGCGGGGGCCCGGCTGGGCTATGTGCTCTTCTATGACCTTCGCACGTATCTTGCCGCACCGCTCGAGGCCCTGGCGATCTGGCACGGCGGCATGTCCTTTCATGGAGGACTGATCGGCTGCATCGTTGCCGGCCTGTGGTGGTGCCGTTCGAATGGCGTCGATCCCTGGCGTGTCGCGGACCTGCTCGTTGTCACGGCGCCCATCGGGCTCGGTCTCGGGCGGCTCGGCAATTTCATCAACGGAGAGCTGTATGGCAGGGTGACCGACGTGCCCTGGGCCATGGTGTTCCCGTCGGGAGGGCCGCTCCCGCGTCATCCGTCCCAGCTTTATGAGCTTCTGCTCGAAGGCGTGGTCCTGTTCCTGCTCCTGTGGCGGTTGAGGCCCGCCGTCAAGCGGGAAGGCCTCCTGACCGCCGTGTTCCTCCTGTGCTATGGGGCCTTCCGGTTCGCCGTAGAGTTTTTCCGGGAGCCAGACGTCCAGCTCGGCCTCGTCGCTGGACCCTTCACCATGGGGCAGCTGCTGAGCGCGGCAACGATCGCGGCAGGCATCCTGGTCGCCGTTGCAGCCGGCAGGCGGCGCGCTGAACCCTGAATGCTCTGACCGCGAACGAGACCGTGCCATGAATGTCTGGTCTCTTCCCTTGTTCCGCCCCGCCCCTCCTCAAACAGCATTTCCCCGGCCTCCTGCGTTCGAACAGGAGTGCGGACCTTGACCCCGGTGATATAATATACATACGGGATAGTAAAAGTCCTGTATGAACAGTGAGGAGCGGGAAAAGCGGCTTTCCCTGCAAAAAAGGGGGGATGCTTGCCGCAGCGGCGGGTAAGGAGGAATGGAGCATGATGAAACGAATGATGATCATGTTGATCGCTGCCGGGATCCTCTTCGGCGGCATCTTCGGCTACAAACTGGTCAAGGCGAAGACCATGCGGTCCATGGCCTTTCAGCCGCCGCCTGTTTCGGTCACGGCCATGACGGCGGCGCTCCAGCCCTGGCAGCCGCAGATCACCGCGGTCGGGGGCTTGCGCGCGGTGCGGGGGGTGGAAGTGACGAGCGAGATCGCCGGGCTCGTGCACGCGATCAGGTTCCAGCCGGGCGATGAGGTCCAGGCCAGGCAGGTGCTGGTGGAGCTCAACGCCGATGCCGACGCGGCACGGCTCCATGAGCTTGAAGTGTCGGCGGAACTGGCCCAGACGACCTACGACCGTGACCGGAAGCTGTTCGAGGCACACGCCCTGAGCCAGGCGCAGTTCGACACCGAGGCAGCCGACCTCAAATACAAACGTGCGCAGGTCGCGGAGCAGCAGGCCGTCCTGGACAAGAAGACCATCCGCGCCCCCTTTGCGGGAAGGCTCGGGATCAGTCTGGTGAACCCGGGCCAGTACCTGAATCCCGGCGATCGTATCGTGACGCTCCAGGCGCTGGGGACCCTCCTTGCCGATTTTTCCCTGCCTCAGCAGGAGCTTGCGCAGGTCGCGAAGGGCATGGAGGTGGCGATCACGGCCGATACCTATCCCGGGCGGACCTTCCCCGGCAGGATAACCACGATCGACCCCAAGGTCGACCCGGCAACGAGGAACGTTCAGGTCGAGGCGCTCGTTGCAAACCCGAAACGCGAGCTGGTGCCGGGAATGTATGTCACGATGTCCATCCGGACCGGAAAGGCGCAGAGCTACCTGACCCTGCCGCAGACCGCCGTGGCTTATAACCCCTATGGGGATACGGTCTACGTCATCGAGGAGAACGGCAAGGGACCGGACGGCAATCCGCGGCTTACAGCGAAGCAGACCTTCGTCACCGTCGGTCCGGTGCGGGGGGACCAGGTGGCCATCCTCACCGGCATCAAGGAAGGGGACCTGGTAGCGACCACCGGACAGCTGAAACTGAAGAACGGCAGCCCGGTCACGATCAACAACGCGGTCCAGCCGCAGAACGATGCGACGCCGCAGCCTCCCGATGAGTGATGGCCCGGAAGGCACAAGGAGGCGGAAAGATGCGATTTACCGACCTTTTCATCAAACGTCCGGTCCTGGCGACCGTGATCAGCCTGCTCATCCTGGTGCTGGGCCTCCGGTCAGCCGGGCTCCTGCCCGTCCGGCAGTATCCCTTCATCCAGAACGCCGTTGTTACGGTAACCACGGTCTATTACGGCGCGGACCCTGCGCTCGTCGCCGGATTCATCACCACGCCGCTGGAGAGCTCCATCGCCCAGGCCAACGGCATCGACTACCTGACGTCATCCAGCAAGCAGAGCACGAGCACGATCCAGGCCTACCTGCGGCTTAATTATGATCCCAACAAGGCATTGACGGAGATCAACACGCGCGTCAACGCGGTCCTGAACCAGCTGCCGCGCGAGACCCAGCAGCCGGTCATCACGATGGCCGTCGGCGAGACGATCGATTCGATGTACATCGGGTTCTCCAGCAAGGTGCTCCCGCCGAACAAGATCACCGACTACCTCATCCGCGTGGTGCAGCCGAAGCTCCAGGCCGTGGAAGGCGTGCAGCAGGCGGAGATCCTCGGGCAGCGCCAGTTCGCGCTCCGGGCCTGGCTCGATCCGCAGAAGATGGCGGCACACGGCGTCACTGCGGCCGATGTGAGCAACGCCCTGGCTGCCAACGATTTCATTTCCGCGCTGGGCCGCACCAAGGGCCAGATGGTGAGCGTGGACCTCACGGCGGATACGAGCCTGCACACGGAGGATGAGTTCCGCAATCTCGTGGTCCGGCAGCAGAACGGGGCGCTGGTGCGGCTGGGCGATGTGGCCCGCGTCGTGCTCGGCGCCGAGGACTATGATACGGCGGTGACCTTCGACGGCAAGGCCGCCGTGTACATCGGGATCAAGGTCGCGCCGTCCGCAAATCTCCTGACGGTGATCAACGGCGTGCGCAAGGCCTTCCCGCCGATCGCGGAGCAGCTGCCCGCGGGCCTGGACGGCCGCATCGTCTATGACGCGAGCCGTTATGTGAACAGCTCGATCCGGGAAGTGGTCATCACGCTCATCGAGGCGCTCCTCATCGTGACCGCCGTGATTTTCCTCTTCCTCGGCACCTTCCGGTCCGTCATCATCCCCACCATTGCCATGCCGCTGTCCCTGATCGGCGCGTTCTTCATCATGCTGGTCCTGGGCTACACGATCAACCTCCTGACCCTGCTCGCGCTGGTCCTCGCCATCGGGCTGGTCGTGGATGACGCCATCATCGTGGTCGAGAACGTACACCGGCACATCGAGGGAGGGATGCGGCCGCTGGATGCCGCGCTCCAGGGCGCCCGCGAGCTCGCCGGTCCGATCATCGCGATCTCAATCGTGCTGATCGCCGTCTATGTGCCGATCGGCTTCATGGGCGGCCTGACCGGGGCGCTGTTCACCGAATTCGCCTACACGCTGGCGGGAGCGGTGGCCGTGTCGGCCGTCGTCGCGCTGACGCTTTCCCCGATGATGAGCTCCCGGTTCCTCCGGCCCGCGAACCACAACAACGGGAACCGGTTTGCCCGATGGATCGATCTTCAGTTCGGAAGGCTGCGCCGGGGCTATGAACGGACGCTGCAGACGGCGCTCAAGAGCCTGCCCGTCGTCGGCGTGTTCGCCGGCATCGTTCTGGTGAGCATCTACTTCCTGTACGCCTCGTCGAAGAGCGAACTTGCTCCCGACGAGGACCAGGGGATCGTCATTGCGCTCACGACCGCGGCGCCCAACGCCACGCTGGCGCAGACGCAGCTGTCGACGCGGCAGGTCTATGATATCTACGCTTCCTATCCGGAGACCGATCACGTGTTCCAGTTCGCCGGGGCGGGCGCCCTGAACATCGCCTTCGGCGGCATGGTCTTCAAGCCCTGGGACGAACGGACGCGGACCTCCATGGAGCTGCTGCCGCTGGTCCAGCAGCGCATGAACTCGATCGCTGCATCGCGGACAGCGGCCTTCCTGCGTCCTCCGCTTCCGGGAAGCAGCGGGCTGCCGGTCCAGTTCGTGATCGGGACCACTGAATCCTACGAGCGGCTGAACGACGTATCGCAGGCCGTGGTCGGCAAGGCCTATGGGAGCGGGATGTTCGCCTATCTGGACAGCGATCTCAAGATCGACAAGCCGCAGGTCACCGTGGAGATCGACCGCGACAAGGCGTCCCAGCTGGGCCTGACCATGCGGGATGTGGGCAGCACCCTCGGGTCTGCGCTGGGCGGGGGCTATGTCAACTATTTCAGCTTCGGAGGCCGTTCGTACAAGGTCATCGCCCAGGTGCAGCGAACGGACCGGCTGAATGCCGGCCAGCTGCAGGACTATTACATCACCACGGCAAGCGGCGGCGTGATACCGCTCTCGACGATCACGAAGCTCAAAACCACGGTCGTGCCGGAGTCGCTCAATCACTTCCAGCAGCTGAACGCGGCGACGCTCTCGGCGGTGCTGGCCCCGGGCGTGACGCTCGGACAGGGCCTGGAGGCGCTGACCGGCGCCGCCCGTTCGGTCCTGCCCCAGGGCTACAGCGTCGACTATGCCGGCCAGTCGCGGCAGTATGTCCAGGAATCGAGCGCGCTGGTGGCCACGTTCTTTTTCTCGCTCATTATCATCTTTCTGTCGCTTGCGGCGCTGTTCGAGAGCTTCCGCGACCCCTTCATCGTTCTGATCAGTGTGCCCATGTCGATCTTCGGAGCCATGATCTTCATCAGCCTCGGCGTGGGCGGCGCGAGCCTGAACATCTATACGGAAGTGGGGCTGGTCACGCTGATCGGGCTGATCAGCAAGCACGGGATCCTCATCGTACAGTTCGCCAATGACCTGCAGCGCGAAGGGAAGAGCAAGGCAGATGCGATCGGGACGGCGGCAGCCATCAGGCTGCGGCCGATCCTCATGACCACGGCGGCCATGGTCCTGGGCGTCCTGCCGCTTGTGACCGCGTCCGGCGCAGGAGCAGCGGGGCGCTTCAACATGGGCCTCGTGATCATGGCCGGGATCGCCATCGGCACGCTCTTTACGCTCTATGTTGTCCCGGCGATGTACCTGCTGTTCGCGGCAGAGCATGGGAAGGAAAAGGCGACGGAGAGCAGGCAGGAACCGGTGCTGGGCGAGGTCTGCCCGAGCAACATGGAGACCTGCGTGCGGTAATGTGAGAGGTACTATCAAAAGTTCTATGAAAAAAACGAAAAATATTTTACCGCAGAGATCGCAGAGGTCGCAGAGGGGAAAGGAGCTGAGAAAGAGTTTAATGTGTTGTAATTCAAGAAGTTCTCTGTGTCCTCCGCGTTCTCTGCGGTGAAAGCTTTGACGCTACGCACTTGTCGTTCGGGAGGTACATCATGAAAAAGCGCAAACTGGGAAGGTCGGACATCATTGTCGCGCCGCTGGCGCTGGGCGGCAATGTCTTCGGCTGGACCGTCGATGAACCGACTGCCTTCTTGATCCTCGATGCCTTTGTTGCGGCAGGCTTCGATCTCATCGATACCGCCGATGTCTATTCGCGGTGGGTCCCGGGCAACCAAGGCGGGGAATCGGAGACCATCATCGGCAACTGGATCAAAGAGCGGGGGAACCGGCAGAAGGTCGTCATCGCCACCAAGAGTCGGCAGCGAGATGGGACCGGGGCTGCAGGGGCTCTCCCGGGACTACATCCTCCGCGCCGTGGAAGCCTCGCTCCGCAGGCTGCAGACGGACCATATTGATCTCTACCAGTCGCACCGGGACGACCCGGCTGCTTCCATGGAAGAAACGCTCTCAGCCTACGAGCAGCTGATCAAGGAGGGGAAAGTGCGCGCTATCGGCGCCTCGAATTTCACGGCGAAGCGGCTGGCGCAATCCCTTGCCATCAGCGAAGAGAAGGGGTTGCCGCGGTACGAAAGCCTGCAGCCCTTGTACAACCTCTATGACCGGGCCGAGTTCGAGCGGACGCTGGCCCCTCTCTGCCGGGAGCAGCACATCGGCGTGATCAGCTACTACGGTCTGGCCAGCGGCTTTCTCACGGGCAAGTACCGGTCAATCAAGGACCTGTCCAAGAGCGTCCGGGGCCAGCGGGTCAAGACGTACATGACCGAGCGGGGTTTCAGCATCCTGGCGGCGCTGGACCGGGTGGCTATGCGATACGAGGTCGCGCCTGCGAGCATAGCGCTGGCATGGGTCATGGCGCAGCCCGGGATCACGGCGCCGATCGCGAGCGCAACGAGCGTGGAGCAACTGAAGGCGCTTGTCGAAGCAGCGAACCTGAAACTGGACCAACAGGCCAGGGAACTCCTGGACAAGGCGAGCGCGGAGCCGGTCATCGCAAGGGAATCAGGGACCGCGGCGTAGATAGTGCGGAATAGGGGTGAAGCAATAGCAGGAAGGTATCAGCTGCGCATTTCGCCATGGTGCAGTCCTCACTGGTCTCGATATTAGTCGTGCAGACAGGGCAAAAGAGCCCACAGACGGCGGCAGGTTTCTTATCAGCGACAGCGGTCATCGTTTCCTCTCTTGCGAGGATTTGTCTCCCTGGTTGCAATATACTGCTGATTCGTTAATTCTTCCAGCCTGATGCGACCTCCAGGCAACCTCTCTGAAAGTCGTTGTTCCATCTTGAAACACCTCCCGGTATCCATTTCTTTCCTTATTCTTTCATTTCCCATCAGTTAGCGCCTCATATCTTCCGCATGAATAGCGGCTAGGATCGTTCTTTTGGCGTGCCGCGCTTATCCGAACTCCTCGCGCACCGTTCACAGCCGTTCAGAACTGAAACATAATCCTGCTCTGTACCTGCATATGAAACCATGGAAATCAACAACTTAGCTTCTGGCACCCCACTTGCTCTATAGATACCAAACAAGCAAGGAGGAGTATATGAACAAGCGGCAGTTGTTATTTGTCACGTACCAGGACGATCATATCGACGAGGGCATATCCTATACCATCGAGCTGGCGAAGGCGATGCTCGAGGACATCGTTGTCCTGCTGGTCCGGAAGAAGGACTCCCTGAATGAGCGCTTCCAAGACCTCATGGCGGGCGTGAGCTTTGCCGAGGAAGGGGAGCATGAGAGCGCTCGCCGGATCGTGAGTGGCAAGGAGAGCGTCCTCCCGGCGGGCATGGACGGGAAGATCACCGAGATGATCGTGGCATCCAGCAAGGCGGGCGTTCACCTGGATGTTCAGCACACGGACAACGACGTTGTCTCCGGCATCCGGTCCTTTCTCAAGGGCAACACGGTGGTCGACAAGGTGGTTCTGAGCCCCGCAGTGACCGAGGGCGAGGTCCTGACCACCAGGGAGCTGAACCGGCTGGTCCGGACAGCGTCGCGGCCGATCGTTACCATGACCAGGCAGTCGGTCCAGGCCGCCCGGGAAGAGCGGGTGCGGAAAGGCGCTCCGCTCCGGTATGTGCCGTCAGCGGGGTATTAAGTAACAAATTTTCTCTCTTTCTCTTGCCACCAGAAGTAGGCGCCTCTAAGCGAGACGCTAAGCACGCAAAGGTCCAGGAACAAAAGAACCAAGGACTGGTCTTCGTGGCGGCCTTTGCGCCTTTGCGAGAATTAAAATCTCTTTTAAAAAGGAGTCATCACGATGTACCTGTATCTACCCGTAGCACTCACCAGCATCAATATCCTGATTCCCGTCGGCCTCGGTCTGGCCGTGGGGCTCTTGTCCGGCCTCTTCGGCGTGGGCGGCGGCTTTCTGCTGACCCCGCTGCTCATCATGTTCGGCATCCCCTCGACCGTTGCCGCGGCAACGGATTCGAACCAGATCGTCGCGGCCTCGACCTCGGGCACCTATGCCCATTGGAAGGTGGGAAATGTGGACTTCAAGATGGGGATCTACCTTCTCATCGGCGGATTTCTGGGCGGCCTGGTTGGTGTGCAGGCGATCAAACTGCTGCACGCCATGGGAAACGCGGACTTCGTGATCAAGATGACCTACGTGCTGATGCTCGGTATCGTGGGCGTCTACATGTTCATCGAAAGCATCCAGAGCATGCGCAAGAAGAAGGAAGAGACCATCGTCGAAGCGCAGGAGGAGAAGGACTCCGCAGTCGGGCGCTTCCTCAAGTCGCTGCCGCTCCAGACGCGGTTCGAGAAGTCCGGCGTGACCCACTCGGCCCTGGTTCCCATCGTGCTCGGAGGCTTCGTCGGCGTACTCGCCGCGATCATGGGTGTGGGAGGAGGCTTCCTCATGGTGCCGGTGATGGTGTACATGCTCCGGATGCCGATGCACGTCGTGGTCGGGACGAGCCTGTTCCAGATACTGTTCACCTGCATCGAGGTCACCTTTCTGCAGGCCACTACGAACCACAGCGTGGACTTCCTGTTGGCCGTGCTGCTGCTGGTCGGTTCCACGGTGGGCGCCCAGATCGGCACGGTCTTCGGCAGGAAGCTCAAGGGTGAGCAGCTCAAGGTCCTGCTCGCTACGATCGTGCTGATCGTGACCGTCAAGATCGTGTTCGACCTGACGCTGACGCCGTCGCTGCTCATCTCACAGGCGGGAGGACATTAATAATGAATTGCGGATCGCGGATCGCGGATTGCGGAAAGGCCATAATCGTCGCGCTGGTTGCAGTCATGGTCGTAGGATTCTCAGGCACGGCGCATGCCATGCTGACGGCGAAGGCGAACCATGACCACATCACCATCGACTTTTTCTACCACGGCAGCACGGTGGGCGTGAAGGGGATCTCCGACGCAGGCAGGGACCTGGTGATCAAGATCACCTCCCCCGAGGGGCACCAGGTCATGAAGCAGAAGGGCAAGGTTGCCGGCGTGCTTTGGATGAACGTAGGCACGCTGAAGTTCGAGAACACGCCGAACATGTACGAACTGTTCAGCACAAAGAAGGTCGATGATATCCTGACCGCCGATGAGCAGAAAAAGCATACGCTAGGCTACGCGGCGCTGGCTGACCATGTGGAGATCAGCCCCATGGCAAATGCGGCAGAGAAGACACAGTGGTTCGGAGAGTTCGTGAAGTTCAAGGAAGCATCGAACCTTTACAAGACCGATTTCGGGAAGATCGAGATGAAGGACCTGCCGGACGGGCACCAGGAATACTTCATCCAGACCCAGTGGCCCTACCAGGCGGCGCCGGGCGATTACACGGTGTCCGTGTACGCGATCAAGGGCGGCAAAGTGGTTGAACAGGCGGAATCGCATGTGAAGGTCGAGCAGGTGGGCATGGTCAAGACGCTTGCGGGCATGGCGAAGGACAGCGCGGCACTTTACGGATTCCTTTCCATCGGAATTGCCTTGAGCGCCGGATTCGGCGTGGGCATGGTCTTCCGGAAGGGCGGAGGTTCACACTAATGTACAGCACGATCGTAGTGGGATATGACGAGTCGGAGTCGAGCAAAGCGGCGCTCAAGGAGGCATCCCTTCGGGTCAAGAACCTGAACGGTAAGCTCTACCTTGTCCATGCGGTCTACTTTGACCAGGAGGAGTTCGCAATCCTGCCGTCGCAGATGGAGAAGCGCTTCGAGATGGGCACGCATGTCTGCAGAACGGCGAAGCAAGAGCTTCAGGCGCAGTTCGGCCTGAACGGCAGCGTCGAGTCCTTCGTCTGCGAGGGCGAGCCGCCCGAAGTGCTCATTGATATCGCCCAAGGCAAGAAGGCGGACCTCATCGCGCTCGGGACCTACGGCCGGAAAGGCCTGAAGCGGCTGCTCATGGGCAGCGTGACGTCCCAGGTTATCCTGAACGCGCCCTGTGACGTGCTGGTGGTGAAGCGGCCATGCAGCGAATGCACGGGGAGCTATCAGTCGCTGCTCGTGCCCTATGACGGATCGGAGTTCAGCAGGAAAGCGCTGGTCCGGGCAGGCGAGATGGCGAAGGCGGACAATGGGCAGGTCACGGTCCTGTACGTGATCCCGCGGTACGAGGAGATGATGGAGTTCTACCGGAGCGACAGCATCAAGAAAAGCCTCCACGCCGAGGCCGAGAAGATCCTCGGCGAGGCGAAGAAGATCGCCGACGGGCTGGGCATAAGCGTCAGGACGGAGGTCCGTGAGGGCCATGCGTCCGACGAGATCGTGGCTGCGGCGCAGAAGCTCGAGAACGACCTGATCGCCATGGGGACCTACGGATGGAAGGGCGTGAACCAGGCGATCATGGGCAGCACGACGAACCGGGTGATCAGCCACGCGGCCTGCCCGGTGCTGGTGGTGAAGTAGACCGCGCAGCGGGATCAGAGCGCAAGGAGAGTGAACTATGAAAGGCTATCGTAAAGTATTGATCGCCATGAACGGATCGACGGATGTCGTGCAGGAAGGCATCAAGATGGCGCAGGACGAAAAGACCTGGGTCACGGTGCTCAAGGTCATTCCGGAGTACGAGGGAGACCTTAATCTGACGGGCATCAAGAATCTCAATGATGTGCTCGACAGCGAAGCACAAAAGGCCCTTGCCGGGGCGCGGAGCGCCGCCGATGCAGCGGGCGCCCTGATCAGGACCCGGCTGGAAGAAGGCGCGCCCGCCGAGAAGATCGTGGAGGTTGCGGCGGAAGAGCGGTGCGACGTGATTATCCTCGGTGCGAAAAAACCGAAAGGCTGGCTCGGCCGGCTCTTCGGCGATCATGTGATCGAGAACGTGATCCGCCGGGCTCCCTGCCCGGTGTTCGTGGTCGGGGCGTGATCCCGGAGGAAGACGAATAAGGCAAGGGAACAATACTGGGGAGAGAAGAGAGCTCCGGAGGATGGCTTGAGGATGCTGCGGATGAACCGAACTGATTCATACGTCCCGTCGTCCGGTACGTGATCCAGCTCCGTGCGGTGGGTGAACATCTCGTCCTGTCTTGAAGGCCGGAGGCACAGCATGCTTCCGGCCGTGTTTTTTGCTAATATTGAATAAGGATAGAGGCACAAAGGTACGATGGAACGAAATACTGTCATAGCACCTTTCAAGCGGCTCGTTGCGAGAAAGTTCATAACACAGGCCCGGTTGGAGGAACTTGGCCGGATATCGGCGGAGACGAAAACGCCGCTGGAAGAGCTGCTTCTGCAAGCAGGGGTGCCGAAGCACGAGGTCCTGTTCTGTCTTGCCGGCCGCTACCACCTGCCCTTCGTGGAATTCGACGAGAGCGTGATCGCTTCCTATTTTCTCACCTTCCGCCTGGACATGGAGCATCTGAAGCAGGGTTTGTGGTTCCCGCTCTCGGTCCAGGAGCGGCGAGCGGAGGTGATCACTTACCGTCCCGACGATCCTCGCGTGGCTGAGGACATCAAGAAGACGCTGGGCGTGGAAGAGATTGACTTCCGGATAGCCCTTCCCGGGGATATCATCCGCATCATCGAACACAATTTCGACGTGAACCCCAGCTTCTTCGGCTGTGCAGGTAGGACGCCGCTCGCGCGCGTACGGACGCTCCTTGCCTACCGGCGGTCGACCTATGCGCATTACCGGACGCTGTACGCGAAAGGACGGACCGGCCTCGCTTTCATCAGGACCGGTGTTTCCTTTATCGTGATAGCGCTGCTGTTCCTGCGCGTGCTGGGATCGGGCTGGTACGCCGCGATCGAAGCACCGCTCCTCGCGGCGGGCCTAATTATGGCGGTTGATGGGATACGTTGGTATCTTCCGGCGCGGGCGATCGCCGGGAAATCTATCGATGCGGCGCGCTCGGAATCCACCTGGGGAACCTGCGTGCTCGATGCTGATCTTGGCGACGGCCCTCCCCGGTTCAACAGGACGGAAGTGGTGCCGGGTTCGGCGGAGCTCCGGAGCGGATGGGAGAACCTGTCTCCCGTAATGCGGCGGCGGTTCCTGGCGAGCGACCGGACCGACATGGCCGAGGACCGGACCTCGCTTGCCGGCCACCGGACGAAGCTTGCCCGGGCAAGGACCGGTCTGGCCTTTACGAGGACCGGCATTGCCTTTACCGGCCTCGGCATCGGGCTTCTGCGCCAGTTCCCGGCTGGAGCCTGGACGCTTCTTGACGTCGCGCTTATCGTCATCGGCGCGCTCATGTCCGCCGAGGGATTCCTCTGGTATTTGGGCGGCCGGAGGTCCGGCATGGATGGATTGCGGTCGGTGATGGAAGTGATCGACAAGATGAGCATCTGGGACCTCGTGTTCCCGCTCCGGCATAATCGCGCGGGAACGGGGAAGGAGCGGCCGGGGCCGCCGGTCAGCGGCGACCAGCTGCCGGGCATCTGGGCCACCACGGGGCTTGCACTGGAACGGACCGTGCTCGCCGACCGGCGGGGCGTCATGGCGAGGGTCCGCACGGCCATGGCCGTGGCGCGGACTGGCATGGCCTTTGTCAGGACCGGGATGAGCATCGCGTCCGTCGGCGCAGGCCTGCTGGTGTACTTCGGTACGGCTTCGGCGGGATGGAGCGTGGTCAACGCGGTTATGATCGTTACCGGTCTTGCCCTGATCGCTGACGGCTATCGCTGGATCGTGCCCGCGGAACGGATCAGAAAGGAATATCCCTATTGCTATGGGGCAATGGAACTGACGGTGCCCGACTACGGGAAACCGAACCGTGCATGGGGAACGGTGCTGTTCGATCATGAGGACTCATAACCTAATGCACAACGACCAATCGCAGGCAACGCAGAGCGAAGAAGAGTTCGCACTGCTCGTCGAGCGGGGGATGATCAGCCGCGCGGGGCTGGAGGCGGCTGCGAAGGCGGCTCAGGCGAGGGGCATCGAGCTCGAATCGGTGTTGCAGCGGGAATACGGCATCTCCAAGGCGCAGCTGCTTGAATCGCTTGCAGCGTACTATGACTGTCCCTCCATAGAATATGATGAGCGCCTGCCCATCCCTCCCGGGCTGCTGGTCAGGGTCAGCGTGGACTCGCTTTCGACGAACCGGTGGATGCCTGTCATACAGGAGGCGTCCGGGACCGTGGTCATCGCAACGAGGGACCCGGGAAGCCGGGCGATGCAGGAGGACGTGCGGAAGCAGCTCGGGGACGGGCGCTATGAGTTCCGCGTCGCCCTCGATGCGGACATCCAGTGGTACCTCCAGGATTTCCTGCATGCCAGGCCGGGGCTCCTGATCGGAACGGAGCGGACGGGGCTGGCATTCTGGCGGAACACGATGGCGCAGTGGCGTACGCGGATGGCCTGTTACCGGACCGACCTTGCCAAGGCCAGGACCGGTCTTGCCTTCCTGCGGTGGGGCCTCGGTACGATCGCGCTTTCGAACGCGCTGCTGCAATCGAAGAGCATGGCAGCCAGCCCCCTGCACTACTTCTCTCTCGTGGTCATCGGCGTCGTGATTTCCCTCTCAGGCCTCCCGAGCTACTGGCGGGTGCGGAGATCGAGGATGAAGCCGCCGGGCAGCCAGACGCTCACGGAAGTGACGGCCGCCACGATCCAGTTCCTGGAGAGCTACCACACGCTGGAGGACACGGGAGTGCGACGGGAAACGAAGGGGACGATGCTCGCGCGGATGGGGGACCTGCTGGCCGACTACAGCACCTATTTAGGCCCGTCGCCCACGAGCAGGACGCGGACCATGTTCGCCCGGGAGCGCAATGTACTGGCGGCGCAGCGGACGATCGCCGCATGCTATCGCACGGTGTATGCTCGGGCGAGGACCGGACTCGCCTTCATCCGCACCGGGACGTCCCTGCTGGGCATCGGCATCGGCAGCCTGGCGTATTTCGGACTGGGCCTCCTCACCTCCATAAATCTCTGGCTCATGGCCGCCGGCATCCTGATGCTCGTGGACGGGATGCGGTGGTACTGGCCCGTCAGGAAGGAGCAGGCCGAGGTCCCGCGGGGTATCGCCTACCCGGACGAGGAGCAGGCATCGTTCCGGTGACGCGGAGCACGAACCATGAAGATCGAGAACAAGCTCATAGTATCGAACGTCATGAACGGTGCGTTCATCATCCTGATCGGGTTCTTTGCCATTCAGAACATGAACCTCGTGCTGACCAAGCTCCGGTTCGTCGAGATCGCCGATGATCTGAACGCTTCGTTCCTGGAGATGCGGATCGCGGAGAAGAATTACTTCCTGTACCGGGACCAGAAGGCGCTTGACGAGATCCGGGAGAAGATCGACCTCGCACGGAAGACCATCGACGACGAACGCCCGAACATCGTGCCAGCCATCGGAGAACAGGACCTGCGAAAACTGGAGTCCTACCTGAAGGTCTATGCAGGACACGTGATGTTGCTGCGCCGTTCCCGGTCGTGGGACGCGGACCGGGAAACGGACCTGCGGGCCGCCGGAAAGCGGTTGAAGGAATTTTCGGACTCCATCACCCAGCTCGAGCGGCAGCGCGTCAACACCATCATCCTGAACTCGAAGCGGATCCTGATCTTCTCATTCTGGGCGATCCTGGCATCGGCGCTGCTCATGGGGCACTTCTTATCGCAGAAGATCCTGCGGTCCCTTCGTGAGATCGAGAAGCTGACCAGGTCGATCGCTGAGGGGAACTTCAACAAGATAGAGGGGTTCCAGTCAAAAGATGAGCTCGGGGCCGTCATCACGGCCATCAATTCCATGTCCGAGGAGCTCAGCCACCGCGAAGAGCAGCTCATCCAGGCCAAGAAGCTCGCATCGCTCGGCGTTCTGACGGCGGGCGTTGCCCATGAACTGACAAATCCCCTGAACAACATCTCGATGATCGCACAGACCTATGCCGATCTGTACGGCAAGCTGACCGAAAAGCAGCGGATCGAGTTCATGGGCAAGGTCGAGGCAGAGGCGGTGCGGATCCAGAAGATCGTGAAAAACCTGCTGGATTTCTCCAAACCCAAGGATTCGAACCCCCGCGAGGCAGACATCAACGCGGTCATCCAGAGGACGTTGACGCTCGTGCAGAACATGATCGATGTGGCGAACATCGAGACGAAACTGCATCTCGCCGAGGGGATACCCCATGTGTTCGCGGACGAGCACCAGATGCAACAGGTCTTCGTGAACCTCATCACGAACGCCGTCCAGGCAATGAAATCCGGCGAGAAGCTCTACATCGGAACAAGGACCGGAAGACAGGGCGACACCGTGGAGATCACGGTCATGGACACGGGCAAGGGCATATCGCCGGAGTTTCTGCCGCATATCTTTGATCCCTTCTTCAGCACCAAGGGGGAGGGGGGCACCGGGCTCGGCCTCTCGGTGAGCTATGGCATCATCAAGAACCACCGGGGCGAGATCCGGGTGGAGAGCAAGGTGGGTGTCGGCACCACCTTTACGATAGAACTGCCGATCTGGAAAGGAGCTGGCAAACACAATGAATAAGAACAGGATCATGGTCATTGATGATGAGAAGATCGTGGGCGACATGGCCAAGCTGTCACTGGAAACGGACGGGTTTGTCGTGGAGACATTCCTGAACGGAGAGGCGGCGCTGGCACGGCTCAAGGAACAGTCCTTCGATGTCGTAGTGACCGACTACAAGATGAAGGGCATCGACGGCATGGAGGTCCTCCGCATCGTGAAGAAGCAGTATCCGGGGACCAAGGTCATCATGATCACCGCATTCGCGAACCTTGATGCGGCGATCGAGGCGCTCCGGGGAGATGTGCATGACTTCTTTCCGAAACCCGTCAAGATCAATGAGCTCAAGGCATCCATCAGGCGTGCACTGGGAAAGTGACACCGGCCATGAAGAAACCAGCGGGATGGCTCACCACAATTGTACGGCACCTCGGGATCCGGCCCCGCAAACGGACCTCGCCTGAAGCGCTGTTCCGGCAGTTCCGCGACGTGCTGAAGAACAACAACCGGTCGCTTGAGATCATAACGGACATCGGCGACATACTGAGCGGCGACTACCTCTTTGATATCCAGTATATCCGGCGCTCCTACGGGGAACTCTCCGCGTCCCTGGAAGGGTCGCTTACGAGCTTCGAAGAGCTTACCTCCGGCCGGTATCCACGGCTCCGAACGGTCTATCGGTCGATCAATGAGAATATCAGGTACGCGATCGACGGCGCTTCGCCGCAGAGGAAGGACCTAGTCGTTGTTGCCGAGGATATTGACGACAGCGCGGCAGGAGCGGTCGGCGGCAAGGCCAGGAACCTCGCCGAGCTCGGAAACAGGCTGGGGTTGCCGGTCCCAGCCTCATTCGTCATCACGACACAGGCTGCTGAAGCATACCTGCTGCACAACCGGGTCATGGAGCGTTCAGGTTTGACCGGAGGTCCGGACGCCGGTAGGGCCTATCAGGAGGCACGGGAGCTCATCCTGCACGGGGAGATGCCGACGGAGCTGAGCCGTGCGATCGAGCGGGGGGTCAGAAGGCTGAGAAAACGCTGCCGCGGTGACTGCTATATCGCGGTCCGGAGCAGTGCGGGAGAAGAGGATGGCGACTTCTCGTTTGCCGGACAGTTCGAGACGGTGCTGAACGTTCCGTCCGAGACCGCGGCCGTCGAACGAGCATACCGGAAGGTCCTCGCCAGCATCTTTGCACCGAGCGCTCTGGTCTATCAGCAGCGGCTCGGGTACGGGGTAACGGACATGAAAATGGCCGTCGCCTGTATGGTGATGGTGGATGCGGCGGCGAGCGGCGTCGCCTATTCCCGCGATCCGCGGGGAGCAAGCGACAGTGTTGTCATCAACGCGACATGGGGACTGGGAACATCGGTCGTCGAGGGCAGAACGGACTCGGACTACTTCCGGGTGAGCAAAGGCGACCCTTTCGAGATCCTGGAGCAAAAAATCGGCACAAAGGAATCCCTGGCTGTACGGGTAAGCGGTGGCGGGACCGCGACCCTGTCAGTTCCCGTGAACGTCCGGACACGTCCCAGCCTGTTGCCGGAGCAGGTCGCCCGGATCGCCGGCCTGGCCGTGAAGATCGAACAGCACTTCCGGAGACCGCAGGACATCGAATGGGCGATCGATGGCGACGGAAAGGTCTTTATCCTGCAATCCCGACCGCTCAGGGACTCCGAACCTGCAGGGAAAAAGCCTGATCGGGCGGCCTTGGACAGAGAGGTTCAGGCAATTGCCCGGAAGAACGGTTTAGCCGTTTACCCGGGAGGAGCCACCGGCAGGGTCTTTATTCTCAGAAATCCGGCCGATCTTGACCGGGTCTCCCGGGGAGATATCCTGGTTGCCCGGCATGATGCTTCGCAGTTCGTGAGGGTGATGGCCGATGTCGCCGCGATCATCACCGACACCGGTGCCCTGACAAGCCACATGGCATCACTCTGCCGCGAGTTCAGGCTTCCGACGGCGGTCAACACCGGTGACATGACCCGGACCCTCGTCCATGGACAACAGGTCACGGTGCATATCGATGAACATGAGGTGACCGTCTATCCCGGTGTCGTGGATCAACTCCTCGACCGGGCGAACGCCGGTTCCCTTCGGATGGAGGAACTGTCCGAGTACCGAAAAAAGCGTTACCTGCTGAGGTACATCGTTCCCCTTAATCTGGTCGATCCCTTGCGGGACGACTTTACGCCGAAGGCGTGCCGGACGCTCCATGACATCCTGCGGTTCATCCATGAAAAGTCCGTTGCCGAGCTGATCGATCAGGCAGGCGCGGGGTGGCGATCGAACCGTACCGTCAAACTGGACCTTTCGATCCCCGCGGGGATCGTTCTGATCGACATCGGAGAGGGACTGCAGAATGCCGCACCACGGGACCACGTGACCACCGACCAGGTGACGTCGGTGCCGCTCCGGGCGGTGATCAGGGGCATGGTCCATCCGGGCGTCTGGCGTTCAGAGTCGGTGCCGCTCCGGGCCAATGACTTCATGACGAGCATGCTGCGGGCGTCGGATATCGTGACCGACGGCGCGCCGCAGGCCTCCGCGAGCGTTGCCGTGATCTCGCGGGACTATATGAACCTGAGCCTCAAGTTCGGGTATCATTACATCATCCTCGACGCTTTCTGCAGCGAGGTGACCCGGAACAATCACCTCTATTTCCGTTTCGCAGGCGGCGCCACCGACATCACCAAGCGGTCCCGGAGGCTCCAGCTGATCGCTGCCGTCCTGCACGAGCAGGGATTCCATATCAAGCTCAAGGGCGACATGATCGTTGCCCGGCTGGCGAACATCGGCCGGGATGAGATGGAAGCGCGCCTCGACGTTCTCGGGAGGCTGATATCCTTTACCCGGCAACTGGACGCGATGCTCCATGATGATGGCGCCATCGAACGCTATAAAACGAATTTCTTAAGCGAACTGTACGAGGTTCCGTCAATGCACGGGAAAGAGCCGGTCAAGAGGGATCCCTGATGCCGGCAAACAGCAATGACAGGAAGAACATGGCGAAACACATACTGCCGACGGCGGCAAATCTCCTCGGATTATGCTTTGTGATCTTTGCGCTAAAAAAGCTCTGGAGGGCCCGCGGCGTAGAACGGATCATCGACAAGCTGGATGGCGTGGTGATCATTATATTTTTGGCCGCCAGTGTGCTGTCCTATGCGTCAATGCGCTCGGCGAAAGATTCTGATCGCTATGAGAGGATCGCCGATATGGTATTTCTTGCCGGTCTTTTTCTGCTGTCCCTTGTTGCGCTGGTCACGGTCCATGAATTGGCTTAGTGCGTTATCATCGGGAACAGATCGGCCTGTGGCAACCGTTGCCGTGATCCGGGCTCAGCGCGACCAAAGGCGCAAGCCACGGCTTCCGAACTGAGAGCAGAACGACATGTCAGACCCGATGAAGAATAAAAAAAGCACCATTGTCCTTGGCAGATCACAGCTGCTGATTCTCCTTGCGCTGGCTTTTTGCTTCGGGGTGTATGTCGACAGGGGGATGGAAATATACGGCTCCGCGCGTCATGAAGGCGCCAAGGGTTCTCTTGCCGACGGGGATGGTGAGTACAAGTATATTCGAAGTGCGGAACAGGCGAAGCTGGCTGAAAGCGGCCGGGCGGCTAAAGAGCTAAAGCCTTTTCGATACAAAGTTGCCGCTCTGGCAGGCAGCAGGCAGAAATCAGGCGAAGTCTCCGAGATATCGGTCTATTTCCGCGACCTCCTCTATGGCCAACGGTTCGGCATCCGGGAACAGGAGCGGTTCTCCAGTGACACGCTCTTAAAGCTGCCGCTCATGATCGCCTACCTCAAATGGACGGAATCTACCCCGCTGCTGCTGAACAGAAAGATCGTCTATGCCGGCCATCACAACGCCGCTCTCCAGGATCAGCCAACAACAAGTGATTTTTTTGAAGAGGGGAAGTCCTATAAGATAGACACGCTCATTTACCGGATGATCGCCTACAATGACAGCGGTGCCTATGCGTTGTTGAAAGCCAATCTGCCTCCCGGCCGTCTCGATAAGATCTTTAAGGAGATCTCCGTTGATTATGATCCCGCGAAGAACGATGACTCGATCACCTTCAATGCCTATGCTTCTTTCTTTCGCGTCCTCTTCAATGCCTCATACCTCGGCAGTGACATGTCCGAAAAGGCCCTCCGTTATCTGTCCAAGACCACATTCAAGGATGGGATCATCTCCGGTGTCCCTGCAGACATAGACGTCGTGGCCAAATATGGAGAACGCATGCTTTCCCATCCCGCAGATGACGCTGCCACAGGATCGAGACAGTACCATGAATTCGGGATCGTATATCATCCTGTACATCCCTATTTGGTAGGCGTCATGGTACGGGGCGATGATCCCGGGATGTTGTCAAAGACCCTGCGCGACATTTCTGCTCTTGTGTATGAGGAGGTGGACCGGCAATCAAGGTAAGCGAGGACAGGGATAGTTCACAAGAGACATCATTCTTTCTTGCATCCACAAAGCAAATTCGGCCTATCAAGGCGCTAAACATGAGGAGAAGATTCTTCAACCAGCTCTTTGGCAATCACGTGATCGAGAACGTTATCCGCCAGGCGCCCTGCCCGGTGATCGTGGCCGGAGCATAGGAAGGCTTTGGTATCGTTGAGAAGGGTACTCCGATCTGAGCTCGATAGCCGCGATTTCGTCGGGGGACAGGACTCTGCGCATCAGTATCGTTGGTATAAAGAGGACAGAAAAGCAACGCGCGATAGCTCGTCGATAGGGCCGCACAGTACGACTTCACGGGGGGATGGGAGAAATGCCACTGTGCTATAATTGGGCCAATACTGATTTCGTAAGATCGCTGCAAACAAGGATCAATCCCTATGCCGATCAAATCGTTGCATCCCGACCTGCCGCTGATCCAGAACACCGACCTGCAGGGCAAGGTCGTGCTGGTCCGGTTCGATCATAATGTCGTGAAGGAGGGAGCGATACGCGATCCTTTCCGCATCGACCGCACCGTCGGGACCCTCTTTCATATCGTCGAGCGCGGCGGCAGACCCATCATGATGACGCACGTGGGCAGGCCGAAGGACAAAAAGACCGGGGCCATAGTCTGCCGGCCGGAAGAATCCGTTGAACCGGTCGTACGCTATCTCGAGCAGAAGCTCCATACAAAGCTGCATGTTCCGGCGTTCCCCGTTGAACCCGAGCGGGGCATTGCCGGGATCGACACATCCATCAACCTTGCCGTCAGGGACCTGCGCGACCGGAAGATCGGGGGGATCTATCTGCCGAACACGCGGTGGTTCCGGGGCGAAGAGGCTGAAGGCGAGCTCCGCGAGCGCTTTGCGCTCCAGCTTGCCGGCCTGGCCGATGTCTATGTGAACGACGCCTTCGGCTCGTGGCAGCCCCATGCCTCAACCTACAACATCACCCGGCACCTTCCCTCCTGCGCGGGCTTCCTGCTCCAGCAGGAGATCATGCACCTTGAAGGCGTCATGAACCCCGAGCGGCCATTCCTAGCCGTTGTCGCCGGTTCGAAGTACGACACCAAGATCAAGCCCCTCAATGCGATCTATGATAAGGTGGATTGCCTGGTGCTCGGCGGCGTGATCTACAATACCTATCTCTGCGCCAAGTATCAGGTAACCATCAAGGGCGTGAGCGACGAGGACCGCGCACTTGCCCAGGAACTGGTCGAAAAGGACCGTCATGCGGGCAAGATCGTCGAGCTTCCCCTGCTCGTCGAATCGGATGTTCCGGACAGAAGGATCGAAGGGAACTACCGGACCATCTCGGTCAGGGATTTTCGACCGGGAAATTCCTACGGGTACGTCCTGGACATCGACCCCCGGTCCTTCGAGGAAAGGACGGTTGCCGATGCCATCGGCACGGCAAAGACCATCTTCGTCAATGCCGTCATGGGCTATACGCCCCACTTTGCCGCAGGCTCTCAGGCGCTGGACAATACCATCGACCTGAACCGGCAGGCCATGAAGATGTACGGCGGCGGCGACACCCTCCAGGAGTTCAAGAACCTCCTGCCCGGCCTCTACTTGTCCGTCATGGATGACGCAAGCTACTATTTCTTCACCGGCGGCGGCACCGTGCTAACGGCAATCGAGCATGGAAGCCCGTACAGTCTCAAGCCGGTCCAGGCATTGATGGAAGCGAGCAGAAAATAGCATTTCCCCAGCCCTGTCTCTCCCCGCCTTCTAAGCCTTTACTATTACAATAATTACCGAATATTAGCCTTTTAGCCACATGTTCCTTGGCTGTCAAACAGCTAACCATCTATAAATACAGTGATTTAACTTGGCATGACTAATGCTTTAATATTTAGCATGAACATGTATTTAATGTTATATGAAAAATAAGCGCCTCGCCATAGTTCTTATCGGCATTGCGTCACTTGCCCTCTGGGTATGGGGCGCAGCCATGGATGCCTTTGTTTTCCGAACAGGCGCCTTCTCCGACGTCCTTCTGCTGCACCTGTCCGCCCATGAGATCTACTCCCGATCGCTCTTTATCGCCAGCCTCGTCACCGTCGGCGTGGTCCTCGCCCGGACCGTTCTGAAACGCAACCGCGCCCAGAAGGCATCCCAGGAAAGCAATGAGACCCTGCTCATACTCGCCGACGCGGCCAGCGATGCTATCGTTCTGATGGACCACGAGGGGAGGATCTCGTTCTGGAACAGCGCTGCAGAAAGGATCTTTGGGTATCCCTCACACGAGGCGATCGGCAGGGAACTGCATGCCTTGCTGGCCCCGCAGCGATACCTGCGGACCTATCAGAAGAGTTTCCTCAAGTTCCGGGAATCGGGGCTGGATTCGACCGCCGGCAGGACGCTCGAACTGAGGGCGGTGCACAAGGGAGGCCCGGAGTTCCCCGTCGAGATCTCTCTCTCCGCGCTTCTGCTCAAGGGGAAATGGCACGCCGTGGGACTGCTGCGCGATATAACCGAACGCAAGAGATCGGAAAAGGAACTGCGGAAACACCGTGAGCAGTTGGAGCACCTGGTGACGGAGCGGACCAAGGAACTGCATGCGGTCAATGAGGTCCTGCGCAGGGAGATCAACGACCGGACGCGGACCGAGGAAGAGCTCTGCCGTTCGGAGAACTTTCTGAGCACCATCTTCGACAGCATTCACGACCCGTTCAGCATCGTGAACCACGAATACAGGATCATCAAGTTCAATGACGCCTACGCGCGCATGCGGGAAAAGCGATCGGGCGACCTCTTCGGGAAGAAATGCTACGAGGCGCTGCACAACAGGCCCGGCGTGTGCGATGAATGCATCGTTGACAGGACGTTCCAGACGAAGGATCCCTGCGCAAAGGAGAAGCAGCTGACGCTGTCGGACGGTTCAACGTTGTGGATCGAGATCTTCACCTATCCCATTTTCGACCACGCCGGGAACGTATCGCATGTCATCGAATATACCCGGAACATCACCGACCGGAAGCAAGAGGAAGATGAGAAGAAGCGGATGATCGCCACCTTGAACCATTTGTCGACGACCGATGGGCTTACCGGACTGCTCAACCGCCGGGCGCTCAATGACACGCTGAAACACGAGATCGACCGGGCAACCCGGTATAATACCAACCTTTCGCTGGTCCTTTGCGACATCGACAAGTTCAAGCATATCAACGACTCCTTCGGCCATACCGCGGGAGACCGTGCGCTCCTGTCCGTTGCCATGGCGCTCCAGAAGTCGCTGCGCAAGGCGGACATCGTGGGGCGGTACGGCGGTGACGAGTTCATGATCATCCTACCCGAGACATCGCTCGCCGGAGCGAAGCGTATTGCGGAAAAGATCCGCCGCACGGTCGAGGGTCTGGACCTCGAGATTCCCTGGAACAAGCAGGTACGGGTCACGCTCAGCATGGGGGTTGCCAGCTGCTGCGCTCCCGTCGAGAACATTGACACCTTCGTAACGCTCGCCGACACGGCGCTCTACGCGTCAAAAGAGGCGGGGAGGAACAGGGTCGCCACAATGATAGGATAGGCGCGTCCAATGGTGCATGAGCACTCCAGGTAACTTACTTCACTGGCCATGGCCGAGCATCCTGCTTTTCAGGACGACGTATCTACTTGTTCTTTTTATTATTTTTGATCGAAAAATATGGGTTTTTCTCTTGACTCTCACTATGGGGCGAGCTATTCTTGTTGTTATGGCCATTCATCCGATCAGTACCGCCATAATCCTTTCGATGGGGAACAGGGGATAACTATCCTTGCTCTGAAAGAAGCTTTTTTTATTTACGCGCATCAGAAAAGAGATCGACCGATATCAGCCTGTATACTATGGGATTACTTGAGAAGATAACGCACGAAAGGGACAAAGATCTCCTCCAAGAGAAGGTGACGGCTTTGCGGCCGACTTCCATCTTCACGCTGAGCTTTAAACTGTCCATGCTCATCGTGTTCCTTGTGCTCATAACCACCATTGTTTTCTCCCTGCTTACCCTGCGGACCATGGAACAGCATATCATGGACGAGGTAATGAAACGGGCAGAATCTCTCGGCAAAAGCGCCGCCGAACTGGCGTCCTACAATATCCTTTCTCATGACCTGCTGGGCCTTGATACCATCGCAACGAAAATAAAGTCCGCGAATCCGGACGTGGAGTATGTGGCGATCGTCGGGAACAGCATGACGATCCTGGCGCACAGTGATATCGGCAAGCGGGAAACGGTCTTCATTCCGGTATCGGACAGCGTGCTGATGCGGAACAGCGGCGATACGATCGTCAACGAGATCAAGAGCGGTACTGCGGATTATTTCGATATCATCAACCCCGTCGTATTCCAGAAGAAGCAGATCGGCACCGTCATCATCAGGATGAACAAGTCATCCCTGCTTGAGGCAAAGGGCCAGGTCCGGCGGCAGATCCTGGGCGCGCTGGCGGCTGTTCTGGCCTTGTCGATCCTCAGCATCGTCATCATGTCTTCGTTGATCACCAGGCCGGTCATGGAGCTTGCAAAAGGAGTCGAAGAGCTGAAGGAGGGAAAGAAGACCCGTCCGCTGATGATCTATTCCGGGGACGAACTCGGCGCGCTGACAACAAGCTTTAATGAAATGACGGAGCTGATATCACGCCAGAGGACAGAGCTCGGCGACTATGCCAGGGAATTGGAACAAGCCTATATTGCTACGGTCAAGGTCCTGTCAGCGGCGATCGATGCCCGCGATCCCTATACGCACGGCCATTCGACCCGCGTCGCCGTTCTTTCCCTCAAGATGGGCAAAGCGCTCGGTCTTTCCAAAAAAGAGCTCGAGGACCTCGAGATCGCATGCCTTTTCCATGATGTGGGAAAGATGAGAACGCCGGACCACTTGCTGTTCAAAGAGGGCAGGTTAAACCGGGACGAACACGAGGAGATCATGAGGCACACGGAAGATGGCGCCCAGATCCTGAGCAGGGCGGCATTTCTCCACAAGTACATACCCGCGGTGAAACACCACCACGAGTGGTTCAACGGGGACGGCTATCCTGACGGCCTGAGTGGAGAAGATATCCCGCTCCATGCAGCCATCATCTCCGTTGCCGATGCCTTCGATGCGATGACCTCGATTCGGCCCTATCGGCCATCCCGGGCGCAGGCGGATGCCGTGCGGGAGATCATCCTTTGCGCAGGCACGCAGTTCGATCCGCGCCTGGTGGATATATTCGTCCGGATCGTGAAACGGCTCAAGACCTCCGTCGAGCAGTCGTTCGTCCGGATCTGACCGATGTTCAAAGCGAAATCCATTCTCTGTCCTATTCTCCTCAGTGCCATCGTCTCGCTCGCGTCATCCTGCGCTCACCCCCCGCAGCCATCCAGCTCTGAGGACGTCAGTACCGTGAACCAGGCGAAAGCATACCTGTCTTCAGGAAACTACAAAAAGGCAATCGAGATCTACGCTGCAGCCGTTGACAGTCATCCCGGGAACGAGGACCTGCTGGACGCATACACGGAGGCGCTGGAAAGCATCAAAGAAAAGGCCGATAAGGAATATGAGGCACGAGACTATGCGAAGGCCGGCGAACTCTACCATACGCTGTTGAAATCCGGTTTCGGGAAGCGGCGGCTCCAGAGGGCGCTTTCCTTCGACGCCGATTATCTCGCCATGCGGATCGGAGCCTGCTCTAAAATGCTGATGGAGCTCGGCATCATGAAATACCGGGCTGGGGACCTTGAACAGGCTATCGCGATATGGAAAAAGATCCTGGTCTTCAATCCCTCCGACGGGGAGGCAAAAACGGCCATCGACCGCGCCACGGCCCAGTTGCAGAATCTGAAGAAGATGAATTGATGCACACGGCGGATTCCGTGGGCAGTTCATCGGCAGCTTCTGCGCAACACCTCCCCACGATACAGTCCTGCCGCAATTCCCTGTGGCAACGTCGTTGCAAGGAGCTACGCCAGCAAGACACGTGCGCAGGTCATCGGTCATGCGTCCAGCCCGGTGCCTGCAGAGAAGTCATAAAAAAGCCTTGATGCAGTTTTTGAAGAGGTGTACTATTCTCAGGCCGGGGATTCCCGCAGGTGGGATGCTCATGTCCGCTGCCGGAGGACCGACGACACCATCGTGCCGAGATCGCTGGATTCCGACGATCGGGCTTAGAGCCGTGAACGATGGTCGGCGCAGATTTTTCATACGTTCAGGGAAAAACTTCGAGAGGAGAAATTTATGGGCGGACTGGGATTTCCTGAAATGATGGTCATTCTGGTGATCGCACTGATCATCTTCGGCCCGAATAAGCTGCCGCAGCTCGGTGAAGGCCTGGGCAAGGCCATCAAGAGCTTCAAGCAGGGGATGCGCGAGGGCACCGAGGAACAGCAGGAGGCGAAGAAGATCGATCCACCGGCCAAAGCATAAGGCCTGCATCGCCGCCCACAGAAAGCTCTTGACAGGAACGGGCAGTTGGAGTATTGTAACGCCGCATCAATCGATCCTCTTTAAGTCTGGTCCTGTGAGGCCAGAAAGGGCAGGACATGAAAAAGTATAACGAGACGAGAACGTCTTATCACGAACACGCCAACCTTCTTCCCCATGTTCGGGGGAGAAGGTTTTTTTGTGTCCTTTCAAGGAGAATACGGTGAGCACAACAAAAGAGAAAGCCCTGATCCTGGACCGTCCGGCCATTGACCGGGCGCTCACCCGGGTGGCGCATGAGATCCTGGAGAAGAATAAAGGCGCAAAGCACCTCGGCCTCATCGGCATCCAGCGCGGCGGTGTGCATTTGGCGAAGCGGCTGGCAGATAAGATCAAGGCCATCGAAGGCGTCGAGGTGCCGGTCGGCAGCCTGGACATTACCATGTACCGGGACGACCTGAACACCCGGAAATCCCAGCCCGTGCCCCAGGCTACGGACATCACCTTTGATATCAAGGACCGGTCCATCGTCCTCGTGGATGACGTGGTCTTCACGGGCAGGACCATCCGGGCTGCTCTGAACAGCATCATGGACTATGGCAGGCCGCAGCGCATCCAGCTGGCGGTGCTGGTTGACCGCGGCCACCGCGAGCTTCCGATCCGGGCCGACTTTGTCGGCAAGAACCTTCCCACCTCGTCCAGGGAAAAGGTCGAGGTCACGCTCGCCGAGGACGGGGTGGAGGAGAAGGTCGTCATTTTCGAAGAATAGCATCGGGTTCGGAATGCGGAAGGAAAGAACGAAGCAATTCGCCACAGAGAGCATCGAGGTCGCCGAACGACATCGGATCTTATGGCTTTCTTCAGCCTATGATGTGCTCGGTGTCCTCTGTGGCAGACTGCCGTTGATGTGAGAGGAAAGCCATGGCGCTCAGCTCAAAGGACCTGCTCGGGATCAAAGGCATGGCCGCGGAGGAGATCAAGCTCATCCTCGACACCGCCGCCACGTTCAAGGACGTATCGGAGCGGGACATCAAGAAGGTGCCCGCGCTCCGCGGCAAGACGGTCATCAACCTCTTCTACGAGGCGAGCACGAGGACCCGGACGTCCTTCGAGCTGGCCGGCAAGCGGCTCTCGGCAGATGTGATCAACATCTCGACCTCGACCTCCAGCGTGGTGAAAGGCGAGACGCTCCTCGACACCGCGCGGAACATCGAGGCCATGAAGAGCGACATGATCATCGTGCGCCATTCCTGCTCGGGTGCGCCCGAGTACCTTGCGCAGCGGCTTAAGAGCTCGGTGATCAACGCCGGCGACGGGTTCCACGAGCATCCGACCCAGGCCCTCCTCGACATGTTCACCATACGCGAGAAGCACGGCAGGCTCGAGGGGGTCACCGTGGCCATTGTGGGAGACATCCTGCACAGCCGCGTCGCCCGTTCGAACATCTACGGGCTCACGACCATGGGCGCGAAGGTCCGCGTATGCGGCCCGCCGACCATGCTTCCAAGGGGCATCGAGAAGCTGGGGGTCCCGGTCTTCTACGACATGGACGAAGCGGTCAGGGGCGCCGACGTCATCATGACGCTCAGGCTCCAGCTCGAGCGCCAGGCCGCGGGGCTCTTTCCCGGCGTGCGGGAATACGCGCGGCTGTTCGGCCTCAACCGGGCGCGGCTTGAGCAGGCGGCACAGAACGCTATCGTGATGCATCCCGGTCCCATGAACCGCGGCGTGGAGATCGCTTCCGACGTGGCGGACCATCATTCGGTCATCCTCGACCAGGTGACGAACGGCGTTGCGGTCCGCATGGCGGTGATGTTCCTGCTGTCGGGCGGGACAAAAGCAGAAAACTAATTATTTACCGCGGAGATCGCTGAGAACGCTGAGAAAGAGAAAGGTCCGATCTTAACGGTCCAAACTCTGCGACCTCTGCGTGCTCTGCGGTGAAAAAGGTGTGTTTATGAATATACTGATCAAGAACGGCAACATCATCGATCCCGTGAACAAGGTGGAGGGGAAGCTCGATCTCCTCATCGCTGACGGGAAGATCGCGAAGCTCGGCAAACCGGGCTCACTCCCAGCGAATGGTGCAGAGATCATCGATGCGAGCGGCAAGTTCGTGGTCCCGGGCTTGATCGACATGCACGTCCACCTTCGCGAGCCGGGATACGAATACAAGGAGACCATTGCCACCGGAACTGCCGCGGCAAAGGCGGGCGGGTTCACGGCGGTCTGCTGCATGCCGAACACGAACCCGGTGAACGATTCCCGGTCGGTGACGGAGTTCATCCTCTCCCAGGCGGCGAGTAAGGCCTTGGCGCGGGTCTTTCCCATCGGGGCCATCACCAAAGGCTCAAAGGGCGAGGAACTCGCCGAAATGGGCGAGCTGCACGAGGCTGGCTGCAAAGGCATCTCCGACGACGGCAAACCGGTCATGAGGGCAGCGGTCATGCGCCGAGCCATGGAATATTCTACGATATTCGACATCGCGGTCATTTCGCACTGTGAGGACGCAAGCCTCGCGGCACAGGGCGTTATGAACGAAGGGTTCGTGTCCACGGAGCTCGGCCTCCGGGGCATTCCGAACGCGGCCGAGGACGTGATGACGGCCCGGGACATCGAGCTTGCCGAACTGACCGGCGCGAGGCTCCATATCTGCCATGTGAGCACAGCAGGCTCCGTCCGGATGATCCGCGAGGCAAAGCAGCGCGGCGTCAAGGTGACCGCAGAGACATGCCCGCACTATTTTACGCTCACCGACGAGGCAGTGAGAGGGTACCATACCATGGCAAAGATGAACCCGCCGCTCCGGACCGCCGATGACGTGGCGGCGATCAGGCAGGGTCTCAAGGACGGAACGCTCGACGTGATCGCCACGGACCACGCGCCCCACGCCCTGGACGAGAAGTCGGTGGAGTTCGACGCCGCGCCCTTCGGTATCGTGGGGCTCGAGACAAGCGTCGGGTTGTCGTTCAAACTGGTGCAGGAGGGCATCCTTTCGATGGCAGACCTCATAACCCGTATGAGCACGACGCCTGCACGGATCATCAAGAGCGGCGGCGGGATGTTGTCGGTCGGAGCCGAAGCGGACATCACCATCATCGACCCGGACCTGGACTGGACCGTGAATGCTTCGCAGTTCCTGTCGAAGTCGAAGAACACGCCGTTCGACGGCTGGAAATTGAAGGGGAAGGCCGTGCGGACGATTGTGGAAGGAAGAATCTAATTGCGGATTTCGGATCGTGGATTGCGGATTATAAAACCGTTACTACCGCTTCTGATCTTTTTTGCAACGATCACGAATGGCATTGCGGCACAGGATCAGCTGCTTCAGCAGAAGCTCGCCTCGCATGAGAAGCTTTCTTCGAAGTTCTCCTTTGTCGTGTTCGGTGACAACCGCGCGGGCGACCCGGCATGCGATGCGGTCTATCAAAAGGTGCTTGCTGCGGCGCTTGAACGAAAGCCGGCCTTCATCGTAAATACCGGCGACCAGATCGACAAGCCGGGCAATATCGAACACTGGAAGCGGTTCTGGGAGTTGTCGAAGAGCGTGGCTGTTCCCTATTTCCTGACGGTGGGGAACCATGACATCCATGGGGAGGTCGCGGGGAGCGAGGATATCTACAAGGCGCAGGTGGACCTGCCCGGGAACGAGCTCTACTACTCTTTCGTCGGGGGGAACTCGCTGTTCGTTGTGCTCGATTCCTATATCAAGGGAGAGGATAAACGGATCACCGGCGAACAGTTCAAATGGCTGGAGCAGGTCCTGGCCGCATCGAAGCAGAAGCATACATTCGTCTTTGTCCATCACCCGCTCTATCCCGAGAAGGGAAAAGGGAAGCATCACGGGAACAGCCTCGACCGGTACAAAGAGGACCGGGACCGGCTGCAGGCGCTCTTTGTGAAACACCAGGTCACGGCCGTATTCGCGGGGCATGAGCACCTGTATCTCAGGAAAACAGTGGACGGGATCCCCCACATCATCGCCGGAGGCGGGGGAGCGCCGCTGTACGCGAAGGACGAGGACGGCGGATTCCATCATTATGTATATGTGACAGTTGACGGCGAAAAGGTGAGCGGAGAAGTAGTGGATGTGAACGGCAAGATACGAGACAGATTCTAGTTCTTTCACCGCAGAGGACGCAGAGGGCGCTGAGAAATATATTCTTGATTCAAGATAACGAATTAACTCTGCGTTCTCCGCGAGCTCAGCGGTAAAATAAGTTTATCAATATAAAATGATTGCGGATTGCACCCCCCTCGTTCCCCCCTTGCCAAGGGGGATGACAGGGGGGTAGGCGGGAAGGTGGAATATGAAAAAAGCGATCCTTGCATTGGCAGACGGCATGGTGTTCGAAGGCTCCTCCTTCGGGGCGGAAGGCGAGGCCACGGGCGAGGTGGTCTTCAACACCAGCATGACGGGATACCAGGAGATCCTGACGGACCCGTCGTACAAGGGCCAGATCGTCACCATGACCTATCCCCAGATCGGGAACTATGGCACGAACGACGAGGACGTGGAGTCCGGGAAACCACAGGTGGAAGGGTTCATCGTGAAGGAGTACCTGGACTTCCCGAGCAACTGGCGGATGAAGCGATCGCTCGACGCCTATCTGAAGGCGCATCAGATCGCAGGAATCCAGGGCATCGACACGCGGGCACTGACGCGCCATATCCGCGACGTGGGCGCCCAGCCAGGGATCATCTCGACGAAGGACCTGGACCCGGGGAGCTTATTCGCCAAAGCAAAGAAACTGCCGAAGATGAACGGACTCGACCTTGCAAAGGACGTTACATGCAAAAAACCTTACGCCTGGGACGAAGGCATCTGGGATCTCGAGACCGGCTACGGAAAGAAGTCCCTGTCGCGGTACAAGGTCGTGGCCTACGACTATGGCATCAAGCGGAACATCCTGCGGCTGCTCACGAGCGCGGGCTGCGATGTCACCGTAGTGCCTGCCACCATGCCGGCGGAAGAGGTGCTCGCCATGCAGCCAGACGGGGTGTTTCTCTCGAATGGTCCGGGAGATCCTGAGCCGGTGACCTATGCCATCGAGAACATCAAGAAGATCCTCGGCAAGAAACCGATCTTCGGCATCTGCCTGGGCCAGCAGCTCCTGGGCCTGGCGCTCGGCGGGAGGACCTACAAGCTCAAGTTCGGCCACCGCGGCGGGAATCAGCCGATCATGGACCTGACGACGCGCAAGGTCGAGATCGCAGCCGAGAACCATGGCTTCGCCGTGGACATGGAGTCGGTGAAGGAACACGTGGAGATGACCCACATGAACCTGAACGACAGGACGTGCGAGGGCATCCAGCACAAGACCCTGCCGGCCTTCTCCGTCCAGTACCACCCCGAGTCGTCGCCGGGACCGCACGACAGCAGGTACCTGTTCCAGCGTTTTGTGGACATGATGGAAAAACATAAATAAATTCTCCTTGCCGCAGAGAGCGCTCAGAGGACACAGAGAAAATCACTCGCGTTGAATTTCTCGGTGACCCCGGTGACCTCGGTGGCTGAAGAAGGCTCGGCCGTGGCAGTTGTTATCTCAAAAGAAGAACTGGAACTTCGGATCGAGGCGGCGTACCGTCATCTCGAGGAATGCACTGTCTGCCCCCGGGAGTGCGGGGTGAACCGGCTCGAGGACAGCAGGCTGGGCTTCTGCCGCTCGGGGCTCAACCCGGCCATCGCGAGCGTCAGCCCGCACCACGGCGAGGAACCGCCGCTCTCGGGCATCAAAGGCTCGGGCACGATCTTTTTCACGAACTGCAATCTCCGCTGCATCTACTGCCAGAACTATCCCATCAGCCAGATGGGACACGGCACCGAGCGGACGCCGGGGGAACTGGCCTGCCAGATGCTCTGGATGCAGGAGCAGGGCTGCCACAACCTGAACCTTGTGACCCCGACGCACTATGTCCCCCAGATCCTGAAGGCGGTGGGCATCGCGCGGGAGCGGGGCTTCGACCTGCCCATCGTGTACAACACGAGCGGATACGATTCCGTGGAGATGCTCAAGCTGCTCGACGGCATCGTGGATATCTACATGCCGGACATGCGGTACTCTGATAATGCGGCCGCCGTGCGATACTCCGTGGCCCCGCACTATGTCGAGGTGAACCGGGCAGCGGTCAAGGAGATGTACCGGCAGGTAGGGAATCTGGTCATGGATGAGCACGGGATCGCGCAGCGCGGACTCCTGGTCAGGCACCTGGTGCTTCCCCATGGTGTGGCAGGGACCGAAGCCGTGATGAAATTCCTGGCAACGGAGATCTCCGCAGATGTGTACATCAGCCTCATGTCGCAGTACTTTCCGGCGTTCAAGTCCGCGGAACATCCCGAGATCAACCGCCGGATCAGTGAACAAGAATACGACGAGGCCTACGACATCAAGATGAAGTATGGATTGAAGAACGGCTGGGTGCAGAACTTCGAGTGATTAAATTTCACCGCAGAGATCGCGGAGGTCGCAGAGGTAAGAACAGCCTTGAATTGGCATGGCACTTCTCCGCGTACTCGGCGTCCTCTGCGTTAAAAAAGGTTTAGAATTTTTTTTGTGAGGTATGTGAATGCCGAAACGAACCGACATCAAAAAGATCCTGATCATCGGCGCAGGGCCGATCGTGATCGGCCAGGCCTGCGAGTTCGACTATTCAGGCGTGCAGGCCTGCAAGGCGCTGAAGGAAGAGGGCTACGAGATCGTCCTGGTAAACTCGAACCCGGCCACGATCATGACAGATCCGGAGATGGCGCACCGCACGTATATCGAGCCCATCACTCCCGCCGTCGTCGAGAAGATCATCGAACGCGAGCGGCCCGACGCATTGCTGCCGACCATGGGCGGCCAGACCGCACTGAACACTGCGGTCGCGCTTGCCGAGACCGGCGTGCTGGAGAAATACAAGGTCGAGCTCATCGGCGCCAAGCTCCCTGCCATCAAGAAGGCCGAGGACCGCGAGCTCTTCAAGACGGCCATGGAGGCCATCGGACTTTTGGTGCCCAAGAGCGGTTTCGCCACAAGCATGGAGACGGCCTATGAGATCCTCGAACAGGTCGGCTTCCCGACCATCCTCCGGCCTGCCTTCACCCTCGGCGGCACGGGAGGCGGCATCGCCTATAATCGGGAAGAGTTCACCGAACTGATCAACCGCGGACTGGACGCGAGCCCGGTCCGCCAGGTGCTGGTCGAGGAATCCGTGGTCGGCTGGAAGGAGTACGAGCTCGAGGTGATGCGCGACGCCAAGGACAACGTGGTGATCGTCTGCTCCATCGAGAACCTCGACCCCATGGGCATCCATACCGGAGACAGCATAACCGTGGCGCCGGCCCAGACGCTGACCGACAAAGAGTACCAGATCATGCGCGACGCGTCGCTGAAGATCATCCGGGAGATCGGTGTGGATACGGGTGGGTCGAACATCCAGTTCGCCGTCGATCCGAAGAACGGAAGGATGATCGTGATCGAGATGAACCCCCGCGTTTCCCGGAGCTCCGCGCTGGCCTCCAAGGCCACGGGCTTCCCGATCGCCAAGTTCGCGGCCAAGCTCGCCGTCGGGTACACGCTCGACGAGATCCTGAACGACATCACCAAGGCCACGCCTGCGTCCTTCGAGCCGACCATCGACTACGTGGTAACGAAGTTTCCCCGCTTCGCCTTCGAGAAGTTCCCCCAGGCCGATGCCACGCTGACCACGCAGATGAAGTCCGTGGGCGAGGCCATGTCCATCGGCAGGACCTTCAAGGAGTCCCTCCAGAAGGCGCTCCGCTCCCTCGAGATCGACCGTTACGGCCTCGAATCGCGTCGCGAACGCGACGGCGACATCGAGCACGGGATCGCAGACATCCGGCAAAAGATCAGTGTGCCGAACTGGGAACGGCTCTGGTACATTGCCGACGGGTTCCGCGCCGGAATGACCGTGGACGAGATATTCAACCTCTCGAAGATCGACCCCTGGTTCCTGCACCAGATCAAACAGATCACTGATAGGGAAATGGAGATCAAAAAGAACGGGGCGAGCATACTCTCGAACGGCATCCCCGCGCTCGATCATCCGCTCCGCATGGCCAAGGAGTATGGCTTCTCAGATCGGCGGATCGCGAAGCTGATCACCGCCACCGAGGACGCTGTCCGCAAGGCCCGGACGGAGATGGGCATCATTCCGGTGTTCAAGAAGGTGGACACCTGCGCCGCCGAGTTCGTTGCGCACACTCCGTATTTGTATTCGACCTATGAGAAGCCGTTCTTCAGGGTCCCAGGTCCAGGGGCCGGGAGCCAGGAACAGCAGGGGCAGGGAACGGCCGAGTGCGAGGCGGAGCCTACGGACCGGAAGAAGGTCATCATCCTGGGAGGCGGGCCGAATCGCATCGGCCAGGGCATCGAGTTCGACTATTGCTGTGTGCACGCGGCCTTCGCCCTCAAGGACGACGGGTACGAGACCATCATGGTGAACTGCAACCCCGAGACCGTGAGCACGGACTACGATACCTCGGACCGCCTGTACTTCGAACCCTTGACTCTCGAGGATGTTTACCATATTATAAAGCGCGAGAAGCCCATGGGCGTCATCGTTCAGTTCGGCGGCCAGACACCGCTCAAGCTCGCGGTGCCGCTGGAACGGCTCGGCGTGCGCATCCTGGGCACGTCGCCTGACAGCATCGACCGTGCCGAGGACCGGAAGCGGTTCAAGGAGCTCCTGGACCGGCTGGGCCTGCGCCAGGCCGAGAGCGGCACGGCGGTTTCGTGCGATGAGGCCGTGGACGCCGCGAACAGCATCGGTTACCCGGTCATGGTGCGGCCGTCCTATGTGCTCGGCGGCCGGGCCATGGAGATCGTCTACGACGAGGAGAGCATCAGGAACTACATGACCCGGGCGGTGAAGGCCTCGCCGGACCGTCCGGTGCTGGTCGACCGCTACCTCGAGGATGCCGTGGAGATCGACGTGGATGCGATCTCGGACGGCACAACCGTCGTGGTCGCCGGCATCATGGAGCACATCGAGGAGGCCGGGGTGCATTCGGGCGACTCTGCCTGCTCGCTTCCGCCCTTCTCCCTGCCGAAGGACATCATCGCGGAGATCGCCCGGCAGACGACAGCGCTCGCGCTGGACCTGAAGGTCGTCGGGCTCATGAACATCCAGTTTGCAGTAAAGGACCGCCTCATCTACGTCCTGGAAGTCAACCCCCGGGCCTCCCGGACCGTGCCCTTCGTGAGCAAGGCCATCGGGGTGCCGCTTGCGAAGCTCGCGGCACGGGTCATGGCGGGAAAGACGCTGGCCGAGATCGGGTTCACGGAGAGCGTGAACATCAAGCATGTGGCGGTGAAGGAAGCGGTCTTTCCCTTCGCCAAGTTCCCGGGTGTGGACACACTGCTCGGCCCGGAGATGAAATCCACCGGCGAGGTGATGGGCATCGACACGGACTTCGGCATGTCCTTCGCCAAGTCCCAGATCGCGGCGGGGAACCCCATGCCGACCTCGGGCAGGGTCTTCATCAGCGTGAAGGACAAGGACAAACCAGCGGCCTATGAGGTCGCCTCGGGCCTCGAGAGGGCCGGCTTCTCGCTGGTTGCCACGCGCGGAACGGCCGAGTACCTCACCAAGCGCGGCGTCGCCGTCGAGACGGTGAACAAGGTGTTCGAAGGCCGTCCTCACATCGTCGACAGCATCAAGGACCGGCAGGTTGACCTGGTGATCAACACGGTGTACGGAGCGGAGTCCCAGAAGGACTCCTACTCGATACGGCGTACGACCCTGACGCAGGGCATCCCGTATTTTACGACCATGTCCGCCGCCAAGGCGGCGGTGCGCGGCATCGAGGCCCTCAAGGCGAAACAGATCCAGGTACGATCCATTCAGGAGTATCAACAGCGATGACCAAGAAAGTTCCGATGACCAGAGAGGGCTACGAAAAGATCAAGAAGGAGCTCGACCACCTGATGAAAGTGGAGCGCCCCAAGAACATCAGGGACATCGAGGAGGCCCGGGGACATGGCGACCTCTCGGAGAACGCCGAGTACCACGCTGCGAAGGAGCGCCAGGGCCACATCGACGCCAAGAAGCGCGAGCTGGAGCACAAGCTTGCCCACGCCCAGATCATCGATGTCTCGAAACTGACGAACGAAAAGGTCGTGTTCGGCATGACGGTTACGCTTGCGGACAGGTCATCCGGCGATATCAGGAAGTACACCCTGGTGGGCCAGGAAGAGGCCGACCTGAAAAAAGGCAAGATCTCGGTGCAGTCGCCCGTGGGCAAGGCGCTCATCGGCCACAAGGTGGGCGACGTGGTGACCATCACCACGCCTGCCAAGACCGTGGAATACGAGATCCAGGAGATCGAGATTGCCGTCGAGTAAGCTGCACCGCGCGACCGTGCTCCATCACCGGCCGGCAGGCAGGGGATTTTATCGGCTCGTGCTCCAGGCGCCGGCGCTTGCCTCTGTCTCCGTCCCCGGCCATTTCGTCATGCTCAGGGTGTCGGAGAACCTTGACCCGCTCCTTGCCCGTCCCTTCGGCATTTCCTCGATCATCGCAAAGAGGTCCCTTGAACTTTACTACCGGGTGGTTGGCAGGGGTACGACTCTGCTTACGGCGGTTAAGAAGGGAAGCATTCTGTCCGTTATTGGACCCTTGGGCAACGGTTTCCCGGCACCGGCAAAGGGCGCGACGCCCCTTCTCATCGCAGGCGGCAGCGGGTTCCCGCCGCTCCTCTATTTTGCGGCCCGGTACGGAAAACAGTCCCGGGTGTTCGCGGGGTCCCGCGATAAAGAATGCCTGCCGCCGATGTCGGCCATGAAGGACTTCCGTTCGCGTGTGAAGGCCATCCATTACGCCACCGAGGACGGCAGCCGCGGCACCTGCGGTTTCGTTACCGACAGCCTTGCGGAATATCTTTCCGGTCAGGCGCGCGACGGCCGGCCGGTCATCTACGCCTGCGGTCCCCATGCCATGCTCGCCGCGGTAAGCAGGCTCGCCGCAGAGCACGCAGTACCCTGTTATGTCTCTATGGAGGAGCGCATGGCCTGCGGCCTGGGCGTTTGCATGGGCTGCTCCATTGCCATGAAGGCGGGCGGATACAAGCGCGTCTGCAAGGAAGGACCGGTGTTCGACTCGCGCGAGGTCGAGTGGGCTGTCAAATTACTCTAGCAAGCATCTTTTACCACAGAGACCACAAAAAAATGTGCGTACATGCTTGCCGATTTTTTCCTCGGTGTCCCCGGTGAACTTTATGGCGTAACGTATTCTCTGTTCCTGGTCGAAAGGTGAATCCAGGAACGAACGCTAACCACGCAGCTTGCTGCGGGGTCCTGCCCCCAGCGTTTACGAGTGGACCCGCGAGTGCAGCGGGTTAGCGAGCGATTAGAATGATCTATTACTACCTTGAGGACCGAAGATTCCCTGCAGCTTACTGCAGGGAGCTTCAACACGAGGCGGTACAAGGGTAAGAGCGCAGGCTGGGCCCGTAAGACAGCATATCTTTTTTCCTCTTCATGATCCTTGCCGCCAACAGTGTCCGTATCAACGGAAGCGCGTCTATGCAGCCAAAGAAAAAAATGAGCATCGATCTCGCCATCGACTTCGCCGGGATCAAGCTGAAGAACCCGGTGCTGACCGCGTCGGGGACCTTCGGTTACGGTGAGGAGTACGCCGATATCGTCGACCTGAACCGGCTCGGCGGCGTGATCGTCAAAGGGATCTCCCTCAAACCGATCAACGGAAACCCGCCGCCGCGCATCTGGGAGACTCCGGCGGGCATGCTGAACGCCATCGGCCTTGAGAACCCGGGCGTGGACGTCTTTCTCCGGGACAAGCTCCCATTCCTCAGGATCTATGATACGGCGGTCATCGTGAACATCTTCGGCTACAGTCTCGAGGAGTACGTGGGCGTGGCGGAGCGGTTGGACGGTGTGCCCGGCGTGTCCGGCCTCGAGGTGAACATCTCGTGCCCCAACGTGAAGGCCGGCGGCATCGTGTTCGGCACGAACCTCACGGCCGCTTTTGAGCTCCTTTCGGCCGTGCGGAAGGCCACGAAGCTCCCGGTCATCGCCAAGCTTTCCCCGAACGTGACGGACATCACCGAGTTCGCGAAGGCGGCGCGCGATGCAGGGTGCGATGGGTTGTCCCTCATCAACACGCTCCTCGGCATGGCCATCGACGTGCGGAGCCGGAGGCCGAGGCTGGCGAACTGCACGGGCGGGCTCTCCGGCCCGGCGATCAGGCCGGTCGCCGTGCGCATGGTCTGGCAGGCGGCGAAAGCGGTCAGCCTGCCGATCATCGGCATGGGCGGCATCATGACGGCCGAGGACGCCCTGGAGTTCATCCTGGCAGGGGCCTCCGCGGTCGCCGTAGGGACGGCGAACTTTGTGAACCCCCGCGCGACCGTTGATGTGGCGGAAGGCATCAGGGCGTTCCTGGAGCAGCAGGGTGTCGGCAGCGTGCGGGAGCTGGTCGGGCAGGTGAGGACGGCGTGAGATTCGTCTCGAGCCTCAAGAGCAAGATCATCATCTCGGTGTCCGCCATCCTGGCAGTCATCATCGGTACGGGTACGTGGATCAACATCGGCTACCAGCGTGCACAGATGGAGTCCGCACTCGAGGACAACGTCCTCATCATCTCCAATACCATCGAGCAGAGCCTCGCGAACGCCATGCTGGACGGCATGAGCAAGGAGGTCCAGCACGTCCTCGAAGCCGTCGGCACCTACCAGAATATCCGGGAATTGAAGATCTTCAGCCCCAGCGGCGTGATCCTGAAGTCATCGAAACCGTGGCTGATCGGCCGGAAGGTCGATGCCGCCACCCAGAAATGGTTCCTGGAGGGCGAGTTCAAGAAGCCCATCAAGCGGCGGGACGAAGGCGTGTTTTCCGTGCTCTTCCCGATCGCGAACACGGAACAATGCGTTCGCTGCCATGGGTCCTCGACGAAGCTGAACGGCATCCTGGCCGTGGACGTGTCCATGGTCCAGACGCAGGAAAAGGTAGGCGAGCTCAGCAAGACCATGATACTCTGGGCCTTAGGCATCACCGCGACGCTGGCGCTCCTCCTCGGGCTCTTCCTGACCCGGTTCGTTACGGACCCCATCCAGGACCTCATTGCTACCATGGAGCGCGCCGAGCGGGGGCTGGAGGCGCGGGTGCAGGTAAGGAGCGCCGACGACATCGGGAGGCTCGGCGAGGCGTTCAACTCGCTCCTGTCCAAGCTGGAGCGTGCCCGGCGCCGGGTGGAGCGATACCATTACGAGCAGATGAAACGGGCGGACCGTCTGGCATCCATCGGCGAGATGGCGGCCGGCATCGCCCATGAGATCAAAAACCCGTTGGCGGGCATTGCCGGTGTGATCCAGGTGCTGAAGAAGGACATCGCGGCCGGTGACCCGAAACGTGGCATATTGGACGAGGTGCTGTCCCAGGTGGAGCGCATGGACAAGGCGGTCCGGAACCTCCTCTCCTTCGCCCGGCCGCCCGAACCCAAGATGACTCTCGTGGACATCAACGAGCTCATCGGGAAGCTTATCGACTTCCTTTCGCCGCAGTTCGCCAAACACGGCATCACTGTCGAGCGGAAGCTCACGGTCGGCCTGCCGTGGCTGGTCCTTGATCCGGACCTGATGCAGCAGGCCCTTTTGAACATCTCCCTGAACGCCATCAAGGCCATGCCGGAGGGCGGAAAATTCTCGGTCGAAACGCGGGCCGAGGAGCGTGAAGGCGACATTCCCGGCGCGATCAAGATCGTCTTCACGGACTCCGGGGATGGCATTACGCCCGAGAACCTGGGCAGGATATTCATCCCCTTCTTCACCACGCGCCATCAGGGCACGGGGCTGGGTCTGTCCATTACGCAACGGATCGTGGAGCAGCACAAAGGCGAACTCGGCGTGGAGAGCGCGCCGGGCAGGGGAGCGACCTTCACGATCACCCTTCCCTTGCCCAAGAACGAAGAACAAACAAGGAGCGCCTGAACCATGGCATTACTAAGACCCGGGCTGCGCAGCTGCTGAAAATGCCCCGCGACGCGTTCCGCCGGCGCATGAAACGGTTTGGTCTGATCTGACCGTTGCTGTTGAACCCGAAGGCGAATGGTGCTCCCGGCTGCTCTGCTACAGCGGCTAGCGTTTGCAGGCTGACTCCGCGGTTTCCGGTACCGCTGACCGCGCTACAGCGCTCCCGCTCGTATTGCCCGACCCTGCTCGTCAGGTCTCTGATCCTGAAAAATCATTGGCCGCGCATCAACACGGATAACCAAAAGCAGGCGCTTCTCAGCGACACGGATATTCCAGAATCATAAACCAAACACAAGAATCACCCGTGGGGTGACGTTCCTCCGTCTCATAAGGTTCTGCTCCGCTCTTTAAACCGTGTTCATCTGTGTTTCAACCACCGTTTTCGTTCATGCGTCACTGCAGCGATCGAGCATGATCTGGACAGGGTCGTCGGGGAGCGCTCATTGCACACGGCCAGGGGATCGGGTGGGGTCAATTCAGGTCAGGGTGGCATCTCCTGCAGTCCTGGACAGGGAAGGCGACAGTGAGGTGGCAGACGCCGCAGAACATCCCGCTATTGATGTAGTCCATACGGAAACGCTGGGCGCCCTTCTTCTGGATGTTGAAGATGCCGGGATGACAATCGGCGCAGTCGAGCCAATCGGTGTGCTTCTGGTGGGGGAAGATCGCCCGGGTCTTAATCATCCTCCTTTCGGGCTCAAGACGCAGGATCTTTTCGAACTGGATCGGCTCATAGTCCGGATTAAAGAGACTCTGCTTCGGCGTAATGAGGCCCTTTTTGAGCGCTTTGACCCAGTTGATCTCGTCACCGTATCTTGCCTTCGGGAAGTCCTTCAGGAGAGAGAAGCGGTCATCGGACGAGTTGATCTTGCCGGTGTGACAGTTCCCGCATGTGGAATCGTTGATGCCGAACGCGATCTTGCCGTTGTGACATGCCCCACAGTAATCGCCCTTCCGGATCGTTGCTTCCGTGATGTCCGACGCGTTCGTCTTCATGGCGAAGTTCAGCTCGAAATGGCAGACACGGCACGTATAGAAGCGCCGGTGGACCCAGTGTGAGAAGGCGACCGGCAGGTGCGTGCTGCTGCGGGTCAGGCGGCTGATCAGGATATTGCCGTACTGGGCCGGAGGGGGGAGTTTTGGATATTTCCAGACGAGATCGAATTGCGTCCCTGAAATGCCTTCCGAAGTGGTGTCGCTCACGCAGGCCAGCGCAGCACCCATGATGAGGACGGTCATGATCTCTACGCTGAGCATACACAGCCTTGCCGGGTACCGTGCCATATCAGACATTCATCCGGAAGGCCGGATCAATAGATCTCTTTCAGTTGGCAGTGCTGGCAGCTGATATTTTTCATAGGGTATATTTAAACGAATATCGCATAGCCTGTCAAGAACATATTTACCGGTACTGCGATGGTCGATGGCCCCGGGGAAGCTGCCATCGCAGTCAACAATTCACCTTAAATCCAGGAGCGAGCGCATTCCCCGCAGTCTGCCGCGGGGCCAGCGAGCGATTAGAATAACAGAGTTCTCTGAGGATCGAAGCTCCATGCCTCTTGCAGCAGGGAGCTTAAATCCAGGAGCGAGCGCTAACTCTTCAGTGTTCTGCGGGATTACCCTGGAAAGTAAGAGGCGGACACCTGTTTTTATGGTATACTAACAGTCGATCATTGTCTGCATACCTTTGCAATATGATCCACAATCGATTCTTCATAGCGGTACTGTCCAGTATCGTGACCGACGCGGCCTTCAGCAATGTTCAAATTTGACCATCAGGGGAATGTTCTGCTCATTATCGGGCAGTTTGGGCCCCGGTCAGGATATTTTCCTCTCCCGGCGGGGATCGCCATCGATGGGAACGACCGCATCTACGTGGCTGGCCGGTTGAACGGTAGGGTCCAGGTGTTCCACTATCTCAAGGGGGCCCTGCCGGGATGGGCGCTATGACGAAGAAAAAAATCTCTCTCCGCGGCATCGTTCAGTCGCTCGGCCTGGTGTTCGGCGACATCGGCACAAGCCCCATCTACACCCTCACGGTCATCTTCCTGCTGATGCCGAAGCCGGTAACAGATGAGCATGTGGTCGGTGTCCTGTCGCTCATCGTCTGGACACTCATCCTCCTGGTCACGGTCCAGTACGCCTGGCTTGCCATGAGTCTCGGCCACCGGGGCGAGGGCGGCACGATCGTGCTGCGGGAGATCCTCGTCCCGCTCCTCCGGTCCGGCAGGCAGGTGACCTTTATCACCCTGCTTTCCTTCATCGGCATCTCTCTCATCATCGGCGACGGCGTCATTACTCCTGCAATCAGTATCCTGAGCGCCGTGGAAGGCCTGCTCCTGATCCCGGGGCTCGAGGAGACCAAACAGGCGGCCCTGATCGCCATCGCCGGCCTCATAGCCATCGCCCTCTTCTCGGTCCAGAAAAAGGGAACGGAGAAGGTGGCTGCGGCGTTCGGCCCGATCATGATCGTCTGGTTCGCGGCGCTCACGCTGTCCGGTCTCGCGTCCATTATCCACGCCCCGTACGTCGTCCTGGCCGTCAATCCGTACTATGCGGTCAACTTCCTGGTGGATCACGGTATCACCGGGTTCTTTGTCCTGTCCGAGGTCATCCTCTGCGCCACGGGAGGCGAGGCGCTGTATGCCGACATGGGGCATCTGGGCAGGGCGCCCATCGTCCGTGCATGGTACTTCGTGTTCTTCGCACTGATCATCAACTACCTGGGTCAGGGCGCCTTCGTCATCGCCCATCCCGATGCCAAGAACGTGCTGTTCGAAATGGTGTTCAACCAGGCCCGGCCGCTCTACATCCCGTTCCTGGTGCTCAGCATCATGGCCACGGTCATTGCATCGCAGGCCATGATCAGCGGCATGTTCTCCATCGTGTACCAGGGCATCGCCACCCGCGTCATGCCCATGTTCAGGATCGACTACACTTCACGCGAGCGCCAGTCGCAGATCTACATCGGGTCCGTCAACTGGTTCCTGCTGATCGCCGTGCTGTTCATCATGTTCGAGTTCCAGCGGTCGAGCAACCTGGCGGCAGCTTACGGCCTGGCGGTCACGGGGACCATGACGCTGACCGGTTTCATGATGACCTGGATCTTCCTGCGTCGCGGGAAATACGGGCACGCTGCCGTTTCGATCTTCGTGACCGTGGTGAACATTGCCTTCCTCGTGTCCAACACCTACAAGATCCCCCACGGCGGGTTCTGGTCGCTCATCATCGCTTCGATGCCGTTCAGCATGATCATGCTGTACACGCGGGGACAGAAGAAGCTCTATAATGCGCTCCAGCCGCTGCAGCTGGATGTGTTCCTGCTGAGCTATAATCAGATCTACCAGGCCGTGAACAAGATCAGCGGCACGGCGCTGTTCTTCGCCAAGGACGCGAAAGAGATCCCCCCTTATGTGGTCCACACCATGTTCAAGAACAACATCCTCTACGAGGACAATATCATCGTCTCGATCGTCCGGCGTGACGATCCCTTCGGCGTGACCGGCTACTTCAAGGAGGACCTTGCGCCGGGGCTCCGGTCCTTCGAGATCCAGATGGGGTACATGGAGATCCCCGACGTGGAGGAGATCCTTCGGGAAGCGGACATCAGGGAGAAGACGATCTTCTACGGGGTCGAGGACATCACGGCAACGAACATCTGCTGGCAGGCGTTCTCGGTCATCAAGAAGCTGACGCCGAACATCGTGCAGTTCTTCAAGCTTCCGGCGAACAAACTGCACGGCGTGGTAACGCGGGTGGAGATGTAGGAGCTTACAACAGGGCGAGGCAGCAGAGCCTGGCAAGGGACCACAGGATGTCGGTGGGAAGCTGCAGACTGCAGGTGGAATCAAAAAAGAGTCCCGCCCGCGCCGGGAACTCCTCGTCGGCAAGCCAGAACGTCATGGTCATTGGCACGCGCGGCAGGGGGGTGAGCCGGACCGCCGCGTCTGCGAGCGGAATTGTTTCACCTCCCTGATCAAGCCCTTTCTTCAGGAAGCCTTCCCGGTCATTTTCGTATCTTTTGGCCACCTTTTCCAGCGGCAGTACATGGGACCCCCGGGCGAAGATGTCCCCGCCGCGGAGGTCCTCCAGGTGGACGAGCTTCCCCGTTGGGACAATGTCCTTCGCGAGCACCAGGTACCAGAGGACCGCCAGCGGGAACAATTCCCCGTATTCGCCGGGAAGGCAGCCGGTCACCGGAAGCAAGCCCGACACCGTCCGGTACTTTGGCGATACAACGATGTCCTGTCCGAACGACCTGACCGTATAGAGCCCCGACGCAGCATCATAGCTCACGGCCGCTGCCCTGCAAACGTCGGCAGTCTTGAGCGTTGCCAGGGTCTCCCAGGCCTTCCGTTCTCCGGCATCAGTCGTTGCTGCCATTGTTCCCTCCTCATTCTGGCCATGTCATAGTACCAGAGCTCAAACCAGATGAAAAGGACCTTGCTCGCATCACACAGGGCGGCAGGACCTGACAAACGGTACCTTCGCTGTATTGCACTATGCTATATCCTGTGATAGAGTCGTTGTGACGTGATCGACATCATTGAGGTGTCAGTGAGGTGCGTATATGAAGGTGTTCGAAGTGGCCAGCAGGATCGCGGGGTCTGGGGAGTACATCCTGGGTTTTGATGAGACCGGCAGCCACGCGTGCTATCTTATCTACGGCGTGCTCAGGGCCGGCGAAAAGGGGCGCGAGCTGAGGCCGGGCAGGGGCCACGAGGAGATGATCATGGTTATAACAGGCGGCCTGACCTTAACGGGAGCGGTCACGGTGACGCTGAAGCAGGGCCAGGCCATCCATCTCAAAGGAGAGGAAATGTGCATTGCGGAGAACAGGACCGGCTCAGAGGCCGTGTATGTGATCTCGGGAGGGCATAGCGCGTCAGGCCATGACCATTGAGGCAGGAGGCTGAGGTCTGAAGGCAGAAGGCGCAGGAACAACTCCAACCACTAGAGCGGTAGCTTCCGGGTCTCCTCGATGGCGGGGGAGGCTTCACTAAGAGACTCAAGCTTGTCACTGAACTTTTCGAGCCGTTTGTCGGCGTCATCGTAACGCGACTTCGTGTTCGTGATATGCTTTCCCACCGTATCAAATTCCTCCCGGAACTTCCGGAAGTCGCCTGAAAGACGGGCAAGATTGGTCAGGATCTCCTGGGCCCGCTCTTCGATGTGCAGTCCCTTCAGGCCGAGGAGGATCGTCTGAAGGTAGGCATAGAAGCTGTTCGGCGAGACCGGGATGACCCGCTTGGCGAATGAGTAGTTGAGCAGGCCCTTGTCCGAGTCCATGGCCTCGTCCTTGATGATCAGTTCGTAGTATACGTTCTCCGCCGGGATGTACATGAGGGCGAAGTCGAACGTACCCTCGTCCGGCAGGATATACTTACCGCTGATCGCGTCAACATGTTTCTTTACGTCGGCCAGAAACTTCCGCTTCGCCGCCTTCCGCTCCTCTTCCGAAGAAACCTCAATGACCCGCCGGAAGTTCTCGAGCGGGAACTTCGCGTCTACGGGCACCAGGTTCTGGCCGAGCCGGATGACCGCGTCCACGGCCTCACCGCTCTTGAACCGGTGCTGCAGCGTGAAGTGGGCGGGCGGCAGGATCTGGGCCAGCAGGTCGCCCAGGAACAGCTCGCCGAGGCCGCCCCGGAGCTTGGGCGAGCGCAGGATCTCCTGCAGGCTCGCTATGTCCTTGCCCACCTCGAAGACCTTCTTCGTTGCTTCGGACAGCCCGCCCAGACCCTTGCTCACCTCGGAAACGACCTTTGCCGCGTTGTCCAGCCGCGTATTGAGGTCCCCCGTGGACTTCTGAAGCTGATCGGTGACCTGGCCGAGCCGCGTGTTCACCTGTGAGGTGACCTGCCCGAGCTGCGAGTTCACCTGCTGCACGACGTGGACAAGCTGATGGTTCACCGCGTCCTGACTCTTGATCATGGCGTCCGAGAGCTGGCCGCGCAGCGACTGGACCTCCTGCTGGAGGAGCGAGACGGCCGGATCCGCAGTACGCTTCTGCGACTGGAAGATGAACCAGATCAGGACCAGCAGAGTGACGGCGAGGAGTATGAGGATGGCAGTGAGCATGGTTAAATCTCGACGGGAGAACGCGGTGACGCGGTGACGCGGAGAGGGATGATTGAAGTGGCGTGCTTTTGTCCCCCTGTCTCCCTGTCCCCGTTTCTCCGCGTCAGCACTATGTGATCTCCAGCATCCGGTCCAGCGCCCGCTTTGCCCTGACACGGATCTCGTCCGGCACCTTGATGACGTACTGCATCTTCTCCATGGCCGTGAGGACGCTCTCGATCTTCGTGCGCTTCATGTTCGGGCAGACCATCTTGCGGGAGAGAAGATAAAACCGTTTGTCCGGGCTTTCCTTCTTCAGCCGGTGAAGGAGGCCTTCCTCGGTTCCAATGATGAACTCCTTGTTGGGCGACTCCTTGCAATAGCGCAGCATGCCGGAGGTGCTGGTGATGTGGTCAGCAAGGTCCTGGATCCCGGGAGGGCATTCGGGATGGACCACGAGCAGTGCTTTGGGGTGTTCGGACTTGGCGTGCGTCACGTCGTCCATAGTGAGCTGGACCTGATGGACGTTGCAGAACCCGTCCCAGGAGATGATCTTCTTCTTCGTACGCTTGGCAGCGTAAGCCGAGAGGTTCCGGTCGGGGACGCAGATGACGGTATCTTCCTTCAGGGACTCGACGACCTTCACCACATTTGACGAGGTGCAGCAGATGTCGCTCTCCGCCTTGACTGCTGCCGAGGTGTTCACGTAGGCGACCACGGGAACACCGGGATGCTGCCGCTTGATGTCCAGGAGCGTGAATTCATCGGCGAACTGAAAAGTGACGCCGTAGAGCTCCCGGAAAAGATCCCGCTTTGTTGTGCGGGGGCCATCCACGGTGATCATGTCCGCCATGGGACAGCCCGACGTGATCTCAGGCAGCAGCACGGTCTTGTCGGGCGAGAGGATGGAGGCGCTCTCGGCCATGAAATGGACGCCGCAGAACACGATGACCTTGAAGTCCGTCCGTGCAGCGGCGCGGGAGAGCTCAAGCGAATCGCCGGTGATGTCCGCGATGTCCTGGACCTCGGGCCGCTGGTAATTGTGGGCCAGGATGATGGCGTTCAGGTCCTTCTTGAGCCTGATGATCCGTTCGCGGATGACGGTCTGGTCGGTCATAGGTAGGTTGATAATACCGATAACGTCGGGAGATTGTCAAATGATATTTAAAATGTCGGGCAGAAGAGAGGATGACCATTGAGACATGGAGAAGACCAGGAGCAGAGAGCTTCAATCTCTTGCACCCGCGGCATCGCAAGGCAGGGTGTAGGTCCGCTCCGGTGAGACCTGCGGAGTTTGGGTAAAGACGTAAGCCTTTGCCTTTCCAGCAGCCCGGGCTGCCCAAAAAAGCAAATCTCCTTTTTTCTGCAGCCCATTCGCACTGCGCTGCAGGCATGCAGTTTGTCCGCGGTTTTCTTGTCCGCTCTGTCCTATCCTCAGCACTTCCGCTGACGCGCGTGCTGGAAACGACGCGGTGATTTGCCATGCTTCTGTGACGCATGCCTACGCATCGTCAGTGCTCACGGGCTGCAGGGGCTTTTGGAACTGCCATAACCAAGGTCGTTGCAGTTGCTTTTCCCACCTCCCCCCGTGTTGCCCAACAAGAGATCCGCTTTTTCTTGCGTCGCATGCCTCTTTCGGGTATGCTACCGCCATGACTGAGGCGAAGAACGAGAGGGATTTCCGATCCGGCTTCATCGCTATCATCGGAAGGCCGAACGTGGGCAAGTCCACGCTCATGAACTGCCTCCTGGGCGAGAAAATATCCATCATTTCCGACAAACCCCAGACCACGCGGAATCGCATTCGCGGCATCCTGAGCCGGCCGGACGCCCAGCTGGTGTTTATCGACACGCCGGGCATCCACAAACCGCTGCATAAGATGAACGAGATCATGGTGAACATGGCGCTTGGCACGTACAGCGAAGTGGACGTCATCATGCTGCTCGTGGAGGCCACGGAGAAGCCGGGAGGCGGTGACCGCTTCATCATCGACTCCCTTGCAAAGGTCAGGACCCCGGTCCTGCTGATCATCAACAAGGTGGACCTCATCAACAAGGAGCGGCTCCTGCCGCTCATGCAGGAATACAGCACGCTCTACTCCTTTGCCGAGATCATCCCCGTATCGGCCCTGAAGCAGGACCTGGGCGGCCTTGTGGACGCCCTCCTGAAGCGGATGCCCAAGGGGCCAAAGTACTTTCCCGACGACCAGCTGACGGACCAGCCGGAGCGGTTCGTTGTCTCCGAGATCATCCGCGAAAAGATCTTCGAGCTCACCAAGGAGGAGATCCCGTACTCCACGGCAGTGATGATCGACCAGGTGAAGGAGGAGCCGGGCCTGACGCGCATCGATGCCACCATCTTCGTGGACCGCGATTCGCAGAAGGGGATCGTCATCGGCAAGAACGGCGCCCTGCTGAAGGAGATCGGCACCCGGGCGCGGCTGGATGCGGAAAAGCTCCTGGGAGTGAAGGTGTTCCTCCAGCTCTGGGTGAAGGTGAAGAAGGGCTGGCGTGACGACAACCGGATGCTCAGGAACGTCGGGATCATTGAAGAAGAATAGGCAGCATTGCGGATTGCAGATTTTAGATTACGGAATAGAAACAGCATAAGGCGTAAGACGTTAAGATGGAACGAGATATACCGCTGAGAGCGCAGAGCACGCAGAGAAATAGATCTGATATTTAAAAAGCGTCAAAACTCAGCGGTCTCAGCGAACTCTGCGGTGAAAATACGGTTTTCCAAAAATCTGTCAAGGGGAGCGTGTAACAATGCATGCACTGATCGACTGGCTGCTCCTGACCATCGGCGCCCTGGGCTACCCGGGCATCTTCCTGCTCATGGCCATGGAGAGCTCCATCATCCCCATCCCGAGCGAATTGGTGATGCCGCCGGCGGGATACCTTGCCCAGCAAGGCCAGATGAACGCGCTCGTCGCCATTCTGTGCGGCACGCTGGGAAGCCTGGTGGGCGCCTACGCGAACTACTATGCGGCGCACTATCTCGGCAGGCCGCTGCTGCTCAAGTACGGTAAGTACGTCTGGATCACGGAAGAGAAATTCGCCAAGGTGGAGCGGTATTTCCGTGACCATGGCGAGATATCGACCTTCATCGGCAGGCTCCTGCCTGTTGTGCGGCATCTTATCTCGCTCCCGGCCGGGCTGGCAGGCATGAACCACGTCAAGTTCTCACTCTACACGCTCGCGGGAGCAGGCATCTGGGTCACCATTCTTACTTTCATCGGCTACTTCATCGGCGCGAACCGGGAACTGATCATGCAGTATTCCCATCAGGCAGTGATCGGTGTTGTTATCGTGAGTGCGGTCATTATCGCGCTCTATGTGCGGAACCATAAGAAGAAAAAGCTCAGCGCAATTTCAGCAGGTCCGGAGAAATAGTCAGGAGGGTCGCCATGTTCCGCTCTTCCCTGTCCTTGATGCTGTTTAGCCTGGTCCTTGCGTCTGCGGCCGCGGCGCAGGAACAGTCCCCTCCGGACACTATCAAGACCTCGGCCGGTGATCTTGTGATCACCTTCATCGGACATGGATCGCTGCTGTTCACGCTTGGCGGAGCAACGATCTATGTTGATCCCTACAGCAAGCTTACGGACTACGCCAAACTGCCCAAAGCAGACGTCATTCTGATCACCCACGAGCATCGGGACCATCTTGATCCTGCTGCGATCGAGAAGGTCCGAACAGAGAAGACGACGATCGTCCTGACCGAAGCCGGCGCAGGACAGGTGAGCGGCGGCGTGGTCATGAAGAACGGCGACGTGAAAGCGATCAAGGGAATGACGGTCGAAGCGGTCCCGGCATATAATATGGTAAGCAAGCGCGAGAACGGGCAGCCCTATCATCCCAAGGGTGTTGGGAACGGCTACATCATCACCCTCGCTGACAAGCGGGTCTATGTGGCGGGCGACACAGAGAATGTCCCGGAAATGAAGTCCCTCAAGAACATCGAAATCGCTTTCCTGCCGATGAACCTGCCCTACACCATGACGCCGGAAATGGTCGCGGACGCCGCGAAGATGTTCAAGCCCAGGGTGCTTTATCCCTATCATACTGGCGAGACCGACATCGCGAAGCTCACTGCGCTCATGAGGGACCAGAAGGGGGTCGAGGTGCGGATCCGCAGGATGCAGTAACCTCTATTTTGCTCCGATCATGAAGTCCAAGACCGAAGCCGTCATCATTGGCAGCATGAACCTGGGGGAGGCGGACAAGCTCGTCACCTTCTTTTCCCTGGACCGGGGCAGGCTCCGCGGCGTTGCCAAGAATGCCCGGAAGTCTTTTCGTCGCTTTGGCGCGGGGCTTGAACTGTTCACCCACGCGCGCCTGCACCTGTATGAGAAAGAGCACCAGGAGCTGATCCGGATAGAATCCAGCGATATCATCAGCCAGCATTTCGATATCGCCGGAGACCTCGACCGCATGGCCGTTGGCTCCGTCATCGTTGAACTGGTGCGTGAGGTCGCCCCGGAAGGAGAGCGGAACCCGCAGGCATTCCTTCTGCTCGCCCATGTCCTTCACCTGTTGAATGAAGGGGTCGATCCGCTGTTCCTGCTCCGGATCTTCGAGATCCGGTTCCTGTCGCTCCTCGGCTTCCAGCCCAAACTCGATAAGTGCCTTTCCTGCGGCTGCGGCGCCGAGCGCCCCATGGTCTTCTATGGCCTCAAGGGCGGCGTGCTCTGCCCTGACTGCCTCATCTCGTCCGGCGAGGACCAGATACGGCTTTCCCCCGGCGCCATCGGTTTCTATTATCATGCCCTCCGAATGGACCTCGACAAGGTCACCCGTCTCAAACCCTCCGTGGACATCATGCGGGAACTTGACCAGGCGTTCACCTCCCACACTCTCCATATCCTCGGCAAGCGGCTTAAGTCAGCGGCATTCCTGCGGTCGGTCTGCACGCTCTGACCAGTTCGTGCTGCGCCGGTTTCCCATGGTGAATAGTACCTTGACGTCCCCGGACCCCTCTGCTATCTTCATCGCAATGCATCCTGCATTTAAGCCTAGCCCTGAGGAGGTATGACGCATGAGGAAATTGATTGTCATTGCAGTGCTTTTCTGTCTTGCTGCTGTTCCGGCCTTTGCAGACGTGTCGAATGAAGTGGTCGTGGGCCTGGAGGGCGACTCGACGAGCAAAGTGGAGTCAAACGTCATCACGGACCCGAAGAGCAAGATCGACACGAAGAACTCGCTGTTCACAGTGCAGTACACTCACTTCTTCACACCCCTGAAGGACGATGACAAGCCCATCGATCTCCGGCAGTTCTACCAGCATCCGTCCACCCTATCAGCCGGCCTGGTGTTCATCGGGGCGAAGGACAAGGACAATACGTTCCCTGGATTCGAAACCGACAGCAAGGCAAGCGCAGCCGTTCTCCAGTTCGGAGGCGAATATTTCTTTCCCACGAACACCGGCCTGTTCCTGAACATCGGATTTGGTGGCGGAACAATCGATCAGACCGTGAACGGGGTCTCTCAACCGGAGATCGATATCGCACACAGCATGCTTGATCTGGGTATCCGGCAGTACATTGTCCCGAGCATGGAACTCCATCTCCGGTACCATGGCGAATCGACGGAGAACACGCAAAGCGGCTTGCCGGATGCGACGCGCGACATCGGTGTGGTCTATTTCGGGGGCCGGGGAGTGATCGCTGACGTGGTCGGCCTTGTGCTCGAATTCGGCGGCGGCAAAAGTGAGGTCGAATTCATGGGCACGACCAAGTACGACATCGCGGCAGTGAACTTCGAGATCGCGGGCTACATCGGAAAGCAGCTCACGCTTTGGCTCGCGCTCGAGGCCGAAGAGGAAAAAGAAACCGGGATGGCAGCTGGAAACGAGCACAAGATAACGACGGCGCGGACGACGCTTGCCGGCCGGTACTGGTTCAGCGAACGTTTCGGCATGGAGGTGCCGATCTATGCCGAATCCAGCGAGGAGAAGTTCATTGACCCCGTCGGCGAGCAAACGCTCAAGACGACGAACACCGGTATCGGGCTGTACGCGGCCTTCCGGTTCTGAGAGCGAGCGGGCAGCGAGAGAAGTGAAGCATCTGCCGCCGGACCATGAGGTCCGGCGGCTTTTTTATTGATCGCTTGCCCGGGCGGCCCGGCGCTATCGTTTGGGTCGCGGCAGGGGAAGGACAGCCAGGAAACATCCGATGACACAAAGCCAGGAAAAGATATCGCCATAGCGGGTATAGATGGTCTTCTGCGTGGAAGGAGAAAGCGAGCGGGTAAGATACGCTTCGGTGAAGATGCTTGTGGTCTCGAGGATGCGGCCTTTTGCGTCAATGAAACCGGATATACCGGTGTTCGCCGCGCGGGCGATCGGGACATGGTTCTCCACCGCCCGCAGCACTGCCATGGAGAAATGCTGGTACGGCGCTCCGGTCTTGCCGAACCAGGCGTCGTTCGTGATGGTGGTCATGACCGTTGCCCCGTTGTTCACGAACCTTCTGACGAGGTCGGGGAAGATGATCTCGTAGCAGATGACCGTGCTGAGGCCAACATCATTTCCCGCCGGCGGCCGGACCTTCATGACCGTGTACTCCCTACCGGTCTGGAAGTCGCCGATGGCCTGCACCAGTTTTTCCACGAAGAACAGGATCTTCTTCATGGGGATATATTCGCCGTAGGGGACCAGATGCATCTTCTGATACACGGCGCTGGTTACTCCGTCACGGTCCAGCAGGAACGCCGAATTCCACAGATCGATGACCCTGCCGGGCTTGACCTCATAGGTCGCGCTGCCGAAGAGCAGGGGGGTGTTCATTGTCCTGACGAACTGTCTGAGGTCGTCGGTCCATTTTACGTTGTCGCCGCCTCCGCCGAAGTAGAAGGGTGTGGCGGTTTCGGGCCAAATCACGAGGTCTGGTTTTTGCTCCAGTGCTTTGAGCGTAAGGCGTTTATAGGTCGCGATGACCTCGCCCTGATAGGACGGGTCCCACTTCTTGTCCTGCTCGATGTTCCCCTGGACAACCGCTATCCTGATGCTTCCTGCGCTTTCTGGCGCGTTCAGACGATAGTATCCATAGCCGACAACAACTGCCGTCATGATCGCCGCGGCCAACAGCGGACGATATCTCTTCCGGTCCGCGAGCACCTCGGCGATGCCAATGTTCGCGAGCACGATCAGGAAGGATATGCCGTACACGCCGAAGAGATCCGCGATCTGGATGACCGGCAGTGACCGGTATTGGGAATATCCCAGGAGCGCCCAGGGAAATCCGGAGAACAGGTGCGTGCGGGCATATTCCAGCGTGACCCAGAGGGCCGGTGCGGCCAGGAACAGCAAGCGCGGATGCGTCGCCCTGATGTGGACGAGCGCTCCTCCGAAGGGTACGATGAAGAGAGCGAGGATCACGCAGAGAAGCAGGGTGATGAGCGAGGCGGGCAGAAGCGGCACGTGACCGTAAAAGTGGACCGAATTGGTGACCCAATAGACAGTGCCGCAGAAGAAAACGAGCCCGAAGCTGCCGCTGAGCCAGAGGCCCGTCCCTACGGTCTGGTCCCGGAGGGCGAACAGGAGCGGGACGAGGGCAAACCAGGCGAGAAAAGAATAACCGAGGCTGGGGAATGACGCCGCCAGCAGGAGCCCCGAAAGGGCAGATAGCGCCAGGGAACGGCGGGTCATGCTATTTTCCCGCTTTCTGTTCCTGCATCCACCGCAGGAGGCCTTCCTTCATGCCGGTGTTGAGGCCCGATTCCGACGGCGTTGCGGCGGGCTTGTGCTCAGGCCGTGGCGGCCTGGTCTTCGCCGTTGCCGGAGGAGTGGGCCTTGCCGGTTTGGGGACCGGCCTTGGCGCGGGCCGTGCCGGGGCGACCTTCTGTTCGCGGGGCTGCGGCTGCTCGGCAGCAACATAGGGAAGGAGGGCCGAAATTGCGTGGCGATAGACGATCTCGTTCCGCTGGTTCTCCATGACGATGATATAGCTGTCGAACATCCCGATCCTGCCGAAGATCCGTGCGTTGTTCTGCAGGACGATGGTCACCGGGGTCTTCTGGGACCGGTACGTGCTCAGCATCTTGTCGAGGAGATTGGTTTCCATGGCAGGTGTCCCTCTATCGGTTGATCGTCGTGACCGCGTGCTTGTAGAAGAGGTGCTGCTTGCCCCCCTCGCGGATGAGGAGGGTGAAGTTGTCGTAGGCCTCAATGGTCGCCCGGATGCGCTGGCCGGTGACGAGGAAGATCGTGAGGGAGTTGTTCTCGCGGATGGCCTTGTCCAGGAATTCCTGCTGGATGTTCGGCTTGGCGGGAGTTCCGTCCGGCGCCGCGGCAGCGCCGGCGGAAGGATCTTCGGGCGCGGCTGCCGTGATCAAGGGGTCCGGCGTCGAGAGGTAGGAAATGTCCTTTTTCAGGACGGTAATGATGTTGTTGTTCTCTTCAACGTTGATCTCGTAACGGCCGATCTCACGGATCACGCCTTCGTGCTCAGTCTTGTTCATCTGGCCGATGCGGAGTCTGGTGCCTTGGGCGAGGGCCTGGGACAGGAACTCAGGTTCAATAGCGTGTTTTGCTGCTTCCATCGGTACCAATGATAAAGGAAAGACGCCGCCATTGCAAGGGAATTTTCCGGGGGGAACGGACAGGGGAGAGAAGGGATCGTCGGGTTGTGCTATACTTATTGCCATTGCCATGAAAGACGACGAAATGCGGGCAATGCTCATCGAGTACATGGGCAAGGGGTTCCTCGAGAACATCATCGCCATGATGAAGCAGGACCCGTCGGTGGTACGGTTCATCCCCGATCTGCTGGGTGACGACGCCATCATGGTGAGGCTGGGCGCGACGGCGCTCGTCGAGGAACTGGCGAAGGAGCACCGTCAGGCCCTGGCCGGCGCGGTGCCTGGCCTCCTCGTGCTCCTCGGGCATGAGAACCCGACCATCCGCGGGGACACGGCGAACGTGCTCGGGATCATCGGCCATCGGTCTGCGCGGGATGCCTTGCGAGAACTGCAGAACGACGCGAACCCCGCCGTGCGGGAGATCGCAAAGGATGCCTTGCGGGAGATGGGACGGGATGACGCATAGCGACGATCGGGAGCGGGCTGGGCATGCTCGCTTAAGCGCGCTTATTTCATTCAGGAGGCCAACAACGCAAGAGGTCCGTTGCCGTATCATCGGCGTCTCCAGCACATTTCTGCTGTGGTCCTGTTGCGAAGGTGTGCGTCGTAGACCAGGGAGGATAACCATGGAGAACAGACGATCGTTCTGGATCCTGATGCTCCTCGTTCTTGCACTTCTGCCCGCCTGCGCGGGCACGAAGATCATCGACCCCTGGAGAGACCCGGCCTTCCCGGGCGGCCTGAAAAAGGTCTTTGTCATCGGGGTCGTGAGGAACCGGGGCCCACGGAGCATGCTCGAGGATGAGTTCGTGCGGCAGCTGAAGGCCCGCGGGATCGACGCCGTAGCAAGCACGTCGGTCCTGCCCGATGAACCGCAGCCGGCCAGGGATATCGTTGCAGCCAAGGTCAGGGAGGCCGGAGCAGATTCGATCATTGCGGCGAAGTTCATCAAGAAAGTATCTGCAGAGACTCACAGCCCTACCCGCCTCTACGCTGTTCCTCATAACTTCGATGCGGAGTGGGACCAGACCATCGCCACCACGGAATGGACCGACAGCGGTTTGAGCGAGTTTGCCTATGATTATTATGTGGCGGTCATGCAAACGACGCTCTACAGCGTCGGGACCGGCAAGCCCGTCTGGTCGGCAATATCCGAGACGAAGTACCAAGGCGCTCTCATGCACCAGGTGAGGCCGTTCGTGAACGCCGTCATGAACAGGCTCATTCACGAGAAGCTCGTGCCATGATCCCGGAAGGATCAACGACATTTTTCTCCAGGGAGGTCCTCCATGTTGCCCGATGATGCGGGTCTTTCTCTCAATGACGCCCTAAAGACGATCAAGGCCCGCCGCAGCGTCAGGACCTTTACAAAGGACGACGTGTCCGAAGAGCAGGTGAGGGTCCTTCTTCACGCTGCGAACCAGGCACCGTCCGCACATAACCAGCAGGCATGGCGCTTCATCGTACTTCGGGGCGAGAAGAGGAACGAGCTGGCCCAGCTCGTGACAGTACAATCGGCTTCCCTTCCCCGGCCGGCAGCGGCGCTGCTCCGGATGGGCGCCAAGAGCATCCTCTCGGCGCCGGTCGTGATCGCCGTGGCGAACACGGGCGACCTGATCCGGCACGGCACCGACCTGTTCAAGGTGGAGAAAGAGATGGCCCATGACTTCTTCCGGACCATGGAGATACAGAGCTCGGCTGCGGCGGTGCAGAACATCCTGCTCGCTGCCACGTCACTCGGCCTCGGAACGGTCTGGCTCGGGATACTCTATCTCATCAAGGACGAGGTGCTCCGGTTCCTCGGCGAGCCCGAGGGAGAGTTCATGGCCGTGGTACCGGTAGGCCATCCTGCGAAAGTCGGGAGCGGCCCGCAGAAACATCCGCTGGAGATGAAGGTGAAATTACTGGGTAGGTGACCGAGGAAATAAGAGAGACACGCGGAAAGCATAAAAGGCACGCTCAAGGGAGCGTGCCTTTTTCGTTCTCCCAACGCCGGGAGAACCATGGTTCAACGCAGCATGCCCAGTTTCCGGAGGAAATGGGCGATGAGGACCCCACAGAGCCACACCATACCGGTGATGCCGATCGTTGACAGGATCGTGTAGATCACCTTCCGGAGGGGCGGATGATCACCCGGAACGATGGAGCGGATATAGACTAGAACACTGAAGCCCAGGCCGAAGAAAAAAAACAAGGTTTCGATCATGGGCATTATGATAGTCCAACTGCCGGCGTTTTGTCAATCGAGCGGCGGAGGAATGCTATTAAAACTCCCTGCAGCAATCTGCAGGGAAATTCGATCCTCAAGGTAGTACTCTTTAGTCTAATCGCTCGCTAACCTTCAGCAACTGCGGGGTTAGCGCTCGCTCCTGGATTCAGGAGTAAAAGGGCGATACGAAACCCTGGTGATGGTGAACACGGCTTCACCCTTCGGCCGCTTCACGGCAACCTCATCGCCTTCGGTCTTTTTCATGAGCGCCCGCGCCATGGGGGCGTCCATGCTGATGTATCCCTTGTCAGAATCGGACTCGTCGGGTCCCACGATGCGGTACTCAGCGCGGCTCCCGTCCTCGCCCTCGAGCCTGACCCAGGCGCCGAAGAATACCCGGGACTGGTCGCTGGGGACGGTGTCCACCACCACCACGTCCTCCAGACGTCCCTTCAGGAAGTGGATGCGGCTGTCGATCTCCCGGAGCTGTTTCTTCCGGTAGATATACTCCGCATTTTCCGAGCGGTCGCCCTCGGCCGCGGCCGCGGCAAGCGCTGCAGTCACTTCCGGCCGCTTCTCCTTCCAGAGATAGGAGAACTCGTCGGTCAGCCGCTTCTTCCCTTCAGGGGTGATGTATTTTGATCCAGGCTTTTGCGGAATGCGGTATCTGCTCATAGGATGTTTGTGTACTGTTCCGGGTACGATGCGATGAGATGCGGCCGCCAGATAAAAAAAATATAGCGGGACCCTGGTCTACAGGCCCCGCAGGAGCGGTGCATCGGATTGTTCCCCGGCCGGTCTATGTCGTCGGGGCGAGGACCTTGCCGGAAAGCTCTTCCATGAGCGCCCGGACCGTCACAATCCGGTCGACCCGCGACGCATTCGTGCCGACCGTGAAGAGCGGCTCTTCCTTGTCGCGATTATAGCCTGCCGAGCTTAACAGGCCATTGCAGATGCAAAAGTGGTGCTCGTTGCTCTCCTTGGCCGGGCATTTGGTGTACTTCCCGTCGGCGTCCTTCAGGAGCACGTAGCCCTTGTCGCACTTGGGTTTCCTGAGATGCGAAAGCGCGGAGACATACATTGGCGACTGCTTTATGACGCGGAAGGGGAGGCCGCAGGGCGAACCCGGATCGGTCGCGACGATAATGTCCTCATCCTTCGACGCCACGACGGCCTTCTTGTACTCTTCGGAAGCGCTGCTTTCTTCCGTTGCGAGGAAGCGTGTTCCCATCTGGACGCCCTTCGCGCCCATGTCGAGGAACTGGCGGATGTCGGCGTTCGTGTAGATGCCGCCGGCAACAATGACCGGGATGTCGCCGTACTTCTTGGCCATGTCCAGGACGGGCGGCAGGAGGTTCTCCAACTTATTCGCATCAAGGTCCACCTGGTCCATCCTGAAGCCGAGATGTCCGCCGGCAAGCGGGCCTTCGAGGACGACCGCATCAGGCCGGTAGCTGAACTTTTCCCATTTTTTGCAGATGAGGTCGAGCGCCCGGGGCGACGAGACGATGGGGATCAGGGCCGTGTTCTTCGGCGGCTGGATACCGGGGAGGCCCATCGGCAGGCCTGCGCCGGAAATGATCGCGTCCGCCTTTGCGTCCAGCGCCCCGCGGACCGATGCCTCATAGTCCTTTGCCAGCGCGCACATGATGTTGATGCCGGCAAAACCGCCATGTGCCTTGGCAAGCATGACCTCATGGTAAGCGGCCTGGTATGCGTCCATCTTCTCATTGTCCCGCTTGGTGACAACGCGGTCGAGGCAGGCGCTCGAAACGATGCCAAGCCCGCCGACAACCGCCACGGCACGGGCCAGAGGATAGAGGGATACACCGACGCCCATGCCGCCCTGGACCACCGGCAGTTTGAGGGTAATTCCCTTTACGGTAAGTTGCGGTAAAGATAAAACAGATTTGCTCAAAATGACCTCTTTAGTTGCAGAAGGAACGCTTGGTAGGCGAAAAAGTGCACAAGAGCTGTGCAAACGTTGCTTTCTGGAGTCACACTATTAAAATGCGGATATATAATACACGTTATGCGTCTCATTAATCAAGCAAAATATACCGTGCCCTAACAGTTCCTCACGGTGGAAGGCTCCGGTTTCATTATAAAGGCGTGAAAGAAGTTGACATTTAGCCATGTCGGGGCTATTATTCATTGTAAATAAGCATGAGTTTTTGTTGAGAGGGAGACTGCAAAAACTATTAAGTTTGCGGTCTTTTTTTTTCACCAAAAACCCACATTCTACGGAGGGGCACATGGCCAAGAAGCTTTATGTAGGGAACCTGTCGTACAACATGACCGAAGATGACATGAGGGAGACGTTCGGCAAGATCGGCGAAGTGCTTTCGGCAAAGATCATCACGGACAGTGAGACCGGCCGGTCAAAGGGCTTCGGTTTCGTCGAGATGGCCAATGATGAGGACGGTGACAAGGCCATTGCTTCTCTTAACGGCACATCGCTCCTGGACAGGACGATCACGGTCAGTGAGGCCAGACCGCAGAAGGAGCGGCCGCGGTCCGGATTTGGCGGTGGCGGAGGCGGTGGGCGTGGTCGTTCCGGCGGCGGTGGCTTCGGCGGCGGAAGGAAAAATAACAGATATTAAAAAGGCGCTCCCTGTTTTCTGAAACGAAAGATCCAGCGAGATGGGATCTTCCGGGAGTTGAAGAATCGGATGTTCTACGAAAAGCCTTCCATCAAGAAGAAGCGGAAACGAATTGAGGCCCAGAAACGGAGACAGAAGACCCTGCATATGAGCAAACAGGGCTTGCGGGTCCCGTTCCGGAATCCGATCTTAGGATTTTAGACCAGCAACTAACTTATCGTAGTAAGAGGGGGGACGTCGATCCATGACGTCCCTTTTCTATTTGCCGGACAGGATGTTCTGCCATTATACGGAACGCGGGTCATCCTGGCATCTGTTGTCTTTCCCCGAGGGATATGCTACTATTCACTGTCTTTTCCGCGTCGTATCGGCTGATGCACCAGGAGGGGGGCGAACGACATGAAGCGCGTTTTCACAAGGGCCTTCTATGCGGTTCTTTTCCCGGGAGTCATGCTGCTCATGGCTGCAGCAGGCCCGCAAAATGGTCTGTCGCATTCGGAGCTGAATCTCGCATCTCAGATCGGGTTTGAAGCCGATGTCCTCCTGCTCGTGAAGGAGGAAGCCAGGAGCCCGCTCCACCGGCTGAGCGGGTATGATGGGGACGGGTATCAGATCATGGCGGACGGAATTGCGATCTCGGTACCCTGGAGCAGGTCGGACCAGGTCCTGTGGTGTCTCCGGGAAAAGCTGAAGCGGCGGAATTATATGGCCTTCCAGATCGAGATCAATAATTCCCTCAAGGTCGACAGGATCGGAATCATCAAGGGAACTGACCAGTACGAGATCCTTCGGATCATGCACACCAATGGCGACGACGATGACGTGAGCCATGAGGATGTGATCGCCAAATTGAAGCAGTGGGAGAAGCGGATCCGGTTCGAGATCGTCGGCGCTGAGAATGACTGGGTGGAGATCGAGTTCAGGACCATGCCCCAGGACCTCAAGGCCTTCGCCGAAGATGTTTACGAGTTCAGTCCTAATACGGTGGATGAGGGGACGGGGAGCCTTGCCGAGCTGGTCAAGGATATCAGTGCGACAAAACGCGTGGTGTTGTGGTGGGATTAAGGAAAGAACGGGGCAAAAAAAAGCAGGCGGTAAGAACCGCCTGCCTAAGTACATCTACGAATTCATAGTTCCGCTCGGGATAATAAATCAGCGGTATGAGATTACTTCGCAGCCGGGGCTGCAGCCGGAGCTTCGGCCTTCTTCTCTTCGGCCTTCTTCTTGTCCTTCTTGGCCTTCTTCTCAGCCTTCTTCTCCTTGTGCGACTTCTTCTTCTTCGGCTCCTCCGCCTTCTTCTCGGTCGGGGCCGGGGCCGGCGTCGCCGCCTTCTCCTGGGCGAATGCAACGCCGAGGGTCAGTGCGAACATAACTGCCGTGAACAGAGCAATCATCTTCTTCATGTGGTTTCACCTCCTTTCGGTCATTAAGATTTAGTACAATAACAAAATCGTCCGTGCTTGTCAAGCCAATATCCATGAAGGTTCGGAAAGAGGGCCTTCCGATCTTCAAGTCTAAAGTTACGGTTTTAGGTCCCGGTCCTTGTCATACCGATTCATTCGGACGATGGGACCACCACCTATCCCCAGCTGTGAAGGTTAATTTTCTTTTATCCTTTTCTTGGCCCGCTTCTTGTGTAATAATAGACCCGGCTGTGGAGATTTGGTTTAATCTGTAAAAAAATTCCCGTTACCCTCATGAAGGTATCACAAAGAAAGAACGTCATCAGGCTGGTCATCCTGGCCGGCCTGCTGGGGCTTATCGCTTTCATCCATTACCGCCTGGAGGGGGTGGCGCCTGGATGGCTGCACAGTTTGCTTGGGCATCTCTATATTGCTCCCATCATCATTGCCGCGTACTGGTACGGGTTCGCGGGAGGCGTGCTCGTTTCCATTGCCTCCTCCGCGCTCTTTTCCCGGCACCTCTTCATCCACTGGCACAGGGAAGAGCCGTTCGTCGATATCTACAACTATGTCGAGATCTTTCTCTTCATCCTGATCGGCGGAACCACGGGCATCCTGAGCCAGATGGAACGGAACCAGCGGGAGCGTTATGAGCAGGCTCTGGTCAGGCTCGACGAGTCCCACCGGAAACTGAAGGAGCGGACTGAGATTCTGTTCGAGACCGAGGAACAGCTCAGGCGCGCGGACCGGCTTTCCGCGCTGGGAGAACTGTCCGCAGGCATGGCGCACGAGATCAGGAACCCGCTGGGTTCCATCAAGGGCGTGGCCGAGATCCTGAGGGACGATTACGGGCCCGACGCCCCCAAGCAAGAGTTCATCCAGATCCTCCTGAAGGAAACGGACCGCTTGAACCAGATCGTCCAGGAGTTCCTCAGCTTCGCGCGGCCCAAGCCTCCCGAGCTGAAGCAGGAGGACGTCAATGAGGTCATCGAGTCTGTCCTCAACCTGACGGCGCAGCCCGCCCGGGCGGCGCGCGTCGCCGTAGAAAAGCATCTTGACCGAAGCATCGGGAAGCGGGACCTTGATGCCGGGCTGCTGAAACAGGCCTTCCTGAACCTTGTCCTGAACGCCATCCAGGCCATGCCGGGCGGCGGCACGATGACCGTGGCCAGTGCTCGGAACGACAGCGGCATCGAAGTGAATATCACGGATACGGGAGCGGGAATCTCCCCGGAGAACCGGAAGAAGCTCTTCAGCCCCTTCTTCACCACGAAACAGGATGGCACCGGGCTGGGCTTGGCCATAACGTTCCGCATAATCCAGAACCACCACGGCACCATCGACGTCAAAAGCGTTCCAGGGAAGGGGACGACGTTCACGGTCAGGATCCCGGAATCTTGAGAGATTTTACCGCTGAGGAAGCAGAGTACGCACGGAGCACATTGGGCAGAAAGAAATATCAAACCTTGTGACAGGATAACTGGATTGACTGAATCTTGCCTATGGCCGGTGGGTATAAGCCTGTCTCAGATTATTCGTTCCGGCATATCCGGCCTAGGATGCCAAGTTCATCTCGTTCTTCATCGCCCGTGCTCAGGCCGGACCGGACGGTACGGTCAAATACGCGTACATTCGTCTCGATCTGCGGCAACAGTCAGTTGATGTTTCCTGCGCATCGGTTGTCCTATCCGTGCCTGGCGGAGCATAGGTTATGAAAAAACCCTCTATCCTTCTCATTGATGACGATCCCAGCCTCAGACGGGTGATCGAGTACAGCCTGGCCGAGAGCGGCTACTCGGTGATTCCGGCAGCGAGCGGGGAAGAGGGGCTCGCGCTCTTCCAGAAAGGGCCTTGCGACGCAGTGATCACGGACATCACCATGCCCGGTATGAGCGGCCTGGAGGTGCTGGTGAAGGTACGCCAGGCGGACCTGAACGTTCCGGTCATCATCATCACCGCCTACGGGACCATCGAAAGCGCCGTGTCGGCCATGAAGCAGGGGGCTTTCGACTATATTACCAAGCCGTTCAATCGCGACGAGCTCCGCATCACCCTGGAGCGGGCGCTCAAGATGCGTCGCCTGGAAAAGGAGAATGTCCGGCTCCTCGCCGAGGTCATTGACCGGTACCGGTTCGATGCCATCGTCGGCAACAGCGAGAAGATTCGGGAGGTCATCGCCCTCGCTGGACGCGTTGCGCCGAGCGATGCCACGGTCCTTGTGACGGGCGAGAGCGGCACCGGCAAGGAGCTCCTCGCCCGGGGGATCCACTACAGCAGCGGACGCTCGGCGGGGCCGTTCGTCGCCGTGAACTGCGCGGCCATCCCCGAGAACCTCATCGAGAGCGAGCTCTTCGGACACGTGAAAGGGGCGTTTACCGGCGCGGTGCGCGACCGGGAGGGGAAGTTCGAACTGGCAGACGGCGGTACGCTCTTCCTGGATGAGATCGGCGACCTGCGCGTCGACCTCCAGGCCAAGATCCTCCGCGCGCTCCAGGAAAGGACGGTCGACCGCGTGGGCGGTGTCAAGCAGATCGACCTGGATGTCCGGGTGATCGCTGCAACGAACAAGGACCTGGAACGGGAGGTACGGGAAGGGCACTTCCGGGAAGACCTGTACTATCGTCTGAGCGTCGTGATCCTGCAGATGCCGCCCCTCCGGGACCGGAAGGACGACATCCCTGTTCTGGCAGAGCACTTCCTGAGGAAGTTCAGTCCCGGCCCGACCGTACGGCTCGCGCCCGACGCCCTTGCCCTCCTTACTGCCTACGGATGGCCGGGGAACGTGCGCGAACTGGAAAATGTCATGGAGCGGGCCTCGATCCTCAAACGGAGCGACACGATCACGCGCGAGGACCTTCCGGAAAAGCTCAGCCGGAAAGCGGCGGGGGCCTCCGAGGTCCTGCTCAATCTCCCCGAAGAAGGGCTGTCGCTCGAGGAGCTCGAGAAGGACCTTATCAACAAAGCGCTGGAGAAACACAAGGGGAATCAGACCCGCGCCGCAGAGTACCTGCGCATTACCCGTCCCACGCTCATCTACCGGATGGAAAAGTACGGGCTGAAATAGAACCTTGTTTTGGATGGGCGGCTTGATGAAGAAAAACGCTTCACCTCCCGCGGCGATTCCGGTATTATGTCCCGGGTGAATCTATCGTTACGACTTCAGGAGGCGGAACATGGCAACGACAACGATCAAAGTACAGGGAATGACCTGCAACCACTGCGTGATGCGGGTCGCCAAGGCGCTCAAGGCGGTTCCGGGCGTGCAGGACGCCAAGGTCGACCTGCAGAAGGCCGAGGCGTTCGTATCCTATGATGATGCGAAGGTCTCGCCGCAGAAACTTTCGGCTGCTGTTGTGGAGGCAGGTTACAAGGTCAGTTGAGCATTGCCCCCGTGACAACTGCCGCGCCTTGACAAGGCAATGTACTGCAAGTATACTTTCCTCTGATTTCTCAAGATGATTTACTGCTGACACCGTCACCGCCCTCAAGAGAGGCCCATGGACCCCGTAGATCAGTGGAAATATATCCTTGTCCGGAAACGAAAGCGGAAGCGGCTTCCTCTGGACATCGAGCATTGTTCTCCCATCACGCTCAGGAATATTATCCTCGATGTCCATACACCCTCTACCGTTCTCGACCGGATTGCCCAGGTCTATTCCGACGACGAGTACCTTCTCAAGGACCTTGTCCGCTGCCCGAACCTTGACGAAACGACCCTCGCCTTCATCGCCCTGACCGCCTCCGACGAGATCAAGAGCTTCATTTCCGGAACGCGTGTTCTTGACCTGGTGGTGGTCGATGAACCGGTGACCGCCGTCGCAGTCCCGGGAACGGGGAAGCCAAAAGAAGCGCCCGGTAAAAAGAAGTTCAACGTCATCCAGGCCGTCCAGAAAATGACGAATCCGCAGAAGATCAAGCTTGCCCTCTCGGGCGGCAAAGAGGCGCGGGGTCTGCTCATCCGCGAATCCAACAAGCAGGTCTCGACAGCGGTCCTGGAGAATCCGAGGATCACCGATGGAGAGATCGAGTTCTTCGCCAAGTCCGCTAATCTGGGCGAGGATATCATGCGGAAGATCGGGACTAACTCCGACTGGACGAAGAAGTACACCGTCGCCCAGGCGCTCGTTAACAATCCTAAGTGTCCGCCGGGAGTTGCCGTCGGGTTCGTCACCCGGATGACCGAAAAGGATCTTGCCATGCTCGAAAAGAGTCGGAACGTTTCCGAGGCTGTCCGTTCGGCCGCGCGGGGGCTGCTCGCCAGGAAAAAAATGGGCAAGAAATAGCAAGATCCTCCCGGATCCCCTATAGTGGCCTGTTGCATCCCTTCATCAGTTCTATCGTCTGAGGAACATCCTCTCCGTGGAGATGCCGTGAAACGATCTCTTTCTGTCATCATGCTACTGGCCGTGTTCGCGTTTGGTTGCTCGAAACAGAGGACCACGCAGAAGACCGAAACCATCATGGGAACGCAGGTCTCCATCACGGTCGTGGCGCCTACGGCTGAGGAGGGAGAACGGGCCGTAGACGCCGCCATGGCGGAGATCAGGCGGCTTGATGCCATGATGTCGCTCTATAAGGACACCAGCGAGATCGCGAAGGTGAACCTTGCCGCCGGAACAGTTCCGGTCAAGGTCTCTCCTGAGATGATCGAGGTCGTAGAGCATGCGGCGAAGATCTCGGAGCTCTCAGGCGGCGTGTTTGATGTGACCATCGGACCGCTCGTGGTCCTGTGGCAGATGCGGTTAAAGGAAGGAAAGGTGCCGACGGACGAGGACATCGCAGGGGTCCGCCCCCTGGTCAACTATCGGAACATCGTCATGGACAAGAAAGCGTCGACGCTCTTTCTGAAAAAGAAGGGCATGATCTTGGACTTCGGGGGCATGAAGGGATACATCGCCGACCGGGTAGCCGATCTCATGAAACGGCGCGGGATCAACAACGCCCTGATCGCGCTGGCGGGCGACATCTGGGCGCTGGGCCGCCGGGAGGACGGCAACCCATGGAGGATCGGCGTTCAGCATCCCCGGGAGAAGGACAAGACCCTGACCGTTCTGGAGCTCAGCGACAAATATATCTGCACCTCCGGCGATTACGAGCGGTTCGTCATCAGGGAAAATAAGCGGTATCATCATATCATCGACCCCCGTACCGGGAGGCCGTCGACCGGCGTCATATCCGTGACCCTTATAGGAAAACAGGGGGCGCTCATCGATCCGCTCGCCAAGATCCCGTTTATTTTGGGACCTGAGGAGGGTATGAAGATCGTCAGGAGGTTCGGAGCCGAGGCGATCATCGTGGATGATCAGGGAATGGTGACGAGCACGGAAGGGATCAGGATAGACCGATGACGATGAACCTGCCTCCTCGGATTAAGAGTGGGCGGCGCAGGGGCCGCATTGCCAGGGTCGGCATGACCTGTCTGTATGAACCAGACCCTGACATCCTTCATTAACTAATACCGTAATAATGCGTTTTATGCGTTTTCACTGTAGGAGTGCGGGTGGTTGGCAGCTTTAATCGGCGCCACGATTTTCTCTTATCTTGCAATGCTCTACACAAATTCACGCCTTTTCCAGTAAACAGAATAGTTGGAAAAAGTCCTTGCAACTCCCCGTAAAATTTACTATAATTCACCCTCTTGCCAGAGATTACAACACTTCGCAATGACTATCGAAAAAATACAAGAACTTAGAAAAAAGATCGACGAGATCGATGACAAGATCATTGACCTGCTGAACCAGCGGGCAAAGGTCGTCATTGAGGTCGGCGACATCAAGAAGGTCGAGAAGCTCGATTTTCACTCGCCCAATCGCGAGCGTGAGATCCTGGAGAGGTTGACATCCCGCAATCAGGGGCCCTTCCCGCAGGACACGCTGAAAGCGGTCTACCGGGAGATCCTGTCATCATCTCTTTCGCTGGAGCGTCCTCTCCGCATAGCCTACCTCGGACCTCGGGCCACCTTCACCCACATGGCCGGTATGCAACAGTTCGGCCTGGCGGCCCAGTATGTTCCTGTGGAGAGCATCAAGGATGTGTTCGGCGAGGTCGAACGGGGCCGGGTGGACTATGGCGTCGTTCCTGTCGAGAACTCCACCGAGGGCGTGGTGAACTACACCCTCGACATGTTCATCGATTCGGACCTCAAGATCACCGCCGAGATCATGCTGGAGGTCTCACAGAATCTGATGAACCGCTCCGGAAAGCTGGAGGACATCAGGAAGATCTACACCCATCCCCAGGTGCCGGGGCAGTGCCGCCAGTGGCTCGAAAAGAACGTGGCGGGAATTCCCATCCTGGATTCGCCGAGTACGGCACGGGCGGCCGAGATGGCGAAAGACGATCCCGAGGTCGGCGCCATTGCCAGCGAGATGGCTGCGATCCTCTACAGCCTCCAGATTGTGGCAAAGAAGATCGAGGACAATCCCCATAACTTCACCCGGTTCATTGTCATCTCCCGGAAGCCGAAGGGGAAGACCGGTCGCGACAAGACCTCCATCATGTTCTCCATCAAGGACAAGGTGGGCGCGCTGCACAGCATGCTGACACCGTTCGCTGAAGCGGGGATCAACCTGAACCGGCTTGACGCGCGACCGTCAGGAAGGCAGGTATGGGATTATGTGTTCTTCCTCGACATGGAGGGACACATCGAGGAGCCAAAGGTGGCCCATGCCATCGATCAGCTCAAGAAGGACTGCATGTTCCTGAAGGTGCTGGGGTCCTATCCGAGAAGTCAGTAGCCAAAAGACGAGAGACGAGAGCATCAACCCTACTGCCGAGGAGTGGCTATCGAAATGATACCTGTTTCAGAGAACATAAAAACCATCTCACCCTATGTTCCGGGAAAACCCATCGAGGAACTTGAACGGGAACTGGGCATCAGCGGGAGCATCAAGCTCGCTTCGAACGAGAACCCGCTCGGACCGTCGCCCAAGGCAATGGCAGCCATCAGGAAAGCGCTCGAAGGGCTGAACCGGTATCCTGACGGCAGCGGCTTCTATCTCTCCCGGGCGCTCGCCAAGGATCTGGGCGTGGACCTTGCCCAGGTCGTCCTGGGGAACGGCTCCAACGAGCTCATCGAACTGGCGGTGCGGACCTTTGTTCAGCCTGGTGATGAAGTTGTCTCGGCCGATCCGTCATTCGTGGTGTACAAGATGATCACCCAGGCCGCCGGAGGGACGAACGTCATCGTGCCGTGCAAGGACATGCGTCACGACCTTGACGCCATGGCTGAACGAATTACACAAAAAACGAGGATCGTCTTCATCGCGAACCCGAACAACCCGACGGGCACCATGAACACGAAGGCCGAGATGGACCGCTTCATGGGCCGAGTCCCGGACCATGTGCTCGTGGCAGTGGACGAGGCGTACTTCGAGTATGTCACCCGTGCGGACTATCCTGATTCCCTGGATTATCTGCGCGAGGGCAGGAACGTGCTGGCGCTCAGGACCTTCTCCAAGATCTACGGCCTCGCCGGTCTCCGCATCGGCTACGGCATCACGACCGCGGCGATCGCCGAGCTGATGAACAAGGTGCGCCAGCCCTTCAATACCAATTCGCTGGCGCAGATCGGCGCGCTTGCCGCTCTGGCCGACCGGAAGCACGTGGAGAAGTCCGTGACCATGAACAACGAAGGGAAACAGTTCCTGTGCCGGGAATTCGATCGGCTCGGCATCTCCTACATACCGACGGAGGCGAACTTCATCATGTTCGAGACCGCGCTGGAGGGCAGGGAGGTTTACGACCGTCTGCTCAAGACGGGCGTGATCATCCGGCCCATGGGCCCGAAGAAACTGCGCGTCACCATCGGACTGCCCGAGGAGAACAAGCGGTTCGCCGCTGCGCTGGAAGCTGTGCTGAAGGCGTAGACCCGTTGCCACCGAGGACCTCGAGGTCGCCGAGAGAGCAGTATGCATAGTATGCCGGTAGGATGCGGAACAATCGCTTTCCTGCGGGAGACAGTACCCGTTCAGGTCTTCCTCTGAGTACCCGGGTTCTCTGTGGCAAAACGATCTTGAAGTTTTGAAAGGACTATTATGATCATCGTACTACGGCCCGATGCCACCCGCGAGCAGAAGGAACATGTCATCAAGAAGCTCAAGAGCCTGGGCCTCCAGGCCCATGTGTCCGAGGGCACCGAGCGGACGATCATCGGCGCCATCGGCGATGAGGCCGTGCTCCAGGCGGTGCCGCTCGAGGCGATCCCCGGCGTTGAGAAGGTCCTGCCGATCCTGAAGCCGTTCAAGCTCGCGAGCCTGGATTTCAGCCCCGAGAACACCGTTGTCACCATCGGGAAGGAAACGATAGGCGGCAAGCGGATCGCGGTCATCGCGGGACCCTGCGCCGTGGAGAACAAGACCCTGCTCGTCGAGATCGCCAAGGCGGTCAAGGATGGGGGCGCGAACTTCCTTCGCGGCGGCGCATTCAAGCCGCGGACCTCGCCCTATGCCTTCCAGGGCCTGGAGGAAGAAGGGCTCAAGTACCTTGCCGAAGCCCGGGAGCGCACCGGCCTGCCCATCGTGACCGAGGTGATGGACGTTCGGGACATCGAGCTCATCGCGAAATACGCCGATATCCTGCAGATCGGCGCCCGCAACATGCAGAACTTCCGGCTCCTCAAGGAGGTCGGACTCTGTAGAAAACCGGTGCTCCTGAAGCGGGGTATCTCCGCCACCATCAAGGAATGGCTCATGTCCGCCGAGTACATCATGGCGGGCGGGAACCGCGACGTGATCCTGTGCGAGCGCGGCATCCGCACCTATGAGACCGCGACGCGGAACACACTGGACCTTTCGGCCATCCCGGTGCTGAAGCAGATGACCCACCTCCCCGTTATCGTCGATCCCAGCCATGCCGTAGGAAAGTGGGACCTCGTCGCCCCAATGGCCAAGGCATCGGTCGCAGCAGGCGCTGACGGCCTGCTGATCGAAGTGCACGCGAACCCCGAGGAAGCGCTCTGCGACGGGGAACAGTCGCTCAAGCCCAAGGCTTTCAAACAGCTTATGGATGAGATGCGGCCCATTGCGCATGCGGTGGGACGGGAGATATAGTATCAACGACAAGGGACGAGAGACAAGAAACAAGAGGGTCGAGGTTGTGAACTTGTCGTTCGTTGCTCATCATTATGCTCTTCTTCAATAAGGTCACCATCATCGGTGTGGGTCTCATCGGCGGATCGCTCGCAAAGGTCATGAAGGCGCAGAAGCTCGCCGGAGAGATCCACGGCGCTGGCAGGAGCAGGGAGACGCTGGAGCAGGCGATCAGGCTCGGCGTGATCGACCATATGGGCCAGAGCTCTGCCCATGCTGTGGAGCATGCCGACCTCGTGGTCCTTGCGGCGCCCGTCGGCACTTTCGAACCTATCGTCCGGGAGATCGCTCCCCATATGAAGAAAGGTGCCATTTTGACGGACGTGGGAAGCGTGAAAGGCATGCTCGTCAGGACTCTTGAGGGCCTTCTTCCCTCCGGGGTGCACTTCGTTCCGGGACACCCCATCGCCGGAAGGGAAAAGCACGGTGTCGATGCGGCAACGGAGACGCTCTTCCAGGGTGCAAAATGCATCCTGACGCCCACGGACGGGACCGATGCCGGAGCGCTCGATGCCGTGAGGGCCCTGTGGGCCGCTGCGGGCATGAACGTCGTCATCATGGACCCGGATCGTCATGACCATATCTTCGCTGCCGTGAGCCATCTTCCCCACGCTGCAGCGTATGCCATGGTCAGCACGGTTGCGGAGTTCAGTTCGGAAACAGATAACTATATCACCTTCTCCGGCGCCGGCTTCCGTGACTTCACCCGCATCGCCGCCAGCTCTCCCGAGATGTGGCGCGATGTCTGCCTGTTGAACGGCAAGAACATCATCGAGATGATCGAGCAGTACCAGTTCTCGCTCAACAGGATAAAAAAGGCGATCAAGCACAAGGACGGTCATCGGCTGGAAGCGCTGTTCCGTGCGGCGAGCGATCTGCGAAAGGGGCTCGGGTAGCCCATGTCCGACCTTCGCATACATCCCTCCCGCGGCCTTGCCGGAGAACTGACGCCGCCCGGCGACAAATCGCTGTCCCACCGCGCGGTGATGTTCGCCGCTGTTGCCGAAGGCAAGACCGACATCAGCGGGTTCCTTCCCGGCGAGGACACGCTGAACACGGCGAAGGCAGTCCGGATGCTCGGCATCACGGTCGAGGAACACGGTCCCGGCAGTCTCACCGTGCATGGCAGGGGGCTGGAGGGCCTTGCGGAACCCGCGGGTGTCCTCGATCTCGGGAACTCCGGGACCGGCATGCGGCTTTTGACGGGGCTCCTGGCGGGCCAGGATTTCTTTTCAGTCCTCACCGGGGACCAGTACCTGGTAAAGCGCCCCATGGGGAGGATCGTGGAGCCGCTGCGGAGAATGGGCGCCGTGATCGACGGACGCTCCGGCGGAAAACTGGCCCCCCTTGCGGTCCGGGGCGCAGGCGGGAACGTGAGGGCCATTGACTACCTCAGCCCGGTCGCCAGCGCCCAGGTAAAGTCAGCAGTCCTGCTCTGCGGGCTGTACGCGGGAGGCGTGACCTCGGTCAGCGAGCCGCACAAGTCCCGGGACCACACAGAGCGGATGCTCCGGTTCTTTGGCGTCAAGATCAAGGACGAGGGCCTTCAGGTCAGCATGGCGGGACAGCAAGCACTGCGGGCGCCGGGCACGCTGGAGATCCCGTCCGATATATCGTCCGCGGCGTTCTTCCTGGTTGCAGCAAGCATTGTTCCCGGATCGGACATTCTGATCCGGAACGTGGGCGTCAATCCCACGCGCACCGGGATCATCGACATCCTGACCTCCATGGGGGCGGACATTGTACTGGAGAAGCGACGGGAACAGGCCGGAGAGCCAGTGGCGGACCTTCGGGTTCGATACCGAAGGCTCCGTGCGGCCCAGATCAGCGGCGACCTGGTCCCGCGGGCGATCGATGAGTTCCCGGTGATCGCCGTGGCAGCGGCGCATGCCGAGGGAACGACCGTGATCAGGGATGCGGCGGAACTGCGTGTCAAGGAGTCCGACCGCATCGCGACCATCGCCGCGGAGCTCCGGAAGATGGGCGCCGAGGTCCGCGAGCTTACCGACGGCATGGAGATCACGGGCAGGGAACGGCTTGCCGGTGCGGAATGCGAAAGCCACGGTGACCATCGCATTGCCATGTCCATGGCAATGGCTGGCCTGGCCGCTTCCGGGGAGACGACCGTGAAGGATGCCGAGTGGATCGAGACGTCCTTCCCGGGTTTCGAACGCATGCTGACACAGCTTGCATATTGACCTTTGCTGCAAGGAGTCGGAGGGGACGGTCCTTAAGCTGTCCGAGTCCGGCGACCCTCACCTTGCAGGCACGGCGACGCTGCTCGGCAGCATGCGACCCCCCGCGGTCCCAGGATGTGATCATCAGCGCCTGGGCAATCTGGGCGACCAGCGTGCCGCCGAGATCATAGCGGATATGATCAAGAAGGCTGATAACCGGGCGTCCTGGGAGCGTCTTCCCAGGGCATATATATTATTAAGAAGCTGGGCAGGGATTTCAAATAAGCGGAGATGCGCCGGCTGAGAACCCGGGCTCATGCAGGTGAACTATGGATCAGAGGAACAAAGGCCCGGTCATTGCCATTGACGGCCCGTCGGGGGCGGGTAAGAGCACCATTGCGAAACTGCTTGCCCGGCGGCTGGGGTATACTTATATCGACACCGGCGCCATGTACCGGGCCATCGGCTGGAAAGCGAGGCGGGACGGCGTCGATCCGGCAGATGAGGGAGCACTCGCCCGTCTGTGCGCCGGGACCGAGGTGACGATCCGGCATGACGCGGACGGCCAGCGCGTCCTGGTGAACGGCATTGATGTGACGGACGACATCCGAACACCGGAAATGGGCATGCTGGCCTCGGCGGTCTCCAAGTCCCCGGCTGTCCGCGCCCGGCTCCTGACGCTCCAGCGCATGTTGGGCGAAGCGGGCGGCGTGGTAATGGACGGACGGGACATCGGGACGGTGGTCTTTCCGCGTGCCGAGATCAAGTTCTACCTCGACGCCAGCGCCGAGGAGCGGGGAAGGCGTCGCTGGCAGGAACTGAAGGAAAAGGGCATGGACGTCGACCGCGCCGCAATCACGGAGGAGATCCGGGCACGGGACCTGCAGGACAGCAGCCGCGCGATCGCTCCGCTGACCCGGGCCGCCGATGCCCGGTATGTGGATTCCAGCACGATGACGATCAATGACGTGGTAGCGGCAATGTTGTCGCATATCACCGGGAAGGAATGTCAGTGACATGGAAGTGATCCTGGCGGACAAGGCCGGTTTCTGCTTTGGCGTACAGCGTGCGATCAGCACTGCTTTCAAGGCCGCGGGCGAGGGCAAGGTTTACTGTTTGGGCCCGCTCATCCATAATCCCCAGGAAGTTTCCCGGCTGCGGGACGCCGGGGTGGAGACCGTCGAGGACTTCTCCGGGCTGCGGTCCGGAGACTCGCTGATCATACGCTCTCATGGCGTGCCTCCGACAGTGCTTGCGAGTGCCCGGGAAAAGGGGCTAACCATTATCGACCTCACCTGCCCCTTTGTGGCAAAGGCCCAGCAGCATGCGCAGTCGCTCAGCAGGGAAGGGTACCGGGTCGTGGTCGTGGGAGAAAAGAAGCATCCGGAGGTCCAGAGCATCCTCGGATATGCCGGTGAAAACTCCGTGGTCGTTGAACAACCTGAGGACATTGATCAGTTGAAACTTCAGGGGCGGCTCGGTGTTGTTGCACAGACGACGCAATCTTATGGTAATTTTTCTGAAATTGTGCTAAGATTGCTCCGTCTTTCCAATGAGTTAAAGGTCTTTAACACGATCTGCAGCTCGACCAAGGAGCGCCAGGATGCGACCCGGGTACTGGCCTCACGGGTCGATGTGATGATCGTGGTGGGCGGAAGGAACAGCGCAAACACAGGCAGGCTGGTCTCTCTCAGCCGTGAGGCCGGCAAACCGACCTACCATGTCGAGGTCGTCGATGAGATCCGGTCAGAATGGCTGACGGGAGCCCGGACCGTTGGGGTGACGGCCGGTGCATCCACGCCAGGCTGGGTCATTGATGCGGTAGTGGAGCGTCTGAAGGCCGGAGGGAAGACCTGACAGCCAGCTGTGCGATAAATTTAACAACGGCATGTGACTCTGACCAAATCGGCTAAAAGTGGGATAGCGGCGGATTTTTCCTTGACAGGCGGTTCTCCGGTCGGATGAATGTTTTTCTGTGGATCGTATCCGCTTGTATCACGGTGTTCATACGCTTCTTAAGTGTCTTAATGCTTTTTCTAGGATAAATGACGGCAGGAGGAAAGGTAGTGTCATGAGCATGAGCAGCGGTGATGTTGAGTTCGAGGAATCGCACGAGGCCGAACCGGAAAGCAGCGAGTTCGAGCGGCTGTACAGTCAGTCGCTAAAAAGCTTTCAGAAGGGGTCTCTCGTCAAGGTACGGGTGCTGCGGGTACAGTCCAACGCGGTCCTGGTGGACCTTGGGTACAAATCTGACGGCATCATCCCCGTCGAGCAGTTCGCGCCCGAGGAGCTTGCATCGCTCAAGCCAGGTGATGAACTGGAGGTGTTCCTTGAGGAGGCGGAGGATTCGCGGGGGAACCTCATCCTTTCCCGCGAGAAGGCGAAGAAGCTGCAGGCATGGGATGACCTGAACGCGGCATATCAGAACGGCACGGTTCTCAAGGGTCGGGTCCTTTCCCGCATCAAGGGAGGGCTCATGGTCGACATCGGCGTTCCGGCATTTCTGCCTGGCTCCCAGATCGACATCAAGCCCGTCCGTGACCTCGACCAGTTCCTGGGCCATGTGCTGGACCTGAAGATCATCAAGATGAACTCGGGCCGCGGGAACATCGTCCTTTCGCGCAGGGCCCTTCTGGAGAGCGCGCAGAACGTCCGGAAGGAAGCCCTCCTCGCCGGCCTTGCCGAGGGCACGTCCGTGTCCGGCATCGTGAAGAACGTGACGGACTACGGTGTGTTCGTGGACCTGGGCGGCATCGACGGTCTCATCCACGTGACGGACATGTCGTGGGGCAGGATCGGCCATCCGTCTACGCTGTTCAAGCCTGGCGACACGGTTGAGGCGATCGTCCTCAAGTTCGACCGGGAAAAGCAGAAGATATCGCTGGGACTCAAGCAGCGGTCGCCGGACCCGTGGCTTTCGGTGGCGGAGCGGTATCCCGTGGGATCTCGCGTGCACGGCAAGGTGACCAGCCTCGCGGAATACGGCGCATTCGTCGAGCTCGAACACGGCGTGGAAGGACTCGTGCACGTTTCCGAGATGTCGTGGACCCAGAAGATCAAGCATCCATCCAAGGTGATGGCGGTCGGCGATACCATAGAGGCACAGGTGCTTGCCGTTGATCCGGCAGCCAAGCGCATTTCCCTCGGTGTCAGGCAGGTCGGCCCGAACCCCTGGGACACCATTGGGCAGCGATACCCCGTGGGCTCCACGGTCGAAGGCAAGGTGAGGACCATCACCGATTTCGGGGCCTTCGTCGGGATCGAGGAGGGCATCGACGGCCTGATCCACATCTCCGATATGTCCTGGACCAAGCATGTGAAACATCCGTCGGACCTTCTCAAGAAGGGTCAGACTGCCCGGGCGGTGGTCCTGAACATCGACGCGCAGAAGCAGCGCATCTCGCTGGGGCTCAAGCAGCTCACGCCGGACCCGTGGGACAAGGACATTCCCGCACGCTACCCGGTAGGGCAGGATGAGACCGTGAAGGTGACGAAAAAGGCGGACTTCGGGCTTTTCGTGGAGCTGGAGTTCGGGATCGAAGGACTGATACCCCTTTCGGAGATCCCCCGGGATTCCGCCGAGATCAAAGAAGGCGACACGGTCACCGCACGGATCCTGAAGGTCGACCGGGGTGAACGGAAGGTAGCCCTGTCCATCAAGGGGCATATCAAGGGACAGGATAAGGCGAGCATGAAGGAGTTCATGAAACAGCAGGAGAAATTCGACACGTCCATCGGTTCGCTGATGAAAGACCGGGGGAACTGAGGACTCGCATGAAGAACAAACCGATCCTTATGATCTTGGTCGCCGCCTTCGGGTTGGGCGTCATCTTTTTCGCGGTCCTGTACCTTGCCACCCTCGTATCGGGAGGAAGGTCGTCCAGGCCCCTGGCACCGCTGCCGGGAATGGACAAGGTCGCCCTGGTGAAGATCGAGGGCCTGTTGGTCAATGCAGATCATATCGTGGAAGAGATCAACGATCATGCCGATGATTCCTCCATCAAGGCGATCATCATCAGGATCGACAGCCCCGGCGGCGGCGTGGTCGTGTCCCAGGAGATCTACAACGCGGTGCTGAACGCCAGGAACACGGGCAAGAAGAAGGTTGTCATGTCCCTCGGGTCCGTCGCGGCCTCGGGGGGCTACTACATCGCCGCGGCCGGTGACCGGATCGTCGCTAATCCGGGGACGCTGACGGGCAGCATTGGCGTCAAGATGGAGTTCGCCAACGTGGAGAAACTGCTCGAAAAGATCGGCGTGAAGGGGATGGTGGTCAAAGCAGGTGAGTACAAGGACATCGGATCGCCCTACCGGGAGATGTCGGAGCCCGAGAAGAAACTGCTGCAGGCGGTCATTGACGATGTGCACAGCCAGTTCATCGAGGCCGTGGCAAAAGGGAGGAACCTCCCGGAAGCGGACGTAAAGGCCATTGCCGACGGAAGGGTCTTTACCGGCCGTCAGGCGCTCCAGCTGAAACTGGTGGACCAGCTTGGCGACCTCGAGGACAGCATCCTCGTGGCGGCAGAGATGGCAGGGATCAAGGGGAAGCCCAAGATCGTCAAGAAAGAAAAGAAGGTGCCGTTCCTGGAGTATTTCAAGGAAGAAGCGGCATCATGGTTTTCGGAGGTTGTCAGCCGGGGGCTCGACCACAGCAGAATGAGCCTGCAGTATCGATATTGAGGAACAGGTCACCAGAGGAGGAGCGTGCATGACGAAGGCAGAGCTGATCGACAAGATCTCGGAGAAAAAACCGGGGCTGACCAGGAAGCAGGTGGAAGTGGTCGTCAATACCGTCCTGGACAGCATCAAGTTCGCCCTGGCAAAAGAGGACAAGGTCGAGATCCGCGGGTTCGGGAGCTTCCGGATCCGCCACCGGCGCGCCAAGGAAGGGAGGAACCCGAAGACCGGCGAGACGGTTTCCGTGCCTCCTAAGAAAGTGCCGTTCTTCAAGGCCGGTAAAGAGATGCGCGAGATGGTCGACGGCAAAATCTGACCGCGCGTTCCCGTGCTACCAGTGTTCGGATGCCCGCGCTACTCGATCTTGATGATCCCTTTCTGGATCGAGAACTTGATGAGGCCGGCGCGGGAATGGATCTTGAGCTTTTCGCTGAGGTTGGTCTGGTGGGCAATAACCGTTTTGGCGCTGATGTTCAGGATGTCGGCCGCCTCCTTGTGGGTATGGCCCTCGGCGATGAGCTTTAGCACCTGTTTTTCCCGGTCCGTTAGCAGGTCGTAGGGGTCCTCCTGCGGCTCTCCCTTCTGTATCCCCAGATAACCGTCAACTACCCCCGACGCGATCGACGGATGAACGTAGACCTTTCCCTCGATGACGGACCGGATCGCCGTGAGGAGGTCTTCCCCGACCGCCTTCTTCAGGAGATACCCGGACGCGCCCGCCTTGAAGAACCGTTTGATGTACACCATATCCTCGTATTGCGTCAGGACCAGGACCTTGACCCCGGGATAGGACTTCTTGATCTCGAGCGTGGCCTCGAGCCCGCCGAGCCGCGGCATGGATATGTCCATCAGCACGATGTCCGGTTTGGTCCGCTTCACGGCCTCGATGGCCTCCACGCCGTCGGCGGCCTCGCCCACGACCTCGAACTCCTGGGACATGCCCAGGAACGAGGCGATGCCCTGGCGGACCATCGCGTGATCGTCGGCGATAAGGATCCTCGTCTTCTTTGCCATGGTCAAACCTCCGATGATAGCGGAACGGCGCACAGGACCATCGTGCCTTGATCGGGGGTCGAGCAGACCTTCAAGGTTCCGTTCACCTGCGCTGCCCTTTCCTTCATGCCCAGGATGCCGAGGCCCCTGCCGGTCAGGGTGTTCTCGAACACCGTTCCCGTGTCGAAACCTATCCCATCGTCCTCAATGGTCATGGTGAACAGCTTATTGTCGTTCTTTACGTGGATGAGGACATTCTTCGCCTGCGCGTGCCGGGCGATGTTCGTGGTCAATTCCTGGATAATGCGGAAGAGCGTTACCTGGAGTTCGGGGCGCAGCTTGTCTTCCTCCAGGTTCTGGAGGTTCACGAAGCAGTTGATGCCACGTTCTTTCAGGTTCCGGTCGATGAGCCAGATGATCCCCGCCTCGAATCCCAGGTCGTCGAGGACCGTAGGCCGGAGGTTCTGGATGACCTTGGACATTTCATTGATGACCAGCGTCACGGTCTCCTTCATCTGGGCGACCTTCTGTGGCGTGATCAGGTCCGGATGCAGTCTGCAGAACTCGATGTTCATGAGGAGGGCGGAGAGCGTCTGAAGCGATTCATCGTGGAGCTCGCGCGCGATCCGCTTGCGCTCGTCCTCCTGGGACGTGATCAGCTTCCGCAGCAGGATCCTGTTGATAGCGTGCTTTTCTTCGAGCTGGTGCGTCCGCTCCCGGACCCGCTGCTCCAGTTCGAGGTTCTGGCGCTGGATGCTGTCCAGGGAGTCGGCAAGCTTCTGCCGCATGCCCTCGAAACTAAGGGCCAGCGTGCCGATCTCCTCGGTGCTCTCAATGTTCACTTCCTCACTGAGATTGCCCCGGGCGATCCTTCCCGTTGCCTGGATCAGCTGCCGGACCGGTTTCACGATGCTCTTGCTCATCCCGAGGGCCAGCACGAACGACGTGGCCAGGGAAATGATGCCGAGCATGATGAACCCTTTTTTCAGTGATTCGGAAGGGGCGTAGATGATGTCCTTGGGAAACCGGAACGCCACGCCCCACGGTGCGAGATCGAGCGGCGTGAAGACGAGGACGTCCTCAGTCCTGCGCGCCGACTCCTTGGCCGCGGCATGGCAGCGATGGCACGTGGCAACGGTGCTCTTTTTCTCCGCGATAAGCCTGCCCAGAAACTTGTTGTGGTCGATCCCGGTCAGGATGCTCTCGGGATGGTTCGAAGCGATGACGATCCCCTGACTGTCCACCAGTTCGATGTTCGTGGTCTTGGCGGCCGCGATCGAGGTCAGGATCCGCGTGAACTGATAGTTCGTGGGGTCGATAAGTCCTCCGGCGGCGCCCACCACGTCGCCGTTCCGGTTCTTGAGAGGAACGAGGGCGAAGATGACCTTCCGGCGGGACGGCTCCATGGTGAAGACGCTCGAAATGACGGGCCGCATGTCGCTGATGACCTTGCTTACCGGCGGGACGCCGAGCATATTGATGGTCCATCCTTCACGCGGAGGGTAGGTCAGGAGGACATTCCCGATCTTGTCAAGCAGGAACACGCCGTCGGTGAAGATGGAGTAATGGTAGGCGGCTTTCAGCGCCTCCTGCTCCGGCGCCCAGTTCCTGTCCGTGATGTCGATCCTGTCGGACAGGGAGATGTCATAGAGGCGGGTCAGGTTCTCTTCGAGGATGTGGTCGATGGAGGTTCCGATGATCTTCGCCTCGGTGAGATGGTCCTCATAGGACCGTTCAATGCTATCTTCAATGTGGTGATAGCTCACCAGGCCGAGGCTGATGAGGATGATGAGCACACTGAGGAGGATGGAAACGATAATCCGTTTTTGCATAGGCTATGCGTCCGGACAGGGGTGCCCCGGGCGGGTCAGTTGTTCATCATAGTACCACACTTTCGGGGCCTCGTCGAGCGGAGTTCGTCCACCGCCGCGGAGGCGGAGCTGAGGGGAGGGAACGGCGAGGGGGCGCTATGCCTCCCCGCCCTGATTCGATCCCGTATCTACTGGATGGGTATGGTGATGTTTCGTGATCTCCTCGACGGGAACGTTCTCGATGCGAGCCAGTTCGAGCGGATGCTCGTGGACCATGCGTTCCCGGGAGATCTTCCCGGTAAAGATGCCCGTATCGAGGGGGAAGACCTCGGGGCTGAAGATCGAGTTGTAGATGTGCCAGGTAACGATGACCAGGAACGCGAGCAGCGCCTCATTCGAATGGGCCGCCTTTGCCGCCGGGATGACCTCGCCGGGCAGGAACCGGGCGACGTTGACAGGGAACCAGAGGACCACTCCCGTGGAGATCATCAGGAACCCTCCGGCAATGACGCCCCAGTACTCGAACTTCTGCTTATAGTCGTACCGGTCACAGAGCGCGGGATGGTTCGAGATCCCGAAGTAGTACCGCATGTTCTCCATGGCGTTCAGGAAGTCGTTCGCGTTGACCATCATGGATGCCGGCCACCGTTTTTTCATGATGCCGTAGATGCCCACGGCAATATGCACGATGATCAGCAGGGCAAAGATGATCCCCGACGCGCGGTGGACCAACCGCAGCGTGTCCACCCCCCCGATGGTCTTGATGATCCAGTAGGACGCTTTATATTCGTGAAAACGCTGCGAGAGCCCGGTGATCACCAAGAGGGTGAAGACCAGCGCATTGGCCTGGTGCTCCACGATCCTGCCGATCCCGAACCTTTTTATGAACACATGAGATTTGTTTGCCACGGCGATCCCTCCTTCAGGGGAATGGTTGTTCTCTCCGGCTCACCGGTTGACCGCATACCGCCATACGTGCAGCAGTATTTGCAAGATCAGCCCGATCAGCATGAACGGGATGAAGAACTTGTAGGTCAGGTTGATCAGGAACACGAGCGGTGCGTTGGAGAGGCTTGGCTCGTAGTGCGAGAGCCACGCGTCCGGGAACTCCTCCGTGGCGCCGGCATGGCATTTCTGACAGCGGTTCTTGAGGCGCGCCTTGACGATGTTCGTCGTCGGGCCCGTGGTCTTGGTGATGTCATGGATCCCGTGGCAGTCGACGCAGGTCGCGATGGCCTTTCGCGCGCTGTCCGGCGCTGTGCCGTCCTTCTGGCGCTGGTAGAACTTCAGGGTCACGCCATGGAAGTCCTGGAGATAGGAGGTCACGACTCCGGGGTTGAGGCCGTATTTCTTCATAAGCGTGCTGTTGCCGTGGCACTTGCCGCAGATCTCCGGGACCTTGTCCCGGTAATCCTGAGTGTGGGCGCCCTGGATGCTGTGTGCCGTGTGGCAGTCGGCGCAGATGGGGACGTCGGTGTTGTTCTCCTGAACCAGCGCGGTACCGTGAATGCTCTTCGTGTAGGTCCCGAATATCGCCTGGTGGCATTTGCCGCACCTTTTCGAGCTCTTGAGCTTGTCGGCGCGCGCCTGGACCACGGTGTGTGCGCCGTGACAGTCAGTGCAGACCGGCGCCTTCAGGTTCCCGTGGCTTAGGATCGAATAGTGGATGCTTTCCAGGGTCTTGGTGTATTTGTCGAAGTGGCAGCGGCGGCAGGCTTCGGCCTGGGCGATGGAAAAATCGCGGGGAGTGTTGAAGTTCCGCTTGGGATGCCGGGTGGCGGAAAAACCGAAGTGGCAGTCGAAACAAGCGAGCTTGGTATGGACCGACCCTTCCAGCGCGGCCGCATCGACCTTCAGGGAGACCTTCTCCCCGTTCCGCAGGGTGATGCCCATGGCGTGCTGGTGGCATCGCAGGCAGTGGTCCTTCTCGGAGACGAACTGCTTGCCGCCGGCAACGGATGTTACCGTGTGGGGATTGTGGCAGCCCGAGCATACCGGGGCCTTGTTCTCCTTTGCCAGGAGCGACGCGTGGACCGGGGATTTCTTCAGCTGCTCCTCTGCATGGCACTGGCGGCACACGGACGAGGCCTTGCTGCTGTACTGTTCCCGGCTCCGGAACGCACGTTGCGGGTGGTCCTTGGCCGAGAATTCCGCGTGACAGGCGGAGCAGGAGAGGGACCGATGTGCCGACGCTTTGAATTTGTTCCCGTCGATGAAAGCATCAAGGACCTCGCCGCTCGGGAACTTGACCGTCAGTCCCCGCTCGCCATGGCATCCGAGGCATGCCGTGGCATCCTCGTCCAACCCCGGCTCGGCGGACCTTCCCGTCCCAGGGACTATCAGCAATGCGAATATCAGCAGCATAAGATACGGAAGAACACGGTTCCCTTCCCTCATTCTTCGCCTCCTTGATCAAGATGGTAACAGGCTGGACGGTGGATGATGCGGAGGGCGCCTGGTCAGGTGCTCTCCGTTTCCCCCTCTCGTGCCGGTGCAAGCAGGAGCCGTTGGCCATGTGCGCATCCGGCCAGGACGCCACCGGGGAATTCTCTTCCAGCGCAATCATGATCCCTGTGCTGATGTTCACTATAGCAGAGAATCCCCTTCTTGCCATAGGAAAAAATTCTTATTGCTCTAGGAATTAGTTCCTAGTCCCCGGCGTATCACGTTCTTTCCCGGGGCTCTCAGCCGAATGGCCGGCTTCGTGCGGCCTCGTGATCATGCTTTCCGCGATCCTGACCAATTCCACGGGTGACGACCGCATGACGAGGGCAATGCCGACATTCCCTTCATTCCATGTCATACGGCAGCACTGCTCATCCTTGCGGCACACCCCGACCTCGAGCAGGGCGGTCCTTCCCTTGAACTCGAAGCGCACCGATTCCCGTACCGCGGCCAGCCGGAACTTCTCGACGAGCGGGGGATGGGGGAGTGCGGTCTGGGTAATGACGAGGATGGTCACCCCGGGGTCGTCGCTCTTGACGAACTCGGTCACCACGGCGGGGTACGGCCTCGTTTGCGCCGCGATGAGGGAAGGCGGCCATTGGACGGACCGCGGGTAGTAGACCGGTGTGTACACCGTGCTTATCTTGAGGCGCGCCCGCACTTCATCAATGCTTGCGTATCTCTGGAACGCGCCGTCCTGGACCGCCGAGGGTATCCAGTTGAGCAGCTGGAGCAGGCCGGTCAGGATGGCGATCATCGTCGAGAACAGGAGCATGCCGCCGAGCGTTCGTTTCACCGGATCATGGTCCTCCTCTTATACGACATAATAGTTAACGGCCAGGATGGTCACGAGAACGACAAAGTACACCGCCGACGTGTTCACCGCGGGCGCCGCGGGTTCCTCGAGCCGGGTGATCCGTTCCTCGATCAGCAGGGTATGGCTGTACTCCTCGATCCGGTCGCGAAGGCGGGAGGCGTCCTCCCGGGGGGGCGCAGGGTCCTCGTTGTCGGGATTGTAGAATTTCCGGAGCGCACCGGCCAGCGCGGCCCGGTCACCGGTGATCGACGATGCCACGTCGTCGCATATCTTTTCCTCTTCCTGTATGATCCTTCTGAACTCCATAAGGGCGATCGGATTATAGAACATGAACACCCGGAGGATGAAGATCATCACCATGGCAGGACGCCTGCTGCGCTGGATGTGGCCGATCTCGTGGGCGATGGCCGCCCGGAGCTCGTCAAGGGTCAGCTTTTCGACGAGCCCGCCGGACAGGAAAACGGCAGGTTCCTTTCCGGTGGAGGAGAACATGGCGAATGCCTCGTCATCGATGATGAACACCTCGGGCTTCCGGCCGGGGATCCCTTCGAGGGCGCGGGTCACCCGCGACTCCGGCTCGGGACGGACGCCATCCACCGCCCCTTCACCGGAGGACAGTGTATGCCGGACGATGGGAAGCATCTCCTGCAGGACGAAGACCACTGCGGTAAACACGAGGAAGAGCAGGAACAGCACGCCCGCGGGGACCTCGCCCCAGAGCTCCAGATCGAGCCACCGGCTCATGTCAAAGTATGCGTCCAGCCGGAAAAGGGCCGAACCCCGTTCGGGTGTTATGAACTGGTACAACGGGAAGGAAAGGATCGGAAGCACGATCACCAGCAGGCGGAACCGCTGCCGGATGACCGGGGCCTCGATCTTCCAAGCGAGAAGCGCGGTATCGACGATGAGCGCGGCGATGAGCGAATGGAGGAAGGACTGGGCAAGGTACATGCCCGGCCATGCATGGAAGATGGAAGATATGTTCATCGTTCATGGGGGAGGGCCGCGGCAGGAGCGCATGGAGCGCTTCCGCCACAGATTCGTGATTATTATAGCGGACTTTTCAGCGGTTGTCACGAAGAAGCATTTCCTTTATAATGACCCCGCACCGTCAAGCGGCCCGGCCGTCGGATGGGCCACTGAAGGAGATCTGCCCTGGAACAGTTCGATGTCCTCGATTGCACCGGCAGGAAGACCGGCGCCCGCATCGGCAGGGACGATGCCCACGCGAACGGCGTCTGGCACGGCGCGTTCCACTGCCTCATTTTTTATCGCCGGGAGGGAAGGGATCGCGCCCTGTTCCAGAGACGGTCCCGGGAAAAAAAGATCGCTCCGGGACTGTTCGATGTGAGCGTCGGCGGGCACTATACCGCGGGAGAGGACGCTGCAGGGGCAGGCCCTCGGGAGAGCAGGGAGGAACTGGGGCTCACGGTCCCGTTCCCATCACTGGTCCCGGTGGGGCGTCGGGTCTTCGTGTACTGTTTCTTGCCAGGTGTTTTCGAATACGAGTTCCAGGACGTTTTCCTGCTGCCGCTGGATATGAGACCGGACCGCCTTGTCCTTCAGCCCGACGAGGTCGATGCCGTACTTGAACTGGACATAGAAGAGGGCATCAGGCTGTTTTCCGGCAGGATTGCCGCGGCGAATGGAGTGCTCACGGCCGGAACGGGGGAAGAGCGCATGGCAACGGTCGGCCCGGCCGAATTCGTCCCCTGCATCGACAGCTACTATCTGAAGCTCTTGGTGCTCGCGCAACGCTATGCCCGGGGCGAACGCGATGCACTGGCGATATGACTTGACTCCGCGCAGAGTTGCGATACAATTGAGCCATTGACCCTGCGCTTGCAAGCCCACCGTTCCGTGACACAGAAGGAGGTAGCCATGTCCGACCAGAACGTATCACGACGCAATTTCATGGTAAGGGCGATCATCGGTATCGGCGCGTTCATCGGTGCGGCAATAGCCGTACCGCTCGCCGGCTTCGGAATCCTGCCGGTCCTGCGGAAAAAGGAACCGGATTGGAGCGATGCCGGTACGTCAGTCGACCTCGCGGTGAACGAGCCGCAGGAGCGCCGATTCTTTCAGACCGTCAAGACCGGATGGCAGGAGGAGAAGGTCGAACGCACCGTCTGGCTCGTGAAAAAGCCGGACGGGAACGTGAGGGCATTCTCCCCCAATTGCCCTCATCTCGGGTGCGGCTACCGCTGGTTCAGCCAGGACAAACAGTTCAAATGCCCCTGCCATGCAAGCATCTTTGATATTGACGGAAAGGTGATCGCCGGGCCCGCGCCCCGGCCGCTCGATACCATTGACACGAAGGTCGAGGACGGCAAGGTTTTGGTGAAGTACGAGGTCTTTCAGGTGGGGACAACGAAGAAAGCGGTGGCATAGCAACCAACACGGGACAGGGAGAAAATATATCCGGAGGTAAGAAGGCAAGAAAGATGGAGGTCGGAAGCGCGCATCTTTCCACCTTCGCCATAGATTGCAGGAGGCAATATGTTGAAACTATTGATCGATTGGCTCGATGAACGCATCAAGGTCAGGGACCTCGGAAGGACCTTTGCCGACCGGCCCATCCCCGGTGGCTCGAGCTGGTTCTACGTGCTCGGCGCTTCGCTGCTCTTTATCTTTACCCTGCAAATGATCACAGGCATCTTCCTTGCCATGTACTACGCCCCGACGCCGGACCACGCCTATGCCAGTGTGAAGTTCATCCAGGAGGCCGCCCCCTTCGGGAGCTTCGTGCGCGGTTTGCACCACTGGGGAGCGAGCTTCATGATGGTCCTCGTGGCATTCCACATGGTCCGGGTCTTCGTCTTCGGGTCGTACAAGAAGCCCCGCGAGATCGTGTGGGTCCTCGGCGTAGGGCTCATCGCCCTTGTCGGCGGATTCGCCTTCACAGGCTATCTGCTGCCCTGGGACCAGAAGGCATACTGGGCCACGGTGGTCGGCACGAACGTGGCGGGCACAGTGCCCGTGGTCGGCGGCACACTTCTCCGCATCATACGCGGCGGCACAGAGCTGGGAGCATTCTCCCTTTCCCGCTTCTTCGCCATCCATACCTATATCCTTCCCTGGAGCCTGGCGCTCCTGGCCGGAATGCATGTGTTCCTGCTGGAGCGGGCGGGAGCGGGCGGCATCTGGAACGCGGCTGACCGTGTCCCGTACAGGTCCGAACCGCTCTTCCCGAACCAGCTTTTCAAGGACACCGTCTTTATCCTGCTGGTATTCCTCGTTCTGGCTAGCCTGGCTATACTCCTGCCGGCACCGCTGGAGCCCCAGGCCGACCCCACGGACAGCTCCTACAATCCGCGCCCTGAGTGGTATTTCTACTTCGTCTTCCAGATGCTCAGGATCTTCGAAGGTAAGTTCGAGCTCGTGGGCACGGTCATCCTGCCGAACCTCGCCGGCGCGGTCCTGCTCCTGCTCCCGTTCCTTGACCGGTCCCCGGAGCGGAATCCGGCAAAGCGAAAGCGCATGATGGCCGCAGGAGCGCTCGTGGTGACAACCGTCCTCGCCCTCACCATTGCCGGCGCCCGGGCCCCCATCGTGAATGCGCCGGCCGTTACGTCTCCCTCGGTCCTGGCCGGCCGGGCCCTCTATGCAAAGAGCGGCTGCAGCGCCTGTCACAGCATTCACGGCAAAGGCGGAAAGATCGGACCCGATCTCACGCATGTTGCCGCGAGGCGGCCGGATGTGGAGTGGCATCTCCGGCATTTCCGGAATCCCCAGGCAGTGACGCCAGGTTCGATCATGCCGAAACTGGACCTGACGGACAAGGAACTGCGCGAAATGACCGACTATATGTTGAGCTTGCGCTGAGACCGGCTGCGCTATCCAACGTTTTCCTGATACAATGCTGCTGACTGCAAGAGTACGTAAAGAACTTTTTTCCCTTTCGCTCCACGCGTATCAGATGTTATAGAGTGTCCACAGCCGTTCTCTCATCAGGTAATGTTCATCGACATCCAGTGGAGGTACTATTGTTTCGTTCAGGGCACAGCAACCAGCTTACGATCGTTCGCGTATTGTCCTTGTGCGCCATCATCGCGGCGCTGGCATTGAGCAGTTGCGGCGGGGGAGGGGGTTCGAATCAGCCGGCCTGTCCTCCCTGTGCGAGCCAGGAAACATCCTTCTGGGCCGCTGACTTTACAACAAACTCCTATTATTGCATTTGCGCCGCTGAGGTGTCCACGGGTGGTGCGCACAGTCGTATTTTCGTTGAACATGGCCGGGCCCTTCCCCTGCTCCTTTCTGGGCTCCAGACTGAGTTCGACACGAACATCTATCCAGCGGACACGAACAATTTCGGGAGCGAGCCGAATCCCGGAATCGACAATGATCCGTTGGTCACCATCCTGCTTTTGAATATCAAGGATGGTCTTAGCGTGGCAGGCAGTAGCTACGTCGCCGGCTACTTCGATCAAGGGAATGAATATCCCCTGTCCGCCAATCCCTATTCGAACCGCAGGGAGATGTTCTATTTGAACATCAACCCGCTCCTCATAACCCCCCCCAGCCCCATTACGGCTGCCGATTTCTATACAATCCTTGCACATGAGTTCCAACATATGATCCATTGGGAGCAGAAGACCCATCTGAAGGGTCTCGATGACGATACGTGGTTGGACGAGGCGATGTCAGAGGCGGCGCCTACCTATATCTATGGACCGAGCTGTGGGCGCCTTGACGATTATGAGCAAGACCCCTCTAATTCGTTGACTGATTGGAAGGGAACGGTGGCAGATTACGGCATCGCCTATATGTGGTCGCAATATTTCAAGGAACAGTTCGACCAGCCCCAGCCCGGCGGGAGCATCTTCAAGCAGATCATGCAGCAGAACTCCGCTGGGGTAACGTCAGTCGATAATGCATTGGCGTCAATCCCATCAAGCAGGAGATTTGATACGACCTTCTATGACATGTCCATCGCCATTGCCTCGGGCGTGACAACCTCAACATGGTGGCCAGGCCATCCTGAATGGACGTTTACGTCCATCGAGACTTGGCCGAGCACCTGTGGGTCGTATACGATTCCTGGCATATTCAACAATCCGAAGTTTAAAAATATTACCACGCTGCCGCTGCTCGGTCCGTCGAGCATCACATTCAGCTCGTATACTCCTACTACGATATCAGCTACGACCGGTACGGTTACTTGGAACACCACTTCGGGTTCACTGGCTGCATTCATTGATTATGGTAACAACAAACTTACTACGGGTCTTGTATCAGGTGTATCGTATAGCTATACTACGGCCGGATTGCTGGTCGTTTCAAACCCATCTTACACAGCGGTCGCATCGGGTGGCAGTGTTGTGAGGTCCTCTGTTTCCACGCTGGCCCCTGCCATATCTCTGTCCCCAAAGCTGATGCTGGAGTCTGCGAACGCATCATCCCAGGCGCTGGGCAGGCCTCGCAGCGTCTGTGTCCAATCTGCGTTCAAGGATAGGGAAAAGGAGATGCGCAGGAAGGGCTTCAAGCCGGGATTCTGATCCGCATAATGAGTCTGTTGTCAGCGGCGCTACCGCTAAACAGACATGAGAAAGAAAGGATGATCATGAGGGCTGTTCCATATGTGATCTCGGCATGCCTGCTGCTAACAGTTGTGTCGTCCTCTGGTTGGGCCATGGGAAGCAACAATTCCGCAGACATGATATCCGCGACCGGCGTCATCCGCGTGAAGGGGAACGCGCCATTTACGCGCGTCGTTCTGGTCCCGCAGGGCGAGGACCCTGACCGGGTGACAAAGGACAAGGTCTATCTGGTAACCGGGGACCTGGCCAGGCAACTAATGGATCGCGACCAGAACCGGACCGTTACGCTCCTGGGCACGCCGTGCACATCGCCGTCTCCCGAGTATCAGAAATGCATTACCCCGGTCGAGATACGGCGATCAGACAGATGAGCATTTGTCCTGCAATGAGAACGCATTGTCCGTCGGGCGTTCCTAAGGGTTTTCTCATTTATCTCCTGTCCCGTGGGAACGGGGCATCGCCATCGATCTGAAGGAGTACTCGATCGACGAGCACAGGATCGACCGGTTGAATTCAGTGTCCATCAACGGCCAGGACATCATGGAAATGCTGAGTGAGCGCGGTGACTTCTTCATCTTTTGCCGGTCCTGCACTGACCTGACCGGGAAACCGACGGAATGTAGGGCCTTCATCTATAAGAACAAGGCATAGGCGTCCATTCCTGAGATAATGCTCGATGAGGCAATTCTGAGAGAGGCGGGCGTACCGGCATGATATCGTTCGAGGAGGATCTTTCATGGAAGTGAAGGTACTCGGCCCCGGATGCTTCAACTGCCAGAAAATGGTGGAGATGGTCAAAGTGGCGCTGAAGGAGCTCGGTATCACCGCTTCCGTTGTAAAGGTCACCGATATCGGCGAGATCGCCAAACATGGTGTCCTGTCGACCCCGGGGCTCGTCGTGAACGGGAAGGTCAAGCACTCCGGCAAGCCGATACCTTCCATGGACATGATCAAGGACATGATCAGAGGCGAGTTATAGATAGAATGTGCGCATTGAAAAGCAGGGCATTGACTGATGCGAGGTGCTGCCGATGCTGAAGGTCATGTTCCTCTGTACGGGCAACTCCTGCAGGAGCCAGATGGCGGAGGGATTCACGCGTGATCTGGGCAAAGGACTGATCGAGGCCCACAGCGCCGGGTTGATGGCGGCAGGCGTCCATCCGCGGGCGATAGCCGTCATGCGGGAGGTGGAGATCGACATCTCGGGCCAGCGTTCCCGGGAGATAGACCCGGATCTGCTGCGTACCATGGATGTGGTGATTACGCTCTGTGGAAATGCCGAAGAGGCCTGTCCCCGGACCCCGCCGGAAGTGAAACGTATTCATTGGCCCGTCAAGGACCCTGTCGGGACCATCGGCACGGAAGTGACCATTATGAAGGAATTTCGCCGGGCGAGGGACGAAATACGAGAAAAGATACAAGGGTTTATCGGGGCGTTGTCCGCGGGCAAAGGGGAAGGCCTGAAAAAGTAGTTGCGAATAGTTGAATATAGGAGTAATATACGGCACTATTGATAATCGATATCGATCAGGGTTCTTCTCTGGTTAACTTCAAGGAGGATGTGATGGTAAGCATTACAGACGGTGCGGTAACAAAGTTCAAGGAAGTGGTCATCCAGCAGGGTACGGCAGGCGACGGCATCAGGATATTCCTTGTGCCCGGCGGCTGAAGCCCCTCGCTGGCTATGGACATAGCCAAAGCCGCCCAGGCGGGCGACATGACCCTCGAGCAGAGCGGGTTGAAGGTATATCTGGAGGACCGCGCGAACCAGATGCTTGAGAACACGACCATTGATTTTGCAGAAGGTCAGGGTTTCGTGCTCTCTGGCATGCAGAAGGAAAGCTCATCCTGCGGCTCCTGCAGCTGCTGATCCTGTCTGCCACGCAAATTTTTCAAGCTTTTCCGGCCGTTTCCCTCTCGGGAAGCGGCCTTTTTTTGTCCCTCACCGTGTACGTATCGGATCCGGCTGTCGTCGCATAAGGCACCCCTCTCTACCCATTCACCCGTCTGCTCGTGTACAATATAGATAGAAAGGCGACGGCTTCCTGCTGTCACATTGCCGTGCTATGGCGCTTCTCGAAATACACGACCTGGTCTACGAAACGAATGCGCACCACGCCGCGCGTATCCTGGATGGTCTGTCGCTGTCCGTCGAGGGGGGAGAGGTCCATGCGCTCATCGGTACGAACGGGACGGGCAAGAGCACTCTGGCTTCCGTGATCATGGGGTGCGAGGGATACGGAGCGACGTCCGGCGATGTGGCCTTCGACGGCAAGTCCCTCGCGGGACTCAAGGTGCACGAGCGGGCCCGGCTGGGCATCACCATGGCGTGGCAGGAGCCGGTCCGGTTCGAGGGCATCACGGTGAACCAGTATCTCTTGCTGCGGCGCGACAGCGGCGATCCGGCCCAATATCTCGAACTCGTGGGCATGAGCGCTCAGCGGTACGAGGGACGCATGGTAGACCGGTCGCTCTCCGGCGGCGAGCGGAAACGGATCGAACTAGCCTCGCTGCTGGCGCTCCAGCCGAAGCTCGCCATCCTCGATGAGCCCGACTCGGGCATCGATATGCTCTCCACGCAGGATATCATCAACGTGATCGCGGCATTCAAAGCCGGAGGGTCCGCAGTGCTGCTCATCACCCACCGCGAGGAAATCGCCGCAATCGCGGACCGGGCATCGCAGCTCTGCGGGGGGCGGATCGTCTGCACAGGGAACCCGGCGAAGGTGGCAGAGCATTACAAGGCGAGGCACTGCGATGTCTGCACTGGACGGGAGTGCCACTATGTCTGAGCTCGAAGAACTGACCGCGTGCTTCGGCAGCGCGGGCGGCGACGTGAAGGCCCTGGCCGACGCGGGCTTTGCCCACCTGGCCGCGAGCGGGCATCGCATCCTGAGCAGCCGCACGGTCGAGGGGCTGGAGGTCAGGGCGCGGGAGACCTGGAACGGCATCAGTGCACAGGTGACGGTGAAGAAGGGTGTGAAGCTCCTGAACCCGGTCCACATGTGCTTTGGTGTCCTCCACAAGAAGGGGACGCAGAAGATCGCCATGGAGGTGAAGCTCGAGGAGGGCGCGTCGGCGCACTTCATCGCCCACTGCATCTTCCCGAAAGCAGAGAAGGTCCGGCACATCATGGACGCCACGGTCTCCATAGGCGAGGGCGCGGAGATGCGGTACTCCGAGACCCACTACCACGGTCCGCATGGCGGGGTGACGGTCGTGCCGAAACTGTCGGTTCAGGTGGGCAGGAATGGCCGGTACTTCACCGACTTCACGCTGACCACCGGCAGGGTGGGGAAGCTCGACATCGATTACACGGTCGAGGCCGGAGAGAACGCCGTTGCCGAGCTGACGGCAAGGGTCTTCGGCCATGCTACGGATGATATCCATATCCGCGACAAGGTCCTGCTTGCGGGGAAGAACAGCCGCAGCATCATCAAGACCCGCGTTGCCATCGAGGACGACGCGACAGCCGAGGTCACGGGCATCACCGAGGGCAATGCAGAGGGTGCGCGCGGCCACGTGGACTGCATGGAGATCGTGAAGGACCGGGCCGTGGCGCGGGCGGTCCCGATCGTGCAGGTGAACGACCCCGGCGCCAAGGTGACCCACGAGGCCGCCATCGGGAGCGTGGACAAACGCCAGATGGAGACCCTCATGGCCCACGGCCTCTCGCCCGAGGAAGCGGTTGACGTGATCGTGAAGGGTATCCTCAAATAGCAAGAAATAAGGTCTGTTGAATCCAGGAGCGAGCGCATTCCCCGTAGCTTGCTGCGGGGTTAGCGGGCGATTAGAATAATAAAAGTTCCTTGAGGATCGAAGATTCCCTGCAGCTTGCTGCAGGGAGCTTCAATCCAAGCGCGAGCGTATTGCCCGGGAGCCAGGATAAAAAGACATCCCTGAGGATCGACGATTCCCTGCATTTTACTGCAGGGAACTTCAATAAAAAACGCCGGCAGGATGCGATCCCGCCGGCGTTCTATTTTTCTGGTCGTTCTTCTGTCTTCAGCCTTCAGTGTCTCCTGACCCTTATACTCCGCCCTTCTCAAGCGTGATCTTCTTCGTCACCTTGTGCCACGTGATGCCCGTGTCCTTGTCGCCAAAGGGCTCGTAGATGAGCTCGATGTCCACGGTCATATCGTAGTCCAGGATGTTGGTCACGTCCTTGCCGTCCTTCTTGACGAACTCAGCAGGGAAGGGGATCTCGAACTGTTCAAGCACTGGCCTGTTCGGAGGCAGGCCGTTGTCGCGAATGATGCCGCTTTTCTCGTAGGGCCCGCGGCCCATCTTGTCGCCGCGGCCGAGCTGCTGGGGAATGGGCATGTAAATACGGGTATGCTTCGCTATCTCTTTTCCTTTTGAATCTTTCGCGGTCACTTCCAGGACCAGCCGGTTGGGTGTGGGTCAGCCGTCCGGGATGGCGTGGCCGGCGCGGTTGATCATCTCGATCTTGACCAGCGTCTGGGGTATCATCTTCGCCTTGTCGCGCCAGATATAGCCGAGGGTCTCGACCCGGAAGTCCACGGCCGCCTTTCCCATGTTCAGGTCATTGTAGCTCTGCATGTTGTGGCCGAGCTTGCTCTTCTTCATGTGGCATTCCTGGCAGCTTTCCTGGCCGCCTTCGGCGCGGTAGGCCCAGAGGTAGCTGCCGTAGAGCGTGCCGCATTGCGAGGGGTTCTCGAGCTCGAAGTTCGGCCCGAGGCCGTGACACTGGCCGCACAGGATGGATTCTGACATGATGGGGCTCTTCTTCATGACCGGATGCGCCGGGTCCGGATGGCTGCCTTCCTTCGAGCCGAAGACCTCGTTCTTCTGCGGGAACCCGTCCACCCATTTGTGGGTGATCGCGTTCCGCTGGTGGCAGACGAGGCAGTTGATGCTGACCTTGGTCAGCTGCTGCTCCGCCTTGTTCTTCGCGTCATCACTGGACTTGGGGTCCATGAAGATATTGACATTCTTCACGATCTCCTTGGCCACGTCGTCCGTGGCGTCCGCCAACTGCGGGAGGTGGCATTTCGTGCAGATGGCGAGGTGCCGGTTCTCCACGTCCTCGGGCTTTTTTACGCCGGAATGCTTCCAGCCCATGAGCCCCACGGTGACCGTTGTCTTGATCGTCGCCGCGGTCCTGCCGGTGCCATAGATCGACCGGGCATGGAGCGATTTTTCCCACTCCTTGTAGATCTCCTCATGGCATTGTTTGCAGCCTGTCGAATCGTACATCTTAGCCAGTTCGTCGATGCTCTTCGCCTTTTTGCCTTCCGCCGCTGCGGCTAGTGCCCCTGTCGGCAGCAGGAGCGGCAGCGCGAGGAATGCAAGTACTGCTGTGGTACGAATGGTTCTCATTCCTTTCCTCCTTTCAGTGAGAGTGGTGGGTCAGCAACGTGCGAACGTTCGATATGTCGAAGATACCATATGGAAACGCATATTTTTTGTGTGGAGAAGAATATTGCATAAATAATCGGAAAGATGCGGTTTCTGCTAGTTCCGATCAATGGATACAAAAAAGGCGGGATCGTGTGACCGGTCCCGCCTTCCTCTGTGCCCAGCTCGTGGTACGTTAGCTTTTTGCGCCTTTGTCCGACTTCTTCTCCCGCGCTTCTTTCGTCCGTTTCCGGCCGGCCAGGTAGGCCTCGATGGGCCGCCACCCGAAGGACATGCTGCCCGCAGCCGCCGATGCCACGCCATCGACCAGCTTCTTGCCGATCAGGCTCAGGGTCATCGCGATGCCGATGAAGGGGAGGAACACGGCAAAGACCAGGCCGATCACCGGGGCCGCCACCAGCATGACCGCCACCGGGGCCTTGAGGTACCGGGCCTTCCCGTCTCCCGGAAGCACGCCTTCCTGCTCCATGTTCACCCGATTGCCGTTCGCCAGATTCCAGTAGGTCCCTGCCGCCACTTTATGTCCGCCTTTGTTCAACATGTTCATTCCCTCCTTAAGGGTGGTTTTCTTGCTCTTGTTGATTATAGGATACTACGCGGAGGGAAAAAGGGAAATCGGCATTAGTTCCTATGACGATGGGTATTTGTTCCTAGGAAGAAGTTCGTAGCGGAGAGAGGATATCCTGCCTGGAGAACACCGTCGGGCGAGCGGGGACAGGCGGCCTGGCATGTCGGTCGTGCGCAATAAAAAAGCGGCCCGAAGGCCGCTTGGTGAACATCGGTAGGGCGAGACCAGAACTACTCGAGGACGTGGATGATCTGGACTACGTCATTGCGCAGAGCGTCGGAGGGGTGGACCTTGACGCTCTTACCGGCGATAGCGGTCGAGAAGGAGGGTTCACCCATGTGCTTCTGATAGGCCTCGCCGAGCTTGAGGGACATGATCTGCGAGCTTCTTGTTGGAGAGCCCCTTGTCCTTGGCGAGCGTCTTCATGTTGTGCTCCTTGCCGTCATGGAACCAGGCCATGCCGAACATGGCCGGCGGCTTGCCGATGAAGCAGTAGACCGCCTCATCGGCGGGCACGAATTCGAGCGTGTCGTTCATCTTGGCGACGAACGCTTCGAGCTCGGTCTTGAACTTCTCCAGCCGCTTCGCCGCGGGGCTGGCCGGGTCGAGCGGGGGAAGTTCTTCCTTCTTGCCGAACAGATTGCCGAATAATCCCATAGCACACCTCCTGAGAGAGAATAGCGAGGACTGCCCGGAGCGGTCTCTCGTGTTCGCGATGAATGCCGGGATGCCGCGGGGAGGGGGCGCCGAATGCCGCATGACCTGCGCCGGAATGATCAGGATAGCCGCAGCCTCCCCAGGTCTGCGTCGTCTGCCTGCTGCTCTCTGTACAAATGAAAAAAGGCCGGACGCGATGCCATGGCATCGTTATCCAGCCTTCTCTCCCGGGACCCACTGCTGGCTGGCTCCCGGGCGCGTCCGTCCGCATTGATGTATCATGTATTGGACTGTTACGGGAAAACAGTAGCATAAAATCAAAACGGTGTAAACAGTTTTTTCATTACTGCCGGCATGACCAGAGGCTCTTAGGACACTTGAGTACGATGGGACAACGTGGTATGATGCCACCGATGTTACAAGAGCGGAGGAACAGCCACCCCATGACGATCATTACGTGGTTCAAGAGAAAGCTCACCGGCAGGCACGAGCTCCTGACACGGGAACAGGCCGAGCGGATCAAGCGGCTGCCGAAGGACCAGGCGCGCAGGGAACTCGGAGCCTTTCTGTTCGAGCTGGCCGTCCGGCATGCAACGGAGTTCGTGAAGGACGACTTGCAGCGGCTTGACCCGCCATTCAAGGATGTACCGCCCGAGACGGTCTTCCACGAGATACTTGCCGTTACCTTCTGGATCATGGACAAGGAGATCGCCGGCGGGAGCAAGGCGCTGGCCGTGGAGCTTCACGACCATTACTGTCCGTGCCTTCCGGAACATTGTCGGGACTCCGGATGAGCGTGGCAGGGTGTTGGGCGAAAGTACAAGCAGTACGAGCGCGAATGGGACGAGTGATGGGACATCAGGACGAATTCGGCCTGTGTGTGGTGCAGAATCTATGCGGGGCCGACGGACAGCATCGGACCGGGAACGGTCCTTCTGGGTCATCCGGTACGCCCACGATGTCGCCGACGATCTGCGTCGCCGCTGAAAAAGATGTTTCGG
>CAWIYV010000003.1:0-23951 GCA_963840455.1 Nitrospirota bacterium | reverse complement strand
ATCGAAGTTCAAGCCCGAGCCTGCCTCCGACGCAGGCAGGTAAGGTGCAGGGTGTGCCTGCCGGGCTTGACGGCCCCGTCAGCGCTTCCATCCTTTCTTTTGCAGGAACGCGGCGAGCTGTTCCGCATCCTTCTTCTCCAGATATTTGCCATATATGGTCACTATGCGCGGCGTATGACCGTCACGCACCTTCAGGACGATCTGTCCGGCGTCCCGTTGCTCGACGCTGATGATGTCCTTGTAGCGGACGTACTCGGGGCGGTTCGTCTGGTTCAGTTCGAGCCGCTCCTCCTGCACAATGACAAAAGGCTTCCTGCTCTTCAGATAAGTCTGGATGCACATTCCAACGCCGAAGACGATCATGAATCCTGCCGCCCCGGACGGGTCCTGGCCCCGCGTTGCCATCACGATGCTGTAGGCAGCCCCTAGTAGTGCCAGTATCCCATACAAGGCGAGCAAGAGATACATCCGCTCCTTCCTCTGATACAATTTCGCTCCGATCATAGAACCTCCTGGCTCATCAGCGTGCAAGCCTGCAAGCATGTCAGCTTATGTTGTTTTCACGATCACCAGCGCTGCATTGACCCCGCCGAACCCGAGCGAGTTGGAGAGGGCTGCGCTGACCGGTTGTCTCCTCGACTGATTCGGCACGTAGTCGAGATCGCATGCCGGGTCGGGCGTTTCATAATTGGTTGTCGGAGGGATAATGCCGTCACGGACCGCGAGCGCGGTTATGGCCGCCTCGACGGCGCCAGCGGCGCCGAGCATGTGGCCAAGCATGGATTTCGTGGAGCTCACGAAAAGCTTTTTCGCATGGGCCCCGAACGCCCGCTTGATGGCGAGCGTCTCGATGGCATCGTTCGATATGGTCGAGGTCCCGTGGGCATTGAGGTAGTCGATCTCCTCTGTCCGCATTCCCGCGTCGGCCAATGCCAGGGACATGGCGCGCGCGGCTCCGTCGCCGTCGGGATCGGGCCGGGTATAATGGAAGGCGTCGGAGGTTAGCCCGTATCCCGCCAGTTCAGCGTAGATGTCCGCACCGCGTCTTTCCGCATGCCGCAGTTCCTCGAGGATGAGGACCCCGGCGCCTTCTGCAAGTACGAACCCGTCGCGGTCCCGGTCAAAAGGCCTGCTGGCTTTCTCCGGCGCATCGTTCCGCCGGGACAGCGCTTTCGCCTGGCAGAAACCTGCGAACACGGTCGGCGTGAGCGCGGCCTCGGTCCCGCCGGCGAGCATTACATCAGCATCGCCCCGTTGGATGATCTTCATGGCCTCGCCGATCGCATGGGTGCCCGTGGCGCAGGCAGTGGAAACGTCCAGACAGGGCCCTCGGGCACCGAGCTTCATGGCAATGTAGCCTGACGCCATGTTCACGAGCGTCATGGGCGTGTAATAGGGCGAGACGGCGCGGTGTCCCTTGGCCAGGAAAGCGATGACATTCTTCTCGCTCGTCATGATGCCACCCCGTCCGGAACCGACCAATACGCCTGTCCGGAGTCCGGACGCCGGCGTCAGTTCAAGCTTTGCATCCTCGACCGCCATGAGAGCGGCCGCAAGGGCGTACTGGATGAAGGGATCGGTCCGATGCGCTTCCTTGGGGGCCATGAAGCAGAGCGGGTCGAATCGCTTGACCTCACCGGCAATGCGCGAGGGGAGCGACGAGGCGTCGAACTTCGTGATGCGCTCGATCCCGGATCGGCCCTGGACAAGGGCATTCCAGGCGGTCTTCATGTCGTTCCCGAGCGGCGTTACCGCTCCCAGTCCTGTTATAACGACACGGTTTTTCATCGCCGTGCAGTATACGGTGTTTTACCCCGATTTGTCAAAGCCTCGCGAGGCGTGCAAGGCCTTAAACTGATTGATAATCGCGGTTTTTTGTGTTATAGTGAAAATAACTAAGAGGAAGAGAACTATCGAAAGGGGGTTTGAGATGAACAAGAACAAACTGGTGTCCATGACGATCGCAGAGCTCAAAACCCTGGCGAGGAAGAACAAGATCGCCCTGCCTGCCGGGGCGAAAAAGGCGGAGATGGTAACGGCTCTTGCCAAGACCGCTTCCGCAACGGCCAAGAAGACCTCGAAAGCCGCTGTCAAGAAAGCGGACACGACGGTTGCTAAAAAGTCGGCAGCGAAGTCCGCAACGAAGACGACGACGGCCGCGGTCAAAAAGAAGACGTCCGGCAGGACGGCGTCGGCAAAGAAACGGACTGTTCCTCGCAAGACCGCCGCGACAAAGCCCGTTAAAGAGGCATTGCCCCGGCGTGAGTGGCAGATGCCTTCGGGCGTGGAAGAACCGCTCATGGCCCAGGAGCGGGTGTCTGACGCCAAGTACTACACGGGGACGTCTGAGCATAAGCCGCCGATGCCCTATGACACGCTCCCACATGAATACGGCGGCGAGCGTATGGCCTTGCTGGCGCGCGATCCCTATATGGCACTGGGCTACTGGGAACTGCCCCAGGTCCGGCTGGAGAAGGAAAAGGCGTGGTTCGGCTGGGACAGCAAGCTTTGTATTCGCGTGTATGATGTGACCGGGATCCAGTTCGATGGATCGAATGCCGCGGCCTATTTCGACCAGGAGGTGTACGAACGCGTGGGCAGTTGGTACTTCGACTTCGGCAGGCCGACCCATTCGTTCTGCGCCGACCTGGGTCTCATGGCGCCGAACGGCCGGTTCCTCACGCTGGTCCGCTCGAACAGAGTGACCATGCCGCGGGATGGCGTCTCCGATGTGCTGGACGAGGAGTGGATGCTTGTGGACGAGGAGTTCATGAAGCTTTACGGCGTCCCGGGCTCGGTCCGCGGCGTACACGGTGGCTTCTCATCGCCCGAGGCCCAGGAAGTCCTGCGGCAGCGCAGGCTGCTCGAGATCACCTCGCCGGGTACGTTCCCGAAGCAGAGGCCGAGGAAAAAGTAAGGCACGACGGTCACTGACGCCGCCTGGTTCATGCGAGAGTCCATCCCCTGTGGATGGGCTTTTCTTTTCAAAACCCTATCTCACCACCGAGGCACCGAGGTGCGGAGGAGGGTCGACAGGCCTGCTAAAAAAAAGTAAGCCGGCAAGCAGGCCGGACCGCTTCTCCGCGCCCTCCTTGTCTCCGTGGTCACGGATCATCCGGAGGAAACATGGAAAAGGGTTATCTTGCGCTGGTGCTGCACAGCCACCTGCCGTATGTGCGGCATCCCGAGTACGACCAGTTCCTGGAAGAGGACTGGCTCTTCGAGGCGATCACTGAGACCTACATCCCGCTCATCAATGTCTACGACGGACTGGTGAACGACGGCGTGGACTTCCGCATCACCATGAGCCTGACGCCCACGCTCATCGGCATGCTCACGGACCCGCTGCTCCAGCACCGCTACGTCCGGCACATCACCAAGTTGATCGAGCTCGCCGAGAAGGAGATCGTGCGCACGAAGGATCAGCCTGAGTTCAACCCTATCGCCCACATGTACCGGGACATCTTCCGGAACTCGCGGTACGTCTTCGAGGAAAAGTACGGGAGGAACCTCGTCACGGCCTTCAAGAAGTTCCAGGACCTGGGCAAGCTGGAGATCATCACCTGCGGCGCGACCCACGGGTTCCTGCCGCTCATGCTGAATCCGAACGCCGTGCGCGCCCAGATCCAGGTCGCCGTCGAACAGCACACCAAGCACCTCGGAAGGCCCCCGCGGGGCATCTGGCTGCCGGAGTGCGGCTACTTCGAAGGCCTTGACGAGTTCCTGAAGGAGGCGGGCCTCCGCTACTTCTTCACCGATTCCCACGGTGTCTTCCATGCGTCCCCGCGGCCCAAGTACGGCGTATACGCGCCGATCTGCTGCAAGTCGGGCGTGGCCGCCTTCGGCCGGGACATCGAGTCGTCGAAGCAGGTCTGGAGCTCTGTCGAGGGGTATCCCGGGGACTACAACTACCGGGAGTTCTACCGCGACGTCGGCTTCGACCTGGATTACGATTACGTCAGGCCCTATCTCCCCGCCGACGGCGTGCGCGTGAACCTGGGGATCAAGTACTACAAGATCACCGGCAAGTCGAACCACAAGGACCCCTATGTCCGGCAGTGGGCGCTCGACCGGGCGGCCGACCAGGCGGCGAACTTCATGTTCAACCGGGAGAAGCAGATCGAGTGGCTGGCAGGCATTGTGCAGGACCGGAAGCCGATCATCGTCGCGCCCTACGATGCCGAGCTGTACGGGCACTGGTGGTTCGAAGGGCCGGACTGGATCAACTTCCTGATGCGGAAGATGGCCTATGACCAGAAGACCATCAAGCTGACGACGCCCATGGAATACCTTGCCGAGAACCCCACCTGCCAGGTAGCCACGCCGTCCCTGTCGAGCTGGGGCTTCAAGGGCTACGCCGAGGTCTGGCTCAATGGGACCAATGACTGGATCTACCGTCATCTGCATACGGCGGCAGACCGGATGGTAGAGCTGGCGCGCCAGTTCCCGAGCGCCGACGGCCTGCTCCGGCGCGCCCTGAACCAGGCGGCCCGGGAACTCCTGCTCGCGCAGAGCTCGGACTGGGCCTTCATCATGAAGACCGGCAGCCACGTGGAATACGCGGTCAAACGGACGCAGGACCACGTCCTCCGGTTCACGCGGCTCTACGACGACATCCGGGCGAACCGCATCGACGAGGCCTGGCTGAGCGACATCGAGTATAAGGACAACCTCTTCCCGGACATCAATTACCGCGTCTATGCTTGATCCGTTGGTCCTCAAGGAGCTCGCGGCCATCGTCGGCCCCGCCCACCTGTTCACCGGTCCCGAAGAACTGGTTGTTTATTCTTACGACGCGACCCGGACTGCATCCCTTCCCGCAGCCGTCGCCCGTCCGGCGACCGCCCGGGAAGTTTCTCAGATACTCCTCCTCGCCAACCGTAGGCGTTTCCCGGTCGTGCCGCGCGGGGCGGGGACAGGCATGTCCGGCGGCTCGGTGCCGGTCCGGGGAGGGCTGGTCCTGTCCTTCGAGCGCATGAACCGCATCCTCGAGATCGACGAACGGAACCGCATGGCAATCGTGGAGCCGGGCGTCATCACCGGCGACCTCCAGCGGGAGGTCGAGGCGCGGGGGCTGTTCTATCCGCCTGACCCGGCAAGCCAGCAGTTCTGCACCCTGGGAGGGAACATCGCCGAATGCGCCGGCGGGCTTCGCGCCGTCAAGTACGGCGTGACGCGGGATTATGTCCTCGGCCTTGAGGTGGTCCTGCCGACGGGCGAGATCATCGAGACCGGATCGCGCACGCTCAAGAGCGTGGCCGGCTACGACCTCACGCGGCTCATCGTCGGGTCCGAGGGGACGCTGGGGGTGGTGACGAAGATCATCGTGCGGCTCCTGCCGCGGCCGGAGAGCGTCGAGACCCTCTCTGCGTTCTTTCCCGACATTCGAAGCGCCGCTATCGCGGTCTCAAAGATATCTGAAGGCCGCATCCTTCCCCGGGCTCTTGAACTCATCGATTCCGGAGCAATCCGCGCCGTCGAGACCTATCTCAAAGAGGACGTTTCCCATGGCGCAGGCGCCATGGTCATCGCTGAAGTGGATGGATCTCCGCGGGCCACGGCGTTGGAGGCCGATGCCCTTGAGCGCGCCTGCCGGGAAGCGGGCGCAATTACGGTCACGCGGGCGACCGATAAACGTGAACAGGATAGGATCTGGAAGCTGCGGCGAGCCATCTCCCCTGCGCTGTATACTATCAAGCCCCGGAAGATCAACGAGGACATCGTTGTCCCCCCGGCAAGGGTGCCGGACATCCTTGCCGAGGTACAGGACATTGCGAAGCGCTATGGCCTCCTGATCGTCTGCTTCGGCCATGCAGGGGACGGGAACATCCATGTGAACATCATGCTAGAGGAAGAGGAGCGGCCGCAGGCCGAGCTTGCGGTGAAGGAGATCTTCGCAGCCGTCCTCCGGATGCAGGGAAGCATTTCCGGGGAACACGGCATCGGTATCACCAAGGCGCCCTTCCTGCCGCTGGAAGCCGGGGAACAAGCCCTCGAGGCCATGAGACGGATCAAGCGGGCGCTGGACCCGAACAATATCCTGAATCCCGGGAAGATCTTCCTGAGCACGGAGTGAGGAGTGAGGAATGACGGGAAAAGAAATGCCGGCATTACCGCGAAGACGCGAAGAGCGCGAGGACAGCAGAATCCTATGAGCGGATCCCCGGTTTTCCTTCGCGACCTTCGCGCCTTTGCGGTGAGATCCTTTTCGTTGTACGGAACAGCTCTGTGCCTCTGTGTCTCGGTGGCGTTCTTGATCTGTCCTCATACGACGCGGGCATCAGATGATGAGTTTCCCCTCGATGTCCTCCGCGCGAAGGTCGCCGCACTCGAGAAGGAGGCCGCGGTCCTGGAGGAACAGAACCAGGGCCTCAGCCGGATGCTGAAGGAGATGGATGATGATGCGCCGTACATCGTCGTCGACACCGAGAACAACAGGCTGACGCTCCGCCAGGGCGACAAGGTCCTGCTCACCGCGGTCGTGGGGACCGGCAGCAGGCAGTTCATCGAGGAGGAGACAGGGAGGAACTGGTACTTCGAGAGCCCCATGGGGTCCCTGACCGTGCTGGGAAAGGAGCGGAATCCGGTGTGGATCAGGCCCGACTGGTCCTATGTAGAGGAGAACATGCCGGTTCCGGCGGAGAACGATCCGGACCGGATCGTGCGGGAGGTGCTGGGTAAATACGCCCTCATCCTCGGCAACGGATATAAGATCCATGGCACCAAGTACACGGAGCTCCTGGGGACCCATTTCACTCACGGCTGCATCTCGGTGGGGGACAAGGACCTTGAAAAACTGTACAAGACGGTAAAGATCGGGACCAAGGTTTATATCTACTAGGATATTGAAAAAACTGTGAAGGCGAGACAGATGCCGAGATTTACGATCATGTTACGTTCTCCTTTCGGGCTTTTTATGGAAAAAAGCATGCGCAAAATGACACAGGGGCTCCTGCTCCTCCTGTCGGCGCTGCTTATGGGCATGGATGGCCCCCCACGGGAAAAGGATGATCAGCGTCTTCTCGAGGCACAAAAGGCAAAGCTAGCCACCCGGATCGAGGCGCTGAAGCAGGAGCAGGACTTCCTGTTGTTCCAGCGGTCGTTCGCGGGATCCGACTCCAAGTACCTCCTGATCGATCTTTCGACGAGAACCGGCACGCTCAAGTACCGGAATCGCATCCTCCGGACCTTCGGGTTCACGTTTTCCGCCGCACGGCCTCCGCAGTTCCGGAAGGGCCGCTATGTTCTCACGGGAAAGACCGACGGTGCGCCGGGGAAAATGTCCCTGTTTGTCCAGGACTCGATCATCATCCGGGGGAAGGGATATTCAGGCAGGCTGCCGCGAGAGAAAAAGATCTCGTCACTGGTCATTGCCCGTAAGGACCTGGCGGCTCTCTTCTATTCATTTGAGAAGGGGTCCATACTGTATATCCATTAATAATTAATTGAAAAAAACGCACGAGGAGTTAAGTTTGAAGTGAGAATGTCAATCGATACACAAGGTAACATAAGTCGATAACAGTATGTAACCTGAAGTTACTAACATCATAAAATTCCAACAAATCAATATAATCCAATATAAGAACAATTAAATCTATAATTATATAATGTTTAAATTTATCCAGTCTTTTAAACGGAAAACATTTATGAATTCTTCGTTCTGGCAATATGAACAGTCCGGCACCGTTGTTCCCAACAATAAAAGAATATGACGCAATTCATCAATAGGTTCAGCACAATTCACTGAACTCTTGCATAACGCTGCGGTCCGGTGTAATTTCATTAAACACTCCTCTTCTCGTTCTACATCTTCCGCTTTACTCCCCGTCGTCCTTACCCATGACATTTCTCGCTCAATTGGTATTTTATTTGCTTACTTAATATAATTGCATGCAAAATATAATGGTTTTTTCACGTTGTCACAGTACCTCAATAAATTGAGCCCTAATGCCCAGCGTCATTGCAGAGGACATCGTTGTATTTTTGAAGAACGTGCCCCCCTTCCAGTTCCTGGAGGAAGCGGACCTGCGGGCTGTCGCGGAGAACCTCACCATCGAGTTCTATCCCAAGGACGCGGTCATCCTGAAACAGGACACCCCCGCGAGCGACTCACTCAGGATCATCAAGAAAGGCGGCGTCATAGTCTCGGTGCGGACCGAGAACGGCGAAGAAGTGATCATCGACCATAGAGGTGAGGGCGACACCTTCGGCCTCATCTCCCTCATGGGCCAGGACCGCCAGAAGACCACGGTCGTTGCCCTCGAGGACACCATCTGTTTTCTCCTGGGGCGGGAAAAGATCCTTGAACTGATCGAATCCAATCCGGCGTTCACCGAATACTTTCTCCAGAGCCATTTCACGAAGTACGTGGACAAGGTCTACCGGGAGATGCACTCGAAGAGCCTCTTCTACGGAAGCAGCGACCATCTCCTGTTCACGACGCCCGTGGGCGATATCGCGACCACCGGCGTGGTCACGGTCGAGGCGGACACCACGATCCGGGATGCCGCGCTGGAGATGTCGAAGAACCGTATCAGCTGCCTGATCGTCATGGACCGGAACGGACTTCCCGCGGGCATCATAACGGACCGCGATCTCCGGGAAAAGGTGGTTGCCCGCGGGCGGAGCGTGAACGACCCGGTCAAGGACATCATGACCCTGCCGCTCATCCGCGTGGACGTGAAGGACTACTGTTTTGAAGCGGTCCTCAAGATGATCAAGCACAACATCCACCACATCCTGGTGATCAAGGAGGGGAGGCTCAAGGGGGTCCTTTCGAACCACGACCTCATGCTGCTGCAGGGTTCGTCCCCGCTCTCCTTTGCCAAGGACCTGGAAAGCCAGGAGAGCATCGACGGGCTGGTGCCGGTCTCGGCAAAGATCAACCGGGTGGTGGGACTCCTGCTGAAGGAGGGAGCCCGGGCGAGCAACATCACCAAGATCATCGCCGAACTGAACGACCGGCTGGTGCGGAAAGTGCTGGAGTTCGCCGAACGGAAATTCGGGAAGCCGCCGGTGCCCTATTGCTGGCTCTCCTTCGGGAGCGAGGGCCGGAAAGAGCAGACCTTCAAGACCGACCAGGACAACGCCATCGTCTATGCGGACCCAGCGGGCGCGGTCCAGGAAGAGGCGGCGCAAAAGTACTTTTCCGCCTTCGCGCTCTATGTGCGCGACGGCCTGGTGAAGTGCGGCTTCCCGCTCTGCCCGGCGGATTACATGGCGAGCAATCCCAAGTGGTGCCAGCCGCTTTCGGTCTGGAAGAAGCACTTCGCAGGCTGGATCCATCACCCCACACCCGACGCGATCCTGCGGTCGCTGATCTTCTTCGACTTCCGCCCGCTCTACGGCGAGGAGGCCCTGGGCATCGAACTGCGCGAGTTCCTGATGAAGAGCCTGAAGGGGCAGAACCTGTTCCTCGCGCACATGGCAGCGGCGACGACGAGGAACCGGCCGCCGCTCGGCTTTTTCCGCACCTTCATCGTGGAGAAGGGCGGCGAGCACAAGGACGAGCTGAACCTCAAGTTGCGGGGCATCGGGCCGCTCGTGGACATCGTCCGCCTCCTTTCTCTCGAGTCCGGCGTCAGCGAGACCTCGACGCTCGAGCGCATCGAGTCTATGAAGGGCAAACACCCCACCATTGACACCATGGGGAGCGAACTGGCGCAGGCCTTCGAGTTCATCACCCTGCTCCGGATCCACCACCAGGTGGGGCAGATCGAGCGCGGAGAGCCGCCCGACAATTTCATCAATCCAAGAAACCTGAGCAACCTGGAAAAGCGGATCCTGAAGGAATCGTTCCAGGTCATCACGTCGGTGCAGGACGGCATCATCAACCAGTACGGGCCCGGCATGGTCGGGGGGTGAACAACCTGATGGGGCTGTTCATGCGCAGGCCGGCCGTTAACACCGGCGTCGACCTTGCGGTGCCCATTGAAGCGGCCCGATATGTGGTCATGGACACGGAGCTCACGGGGCTGGACTTCAGGAAGGACTCCATCGTCTCGGTAGGGGCTGTGGGGATGCAGGGCGGCAGGATCCTTCTGGGCGAGACCTTCTATGAGATGGTGAGCCCCGAGACGGCGCTCAGGTCCGCAAGCATCGTGGTCCACGGCATCACGCCGTCGGACGTGGCAGACAAACGAGTCATCGGGGAAGTGATCGGGGACCTGTTAAAGTTCTGTGAGGGCGCAGTAGTGGTGGGGCACTTCCTGTCCCTGGACCTGGGCTTCCTGAACAAGGAGATGAAACGGCTTCATAATACAAAGTTCCCACAGCCTGTTGCGGACACCCTGCAGATCCATGGATGGATGCAGGACCACAGCAGGGGATCGCGCAGTCAGTACGATACCTGTGAGGAGAACAAGGACCTGTTCAGCATGGCTAAAAAATATCATATACCGGTTTCCGCGGCGCACAACGCGCTCATGGATGCGTTCATAACGGCGCAGCTCTTTCAGAGGTTCTTAAGCCTGTTGCCGGGGCTCGGCGTCAGGACCGTGAAGGACCTGCTGCGGATCGCGAAACCATAAAGGGAGGAGGTGAGAGGGAAAAAACGTTTGCAGTACAGTATCCAGGATTAACTGATCTACATCCTATCATAGTGTAAGGAGGAAGCAGTATGGCTAAAGAATTAAAAGGCCTTGATAAAGAGAAGTTAAAAGCGTACTGGGCGTTCAACATACGGCTCACGACGATCATCATGGTCATCTGGTTCGTGGTGACCTACGTGGCGATCTTCTTCACGCCGCTGTTGAACAACATCGTGATTGCCGGATTCCCCTTCGGCTACTACATGGGTGCGCAGGGTTCGCTGATCATCTTCGTGATCCTGATCTTCTGGTATGCCTTCAAGATGAACGCGGCTGACAAGGAATACGGCGTGGAAGAGGAGGAAGAATAAAATGGCTTTTAAAGGCGGATTTCTTGACAACCTTGGCAAGATCTACGGGATCTATACCGTCGGGTTCATCGTATTCGTGATCGCGCTCGGGATAAGCGAGGCTGCATTCGGCATGTCCCCGAAGGCCATCGGCTACGTGTACATGGGTGTGACCATAGGTCTCTACGCCGCGATCGGCATCATGTCGCGCACGGCGAAGGTCTCGGAATACTATGTTGCCGGCCGCTCGGTGCCGGCGTTCTTCAACGGCATGGCGACCGGCTCGGACTGGATGTCCGCGGCCTCGTTCATCGGCATGGCCGGCACCATCTTCGGCCTCGGTTATGACGGCCTCGCCTACATCATGGGCTGGACCGGCGGCTATGTGCTGCTCGCCGTGTTCCTCGGCCCCTACCTCCGGAAGTTCGGCCAGTACACCATTCCTGACTTCCTCGGCGCCCGGTATGGCGGCAACGCTGCCCGCTCCATCGGCATCATCGCCGCCATCACGGCGTCCTTTACTTACCTGATCGCGCAGGTAACGGGCGTGGGCATCATCATGGGCCGGTTCCTGAACCTCGACTTCTCCGTCGGCGTGTTCGTGGGCCTCGCGGGCATCCTGGTCTGCTCCATGCTCGGCGGTATGAAGGCCGTCACCTGGACACAGGTGGCCCAGTACATCATTCTGATCGTGGCCTACCTGATCCCGCCTACAGTGATGTCCTACAAGGTCACGGGCAATCCGATCTCCGAGATCGCCTATGGTCAGGCGCTCCAGAAGATCGACACTCAGGAGAAGGCGATCAATGCGAGCCCGAAGGAACAGGAGGTCATGGGCCTCTGGAAGCAAAAGGCCGCTGATCTCGATGCTGACATCAAGGGTCTGCCCGGCAGCCTTGACGCAAAGAAGGCTGACCTGAACGCAAAGATCGCGGCAACTGCGAACACTGATGATAAAGCTAAGCTTGAGAAAGCTCTGGCTGCGCTCCCGAAGACCGCTGACGAAGCGAAGGAAAAGTGGACCGCTGCCAAGGGAACTGCGGCAGGCAAGTCCAAGCCGATCAAGCCTTACCTCGAGCCGTTCGCTCGGCTTGACGCCAAGAACATGCTGGCGCTCACCTTCTGCCTCATGGTGGGCACCGCAGGCCTGCCTCACATCCTGATGCGGTACTACACCGTTCCGTCGGTGAAGGACGCGCGTATGTCCGTGGGATGGTCGCTGTTCTTCATATTCCTGCTCTACTTCACTGCGCCGGCGGTCGCCGCTTTCGGCAGGTATGAAGTGCTGCACAACGTCATCGGACTGCCGATCGACAAGCTGCCATCGTGGATCGCGAACTGGGGCAAGGTCGGCCTGGTGTCCTTCACGGACATCAACGGCGACGGCATCTTGCAGTTCTATGAGTTCACGATCCTGCCTGATGCGATCGTGCTGGCCATGCCCGAGATCGCGGGTCTGCCGTATGTGATCTCCGGCCTCGTGGCAGCAGGCGGTCTGGCTGCGGCCCTGTCCACAGCAGACGGTCTGCTTCTGACCATCTCGAACGCGCTGTCGCACGACCTGTACTACAAGATGATCGACCAGCACGCGTCGATCACCAGGCGGCTGGCGATCTCGCGCACCCTGCTGGTGGTCACGGCACTTATCGCAGCGTGGGTGGCGACCTTCAAGCTCACCATCATCGTGGAACTCGTTGCCTGGGCATTCTCCATCGCCGCGGCCTCGTTCTTCCCGGCGCTGGTCATGGGCATCTGGGACAAACGGGCCAACAAAGCAGGCGCGCTCGCCGGAATGTGGGTAGGCTTCCTTTCCTGCGTCGGCTACATGATCGGCAGCCGGTTCTATGGCCTCGACATCTGGGGCATCAAGACCATCTCGTCCGGTCTCTTCGGCATTCCGCTCGGATTCATCATAAACTATGCGGTGTCGCGCATGACGGCGCCGCCGAGCCAGGAGCTGCAGGACTTCGTCGAGAGCGTCCGCATCCCGAAGGGTGCGTCGCAGGCAGCTCAAGAGTAAGCATATTGTTCATATTCGCAGGCATCCCCGCATGGGCGGGGATGCCTGCCTTCTTTCTCTGAAAGGAATCTTGCCAGGTAACTTTAGAACCGCCAAGGCGCAAAGGTTGCGAAGATTTATGTCGTTTGGTTTCAGACAGAGAATTTTCTTCGTGCTCTTCGCGACTTCGTGGTGACATAGTCTTATCTATCCATGCAGGGGCAAAGGGAATTCAAATAATCCATGAACATATACGTATTTCAAATAATTAACTACACACTCTCCTTTGTCATGTGGATGATCCTGGGAAGGGTGGTGGTGACGTTGATCTCTGCCGCAAAAGATAATGTCATCTCAAGCCTGTTCCGGAAGGTCACGGACCCGGTGTACCGGGTGGTGCGGGCCATCGTGCCGTTTGCGGCAGTCCCGCCGGAAAAGCAGGGGACCATGTGGGGGGCCATCGGCGGGTGCATACCGTTCTTTTCGTTCTTCTTTATTGTGATCATCCGGATCGCATTGATCCTGTTCTTCGGACCTCCACCCCTGGCAAAATGACCGGCACGAAGGGGCGGTAGCGCCCTGTTTCTGCTATACTCGTATCTGTTGCACGATGCATCGCTTCCCTATCGCGGGACGGTGCTCGTTCTGTGTTGAGGGAATGATGGAATCCTCCTCCTCGATCGAAAGCGCAAAACACGTTCTGCTGGTCTTCGGCATCATCCTTGCCGCGGGCTCGCTGTCGGGCCTGCTGGCGCAATGGCTCAAGGTCCCGGATGTGGTGGTGTTCCTGCTGACCGGGATCCTGCTCGGGCCCGAGGTGCTCCCGATGATCGATATCAGCGAAAGTTCGGCGCTGAACCAGATCATCCTGATCTTCGGTTCCTGCTACATTCTCTTCGACGGAGGCGCAACGCTTCGCCTGAGCGTGCTTAGGGAGGTGTGGATCACGCTGGTCGTGATCGCCACGGTAGGCGTTCTGATCATGACGGCCATCACGGGATTCGCGGCCCATTACATCCTTGGCGCGCCGCTCATTATCTCGTTGCTCCTGGGCGCCACGATCGCCTCCACGGACCCGGCGACGCTTGTCCCCATCTTCAAGCAGATCCACATCAAGGACCGGGTATCCCAGACCGTGATGAGCGAGTCTGCGTTCAATGACGCCATGGGCGCGATCGTCACCTTCTCGATCCTCGGGATCGCCATGGGTTCCGGAAGCTTTTCGATCGGGAAAGCGCTCTTTGGCCTCTTGTGGGAGTCGGTCCTTGGCATCGTTGCCGGCGGCGTGCTGGGCTACTGCGCCGCCTTCCTGATCGCCCATGAGAAATATGATTTCCTTGTGGAGTACGCACCGCTCGTTACGCTCATGGCGGTGATCGGCGCGTATCTCAGCGCCGACGGCCTCCATGCCAGCGGGTTCATGGCCGTGTTCGTTTTCGGTGTCGTGCTCGAGAACAAGGACGTCTTCGGATTCCGCATGGAGGACCATGAAGAGGAAAGGCTCGAAGAATTCGTGCTGACCACGTCGCTCATCATGCGGATGTTCATCTTCATCCTGCTGGGCGCACACGTGAACTTCGGGCTGATCGGCAAACACCTTGTTGGCGGTATAGCGGTAATCGTCGTTTTCATGTTCATTGCGCGACCGATAACGGTCTTTGTCTGCGCCGGTCCGGACCGGAGGGCGAAGTGGAGCCTGCAGGAACTCCTGTTCATGTGCTGGACCCGCGAGACCGGCGTTATCCCGGCAGCGCTGGCCGGCATGCTCGTCGGGATGAAAGCCCCGGGCAGCCAGGCGATCGCATCGCTCACCTTCATCGCCATCCTGATGACGATCCTGATCCAGGCCACGACAACGAAGTGGCTGGCGGGGAAACTCGGCCTGCTGGTGGAGAAACGGTAGCGAGGAAAAGCATTATACCGATGAAGCGCGGACAAGGAATTGAACCGCGAAGACGCGAAGGACGCGAAGAAAAACTACGGGACGTACACGCATTATTCAGGAGTTCCTTCGCGCTCTTGGCGCCTTCGCGGCAACTAGGTTGCCTTTTGCCTTTTCGCATCGCAGAGGAACTGAGGACCATTCCAAGGGTTTGAGACCCTTAACCTGTTCATACGAAGGAGGAGCATCGATGTCAGAGAAAAAGGGCATTGAAGTACTATCGACGGAGAAAAGGACCTTTCCTCCGTCGAAGGCCTTCAGCGAGAAGGCGCACATCAAGAGCATGGCCGAGTACGAGAAGATGTACAAGGCGTCGGTGGAGAACCCGGACAAGTTCTGGGCCGAGCAGGCCGAGAAGAACCTGACGTGGTACAAGAAATGGGACAAGGTGCTGGACTACGATTTCCACAAGCCCTACATCAAGTGGTTCCAGGGCGGGAAACTGAACGCGTCGGTGCAGTGCCTCGACCGGCACGTGAACAACGCTACGCGGAACAAGGCAGCGCTCATCTGGGAGGCCGACGGAGGCGAGTACCGGACCTTCACGTACCAGCAGCTGTACATGGAAGTGAACAAGTTCGCCAACGTGCTGAAGAAGAAAGGGATCAAGAAGGGCGACCGGGTGACGATCTATCTTCCCATGATCCCGGAGCTCGCGATCTCCATGCTGGCCTGCGCCCGCATCGGCGCCATCCACTCCATCGTGTTCGGCGGGTTCTCCGCCAAGTCCATGATCGATCGCATTCAGGACTGCCAGTCGTCGCTGCTTATCACCGCCGATGAAGGCATGCGGGGCGGCAAGTTCGTGGCGCTCAAAGCAAACGCAGACGAAGCGCTGAACGAGTGCCCGACGGTCAAGAACGTCATTGTCGTCAAGCGCGCAACGGGAAAGATGCCGATGGAGCCGGGCCGCGACACGTGGTGGCATGACGAAGTGAATGCCCCCGGCATCGGCCTGTACTGTGAGCCCGAGAAGATGGACGCCGAGGACCCGCTCTTCATCCTGTATACGTCCGGTTCCACAGGCAAGCCCAAGGGAGTGCTGCACACCACGGCGGGGTACATGCTGTATACCAACCTGTCCTTCAAGTACATCTTCGATTATCACGATGAGGACATCCACTTCTGCACCGCCGACATCGGTTGGGTGACGGGCCATAGCTACATCGTCTACGGACCGCTCTCCGCCGGCGCCACGAGCCTCATGTTCGAAGGCATCCCGAGCTATCCCAACCCGGGCCGGTTCTGGGACATCGTTGACAAGCACCGCGTGAACATCTTCTACACGGCGCCGACGGCCATCCGCGCCCTGATGAAGGAAGGCGAAAAATGGGTCACGAACCACGACCTGTCGAGCCTCAAGGTTCTCGGCTCCGTGGGCGAGCCCATCAACCCCGAGGCCTGGATGTGGTACCACAAGAACGTGGGCCGCGAGAAGCTTCCCATCGTGGACACATGGTGGCAGACCGAGACGGGCGGCATCCTGATCACGCCGCTGCCCGGCGCCATGACCACCAAGCCCGGCTCGGCGACAAGGCCGTTCTTCGGCGTGGTTCCCCGTGTCCTCAAGGACGATGGCACGCCCGCCAAGGTAAACGAGGGCGGCAAGCTCGTCATCGAGAAGCCCTGGCCCGGCATGCTGCGCGGCACCTACGGCGATCCCGAGAACAAGCGCATCAAGGAGGTCTACTTCTCGACCTACCCGGGCGTTTACTTCACCGGCGACGGCGCGCGGGTCGACGAGGACGGGGACTACTGGCTCATGGGCCGCGTTGACGATGTGATCAACGTTTCCGGCCACCGCCTCGGCACCGCCGAGGTGGAGTCCGCGTTGGTGAGCCATCCCGCCGTGGCCGAGGCCGCGGTCGTGGGCTATCCCCACGACATCAAGGGCGAGGGCATCTACGTGTACGTGACGCTCAAGGAAGGCCAGACCCCGAGCGATGACCTGAAGAAGATCCTGGTGGGCCACGTGCGGACAGTCATCGGCCCCATCGCCACGCCGGACAAGCTGCAGTTTGCTCCGGGCCTGCCCAAGACGCGGAGCGGCAAGATCATGCGGCGCATCCTGCGGAAGATCGCGCATAACCAGGTCGACGAGCTCGGCGACACGTCGACGCTGGCCGACCCGTCGGTCGTGGATTCCCTCGTCAAAGGCAAACTGTAGTCGTACGAGCTTTTCCTTCTCATACGAACTCTCTCCTGAGGGGGCCGGTGATCCACTGCCGGCCCCCCCTCTTATTTGTTTTGCTACATACCTTCGAATGCAATCGTGTCGACCTGCAGCCGGGCGTAGGGGAAGCTTTTGCCGTTGATACTCCACTCCGTCTCCATCTCCATGGGAACCTTGATCCCGCTGTGTAGCTCATACCGCTGATAACGGGCTATCCAGGGATGCGCCTCGGAGGCGCCCGATCGGTTCCAGGTGCGGTCCCGTGTAGTCACCTGAGTGATCTCGCTTTCACTGTTGAACGTGAAATCAGCGCTGACCCGATATCCATTGTAGATCAGAGTGGCTCTGGCGGTACGGTCATCAATGGCCTTCCATGAGAGATGGTCGCTCGGGAGCAAAGCTGCCGGGAGCCAGGGCGCTTCGGTCAGATATCTGACGAGAGCGGAGACATCAGCGGCCTTGCCGATAAAGCGTTTGAGGGGGAATGGGAAGGCCGAGTATAGCCGGTGCTCCGTTTTAGCAACACCCTCGTGCAGTATGTCCCGGCTTTCCGTCCAAACATAGGGATGGGGCTGGAGCCGGGCATGCCAGACAAAAGCCGGTTTTCCAAGGGCCAGCAGCTGGTTGGCAGTGACGGGCGTCCAAGAATCCTTTTCACTTAATCGGAACGAACCTGACTGCTTGATCCGCACGGATGAGACCGACTTGCTTCGCCCCCCCAGCGCAAACTGAAGATATTTCCGCACGGGCGCAGGAAGATCAGCGAGACCCTTTTGCGAAGCGGAAATGGCAGGAGCGGCTGTGCAGGCCTTGAGGATCGATGCTCGCTCACGCTCGATACGATCGCGGAATTTACCGCCGCTGAGGTCTACATACAGTACGAGAGCACCGAGCGCTGCAGCTATCAGTATCATAGTTCTTTTCATGGAAAGTATCTCCTTTAGGTCATTGAACTGAGTGCAACGATGATTGGATCATCACTCATCGCAGCAGGTAGTATCGTATCCATACATAGAGGGACGAGACCGCCACCGTCATGATCATAACCGGAGTGCCATAGGCCATGAACTTCCAGAAGGAGATCTTCCTCCCCGCCTTTTCCGAGAGGCCGACGACGATCACGTTTGCAGACGCACCGACGATCGTTGCGTTCCCGCCCAGACAGGCGCCCAGCGCCAGGGACCACCAGAGAGGCATGAGGTCAGGGTGCTGCAGAAGCTGGATGCCGGACAGGTCCGGCCAGAGCTGCCGCGCCATATCAACGATCAGAGGGTTCATCGTGGCGACATAGGGGATGTTGTCTACCACGGCGGAGGCGATGGCGGAGAACCACATGACGATCATCGAGGTTGCAAACAGGTCGCCACCCGTTAGTTCAAGAATCTGGAGGGACATACGCTTGATGAGCCCCACCTTCACGACACCTCCAACGATGATGAACAGGCCGAGGAAGAAAAAGATGGTTGGCCACTCGACCTCTGAAAGTACGTGGTGGGGCTCGTTTGTGCGCGAAAGAAGCAGCAGCAGGCCCGCACCGAATAGAGCGATAGTCGCTGGCTGGAAATGCAGGATGCCGTGGAAGACGAATCCGGCGAGGACCAGCACGAGCACGGCGAGGGACTTTCGGAGCATGACCGGGTCCTTGATGGCCTCGCGCTCATCCATCTGCATGATGCGCTCCTTTAATTCGTCGCGGGTCACCAGTTTGCGTCCCCAGATGAGTTTCATGGCAACAAGGTACAGGACCAACAGGATGATGACCAGCGGAGCGAGATTGACAATGAAGTCCATGAAGGTCAGCTGGGCACGCGACGCGATCATCAGGTTCGGCGGGTCGCCGATGAGCGTCGCCGTACCGCCGATGTTCGAGGCGAGGGCCGACGAGATGAGGTAGGGTACGGCGTCGACCTCAAGGGCGTCGGCGATCAGGATGGCCGCGGGGGTGATCAGAAGGACCGTGGTTACATTGTCGAGCAGCGCGCTCAGGACAGCGGTGACGAGGGCGAAGATCACCATGATCCGAAAGGGGTCCCCCTTGCCCCACTTGGCGGACCGGATGGCGATATATTCGAAGACGCCCGTCGGCCGCATCAGGTTAATGATGAGCATCATGGAGATCAGCAGGATGATCACGTTCCAGTCCACGCCGAGCTCCTCCACGTGGAACGCCTCATGCTGCTCCACGATCCGGAGGACGAGCATGAGGGAAGCCGCGAATATGGCGACCACGGTCTTATGCAACTTTTCGGTGATGATCATCGCGTAGGCGGTTAAGAACACCACCGTAGCGATCCAGAATGGAAGATCCATGATGAACGCAATCCCCGGTGTTGATGATTCCAGCGTCATGGCTTGCCCTCCGGCTTGCCGCTGTCGTTCAGGATCGCCCCGACGATGGCGAAGAACAGATCCCGCTCGTAGAGCATGCCGGCTACTGCACCGTCTGGATCAACTACCGGTAGCTTCTTCACGCCGAACTTTAGCATGTGGTCCACGCATTCCATGAGCGGCGAATCCGGGCGCACCGTGACGACCTCGCGGGTCATGAGGTCCTCTACGCGCAGGTCTTTCGACCGCCTCGCGAGTTCCTCTACCATTCCGTCCCATGCGAAGTTGCCGAGGCTCATGAGCGACATGTATTTCGGCCAGATTGCCTTCAGGATGTCTCCCATGGATAACAGGCCCACGAACTTCATCTGCTCGTCCAAAACGGGAAGCGCCCGCACGCAGATGTTCTCCTCTCCGGTTCTGCATTTCTTGAGGAGGGACACCGCTTCTTTGAGCGTCAATTCCGGTCTAAGGTAATCGTTAACCGGATGCATCAGTTCTTTTGCTTTCATAGATTCTCCTAATAGACTCACAGAGAGCTTCGCGTCCAGCCGTGAACGCGCGCTGCATAACACGCCTCCGACCGGCGGGAAACGATCCGTCACCGCGCGTAGGCGCGTGAACGAACATGTTAACCCGTGCGAAAAGCAAGCAGCGGACAGCACGATTCGACAGCCGGGTCGGCTCTGACGGTCTAAACAGTTGTTTTCCGTGGATTACAGCGGGGTGCTACGCGAGGAAGGGTGGAGCGATGCCCGAGCGGGCAAAGTAGATATCAGAGGTCCGGGAAAGGTGCCCGGAAATGGCGTGCCGGAGGATCCTGGTGACCCGGACCATATGCTCTGTCTGGTCGGGCAGAAGCGCTGTGAGCGAGTCAAAAGATACGGCCGGTCTTTCCGCAGCGGCCTGGTCAACCGGTGCTATCGCCGTCGCAACGGAATGCCGGGACTCCTTCAGCTTGAGCCAGATGAAGATGTCAACGAGATAGAGTCTGGTCTGGCGATGATCCTGCTCAAGGGAGGACCCGTCATCAGCAGTCGCGAACATTCCCGATGTTGGGGTAAAAGAGGATACCGGCGGAATGACGAAAAGGGCGAAATAAAAGAGCAGAGCCCCGGACATGATCTTATGCATCATTCCATGCTTCATGAGGGATACTATAACACCTCAGTATTCACTTGTAAATACGAATCGGCGGCATGGTAGGGGGCATCACATTACCCATCGGCCGGCTTCTGGTCGTCCCCTTGATCCGTCGGCGTTGGATTCGCTGGTGAAAGGTAAATTGTAGGACTGCGCATCGATACGAGCAGATCTCTCTCTTCTCTTATTATCTATGGTTGCGTTCCCTTTTCGATAAATGCATCTTTCAGATTATATTATTGCACCGTGTTTACTTGATTTTATCGGGACAATAAGGTATTGTTCATTTATTAGGTAATTGGAGAGCGACGGATTTCATATTATCTGCGGACTGACGCGCCTGACGGAAAACGATCCGCCGGGAGAGAGGGCTACAAAAAAACAAACCTGTCCGGAACTCCTCAATCACCTTTTTCCAATCGGTCTCAAGGGAAGCTCCCCCCGACGAGACATAATTATTTGTGTCCGAAGCATAATGCCTCGCCTCAAACTCCCCCATGGCAAAATATTTCCCTGACCGCGCGTCCTTTGCCAGCTTTTCAAGAAAACCCTTGTCGCTACTGTGCCATCGTTCACCATCACCGTGAACGGTTGTTGGAACGAATCGGTCAGGGTATGATTCACCCAGCCTTATGGATTCTTCGCTTCCGAGGTTTTCATTGGGTCCCAGCCACGTTAATGCCACGGCGTTTTGATCCATTTTGGACAAGAGTCTCTGCATCTCTATCTTCCCACCATGGTGGTACTCCACGTCGATGATGGGAAGACTACTTCTGGTTTTATTAAGCATCCCTCTTATCTTCTTTTCAAAACCTTTTATCTGTTCGTCTCTCTCAAGGGCAACCGTGCTTATCGGGAGGATAAAGATCACTGCAAATATGAAAATGAGCATCTTTTTTAACATATAAAATTCCTTTTCCAATGTTATGGACGCACCCTTCGATTAGGAGGTAAAGTCGGAAGACGGTTTTGGCAATCTCTCAGGTTTGATCGGCATTCACGGGATAAACCTTGAATCGACTTTTGGGGACATTGTTGAAAATTAATACTTTGAACTACCGTTACAAAAGCCCACAGTCCACGGTAAACAGCTCATAGTGATATGCTCAACTGTTTTTGTTGCCGGGAAGGAAATAGAGGTGTCCTCACCGCCAGACGATAGAGGGTTTTTAAAGAACCGTGTTGGGGTCGAACCAACGTAAACAGATTTTACTCATAGTTGCATAAACAGACCCGTCGGGAACACTTCCGAAAGCCTTGTAAATGCGGGTTTCTTTGACATGGAATGGATTATGCGAGACCTCACCAGAAATCAAGTCCAGCAACGTCTGGAAAACGTGGTGCTTTGCATTCAGACGGTCCCGCTACAAGGCTTATTCCACTCTCCCCGCCACGTCTGTTTTGGTTTGTTCTCCAACGTTAAGGTTTACAGACCTGTACCCTGTGACCGTTACTTCTTTTTCTTTTCCTGTTTCCTAATTTTTTTACCATGTTTTGTCTTTTTTCCTTTACTCATGTCTTTTTCCTTTCTAAAAAAATGGGGTGACTGGTGGTACTCTTTGGAATCTTTCCCTCATCACTCTCTCCAAAAGGTTAAAGGTTATGTTAGTAGGTTGATTTACGGGAAACTGGCTCAGAGACTTGATATTGGTTATCACATTACCAAAATGGAAGGAAGGAGTCAAGAAGAATTGACGCTATGGAGTAAGCCCTCAGTTACCGCACGGCACACCTTGATTCCACGGAGGTTGACCTGCTCACCCGCAGCGGTTCAGTGGCGGATCCTATGGCGAAGGACCTCCTCACGACCCTTGGCAAACCATCGTCCATCAAAGTCCAGAGGCTCATTAGGCTCACCTGTGAAGTTCCGCCTCTGAAACGCGAGGACGGAGTAGGTCGACCTCCGTGGACGACTGCGTGACCCAGTCACTGAGGCATTACGCTATGAAGTAAGCCCCGAGTATTGGCCAAGAAAACTTAGACGGGCTTTTCATCCAAAAAACCCTGAATCTTGTCCTCCGGCTTCTCATTGGCTGATAATCAGTTGACATTTTGGATAGATTAGGTAAAATCGCTGTGTCTCATCTGTCATCTTATCCCCCCTCCAAGGAAGGAGGAGATTCTTGCACTGTCTACGGGCCGGGACGAGAGTGAATTGCCATGGTGAAGGGGTGTGGGGCATGAGAGCGACCCTTCTGGTGAAGCAATCCGTTCGAGCGATCCTCGGGATCATCCTGGTCGTTTCCCTTTGTGAAGCCGCAGAAAAACGGTTGGAGAGGAAGGGGTTTAGCCCTGTTGGGGAGATTGTGTTTGTGGCAGGGAAGGCCGTGGTGCGTCTGGTTCCTGAGGAGGTGTTCCGGCCGGCGGTGTCGAGACAGGAACTGGTGACGGATGACATGGTGAAGACGGCAGCGGGGGGTCGTCTATCGATGCTGTTCCGGGATGAGACACAGTTGAAGCTGGCGAGCAACACGACGCTCGTCATCAAAAAGTGACGACGTCGAAAGAGAAAGCGGGGCCGCTCAAGATCCTGCTCCGGCTGGAATCTGGGGAGGTGTGGACAAGGTCGAAAGGGGTACGGGATGGGGTGGTGATCGAGACGCCCTATGCGACGGCAGCGATCCGTGGGACAGAGTGGGGGCTCTCGGTCAAGGAGAATGAGTCGAGGGTGACCGTGCTGGAAGGGAATGTTCAACTCTCGAATGCCTTCGGATCGATCTCGGTAGGGAGGAACGAAGAGGGGGTGGTGATCGGGAGCCAGGCGCCGACGAAGAGCATCATCGTGATGCCGAAAGAGCGGACGCAGTGGACGTACTACCTGACGGAGAAGAGGCTGTTGAGGTATCTGACCTTCAGGGAGGGGAGCCTTGGGCGAGGAGAGGCGCTGCTGAACGAAGGGAAGCTGGATGAGAGTGGGAAGGTATTTGAGGAGACCCTGTCGAGGGACCCGGGCAATACGCGAGCGCTGACAGGGCTGGGCCTGATCGCGCTGAAGAAGGGGGAACAGGAGAAGGCAGAGATCTCCCTTGACAAAGCCCTGAGGGAGAAGAAAGAACTCTTGGCCCTGTTGGGGAAGGCGTACCTGTTGATCACAGGGAATCATCCGGAGGAGGCAGGGGAGATACTGAAGGAGGCGAAAAACTCATTTCTTCAAGATCCGGTACCCTGCATCTTCACGTCCTATCTCTATACCTTTCACGGCGACTTCGCTGAGGGGCTGAAAGAATGCGACAGGGGGTTGGGAGCGATTCCAAATGACCCATTCCTTCTGGCCTTCAAAGTGGAGATCTACATCCTGTTGGACAAAGGGGAAGAGGCGAGGGTAACGGTGGAGAAACTTATCAGGGAGAATCCGGAGTCCTCGGAGGGGTATGAGAAACTGGGATTCTACCATCGGATCGTGACGGGAGATTCGAAGAAAGCGAGAGAGGCATTTGAGAGATCGATTCAACTGGATGCGTTCAATGACGAAGCGATTGCGAAACTG
>CAWIYV010000002.1:0-19148 GCA_963840455.1 Nitrospirota bacterium | reverse complement strand
CCAAGTTCAAGCCGGATACACGGGTGGCCGCCGGCGCGTGACCGTCAGTGCTTCCACCCCTTCTTGCCGAGGAATTCGGCAAGCTGTTCCGCATCCTTCTTCTCTAGATACTTTCCGTAAATGATCACCTTCCGGGGCGTATGGCCGTCCCGCACCTTCAGAACGATCTGCCCCGCGTCCCGCTGCTCCACGCTGGTGATGTCCTTGTAGCGGACGTACTCGGGCCGGTTGGTCTGGTTCAACTCCAGCTGTTGCTCCTGCACCACCACAACGGGCTTCCTGCTTTTCAGATAGGTCTGGATGCACATTCCCACGCCGAAGACGACCATGAAGCCCGCCGCCGCCGACGGGTCCTGGTTCCGTTTGATCAGTACGGCGCTGAACGCGATTCCGAGCAGGGCCAGCATCCCGTAGAGCGCGAGGAGCAGGTAGACCCGTGCTTTCTTCTGAAAGAGCTTTGTTCCTGTCATAGAACCTCCTGTCATGTGTTCGGCGGTCACGACCCCGGTCGCCGGATCACCAGCGCGGCATTGGTCCCTCCAAATCCGAGGGAGTTGGAGAGGGCCGCACCGACTGACTGCGTTCTCGCGGCGTTCGGCACATAGTCGAGGTCGCACGCAGGATCCGGGTGCTCCAGGTTGATGGTAGGCGGGATGATTCCGTCACGGACCGCGAGCGCGGTCACGGCCGCCTCGACAGCGCCCGCAGCGCCGAGCATGTGGCCAAGCATGGATTTCACGGAACTCACGAAAAGCTTTTTCGCATGGGCCCCGAACGCCCGCTTGATGGCGAGCGTCTCGATGGCATCGTTCGATATGGTCGAGGTCCCGTGGGCATTGAGGTAGTCGATCTCCTCTGTCCGCATTCCCGCGTCGGCCAATGCCAGGGACATGGCGCGCGCGGCTCCGTCGCCGTCGGGATCGGGCCGGGTATAATGGAAGGCGTCGGAGGTTAGCCCGTATCCCGCCAGTTCAGCGTAGATGTCCGCACCGCGTCTTTCCGCATTCCGCAGTTCCTCGAGGATGAGGACCCCGGCGCCTTCTGCAAGTACGAACCCGTCGCGGTCCCGGTCAAAAGGCCTGCTTGCCCTCTCGGGCTCGTCGTTCCGCCGGGACAGCGCTTTCGCCTGGCAGAAACCCGCGAGCACGAGCGGCGTGAGCGCGGCCTCGGTACCTCCGGCGATCATCACGTCCGCGTCTCCACGCTGGATGATCTTCATGGCCTCGCCGACCGCGTGGGTCCCCGTTGCGCAGGCGGTGGACACGTCGAGGCACGGGCCTTTCGCGCCCACCTTCATAGCTACGGCGCCTGATGCCATGTTCACGAGCGTCATGGGCGTGTAATAGGGCGAGACGGCGCGGTGGTCCTTCGCGAGGAAGGCGGCCATGTTCTTCTCGTTCGTCGCCACGCCGCCGCGGCCGGACCCGACCAGGACACCGGTGCGGATCGCTGAGTGCGGGGTGACGGAAAAATGGGCATCTTCCACGGCCAAAAGGGCGGCAGCGAGCGCGTACTGGATGAACGGATCGGTCCGGTGCGCTTCTTTCGCACCCATGAAATCCCTCGGATCGAATTTCCTGACCTCGCCGGCGATACGGGAGGGGAACTGCGACGCGTCGAACTTCGTGATATGCCTGATGCCCGACCTGCCTTGGGCGAGGGCCTTCCAAAGGGCCCGTATATCGTTCCCGAGCGGCGTTATCGCGCCCATTCCTGTTATCACCACGCGGATCTTCATCGCCGGCAGTATAAGGTTTTTATGGGAGTTTGTCAAAAATGTCCGTTTTCACGTACAACCTATATACTCTATTATATTGAAAGAAGAGAAAAGAGTAGAGCGTTACCGTCCGTAACTTTGTATGTTCTTCCAAAGTGATAATGTCGTATTTCTCCCAGGCAGAAATGTCGTATTGTCCTTCCGTCAAGGGAGGGCACGATGGGGAGAGGCATTATCACGATGAGCATGAAGGAAGCAAAGCGGTTACATCTTGTTCGTAAAGCCGTAGAGAAAAGGATAACCCAAGCAGAGGCGGCAGATATGGCTGGTTTATGCCTTCGACAGCTGCAGCGGATCATTCGGCGTGTCAGGAGGGAAGGCGATGCCGGGGTTTGCCATTGTGCTCGGGGGAGGAAGCCCAACAACCAGATAGCGGAGACGGTCAAAGACACGGTAATCGAACTTTGCCGCGAACGCTACCATGAGTTTGGTCCTACCCTCGCGAGCGAAAAGCTTCGGGAGAAGAACTGAATCAAGGTAAGCGTTGAGACCCTGCGGACCTGGTTTCTTGAGGCAGGGTTGCCGTACCGGCAGCGCAAGAGGCGGCCGCACCGGCAGTGGCGGGAACGGAAAGCATGCCGGGGCGCCATGGTGCAGTTGGACGGTTCCCACCACGACTGGTTTGAGGGCCGCGGCCCGGCCTGCGTACTGATGGGATACGTGGACGATGCCACCGGTGAAGTATACGCCAGGTTCTATGATTACGAAGGTACGCTTCCAGCCATGGACAGCTTCAAAGGATATATCAGGCAGTACGGCATTCCTCAGAGCGTGTATTTAGACCGCCATTCGACCTATAAAGCGCCGGTTCAGTATCAGACGATCGAAGACCAGCTTGAAGGCCGACAGCTCATGAGCCAGTTCGAAAGAAGCCTTCAGGAACTCGGCGTGACGGTGATCCATGCCTATTCTCCGCAAGCCAAGGGGCGGGTGGAGCGGTTATTCGGGACATTTCAGGACCGGGTGATAAAAGAAATGCGGCTAGCAGGCATCAGAAGTAAAGACGAGGGGAATGCGTTTTTGGAAACCTACTTGCCTGGCTACAATCAGAGATATCGGGTATCTCCGGCGAAGGACACGGATCTCCACCGACCGTTTACAGATCGCAGGGAGTTGGAACGGATATTGTCCATTCGGACCGTGCGGGCATTGCGCAATGACTTCACCATTGCTCATGACAAGAAGCTCTATCAGATCAAAGACAATATCCGGGCTAAGAAGGTGTTGGTGGAAGAGCGGACGGATGGTTCAATGCGGATTCTGCATAATGGGCAACGCTTGAGGTTTCAGAAGATTACTGCCCGGCCGGAAAAAGAACGTAGGGAGTCGCTGAAGCTGCACAAGACTTGGGATAGGGGAAAGCCGGCAGGGGCACATCCGTGGAGAGCGCCCCTTAACCTCGATCAGAAAGAAAAGACAGCAGTGTCCAGCACCTCTTAAAACAGGACATTTCTGCTTTGGTAAGAATACGACATTTCTGCTTGGGCTTGACACGTCCGTAACTTTGTATTGACAATTCAGTATGCTTGTACTAATATACTGCGTTTTTCGCGACTGACAGCACCGGCGCCTGACCTGACCGGTAATCATTTCTTACCAAGGAGTGGAAAATGAGAACCAGCGTAAAAGTCATTGCTTTCCTGTTGTTGGTGGTACTGTCCGTCGTTTCCCTTTCAGCATGCTCCAAGTCCTCAAAAGGCCCGACCGATGAAGATGCCATCAAGGCGATCCAGTCCGCGATCGAAGGCGATCCCAAAGGCGTCACCCTGAAGTCCCCCATCACGATCCTCGAGCGGGGTGCGCAGGTTGCGGGCGACTGGCCGTTCAAGGTCGAATACACGGTCGCGGCAAAGGACGGCAGCACGAAAAAGGAAACGGTCACCTATAATCTTACACCTAGCCTGAACGATATGGGCGCGCCGATCTTTCTGGTGTCCGTCAAGAAATAACCGGTCTCACGTATCGCACCAGAGGGGTTACGGGTCATCCGTAGCCCCTTTTTTTATTCCCGGGGCAACGCTCCGGCAGCGATAGAAGGACCGTAAAGCGTTTGATTAACACGGCATTTTGTGTTATAGTTCAACTGGTGATGATCTGACGGCAGAAAGCCGGAAAGGGGGTTTGAGATGAACAAGAACGAATTGGTGTCCATGACGATCACAGAGCTCAAAGCCCTGGCTAGGAAGAACAAGATTGCCCTGCCTACGGGGGCGAAAAAGGCGGATATGGTAAAGGCCCTTGCCAAGACCGCATTGACAGCGGCCAGGAAGACCTCGAAAGCTGTTGTCGGGAAGACGGTCAAGAAGTCGGCAACGAAATCCGTAGAGGCCAAGACCGTGTCAATGAAGAAAAAGGGCACCGCTAAGGCATTACTGAAAGAACGGACCGTGACCCGCAAGGCCGCCGCGGCAAAGCCCGTTAAAGACGCATTGCCCCGGCGTGAGTGGCAGATGCCTTCGGGCGTGGAAGAGCCGCTCATGGCCCAGGAGCGGGTGTCCGATGCCAAGTACTACACGGGGACGTCTGAGCATAAGCCGCCGATGCCCTATGACACGCTCCCGCATGAATACGGCGGCGAGCGGATGGCCTTGCTGGCGCGCGATCCCTATATGGCACTGGGCTACTGGGAACTGCCCCAGGTCCGGCTGGAGAAGGAAAAGGCGTGGTTCGGCTGGGACAGCAAGCTTTGTATCCGCGTGTATGATGTGACCGGGATCCAGTTCGATGGATCGAATGCCGCGGCCTATTTCGACCAGGAGGTGTACGAACGCGTGGGCAGTTGGTACTTCGACTTCGGCAGGCCGACCCATTCGTTCTGCGCCGACCTGGGTCTCATGGCGCCGAACGGCCGGTTCCTCACACTGGTCCGCTCGAACAGAGTGACCATGCCGCGGGACGGCGTTTCCGATGTACTGGACGAGGAGTGGATGCTTGTGGACGAGGAGTTCATGAAGCTTTACGGCGTCCCGGGCTCGGTCCACGGCGTACACGGTGGCTTCTCATCGCCCGAGGCACAGGAGGTCCTGCGGCAGCGCAGGCTGCTCGAGATCACCTCGCCGGGTACGTTCCCGAAGCAGAGGCCGAGGAAAAAGTAAGGCCCGACGGTCACTGACGCCGCCTGGTTCATGCGAGAGTCCATCCCCTGTGGATGGGCTTTTCTTTTCAAAACCCTATCTCACCACCGAGGCACCGAGGTGCGGAGGAGGGTCGACAGGCCTGCTAAAAAAAAGTAAGCCGGCAAGCAGGCCGGACCGCTTCTCCGCGCCCTCCCTGTCTCCGTGGTCAAGGATCATCCGGAGGAAACATGGAAAAGGGTTATCTTGCGCTGGTGCTGCACAGCCACCTGCCGTATGTGCGGCATCCCGAGTACGACCAGTTCCTGGAAGAGGACTGGCTCTTCGAGGCGATCACTGAGACCTACATCCCGCTCATCAATGTCTACGACGGACTGGTGAACGACGGCGTGGACTTCCGCATCACCATGAGCCTGACGCCCACGCTCATCGGCATGCTCACGGACCCGCTGCTCCAGCACCGCTACGTCCGGCACATCACCAAGTTGATCGAGCTCGCCGAGAAGGAGATCGTGCGCACGAAGGACCAGCCTGAGTTCAACCCCATCGCCCACATGTACCGGGACATCTTCCGGAACGCGCGGTACGTCTTCGAGGAAAAGTACGGGAGGAACCTTGTCACGGCCTTCAAGAAGTTCCAGGACCTGGGTAAGCTGGAGATCATCACCTGCGGCGCGACCCACGGGTTCCTGCCGCTCATGCTGAATCCGAACGCCGTGCGCGCCCAGATCCAGGTCGCCGTCGAACAGCACACCAAGCACCTCGGAAGGCCCCCGCGGGGCATCTGGCTGCCGGAGTGCGGCTACTTCGAAGGCCTCGACGAGTTCCTGAAGGAAGCGGGCATCCGCTTCTTCTTCACCGATTCCCACGGAGTCTTCCATGCGTCCCCGCGGCCCAAGTACGGCGTATACGCGCCGATCTGCTGCAAGTCGGGCGTGGCCGCCTTCGGCCGGGACATCGAGTCATCGAAGCAGGTCTGGAGCTCCGTCGAGGGGTATCCCGGGGACTACAACTACCGCGAGTTCTACCGCGACGTCGGCTTCGACCTGGATTACGATTACGTCAGGCCCTATCTCCCCGCCGACGGCGTGCGCGTGAACCTGGGGATCAAGTACTACAAGATCACCGGCAAGTCGAACCACAAGGACCCCTATGTCCGGCAGTGGGCGCTCGACCGGGCGGCCGACCAGGCGGCGAACTTCATGTTCAACCGGGAGAAGCAGATCGAGTGGCTGGCAGGCATCGTGCAGGACCGGAAGCCGATCATCGTCGCGCCCTACGATGCCGAACTGTACGGGCACTGGTGGTTCGAAGGGCCGGACTGGATCAACTTCCTGATGCGGAAGATGGCCTTTGACCAGAAGACCATCAAGCTGACGACGCCCATGGAATACCTTGCCGAGAACCCCACCTGCCAGGTAGCCACGCCGTCCCTGTCGAGCTGGGGCTTCAAGGGCTACGCCGAGGTCTGGCTCAACGGGACCAATGACTGGATCTACCGTCATCTGCATACGGCGGCAGACCGGATGGTAGAGCTGGCGCGCCAGTTCCCGAGCGCCGACGGCCTGCTCCGGCGCGCCCTGAACCAGGCGGCCCGGGAACTCCTGCTCGCGCAGAGCTCGGACTGGGCCTTCATCATGAAGACCGGCAGCCACGTGGAATACGCGGTCAAACGGACGCAGGACCACGTCCTCCGGTTCACGCGGCTCTACGACGACATCCGGGCGAACCGCATCGACGAGGCCTGGCTGAGCGACATCGAGTACAAGGACAACCTCTTCCCGGACATCAATTACCGCGTCTATGCTTGATCCGTTGGTCCTCAAGGAGCTCGCGGCCATCGTCGGCCCCGCCCACCTGTTCACCGGTCCCGAAGAACTGGTTGTTTATTCCTACGACGCGACCCGGACTGCATCCCTTCCCGCAGCCGTCGCCCGTCCGGCGACCGCCCGGGAAGTTTCTCAGATACTCCTCCTTGCCAACCGTAGGCGTTTCCCGGTCGTGCCGCGCGGGGCGGGGACAGGCATGTCCGGCGGCTCGGTGCCGGTCCGGGGAGGGCTGGTCCTGTCCTTCGAGCGCATGAACCGCATCCTCGAGATCGACGAACGGAACCGCATGGCAATCGTGGAGCCGGGCGTCATCACCGGCGACCTCCAGCGGGAGGTCGAGGCGCGGGGGCTGTTCTATCCGCCTGACCCGGCAAGCCAGCAGTTCTGCACCCTGGGCGGGAACATCGCCGAATGCGCCGGCGGGCTTCGCGCCGTCAAGTACGGCGTGACGCGGGATTATGTCCTCGGCCTTGAGGTGGTCCTGCCGACGGGCGAGATCATCGAGACCGGATCGCGCACGCTCAAGAGCGTGGCCGGCTACGACCTCACGCGGCTCATCGTCGGGTCCGAGGGGACGCTGGGGGTGGTGACGAAGATCATCGTGCGGCTCCTGCCGCGGCCGGAGAGCGTCGAGACCCTCTCTGCGTTCTTTCCCGACATTCGAAGCGCCGCTATCGCGGTCTCAAAGATATCTGAAGGCCGCATCCTTCCCCGGGCTCTTGAACTCATCGATTCCGGAGCCATCCGCGCCGTCGAGACCTATCTCAAAGAGGACATTTCCCATGGCGCAGGCGCCATGGTCATCGCTGAAGTGGATGGATCTCCGCAGGCCACGGCGTTGGAGGCCGATGCCCTTGAGCGCGCCTGCCGGAAAGCGGGTGCCGTTACGGTCACGAGGGCGACCGATAAACGTGAACAGGATAGGATCTGGAAGCTGCGGCGGGCCATCTCCCCTGCGCTGTATACCATCAAGCCCCGGAAGATCAACGAGGACATCGTTGTCCCCCCCGCAAGGGTGCCGGACATCCTTGCCGATGTCCAGGACATCGCGAAGCGCTATGGCCTCCTGATCGTTTGCTTCGGTCATGCAGGGGACGGGAACATCCATGTGAACATCATGCTGGAGGAAGGGGAGCGGCCGCAGGCCGAGCTTGCGGTGAGAGAGATCTTCGCCGCCGTCCTCCGGATGCAGGGAAGCATTTCCGGGGAACACGGCATCGGCATCACCAAGGCGCCCTTCCTGCCGCTGGAAGCCGGGGAACAAGCCCTCGAGGCCATGAGACGGATCAAGCGGGCGCTGGACCCGAACAATATCCTGAATCCCGGGAAGATCTTCCTGAGCACGGAGTGAGGAGTGAGGAATGACGGGAAGAGACATGCCGGCATTACCGCGAAGACGCGAAGAGCGCGAGGACAGCAGAATCCTATGAACGGATCCCCGGTTTTCCTTCGCGACCTTTGCGCCTTTGCGGTGAGATCCTTTTCGTTGTACGGAACAGCTCTGTGCCTCTGTGTCTCGGTGGCGCTCTTGATCTGTCCTCATACGACGCGGGCATCAGATGATGAGTTTCCCCTCGATGTCCTCCGCGCGAAGGTCGCCGCACTCGAGAAGGAGGCCGCGGTCCTGGAGGAACAGAACCAGGGCCTCAGCCGGATGCTGAAGGAGATGGATGATGATGCGCCGTACATCGTCGTCGACACCGAGAACAACAGGCTGACGCTCCGCCAGGGCGACAAGGTCCTGCTCACCGCGGTCGTGGGGACCGGCAGCAGGCAGTTCATCGAGGAGGAGACAGGGAGGAACTGGTACTTCGAGAGCCCCATGGGGTCCCTGACCGTGCTGGGAAAGGAGCGGAATCCGGTGTGGATCAGGCCCGACTGGTCCTATGTGGAGGAGAACATGCCGGTCCCGGCGGAGAACGATCCGGACCGGATCGTGCGGGAGGTGCTGGGCAAATACGCCCTCATCCTCGGCAACGGATACAAGATCCATGGCACCAAGTACACGGAGCTCCTGGGGACCCATTTCACTCACGGCTGCATCTCGGTGGGGGACAAGGACCTTGAAAAACTGTACAAGACGGTAAAGATCGGGACCAAGGTTTATATCTACTAGGATATTGAAACAACTGTGAAGGCGAGACAGATGCCGAGATTTACGATCATGCTACGTTCTCCTTTCAGGCTTTTTATGGAAAAAAGCATTCGCAAAATGATACAAGGGCTCCTGCTCTTCCTGTCGGCGCTGCTTATGGGCATGGACGGCCCCCCACGGGAAAAGGATGATCAGCGTCTTCTCGAGGCACAGCAGGCAAAGCTAGCCACCCGGATCGAGGCGCTGAAGCAGGAGCAGGACTTCCTGTTGTTCCAGCGGTCGTTCGCGGGGTCCGACTCCAAGTACCTCCTGATCGATCTTTCGACGAAAACCGGCACGCTCAAGTACCGGAATCGCATCCTCCGGACCTTCGGGTTCACCTTGTCTGCGTCGAAGCGACACCAGCCCCGGAAGGGCCGCTATGTCCTCACGGGGAAGACTGACGGATCGCCCGGGAAGAAATCCCTTATCGTCCAGGACGCGTTCATCATCCATGGCAAGTGGTATTCGGGGAGGCAGAGGCGTGAAAAAAATATGCCGGCCATGGTCGTTGGAAGGAAAGACCTCGCGGCAATTTATTATGCTGTTGAGCAGGGAACAATGCTTTATATCTTCCGATAAACGAATTGATCCCGCTCTGAGGCATAATCTCCTGAAGATGACCTGTGGTACACAAGGTAACATGAGCCGAAATCAAGTGTAACCATTCGTTACTGATATCATAAGATAACAAAAAATCAATACATTTCAATATCATAATATTTAAAGTTATAAGTTTGCACCATCTGTATTCTTATACATCGAAAGCACATTATATTTCATATAATGTATGAACTGATTCCTTTATAATTTTTTTCACCGTTGTTTCCAGAAATAAAAGTCTATATTATTCAATCAATTAATACGTGCCGAGCCACATTCATTTGATTGGCAAAGACACAGCCCTCTTTTCACTAACAAACACTCTTCTTTTTCTCACTGCTGCACAACCACCGATATTTTTGCGCCTGCCTATTTCAACTGAAATTGGTATTTATATTGCTTTCATATGAGTTGTGTGCAAAATAAAATGGCTTTTTCAGTAAAGACATTACGTCATAGATAAATCATGCCTAGCGTTATTGCAGAGGACATCGTTGCATTTTTGAAGAACGTGCCCCCCTTCCAGTTCCTGGAGGAAGCGGACCTGCGGGCTGTCGCGGAGAACCTTACCATCGAGTTCTATCCCAAGGACGCGGTCATCCTGAAACAGGACACCCCCGCGAGCGATTCCCTCAGGATCATCAAGAAAGGCGGCGTCATAGTCTCGGTGCGGACAGAGAACGGCGAAGAGGTGATCATCGACCATAGAGGTGAGGGCGACACCTTCGGCCTCATCTCCCTCATGGGCCAGGACCGCCAGAAGACCACGGTCGTCGCCCTTGAGGACACCATCTGTTTTCTTCTGGGGCGGGAAAAGATCCTTGAACTGATCGAATCCAACCCTGCGTTCACCGAATACTTTCTCCAGAGCCATTTTACGAAGTACGTGGATAAGGTCTACCGGGAGATGCACTCGAAGAGCCTCTTCTATGGAAGCAGCGACCATCTCCTGTTTACGACGCCAGTGGGCGATATCGCGACCACCGGCGTTGTCACGGTCGAGGCGGACACCACGATCCGGGATGCCGCGCTGGAGATGTCGAAGAACCGCATCAGTTGCCTGATCATCATGGACCGGAACGGACTTCCCGCGGGCATCATAACGGACCGTGACCTCCGGGAGAAGGTGGTTGCCCGGGGGCGGAGCGTGAACGACCCGGTCAAGGACATTATGACCCTGCCGCTCATTCGCGTGGATGTGAAGGACTACTGTTTTGAAGCGGTCCTTAAGATGATCAAGCACAACATCCACCACATCCTGGTGATCAAAGAGGGGCGGCTCAAGGGTGTCCTTTCGAACCACGACCTTATGCTGCTGCAGGGTTCGTCCCCTCTCTCCTTTGCCAAGGACCTGGAGAGCCAGGAGAGCATCGACGGGCTGGTGCCGGTCTCGGCGAAGATCAACCGGGTGGTGGGCCTCCTGCTCAAGGAGGGAGCCCGGGCAAGCAACATCACCAAGATCATCGCCGAGTTGAACGACCGGCTGGTGAGGAAGGTGCTGGAGTTCGCCGAGAGGAAATTCGGGAAGCCGCCGGTGCCCTATTGCTGGCTCTCCTTCGGGAGCGAGGGCCGGAAGGAGCAGACCTTCAAGACCGACCAGGACAACGCCATCGTCTATGCGGACCCCGCGGGCGCGGTCCAGGAAGAGGCGGCGCAAAAGTACTTTTCCGCCTTTGCGCTCTATGTCCGCGACGGCCTGGTGAAGTGCGGCTTCCCGCTCTGCCCGGCGGACTACATGGCGAGCAATCCCAAGTGGTGCCAGCCCCTGTCGGTCTGGAAGAAGCACTTCGCGGGGTGGATCCATCACCCCACACCCGACGCGATCCTCCGGTCGCTGATCTTCTTCGACTTTCGTCCGCTCTACGGGGACGAGTCCCTGGGCGTGGAGCTGCGGGAATATCTCATGAAGAATCTCAAGGGGCAGAACTTGTTCCTCGCGCACATGGCAGCGGCGACGACGAAGAACCGGCCGCCGCTCGGCTTTTTCCGGACCTTCATCGTGGAGAAGGGCGGCGAGCACAAGGACGAGCTGAACCTCAAGTTCCGGGGCATCGGGCCGCTCGTGGACATTGTGCGCCTCCTCGCCCTCGAGACAGGCATCACCGAGACCTCGACGCTGGAACGCATCGGGGCCATGAAGGGCAGGCATCCGACCATTGATACCATGGGGAGCGAACTGGCCCAGGCCTTCGAGTTCATCACGCTTCTCCGGATCCACCACCAGGTGGGGCAGATCGAGCGCGGCGAGGCGCCCGACAATTTCATCAATCCCCGCACTCTGAGCAACCTGGAGAAGCGGATGCTGAAGGAGTCGTTCCAGGTCATCACGTCGGTGCAGGACGGCATCATCAACCAGTACGGGCCGGGCATGGTCGGGGGGTGAACAACCTGATGGGGCTGTTCATGCGCAGGCCGGCCGCGGACACCGGCGTCGACCTTGCGGCGCCCATAGAAGCAGCCCGGTATGTAGTCATGGACACCGAACTCACGGGGATCGACAGCCGGAAGGACTCCATCGTATCTGTCGGCGCTGTCGGCATGCAGGGCTGCAGGATCCTCCTCGGCGAGACCTTCTACGAGATGGTGAGCCCCGAAACGGCGCTCAGGTCCGCAAGCATCGTGGTACACGGCATCACACCGTCGGAGGTCGCAAACAAGCCCAGCATCGGTGTGGTGCTTGAGGACTTCCTGAAGTTCTGCAAAGGTGCGGTGGTCGTGGGGCATTTCCTGTCCCTGGACCTGGGCTTCCTGAACAAGGAGATGAAACGGCTGTACGGCACGAGGTTCACGCAGCCCGTTGCTGACACGATGCGGGTGAATGATTGGGTGCAGGACCATGACACCGGCTTCCGCAGGAATTACGGCAGCACGGAAGAGAACAAGGACCTGTTCAGCATGGCGAAAAAATATCATATCCCGGTTGCCGCGGCGCACAACGCGCTCATGGATGCGTTCATCACGGCGCAGCTCTTTCAGCGGTTCCTGAGCCTGTTGCCGGGGCTGGGCGTCAGGACGGTGAAAGACCTGCTGCGGATTGCGAAACCATAAGGGGAGGAGGTGAGGGGGAAAACACAATTCAAGGTCCAAATCTCAGGGTCCAAAACTCAATGAAGGAGGTTGAACAATGGCAAAGGAATTAAAAGGTCTCGACAAAGAGAAGTTGAAAGCGTACTGGACGTACAACGTGCGGCTGACGACGATCATCATGATCATTTGGTTCGTGGTGACCTATGTGGCGATTTTCTTCTCGCCCCAGTTGAACAACATCGTGATTGCCGGATTCCCCTTCGGCTACTACATGGGCGCGCAGGGTTCGCTGATCATCTTCGTGATCCTGATCTTCTGGTATGCCTTCAAGATGAACGCGGCGGACAAGGAATACGGCGTGGAAGAGGAGGAAGAATAAATGGCCACATCAGGAATAGGCGGAAAATCGTTTCTCGACAATCTGGCTAAGATATACGCCATGTACACCGGAGGGTTCATTCTATTCGTGATCTTCCTCGCCATCGCCGAGCAGTATTTCGGCATGTCGAACATCATGATCGGATATGTGTACATGGGCATCACCATCGGCCTCTACGCGGTCATCGGTATCTCGTCGCGTACGGCGAAGATCTCGGAATACTATGTGGCCGGCCGCTCGGTGCCGGCGTTCTTCAACGGCATGGCGACCGGCTCGGACTGGATGTCCGCGGCCTCGTTCATCGGCATGGCCGGCACCATCTTCGGCCTCGGCTATGACGGCCTCGCCTACATCATGGGTTGGACCGGCGGCTATGTGCTGCTCGCCGTGTTCCTTGGCCCCTACCTCCGGAAGTTCGGCCAGTACACCATCCCCGACTTCCTCGGCGCCCGGTACGGCGGCAATGCCGCCCGCTCCATCGGCATCCTGGCTGCCATCACGGCGTCGTTCACCTACCTGATCGCGCAGGTGACGGGCGTGGGCATCATCATGAGCCGGTTCCTGAACCTCGACTTCTCCATCGGCGTGTTCGTGGGCCTCGGCGGCATCCTGGTCTGCTCCATGCTCGGCGGCATGAAGGCAGTCACCTGGACGCAGGTTGCCCAGTACATCATCCTGATCATCGCCTATCTTGTTCCGCCGGTCGTGATGTCCCAGCGGGTGACTGGTGTGCCGATCCCGGAGATCATGTACGGCCAGGTCCTCCAGAGGATCGACGCTGAGGAAAAGGCGATCAATGCCAATCCGAAAGAGATCGAGGTCATGGGCCTCTGGAAAGCCGAAGCGGACAAACTTGATGCTGATATCAAGGGTCTGCCCGGCAGCCTTGACGCAAAGAAGGCCGACCTGAACGCCAAGATGGCGGCTGCGACGGACGCGGCAGAGAAGGATAAACTTGACAAGGCATTGAAGGCTCTCCCGGCAACTCCTGATCTGGCGAAGGAAAAATGGACTGCCGCCAAAGCAGCAGCGCTCGGAAAATCCAAGCCGATCAAACCTTACCTCCAGCCCTTCGCGCGGCTCGATGCCAAGAACATGCTGGCGCTCACTTTCTGCCTCATGGTGGGCACCGCGGGCCTGCCTCATATCCTGATGCGGTACTACACCGTTCCTTCGGTGAAGGACGCGCGCATCTCCGTGGGCTGGTCGCTGTTCTTCATCTTCCTGCTCTACTTCACCGCGCCGGCCTACGCGGCCTTTGCGCGGAATGAAGTGCTGTCGAACATCATCGGCTTGCCCATCGCCAACCTGCCGCAATGGATGGCGAACTGGGGCAAGGTGGGTCTCGTCGCCTTCAAGGACATCAACGGCGACGGCATCCTGCAGTTCTATGAGCTCACGATCGGCGCAGACGCCATCGTGCTTGCCATGCCCGAGATCGCGGGCCTGCCGTACGTGATCTCCGGTCTCGTGGCTGCCGGCGGCCTGGCCGCTGCGCTCTCCACGGCAGACGGTTTGCTCCTGACCATCTCGAACGCCCTGTCCCACGACCTGTACTACAAGATGATCGACCCGCACGCGTCGATCATAAAGCGGCTCACGGTCTCCCGCGTCCTGCTGGTGGTCACGGCCCTCATCTCGGCCTATGTGGCTACCTTCAAGCTGACCATCATCGTGGAGCTCGTGGCCTGGGCCTTCTCCATTGCCGCGGCCTCGTTCTTCCCGGCGCTGGTGATGGGCATCTGGGACAAGCGGTCCAACAAGGCCGGCGCGCTCGCCGGCATGTGGATCGGCTTCCTGTCCTGCGTGATCTACATGGTCGGCAGCCGGTTCTACGGCCTCGATATCTGGGGCATCCGGACCATCTCGTCCGGGCTCTTCGGCATTCCGCTCGGGTTCATCGCCATTTATGTGGTCTCCCGCATGACGGCGCCGCCGAGCCAGGAGCTGCAGGACTTCGTCGAGAGCGTTCGCATCCCGAAGGGTGCCGCGCAGGCTCACGAAGAGTAATTCGCTGTTCTGTGTCGCAGGCAGCCCCGCAAGGGCAGGGCTGCCTGCTTTCTTTGGCTGGTTGCTACGAGATAAGATCGTTCGGACCACGAAGCTCAGGCCGATCAAGAAAAATGCAGGAACAGGGATATCAAGGTGGTTGTGTCCTTCGTGAACGATCTGTACTTTGTGGTAGATAAATTTTGATCTTGTTCCTCACAGGTGGATCGCATATCTCATGAACATCATACTCTTTCAGGCTATAAACTATACGCTCTCATTCTTCATGTGGATGATCATAGGGAGGGTGGTCGTAACGCTCTTGACAGGCGGGGGGCAGAATTTCATTACCGGCCTGTTCCAGAAGGTCACCGACCCGGTCTATAACGTGGTCAGGGTCATCGTGCCCTTCGCAGAGGTGCCGCAGGAAAAACAGGGGACCATGTGGTGGAAGATCAACGGGTGCATACCGTTCTTTTCCATCTTCTTCATTATCGTGATCAGGATCGCTTTGATCATCGCTTTTGCGCCGCCGCCCGTGAAATAACAGGGGTTGGGGCAAGGGTGTTCCGTTTCCGATACACTACAAAACTACGAACAGTCTAACAATCGGTCTTTCGACCGTTGAAAACACGGTGTTAAAGGTCTTCTATGGAGGACGATGGAGTCATCCGCTTCTATTGAGTCTGCCAAACATGTATTGCTCGTGTTCGGCATCATCCTGGCTGCCGGGGCCCTGTCTGGCCTGGCCGCGCAGAAGCTCAAGGTGCCGGACGTGGTGGTGTTCCTGCTGACCGGCATCCTGCTCGGGCCCGAGGTCCTTCCGATGATCGACATCAGCGCAGACTCGACGCTGAACCAGATCATCCTGATCTTCGGTTCCAGCTATATCCTGTTCGACGGCGGGGCCTCGCTCCGGCTCAAGGTCCTGAAAGAGGTCTGGATCACGATCGTGGTGATAGCGACCATAGGCGTTCTGATCATGACCATCGTCACCGGGTTCGCGGCCCACTATATCCTCGGCGCGCCGCTCATCATCTCGATGCTCCTTGGCGCAACGATCGCCTCCACGGACCCGGCAACGCTCGTTCCCATATTCAAACAGGTGCACATCAAGGACCGGGTGGCCCAAACCGTGATGAGCGAGTCGGCGTTCAACGACGCCATGGGCGCCATCGTCACCTTCTCCATCCTCGGCATCGCCACGGGTTCCGGGAGCTTCTCGATCGGGAAGGCGCTGTTCGACCTGCTTTGGGAGTCCGCCCTCGGGATCATCGCCGGCGGCGTGCTGGGCTACTGTGCGGCGTTCTTGATCGCCCACGAAAAGTATGACTTTCTCGTGGAGTACGCGCCACTCGTAACGCTCATGGCGGTGATCGGCGCGTATCTCGGCGCCGACGGCCTGCATGCCAGCGGCTTTATGGCGGTCTTCGTCTTCGGCATGGTGATCGGGAACAAGGACACCTTTGGATTCAAGATGGAGGACCACGAACAGGAACGGCTCGAGGAGTTCGTGCTGACGACGGCGTTCATCATGCGGATGTTCATCTTCATCCTGCTGGGCGCCCAGGTGGACTTCGGCCTCATCGGCAAACACCTTGCCGGCGGAGTGGCCGTGGTCGTCATCTTCATGCTCGTCGCGCGGCCTCTCACGGTCTTCCTCTGCGCGGGGCCCGACCGGCGGGCGAAGTGGAGCATGAGGGAACTGCTGTTCATGTGCTGGACCCGCGAGACCGGCGTCATCCCGGCAGCGCTGGCCGGCATGCTGGTGGGCATGAAAGCCCCGGGCAGCCAGGCGATCGCGTCGCTCACGTTCATCGCCATCCTGATGACGATCCTTATCCAGGCGACGACGACGAAGTGGCTGGCGGGGAGGCTCGGGTTGCTGGTTGAAAAAAAGTAACGAATAACGACTCACGCTGATTTTGACTCGCGCGAAGCTCACGATGGAGATTTGAAGGACCTCTTCGTGAACTTCTTGGTGAAAGCTTTTCTATTACATCGTATTGGAACCTAAGGAACATACAAGGGGATCTCAACCCTTAATTTGCTATATATAAGGAGGATACCGAATGGCAAAGGATGAAAAGAAAGGCATCGAGGTATTGTCGACGGAGAAAAGGACCTTTCCTCCGTCAAAGGCCTTCAGCGAGAAGGCGCACATCAAGAGCATGGCCGAGTACGAGAAGATGTACAAGGCGTCGGTGGAGAACCCGGACAAGTTCTGGGCCGAGCAGGCCGAGAAGAACCTGACGTGGTACAAGAAATGGGACAAGGTGCTGGACTACGATTTCCACAAGCCCTACATCAAGTGGTTCCAGGGCGGGAAACTGAACGCGTCGGTGCAGTGCCTCGACCGGCACGTGAACAACGCTACGCGGAACAAGGCAGCGCTCATCTGGGAGGCCGACGGAGGCGAGTACCGGACCTTCACGTACCAGCAGCTGTACATGGAAGTGAACAAGTTCGCCAACGTGCTGAAGAAGAAAGGGATCAAGAAGGGCGACCGGGTGACGATCTATCTTCCCATGATCCCGGAGCTCGCGATCTCCATGCTGGCCTGCGCCCGCATCGGTGCCATCCACTCCATCGTGTTCGGCGGGTTCTCCGCCAAGTCCATGATCGATCGCATTCAGGACTGCCAGTCGTCGCTGCTTATCACCGCCGATGAAGGCATGCGGGGCGGCAAGTTCGTGGCGCTCAAAGCGAACGCAGACGAAGCGCTGAACGAGTGCCCGACGGTCAAGAACGTCATTGTCGTCAAGCGCGCAACGGGAAAGATGCCGATGGAGCCGGGCCGCGACACGTGGTGGCATGACGAAGTGAATGCCCCCGGCATCGGCCTGTACTGTGAGCCCGAACAGATGGACGCCGAGGACCCATTGTTCATCCTGTATACGTCCGGTTCCACAGGCAAGCCCAAGGGAGTGCTGCACACCACGGCGGGGTACATGCTGTATACCAACCTGTCCTTCAAGTACATCTTCGATTATCACGATGAGGACATCCACTTCTGCACCGCCGACATCGGTTGGGTGACGGGCCATAGCTACATCGTCTACGGACCGCTCTCCGCCGGCGCCACGAGCCTCATGTTCGAAGGCATCCCGAGCTATCCCAACCCGGGCCGGTTCTGGGACATCGTTGACAAGCACCGCGTGAACATCTTCTACACGGCGCCGACGGCCATCCGCGCCCTGATGAAGGAAGGCGAAAAATGGGTCACGAACCACGACCTGTCGAGCCCTCAAGGTGCTCGGCTCCGTGGGCGAGCCCATCAACCCCGAGGCCTGGATGTGGTACCACAAGAACGTGGGCCGCGAGAAGCTTCCCATCGTGGACACATGGTGGCAGACCGAGACGGGCGGCATCCTGATCACGCCGCTGCCCGGCGCCATGACCACCAAGCCCGGCTCGGCGACAAGGCCGTTCTTCGGCGTGGTTCCCCGTGTCCTCAAGGACGATGGCACGCCCGCCAAGGTAAACGAGGGCGGCAAGCTCGTCATCGAAAAACCCTGGCCCGGCATGCTGCGCGGCACCTACGGTGATCCCGAGAACAAGCGCATCAAGGAGGTCTACTTCTCGACCTACCCGGGCGTTTACTTCACCGGCGACGGCGCGCGGGTCGACGAGGACGGGGACTACTGGCTCATGGGCCGCGTTGACGATGTGATCAACGTGTCCGGCCACCGCCTCGGCACCGCCGAGGTGGAGTCTGCGTTGGTGAGCCATCCCGCCGTGGCCGAGGCCGCGGTCGTGGGCTATCCCCACGACATCAAGGGAGAGGGCATCTACGTGTACGTGACGCTCAAGGAAGGCCAGACCCCGAGCGATGACCTGAAGAAGATCCTGGTGGGCCACGTGCGGACAGTCATCGGCCCCATCGCCACGCCGGACAAGCTTCAGTTCGCGCCGGGCCTGCCCAAGACGCGGAGCGGCAAGATCATGCGGCGCATCCTGCGGAAGATCGCGCATAACCAGGTCGACGAGCTCGGCGACACGTCGACGCTGGCCGATCCGTCGGTGGTCGATTCGCTGGTGAAGGGAAAGCTGTAGGGTAGCAATCGAAGCATCCTCGCTCTCTCCTCAAGGGGGCCGGTTTTGTCAAACCGGTCCCCTGTTCTTTTCTACCCCTCCTTCACCGGGAGAATTTCTATTTGACAAAGATTGATCCGCTCAGCCGGGAACGATCCAGGTTCTTATTCTCTGCAGGTCTATTCCGTATTCGGTCGTCGCTTATTTGGGACAGACAATCGCACTCTGCCTGCTTGAATTTTTCAAAATAGTAAGGTATTGTTGAATTAAAGGGTGCGGGGAAATACCGGGTTCTTGTAAT
>CAWIYV010000001.1:0-372157 GCA_963840455.1 Nitrospirota bacterium | reverse complement strand
CCCAAGACTGCCAGCCTTGTGCTCTCCCAGCTGAGCTACAGCCCCATTATTTTCTGCAACTGCGAGGGGTAATGTAACATCACGACCTAATGATGTCAAGGAAAGGTACCTTTTATTGAGGTCGTTGATAATGCTGTGACGATGGGCTAAGCTGACGAAATGAAAGCACTTTTTGCCTCATTACGGATCCTCTCCATCGTTCTTCCCGCATCTGCACACCCCGGCAAGACGGACCGTTATGGAGGTCACCAGTGCTATAAAGAGTGAGCAGAATGGGGCCTCTATTACGCGGAATACTATTGCCACGATAAGGACGGGAGGCCGGTCAAGGTTGAAAGGAAGAAGCACAACAAGCCGATGCCCCGAACCCGCATCGGTGCTTCCCGTCGAATGGGAAAGCTCATTTTTCCCATGGCTGCTTTTTGCGCTGTTGCTGTTCCTTCTCCTTGTTGTCCGAAGTCGAAGGAGTAATGTAGACGGCCGGTCGTAGGCAAGAAAGTTTCTGATGAAATGATGTGGTAAACAGGATATATTGTTTTCATGGCGGAAGAGACGGATAAGCAGCAGCCCGCGCCACCCCGGCAGCATCCCCCCAAGCCCCAGGCCCCGGAGCGGGAGGTGACGATCGATACCCGCCTGCTGTCCGACGCGGTCATTGAACTGAACATTTCCCGGAAGAACGTCAGCATCTATCCACCCGGCCACCTCCAGATCACCAAGAGCATCGACCGCGCCTTCGAGGTGCTGATGAAAATGTTCGAGATACGCCAGGAGATGACCCTCGGCATTGCGAAGGATACGCTTTTCGTCGGGCAGAACTATCTCGATCAGCGGAACCCGGTGTACCGGGACTTCGCCCTGTCCCTGAACCAGCAGGGCATCGCCGCGGTGACCTTCATCCGAGGCCTTGACCGCGCGGAGCTGGAACGCTTCCACCGTATCATCACCGCGAAACAGGAAGAGATCGAGGCGCTCGGCGGCATCGCGAAGGTTGTCGAGAACGCCGGGATCCCGCACGTCCGGGTGATGGCCATCGACTACGCGAGCTTCCATCTCACCGAAGAGAAGGAGATCTTCAAGGCGCAGCCGAAGGCGGGCGAAAAGCCGGGCGCGGGAGTGTGGCAGGATTTCGTGTCGCTCCTCTCCACGGGCACGCTGGCGACGGGCGGCGAGGGCGTTTCGCTCAAGGACTCCGCCCAGATCGACCCGGTCGAGCTCGCCAAGCTTCTGAACGAGCGCAAGCTCGACGCCGGAGCCGCGGTCCAGAGCTACGATCGGATCATCTCGAGCTATGTCCGCACGTCGGCGGAGAGTAAGCAGCTGACCAAGGAACAGTCCGAGACCATCGCCAATCTGAACAAGCTGCTGAAGGACCTTCATCCCGACATCCGCAAGCAGTTCCTGTCCACGGCGTTCAAGAACGTGTCGGAGAACGCGTCCAGCCCGGGCTCAGAGGAGGTCCTGGGCGGGCTCGGAGACGACATGATCATCGACATGCTCCGGCAGGCGAGCACCGAGGGCAGGGAGATCTCTCCCACCCTGACCGGCCTCCTGGGAAAGCTGGCAAACGTCCGGGACCGGTCAGCATCCACCCAGCCGGGCGGCGGGACCCTAGCAGCAAAGGGTGCGTCGGGCGCGGGAACAGCGGAAAACGGTGGCCGGCGGGAACGTCGCAGACACGACGTCCGGAACGGGGCGCGGGACTGGCGCGAAAGGGAAGGACGGGGCGGGGCCCGAGATCCTTCCCGAGCACATGGCGAAGTTGTTCGACCGGGAGCAATACGAGACCTACGTCGAGAAGGAATACGACGATATCCTGAAGAACATTTCTGAGCGGGCCGAGGCTATGGCCGCGACGGCCGGGGACCGCTTTCCCCTCGATGAGTATCTCGCGAGCCTGGATGACCAGCAGCTCGATCTCCAGATAGGCCGTGCCGTGCTCGCGTTCATGGAGGAGAACATCGACGAGGAGGACTACCGTGAGTTCTCGAAGAAGCTCGTTGCCATCGTTCCGGACATGCTGGCCAGCGGCCATTTCCCGCTGCTCCTGGACACGCTCCAGACCCTGCGGTGGCATCTGTCAGACAAGAAGAGCGAGGGCATCCGCGCCGCCGCGGCCGAGGCCTTGAAGATTTTCTGGGCGCCCGAGTTCATCGACAAATCGATCGAAGCGTTCGACTCGTGGTCAAAGACGCGGGGGAAGGATGCCCAATCCTTCATGCTCGCGCTCGGACCGATCCTGGTCCCCGGACTGCTGGAAATCTACTCCTTTGACACAGCGCCGGGCGGCCGGAGGGTCCTGTTCGACCTGCTCTGTACCTTCGGCAAGGATACGGTCAACGAGGCCGTGAAGCAGCTCGGGGACCCTCGTTCGTTCTATGTGCGGAACCTGCTGATGCTGATCCGCCGTGCGGGTACGCCCGCCGTGATTCCGGCGGTCAAGCCGCTCGTCAGACATGCAGATCCCAAGGTGAGGCTCGAAGCGCTGGCGGTCCTGCTGCGGCTCAAGGATCCCGAAGCAATCGGTATCCTGCGGCAGGAGATCAGTTCAAAGGACCCCGACGTGTCGTCAGCCGCCGTGTTCCTTGCCGGCCAGTTCCGCGTCGCAGAGGTGATCGATGACATCCTGGGGCTGTTCAAGAAGACGATCCTTTTTGAGACCGATTATGCCGTCAACGATGAACTCATCCGTTCACTGGGCGAGATCGGCGATCGACGGGCCATTCCTGAGCTGGTGAAGATGGCGAAAGCGAATTGGTCGCTCTATCCGAAGAGCCATGGCCGCATGAAGGTTACGCTCTATAAGTCGCTGGGCCGGTATCCGCAGGAGAGCATTGCCGAACTTCTCCGTATCGGCGCGGAGTCGGACGACGAGAAGATCAGGCAGCTTTGCAGAAAGCTCGCGGAGAGAGGATGACCTGCCGGCGTCCGCAGGGACCTGGAACCGCATGATCGATGTCCGCCTGTCCGGGACATAAGAAGGAACGCCTATGCCTGAGCTCGATATCCAGGGTGAGATAGCAAAGGTTGTCGCGCAGCTGAATGCAGCGGTGACGAACATCGGCCTCTATTCTGCCAACCACCCCCGGGTCGGCCAGTATGTCGAAAAGACGCACAATCTGCTGGCGGGGCTGCTCCAGGCCAGACCGGATGTGACGGTCATGCTGGTCGGTGACGACCTAGTGGCAGAGGGCCGGCCGCTTCCCCTGGACAGCGGCTATGTATCGAACTTTATCCGCATCCTGCGCAGGAATTCCATCGAGCGGGTGACCTTCGTCGCAGGCCTGCCGCGGACGGAGCTGCAGGGATTCATCAGCGACCTCGCCATGCCCGACGCTGCGTCCATCAAGTCAAGGGGCTTCATCAAACTGGGCAAAGTGGAGCTCCGCGTCAAGCAGGCCGGGACAGGCGGGGCGCACGGCTGGATCGGGGAGGACGCGCCGCCTGGGGTGATCGAAGAACTGGTCAAGCTCACGACGGCGGAGCTTGACGAGCTCAAGGACGTCTACCTGCGTATCAAGAAGCACAAGCAGATCGACGTCAAGAGCGTGGACGGCATGGTCAAGCGGTTCATCAGGGGGTTCCGCGAGGAGGTGAACCCTCTGAGCATGCTCGCCTCGCTCAAGTCCTCTCATGAGTACACCTTCACCCACGTGGTGAACGTCGGCATCCTTACCATGGCGCAGGCGGAGTCCGTGGGCTTCACCGGCGAACACCTGCACGCTATCGGCGTCGCGTCGTTCCTCCACGACATCGGCAAGATCTTTGTTCCCGAGGAGATCCTGAATAAACGGGGAAAGCTAAGCCAGGACGAACGCATGATCATCGAGACCCACACCACGAAGGGGGCGCGGTACCTGATGGGCACGGAGGGGATCCCGAAGCTCGCCGTGCTTGCCTCGCTGGAGCACCACCTGAAATATGACGGCAGCGGTTACCCGTCCATCAAGGGGGGTGGACGCCGAACATCGCGAGCCAGATGATCTCCATTGCCGACGTGTTCGACGCCATGCGGAGCAGACGGTCCTATCAGGAGCCTCGGCCCATGAGCCAGATCGAGTCGGTCCTGAAAGGCGGGGCAGGGAAAGCGTTCAATCCGAAGCTGGTCGACAACATCTTCCGGCTGATCAGGATGCAGCCATGTCGAGCAGTCTCCTCCTTGACCGTTGTGCGGAATGCGGGTATGATGGCCGCATGACACTTCTGGTCTTCCTCGCCTATCTTGCCGTTGTCGGTGTCGGCTACACGCTCAAATACCTCAACCTGTCCTATCTTCGGGAACATGGCCGCACGGTGCCGCCGGAGTTCGAAGGCGTCGTGGACCCTGCCATGCTCGGAAAGATATCCGACTATACGGTCGAGAACAGCCGCTTTGGACTTCTTGAGTCGGTCGTCGACAACCTGGTCCTCCTTGCCTTTCTCTTTTTAGGCGTATTGGGCGCCTATGACCGGTGGGTGTCCTCCCTCTCGGGGTCCTTCCTGGCGAACGGCGTCCTGTTCGTCCTGATCCTCATGCTTGTCCAGACGGTCATGGGCGTTCCGTTCAGCCTGTACCGGAACTTCCGCATCGAGAACAAGTACGGCTTCAACACCATGACCCTGAAGCTGTGGATCACCGACCTGATGAAGGGGCTCGCGATCGGGGCGGTGATCAGCTCGGTCGTTGTGCTTGCCGCACTCTGGCTGGTCCAGGCCAGTCCCGGCTGGTGGTGGCTCTGGGTCTGGCTGTTCTTCCTGGCCTTCGGCGTCTTCATGATGTACATTTCGCCGTATGTGATCGAGCCGCTGTTCTTCAAGTTCGAACCGGTCAAGGTCGAGGGGCTCGAGGCCCGTATACGGGCGCTCATGGAAAAGGCGGGTCTTAAGGTCAGCCGGGTGTTCCAGGTTGACGCATCGCGCCGGAGCCGCCACTCGAACGCCTACTTTACCGGCATCGGCAAGGTGAAGCGGATCGTGCTGTTCGATACGCTGCTCCAGCAGATGACGCAGGATGAGGTCCTGGCGGTGCTTGCGCACGAGGTGGGCCACTGGAAGAAAAAGCACGTGCTGAAACGGATCATCATGACCGAGATCATGGCGCTCATCGGGATCGTGGCCGGCTACCGGCTCCTGCAGGGGAACTGGCTCTCGGACCTCCTTCGCCTGGGAAACGCCTCGTTCTTTGCCAAGGTCGTGATCCTCGGTTTTCTCGCCTCGATCGTGACGTTCCCGCTGACGCCGCTCTTCAGCTACCTCTCCCGCAGGGACGAACGCGAGTCCGACCAATTCGCCCGTGAGCTCACCGGCGATCCCGGCGCCATGGCATCGGCGCTGGTCAAATTGTCGAAGGAGAACCTGTCCAACCTCCATCCCCATCCGCTCTATGCGGCTTTCTACTATTCCCATCCGCCGGTGGTGGAGCGCATCAGAGAACTGAAAACAGGAGCCAGGGGCCAGTAGTCAGGAGAAGGCAGTCGAGATGCAGTCGAGGGGCAGTCGGGAATCAGTCGAAGGACGACTGGGGACGGATTTACGGCAGATCCATGACTGCCGCATGACTGCTTTATGACTGCTTAACGACTGCTTTGCGACTGCTGTCTGACCGATTTTCCCGTTGCCATCATCCTTTGGTTGTGATATTTTTACCCCATGGAAAACCACAACGAAATCGCACGGTTGACCCAGAAGGTCAAGCGCCTTTCCACGCTTATCGAGGTGAACTCGCTCATCAGTTCGTCGCTCGAGATCGACACGATCCTCGAGAACGTCATGACAATCTCGAAGAAGGTGATGAATGCCGACGCCTCGAGCCTCATGCGCGTCGACGAGAAGACCAATGAACTGATCTATCAGGTTGCACAGGGCGCGGTGGGTGAGAAGCTCAAGAAGGAAGTGAGGCTCAAGATGGGCCAGGGCATCGCCGGTACCGTCGCGCAGGAGGGGACGGCCCTGCTCCTGGAGGACGCCTATACCCATCCCAAATTCTTTCGCGGCAATGATGAGGCGACCGGCTACCGGACCAAATCCATGATCACGGTCCCGCTCAAGGTGGGCAACCGGATCACCGGTGTTGCGCAGGTCATCAACCGTCTCGACGGGAAGCCCTTTGACCAGGACGACCTGGAGCTGTTCCTGGCCCTCTCCAGCATGGCCGCCATCGCACTCGAGAACGCCCGGATGCACCAGAGCCTCATGGAGAAACAGCGCCTGGTGAAGGACATGGAGTTCGCCCGCACGGTGCAGGAGAGCTTCCTGCCGCAGAAGGCGCCGGAGGTGCGGAACTACCGCTTTAGCGCCCATTACACACCCGCCCTGGAGGTCGGTGGCGACTTCTACGACTTCATCCACCTGGACAAGTACCGCACGGGCATTGTTATCGGCGATGTCTCGGGCAAGGGCGTTCCCGCGGCGCTCTACATGGCGAAGCTGGGAAGCGACATGCGAACGTTGGCCTTTACCGAGAGTTCGCCGTCAGCGGCGCTGATGAAGCTGAACGACCTTCTGGCGGAGCGCAGCAGGCGCGGGATGTTTGCCACGCTGCTCTACATCGAGCTCGATGCCTCAACCGGCATCTTGACGATGTCCAACGCCGGTCACTTGCCGCCGATCGTCAAGAGGACCGACGGGTCCCTGGTGAGGCTCGGCGCGGCGGGCGGCGCTCCGCTGGGGATGATGCCGCACATGCAGTACGGCCAGGAGACGGCGAAGCTCGAACGGGGCGACACGGTCATCCTTTACACCGACGGCATCATCGAGGCCATGAACGCCAAAGAGAAGCTGTACGGGTATGACCGGTTCGAGGTCGTGCTGAGGCAGAGCGCAGCCCATCCTGAGTCGCTCAAGGACGCGATCATCGGCGACGTGAACCGGTATACCGGGCTGAGCCCCCAGCATGACGACATGACGCTGGTCTGCTTCGGCGCGGTGAGGTAGCCGGGGGCGGTGACAGGCAACAGATGACCGACAACAAACCACAGCTTGGCGGGACCGTGACGCTCACCGTACCGAGCCATCCGAAGTATCTGTACGTGGTGCGGAGCGCGCTGTATCCGCTTGTCCTCGAAGCGGGCTTTCCAAAGAAGGAAGCGCGGAAGGTCGTGCTCGCCGTTGATGAGGCCTGTTCGAACATCATCCGGCACGCCTACTCCGGGGACCCTACGAAGACCATCACCCTGTCCGTCGAGGACGACGCCGAACGCTTCGTGGTCCGGCTCCGGGACTACGGCAGGAAGGTGGAGCGGGCGAAGATCGCCCCCCGCGATCTGAAGGACATCCGGACGGGCGGACTGGGCACGCATTTCATCAACCTGGCCTTTGAGTCGGTGAGCTACGACACGGACCAGGAGCAGGGAACGCTCCTGACCCTCGAAAAGAAGAAACAGCAGGTGAAGACATGAACGTTGAGATCACCATGGAAAAGATCGGCGCCGGCCATCTGATGCGCCTGAAAGGCGATGTGGACATGAACACGTCGCCGGACGTGCGGAACGGCCTGGGTGAGGTGTTCAAGCAGGCAGGGTCGAAGGCCCTGGTGATCAACCTGTCAGGTGTCCGGTACATGGACAGCTCCGGCATCGCGACGCTCGTGGAGGCCATGCAGAACTGCATGAAGAAGGGCATGAAGCTCCGGCTCGTGGAACTGAGCCCCTCGGTGCGGGACGTATTCGAACTGGCCCGGCTTTCCAGCATATTCGAGATCTTTCCCAGCGTGAACGAGGCGACAGCGGGGCTCTAGGACATGCAGGGTGCGGAGCGGCAAGTGAGGATCGTTGGACCACGGATCATCCAGTCGTCAAGCCTGAAACCCCGCCGTTTGCTCCCTCGATGGCCTGGACCTGCTTGCGGCGAGCGAGGTAGTACATGAGGAATCTGTTCGGCTATGTCGGCAGGATGTTCATCACCTTCCTGCAGGACCTCACGAGCATCTTCCACCTGCTCAAGGAGACCCTCGTCCAGACGGCCCTCCTCGTGAAGGACCGGAAGAGACGGAAGCAGGCGCGTATCCTCGCCTCCGTTGACGAGATAGGCTCCTTCTCGATCCTCTTGGTCCTGCTGGTCTCGTCGCTCCTCGGCATCGGCCTGACCGTGGTGATCGCCTTCAACCTCGATGATCTCGGTCTCTTGACCGCCATCCCCGGCGTCGTCGTCGTGGCCGTGTACCGTTTCCTGGCGCCGCTGATCACGGGGATCATCGTTGCCGGCCGTATGGGGGCCGCGTTCACAGCGCGTATCGGGACCATGAAGGTAACCGAGGAGGTCCTTGCCCTCGAGGTCATGGCGATCAGCCCCGTGCGGTTCCTGGTGGTGCAACGGTTCCTGGGGATGGTCATCGCGCTGCCTGCGCTGACGGTGCTCGGAAGTTTTACGGCGGTCTTCGCAAGCCTGCTCTTTTGCGTGAGCCGCTTCGGCATGGGCCCCAACGTCTACCTCACGGGGATCCTCGATGTCCTCACTCCCACGGACGTCCTGTCGGGCGCCGTGAAGGCCTTTGTCTATGCCGTCTCGATCGTGATGATCGGCTGCTATCGCGGTCTCATCGTCGAAGGCAGCGCTGAGGAAGTGGGCAAGGCGACCATGGTGACGGTCGTGTGGTCCACGCTCACGATCGTCGTCCTGGACACGGTCCTGACGACGGCGTTCTACGGATAGAGACATGTTCACCATCCAGAATATCGTCAAGAAATACGGAGAGCGGACCGTCCTGAACGGCGTGTCCTTTTCGGCCGAGGAACGGAAGATCACCTATATCCTCGGCACCAGCGGCGGCGGGAAGAGCACGCTCCTTAAGATCATGATCGGCGTTGTGCGGCCCGATGCCGGCGAGGTCCTGTTCGAGGGAAAGGACATCACGAAACTGCCGGAGCGGGAGCTGGACCCGTACCGCAAAAAGATCGGGATGCTTTTCCAGCAGGGGGCGCTCATCAACCACCTGACCGTTGCCGAGAACATCGCGCTCCCGATGCGCGAGCACACTGCCCTTGATGAGAACATCATCGGGATCATGATCAAGATGAAACTGGAGCTGGTCGGCCTCCGCGACTTCGAGGACCTCATGCCGTCCCAGCTTTCGGGAGGCATGCAGCGGCGCGTGGCTCTCGCGCGGGCGCTTGCGCTCGATCCGGCCATCATCTTCTTCGATGAGCCGACGTCGGGACTGGACCCTATCGGCAGGTCCGTGATCACCAAGCTCATCGCGGACCTGAACCGCCTCATGGGGATCTCGTGCATCGTCGTGTCCCACGCCGTGGAAGAAGCGCTCAGGACCGCCGACCGGATCGTGATCCTCTATCAGGGGAAGGTCCTGGCATCAGGAACGCCCCAGGAGATGCGGCAGAGCTTGGACCCGCTGGTGCAGCAGTTCATTACCGGCAGTCCTGACGGCCCCATAGCGTTCCGGGCCTCGAGCAAGGACTTTCGCGAAGACCTGCTGGTGGGATAAAGATACTGCGGAGGGCTGATGTGCAAGGTGCGGCATGCCATCCGCTCTCATGGCATGTCGCGGTACGTCTGCAGCTGATGGTACGCTTTTTGATCGTGAGGTCATAGGAATGCAATATCGAAAGAACGAGATCCGGGCTGGCGCGTTCATCCTGACATCCTTCATCATCATGGTCGTCCTGCTCTTCTCCGTGAGCGACCTCCAGGGCATGTTCAAGAAGCGGAAGGAATACAAGGTCCTCTTCCTGTCGAACGACGGCCTGGAAAAGCACGCGAACGTCCGCATTTCCGGCATCCGCATCGGCAGGGTCAGCGACATGCGGGTGGTCCCCGAGCTCGGCAATAAGGTCGAGCTTACGCTCGACGTATTCGAGGACGCGGTGATCAAGGAGGACGTCAAGGTCTCCATCAAGACACTCGGGCTGGTGGGCAAGAAATACGTCGACATCAGCGGCGGAACGCCGACTGCAAAGCCGCTCAGGCCGGGCGCGGTCCTCTACGGCGAGGAATCCCTCAAGATGGAGGACCTCACCAGGATGGCCATGGAGGTCGTGGGCAAATTGAAGGGCGTGGCGCAGAACATCGAGAAGATCGTCCAGAACGTTGAACGGACCGTCGGGGACCCGGCGCTGGCGAAGAACATCAAGGGCGCGGTGCAGAATATGAACGAGATCACCGAGAACGTCAAAGTGATGACCGAGAGCAAGGACGAGGTTGCTGAGACGCTGAAGAACCTGCCGGAGCTATTGAAGAAGGTCGACGCGAGCTTCGCGAACCTCAAGGAGATCACCGAGAAGACCGACAAGCTTGTGGGCGAAAACCGGAAGAACGTGGACGCGACCATGGAGAACGTGAAAGAGATCACGGCCAACCTGAAGGAAATGACCGAAGATGTGAAAAAGCATCCATGGAAGCTGATCAGGAAGCCGTGAAAAGCAGAAGGTTAGCGAGAAGGTAGGAAGGCAAGTTCCTCAGAAGGAAAGAAGGAGCATCAGTTGAGCATTCAAGCGATCAAAGGCGTAAAGGACATCCTGCCGGAGGACATGCCGGCATGGCAGCATCTGGAGTCCACGGCGCGGAAGCTCTTCGAGAGCTACGGATTCTCCGAGGTCCGCGTTCCAATCTTCGAGTATACCGAGCTCTTTGCGCGCAGCATCGGCGCCTCCACGGACATCGTGGAGAAGGAGATGTACACCTTCGAGGACCGCGACGGCAGGAAGATCACGCTCCGGCCGGAGGGCACCGCGGGTGTCGTGCGGGCGTTCATCGAGCACAAGATGTATGCCGACAGCCAGTTGGTGAAGCTCTACTACCTGGGGCCCATGTTCCGGCATGAGCGCCCGCAGAAGGGGAGGTACCGGCAGTTCTATCAGATCGGCGTCGAGGCCCTGGGAGGCACGCATCCCCACGTGGACATCGATATTCTCGTCATGCTCCACCGGCTGTTCGCCCGGCTGGGCATCACCGGCCTGACGCTCCAGGTGAACTCCCTGGGCGACGCCGAGTGCCGAGGAGCTTACCGGGATGCCCTGAAAGCCTATCTCAAGGGAAAGCTCCCTTCGCTGTGCGGCGACTGCCAGCGCCGGTACGAGACCAATCCGCTCAGGGTCCTTGACTGCAAGGTCGACGCGGACAAGTTCAGCGATTCGCCGGTCATGCTGGACTATCTCTGCGGAAACTGCAAGGACCACTTCGCGACGGTGGAGGGCGGCCTTAAGAAGATCGGGATCCCGTTCCAGGTGAATCCCCGGCTGGTCCGGGGGCTGGATTATTACACCCGGACGACCTTTGAGCTGGTCATGGAGCACGCAGGGGCACAGAACACCGTGGCAGCCGGCGGGCGGTACGACGGCCTTGTCCAGGAGATCGGCGGCCCGGCCATTCCCGGGATCGGCTTTGCCCTTGGCGTGGAACGGGCCGTCTCGCTCATGGACACGGCTTTGCTCAAGCCGCCCAGACCCTCCCTGTACATCGCGGCGCTCGGCGCTGAGGCGGTCGCCCTGACCATGCCGGCAGTCCATGCCCTCCGGAACGAGGGCATCCGCGTCGAAACGGATTACAGCGGCGCCAGCCTCAAGAGCCAGATGAAAAAGGCCGACAAGTACGGTGCGGCGTTCACGCTCATCATCGGCGATCAGGAGATGCAGTCCCGGACGGCGGTGCTCAGGGACATGGGCACCAAGGACCAGGTCGCAGTCTCACTCGAGAACATCATCGAAGAATTGAAAACAAGGCTGTCAGGATCGTGATAACCACGGATGAACACGGTTAACGTCCCAGAACGTGATCGGTTTTCTTGAAGTACCCTGCGCCCGGCTCGACAGAGCCCGTCGAAGTCTCTTCGGTAAAATCCTGAATCGAAGGCGGTCTGGTTTAATGAAGGTCGGCATCATATCCGATACCCATGTGCCCGGCGCGGCCTCGTCGCTGCCGCCTGCGGTCTTTGAGATATTCAGGGGCGTCGATCTCATCCTGCACGCGGGCGACATCGTTCAGGCCTCGGTCCTCGACGAACTGGAGACGATCGCCCCGGTCGAAGCGGTGGCGGGGAACATGGACGATACTGAGCTCCACCTCCGGCTGCCCGCAAAGAAGCTCCTGACGCTCGGCAGGTTCTCTGTCGGGCTCACCCACGGCAAGTACCGTATCGACCTTCAGAAAGAGATGGTCAGGAAGGAATTCGGCAATGTGGACATGATCGTCTTTGGGCATTCGCACATGCCTTTCTGGGGAAAGGTGGACGGCGTCTGGTTCCTGAACCCCGGCAGCCCCACGGATACACGTTACGCACCATACAATTCGGTCGCTCTGCTCACGGTAGGTGACGATCTGGAAGCTGAGATCATCCGGCTCTAGGAACAGTTCGCCGCAGCATAACCGCCATCGCCCGCTGTTTTCATTTAAGTTGCAAACAGTGCACTTTTGTGATATTTTTTCGTCCATATGGGGAACGTGAAGATAAAGTTCGGAACATCAGGATGGCGCGGCGTCATTGCCGATGAGTTCACCATGGCACGGGTTCGGGCGGTCACGCAGGCCATCGCGGACCACCTCATCGCGCAGGGGCTGAAGGACAAGGGCGTGATCGTCGGTTACGACACCCGCTTCCTGTCCGAACGTTTCGCCCTTGAAGCGGCCAGAGTGCTTGCAGCCTGCGGCATCCATACCTATCTCTCAAACCGGGATGTGCCCACGCCTGTTGTTGCCTTCGAGATCATCCGCCGGAAGGCCGCCGGCGGCATCAATTTCACGGCAAGCCACAATCCCCCCGAGTACAACGGGCTGAAGTTCTCGCCCTCCTGGGGAGGTCCCGCGCTCCCGGAAACGACCAGGGACATCGAGACGCGCGCGAACGCGCTTCTCGACAAGAACAGCATTCCCACGATGACAACGGCCGAAGCGAAGGAGAAGGGGATGCTGGAGGATGCGGACCTGCGGAAGGCGTATCTTGACGACCTCCGCAAGAAGATCGACTTCGAAGTCATCAGGAAAGCGAAGCTCAAGGTCGCCATCGACCTCCTGTACGGCACCGGCAGGGACTATCTCGACACGGTGCTCCGCGACGCAGGATGTCAGGTAACGGTCCTGCACGGTCACCGGGACCCGCTGTTCGGCGGCCATGCACCCGAACCGTCTGAGGAGAACCTTGCCGAGCTGTCGGGCATCATCAGGAAAGGCCGCTTCGACATCGGCCTCGCTGTGGACGGCGACGCCGACCGTTTCGGCGTCCTCGACACCGACGGCACCTATATCAATCCGAACCAGGTCCTTGCCCTCGTCCTCGACTACCTCTGCAAGACGCGGGGATGGAAAGGCGGCGCGGCGCGCTCCATCGCGACATCCCATCTCGTGGATGCTGTCGCCAAGAAGCACGGCATCGAGGTCTATGAGACCGGTGTCGGCTTCAAGTACATCGGCGATCTGCTCGTTCAGGGAAAGATCATCTTCGGCGGAGAAGAAAGCGCAGGTATGACGATCAAGGACCATGTCCCCGAGAAGGACGGAGTCCTTGCCTGCATGCTCGTGGCGGAGATGGTGGCAAAGGAGAAGAAGTCCGTGAAGGACCTCCTGAAGCGGCTGTACAAGGAGGTCGGCGTCATCCTGAACCAGCGCATCGACATCCATCTGACCGAGGCTAACCGCAAGGCGGTCGGCGACCGGCTCAGCCAGCCGCTGACCGAGCTCGACGGGCTCCGTGTCAAGGGCAAGAAGACGACCGCGGACGGAACGAAGTATATGCTCGAGGACGACAGCTGGGTGCTGATGCGCGCTTCGGGCACCGAACCCGTTGTTCGGCTCTATGTGGAGTCCTCATCGGAAGAGAAGATCAAGCGTACTGATCGAGGCGGGCAGGAAGTTCATTTTGGGGCAGTAAATACCATTGCGGAATGCGGATTGCGAATTGCGGATTATAGAAGAAGGATCATAGTTGCTTGTGGTTCAATCCGAAATCCGAATTCGAAGAGGGGGTCCCATGAGCGAGATCATTGATGTCTATGCGCGCGAAGTGCTGGATTCACGCGGCAATCCCACGGTCGAGGCGGATGTCATCCTGGAGAGCGGGGTTCTGGGACGGGCGATCGTGCCCAGCGGCGCTTCTACCGGCGAGCGTGAGGCCCTGGAACTCCGTGACGGCGGCTCGCGGTATCTCGGCAAGGGCGTCAAGAAGGCCGTGAACAATGTCATCGAGATCATCGGCCCGGTCATCACCGGCATGGACGCGGCCGAGCAGGCCGTCATCGACAGCACCATGATCACGCTGGATGGGACCGAGACGAAGAAGAAGCTCGGCGCCAACGCCATCCTGGCTGTGTCCCTCGCCGTTGCCAAGGCGGCAGCCGAGGACGCAGGCCTGCCGCTCTACCAGTACCTGGGAGGACCGAATGCCAAAGAACTGCCGGTCCCGATGATGAACGTGCTGAACGGCGGCGCACATGCTGACAACAACGTGGACTTCCAGGAGTTCATGATCATCCCTGCGGGAGCGAAGAACTGCACCGAGGCCATCCGCATCGGCGCCGAGGTGTTCCACAACCTGAAGGCGGTGCTCAAGAAGAAAGGCCACAACACCGCCGTCGGCGACGAGGGCGGATTCGCACCGAACCTCCGGTCGAACGAGGAGGCCTGCCAGGTCATCCTCGAGGCGGTCCAGAAGGCCGGGTACAAGGCGGGCAAGGACGTGTTCCTCGGACTCGATGTCGCGTCCAGCGAGTTCTACAAGAACGGGGTCTATAACCTTGAAGGGGAAGGCAAGAAGCTGACCGCGGAGAAGATGATCAAGTTCTACGAGAACTGGATCCGTCAGTACCCGATCATCACCATCGAGGACGGTATGTCCGAGAAGGATTGGAAAGGCTGGAAAATGCTGACCGACCACCTTGGCAAGAAAGTCCAGCTCGTGGGTGACGACATCTTCGTGACCAACACGAAGATCTTCAAGAAGGGCATCGACGAGGGGATCGCCAATTCCATCCTCATCAAGCTGAACCAGATCGGCACGCTCACCGAGACCCTTGACGCCATCGAGATGGCGAAGCGCGCAGGATATACGGCTGTCGTGTCGCACCGCTCCGGAGAGAGCGAGGACGCCACCATCGCCGACCTGGCCGTGGCCACGAATTGCGGCCAGATCAAGACCGGCTCCCTGTCAAGGACCGACCGCATCGCCAAGTACAACCAGCTCATCCGCATCGAAGAGGAACTGGGCGACGCCGCGAAATATCGTGGCAGGGACGTGTTCTACAGTATAAAAAAGTAAGCAGTGGTTCTGAGGAGCCGGAGATCAGAGGACCCCTCTCGATCGCCGGCTTTTTTATTGCAAACTATGAACAGGAAGACATTTGAACAACTGGTGGAGCGATCCCTCAAGAGACTTCCGAAGAAGTTCCTCGATGCGATGGAGAATATCGCTATCGAGGTCGAGGACGAGCCGCCGCAGGATGTCCTTGACGACATGGGGATCGAGGACGGGGCGCTTTATGGACTGTACCAAGGGGTTCCGCTCACGGAGCGGGAATGGAACTTCGGGAACGTTTTGCCCGATCGGATCACGATCTACCAGGGGCCCATCGAGCGGGACACGCGGAACGAGGAGGAGATCGAGGAAGTCGTACTCGACACGGTCGCGCACGAGATAGGGCACTATTTCGGGTTCGATGACGAAACTCTCTACAGCATTGAAGATGATAAAATCAAGAAAAAGAAGAAAAGATAGAATTTGCCACAGAGACTCAGAGACACAGAGGATAGCGAAGAAGGGCAGGTGTTAGATAAAGAGAAAAGAAATGATTTGCTATCGCGCTTTTAGAGAAAAATCTAATCGTTTTGGACGTTCTCTGCGCCTCTGTGTTTCTGTGGCAGCAGTACTTATTATCGGTACCTCTTCAATATTCGTTCGATAATTCCCGTTGTCGATTGACCTTCCACGAACGGCACGTTCACGACCTTCCCGCCCCGCGCCTCCACGACGTCCCTTCCGATGATCTCCTCGATCGGCCAGTCGCCGCCTTTGACCAGCACGTCCGGCTGCAGCGCTGAAATGACCTTGTAGGGGTCCGGTTCGCTGAAGATGGTGACGAAATCAACGGACTCCAGGGCGGCAAGGGCCTCGGCGCGTTCCTGCTGGGGATTGATGGGACGTTTCTCGCCCTTGATCGTGCTGACCGAGGCGTCACTGTTCACGGCAACGACCAGGATGTCTCCGAAGGAGCGTGCGATGGCAAGGTAACGGGTGTGGCCGGTGTGAATGAGATCGAAACAGCCGTTCGTGAAGACGATCTTCTTCCCGGCTGCGCGGAGGATGGCAAGAAGGGGTCGGAGCTCTTCGACGGTCTTGACCTTGGTCTGCATAGCGAACTATACACTAAAAACAGCAGGGAAGGCAAGAAGACAGGAGGGCCGCCAGGTGGTGGCCGGTGACAGGCCCGCCCGGTCAGCCCTTGTTGCTTTCGTAGATCTCGTTGAACAGCGGGTTGATCTTGTTAAAGGCATTCAGGATAGCCGGGTCAAAATGGGACGGCATGGTACGGTCATCGCCCCGAGTGATGATGGTACAGGTCTCCTCGTGGGTGAATCCCGCCTTGTATGGACGGGCACTTCGCAGCGCATCGTACTGGTCGGCGAGCATGACGATCCGGCCTTCGATGGGGATCCCGTCACCCTTAAGCCCCCGGGGATAGCCGCCGCCGTCATAGCGCTCGTGATGGTTCAGCGCGACCGAGGCGGCGAGCTGGATCGCCGGATAATCGGACCCGGAAAGGATCTGTTCTCCCATGGTCGTGTGGGTCTTCATGAACTCATACTCATCCTCGGACAACGGTCCCGCTTTCAGCAGGATGCTGTCGGGGATGCCGATCTTTCCCAGGTCATGCATGGAGCTCGCAAAGGTCAGCTTCTCGACGAAGTCTGCATCGAGGGACAGCTCTTCCGCGATCTTGTTCGAGTAGAGCCCTATGCGGGAGATGTGGGCTCCTGTGGATGTATCGCGGTATTCGGCCACGACCGTGAGCCTGGTGATGATCTCACGGCTCATATTCTTTACCATGACCAGGGCGTCGGACAGCTCCTGGGTCCTCGTCCGAACGGTCTCTTCCAAGGTCTTCTTGTAGTCGCGCTCCATCTGGATCAGGTCGGAATATTTCACCGCCTTTTCGATGGTATGGAGGAGGTAGTCCGCGTTGTAAGGTTTTGTGATGAAGTCGAACGCGCCCTTCTTGATGGCGTCGACAGCAACGTCGAGTTCGGCGTAGGCGGTCATGAGAATGACCGGGATCTGGGAATCGAATTTGTGGATCATGCCGAGCAGTTCCACGCCGGTCAGGCCGGGCATCTTGATGTCCGTCAGGACGACGTCGACGGGCGTCCGCTGGATTTCCTGGACGGCGCTGCTGGCGTTGTTGCAGGTCTTCACGTTGAAGCCGAAGGTGCGCAGCAGCGTCGAGATGGATTCGAGCACATAGGGGTCGTCATCGACCACGAGGATCATACTGCTTTTATCGGTCATGATTCGAGCACCTCTCTGATCTTTTTGAGCAGGTCCGTGGGAGAGATCGGCTTCGAGATGAACGGGACGCCGTTGTCCAGCAGGCCCTTGTTGAGGACGATGTCGGACGTATAACCGCTGGTGAACAGGACGCGCGTGTCCGGCCGCAGGCGCATGATCTCTTCATAGACCGCCTTCCCGTCCTTCTTGGGCATGACGACGTCGAGCATAACGAGGTCGATGGGGCCGGGGTGCTCGCGGAACAGGCGCATCGCCTCGTCGCCGTCAGCCGCGGCGACAACGTGGTAGCCGAATTGCTCCAGTACCGATGTGGTGATTTCCCGTACCGCATCTTCGTCCTCGGCGATAAGGACCGTTTCGCCGTTTCCTTCGGGAATGAGGGACGCCGCCGCAGAATCGGCAAAACGGACGCCGGCAAGGGGAAGATACATGCGGAAGGTGGACCCGATACCCGGCTCACTATACACGTTCACAAAGCCATGATGGCTTTTAACGACTCCGTACACAATGGCCAGGCCGAGGCCGAGCCCTTTCCCGGTGTCTTTGGTGGTGAAGAACGGCTCGAAGACCTTTTTCCGCGTCTCTTCGTCTAAGCCGGTCCCGGTGTCTGTTACCGCGACAACTGCGTAGGAACCCTTGGTCCCATACCCGTGAATGGCGATGAATGTATCCTCCAGCTCCATCGTTCCGGTCGTAAGGCTGACCGTACCGCCAGACGGCATGGCATCACGCGCATTGGACAACAAGTTCATCAGGCAGTGCTCGATCTCGCCCTCATCGGCCATGATGGTCAGAGCAGTATTAGCCGTCCTCACCTCGACCGTGATCCCGCTGCCTGAATCCTTCGAGAATGCCACAGCGGTCCGCCGGACGGTTTCGTTGAGGTCGACGGGCTTCAGGCCCAGGAACTGCCTGCTTCCGAAGGACAGGAGTCCCTTCGTGATCCCGGACGCCCGGTCGGCGGCCGCCAGGATCTGGACGGCCATCGGATGAAGGGGATCGCTCTCGGAAAGCTTCATTTTGAGCACATTCCCGTAACCGACGATCGCCGTGAGGATGTTATTGAAATCATGGGCGACACCGCTCGTGAGGGTCGAGATCGCCTCCATCTTCTGGTCGTACCGGGCCTTGCCCTCACGATGGACCCGTTCCGTCGTGTCCCGCGTCACGGCGAGGATGGCGGTGATAGAACCGTCGGAGTCCCGAAAGGGGATGGCATCGGAATCAAGCCAGCGGCGGGTGCCCAGCAGTCCGGTGATCTGGTATTCCAGCGATTCCGACGCGCCCTTGGACACTCTCCGGATGAGGGCCTGGAAGGAGGACCGGAACTCGGGTGCGACGATGTGCTGGAACGGCTTGTCACGGATCCGATCGAAGGCGTCGGCTTCGACCATGAAAAGACCTGCCGTGTTCATCTCCCTGATGGCGCCATCGGGCCCCAGGAGCATGACGCAGACCGGCAGCGAATCGATGACGTCCCTGAAATGGTCGCTGCTGCTCATCCAAGGTCCTTCCGCCTGAACGTTCTCATATCATGTTCACCGGCCATTGAAGCCTCTTGTACGATGATCATTGCTTCATGAACAAATAGGAAAACCGGGCATCGTGATGTCCCTCAGGAGTGCAGGGCATGCGTGCCGAACATCGTTGAACCTAAGAACGCATTTGACACGCATCAAATCGGACAAGAGCCGGATAACGGCGGATATTACCGTAACAGACGGTTTCCCCGGCAGGTGAATGCTTGCAGGAAATTTATCCGCATGTATCAGGATGATCCGCTTCTGACCTGTCAAAAATGATTATTCTCAATTCAGGTGAGCGCTGCCTTACCCTGAATCCAGGAGCGAGCGCATTCCCCGTAGCGTGCTGCGGGGTTAGCGAGCGATTAGAATAAGTACTACGACCTTGAGGATCGAAGATTCCCGGCAGCTTGCTGCAGGGAGCTTCAATGGCACCGCGGAAGGCCCATCTACCGGATATAGGCTTCCGTCACATACCGCCGCATCATCCGGTGGCTGTTGAAGTAGTACGCGTTCTTGCTGATGGCGTTCTTCATCATCTTGGCCCAAGGGTCCTTGTCGGCGCTGTAATATTTCGGGATGATGATGTTCTCCAGCTTGGTATACAGGTCCGCGGCATCGTCGGCATCGGCTTCGCCCGGTTTCGAGAACTCTGTCGGCGGCCCTCCGATGGACCACCCCGTGAACCCCTCGATGTGACCCTCGATCCACCAGCCGTCGAGGACGCTGAAGTTCAGGACACCGTTGTGGGCCGCTTTCATGCCGCTTGTGCCGGAGGCCTCGAGGGGCCGGAGCGGCGTGTTCAGCCAGATGTCGACGCCGGACACGAGCTTGAGCGCCGTGTCCATGTTGTATCCCGGCAGGAAGACGACGTGGACCTTGCCTTTCAGTTTATCCCCGTAGCCGTAGATCCCCTGGATCAGCTTTTTCCCGTTGTCATCATAGGGGTGCGCCTTGCCGGCGTAGATGACCTGGATATTTCCTTTTTCCGCGATCCCGAGCAGGCGGTCGATGTCGTGGAAGAGCAGGTGGGGCCGCTTGTAGGCCGTCGCGCGGCGGGCGAAGCCGAGGGTAAGCGCGTTCAGGTCCATTTCCACTCCCGTTGCCTGTTTCACGTAGGCGAAGAGCTTGCGCTTAGCCTCGCGGTGTGCCTCCCAGAGCTCGAGCTCGGGGATGTTGCCGCTCCGGACGAAGAGCTCGGGCTCGTTGGCCCAGCCAGGGATGTACTTGTCGAACAGCGCCGCCATCTCCCCGCAGGTCCACGTGAACGTATGGACGCCGTTGGTGATGGCGTGGATGTGGTAGCCGGGGAACATGTGCTGGGAGACCTCGCCGTGCTTTTTTGCAACGCCGTTGATGTACTTGCTCAGGTTCAGGGCCAGCAAGGTCATGTTGAGGCTGTCCTTTCCCGCTATGTCCTTCAGCACGTCGATGGGCAGGATGTCACCGAGCACCTGCTTGACGAGCGAATAGGGGAATTTGTCGTGGCCTGCCTCCACCGGCGTATGGGTCGTGAAGACGCACAGGTCCCGCACCCGGGCGAGGTCCCAGACCGAGCGCTCGTCCCAGACGCTCTCGATGTCCCGCTTGAAGCGGAGCAGGAGCTCCAGGGCCAGGAAGCTCGCGTGGCCTTCGTTCATATGGTATTTCTTAATGTGGAACTCGAGGGCATGCAGCATCCGCACGCCGCCCATGCCCAGGACGACCTCCTGCTTGATGCGGTAGGTGTGGTCTCCGCCGTAGAGGTAGTCGGTGATCCCGCGGTCCTCGGGCGTGTTCTCCGGAATGTCGGTATCGAGGAAGAAGATCGGGATCTTGCCCCCCGTGGGGCTCACGACCGTGTAGACCCAGGACTGGATGGTCACGTCCCTGCCCTCGATCTGCACCTTCACCTTCGCGGGAAGCAGCCGCATATATGTCGCCGGGTCCCAGATCACCGGCTTCTCCTGCTGCCAGCCGTTCTGGTCGATCTCCTGGTTGAAATAGCCCTTCCGGCTGATGAGGGTCACCGCCACCACGGGCAGCTTCAGGTCAGCTGCGGACTTGATGGTGTCGCCGGCGAGGATCCCGAGACCGCCGCTGTACGTGGGGATGTCGTTCTTGACGCCGATCTCCATGGAGAAGTAGGCGATCATCGGTTCGGTGGTGAATTCGTGGAGGCTGTTCATGCTGTTCCTTCGCTGCTGAGGAATCAATATACTCAAGATAGGTAGAGATAATCTCAAACCTTTTGACACGATAACAGGATTGACGAAAGGTAATTGCTTAAAATCCGATTTGTCATCCTGCCTGTGGCCTGTGACTAGAATCCTGTCTAATACTATTCGTTCCGTCTTGTCCGGATTAGTCAGCGATCGTGAATGTAATGGGGATTGGTCCCTGAAAAAGATACCAGAAAGGGCCATGCATTTCAACGCAAATCACGGCAAAGACCCGGTGGCGGGTCTGTTGTCGGCAGTTTGAGCAGTGGGCCGGGGAGGATCTCAACGACCGTTCATGGCCCTTCGCGCGAGTTCCACGAGCCCGAAGACCTTCAGGTCCACGAGCATGCCCGCGGCCTGGGCACTGCCCAAGTACTCGCTGACACCGGTCATGGGGACCTCGATGACCTCGATGATCTCGTTGTCGTCGCCTCCGGACTTTCCCACATGTTCTAGCCCGGTACAGAGGTAGGTCCTGAGGATCTCGGTGGACGCGCCGGTGGACATGGGGCCCTCGGCCAGGAAGCGGAGCTCTCGTGCGGACCAGCCGGTCTCCTCGATCAGCTCCCGGCGCGCCGCATCCTCCATGGATTCCCCGGGGTCCACCAGGCCTGCGGGGAGCTCGATGACGTCCCTGCCGAGGGGAGGGCGGAACTGTTTCTCGATGAGCACGGTGTTCGCCGGCGTGATCGCCACCATCACCACGATACCGCCGACGTTGACGCGCTCCACGGCCTCCCAGGTCCGCACAACGCCCTTGGCATCGCGGTAGTGGATCTCCACGGCACTCATGAACTTGCCCTTCCAGCGGACTATTTTATCGATGATCTCCATGGTGAGGTCAGGAGATCAGAGATACAGGAGAAACATGAAAAGCTGAAATATCAGTCACGATTCATTCAGATATTACGATGGACATGATCTCCTGGTTCCGGTGTAGAACGCCGGTCCTCCTGACTCCTGGCGATTTCTTACAGCCACTCTTCCAGGTCCAGCGCGATGGCCGCGGGGATGATGGTGTCCACTTCGCGCACCCGTTTGCGGCCGGCCCTGGTGAACATGGCCTTGAGCAGCACCTCTTCGTCCTTGTAGTTGCTCAGGATGGCGAAATCGGCCTCGGGGAGGTCCCGTTTGAAGTATCCGCATCCTTCGAGCCTGACCGCTCGGCGCGGTCCGCGGACCGTGGGGCCGAAGATGCGGCAGATGTGCGGCCGGAATTCGTAGATGAGGCACGAGCCGTTGTCATCGAGGGCCGGGCAGCGCATCTTTGCCGACCGCCGCGAAATGGAATCGATCGAGGCAAGGGTCTTCAGCAGAGGGTCCTTCCGGGAGAAGGCGCCCTTCTTCTCCAGGATGTCGAGCTGCTCATTGGCCCGGTCAACGACGCGCTTCCTGATCGGGGCTGGGACCTTCTTCAGGCTGTCCCGGATATGCAGCGCGTCGAGCAGGGTAATGTCGAAGAACCCTGACGAGCAGCACTCATGGCATCCGCGGAGGCACGACACCCGGCTCTTCTGCGCCGCCTCATTGAACTGTTCGCTGGTGAGTTGGAGGAACGTTGAGTAGTTCTTGACGATCTTCTTCATGAAAACGGGGCCTTTCCGGTAGTGGGGTTAGGGATTATACGGACTTGCAGGGCGGTTTGTCAATGATTTGATGGCTGCGTCGCGGTGCGGAAGAACGCTATGCCCCGGTCCCGCAGGCCGCGTTATAGAGCGCGTCGAGGGCGCCTCCACCGGATGAAGCTGCTCTTTCCTGCTGATTGCAGAAAGGCTATGATCATTTGTGGCTGTTGTCAACCAGGAGGGTATTTTGCGTCCTTGGCGCGGGAAAGGATAAAAAAGCCCGGATTACAGGCGTGATCCAGGCATATTAGATATCATCCGAGCGGGAATATGCTGCCGATCCCTACCCGGCCCTTACGGATTGACGGGTTTCTGGCCTCCACCCAAGCCCTGACCCCGGCCCTGACCGGGTCCCATTCCTCCCTTGCCCGGGCCGCTTCCCCGGGCACCTTCCACCATGCCGCGCATCTCGCGCATGAACTCCTGCTTGAAAAGGAGATACCGCGCCTGCTGGGTCACCGAAAGGTTTTCCCGGGCGGCCTGAAGTTCCTTTTCGCGGAGCGAGGCGATCTCGCGCTGGCACTTCTCGATCCTGCTGATCGCCGTTTTTATTCTGCCCTCATCAGGCTGCTGCGCGTTGAGCTCGGTCTGCAGCCCCTGCATCGCATGCCGGTTCTCGTTCATGAGGGACCGCCGTTTCTGGTCAAGGGCCGTGATGACCGGGATGAACTTGGCCGCGGTCTTCTCGTCAAGCCTCAGCTCCTCGGTGAGCCGCGACATCTTGATCGCTTCCATCTTTTTTCTGACCTCTTCACGCTGTTCATCGGACGGCGGCCCTCCCGCGGGTCCGCGCAGGTGCCCCTGCTGGGCGAAGACCGGCAGGGACAATGCCGCCAGTACCGCCGCTGTGGCCATGGACCGTGTGATGATATTCATGCTCTATCCCTCCTCCTCGTATTCATCCAGTTTGTTGGAAAGCTGTTCAAGCTCCTGCGTGTTCAGTTCCGCGAGCTTATCGTCGATGGAGAGGTCCTGGCCGTTCGTGAGCAGGTCCGTCGCCTGGCCCATCAGCGCCGTGAGCTCCCCGGAGGCCCATGCATCAAGCGATTGGAGCTCCGGATCACCGAGCTCCGCCAGTTCGATCGGACCGGAGTCGTACATGTCCTCGTACGATGCCCCGCTGTCCGGCGGTCCGACCTCCGCCATATGCAACGGGGAGGGGAGGGTGAAGAACCAAGCCATAGCCGCTACCAGAAGCACCACGGCGGCAGATACGACCCAGCGCGGGCGAAGGAACCGGTCCAGGGCCCAAGGCAGCCCCCACGACCTTTCGCGCTGCCGCCGCTCCTGGACGTCGCGGTAGACCCTGCCCGGCAGGGCGGCCCAGAACGCCTCCCCCGGGTCGGGGACGGCCTCCTCGGCAAGCATGCGAAGTATTCCGAGCTCAGCCCTGCAGTCCCCGCAGGCCGCCAGATGCTGCTCGACGTTCCTTCGTGCCGCCTCGTCGAGCTTTCGCTCAAGATGGGCGGGTAGCAGTTCGTGTATGTCCTTATTTCTGCATGTCATTCTCTTCTCCTGGCTTCTGGCTCCCGGTCCCTGGTTCTTCGAACATGGCCTTGAGCTTCTGCACCCCGTGGTGATAGTTTGCCTTGGACGTTCCCACAGAGCACTTCATGATGCCGGCAATCTCCTCGAAGGTCTTCTGTTCCTGGATCCTGAGCATCACCGTGAGCCGCTGTTTTTCCGGGAGCGAGGTGAGCGCCTTGTACAGCCGGTCCCGCGTTTCCTTCTTGATCAGCGATTCCAGGGTCTTCGGGTCCCGCCGGATGATGACATCGTCGAGAGATACGCGACCGGCGCGTGCCCGGTCCCGATACAGGTTCTTTGCCAGGTTGATGGCGATCTGGTAGAGCCAGGTCCGGAAGCTTGAACGCCGCTCGAACCCCTTGATGCCGGTGAAGGCCTTCACGAAGGCCTTCTGCAGGATATCGGCGGCATCGTCGGCGTCGCTCACCATGCGGTAGAGCATCGAATAGAGCGGCTTCTGGTGCTTCAGGACAAGCTCATCGAAGGCATCGCGGTCGCCAGCGACGCAGCGGTCAAGCAGTTCGAGATCATCATCTGTGGGATGGCCGTTCGTCATGATATTAGACCCGGAAAGGGGTAAAAGGTTGCATTTTCATCAGATTCCCCTGAAAAGGGCGGTCAGGGCTGCACGGGCTGGGCAGGCTCTTTCGTGGCATCACGGTACAGGCTGACGCGGTTCCGGCCGTTGCGCTTCGCGTGGTACAGGGCCTCATCGGCCATGGTGACGAGACGGGCGCGGTCGTCCGTGTCCTCGGGGAAGGAGACCACGCCGATGCTCAACGTGCACTTGAGCTCCCCGTCGGACACCCTGGCCACCATCGTCTTCTCCATGAGGGAGCGGACGCGCTCCGCCATCAGCTCGGCGCCTTTCCGGTCGGTCTCGACCATGCCGACGGCGAACTCTTCGCCGCCGTAACGGGCCACGAAGTCCGTTCCGCGGATGGTGTCCTGCAGGATCCGGCCGACGGCCTTGATCGCGATGTCGCCGATGGGGTGGCCGTACTTGTCGTTCACCAGCTTGAACTTGTCGATGTCCATGAGGAGGATGGAAAAGGGCCGGGGCGTGCGCTCCAGCTCCCGATACTTCGCGTTCAGCATCTCCATGAAGGTCCGGTGGTTCAAGAGGCCGGTGAGGCCGTCGGTCCGTGGCAGGTCATCGATCTTCTTGTGGAGCAGGGAATTGTTCCGCAACGTGGCCGATCTGGTTCATCAGGGTATCGAGCAGGTAGTCGCGATGGTATTCAGAAAAGGCGTCGCGCCGCCGGGATGCAAGGAGGAACACGCCGATGAATTTGTCGTTCGGCGACCAGCAGTCTTACGTAGAGGGACTGGATTGGCAGATGGAGCTCCTTGAAGGGGAAGATGCCGATTTCCTTTCTCCTTCACCGTAGCTCCTTTTGTAGTAGACCGTCGTGTCTCTGTTCCGGTCATGGGGGGGGCGGTTCTGCCAGTCCTGATAGAGGCGATGGATGATCGCGCTTTCCTCGACCGCGAACGTCCGGCCCAACATTTCTGGGTTGTATCCGTCGAGCGCCGTAAGCTGCAGCACGGTCTTCCCCTCGAGTTCAGTCTTCAGCACGCACGCGCAGTGATCGAACGGGACGATCTTATTGATCTGGGGAATGACCTTAGCGATGATTTCACTGAACAGGAGGCTGCTGTTCAGATCGGTGCTGATATCATGGAGTGCCCCGAAGTGGTCGCCTCGTGTCTTAAGGTCGAGTGACAACTGGGTATTTTCAATGACCTCAAGGAAGAACGCCGAAAAGCGCTTCAGCATTTCCTGGGTATCGCTGGAGAATGAGTCCGTGGTGACCTTGTCGACCGCGAGGACAGCGACTACATTCTCCTGGTCCGTGGACAGGATGGGTATGAGCATTGCCGATCTGACCGGGATGTTCTTCACATCGCGGCCATAGTAACCGAGAAAGTGGACCGAATCCGGGGCAAGATCGGGCAGATAATGGGCCACATGCCGTTCAGCGCACAGAAGTCGATCCCCGTCTTTCCGGCAGCGGGTTCCAGGGCGGTCCCGACGGGAATGACATCGTCCTTGCCCTGGCTCTCGGTCCTGCATGCTCTGAGGACGAACATTTCCGAACTTTCCCGGCGCTCTTTAACAAAAAGGGCGTAGGTGTGTGCGGGGACGATCAAGAACATCATGTCGAGCAGTCCCTTAAAGCTTGCTTCCCGGTCCCTCGCCGTACGGAGGTTTGCAGCCTGCCGACTTCCCGGCATGAGGGACTCGAGCTTTGCCGGTTCTGCGAGAGGGTCGACCGCATCAGCCTTCTCTTCGAGTCGTTTGAAGGCATCCTTCGCCTGGTCCGCTTCCTTAAGGACATACCCCGTGATGAACGAGGTCGCCAGCGAGAAGCCTGCCAGTGAAAGGCCGAAACCGGCATAGGTCTGCCATTGGGCGGCATCGAATTGACGCGTGATAAGCAGGCTGCAGAGCTCAACGGAGAGGATGGCGAGGACCATGAGCGCCGCCTGGGGGAGACGCGAAAGAGCGGCGAATACGACGGCGAAGAGGTAATAGGCCGACCAGAAGTTGGAGTGGGCCCCGCCGGTCAATTGCATGATGAAGTTGACGAAGATGACGCCGAGCGCGATGAACCGGAAGGGTATGGGCAGGAGGGGCGAATCGGAGAAGACGAATTCGTAGGAGATCCGGAAGACCAGGAGCAGGTAGCCCGCGATCCAGCAGTACAAGGCAATGAGGGAGAGCTGGGAGACGGTCAGTCCCGGCCTGATGAACAGGCCCAGACAGGCCAGAAGAGCGTACAGGCCAAGACCAAGATCAACGAACTTCCTCAAAGCTTCCGTCGCCTCCGCAGTTCTTCTTCCCGGTACTTCTGATAGAGGACCTCCCACTCGCGGCTCCCCTCGGGTACCTTGCGCGAGAGGGACTGGATCATTGTCCGGACCACGGTGTCCGCCTCGTCGTCGAACTTGAGCTCGTCGGTGATGGTGCGCTTGATCTCGCGGAGGATCCGCTCCTCGGGCTGGATCGCGTCGACGTGCCGGTCCTGCATCAGCATGTCCAGGACCAGGTGGGAGACATGAGAGATCCGGTCTTCGCTCAGCCTCATAGGACCATCCCCCGGTCCTTCGCCAGCTTCTGCTTCGTGAGCTCGAATACCTTGCGGTAATCCATCTGTCCCCTGGCGATCTCGGCCTCGTGCGCGGAAAGGAGCTTCTCAACATCCTTGTTGAGCTTGTCCTCTTCAAGCATGTTCGTGGTGATGATTTCGGTGATCTTGGCGGTCACGGCATCCCGGGGCACGTCGTACTTGGCCAGCCCCTTGCTGTCGAGGTTGGCGGAGATCGCGGCGGCAATGTGCTGGATGAGGTCTTTGGAAAGGCGCATCTTGGAGGGCATTATACCAGAAAAACCGGAACAAGAAACGAAAATTCACCGCGCAGACGCAAAGGACGCGAAGAAAATCTTCGGGTTGGCTTTTCCAAGCATGAAAACCGTAGCGACCTTCGCGCCCCCGTGTGGCCCTCTCTTTGGCCATGGCGGTTCATACGTTTCGATTCCGCTTCTCCGGATCAGGGAGTGGGTGGTATGCTCCGGACCTTCCGGAAATCCGCCCAGATGTCCACCACCCCGAGGGCGACGACCACGGCGATGAGGGGCGGCAGCGTCAGGATGATGGTGTGGGCGAAGCTCCGCCAGACAACACCGATCTTAACTTTCCGAAGCCAGAATTCCACGAGAGCGGCCCCTTGCGCCGTGTAGACCAACAGGTACAGGAGGGCGAGGTTCAGACCGACGAAGAAGGCGATGGAGTCAACCTTGGCGATGAGCCCGCTGGCAACGAGACCGAGGGTGGCGATGAGCCCCCAGACCCACAGGTCGGGTGCGTGCCATTCGGCGAAGGATGGTTTGTCAAGGACCGGGAGGCCCGGGTCCTTCCTGAGCAGGATGGTCCGCGCCATGCCGTAACAGCAGATCGCCTGAAAGAGGGTGGTGGCCAGGATGAGGCCGGGACTGAGGCGCACCAGGTAGTAGATCATCTTGTCCGATATGGATGCAAGCATCTGCGCCACCTCGGCAAGACCGAGCTGGGTGTAGAGCTGCTGTGCCTGGGTGATGCTTGTCCGCAGGTAATCCTCCGTAAGGGTGACCGGGTTCTTGCCTGCCTTGAGCAGGAGCGGGGTGAGGACCACGATCAGCGCGGCAAGGGGCAGGAGGCCGCCGGCAAGGATGGCCTGCTCCGGCCTGAAGCGGCGCATCATTCCTTCCGAGATACCCAGGGCCATGAGCCCGAAGCTGAGGAAGAACAGCACGAACACGGCCTGGCCACTCACGATGACGGCGACCAGTGCAGCCGCCGCTCCCATGGCAATGATGCCCGTCTTGCGTCCCTCCCGCATGGCGATGGTGATGAGCGGCACGGGGGCGAAAAGGACGACGATCTGCCCGAGGACCGGGACCAGGAACCCCGCGACCGTGAGACCTGCCGCCTGGACAGCGGCGATGAGTATGGACCGATAGGGCATGAAAACTCCAATGATATGCTTAAATTAACTTTTGTTTTTGCCACCTTTCTTGCGTGCCCAAGAAAGGTGGCACCCAAGAAGGTCACCCGGCGAAAATCCTTTACGGCAGGCTCGGTCGTCCTCGGTACATTTCGGAAACTCGCCCTTTGGGCTTCGGACATCCGAAATGTTTAACCCTCGTCCTCGGTCGCCTGCCTGGATTTTCCCATGGGGTTTATTCCAACCCCGCACGTCCCTGGAGCGGCCCTATGAATTTCTTGGGCACCCGTCTTGGCCTAAGGCAGCGTCCCGCAGGGCGAACGCGCATGTCTGAGGCCGAAGGCCGAGTTTGCGCGGGCGAGCGGACGTGGCCTTTAGACGGGTCAAGAAATTCATTCAGGACGCGAAAGGGATGTGCAAAAAATTCGCAAACAGCTGCTTAACATCAACTAGCTTTACGCCCACTCAAGAACGAAATGAAACAAGAAAAAAGGGAAACCCCCGTGACCTGCTCGGCAACGGCCGGGTTTCCCTCGAAAATGTCGAACTGCTGCGGTGCTGCCTAGCTGGTCTTCTCTCCCGAGAACGGCAGGAGGGCGATGTTCCTACCCCGCTGGATGGCAACGGTGATCTCCCGCTGGTGGCGGGCGCAGTTGCCGGAAATGCGGCGGGGAAGGATCTTGCCGCGCTCGGTGATGAAGAACTTTACGGTCTTGAGGTCCTTGTAGTCGATAAAAGGCGCCTTGTCGACGCAGAACCGGCAGACCTTTTTCCTGACCTGGAACCGCTTCTTGTGAGGTCCGCCGGGGCGCGTGTCCCGGGGCCTGCCGCCCTCTGATGACCGGGGTCCTGATGGACGGAACCCTGACGGCCTGGGTGACGACGGCCTGGGTGACGACGGGCCGGGTGCCGGTGGTTTGTTTTCGGTAGTTTCTGCCATGTAAGTGCTCCTCGTAAATTGGTTATGGTGCCTGTCCTGCCGGGTGCCGCGGACGGTCTAGAAAGGGATCTCCCCCTCGTCCACGGGCGGCTCGGGCATGGGTTCCTGTTCCTGTTTCGCGCTCTGGCCTGCCTGGCCGGTGCGTTTCGGCATGAAATTGACGAGCTGCGCAACGACCTCGACCTTGCTGCGTTTCTGACCGGAATCCTTGTCGTCCCACCGGCGCTGCTGCAGCCTGCCTTCGACCAGGATGGCGTCCCCCTTGTTCAGGTATTGGCCGCAGTTCTCGGCCGTTTTCCCGAACACGACGATGTCGATGTAGCTGACCTCGTCCTTGGTCTCCTCGCCTTGCTTGTACTTCCGGTTCACCGCAATGGCAAAGCTTGCCACGGCAGTGCCGCTGGGCGTGTACCGGACCTCAGGGTCGCGGGTAAGGTTGCCGAGGAGGATCACCTTGTTGAAGCTGTTCATGCTGCTCCTTCCTGGTCCCGGCGGTGCGCAGGGACGTCGGGGTTAGGCCGAGCGGTGCTCGCTGGATGAGCGGTGCTCGCTGGACGGCCTGCTGCTGACGGTGCCGGCCGGCTTTTCCTTCTTCGGCTTCGGCGGCGCTTTGACGCGCAGCTCCTTCTCGAGCCTTACGGTGAGGAACTTGATGACCGCGTCGGTCATCTTGTAGGTGCGCTCGAGCTCGGCTACCGCAGCCGGCGCTCCCTTGAACTGGAAGAACACGTAATGGCCGCGCTTCTGCTTCTTGATCTCGTAGGCAAGCTTCTTCTTTCCCCAGTCCTCGAACTTGAGCATCTCGGCGCCCTGCTTCGCTACCACGTCCTGCATCTTCTTGATGATGGCGTTGGTCTCGTCGTCCGAGAGGTTGGGGTTGATGATGAAGATGGACTCATAAATCGACATATGCTGCCTCCTTCTGGGTTATAGCCCCCCGACCGGCGGGGAGCAAGGAGTAATCCCGGGCGGTCCGGTGCGGCGACCGTGGGAATCGACCTTACTCATTTGAAGACCGATAAAATATCACAGGAAGGCTCGAAATGCAAGTAATTTTCTCTATATATTCGATAGTGATAATAGATGGCAGGTGGGAATATCTGGTCTCAGAGGGCGTACTGAGCGAGTGCGAGCAGGGAGCGCCAGCAGACCGATCGTTTCCCGATCAGGAGGCCGTGTTTTCCCCGGAAAGCCAGCGCAGGGCATCTTCCCGCGTCCGGAAGACCGCCAATGTCCGTGTGTTCTTCGGCTGCATGCTCCGATAGGCCTCATACATGCGGGCAAGGCCATAATGCAGGTCCTCACGTGCGATGATGGCAAACTTGGACTTCGTTGAGGGGTCGTCCATTCGGGCCGACAGTTCCGCCAGTGCCTTCATGTTGCTATCGGTCGCCGCTTCGATGTCCGTCACCGCCAGCATATCAACGCATTCGTCGTATCCCCGGAGCTCCGGCGCCGACCAGACCTCGTTCTGATAGGTGAACAGGTCCTGCGGCGTCAGTATGCCGATGGCTTGGGTGAATACGATCCGTCGTGACCGATCGATCTCGTATGTGAGCGGCATCATATCCTCCAGTGATCGGGGGAAATGTCTCCTCCGTGCCAGGGTCCATGCCGATGGTCCCGAACGGGAACAGCAGTACCACCTGTAAAATATTACAAAATCTCGCCTTAAATAACAAGGGTGTCGGTATAAAACCGTGCGGAAGCCTCCGACCTCCCCCGGGTCACGCAGGGAATGATATCATTGCGTGTTCGCCTGCGCCCGTGTCTGGTGACGTTGACCAGCTACTCGCGAGGGGAGGGGCGTTCATGGGACAAGATAGACACCGAACCCCACGAGGAAAACGAGCAGCACCGGCACATACATCAGCCGGTAGGTGCCGGCAAGGTCTGCCTTGAAGTACTGGACCGTGAGCAGCAGACAGAGGTGGGTGGGCGAGAGCATGACGCCGGCGAAGCCACTGGCGAAGGCAAAGGTCACCGTTGCCGCGTCCGGATGCCCCCCCGTCATGGCCGTGATGATCGGGAACGTGGAGCCCACGAACCCCACGGTGAGCCCGGTGAGGAGCCCCACCAGGAACGGCAGGGCAAAGTAGATTGCCACGGGCGGCAGTCCGCTTTCGCGGAATAACCGGGGAAGGGCCTCGATGGCCCCCGAGGCGTCGAGCATGTACTTGAAGGCCATGATGCCGAAGACCATCAGGATGACGTTCAGGGAAATGCTTTCCCTGATCGCCGTTCCGATCTCCGGCAGGGAATACCGGTAGATGGCGAAGAGCGCGATGACGATGGCCGCCATGGCGGCGGACAGGTTGAGCTTGAAGACCACGACCAGGACGAGGGACGCAATGATCGGCAGGAGCGAGACAACGAGGTCCCTCACATCTCCCTTCTCCCGTTCACCAGGCATCGCATGCCCTTCGACGCCCCGGAAGCAGAACAGGGCGCCGATGACAACGACCGCGATGGGGAGGGGCAGCTGGGAGAGCAGCAGGCTGTTGAGCGGTAACCTGGTCACCGCGGCAACCAGGATGATGCCGGGGTAGAGCGGCGAGATGTACTCCCAGATGTGGCGGAACCAGTAGTTGATGAAGGCCCGGCGCTCCGGGGAGACCGGGATCCCGCCGGCCGCCTCCTGCACCATGGGCGCAGAGAAGGCAGCGCCTCCGGCAGACGGAAGGAGCCCGATGACGCCGGGGAGGACGGCCATGGAGATCCTCCGGTCCCGGGCAATGCGGGAGAGCGATCCGGTCATCTGCTTCAGCAGGCCGCGCTTCCGGATGATGTTCTCGAGCACCATGATGAGGACCAGTGCCCCGACGAGGTTCAGGGTCACCGGGTCCGCGCCGGCCCCGGCCATGACCACGAGTTGTGCGACCGGGCCGATGCCGTAGAGCGCGCCAAGGAGGGCGGAGGCCAGGAGCATGACCGCGCCGAGGTTCCAGCGGATGCGCAGGAGCGCGATGATGAGGACGAAGGCCGCCCCGATCCTGACCAGGTCGCTCACCGGATGTATGCCCCGCTGAGGTAGAACAGGACCGCGGCCCGGATCGTGTAATGGTCCATCTTCCATCCATCAGGGAGGGGCTGGAAAGGGGCGGAATTGCGGATGGCGCGGAGCGCTTCGTCGTCCAGGATCTTGTAGCCCGACGACCTGAGAAGCTCGAGATCCCCGAGCGACCCGTCCTTCATGATGTTGAACTGGATATAGAGCGTTCCCTGGAGGCCGGAGAGGGCAGCGAGCTCGGGGTACCTGAGGACGCTTTCCACCTTGATCTTGAGCCAGCGGTTGTAGGACATGAACTTGAACTCGTCGGTGTCCAGGGTGACCGACTCGTCGCCTGGTTTTTTTGCCGGCATGCCCTTGCGGGCGAATTCGTCTATATCGGCCTGGCTGAGGAACGGGAGCGGCCCTTTGCCCGGCGCGTGAACGCCCGTGTCGGGCTTGCCGGTCATCGAGGTCCCCCTGTCGCTGCCCTCGGGCAGGCCCTGCGGCGGCGTTGTTCGGGGAAGGGCAATGTCCGGCGATGTGCCGAAGTGCTTCGGCCCCGGGACGCTTTCCGGACGCGTGGTCTGCTCGGGCATGGGACGCGGTGGAACCGGCGGCGTGACCGGCATGGGCGCCGGCCGTGCCTCAACAGGCGGCAGTTTCTCGATGACGTTCTTCGGCAGGTTCACGATGTCCACGGGCGTGAGCGTGGGCAGGGACATGTCTGTTTTGCTGGTCACCCTGAGCACGGCGGCGAAGAACAGGAGGTGCAGACTGAGGGAAACGATGATGAACCGCGTGACGTGTTGGGAGCGGAGCATAATATCCCGGGGGTCAGGGGGCAGGGGCAGGGGCCCGGGGTCCGGGATCCGGGATCCGAGTATCGTTCGATGCATGTTCAGCCGTTCCCCGCGTCTAGATCTTCTTCTGCATCCGGTCCGAGACCTCGCGCGTCAGCTTCAGGATCGCCAGCGACTGCTCGGGCGTGAGGCTTCCCATGCCGCAAGACGGCGTAATGAGGCACTGCCGGAGGATGGTCTGCCGGTTGATGCCGGAACCCTCCAGCCGCTTCATGTTCGTCTCCAGCCATTCAATCAGCGTGTCGGCTGTTTCCTTGCCGGTGAACGCGCCGGTCGGGACGATGCCCCAGGCGAGCGCTCCGCCACGGGCATAGAACCTCCTGATGTCGTCGGGGTAGAGCAGGACCTTCTCGACATACCCGAAGGCGTCGAAGTTCACGATGTCCACCTTCGTGTTGAAGATCATGGGCCAGTCCGCGTTGCCGCAGCAGTGGATGCCGGCAATGCCGCCGAGCTCGTGGATGGTGTCGATGATCTCGTCCAGTTTTTCCGACACCATTCCGGGCGATGCCGCGGAGAAAGCCGAGCCGAGCGACTCCATAGCAGGCTCGTCGATAAAGATGATGACCGGCAGGCCGAAGGGCTTGAACGCCTCGATCTGCCATGCGGCCTTCATGGCCAGGCCCTTTACGACAGCGTCGAACATCACGTCGTTATGGATGATATCCTTCCCGGTTTCGTCCTTGAACGAGATGCCCGCGGTGAGGGGGCCGGTGATGCCGCCTTTGATGAACCGCGCCTGTTTCGGCAGGCCTTTCCTGATCGCCCGCTGGAAACCGTAGAATCCGGCTGCATAGTCCTCCGATATCCTGAAGAAGGCATAGTCCTTTTCCAGGTAATGCTGGAAGAACCTCTCTAGCTCAGGCGTGAGGTCCTTCGAGGTGTCGAAGGAGAAACGCCGCTTTTTCTCGTCAACAACGATGCCGGGCAGGGACTCGCTGTACTGGCCATCCATATGTTCATGGAAGCTCCGCTGCGGGAGCTGGGGCCAGATCGGCGCCTCGGGGAGGTACTGGAGCGACAGCGTCGCTGCCTCATCAGGATCGGTGATCGGCAGGCTGCCGATGCCGGTGGCTATGCAATTGAAATCATGGGACATGGAGCAGGGATCCTTTCATGGGTGCTATCAGAGCAAATTGCATTATATATTCGAGAAGGGGAAATTACAATGCAAACTTGAACTAACCACGGGACATAAGAAAAGGGATTCGAGAAAGATCGTCATCCCCGAATGCTTCTATCGGGGATTCCGGAGGGGATGAAAACATACTGGATTCCCGCTTGCGCGGGAAGGATGCATTGCATCATCATCTCTGTCTGACCGGACGGCCTCTGGTCGAACAAGAGCTATGACCCATCTGTGCAATACCTTGTCAAAGGAATTAATTTACTCTTTTTCTCTTTGTCCCCCTATCCCCGTGTCAGTATCTTCCTCTGCATTTTATCCGAAACTTCCCTGGTCAGTTCCAGAATAGCCTCCGCATGTGCTGGTGTCAGGCTCCCCAGCCCGCAGGAGGGCGTGATGAGGCTCTGGCGCAGGATGGTTGTACGGTCGATCCCTGAGTCAACGAGCCGATGTATCCCGCCTTCCAGTTCATCGATCAGGTTGTCCGCGTTCTCTTTACCGGTGAACGCGGTCGTGGGCACAATGCCCCAGGCAAGGCTTCCGCCGCGGCTGTAGAATTCCCTGATCTCCCCGGGATAGAGCAGGACCTTGTCCAGGTAGCTGGAGGCGTCGAAGCTGACGATGTCCACACCGGTCCGGAAGAGGAGGGGCCAGTCAGCATTGCCGCAGCAATGGATGCCGGTGATGCCTCCCTCGTCATGGACCATGGAGATGATCTCGCGCAGTTTGTCCGCCACCATGTCGGCTGAGAGCGAGTACAGTCCGGAACTGAGCGCATACATGGCCGGGTCGTCGATAAAGATGATGACCGGCAGGCCGAACTGCTTCAGGACCCTGACCTGCCAGGCGGCTTTCATGGCAAGCCCCTTGGTGATGGCGTCAAAGAGCATGTCGTTGTAAGCGATGTCCTTGCCTGCATGGTCCTTTACGGTTATGCCGAAGGTGAGGGGGCCCGTGCAGTGGCCTTTGAGGAATCGGGCGCGGGGAGGCAGGCCATTCTTCTTGAGATCGCCGACAAAGGCGTAGAAGCCCGCAGTGTACTCTTCTGATATTCTGAAGTGTTCAACATCTTTTGCCAGGTATCGCTCGTAGAATCGCTCAAGGTCTGCCGACAGATCGTGTGACGTGTCGAACCATATCCGTTCATTTGTCTGGTCAATCATCACTGCCGGAAAACCTTCGCTGTACTGAGCGCAGAAGTGCTCCAGGAACGACCTCTGCGGGAGCTGCGGCCAGATCGGGGCTTCGGGGAGGTAATGGAGGGCCAGTGCTGTTGCCTTATCGGGATCGGTGAGGGGAAGGCTGCCGATGCCGGTGGCGATACAGTTGAATGCAGGAGGCATGGTTCATTATATAGAGGTGAAACAAAAAAACAATCGCATTTCGCGTTCCACGATCGAGAATCCTCCCACCGTTATCTTTTGTTCAGTCCTCTCATATCTGTTATGGGCCTTGCAACGGGTATGCTTTCTCTCTCCTGCGATAGCTCTCCTGCTCCTGGATCACTTCTGTCTTACCACGGCAGCTCTTCCTCGCCATGAAAGAACTTCCCTGTAGGTCCGTCGGGCCCGACCGTAGCAAGCCGGACCGCGGTCTCCGCGCCTTCGGAAGGCGTGAGCGGGGCATTTGGACCGCCCATATCGGTCCTGACCCACCCCGGATGGACTGAATTGGCCTTGATGTTCGTCCCGGCAAGCGCTGCTGCGAGGTGGATGGTGAAGGTGTTCACCGCGGTCTTGGACGCGTCGTAGGCAAAGGGCTTATAGGACATGCCGCCTTCCCTGCTGTGGATCGCGAGCGACCCCAGGATGCTCGAAACGTTCACGATCCTTCCCGCAGCGCTCTTTCTGAGCAGCGGCAGGAGCCTCTGCGTAAGCTCCACGAGGCCGAAGAAATTCACTTCAAAGGTCCCCCTCAGGGCTCTCGAAGAGACCGTGGCCGTGCTGTTCCGACCATGGTCTTCATGCGCGGATTTGCCGGCATTGTTCACCAGGATATCGAGTTTCCCATAGCGCTTCCTGATCTCCGCTGCTGCCTTGCTGATCTGCTCAGGCTTGGTAACATCGAGCTGGAGGAACTCGACCAGGAGCCCTTCCTTCTGCAGCTCCTTTGCAGCTGCCTTTCCCCGTGTCATATTGCGCGAACCCATCAGCACGAAGATGCCCATCTTGGCGAGTTGGCGGCTGGTCTCGAACCCCAGTCCCTTGTTCGCGCCGGTCACGAGCGCGATCCTTCTCTCAGGTTCGGTCATGTCGTTTCCTCCATCAGAGATTACACGTCCATCCGCACCTCGACCAGCAGCAGCTCGGTGTCCTGGTCGGCCCTGACCGTGAACTGCTTCTCATCCGTGATCATGAACGACGAGAGGGCCGTGGCCCGCTTCCCGTTCACCAGCACCGGACCACCTTCAAGAACATAGAGGTAGGAACCCCAGTTATCTGCAAGCTGTCTGGTCACCTGCTGACCCGACGTCAGGAAGGACGACGAGACCGCAGCGTCAGACACGATCCTGAGGGCGCCGGGGAACGTGTTCGAGACGAGCGGCAGGAACAGGCCTGTCCGGTCCTTCTGTTCGATCGCCTTCTGTTCCACCGAAGGATCAAGGCCGTGCTTTGAGGGCAGGAACCACATCTGGATGAACCGCATGGGCTCATCAGGCCGGTTGTTGATCTCCGAGTGCCACATGCCGCGTCCAACGGTCGTATGCTGGACCCACCCCTTTTTCAGCACCCCGCCCTTGCCGCGTTCATCAGCATGCCGGAACTCGCCGCCTGCGCAGTACGTCACCACCTCGTTGTCCTGGTGGGGATGGAGGGGCCAGACAGCGCCGGGTGAGAGGGTGTCGTCGTTGAACACCCGGAGCGCGCCGAACCGCTCGAAGGACGGGTCGTAATAATCGCCAAAGGAGAAGTGCCAGCGGCCGTGGAACGTGCCGTTCTGGATCTCGCCCTCGATCTGGTAGATTTCTCCTGGTTTCCGGATCACGATCATGGCCGATCACCTCCAGCATCAGGTGTCGAAGGAACACATGCTGCTCTGCTCCCGCATGGTATTTTACCACTTTCCTGCGCCGGGTCATACCGGCCAGATCGTCATGCAGGGGAGCGCATCAGCTCCCCGAATGTCTTGACAGGAACAGACCGGAGAGGTATATATTTAACAGGACTGGAATAGTCCCGATAAAGCCAAACCCTCCGCGAGGAGGGGACGGAAAGTCACGAATCTTCCCCCGGGAAGATGGCCGAGCTGCCGAAGGATAACTCCATCAGGTGACTCGGCCTTTTTTTTCGCCGGGGCCGGGAAGAGCGCCGCCGAAAGAGAAGGTGAAAGTTCTTCGGAAGCAGATGCTTAACGAGTGAAGAGGCTGTAGAGTGCCCAAGAGGAGGATGCCATGCCGGATATCCGTCATAGGGTTGGAATTCGAAGCACGCCTGAGAAGGTCTTTGAGGCCATTGCCACTATTGAGGGGCTTTCCCGTTGGTGGTCCACCGATACCACCGGGGAAGCCAAGCCCGGCGGTACTCTTCGCTTTCGGTTCGATGGCGGGGGCTTTGACATGAAGGTCGTGGAGCTGAAGCCGAACGAGCTGGTAAAATGGAAATGCGTGGACGGGCCCAAAGAGTGGGTCGGCACGGATGTGACCTTTCGCTTAAGATCCGAGGACGGTCAGGTCTTCGTCCTCTTCACCCATGCGAACTGGAAAGAGCCCGGGGAGTTCATGCACCATTGCAGCACCAAATGGGCCACGTTCCTGTTGAGCCTGAGGGACTGGCTTGAGCGGGGTGAAGGTCGCCCCACTCCTTATGACATGAAGATCTATTTTGGTGATTAAGATGAAGAGGGAGCAGAACAATCATAAGGAACTTGCAACGCTCATCTACGACGGCAAATGCCCGGTTTGCTCCGGCACGGTGAAATGGATCAGCGAGCATGAGATCAGCGGGTCCTTTGAAATGGTGGCGTGCCAGTCGGAAAAACGGGGCGCGCTGCACCCCGAGGTCAATCGCTCCGACTGCATGACGGCAATGCACCTGGTGCTCCCCGACGGCACGGTGCTGGTCGGGGAACAGGCGCTGCCCAGGATCGTTTCGCGGCTCAGGGGCTACCGTTTTGCCGCCCCGCTGTTCCGGCTGCCGGGAGCAGCAGTTCTGTCCCGGATCGCCTACCGATGGTTCGCGGACCGGAGATACCGCATCGCGGCGTTCCTGTCCCATCTGGCGGGGGGCAGAACGCGGGCGGGCGGCCACAGGAGGTGATCACGGTGGCTGATCCTTATCGCACGGGGATATCGAAGATAACCGGCAAGCTCGTGGCAATCCGGCATGCGACCGGCAGGGACCTGATCGGGATACGGGAATATCTCCAGAAGCATCATGGCGGCTGCCTTCAGAAGGATGCGGACGTAGTCGCAGCCGTTGAGAACGATCGTCTGGTCGCATTCGGCATCGTGCAGCGAATAGGGGGGAACGAGCGCATCATCGTCAGGGATCTTCGCAAAGGAAGCAGGCTCGGCGCCCTGATTGTTAACCATATCAGGGAGTATGCCGGGCCTCGGTTGGTGGATCCTGAGAACGGTAAGGCGGCGATGAAGGATGCACGGCACCTTTGGCACCGTGCATGGACTGCACGGTGAGCTCCTTCGGAAGGGAGGCCCACGATGGACACAACTTTCGCTACACGGGGGCTGGACGATCGCATCTATGACTCCATCGTCATTGGCGCCGGTCCGGGGGGGTTGCAGGCAGCCATCTACCTCGGCCGCTATAATCGCGATGTCCTGCTGATCGACCGGGGCGGGGGGCGGACGAGCCACGCGCATTTTATCGAGAACGTCCTCACCCACCGGCTCATATCAGGAATGGAGATCATTCGACGCGGACTGGAGCAGGCAACAAACTTCAATGTGCAGATCAAGACGGACCGCGTGACGAAGATAGAAAAGGACGGCGGTCTCTTTACCGTCTTCACCGCCGCTTCGGCCTACCGGGCCGTGACATTGATCGTTTCGACCGGTGTGTCAGATGTTTTCCCGCCGATCGAACATCTCCACCGTTTCCTGGGGACGAGCTACTTTACCTGCATCGATTGCGACGGTTACCGTACGACAGGCAAGAAGCTCGTCGTCACCGGGAACTCGCTCAACGCCGTTAACCTGGCGCTTGCCATGAAGCAGATGTTCGCCAAGGACACGACGTTCATCCCCTACGAGCTCAGCCTGCAGCCGTCATCGTCTGAAGTGCTTGCTGATGAGGGGATCCCTGTCGTCCCCGGAAAGCCCGTCAGGATCATCGGCGCGAAGGTCATGGAAGGGCTCGAGCTTGAGGACGGTACGCGTATAGCCTGCGAAGCGGTCATGGCGTCCTTCGGCATCAGGCTGAACGACGATTTTCTGTCCGGCCTGTCCCTCAAGAAGGATGCGGGGAACGCCCATTATGTGACCAGCAGCGTGTACGAATCCTCCCTGCGCGGCCTCTATATCGTCGGCCCGTTGAACACAGGCCAGGACCAGGTCGTGATCGCTGCCGGTGAGGGCGCGACAGCCGCCATCGACATCAATAAGCAGTTGCTGGAAGAGAAAGAAGGAAGGGGTGAGGTCTGTTCGCTGGCGGAGCACCCGTGAAGGAACGCCTTCAGCCTTTGCTCATTTGAGAGCTGTTTCTTTTCGCAGGGAGCTGGTCAGGGACAGGCAGGGAACGGCGATGAAAGATCCTGACAGGTCAGGGACTGCGCTCGACATACTCTCCTATCTTTCCGGCCGTCCCGACGCCCAAGTCACCCTTGACAGCATCGTTCGGGCGGCAGAAGGGGCAGAAGAGCGATGAGCATACGAAGCTGGTGAAGGAGGTCCTTGCTGACCTGGTCATCCAGGGACGGATCAAAAAGGTCAAGCTTGAAGGGCAGGCACCTCGTATCGGGTCCATCCCGATCCTAAAAAATAAGAGGGACCGCGTTCTCGTCCAGCGACAGTGCACACCTCAACAATGATGTTCTCTCCTGATATTTTCAGTTTGTGGCGTCACGTACCTGGAATATTTGCTAATCTATCCTTATCAAGAACGAAGCAAGACCCAGACCATCAATAGAGGAACGGGAGGAACGACCATGAAAGCAATAAAGATCTCGAGCTATGGTGATGCAAGCGTCCTGAAGCTGACGGACAGTGAACCGAAACCGGCACCGTCGAAAGGCCAGGTCCTTGTGAAGATCCATGCGGCAGGCGTGAATTTCGTCGATATTTACCAGCGGCGCGGGACCTATCCGGTCCAGCTGCCCTATATTCCCGGGCTGGAGGCGTCAGGCGTGGTGGAGGCGCTCGGGCCGGGAGCGAAAGGGTTCCGCGTCGGCGGCCGGGTCGCTTATACCGGCCACCTCGGGAGCTACAGCGAGTACACGGCGGTCGACGCGGACCGGCTGATCAAACTGCCGAAGGAGCTGTCCTTTGAACAGGGGGCAGCGTTCCCGCTGCAGGGAATGACGGCGCACTACCTTCTCCATGATTTCCGCAAACCGAAAAAGGGGGACACGGTCCTGGTCCACGCTGCGGCAGGCGGAGTGGGGCTCCTTCTGGTGCAGTGGCTGAAGCATCTCGGCGCCCGGGTCATCGGAACGGTCTCCACGGAGGAGAAGGCCGTGGCAGCGAAAAAAGCGGGCGCCAAACACGTGATCCTCTATACGCAGCAGGATTTTGTGAGCGAGGTGAAGCGTCTTACGGACGGCCGGGGTGCGGACCTCATCATCGACGGCGTGGGGAAGGGCACGTTCACCGGCGACCTGGAGACAGCAGCGGTCCACGGCCATATTGTTCTTTTCGGCTCTGCCAGCGGCCCCGCGGATCCCTTTGTCCCGAACAAGCTTGGGGCGAGGTCCATAAGACTATCCGGCGGCAGTCTGGGGAACCATATTGCGACGCATGAGGAACTGGCCCGCCGCTCAAGGGCGGTCCTGGGCGCGATCAAGCAGCGGTGGCTGAAGCTGCGCATCGACCATGTCCTGCCGCTGGCCGAGGCAGGGAACGCGCACCGCATGCTCGAGGGCCGGCAGACCATGGGAAAGATCGTGCTGAAGGTGGTCGACTGAGGAGTATGGCAAGGACCCTTGACGGCATGCGCAATGTTGGGGCTCCCTGCAGCAGGCTGCGGAGAATGAGATCGCTCCCGGATTGAAGCTCCCTGCAGCAAGCTGCAGGGAATCATCGATCCTCAAGGCAGTAATATCATTCTAATCGCTCGCTAACCCCGCAGCAAGCTTCGGGGAATGCGTTCGCTCCTGGATTCAAGGTCCACTACGATGCATGAAAGATCACGGCCGCCTGCTTCCCTGGTGTTTTTCCTTTACTTGAATAAGGCATCCTGCTAGTATTCACCCCATGAAATACGGTGCCAAGGCCATCAAGCAGGCTACGCTCGAGATCTGGGACAATCCGAACCCGGACCGCGACTACAGGATCGAGATATCCTATCCCGAGTTCACCTGCCTCTGCCCGCGTTCGGGCTATCCGGATTTCGCCACGATCAATATCACCTATGTGCCCAACAGGAAGATCGTGGAGCTGAAGGCCCTGAAGCTATGGCTGAACGGGTTCCGCGACCAGAGCATCTCCCACGAGGCCGTGACCAACCTGATCTTTGACGCGTTGAAAAAGAGCCTCAAGCCTCGCGCCCTTGAAGTGACCGGCGACTTCAATGTGCGGGGCAATGTGAAGACCGTGATACGGGTCACGTTGTAGTCCTCTCATCCATGCCGCGCGTTCATGCCGGCGCTGTTGCAGGGTGCAACCCGATGAAATCCCTTGACTAATCCCGGCCCCCGTGTTATGAATTTTACACTTCCGTTCGGAGGTCCTTCATGAGGTCCCGGTCAATCATCCACGTCTGCGCGTTCATCCTCACGCTCCTGCCTGCTGCCGCGCCGGCCGTGACCGCTCCGGAGTCGTTTGCACCCCTGGTGAAGGCGCACAAGGCGTCGGTGGTCAACATCTCCACTCGTCAGGTCATCAAAGTGAAGCAGCCGTCGCCCTTCGGTGACCCGCAGATGGACCAGTTCTTTTACCGGTTCTTCGGCGGCCAGCAGCCGCCGAGGGAGCAGGTGCGCCAGAGCCTGGGGTCCGGCTTCGTGATCAGCGCCGACGGGTATATCCTGACCAACAACCACGTCGTGGACCAGGCGACGGACATCAGAGTGTCCTTTGACGACGGCCGTATCCTCGAGGCGAAGCTCGTCGGCAGGTCGCCGGAGATCGACATTGCCCTGATCAAGGTCGAGGCAACAGGTCTGCAGGCCGTGACGCTCGGCGACTCGGACGTTCTGGAAGTGGGGGACTGGGTCATGGCCATCGGGAACCCCTTCGGCCTGTCCCAGACCGTGACCAAGGGCATCGTATCGGCGAAGGGCCGGGTCATCGGCGCGGGCCCCTATGACGACCTCATTCAGACCGATGCGGCCATCAACCCCGGGAACAGCGGCGGGCCATTGTTCAATACCTCGGGCCAGGTGGTGGGGATCAACACCATGATCCTGGCCAAGGGGCAAAACCTCGGCTTTGCCGTCCCCATGAACATGGTGAAAGACGTGCTTCCGTCACTCAGGGAAAAAGGACGGCCCGACCTCGGATGGCTCGGGGTGGATGCGCAGGCCGTGACGCCGGAGATCGCTGAGGCGCTGGGCATGCCCGATCCCATCGGCGCTATCGTCAGGTCCGTCACCAAGGGCGGCCCGGCGGACAAAGCGGGGCTGCTCCGGGGGGACGTGATCATCGAACTTGACGGCAAGAAGATCCTGAGCCCCGCCGAGCTTCCCCGGATGATCGCCTTCGGTCACATCGGCAAGACCGTGACGTTCAAGGTGGGCCGTCAGGGCAAGGCCATCGAGGTCAAGGTCGTGGTCGAAAAAAGACCGGAGAAGAGCTGAGTTCGGAGTGGGGAGTTCGTAGTGCGGAGGAGAAAAGGCATCGTAAGAGGTGTGCCTGCATTTCATGCCGCGCTTCGCACTCGACGCTCCTCACGGAAAAAAGGAGAAGAGCTATGTTTGGTCTTGGATTGCCGGAACTGATCGTTATCTTCGTGATCGCCCTCGTGGTGTTCGGCCCGAAGAAGCTGCCTGAGCTGGGCAAGGCCCTGGGAAAAGGCATTGCCGAGTTCAAGCGGGCGACAGAAGAGGTGAAGGAGACCATCGAGACCGAAGTGCGGTCCGTGGAGCGCAATATGGAGATCGAGAAGCTGAAAGCCGCCGTAGAAGGCAAGGAGGCCGAGATCAAGGTGGCCGAGGCGGCCAAGGCCGCCGAGACCGCCAATGCCGCCGGCAGCGAGAACGAGGGAACGCAGGCTGAAAAGGAGAAGGGAACGGATGCCTACGGCAAATCCTGAAGAAAGCAAGATGTCCTTCTGGTCCCATCTCGATGAGCTCCGGAAGCGGATCGTCTACATTTCCATCGCCATCGGAGTGGGTTTCATCGCCTGTTTCAATTATTCCGAGGATATTCTCGGTGTTCTGCTGCTGCCTTTGAACGCCACGGCAGACTTTCGGGGGACATTTCCCTTTATTGCGTTTACGCCGAACAAGATCGTCCAGGAACTGCATTTTACCACGCTCACCGAGCCTTTCATGGCCCACCTCAAGATCGGATTCGTCGCCGGAATGATGCTGATGCTTCCGGTCATCCTCTATCAGGTCTGGAAGTTCATTGCGCCCGGTCTTCTGCGCCACGAACGAAAGTACGCCAGCCAGTTCGTCATCTTTGCCACGATCTTTTTCGGAATCGGCGTGCTGTTCTGCTTTTTCTTCCTGCTTCCCTTCGCCATCCCGTTCCTCGTTACCTATAAGACCGAGCACCTGAAGGCCATCATCAAGATCGGGGACTACATCAATTTCACCCTCATGTTTATGCTCGCGTCGGGCGCGGTGTTCGAGCTTCCCCTGATCATGGTCGTGCTCGGCCGGATGGGCATCATCAACGTGGATTCGCTCAGGTCGTTCCGCAAATACGCCTTCCTGGGCTCCTTCATCATCGGCGGCATCGTCACCCCCACGCCCGATGCCTTCAATATGACCATCATGTCCATCCCCATCTATCTCCTGTATGAGCTCGGCATCCTCGGTGTTCGCGTCCTCGGCAGGAAGAAGCAGGACCCTGATACGTCGCTGACGGAGATCTAGCACGTGCGGAGTGCGGAATGAAGGACGCTCTTCAGCCGAAAAAGGTGCCCGCCCGTTTCTCGACCTGTCTATGCGTGTGAATCCAGGAGCGAGCGCATTCCCCGTAGCTTGCTGCGGGGTTAGCGAGCGATTAGGATAACAAAACTACCCTGAGGATCGAAGATTCCCTGCAGCTTGCTGCGGGGAGCTTCAATCCATGGCAGAGAGGACGAATGCATGAAGATCGTCTCCTTCGTCGCCGCGTCATCCAACAGCGGCAAGACAACCATCATCGAGAAGGTCGTGCGCATCCTGAAAGAACGGGGACTGCGCGTGGCGGTGATCAAGCACGCATCCAAGGGGTTCGAACTCGACCGGCCCGGCAAGGACTCGTGGCGGTTCCGTGAAGCAGGGGCGGACGCCGTAGTGCTGGTGGGCCCGGACCGTCTGGCGCTCATGAGAACGATCGAGGAAGGACCTTCGATGAAGGACCTCGAAGCGCTCGCAGGGAATGCCGACATCGTGATCCGCGAGGGGTTCAAAAAAGACACGCTGAACAAGATCGAGGTCTTCCGCAGCGGCGTTTCGGGGAACCAACCGCTGTGCGTGAACGACCGCTCCATCATCGCGCTGGTGAGCAGCGCGCCGCTCTCTGTCGCGGTCCCGCGCTTCGACTGGAATGACGCGGTCGCTGTTGCAGAGTTTATTGCCAAATTGTAATTGTCATATTTTGTCCACCTCTGATTACCCCGCAAAGTTTCCTTTTTCGTTGACTCTTATGGCTGGTTATTTTATAAATCATACGATATAATCATATCGTCTTTGTTATTCATCATTGCATTGGAAGAAAGGAACACTATGTCTGGAACACGGTCAAAGAAACTGTTCGAAGAAGCGAAGAAGCACATCCCCGGAGGCGTGAACAGCCCTGTGCGGGCGTTCCGGTCGGTCGGCGGCGACCCGATCTTCATCAAACGGGCAAAGGGATCGAAGGTCTACGACGCCGACGGCAGGGCCTACATCGATTATGTCCTTTCCTGGGGCCCGGCGATCCTGGGCCACGCCCATCCGAAAGTGACGGCCGCGCTGAAGAAGGCCATCACGAACGGCACGAGCTTCGGTGCCCCGACGGAGCTTGAGATCACGCTGGCGAAGATGGTGAAGAAGGCGGTCCCGTCCATCGAGCTTGTGCGGATGGTGAGTTCGGGGACCGAAGCGACGATGAGCGCGATCCGGGCAGCCCGGGGGTTCACGGGCCGGGACAAGATCCTCAAGTTCGATGGATGCTACCACGGTCACGGCGACAGCCTGCTGGTAAAGGCGGGAAGCGGCGTCGCGACCTTCGGCCTGCCGGACAGCCCCGGCGTTCCCGCGGACCTCGCGAAACACACGCTGACCGTGGCGTTCAACGACCTCGCAGCGGTGCGGGACATCTGCAGCAGGGAGGGCGAGCGGATCGCCTGCATCATCGTGGAGCCCGTTGTCGGCAACATGGGATGCGTCCCGCCCCTGCCGGGTTTCCATGAAGGGCTCCGCCAGGTCTGCGACCAGTACGGGATCGTGCTCATCTTCGACGAAGTGATGACGGGGTTCCGCGTAGCCTATGGCGGCGCCCAGCAGCTCTACAAGATCAGGCCTGACCTCACCACGCTGGGGAAGGTGATCGGCGGCGGCCTGCCGGTCGGGGCCTACGGCGGCAAGCGGGAGATCATGGAGAAGATCTCGCCGCTGGGGCCCATCTATCAGGCGGGCACGCTGTCGGGCAACCCCCTTGCCATGACCGCGGGCATCGAGACCCTGAAGCTCCTCGCAAGACCGGGCGTGTACAAGACGCTCGAACGGACATCCGCTGACCTCGAGAAAGGGCTCCGGGTGGCTGCCAACGAGGCCGGCATCGCCACGACCATCAACCGCGTCGGCTCCATGTTCACCACCTTCTTCACAGACAGGAAGGTGACGGACTTTGCGAGCGCCAAGACGTCGGACACGGCGCGGTTCGGAAAGTTCTTCCGCAGCATGCTCGCGAACGGCGTGAACCTGGCGCCGTCGCAGTTCGAGGCCGCATTCCTATCCCTGGCGCATTCGAAGTCGGACATCAACAAGACCGTCGAAGCGGCGCGGAAGAGCCTGCGGGCGCTATAGGGCTTGAAGGTACGAAGGTAGGAAGTCAAGAAGGGAGGAGGAAGAGAAACGGTGAGGTATGAGCGCCCAACGTCCTATTCTCTTGCCCTCCTGTCTTCCTAACCTCAAGATCTTACCATGGAAGAGAAGGACCGAAAATTCTTGCGCATGCTCGGCGCTTTGAGCACCGTGGGCATCACTCTCGTGGTTTCCACGGTCATCGGGTATTTCATCGGCCATTACCTGGACGGCCGGTTCAACACGACGCCCTGGCTCACGCTGGTATTCCTTCTGCTGGGCATCGCGGCGGGCTTCAAGAACCTCTACGACCAGACCCGGAAACTCATGGACCTGGACGGGAAGGACGACACGAGGGACCATGACCGATAAGGACGATCTCCGCGAACACTCGGCAAATTCCGTTACCGTTGGCGTCGCCCGGAAGACCGCACTCCTCACAGGCATCGGCATCGCTGCTGTTGTCGCGGTCCAGATGACCGCCTGGCCCGGTTACCCGCTATGGCCCGTGCCCCTCGGCGTGGTCTTCGGTGCGGTGCTCGGACTCCTCAATTTCCGGTGGCTTGCCTATGCCGTTGAACGGGTCTATCTCCGGAAGGGGACATCGAGCATCCTGGCGAACGTCGCCGCGGCGGCGATCAATGTCCTGAAGCTTTCGGCGATCTTCATCGTGCTGTTCGTGGTCATCAAGAACCAGTGGGTCCACCTTGTCGGCCTGGTGATCGGATTGACCCTCAGCTTCGGCGCCATCCTGTGGCAGGGGTATGGGCTGGTGGCAAGTTTGAAAGAACAACAGGAACGACCGGGCAGAGAACGGTAGGTGGTGGCCTGGCCTTGATCGATCAGGCAATACGAAGCGCAGGATTTTAGAAAGGGGAGGTCGTATATGAAGAATCATGTGTTCAGGCCGCTGTTCGTCGTCATCGGGATCATCGTTCTCGTGCTGGCGGCCAGAACCTTCTATGTACCGAAGGACTTCGGCGTCCATGAACGGGGGTACATGTACGGCTGGTACCGGCAGTCGAATATCGAGGACTGGAAAAAGGTCCAGGTAAAATACCAGGGGATGGAGTACTGCAAGGACTGCCACGACAAGAACTATGCCAGCATCAAAAAATCCCCGCATCAGAACATCCAGTGCGAGAACTGTCACGGACCTGCCGGCACCCCGGAAGGGATCGTCCACTACGATTCGGACAAACGGCCCAAGCTGACGATCGACCGGAGCAGGCAGCAATGCCTCCGCTGCCATTATCCGCTGCCCTATCCCTCGAGCGGACGTTCAAAGATCAAGGGCATCGACCCGGACAAGCATAATCCCGACATCGAATGCGCCATGTGCCATAATCCCCACCATCCGAACCTGGAGGGAATGAGATGATTACTCGAAGGGACTTCCTGAAGAAAACGGTTACGATCGCCGGGGTGGCCGTGCCGCTTGCGGCGTTCGAGATCATCGATCCCGAAAAGCTCTTTGCCCAGGTGGCTGCGGAAAAGACGAAGGTACGCTGGGCATTCCTCGTTGATACCTACAAATGTGTGGGATGCGGATTCTGCGTCAAGGCCTGCAAGAACGAAAACGAGATCCCCTATGACGCGAACGTCACGCGGACCTGGGTGGAGCGGTACGTCCTGACGAAGGACGGCAGGCTCTTCGCGGACACCCCCAAGGGGGCCCGGGACGGTTTTACCACGACGAAGATCGACCTGGGGCTCGGCAAATACCAGGACATCAAGAAGGATAATATCGAAAAGGCCTATTTCGTGCCCAAGCTCTGCAACCAGTGCGAGAACCCGCCGTGCGTCCAGGTCTGTCCCGTGGGCGCCACCTACCAGGCACCTGACGGCGTTGTGCTCGTGGACCGGACCTGGTGCATCGGCTGCGGCTACTGCATCATGGCCTGCCCCTACGGTGTCCGGTTCTTCCACCCGGTGTATCACACGGCGGAGAAATGCAACTTCTGCTACCACCGAATCACGAAGGGGATGAAAACGGCCTGCGTCGATGCCTGTCCCTTCGGTGCGCGCAAGATCGGCAACATCAAGGACCCCAACGACCCGGTGACCAAGATCATCAGGACGGAAAGGGTGGGGGTGCTGAAGAGCGAATTCGGTACGAAACCCCAGGCCTTCTATATCGGCCTGGATGAGGAGGTGCGTTAGCCATGGTACACGGAGAAGTATGGACCCTGAAGGAACTGTTCGTCACGCCGAACGAGTACATTTACTGGAGCGTCCAGATCGTGATGTATCCGTTCATGACCGGGCTCGTTGCCGGCGCCTTCGTGCTGTCGTCGCTGTACCATGTCTTCGGCATCAAGGAGCTCAAGGACATTGCGCGGTTCGCCCTGGTGTTCTCCTTCGCCCTCCTGTTCGTCGCTCCCATGCCGATCATGCTGCACCTCCAGTTCCCCTTCCGGGGGATCAACGTGATGATGACCTCGCATTTCACCTCTGCCATCGCCGCTTTCGGCATCGTGTTCTTCACCTACGGCGCCATCGTGGCCTCGGAGCTCTGGTTCCTTTACCGCAAGCACTTCGTCATCAAAGCGGTCGCCCTGCGGGATATGCAGGACAAAACCATGCTTCAGTGGATGGAGTATCTCCTGTACACGGCGCTTACCCTGGGCGCCTATGATATCAGCGAGCAGGCGCTCCACCGCGACGAGAAGGCGATAAAGGTGCTGGCCGGCTTCGGCATCCCCGTGGCCTGCTTCCTGCACGGCTACGCCGGATTCATCTTCGGCTCGGTGAAAGCAAATGCCCTCTGGATGACGCCTCTCATGCCGGTCATCTTCATCATGTCGGCGATCGTGTCGGGCATCGCCCTGTGCATGCTCACCTACATCGTTGTGATGGAGTACCGGAAGTTCGCGATCAAACGGGCGCGTAAACGATGGGAGACATCGCTGGAGGAGGTGAAGGGGGTCGAACTCCATGTCGTCAAGATGACGGCGAAGTACCTTGTCTTCTTCCTTATCTTCGCCATCAGCCTCGAGCTTCTGGACCTCATCTTCCGGGGGTACACGGCGGTCAAGTCCTGGGATGTGCTCCGCACGATCATCTATGAACGGGACTTCTATGACATCTTCGTCATGCAGTACGGGATCGGAAACCTTATCCCGCTCATCCTGTTCCTGTCGCCCGGCCTGACGGTCCGGAGGGCCGTCCTCGGCGTCCTGCTCGTGCTGTTCGGCGTGTTCATGATGCGGTGGAACGTGGTGATCGGCGGCCAGGCGTTCTCGCTCACTTTTGCGGGCTTCATGCATTACCATCTGCCGATCATTCCCCATGACTGGGAGACGTTCAAGGAAGGGCTGGGCGGCGCGCTCAGCATCTTTATCCTGCCTTTTGTACTGTTCTATTTCATCGCCAAGGTCTTCCCGGTCTTCCCGTCCAAGGAAGCCCATTGACACCGGCCGGGTAGCGGCCGGACCTCCTCGCAGGAGGGACCCGGATTCGGGAGGTGGACGCCGACATGCATACTGCAAAGAAGGTCCTTGCCCTGGCAGGCGCGACGCTCTTGGGCGCGCTCATGCTTCTGGGAACGGTCGTGTCCGCACCGGGAGCGGAGCAGGACGTCCCAAAGAAGTTCCTCGTGCCGCCTCCGCCCTTCTCGGAAGGCATTTTCCCCTGCTCGCAGTGCCATGCGGGGATGCCGGTGAACCGGACCCCGCGAAAGCTCGCTGACATGCATCAGAATATTGTGCTCAAACACATGCCCGGGGGCTGGTGCTTTGATTGCCACAATCCGAACAACCGGGACACCCTGCGTCTTGCCAATGGAAAGATCGTGCGCTTCGAGGAATCATACAACCTCTGCGGCCAGTGCCACGGCACCATCCTGCGGGAATGGAAGGCGGGGCTGCACGGGAAACGGACGGGGATGTGGAACGGCGAGAAGCAGTACCGGCTCTGCGTTCACTGCCACTGGCCCCACGACCCCCGGTTCAAACCGCTCAAACCGCTTCCGCCGCCGGTAAAGCCTTCGGACATCAAATAACCTGCGCTGACAGTGAGGTGACCCATGAGCTCAGAGAACAAACATGAACGCGGCGTCCATCGCAGGACCTTCCTGAAAGGCGCCGCCCTCGGCCTTGCCGCAGCGGCGCTCCCCGGCGCTGACGCCGATGCCTCGCTCTGGGATTCGTTCTTCCAGAAGCATTTCCGCGAGATGAACGAAGACGAGATCAAGCAGGTTCTCCAACGCCTGGAAAAAGAATATGAGCAGAAGTACAAGAAGCAGATCACCGTCGGGAACGAAAAGGCCCTGCCGGGAGTGCAGTTCGGGTATGGCCTCGATCTCTCCCGCTGCATCGGTTGCCGGCGGTGCGAGTACGCTTGCGTGGATGAGAACAACCAGTCCAAGGACCCCCAGATCCACTGGATCACGGTCCTGCGGTTCAAGAAGGGCGAGAAATGGGTGGACCTCGAGGAATCGGAAAAATACTATAATCCGCCCCTGGTTCCGGAGCCGGAATATTTCTACATGCCCGTCCAGTGCCAGCAGTGCGAGAACCCCCCCTGCGTGAGGGTCTGCCCGACCCAGGCAACGTGGAAGGACCCCGACGGCATTGTGGTGATAGACTACAATTGGTGCATCGGCTGCCGGTACTGCATGGCCGCTTGTCCCTATGGGGCAAGAAGGTTCAACTGGGCGGAACCGAACCGGAAGCCGGAAGAGATGAACCCGAATACCCATTATCTCGGCAATCGGCCGCGGTACAAGGGCGTTGTGGAGAAGTGCACCTTCTGCATCCAGCGGACCCGGAACGGCAGATATCCCGCCTGCGTCGAGGCCTGCCCGGTGGGCGCGAGGAAGTTCGGAAACCTCCTCGACCCGGACAGCGAGATCCGCTATGCCATCGAGCACAAGCGGGTCTTCCGGCTGAAAGAGGACCTGAACACTTATCCCAAGTTCTATTACTTCTTCGCCTACGGAGTATGAGCGCTGTCAGAGGACGACGCTCTCGAAGGTCGTAACGGGGGGAACGGCTATGAACCATCTTGTGAGGAACTTCTTTACCGCGGCCCGTCAGGTGTTCATCGGGAATACCGCCTACTATCTCTGGATCGCCTTCCTGTCCGCCTTCATCCTGCTCGGCCTCAGTACCTATAGCGACCAGCTTCAGCGGGGCCTGATCACGACGGCGATGCGGGACCAGGTCTCCTGGGGGTTCTATATATCGAATTTCACGTTTCTCGTTGGCGTCGCGGCAGCGGCCGTGCTGCTCGTGGTCCCCGCCTATCTCTATAACTTCAAGCCCATCAAGGAGATCGTGCTCTTCGGAGAGCTCCTGGCTATCACGGCGATCACCATGTGCATCCTCTTCATCATGGTGGACATGGGCCAGCCGCTGCGGGTCTGGCATATTTTGCCGGTCCTGGGGACGATGAACTTTCCCTCGTCACTGCTTGCCTGGGACGTCGTGGTCCTGAACGGGTATCTGGCGATCAACGCGGTCATCGCGTTCTACGTGCTCTACCGCCTTTCCATCGGGAAGGAATACAGCATGTCGGTCATCGGGCCGCTCATCATCCTGTCCATTCCCTGGGCTGTGAGCATCCACACGGTAACGGCATTCCTGTATAATGGCCTGTCGGCCAGGCCCTTCTGGAACGCCTCGATTCTCGCGCCGCGCTTCCTCGCCTCGGCGTTCTGCTCCGGTCCTGCCATCATGATCGTGCTGTTCCAGATCATCCGGAAAAAATCAGAGGTGGAGATCGACAACCGAGCGATCTTCAAGATCGCCGAGCTCATCGCCTATGCCATGGGCGTGAACCTCTTTCTCCTCGGCGCCGAGGCGTTCAAAGAGTTCTATTCCGGCAGCATCCACTCCTATCCCATGCAGTATCTCTATTTCGGCCTGCACGGCAAGAGCGCGCTTGTGCCCTGGATGTGGTTCGCAAGCGCGCTCAACATCTCGGCGTTCTTCCTGTTCCTCTTCCCGCGGACGCGGGAGAACTTCACCACGCTCAACATGGGCTGCATTTTTGTCATCATCGGGGTGTACATCGAAAAAGGCATGGGGCTCATCGTCCCGGGCTTCATTCCCGACACGCTCGGTGAGATCTACGAGTATACGCCCACGACCCCCGAGATCATCACCGCCATGGGCATCTGGGCTGCAGGAGCGCTTCTCTACACGGTCCTGCTCAAGTTCGCGATCCCCATCTATACCGGGAAACTGCGGTTCGAGACGAAGGGGCAGTAGCGAGGGACATCTTCTCTCGGGTGGACACGGGTGGTGCTGCAGGGACGGCCTGCAGGGATGTCTGCGGGGCAGGCGCGTAAATTATAAAAGGAGCAGCGATGGCCGCTGCTCCTTTTGTTGTTTTATGCGACTTGCTCCCGGACGGACCACAGCGTCCCTCTGCCCGGCTCAGGATTATTTGTCCTTCGTTTGGTGAAGCAGGTAGATCGTGATGCCCATGCCGATGAAGAGCATCATGAGGAACGCAGAGAAATTTCTGTGGGACCGCAGTTCGATGAACGTGTCCTGGATGTCCTTCTCGATGGCGCCCAGCTTGCGGGTGAACTCATCGGTACGCTCGTTGACCAGGGACACGTCGACCGTATGGAAGAGGGTCCGGAACTCCACCTCGGTGTTGAACAGCGCCCGCTCCTGCTCCGCCGGATAGATGCCGGCGCGCCGCAGTGCCTTGATCCCGTCCTCGATCTCCCCCGCCTTCTTCTCCACGAGGAACAATGCCTGCTTCATGACCTTTGCCCGCTCGTAGGTATGGCATTTCGTGCACCGCTGTTCGTTGATGATCTCGATGTTCGCCCGCTGGATATTGTGTGATCCGTGGCAGACCACGCAATGCGGACCTTTGCCGGTGGAACGGAGGGCTTTCCCGTGGCCGCTCTCCAGGTAGTTCTTCAGGATGCCGATGTGGCATTTTCCGCAGAACTCGGGAACCTGGCGCGGCGCAGGGGCGCCGACGAAGCCCCGCTGGTGCGTCATGGACACCGAGGGGTCCTTCGGGTCCCCGCCGTGGCAGTCGTTGCAGGATATGTTGTTCTGGGCATGCCAGCTCTTCTTCCATTCATCGGGGATGTCCCTGAAGGACGGTTTCATCTGTTCCGAGGAGTGGCAGTCGATGCAGGCGTTCTCCTCGATCCGCTCGCCCATCCAGGTCTTGGACAGGAACTCCCGGGCGAAATCCTCCTGGTATCCTGCCGCCGCGAACGAGGGGAGGCTTACGATCATCATCAGGGACAGAACAAGGTACCGCATCAAGACCTCCCCCAGAACATGAGGATCACCCACAAGATGAAGGCAAAGAGGAAGAGGACGCGCAGCATGGGCCGTTTCATGATGTTCTTTTCCTTCTCCGTATCGAAGAACGGCCAGAGGAGGAAGAGGGTGAACAGGACCAGTTGGATGATGATCCCGAAGAACTTGTTCGGGATGATCTTGAGCAGCTGATATTGCGCGAGCAGGTACCATTCCGGACGGACGCTGACCGGTGTCTTGAAGGGGTCCGCGGGTATCGTGGCATCCGCAGGGAAGAAGACGTTCGGCAGGAACGTGATCAGGAAGAACATGACGGCCAGATAGACCATGACCATGAGCATGTCCATCTGGAAGAACCGGGGATAGTACGGATAGCCGTCCACATGGCTCTTCTTGTGATATTCGGTCCATGGCCGTTTCTCCTCGGCCGGCAGGCCGAAGGGCGTCGCCGAGATGCCGATCCGCTTGACCAGGAAGAGGTGGAATCCCGCGAGGAGCAGGAACAGGGGCGGGAGGATCGATACATGGAAAGCGAAGAACCTGCTGAGCGTCGCCCCGGTCACCTGGTCGCCGCCCCGCAGGATCCGGGCCACGAAATCGCCGACCACGGGGACGGCGGTCGGGATGGAAGTCACCACCGTGGTCGCCCAGTAGCTCAGCTGGGTCCAGGGCAGGAGATAGCCGCTGAACCCGAAGGCGATGGTCACGGAGAACAGGAGCGCGCCGCCGACCCAGGTGAGCTCCCGCGGCCGCTTGTAATTCCCCATGACGAAAACCGTGAGCATGTGGAGCCCGATCGCGGCGATCATGAGGTTGCTGCCCATGACATGCATCTGCCGGAAAAGCCAGCCGTAGGGGACCTTGAGCATGATGTCCTGGACGCTCCGGAAGGCATGGTCAGGATGGGGAACGTAATAGATGAGCAGCATGATCCCGGAAAGGATCTGGATCAGGTAGCCGACCGCAGCCACGAATCCGAAGGTGTAGAAGATATTGATGTTCTTCGGCACCCGGTACTCGGTGACCTGCGACCTGATCAGGTCATCGACCCCGATCCGCACTTCCAGCCAGTTGTTGAGCCGTTCCCACATGGTTGTCACCCTATCACGATGGTCTCGCCCTCGACCCTGAGCGGCAGCTTCGGCAGGGGCTTCGGCGGCGGTCCTGAGACGATGTTCCCCTCGAGGTCATAGACCCCCGCGTGGCAGGGGCAGAGCAGCCTTGTGTTCTCCTTGTCGTATTGCACCAGGCATCCGAGGTGTGTACAGACCCGGGACAAGGCGATGAGCCCCTTGCCGGGACGGTTCAGGACGACCGCCGGGATGTTGTTGAACACGATCTCCTTGGCTTCGCCCAGAGGGATGTCGCGCTTCGGGATGATGACGGCCTTGGACCGCTCCGCGCTTGCGGACGGCGCGAGATACCGGAAGATCGGGTAGATGAAGGAGGCAAGGCTCGTTGCTCCCAGGAAGGCAAGCGCTAATTTGAGAAAACTCCGTCGCTTCATCGGACCTCCCTGTCATGGAAGAAGGAAATGGGAATTACAATTATGTTGATGGCGGGGCGCTGCTCGGGATGCATTCTCATTCTGTAATGATGGAAGTATGGTATGATTCGGGGCCTGTATTGTCAAGAAAAAAGTGGTTTTTGCGCTTGTGCCGCCGCTCGTTCTGTGTATGCAAGCATTGATAGTCAGGATTTGAGGTGCCGGGTGATGGACCGGCCCGCAACACCGGTCCGGCCGCCGGATAACGGCGATCCGCGTGCATCATGCCTACGTTCCCCCTTGCCAGAACACAGCACTCCTCCCGGTGTTCCGTCATACCGGGGAATTCGGGATGGTTGCAGAGGCAGGGGATGGGGGAAGATTGCGATAGCTATTGACTTTGTTTGCCCGCTATGCTATAAATCGTGGCTCAAACGTGAAGGAAACAGAAATTGCAGGGGGGGGAATGAAGGTCATTGCCTGGTTCAAAGAGAAGTTTCAGTGGGCCAAGGACCGGCTCCAGGAGCCGATGACGCTGAAGGCCAAGATCCTGATCGTTTCCCTGCTCCTGATCATCGTGGGCGGCGGCGGGTTCGTTGCTTACAAGTTCTACGACTTCACCCAGAACAACCCCAAGTTCTGCGTCGGCTGTCACCTCATGCAGGAAGCCTACGACAGCTGGGCCAAGAGCGAGCACCAGAAGCTCAATTGCCATGACTGCCATCATCTGACCATCCCGGAGCAGAACCAGCTCTTAATCAGCTTTGTGATGCACCGTCCCAACAAGGTGCCCGAGCGCCACAAGGGGCAGGTCATCGTCAGCTCCAAGACCTGCAACGATTGCCACACATCCACGAAGGCGAAGCAGATCAACAAGTCGCTGTTCCATGCGAAGCACGTGTACATGGAGCAGATCGAGTGCACTGAATGCCACGGCGAGGTAAAGGCAGACAAGTCGGGGCTCCATCATTTCCTTCCGACGGAAAAGTTCTGCACCAAGTGCCACATAGGCAAGCAGGTGCACGGCGAGGGCATGGGCGGCCTGGCCTGCCTCAACTGCCACACGGACCGCACCAAGGACCTGAGGCCGGGCAGGTTGAAGTGCCTCTATTGCCACAGCAGCGACGAGAACATCAAGAAGCAGCTGAAGGAAGATGCCACCATGGACGTCCGATTCTTCCAGCCCGAAGTGGCGACCATCAAGAGAGCCGTGAAGATCGTGTTCGATGAGAAGGCGCCCATGCAGTTCTACTGCTACGAGTGCCACAAGCCGCACACGCAGGGCAAGGTCAGGCCGGGCAGCACGCATTGCCTGGGCTGTCATGCCACGATCCCCAGGGTCGGGAAACACAGGGTGCACCTCGATATGGACATGCAGTGCAAGGACTGCCACAGGCCGCATCTCTGGCGGGTCACCGAGGCGTCTGCCAAGAAGGACTGCGTGCAGTGCCACGAGTACCGCAGCCCCAAGGCGTTCCTATAAACTTTCTGCAGTTCACGGTGTCATAATGTATCATTGAGTATACTTTGCCAACGAAAGGAGGTGAAACATACATGAAGAAATTCTTCGTATTGGCTATCGTAGTAGTGGTTTCGTTCGTCCTGGCCGTCTCCGCGTTCGCGGTCCCGGCAGGGAAGACCGTTGAGTTCGCGGGCGGCGCGGCCGGCAAGGTCGTGTTCGACGGCAAGGCCCACGCTGACAAGGGCGCCAAGTGCGCTGACTGTCATCAGTCCGGCCTCTTCAAGATGAAGAAGGGCGAGACCAAGGCGACCATGAAGGACATGGAAGCCGGCAAGGCTTGCGGCGGCTGCCACAACGGCACCAAGGCCTTCTCCGTGAAGGACGCGGCTGCATGCGGCAAGTGCCACAAGAAGTAGGATGTCATTATTCGGCAGTAAAAAACCCCCACGGGATTTCCCGTGGGGGTTTTATTCATAAATTGAACGCAACGCAGGCACCGGAACGGTCGCGACATCCTGGCACGCCGTCCTGTCGCTGTTCCTTGGAATAGGGAAAAAATACCCGGGTCTTCATACTGTTCTATATAACCTATTGCATGCAACAGTGTCTTACAGAGTAATATCCATTTTGATATAGATAATGGAAGGAGGTGAAACATACATGAAGAAATTCTTCGTATTGGCCCTCGTAGTGGTGGTTTCGTTCGTCCTGGCGGTTTCCGCATTCGCGGTTCCGGCGGGCAAGACCGTGGAGTTCGCCGGCGGTGCTCAGGGCAAGGTCGTGTTCGACGGCAAGGCCCACGCTGACAAGGGTGCCAAATGCGCTGACTGTCATCAGTCGGGCCTTTTTAAGATGAAGAAGGGCGGCGACGCAATCAAGATGGCCGACATCAATGCCGGCAAGTTCTGCGGTGCGTGCCACAATGGCACGAAGGCCTTCAAGGCTGGTGATGCGGCGAATTGCGGCAAGTGTCACAAGAAGTAGGATGTCATTATTCGGCAGTAAAAAACCCTCACGGGAATTCCCGTGAGGGTTTTTTTATTGTTGGCGGGAGAGCATGAGAATATATCAGTTTAGATAACTTCCTGTACTAACGATACACTATTTAATTCGATTTTATGAATTGCCCCATATGTTACCCCATCCATTTAGTAGAAACTCAAACGGCCGAAACGGAAGCGGGCAGCTTCCGCAAGGTCGTCACTGCTTCGGCAAGAGCCCCGCTTGCGACATCATATTTACGAGATCTTTAATGTAGGATTGTATTTGGTCAGCGTAAAGCTTCCTTTTTGTGTATCCGCGTTTCCGCTGAAACGCTAAAGACCAATCTGTTCGACTTAATGTCATAGACATCTGTTTGCGTATTAATATATAACTTATATTCGTCAGTACCATCGGCGGAAACCCAAACTTCCTTCTGTTCCGTTCCACGAGGTCTGTTAATAAACACGGCATCCGCGCCGACTGCTTTTGCTTGTACCGCAATAGCGTCTTTATCGTCCACGACTGGGTCGAGCATAACTCTGTAACTCACGACGGCATCTATCCCGCGGATCCTTTAATGCCGTCACGAACCCGTCTTCGAACTGCCTTCTGTACCCGGGATCTTTAAATGCATTGATCACAAGGATCTTTTCGGTCTGCACCTGATATGTCTCATCCTTCCATATGCTGGAGAAATTCGTTGTTGGTTTCGTGCATGCAGTGAAGAGAAACAACCCAACGAACGCAGTGCATTGTAAAGAAATTTTAAAGACTCTCATATCTCCGATGCTCCTTTATGCTTCCTCGGGTTCACTTACTCACGCGTCATATGCGCCGTCGGCCATGACCGGCCACGCGATTCACTATAACACGCAGACGCCCGACAATTTCACACACCAGCAGAAATATAAGAGGACAATTCCTCGCCTAGAAATGTCACTTTATGATATAGTTATCTAACAAGAACTGATTCCTGATGCATGAGAAGGGGGGAATAACAAATGACGACATCAGGATTTTATCTATGTGTGGTATCTTGTTTTTTCTTTTCTTAATTGCGGTTCCAGACACATCGGCAACATCTTGCAGCACGCTTTCCTTCTTCGTTGGTGACGCTCGTACGAAACTCGTGCGGGCTAAAAATGAGACCACTTTTGAAGTTGCAAAAGATTATGCAATGCGTGCAAAAAGTGCCCTTGGAGACGCAGAAAAGGCTGCGATGGACTGTAATTGCACCATAGCAATAGCAGAACTCGACACCGCTGCTTCATGTGCGCGTCGTGCAGGAGCCTCCGATATCCCTGCGGATTTCGTGTACAACTTGAATATAGCAATTCGGTCTTTGAACTCTGTAATCGAAGCACTAGGCGCCTGCACTGGTGCGCCCTAACGATGTAATAATTGGATCTAAAGTCAGGGGGGTGTTCTCGACAGACCGAACTGGTAGATCTTAACGCAAACGTGAGACCACTTGGTGACTTCATGTCGCGAACGTCTGTTTACGGAGAAAATTCTTTCGCCTCAAGTTAAGTCAATCTCGATACATCAGAATTTCGTTGCCGTGACCGTTTCAAGAGCGTCTATTAATCCGCAGGTACTACCCCAACTGCTTTTGATTGTACCGCAATGGCGTCCTTATCGTACTACGATGGGTCAGGCATCACGTTGTAAGCTCACGACGCATCTACTCCTGCGGTCCTTTAATGCCTTCACGAAATCTTCTTCAAACCGTCTTCTCATTCGCCAACTTCGCCTCTACAATGCACTGATCACAGGCGATCTTTTCGCGCCGTTCTTGATATATCTCATCACTCCATTCGTGGAGAACTTAGTTGTTGGCCCTGGTAAGGCCAAACCCATCATGAAATGAAACAATAGCGATCAACAAGGCGAATTGCAAAGATAATCTAAAGGCTCTCATGTCCCCGATGCTCCTTTCTTCTTGCTAGGATTTCCCTACGTAGTCATCACCTCAGGGTATTTATCCGTACAGACATATCCAAAATCAATGCAGGGCAACGCCATAAATGCACCGTGAGCTGCGGATATGAATATACTTCAACCGTAATGTATACATTGGCATAAAAGGTAGTGTTGCACTTTACAATTGAACTTGCGACTTCTATAGAAAAAGCATATGCCCCTGTTCTCAAGGACGGCTTAGCATTACATCGGACTGCATTGGACTATATATGGCGGGAGAGCATGAGAATCGAACTCACCATTCCTGACCAAAGCCAGGAACCACCGGATTTGAAGTCCGGGACGGGCACCAGCTCCGTAACCTCTCCCAGTTTATTAAATTGAAAGTTGGAGATCAACGTGAAAATTGAAAAGTAACGAGACTGATTATACCCATTGCCATCTTCATTCGCAACACCATTCTGCGGCAACGGAAGGTGTTCTTGGCCCTTGCCCCTTGCCCCTTGACCCTTCCCTTATTTCCCCGTGTCACCCCGCCCCTGTTGCCGATCCTCCCGGCCTCTGTGTCAGAAGCGTCGCCGCGGCATCAAGCTCCTTGTGCGCACCCAGCAGCACGAGGATATCGTCCGCCTCAAGGTGAAAGTCGATGCCGGGGTTCGTGACCGCTTCACCGTTCCGCACAATGGCAAGCACGGTCGCTCCTGAGGACCGCCTGATATCCAGCTCCTTGAGCGTCTTCCCGATACACGCACATTCCGGCTGGACCTGCACGTTGTCCACCGTGGCAGCGGCAAACAGCGCCGCGAGCCTGCCGATCTTCTCCTGGTCCAGGGACAGCCCGCGCAGCATCTTATAGCCGTCGAACCGAACGAGGCTGATCTGGTTGGCGATGATATTGCCTGGGACATGGTACTGGTGGAGCACCCGGGAGAAGATCTCGATGGAGGTCTCGAACTCCTCGGCGATGACCTGGTCGGCGCCGAGCTTCAGGAGCTCGTCCACTTCAGCCGCGTACCGGGTCCGGACCAGGATGAAGATGGACGGGTTGATCGAGCGCACGAAGCGGATGGCCATGCGGGTCGCGGAGAAATCGGAAATGGCGAACACGATGACCCGCGCGCAGTCGGCGCCCGCCCGCACGAGCACGTCCTCCCGCGTGATGTCGCCATAGATGATGGGCTCGCCGTCGTCCCGCGCTTTGCGGATGGTGTCGGCGTTCACTTCCAGCACGGTGTAGGGGATCCGCGTCGCGCGGAGGGTCCGGGCCAGGTTCCTGCCGTTCAGGCCGTAACCGGCGATGATCGTGTGGCCCGTGAGCGAGCAGACATTAGCGTTGTCCGTGGAGTCGGGTCGGGGTAGGCGGATGCGGTCGGCGAACCAGGGCGCGACATGCATGATGAACGGGGTCGCGATCATGGTCAGGATCGAGGTGTTGATGAAGGCCTGGAAGGTGTTTCCGGCGATCAGCCCGAACCGGCTGCCCTGGTCTGCCAGGAGGAACGAGAACTCGCCCACCTGGGCCAGGGCGAGGCCGGACAGCAGCGCTGAGCGGACGGGATAGCGCAGGACAGCGGCAGTGACGGTCACAAGGCCGGTCTTGAGCAGGGCGAGCACGGTCGTGAGGCCGATGAGCAGGGGCCAGTGCATCAGGAAGTAGTCGGTCTTGAGCAGCATCCCGACGGAGATGAAGAAGATGCTGGCGAAGTAGTCGCGGAAAGGAAGGATGTCAGCCACGATCTGATGGCTGTACTCGGACTCGGCGATGATGAGCCCTGCCAGGAACGCGCCGAGGGCAAGGGAGAGCCCGAGGCTGAACGTGATCCAAGCGGTCCCGAGACAGAGCAGGACCACGAGCAGGAAGAACATCTCCCGGTTCCTCAGCCGGATAACGTGGTGCAGCAGGAACGGGACGATCTGCCGCGCGGCGAGGAACACGACCGCCAGCCCGAGCACCGCCTTCCCCAGGCTCATCATGACGGAGACGGGGGTGATCTCGCCCGCGGTCCCGGCCTGTCCGAGAACGGGGAGCAGCAGCATCATGGGCACGACAGCCATGTCCTGGAACAGGAGGATCCCCGTGGAGAGCCTGCCGTGCGCCGTGTCCAGCTCCGCGCGGTCCGAGTACATCTTAAGCACGATGGCCGTGCTGCTGAGCGACGCAAGAAATCCGAAAAAGAGCGCCTGGGTCATCGGGTAGCCGAAGAGCAGGGCGATGCCCGCGACGGCGCCGACGGTCAGGACGACCTGGGTCCCCCCTCCCAGCAGGAGCTGGCGTCCCGAACGCATGATGTCCTCGATGGAGAACTCGAGTCCAACCGTGAACAGGAGGAGCACAACGCCCACGTCGGCCAGCCGCTCCACTGCCTGGGTCTCGGTGATGACCGCCGTTCCGTGGGGGCCGATCAGCACTCCGGTGATGAGGAACCCCACCAGTGCGGGCAGCTTCGCCTTGTGGAACAGGAAGGTGATGGGGAGCGATACGGCCAGAAGGATGATGAGCTCCCGAAGGATGGTGACCTCGGCGTCCTGCATTGGTTATCATCATACCATACTTGGCCGCATTTATCATGTCCTGCCCCATGCGCGGCGCACCAGCCGGCGGGCAGCGTTCCGGGCGTCGTCGCTGTCCGCGGTCACGAGGAACTATCCAAATCTCCTTGACAGTTTCCCTGCCGGTATGTTAGTTTAGCGGGTCGTTTGTACGCACGAGCGGAGGGATCGCGAATTGGAAAACAAGGACCAGCAGGGCATCATTGAGGTCGTCGCTGACAAGATATGGAAGTTTTTCTCCTCGGTGAAGCTTGCCGTGGTGCTGCTCATCATCCTCGCGGTCGTATCGGTCATCGGCACGGTGATCCAGCAGAACCAGGCGCCTGAGGATTACCTGAGGGAGTACAGCCAGGGCACCGTCGAGCTCTTCGAGACCCTCGGGTTCTTTGACCTGTACCACACCTGGTGGTTCGTCCTCATCCTGCTGATGTTCACGGCGAACCTTACCATCTGCACTCTCGAACGCTTCCCCTATGCCTGGAAGGCAATGCGGGCCCCGCTGAAGTTCCTTGACGAGGATGGCTATAAGGCGGCGGCCCCGTTCAAGAAGGAGATCATGGCCAAGGGCGGGATGGAGCAGGCGGAGCTGGCCGCGCTCAAGGCCCTCCAGGGGAAGCGGTACAGCCACCTGGTCTCGAAGGAGCAGGGGACGACCAACCTGGCATCCCAGAAGGGCGCATACACCCGCATGGGAGTGTATATCACCCATGTGAGCATCATCCTCATCTTTACCGGGGCGCTGACCGGTGCGTTCTTCGGGTTCAAGGGGTTCCTGAACCTGCCTGAGGGCCAGGTGTCGGACGTCGTGTATCTGCGGAACGAGCCCTTGTGGGACAAGATCATGGACGGGTTCGGCATCAGCAAAAGCCCGGTGGTCCACGACCGCCGGGGCGGAGTTCCCGCGATGCCGATCGGCTTCTACGTGCGGTGCGACGATTTCGAGGTCGACTACTACCAGAACGCCGGCCGGCCGACGGGCATGCCGTCGGAGTACTGGAGCCAGCTCTCCGTCTACAATCTCCAGCAGCAGAAGATCTTCGACAAGCGCATCCGGGTGAACGATCCGCTCAGTTATCACGGCATAACCTTCTACCAGTCCAGCTACGGCACGATCCCGAACGCTACGGGCAAGATCGTGCTGAACATCAAGCTCAAGAACGCCCCGGGCCCCGGTGAAACCGTCGTCGTGGACCCGGGTTCATCGGTCTATGTCGCCTCCATCGACCGGACCATCAAGGCCCTCGGCATCGGGCCCTTCGGCATGCGGGACCCCGCCACGGGCAAGGTCCAGTTCTACGAGTCCCGGAACGACGAGCTCGTCAACCCTGTTGTCGAGCTCGAAGTGCTGCGCGGCAGGACCAACACGCCGATCTTCCGCACCCAGGTGATGAAGGTCGACTCCGGCGAGCCCCTGATGCCCGAAAATTACATCATCCGCTACGTGGACTACTGGGGCGCGCGCTACACGGGCCTCCAGGTGACCAAGGACCCGGGCGTGTGGATCGTGTATACCGGCTTCATCCTGCTCTGCGTGGGGCCGGTCATCGCGTTCTTCGGGTCGCACCGGAAGGTCTGGGTGAGGATCCAGGACCGGAAGGGGCAGGCAGCGGTGCTGGTCGGCGGATCGTCGAACCGGAACCGGCTCGCCTTTGAGCGGGAATTCAACAGCATCGTGGAAGATATCGCGAAGTAATTCTTACGGAGGAAATGATGGACAGCCCCCAGCTTTTCACGTTCGCAACGATCGCATACCTTGTCGCCATGGTGCTCTATATCAGCTATCTGGCGTTCAGGATCGAGGGTGTCGGCAAGGCAGCCTCGTTTGTCACCTATGCCGGCCTCGTGCTTCAGACCATCGCCCTGGGGATGCGCTGGGCCGAGTCCTACCAGATGGGGATCGGCCGGGTGCCGCTGTCCAACCTCTACGAGTCGCTGGTCTTTTTCACCTGGAGCACGGTGCTCATCTATGTCATCGTCGAGTGGAAGTACAAGACCCGGGCCTTCGGCGCCTTTGTCATGCCGGTGGCCTTCCTGGCGCTGGCATTCATCAACTTTGCCGGCATCAGCACCGATATCTCGCCGCTCGTACCGGCGCTCAAGAGCAACTGGCTGTTCTATCATGTGCTGATCAGCTTCCTGGGCTATGCCGCCTTCGGCGTTGCCTTCGCGGTGAGCATGGTCTTCCTGCTGATCGACATGGAGGACCGGGGGCCGGTCCGTGACCTGGGATACGGCATGGGCGTTATCGCCGTGCTCGTCCCGGTCGGTCACGCCATGGCCGCCGCCGGGGAGCGGATGAAGACGGTCTTCTGGTTGGGGCTCGGCGTCCTGATCCTCGCCTGGTTCCTCTATCTCGTCATGCGCGGGGCCAGGAACAAGCCGCAGGTCTACCTGTTCTGGTCCTTCTGCGTCACCCTGGCCATCGGCATCATGGTCTCCATGGGCTTCGACATCATCTACCTGAACATGACCCACTCCATCGCCCCGGGCGAATCGATGAAGCAGCACCTCTTCGAGGCATCGTTCCTGAGCAAGTCGCTCTTCTCGGTGCTCATTTCCTGGGCCCTCGTTGCCGTTCTGTTCTGGTTCGTATGGTCGAAGGGCATGTCGCTCAAGCGGGTCCTGAAGCAGCACGTCCCCGGCCAGGATATTCTCGACGACGTCACCTACCGGATGATCGCCATCGGGTGGCCGCTCCTCACCGGCGGCATCATTACCGGCGCCGTGTGGGCCAACAGCGCCTGGGGAACCTACTGGAGCTGGGACCCGAAGGAGACCTGGTCGCTCATCACCTGGTTCGTCTACGCCATTTACCTCCATGCACGCTACGTACGCGGGTGGAAGGGAACCCAGATGGCGGTCATCTCGGCAGTGGGCTTCCTGGCCGTGATCTTCACCTACCTCGGTGTGAACCTGGTCCTGTCCGGCCTCCATTCCTACGGCGGGATGAACTAGGGATCGTTTCGAACAGACAATGAACATATGATCGCCGGGGCAATCCCGCCCCGGCTTTTTCTTTACCCGTGCCGGCCCCCGCATTACCCGCAAGATCTTCCGCTGAACACGATTCCCTTTTCCATCGTGATCGATGCCATAGCCTCCCCTGCGGTTCCTGCCCTATATCAAGACGGTATCCATCCTGATTAATAAAGTGTGCTATACTTAAAGCAAGACGGGAGCAAAAAGGGAAAAGGAGGGCAGGTCATGAGAGAGTTCAAATGCAGCAGTCTGGGAAACAAGTGTTCGTGGAAACACATTGCCAAGACCGATGAATTGCTTGCTGATGTGGTGGCCGTCCATCTGAGGGACGTGCATGGCCGGCAGTCGCTGGACAGCGACATGGTGGCGAAGATCAAGAGATCATTCAGCAATCCTTCTCCGGTGGAGGCAAAGGCGGCGGAGGATCTCATGCTGAAGGTTTACAACTGCGACCTTGGGAAGGGATGCGGATGGAAGTATATCGCCCAGACCGAGGATCTGATCGTCGACGGGGTGGCGGTCCATGCCCGTGAGGCGCACGGCATCAGGGAGTTCGGTCAGGAGTTGAAAGTGAAAGTCGCTAAGGCCTTGCAGCCCTGGAAGGGATAGCAGAGAGACGGGAGCGGGGACAAATCCGACACGTGACGCGTAAACGGGAGGACACGGGGAAAAGTCAGGAGATTGAGGACTGAGGACAAGGATCAATTTGATCGCCGGGGTGTGACCTGTGAACAGGTCGGTCCCGGCGTTATTGTTTCAGGGAGATGTCCATTCCCTTGTCGACCGAGTAGATGGGATAGATCCGGAAGTCCTGGACCCGGGGCTGCACGACGAAAAAGTCGGAACGATGCCACATGAAGACCCAGGGCGCCTCCTGAACGATGCGTTCGTCTGCCTGCCGGTACAGCCGGTAACGGTCCCGTTCGTCAACGGTCGACTGGGCCTCTTTGATCAGGCGGTCAACGGCCCGGTCGACGAACCAGGTCCTGTTGCCGGCCGGCCCCCTGTTCGCAGAATGGAACATAGGGTAGAAGAAGTTCTCCGGGTCCGGGTAGTCGGCCCACCAGGAAAGCCAGAACGCATCGGCGTCTCCCCTGTTCAGCGCTTCCTTGTAGGCGCTCCAGTCCAGTTGCACGATGTCCGCCTTGAGGCCCGCACGGGACAGATACTGCTGGATGACCTCCAGAAGGTCGAGGACCTCAGCTTCGGCAGAGATGAAGACCCTGATCCGTGTTCCCTCCAGCCCCGCTTCGCGCACCCGTTGTCTCGCTTCTTCAGGATCATAGCGGTAACCGTCGGTGTCCCTCGGCCCCAGGCCGAACTTCCACAGGGGCGGCGGGACCGGGCCCGCGGCGAGCACGCCCCGGTTCTCGTACACCGTCTCGAGGATGCGTTTCCGGTCGATGGCCATGTTCACGGCTTGCCGGACCTTCACGTCGTTGAAGGGCGGACGGCTGCAATTGAGGCCCAGGTAGTAGCAGTTGAGCCCTGGTTTCCCGAAGATCCGGCCGCGCCACTTCGGGTCCGTGGTATAGCGCCGGTATTCGGACGCCGGGATGAGGAGCGCATCAAGCCCGCCGGTTTCGAACTCCATGACCGCGGTGAGGTCTTCGGGGATGACCCGGTAGATGATCCCCTCCAGTCGGGGGCGGCCCCCGAAATAGTCGCTCCGGGCGGCGAGGGCGAGGCTCTGGCCGTGCTTCCATTCCGTCAGCGTATAGGGACCGCTTCCCGAAGGATGGCTCCCGAAGTCCGCACCGAGCCGGGCGACCTCTTCGCGGGGAACGACATACGCCGTGGACATGCCGAGGAGGGAGAGGAAGGGGCCAAAGGGCCGTGCCAGGGTGAGGGAAAGTGTATGGTCGTCGATGACGCGGATGCCTGCGGCGTGCGAAGCCCGTCCGGCGATGACCTCCGTCGCGCCCTCGATGCGGTCCAATACCCAGGTAACGGGCGCTTTGGTCCCCGGGTCGAGCACGCGTTCGAAGGAATATTGAACATCGCGCGCCGTCACCTCACGGCCGTTGCTGAAGGTGAATCCTCGTCTGAGCGTGAAGGTATAGGTGCGATGGTCGCTTGAGACCTTCCAGGACCCGGCAAGGTCTGGAACGATCTCGAGCCGTTCGTTGAACCGGACCAGGCCGTTGAAGAGCTTCGCGGCGATCAGCCCGCCGGTGACGTCGGTGATGAGCGCGGGATCGAGGGTGGTGGGGTTCGCAGAGAGCCGGAGATAAAGATTGCCCGGAAGCTTGCTGCCGGAACGGTCGCAGCCGGGAAGGCACGAAAGAACGAGTATGCCGACGATAATGACCAGCAGCGTGCGATGCCGTTGACGGATGGTCATCGGTCGGTGCTATCTCCTTGATGCATGGATGAGGGACTCGAAGAGCAGCTGCGATGGACCGTCCGTCAGGGTCTTCTCGGGGTGCCATTGCACGGCGACCAGGTAGTTCTTGCCCCGTGATTCCAATGCTTCGAAGACGCCGTCCGGGGATACCGCGGAGAGCCTGAGGCCCTTGCCGGGGTTCTTGATGCTCTGGTGATGGGCGCTCCGGACGCGGATACTGCAGTCGCCGGTCGCGTAATTGCCCATGATCCTGCAGAGCCTCGTGCCCTCGAAGATGCTGACCCGATGGAACACCTTCTCGCCGGCCTTCGCAGCGCCATGCCTGATGGCCTTCGGCACCTGGAGCGCGATGTCCTGGTACAGCTTTCCGCCGAGCGCCACGTTCACGAGCTGGGCGCCGTAGCAGACGGCGAGCACCGGTTTCCTTGCTTTCACCGCGGCCTTGAAGAGATCGATCTCGAACTTCACGCGGTTGTCCGTTGTCAGCATGAGCTTCGCGCCGGCGAGGGGCCTCTCATGGTAAAGCCGGGGATGGATATCATCGCCGCCGGTGAACAGAAAACCATCGAGCTGCCGCATGATGTCGGGAATGGATTGCTTGATCCCCAGGACCGGGACCGGGATGCCTCCCGCCTGCAGGACGGCCTTTCCATAGTCCTGGTCGAGGATGTTCAGGTAGCGCGCGGCCCGCTCCTCGAGGTTCATGGTGATGCCGATCAATGGCTTCATGCGCACACCTCCCCGTGTGTTGAAGCTCTCCACCGATGTGCTGCAGAGAGCTTCGATCCGCAAGGTTGGTCGTTATCCTGATCGCTTGCTCATCCCGCTTCAAACCGCGGACTTGCGCTCGCTCCTGGATTCACGATTCGTTGGAATATGGTTTTTTATAGCATATTCGGGGAGGCTTGTCAGCGTGATATTCAAATTTGAGATTTATTGTTCTCAAATTATTATGGCAGGGGAAGGGTGCGAAAGGCAAGGGAACGCGGGCGGCGGGGACCATTGGCCGCTCTCATCCCATCAGCATCTCCATGATCGCTTTCTGGGTGTGGAGACGGTTCTCGGCCTGGTCGAAGACGACGGACTGCGGGCCGTCGATGACCGCTGCGCTGATCTCCTCGCCGCGGTGGGCGGGAAGGCAGTGCATGACAAGGGCCTTGGGGCTCGCCAGCTTCATGAGCTTCTCGTCGATCTGGTAGCCGACGAACGCCTTGACGCGCAGGCCATGCTCCTTTTCCTGGCCCATGCTGGCCCAGACGTCGGTATAGACGACATCGGCGTCCTTGACCGCCTTTTTCGGATCATCGGTCAGGCCCAGATCGGCGCCGGTCCGCTTGGCCACCTGCTTTGCCTCGCGCATGATCCCGGCATCAGGCGCATAGCCGGCCGGGCAGGCAAGGGAAACGTGCATCCCCACCTTGACGCAGGCTTCGATGAGCGAGTGGGCCATGTTGTTGCCGTCGCCGATATAACAGAACGTAAGGCCTTTGAGCGCCCCGCGGTGCTCCAGGACCGTGAACAGGTCGGCAAGCGCCTGGCAGGGATGGTGCAGATCGGTGAGCCCGTTGATCACCGGGATCGTGGCGTGCTGTGCCAGCTCTTCCACCATCGACTGCGCGAAGGTGCGGATCATGATGCCGTCGAGATACCGGGACAGGGTCTTTGCCGTGTCCGAGACCAGTTCGCCCCGGCCCATCTGGAGGTCTGCCGGGGAGAGGAAGAGGGCCTGGCCTCCCAGCTGGTACATGCCCACCTCGAAGGAGACCCGCGTCCGCGTCGAGGATTTTTCGAAGATCATGCCGAGGGACTTGCCCCTGAGCGGATGGTGAACGATGCCGTCCTTCTGCGCCTTCTTGAGCCAGGCGGAGCGTTCGAGGACCTGTTCGATCTCCTCGGTGGTGAGGTCATTTACGGTCAGAAGGTCTTTTTTCATACGGTCTCCAGGAACAGGCATTGAACACGAATGGGACGAATGTCACGAATGACGGATATGGACACATCGTGTCCTAAAAGGAACAGGCGGCTTTTTCAAGCCGCCTTGAAAATACCGAGCGTTCTTCTTGCTCATCAGCGCTTCTGGAATATCCCGTCCAGCGCGTCGATGAGCTGGTCGATCTCCTCTTCAGAGATGATGAGCGGGGGCATGAACCGCAGCACGGTGTTCACGGTGCAGTTGATGAGGAAGCCCTGCTTGAGGCATTCGGTCACGATCTCCTTGCCTTCAAAGTCCAGCTCCATGCCGATGAGGAGGCCCTGTCCCCGAACATCCTTGATAAAGGGATATTTTGCCTTGAGCGACCGCAGGCCGTCCATGAAATGCTTTCCCAGCGCCTCGACGTTCTGGATGATGATATTGTCCTCGAGCAGCGCTTCGAGGGACGCCAGCCCCGCGGCGCAGGCCAGGGGGTTGCCGCCGAAGGTGGACCCGTGCGTGCCGGGGACGAACGCCTGGCTGGCCTTGTCCGTGGCCAGCAGCGCGCCGACGGGCATGCCCGAGCCGAGGCCCTTGGCAAGCGCCATGATGTCGGGCGTTATGCCCTCGTGCTCATAGGCGAAGAGCCTGCCGGTGCGGCCCATGCCGGTCTGGATCTCGTCCAGCACGAGGAGCAGCTGGCGCTCGTCGCAGATCTTTCGGAGAGCCTTTAAATATCCCGGAGAAGGGACCTTCACGCCGCCTTCGCCCTGCAACGGTTCCACGAGGATGGCGCAGGTCTTGTCGGTGACCGCGTCCTCGACGGCTTTGCTGTCGTTGAACGGCACGTACCGGAAACCGGGGACCATGGGCTCGAACCCCTGGTGGAACTTCTCCTGCGCCGTGGCAGACACCGCCCCGTAGGTCCGGCCGTGGAAGGAACCGAACATGGTGATGACCTCGAACCGGTCCTTTTTAATGATTTCGCGGCTGTACCGGCGGCTGAGCTTGATGGCGGCCTCGATGGCCTCGGTGCCGGAATTGCAGAAGAAGGCCTTGTCGGCAAAGGAGTTCCTCACCAGTTCCTTCCCGAGGGCGACCTGCGCCTCGATGTGGAAGTGGTTCGAGACGTGCATGAGCCGCTGCGCCTGCTTCTGGAGCGCCACGACGACCTTGGGATGGCAATGGCCGAGGTTGTTCACCGCCACGCCGGCGACGAAGTCGAGGTACTCCCGTCCGTCGGAGTCGTACACCGTCGTGCCGCGGCCCTTTACGAGCACCAGGGGCTGGCGGCTGTAGGTGTTCATGAGGAAGGACTGTGCGTCCTTGATGATGTCGCTGGTGATCATTGAGGCGTTAAATTATCATAAACCATCTGGAAAATCAAATGAAAATTGGCCGGGGTCGTTGTGTCCCGGCCGCGGTCATGGTATCATACGCACTCGATACCATGCGACAGGAGGGGGCGATGGCGCGCTTGATGAAGGGAACGGAACTTGCTGCGAAGATCATCGGGGCCGTCAAGGAAGAAACGGACCGGCTCGCGAAACACGGCATCAGGGCCGGGCTCGCGCTGGTGCTCGCGGGCGAGGACAAGTCCTCGTCACTCTACTGCCAGGCGACGAAAGCCGCCGCGGTCCGGGCCGGGATCGACATCTATAATCACACCCTGCCGTCGTCGGTGTCGCTGAACGAGATCCTGAACCTGGTCAAGAACCTGAACAGCGACGAACGGGTCAATGGCATCCTCATCTTCCTGCCGCTGCCCCGCCACATCGACACGCGCAAGGTCATGAACGCCATCGCGCCGGAAAAGGACGTGGACGGCCAGGGTTCCATCTCCGTGGGCCGCCTCTCGGCGGACGAGTCAACGACCCAGCTCTTCGAGCCTGGCTTCACGCTTGCGGCAAAGTCGACCTTCCTGCCGTGCACTCCCTACGGCGTCATGCGGCTCCTGGAGCATTACAGCATCGACCCCAGGGGGAAGAAGGCCGTGGTCGTGGGCAAGAGCCTCGCGGTCGGCAAGCCGCTCGCCATGATGCTGCTGGTCAAGGAGGCGACGGTCACGGTCTGCCACCGGGAAACGAAGGACCTGGCGGCAGAGACGCGCCAGGCAGACATCATCTGCACGGCCACGGGCAGGGCGGGGCTCATCACCGGCGACATGGTGAGCGAGGGGAGCGTGGTGGTTGACGTCGGCATCAATGTCCTGCCGGACGGCCGCGTCGTCGGCGACGTGGACTTCGACAGCGCCTCAAAGAAGGCGTCGCTCATCACCCCGGTGCCCGGAGGCGTGGGGCCCGTGACCATTGCCATCGTGCTGAAGAACACGGTGATCTCGGCCAAGCGGATGGTCGGGATGGAATGATCGCGTTCGGAGCTTACCTCGATGCCTGAATCTATAAAGTCAAAGTTCCTGCGCTGGGGGTTCAACCTCTTCCCCGCCTACTGCTCCACGGGCGCGCGCATCACCTACATCTCCCATGACTTCCGCGAGGTCGTGGTCCGGCTCCCGCTGTCCTGGCAGACCCGGAACGTCGTGGGCACCATCTTCGGCGGCAGCATGTACGCAGCGGTGGACCCGGTCTACATGCTCATGCTGATCAAGAACCTGGGGTCCGACTACGTGGTCTGGGACCGCTCGGCGTGCATCGACTTCAAGAAGCCGGGGCGGACGGCCCTCTTCGCACGGTTCCAGCTCGACGGGGCAGAGCTTGACACGATCAGGCAGGAACTGGAACAGGTCCGGCATGTCGACCGGGTCTATCATGTGGACCTGGTTGACGAGCAGGGGACGGTGCACGCGTCTGTCGAGAAGGTCGTGTATGTGAGAAAGAAAGTACCGGCGCACGGGAAAAAGGACAACGCATGAGGGAAAAGCTTTCGAAAAAGCAGACGCGTCTTTTCCTGGTCAGCGCCGCGATCCTTCTGGTCGGCCTGGGGAGCGCCATGGCGATCTTTTTCGCTGCTGACGATGAAGCGGATGGAGAGCAGGGGTATGAAGTTGCTGGCAAGTACATCTATCCGGCCATGAACGAGCGCTCCAAGAAATACCAGCATGATCTGGAGCTGTACGGCGGAAAAGCGGCCGTGCTGGCGGATGATTTCAACCGATGGTTCGACGGGTTATGGAGGGGCCGGTCGCTTGCGGTCACCCTAGCCTGTATTTCGGTCCTTCTGTCCTTCAGCTTCTTCGTGGCGGCCAGGAACGCTCATTCTGACGGGAACGCCGATAGGGGACAAGAAGAAGAACAGACATGAAAAGACTGGGATGACGCTGTTGTTCAGATTTCGACAAGCAAAGGAACAGTAGCGCAACGTAAGGAACAACAGGATGCTCTTCAAGGAGGGCCTCAACGTGATCGGAAGGATAATAAAGGACAGGCTTTCCAGGATCAAGACGAATCTTACGCGTCTTGATGATCAGCCGATAAGCAAGGCTGCGCTGGTCGTCATTCTTTTCCTCGACATCTTCATCCTCACCTCGGTCTTCAATGGCCTGGATGAACATACCCGGCAGCTTCCGGCCCCTGATGACTCTATTCCCTATACCTGCAGGGACATCGTCATCAACAGGGATTGGAATCCCACGAACCGGATCGACAACCTCTCAAGCATCATCATCTCGTACAGCAACAGCTATTATCGGATAGAAGAGAAAAAGAAGGACCGCCACCCGGTCTGCGCGCCTTTTCTCGATCTCTTTGACCAGATCAAGAATGACAAGGAACTGGCTGCCGTCTTTGAGGAACGCGGCAAGTTCGACCGCGAAGCAAAGGACCTACAGCGAAAGATCGGCGATCTGAAAGGGGCCTACGATACGTCGCTCCTGGAGACCATCGCCGGGCAGAAGGAAGGGCAGGCCAATGTCGATCAGATCAAGAAGGACCTGCAGGAGAAGACAAACACCCTGAACACTTTGCGCGGCCAGATCGATGCCCTGGGGCTGAAGATCAACGGGAATGGGAAGGTCATGCTGCTCTGGGAAAGACTGCAGGGCCTGCAGCAGACAGACCGGGAAAGGCTGAGAGCGGACCTCCGAAGCATTTACTTCTGGTACCCGATCAAGCGACTGGGGATGCAGATGCTATTCCTGCTGCCGCTCTTCGCGATCTTCTACGCCTGGAACGATGCAAGCATCAGGAAGGGCCGCGGCATCCAGGCGCTGATCTCCACGCACCTTATGGTCGTTTCGTTCATCCCCATCTTCTTCAAGATCATCGAGACCGCCTACGATATCATTCCGAAGAAGCTGCTGAAGAAGCTCATCGAATTGCTGGAGTCGCTTAAGCTCGTCGCCATATGGTACTATTTCGTCATCGCACTCGCAGTCGCTGCGGCTTTGTTCGTCATCTATATCTTTCAGAAAAAGCTCTTTTCACGGGAAAAGCTGATGGAGCGGCGGATCGCAAAAGGCCAGTGCCAGCAGTGCGGAAAGCAGCTGCCTCCTGGATCACAGGCCTGCCCCTTTTGCGGGTTCGCGCAGTACAAGGCCTGCAGCAGCTGTAATAGACCGACGCTGGTATTCGGCAAGTACTGCAGAGAGTGCGGAAAGGCACAATGAACAGGAAGAAAAGAAACCACGGGGAAGTTGTTGCTGAGGGTGCAAAAAACAGGAGAAAACAGCAAGTAAACATTCGTAGCAACGTCCCGGATTCTCTAAGAACGTGAGGGTCTTTCCCAGGGGAAAGACCGTTACCATAATACGCTCCTCATCACCCAAGGAGACTGGTAAGCCGAAAGCCAGGGAAGGACAAAAGCAAAATCCGACAACTGTAAAACGTATAACTGATCGCTTCATACCAACCGCTTCGCGGTGTGAGAGCTCATCGTTGAGCCATAAGGAGACTATGTTGATGCCCAACATTCATAAAGAGTCTCACCGATCGGATCGAATTGGCTGGCTTCGAGCAGCTGTCCTTGGTGCCAATGACGGGACTATTTCGGTTGCAAGCCTTGTTGTTGGCGTAGCCGCTTCCGGCGCTTCGCAAAGGAGTGTGCTCCTTACAGGCGTGGCAGGCCTGGTGGCCGGCGCAATGTCAATGGCGGCAGGTGAATATGTATCGGTTCAGTCGCAAGCAGATACCGAGGGCGCGGACATCGAGCGAGAAAGGCATGAATTGAAAACCCGGCCAAAGCGCGAACTCGCGGAACTGACCTCAATCTATGTGAAGCGGGGTCTTGATCAACCGCTGGCGCGGCTCGTAGCAGAAAAGCTGATGTCGGGTGATGCTCTTGGCACGCACGCCCGCGATGAACTTGGCATTACGGAGGCCCTGCGGGCGCGGCCGATCCAGGCCGCTCTTGCCTCTGCGATCTCGTTCGCTGTTGGCGCCATTGTTCCCATTGCAGCAGTGTTGCTGGCCCCCTCAGCCTGGGTTGCTGAAATCACTTCTGCGACAGCACTGGTCACCTTGGTCATTCTGGGGGGAACCGCCGCATACGCCGGTGGCGCGTCTCTTGTCAGGGGTGCAGTGCGAGTTTCCTTCTGGGGAGCACTCGCCATGGGGATCACCGCCGGCATTGGCAGGCTCTTCGGCACGGCTCTCTAGGTGATGTGGCCCAAAAGAGGACATCGACTTCAATGCTTCAACCCGTGACAAATACACACCTTAACGAAGGCTGTTCATACCGCGGACAGCTTGGCATGGATGCTGATGGCTGCACGCTCCTGGATTACCTCAGCCGGCACTATGGGCACTCATCATCAGCGGAGTGGGCAGCGCGCATTGCATCCGGTCACGTGCTTATCGATGGTCTGCCTGCGCATGCCGACAGCGTTCTGCGCAGGGGATACGAGCTGGTATGGCAGCGGCCGCCATGGATCGAGCCGGATGCGCCGAGGTCATTTACCGTTCTCTATGAAGATGATGACCTGCTCGCCGTGAACAAGCCTGCAGGGCTGCCTACGCTTCCGGGCGCTAATTTCCTGCAGTTGACCCTCCTGTATCTCGTGCGGGCCCATGCGCCTGACGGTGCTCCTCTCCATCGATTGGGCCGATGGACATCAGGCATCGTCTTGTGCTCGAAAAATCAGAATGCCCGGACAGAATTGACGCGCCAGTGGTCGGCAAGAAAGGTCGGCAAACGCTACCGCGCGCTTGCAACCGGGTGCTCCGCTTGGGACGAGATGACGATCTCAACGCCTATCGGCCCGGTGCCGCACGCTTTGCTCGGATCGGTCCATGCCGCCACTCCAAAAGGAAAGCCCTCCTTGTCTCACGTGACCGTCATCGAACGCCGCGAAGATTCCTTTCTGTGCGATGTCCGTATTGCGACAGGCCGTCCTCACCAGATCCGGATCCATCTAGCATCATCGGGACACCCTCTGGTCGGTGATCCTCTGTATGGCGCGAATGGTCTGCCCTTACCGGATGCGCACGCTTTGCCGGGCGACCCGGGCTATCATCTTCATGCAGCAGAGCTGAGCTTTCATCATCCCAGAACCAGGCGCGAGATTGTCATCGAAAGCGAACCGCCTTCGTTATTAAGGCGTTCAACAGGAACGCGCTGACAGATGGTACGCTGGGCACCTCTTTCGGGCCCAGCAAACAATTTGACGAAGATTTTGGGCTTCACGATGCTCAGCCCGATCTACAAGCTGCGGGATGCACGGATGCCTCACCATAGCAGACAGGAATACGGCACGATGGAAAAGCGACAATATGAAAGGGTCAGGCTGGATCTGGTGGAATTGGGCGGTACCATGATGATTATCGACCCTGTGGAGATCGTGAATATCAGCCTCGGGGGAGCATTAATTAGAACTGCCTATCAACTGAAGGTCGGCAGAGACTATTTGATGACCTTGGTGACCGATGGCGACCGGACCGAACTTCGCTGTAATGTGGTCCATTCCGGACGAACGGCGCATGAAGAAAAAACAGGGACGAAGGCTGCCGCGTATTCATCGGGAATAAAGTTCAAGAATGGCCAGGATGGCCTGATCGCAGATTTTCTGAAATCCCTTGCATCGAAGAAAGTACTTAAGGCGACCGCGGCGCCTGACCAGAGGCTATCTGTCAGGTTCCGCATCACCCTACCCCTGGACATTGCTCTCAGCCATCCCGCCCGATTCAAAGTGAAGACCATCAGTTTGGGCGGCATGCTCATCCAGAGCGACCGGGCCCTGGAGATAAACAGTTTGCTCCCCATGGGGCTTTCCTTGAGCCCTGATGTATGGATCAATTTTGACGGACGGATCGCTTCGTGCAATGCGACGGACGTATCGAGGGAACTCTATGAGATTGGTGTTGCATTCACACGGCTTAATGATAAGGACCGGTCGCAGCTTAAGACGTTCCTAGACCACGTAGTGGAAACACAGTGATCCGCCTGCGCCCATCAGGTAATAGCGCGCAAAAAACGCCTGCCCGGGTTCCGGGCAGGCGTTCCTGTTTCCCATGACCGATCAACCTGTTATTTCGGCACGACCCTGAGTTCCAGCGAGTTCGCTGTTGAACTGACGACCTCGACGCTGAAGGTGCCGAAGTCCTTGAGCGACAGCTCGTCGGAGACGATCTGGGCGCTGCTCTTGGAGTCCACCGACATCTTGGCGACGCCGTTCTGGAAGCTCCGCTCGTTCACGGCCTTGATGCCGCGGACCTGGTTCCGGAGCACGTCCTTGAACTTGACGAACTGGGTCTTGTTCAGGCCGTTGACGGTGATGTTGATGGACCGCGTGCCGCCAGCTTCCTTGGAGTACTGGGCGAGGATCTTGGTCGTGAGCTGGTCTGCAGCCTCTGTTGCCGCTTTCTTGAGGGCTTCGTTACCGGCCGTGATCTCGCTGATATGCACCGCGGCCGCGTGGGTCGTGGCCGTGGCGAGAACCTGGCCCGTATCGGTGCGCACTGCCCGGAGGGAAAGGTCCGCCTGGACCGACTTCAGCCCGCCGCCGACGTTCCCGTAGAGTTTCGCAAGGCCCTTGCCCGTGATCACCACCTCGGCGTTCGCCTGGCTGCCCAGCGTCTTCGCCTGCTGGGCGGAGAGGTCCTGGACATTGTAGGCCTGGGTGACCTTGATCTCCTGCGACGCCGCCTGGTGATCGATCATCTCGAAGCCCTTCTCGTTGAACTTGTCCATCAGCGTGTTGTCGATGATGCCCATATCGCTCTGCGAGGCATGCACGGTGCCGGGGCTCCACCACCACCAGGCGTACCATTCCTGTCCGATGTTCTGCTCGGCCACGAGGATCATGGTGCGCGGCTTGTGCATCTGGCCGAGCAGCATGCCGATGGCCGACAGGTCGTCGCTCAGCTGGCCGAGGGAGACCTCCGCGGTGATGGTGACGCGCAGGAGGTTGTCCTCCTTGTTCTCACGCACGATGTTGTATTTCTTGATATAGCCCTTGATCTGGGAGAGGATCTTGTCGCTGATGACCTGGTAGTTCTCCACCTGGGTCTGGGAATCGATGAGGGTCCCGATGGCCTGCTCCACGGCGCGCGTCTGGGCGTCCTGGATGGCGGCGTCGCGGGCGATGTCCATATTGTTGCCCTGGACCACTGCCACGCCCTCGGCAGTGACGGTCTTGGATTCCTGGGCCAGGACCGGGGTAGTTACAAGGAACAGGGAAAGCAGGAGAAGCGCAAAACGGGTGACAGGGACCATGGTTTCCTCCTTAACATGAGAACGAAAAAATGGTGAACAGTGAGTATGAAGAACTATACCAGAGACCTGATGCACGGTCAAGGAAGGAAGTCGCAGCAAGAAAGGATGATCAAGGGTACTATTCACATAAAATTCTGGATATTTACGGAGATAGATGATAGAATTTTGCCATCACGATGGAGTGAGGAGGAGCAACAGGGTGCCCAGGCTGTCCGTGAACATCGACCATATCGCGACGGTACGCCAGGCGAGGAGGGGAGCTGAACCCGATCCCGTGGCTGCCGCAGTGCTTGCCGAACTTGCCGGCGCCGACGGCATCATCGTCCATCTCCGCGAGGACCGGCGGCACATCCAGGACCGCGACCTCCGCCTCGTGCGCCAGACCGTCCGGACGAAGCTGAACCTCGAGATGGCTGCCACCGGCGAGATGCAGGGCATTGCCCTGGAGGTGCGGCCGGACATCGTGACCTTGGTGCCGGAAAAACGCGAGGAGCTCACCACCGAGGGCGGCCTCGATGTGTTTGCACGGGTCGAGGTCCTGAAGGAATACATCGGACGCCTGCAGAACGCAGGCATCCCGGTCAGCCTCTTCATTGACCCCGACGAAAAGCAGATCTCGGCTGCAAAGAAGACAGGCGCTGCGTGGGTGGAGATCCACACCGGCGCCTATGCCAACGCGTCGACTGAAAAAGAGCGCAATACCGAGTTCGGGAAGATCGTGGAATCCGCGAAGCTCGCCGCGAGCCTGGGCCTCCGGGTGGGCGCGGGGCACGGGCTCAATTACGTCAATGTGAAGGCCATCGCCCGGATACGCGAGGTCGAGGAGCTGAACATCGGGCATAGCATCATCTCCCGGGCCGCGCTCGCGGGCATGGACCGGGCCGTGCGGGATATGATCGAACTGGTCCGATAGGAGCGTAGTAAAGTTCAAAGGCGAACCGATCTTACCGCGGAGATCGCTGAGAATGCAGAGTTAAAAAATGCAAGACAAAGGTTCCCATGCCTTTCGTTGCGACGTTCTCTGCGCGCTCTGCGTACTCTGCGGAGAAAAATGTCTTTTGGCGTGTGGTGTCTCATTCTTGGTCTTATAAGAGGATCGTATGATCATCGGTATCGGTGTCGACCTGGTCAAGATCAGCCGCCTCGAGAAGGCGGGGAGCGCGCATCCGGGCTTTCTGGAGCGCGTGTTCACGCAGAAAGAGCGGGACTACTGCAACCGCCAGAAGTTCCCTCCCCAGCACTACGCCGCGCGGTTCGCGTCCAAGGAGGCCATCCTCAAGGCCTTCGGGACCGGCCTCTCCGCCGGGATGAAATGGACCGATATCGAGGTGCTGCACGGCATCGGCGGAGGTCCCATCGTGAACCTCACCGGCATCGCGAAGGACCATGCCGACCTCAAGGGCGTGAAGCAGATCCTGCTGAGCTACTCCCATGACGAGGGATATGCCGTCGCCTACGTGGTCCTCATCGGCGGGGCGCGGTTCGGCGCCACCGAGGTCCACCACGAGGCGTGATAGATCGGACAAAGGCAGGATCCGACGCGGAGACACGGTGACACGGTGACGCGGAGAAAAGTCTCATTCGTCATTTCGGGCATGACCCGGAATCCAGGATAGAATGAAATGTCTGGATTTCCGCTTTCGCGGGAATGACGTGTTCCTTGAAGATTGTACATTGACTTAAAGACAGTAATTCATTCGTGTAATTCGTCCCATTCGTGCTATTCGTGTTCGGTATTGCATTTGCCAGTTATGCACACAGGTTCTAGCTCATGAAGATCGCCACTGCACAACAGATCAGGAACATCGACCGCCGGGCCGTCCGGGAGTTCGGCATACCCGGGCCGGTGCTGATGGAGAACGCGGCCTCTGCCATCGTCCTCGAGATGGAGCGGTTCTTCGACGGCCTTGCCGGCGTCAAGGTCGGCATCGTCTGCGGCAAGGGGAACAATGGCGGCGACGGCCTTGCCCTGGCGCGCAGGCTCCGCATCCGGGGGGTGCCCGTGCGGGTTGCCCTGCTTGCGCCCTTCGCCTCCTTCAAGGGCGAAGCAAAGTTGAACCTGTCGATCCTCCGCAAGACCGACGTCGAGGTCGTCCCGAACGCGACCTCCGCGGCCATCGCCGAGATCATCGAATGGTCAGACATCCTCATTGATGCAATGCTCGGTGTTGGACTGTCGTCTCCGCTCAAGGGGAATTACGCGCTCACCGCCGAGCTCATGAACATGGCAGGAAGGCCCGTGGTGGCCGTGGACATCCCCACGGGCATCAACGCCGACACCGGAGCGGTGATGGGCACTGCGGTCCGCGCGGACCTGACCGTGACCATGGTCCTTCCCAAGCGGGGGCTGGTGCTGTACCCCGGAGCCTCGTTCGCCGGCCAGGTGCGGGTTGCGGACATCGGGATACCGACCGAGGTCGTTGAGAAGGAGAAGATCCGCGTCATCATGCTCGAGCATGGTCTGGCAGGGGGACAGATGGCCGTACGTGACCGTGATGCCAACAAGGGGGATTACGGCCATCTCCTGGTCATTGCCGGCTCCCTGGGCAAGGCAGGCGCGGCAATCATGGCTGCGAAGGGGGCGCTGCGGAGCGGCGCCGGTCTTGTAAGCGTTGCAACACCCATCGGGCTCGTTCCCATCATCCAGCAGCAGGTCTTCGAGGCCATGTGCTTGCCGGCAGGTGAGAGCGTCGACGGGACGCTCAGCATCGGTTCTGAGGATGAGCTCGTGAAGGCCTCGGGAAGGATGAGCGCCTGCGCCATTGGGCCCGGTCTTACGACGCACTACGAGACCGTCCAGGTCGTGAAAGATCTCATTCAGCGCATTACCGTGCCGATGGTCATCGATGCCGACGCGGTGAACGCTCTAGCGGGGAATCCCGGCATCCTGCTCAAGGCCAAAGCACCCGTGGTCCTGACACCCCATCCGGGGGAGATGGCGCGGCTTGTGGGCGTATCGGCAGAGGACATCCAGCGCGACCGGGTCAACATTGCGAAGGACTTTGCCGGAAAGTACGGCGTGACCCTGGTGCTCAAGGGCGCGGGCACGATCGTCGCGACGACCCACGGCGATGTGTTCATCAACTCGACCGGCAACCCCGGCATGGCGACCGGCGGAACCGGCGATGTGCTGACCGGTATGATCGGCAGCATGCTCGCGCAGGGATACGGACCGACGCAGGCAGCATGCCTTGCCGTCTACCTTCACGGCCTCGCAGGCGACCTCGCGGCAGGGGACAAGGGCGAGGCGGGGATGATCGCCGGGGATGTGATAGAAAAGATCCCTGAAGCGATCAAGAAGATCATGGCAACCGCGAATTGAGACGGAGCGAACCGAAAACGATTTTGGCCGCGGATGGACACGGATAAGACCTTGTTGTAGAGGATCAGGGCATGATCCTGACCTTTTCTGTGTCCTCTGCGCCTCTGTGGCAGAATTCTTCAGGAGGTTCCCCATGCTGACCGCGAAAGACATCATGACCAAGGACGTTGTGACCGTGACGCTCGCCACCGACATCGAGAAGCTTGCCGCCCTGCTGGTCAGCAACCAGATCAGCGGTGCGCCGGTCGTGGACGCGGGCGGTGTGCTTGTCGGCATCGTGACCGAGAACGACCTCATCAGCCAGAACAAGCGGCTCCACATCCCGACGGTGGTCAGTTTCCTGGGCGCAGCCATCTATCTTGAGAGCTCGAAGAAGTTCGCCGATGAGGTCAGGCGTGTGACCGCCACCAAGGTGGGCGACATCTGCTCGAAGAAGGTCATCACGATCTCCGAGGATACCACCCTGACGGACATCGCAACCATCATGGCTGATAAGAAGGTCCATATCCTGCCGGTGGTCAAGGCCGGCAAGGTCGTCGGCATCGTGGGCAAGCGCGACGTGGTCAAGGCCGTTGCGCAACAGGCCGGCTGATGTTCAGCGTCATCACCTCGAGCACAGAGCAGACCGAGGAAGTCGGACGGGTCCTCGGGACCATGCTCGAAGCGGGAGACCTGGTCTGCCTCTTCGGCGACCTGGGCGCCGGCAAGACGCACTTCTCCTATGGTGTCGCTCAGGGCCTCCAGGTCCAGGACCAGTACATCACGAGCCCCACGTTCACCTTCGTGAACGAATATCAGGGCCGGATTCCCCTGTACCACATCGACCTGTACCGGCTGAAGGACCCGTCAGAGCTCGAATCCATTGGCTTCGAGGAGTATCTTGATTCCGACGGCGCCACGGTGATAGAATGGGCCGAGCGGGCCGGGGATGAGCTTCCGGACGAGAAATTGAACGTGTATATTTCCGACGTATCCGAGAACAGCAGGGAGATCGGATTTTTTGCCGAAGGGGAACGGTACAAGCGGCTGCTGGCCGGATTCAGGAAGAGCATTGCCGACGACAAGTACATCTCGGTGAAAGAGTGAGATGAAGAAGATCGGGATCATAGCCAAGGACATGCCCAGAGCGCACGACGCTGTCAGGAAACTGTCTAAGTGGCTGACCGCGAAGGGCCGGAAGGTGTTCCTTGAGGACCGGACCGCGGACAGCCTGGGCCTGACGGGCCATGCGCCCAGGAAGCTTCCATCGCTTGTCGACATGATCATCGTGCTGGGCGGCGACGGCACGCTCCTGTCCGCAGCCCGGCTCGTGGCCGACTCCCGCAAGAACGTCCCCATCTTCGGCGTGAACCTGGGCAGCCTGGGGTTCATGGCCGAGGTCCCGCTCGAGGAGCTATACGGAAATCTCGAGAAAGCGCTGGCGGGCAAGCTCCGTGCCGATGAACGCATGATGCTCTTCGCGAGCGTGATCCGGAAGGGGAAGACGATCGAGGAGCATACGGTCCTGAACGACGCGGTGGTCAGCAAGGGCACCTTCGCGCGCATGGTGTCGCTCGAGGTCTCGGTGGGCGATGACTATCTCACCGCCATCCGGGCCGACGGCCTGATCCTCGCGACGCCGACGGGCTCCACGGCCTATTCCCTTTCGGCGGGCGGGCCCATCATACACCCGGCGCTCCACTGCTTTGTCGTGACGCCCATCTGCCCCCACACGCTCTCGAACCGGCCCATCGTCATTCCCGACAGCTCGGTGGTGCAGGTGAAGCTCCTGTCCCGGAGCGAAGGCGCCTCTCTTTCCTTCGACGGCCAGGTGGTCACCGCGCTGCAGCAGAACGACGTCGTGGAAGTGAAGAAGGCGAAGTACCGCGTCAGGCTCATCAAACATCCCACCAAGAACTACTACGAGATCCTGCGGACGAAATTGAAGTGGGGGAACTGATACAGCGGACACGGGGACGCGGAGACAAGGGGACAAGGGGACGTGTGTCAGCCTTGTTTCACAGACTCGATGATCGAAGCGCTGCACCTCACTATTTCATCTCTCTCTGTGTTCATCTGTGGTTCCCAAAAGGCATTCAATGACTGATCTGCAAAAGGAGTTCCTCGAGATCGTGGCAGATGTCCGCGCGCACCTTGAATATCAGCGCGCGCTCGGCGTCAAGTACGTCGAAATACCTCCCCTCGACGATCAAAAGCCGATCGTTCAGCCTGCCGCCCTCTCTCTACCGAAAGAAAAGACCGTAGCCGCACCGGCCGCTTCTCCTGTCGTCAAGGAGACTGCGAAGACCCTTGCGTCCGTTGAGGCAGGCCAGCCCGCGACCCTGGAATCCATCCGCGAGGAGATCGGCGACTGCACGAGGTGCAAGCTGCATAAAGGCAGGAACAGCATCGTTTATGGCGAAGGGGACCCGAAGGCCACGATCGTTTTCGTCGGCGAAGGCCCCGGGTTCGAGGAGGACCAGCAGGGGCGTCCCTTTGTCGGCGCGGCAGGCCAGCTCCTGACCGACATCATAGAGAAGGGCATGAAGATCAAGCGTGCCGAGGTCTACATCTGCAACATCGTCAAGTGCCGGCCCGCCGAACAACCGGAACCCGGAATCTGACGAAGTCGAAGCCTGCATCAAATTCGTGAAAAAGCAAATCGCGGCCATCAAGCCGAAAGTCATCGTAACCCTCGGGAACGTGCCGACGCAGAACCTGCTCGGGACAAAACAGGGGATCACGAAGATGCGCGGCGTCTGGCAGACCTACGAGGGCATTCCGGTCATGCCGACCTTCCATCCTTCCTATCTTTTGCGCAGCCCGGGGGAGAAGAAGTGGGTGTGGATAGACATCAAGAAGGTGATGGAGCGTTTGGGACTCGCGGTTTCCGCGAAGGAGTAGGGAAAAGAGGGGCATCGTTCTTGCTAAACTGGTAAACAACGAAAATTCGTGCTTTACTAGCCGGATACGGCTAGATAATCACTGGTTAGTCTGAAGGGAACTCTTATGAGACAACGTCTTTCGTTAATCATCATGTTCTTATTGATGTCTAGCGCGGCTATCGCAGGTAACGCGCCAGATCCGTATTGGGTCGGCATTGCCCAAAGCGACGACATTCTCATTCCGATTGGAACCTACCACGAAGGCAAATGGCTTAACACGTGGCCAGAAACATCAATCGACGAACAACCTGAAATCGACAAACTCATCAAAGCTACAAATGGAAAAGCGCAGCTTCAGGATATCCCGGCTAAATGGATCGGACCAATCAAAACAATACCAGCGAAAGTTTATTTGTGGTCTGAAGCCCCACGTCCAAGACTTCTTAAGGTGCTGAATGCTGTTAAGTACGGATCCCATTGCTCCGGTGGCTGGGCGCTTAAGACAGACTTATATCCTCGGAAGGAAGTTGATTATGCTCCTACACCCAAAGTGGGGATAGCAACTAACCGTGATTCTGGCGTCATTCCTTTCGAATCAAATATAAATATAGGCAAGCTTCCTGCATCCCTGCGTAAAGCTATAAAATCATCATTTGATGGAAAATATCCCGTTGAATTTGTGCACATCTATAAAGCAAGTAAAATGATAATGGGCGGTGCTTTGTATTTCATTGAAGCGCAACAAAAGTCACCCTATACTTACAACCCCAAAGAGACCGAATGTTACGATCTTAAGGTGCTGAACAGCTGGTTGTTGCTAAAAGGTGACAAGATATCCGCACTGAGCTCTGAATTCATTCCCACAGATTGCTGGGGCAAAGAGACACATACCATTGTGCCTAATGCTGTTATATTTGTTGACGGAAAACATTACGTCGTTTCTGAGAATTATGGATATGAATGGGAGTTCTATACGATTCATCAGATTCTCAGTGAAAGCATGAAAGAAGTCCTGAATGTAGGTGGCGGTGGTTGCTAACCAAATCGTAAGAAGACCAACATGCCGGTCCACAGCGACGCGCCAAAAGGCGGCGCGTGACCGGCGTATTAGCCATCAGATGAGGCCTACACGTGAAGTCATCTCCGTGGCATTATGTTGGCAAAGTTGATTCGAAACGACTAGATGCGCTTGCACAACCACTGCCAAATGCTGAGTTGCCAGAAGCGCTGAAGCGTGGACTTACCCTTAAATGCTTCCACCGCGAACCTCGGCAGGACAACGCTTCTTTCAAACGCGCCGTCTTCTGCGGAACCGTGGACTCCCTACTCTTTGACTGGTTTTTTAACGGAAGCACGGGCTATCGAGGCGCCTTCTTCGAGGCACCAGATGTTGGTGCCCGCGCAAATCGCGCGCTCGTGAATCACCTTGCCCACTTCCTCACGGAATGGGCTCTATCTCAACAGATCGATCATGATCGTCAGTGGATCCTCGCATCTCTCTCCAAGCTGTCAGCTAAAGCCTGGCTTGCCGAGTATCCGGGCTTGTGCGAGCTTTGCGCTGGAGAGTGGAGCCCTTCATATGTCTCCGAATTGCATATTGAGAATTCGCGCTGGGAGAAATCTACCCATGTTCATTCAGCTTGGGGGTGTCAAGCGCCGCGCCTGACCAAAATACGGGTCTTTGGTGGATTCATAGATGCTGCGCAAAACGAATGGTTGGCATCTCACAAGCTAGAACGTGCAAAACACATATGGGAACATGGATGGAGTTAATGGTTAAAAAGTCGTTCGAACCCGCGCTCTAAGGCGTCGGGCTAAGCTCGTCATTAGTGAGGACAATCGTGCGGAAATCTTTGGTCGAAAGGATATTTACCTGTCTCGGCATCAGAAAAATTGTGCAAGTCGGGCGTAATAGTCCCTGCCCATGCGGAAGTGGATTAAAGTACAAGAAATGTTGTCTTTACAAGGACGAAAGACAATTTGCTGCTGAGCGGGAGAGTGCAGCAGCTGCCGATAGAAATTACTTTGGGGGTAAGGCAACCGTAGGGAATCGTGCTCTGGACAATATCAACCGATATAAAAAGCCTAAGTCGAGATAAACAACCGATGAGACTCGGTTTCGGAACTGAGATATAAACTAACGTGTCGAGCGGGCGGGCAAAGAACGCCCGCCCCTCAACGAGTCGCTAGCTCTTAATAAGTATGCCTAAAAGAACGATAGAATACTTGGAAAAGAATGTTCGACAGTCTATTATCGATGATGTCAAAGCAATTGCAAGGCACCATAATGATACTCAAGTGGGTGGCTTCTTTAGTGTTCCAAGACAAGTATTTTGCTATATAGACTATTTAGGTTGGATTGCATTTGGTTATGTAGATAATAATGGTAATCCTAAAAACTCAAAATGCGCCGAGGAGTTTATAAAGAAATACTTTCCTCGGCAATACAGGGATTACGCTGAGCTTATTTATTCAATGTGGCGACACGGTACTGTACACTCTTATGAACCGTATAGTTTTTATAGAGCAGACAAAAATGGCGCCCCCAAAAGAATTAAAGTTCTCTGGCAGTCAAATAACGACGATAAGCCGGATAACAGAAAAGCAAATATGAAATTCTTTCCACTCAAAGGAAAGATGGCTACATTAAGGCTAAATATCAATATTTGCCAATTGGTGGATGATTTGCTGGAATCTCTTGCTAGTTTAGTTGCGGAACTTAAGCAAGACAGAAGAAGGAAAAGAGAATGCGAAGCAAGAATAAGTGAATATGGAATTCCCTGTGATATCGTTAAAAAAGTCAGTGGGCGTAGTAGGCAAGACCTTATAAAGCATCAAATTGAATTAGCGTGGCTCAATCGGGCTGAAAAAATCAATCTAAAAGGTGAACGAGCATGATACTAACCTGCGGGTCGACGGCGGCGCGCCCAAAGGCGGTGCGTCACCCACGTGTTTCCTATGACTGATCTTGACCCCCTTCATGAAGCAATACCGCGAGATCAAGCGCCAGCACCTTGACGCGATCCTGCTGTTCCGCATGGGCGACTTCTACGAGATGTTCGACCAGGACGCGGTGACGGCCTCGAAGGTCCTGGAGATCACGCTGACGGCGCGGAACAAGTCCAAGGGCATCGAGACGCCGCTCTGCGGGTTCCCGTACCACGCCGTGGAAGGCTACATCGCCAAGCTCATCAGGCGCGGCTTCAAGGTGGCGGTCTGCGAGCAGGTGGAGGACCCGAAGCTCGCCAAGGGCATCGTGAAGCGCGAGGTCATCCGCGTGGTCACGCCCGGCACCGTGCTCGATGCCAATCTCTTAGAAGCCAAGGACAACAACTATCTCGCCTCGCTCTATCCTGCGAAAGAGGGATTCGGCGCTGCGTTCCTCGACATCTCGACCGGTGATTTCTTCATGGCAGAGGTATCGGGTGCCGGCAACCTGGCAGAGCTCGACACCCTGTTGTCGCGATTCACGCCTCGCGAAATCGTTCTGCCGAAGGGGCAGGAGACGGCATCAGAGCTTCTGGCGCTGCTTCGTCAATACACCCAGGCGATCAATCCCTACGAGGACTGGACCTTTGACCGCGAGACCGCGAAGCGGACCCTGCTCGACCATTTGAAGACCTCGACGCTCGAGGGCTTCGGCTGCGGGGACATGACCATCGGCGTCTCCGCTGGGGGAGCGGCGCTTCGGTACATCGAAGAGACCCAGAAGACCGCGCTGGCGAACATCCGGAGCGTCAGGCCCTTCCTCGTACAGTCCTACATGGTCCTGGACAGCGCGTGCCAGCGGAACCTGGAGCTGGTGAAGAACATCTACGACGGCTCCATCCGGGGCACGCTTCTGTCCGTCCTCGACCACACGGTCACGTCCATGGCGGGCCGCAAGCTGCGCGAATGGGTCCTGAATCCGCTGCTCGATGTTCAGGAGATCGATGCTCGCCTCACTGCCGTCGCCGAGCTCAAGGAGCGCCATCAGGTGCGCTCGAGCCTCCGGAACGATCTCGGACGGGTATACGACCTGGAGCGGCTCATCAGCCGCGTCTCCCTCGGTGTGGCCAATGCCCGGGACCTTGTTGCCCTGCGACAGTCCTTCACCGTCCTGCCGGACCTCAGGAACTTCATTGCGCCAAGCGCCGCCGGCCTGCTCAAGACCGTGCACGAAGGCTGGGACGACCTGCAGGACATCCATCAGCTCATCGAGCGCTCCATCCATGACGACCCGCCGTATACGCTGCGAGAAGGAAAGCTGATCAAGAAAGGCCACAGCGCAGAGCTCGATGAGCTCCGGTCCATCAGCACTGAAGGGAAGGGATTCATTGCCGGCATCGAGCAGCGCGAACGCGAGCGGACGGGCATCAGCTCCCTGCGCGTGAGCTACAACCGTGTCTTCGGCTACTACATCGAGGTGACCAAGACGAACCTCGCGAATGTACCGCCGGACTATATCCGGAAACAGACACTGGCGAACGCGGAGCGGTACATCACGCCGGAGCTGAAGGAATACGAGGAGAAGGTGCTGGGCGCAGAGGAGAAGATCCTCGACCTCGAGTACCGGCTTTTCAATGCGATCCGCGAGCAGGTCGCGGCACAGACCGTGCGCGTCCAGGACATGGCCCGGCGGCTGGCAACGCTCGACTGCCTCGCCTCGCTCGCCGAGGCTGCGGCCAAGAACAGCTACACCCGTCCTGTCATCGACGACGGGGACGTGCTGCGCATCGTCGAGGGACGCCATCCGGTCATCGAACAGCTCACCGAGGAGCGGTTCGTGCCGAACGACACGCTGCTGGACAGCAGCGACAACCAGCTCCTGATCCTGACGGGACCGAACATGGCGGGCAAGTCCACGTACATGCGCCAGGTGGCGCTCATCAGCATCATGGCCCAGATGGGCAGCTTCGTTCCGGCGAAGGAGTCCTTGGTCGGCATCGTGGACCGGGTGTTCACACGCGTCGGCGCGTCGGACTTCATCAGCCGGGGCCAGAGCACTTTCATGGTGGAGATGAACGAGACCGCCAATATCCTGAACAACGCCACGGACCGGAGCCTCATCATCCTGGACGAGATCGGCAGGGGGACCTCCACCTTCGACGGCATCAGCATCGCCTGGGCGGTCGCCGAGTTCATCCACGAGAAGCTCCGGGCGCGGACGCTCTTCGCAACGCACTATCACGAGCTCACGGACCTGGCGCTCACCATGGACCGGGTGAAGAACTTCAACGTGGCCATCAAGGAGTGGAACGACCAGATCATCTTTCTCCGCAGGGTCGTCGAGGGCGGCGCGGACAAGTCCTACGGCATCCAGGTGGCGCGGCTCGCCGGGCTTCCTGCGGTGGTGATCGCGCGGGCCCGGGAGGTGCTGGCGAACCTCGAGAAGGCCGAGTTCGATGAGACCGGCGAACCGACGCCTGCGTCAAAAGGCGGACGCAGGGGATAGGGAGACGAGGGGACAAGGGGAAAGTGCCGACGCGGAGACGCGGAGACGCGGAGACGCGGCGAAAGAGCAGCAACTAGGCTTGTTCGCGGCGCGGGACGCAAACCTTGTCCGGGAAATGGCCGAGATGGACCTGAACGCCATGACGCCTATCGAGGCAATGAATAAACTATCCGAACTCAAGAAAAAGGCGGAGGGCGTCGTCTAGCGTACGGGTGCTCCCTATCCGCCGATCATTGAAGCTCATGTCCTTTCAACCTCCCATCAGTGATATCGCTGTACGCGATGTCCTCCGCACCGTGTTCGGTTTTGAATCGTTCCGGCAGAATCAGGAGACCATCATCAGGCAGGTCCTGAACGGGAAAGACGTCTTCGCGGTCATGCCTACAGGGGGAGGCAAATCCCTGTGCTACCAGTTGCCCGCCCTGCTGATGCAAGGTACGGCAATCGTCATCAGCCCGCTCATCTCGCTGATGAAGGATCAGGTCGACGCTGCAAGGGAAAGCGGCATCGCGGCCGTGTTCATGAACAGCTCGCTCGATCAGCAGGAGATCGCGGACGTCTACCGTCGGCTGAAAGAAAAGCAGGTCAAACTGCTGTACATCGCGCCGGAACGGTTTGCCATGCCGCAGTTCACCGAGATGCTGAAGGGAATTCCTCTTTCGCTTTTCGCCATAGATGAGGCGCACTGCATTTCCGAATGGGGCCACGATTTCCGGCCCGACTACCTCGCCCTGTCCGCTATTCCCGCGCTCTATCCCAACGTCCCCATTGCGGCCTTCACCGCCACGGCCACGCACAAGGTCCAGCAGGACATCATCAACAAGATCGGGCTCAGGACGCCCCATTCCGTGCGCGCCTCGTTCAACCGGCCCAATCTTTTCTACCAGGTGGAATCCAAGTCGCAGGTCGAGCAGCAGCTCCTGAAATTTCTGAAGGACCACGAGGGAGAAGCGGGGATCATCTACCGGACGACCCGCGATGCGGTCAACGAGACAGCGGAATTTCTTGAGTCCCGCGGCATTAAGGCGCTGCCGTACCATGCAGGGCTGCCTACGGAGGTCCGTGAACGAAACCAGGAGGCCTTTAACAAGGACGAGGTCTCGGTGATCGTGGCAACCATAGCCTTCGGCATGGGCATCGACAAGTCGAACGTCCGGTTCGTGGTCCACGCCGATCTTCCCCGGCACATCGAAGGATACTACCAGGAGACGGGTCGGGCGGGGCGGGACGGCGAACCGGCCCATTGTCTGCTCTTTTTCAGCAGGGGCGATATTCCGAAGATACGGTACTTCATCGACAAGATGGAGAACGAAGGAGAGCGCCGGATCGCCATGGAGAAGCTGAACCAGACTGTGCGGTTCGCGTCCCATAACGTATGCAGAAGGAAGCAGCTCCTCTCCTTTTTCGGAGAAGCCTACCTCGCAGCTAATTGCGAAGCCTGCGATGTATGCACCGGCTTCGTAGACCGCATTGATATTTCGACCGATGCGCGGATCTTCATGTCGGCCATGGCCAGGACCAATGAGCGCTTCGGCATCGTCCATATCATCGACATCGTCATGGGAGCGGACACCAAGCGCGTCAGGGAACTGGGCCATCACGAGATCAAGACCTTCGGCGCCGGACGGCTTCACGATAAGAACCACTGGCGCTTCATCGTTGACGAACTCCTTGCCCAGGAGCTGATCCGGCAGGACGGCGATCGTTACCCCGTGCTGAAACTCACGCCCAAGGGGGCGGGCGTGCTCACGGGAACGGGCGAGGTCTTCGGGCTCAAGCGTGAAGCGACAAAAACAAAAGAGCGGCGAAGGAAGACCGTAGAAGGCGGACACTACGACGAGGTGCTCTTCGAGCGGCTGCGCGTCATCAGGAAAAGGATCGCCGGTGACAACCATGTTCCGCCCTATGTAATATTCTCGGACAAAACGCTTCATGAGATGTGCGTGCATTTCCCGAAGACCGCTTCCGAGATGAGAATGATCTCAGGCGTGGGGGATGTAAAACTGGAGCGTTATGCCGGAGCGTTTCTCGAAGAGATCCGGTCCTATGGAGCGAAGGGCACTTGACCGCCATGCCAAATAACCCGCTGATACTCCATGCAAATCCCTGTTGACACCCGACCCCTCTTTCTGGTAGTATCACCGTCTACCAAACGCTGAAAGGAGTTGCACAAGCAATGCAGGTCATATTACGTGAAGATGTTGATAATCTGGGCAAGATCGGCGACCTCGTGAAGGTGAAGGACGGCTATGCCCGGAACTTCCTGGTCCCTTCGAAGAAGGCCATCGAAGCCACCCCGAAGAACGTCAAGTCCATGGAACACGCCAAGAAGATGGTGTCCGACCGCATCAGGACGCTCAAGAAGACGGCGTCCGCGGACGCGGACCGGATCAAGTCCCTTGCCATCACCATCAAGGCCAAGGTGGGCGAGGAAGGCAAGCTCTTCGGCTCCGTGACGACCATGGACATCGCCGATGCCATGCAGGCGCAGGGCGTTGCCATCGACAAGCGCAAGATCATGCTGGAAGAGCCGATCAAGCGGACCGGCGACTACACCGTGCCGGTGAAGCTCCATACCGACGTGGTGGCGGACCTCAAGGTATCGGTCATCGCCGCAGAATAAGAACAGCACGAACCAGGATCAGGAGCCAGGGGTCAGGGTCAGGGAAATTTCTCCCGGCTCCTGATCTCCGGCTCCTTTTTTTTCGTCCGAATCCGTTGTATATCAAGAGGTAAAGCCATGGCCCTCCAGGAAGAGGTCTCGCTCCAGAAGCTCCCCCCGCAGAACATCGAGGCCGAACAGATGGTCCTCGGCGCCATCCTGATCGAGAACAGCGCGATGGAGAACGTCAGCGACATCCTCGTTCCCGAGGATTTTTATAAAGATTCCCATCGTCGGATTTTTACCGCCATGCTCGACATGTCCGAGCGCCGCGACGCGATCGACCTCGTCACCCTCACCGACACCCTGCGCCACGGCGGGGCCATCGACAAGGTGGGGGGCGCGTCCTACCTCTCCACGCTGGTGAGCCTCGTGCCCACGGCGGCGAACGTGAAGTACCACGCCCGGATCGTGCGGGACAAATCGGTGCTCCGCCAGCTGATCCACGCCTCGACGAACATCATCACCCGGAGCTATGACGACTCGCCGGAGGCGGTCAAGATCGACCTGCTCATCGACCAGGCGCAGCATTCCATCCTTGAGATCTCCGATAAGAAGATGACCGAGCCGTTCACGCCCATGCGGGCCCTGATGCACACCAGCTTCGAGGCCATCGGGAACCTGTACGAGCGCAAGGAGCTGATCACGGGGATCCCGACGGGCTTCGTGGACCTCGACAACATGACCTCGGGCCTTCAGCCCAGCGACCTCATCATCGTGGCCGGCCGCCCGTCCATGGGAAAGACCGCGTTTTGCCTGAACGTCGCCGCGCACTGCGCACTCAAGGACAACAAGACCGTCGCCATGTTCAGCCTCGAGATGTCCAAGGAGCAGCTGGGCCTCCGGCTGATCTGCTCCGAGGCGCGCATCGACGCGCACAAGCTCCGGCGGGGATTCCTTGCCGAGACGGACTTCGGACGGATCGCGAACGCAACGGGCCTGCTTGCCGAGTCGCCGATCTACATCGACGACACGGGCGCCATCGGCGTCCTGGAGATGCGCTCCAAGGCGCGGCGGCTCAAGGCGGACAAGGGGCTCGACCTGATCATCGTGGACTACCTCCAGCTCATGCGCGGCAGGGGGGAGGACAGCCGGGAGCAGGAGATCTCCAACATCTCCCGCTCGCTCAAGGCGCTGGCGAAAGAGCTCAAGGTCCCGATCATCGCGCTGTCGCAGCTCAACCGCGCCGTGGAGACGCGGGGCAAGGACAAGCGGCCCATGCTGGCGGACCTGCGCGAGTCCGGCGCCATCGAACAGGACGCGGACGTCATCCTGTTCATCTACCGGGACGAGGTCTACAACAAGTGCACCTGCGTCCCCGACGGGGATTGCATCTGCGGGCAGCGCGGCAAGGCCGAGGTCATCATCGGCAAACAGCGGAACGGCCCGACGGGAATCGTGGACCTGACCTACATCAACAAGTTCACGAGGTTCGAGAACTCGGAAAAGAGAAGCTTTTAGATTTTCCGAAAATAGGCTATACTAGCGACCGTGGCCGTTCCTCACCGGCCGCACCTGATCCCGAACTCACGCAGGAGGATCCTTTGGCTTCCGCAAAAGCGCAGCTCACCGAGAACGTGCAAACATACATCCAGAAGAGCGACTGGAAGAACGCCATCGCCGACCTGGAAAAGCTTTTTGCCATCGACCAGGACCCGCAGGTCAAGGTCCGGATGGGGGACGTCCGGCAGAAGATGAACCAGAAACCGCAGGCCGTCGCCGAGTATATGAAGGCCGCCGAGATCTTCGCGGACAAGGGATTCGTGGTCAAGGCCCTGGCCATGTACAAGCTGGTCCTCCGGCTGGATCCGAGCAGCGACAAGGCCCTGGGGCAGATGGCCTCGCTCCATTCCCATAAGACCGTTACCGAACTGAAGCTCGAGCCCGTGGAACTCGGCGAAGTGGCGCCCCAGAGCAGCATCGTGCCGCTTTTCGCGGACCTGACGCAGGAGGAGTTCAACGACTTCACGAAACGGATGGTGTTCCATACCGTTCCAGCGGGCAAGACCATCATCAAGGAGGGCGAGGCCGGGGCATCGGTCTTCGTGGTCACGCGGGGCACCGTTCGGGTCGTCACCACCATGGAAGGCAAGCCGGTCGAACTGGCGGTGCTCCAGCCCAGCGATTTCTTCGGCGAGATCGCGTTCCTGACCGGCAAGCCGCGCACCGCGACCGTCATCTCGGCCGAGGAATGCGACATCCTCGAAGTACACGAGGACCAGCTCAAGGAGCTGATCGGTTCGAAGCCCCGGATCCGCGAGGTCATGCAGAACTACTATAACCAGCGGGTGGCCAGCACGCTCCTGAAACTGAAGGGGATAGGCTGATAAGAGAGAAACCGTAAGGGGTTAGTCAGTTGATAGCCAGATTCTTCCCAAAAGGGGAAGAAAATTCTTACCGCGAAGGCGCGAAGGGCGCGAAGAAAATCTTTAAATCTTTGTTTTTTGAATAAGGAACAATCTTTTGCCTTCCTTGGCGTTCTTCGCGCCTTTGCGGTTCCAAGGTGTTGGTTCCGGTTTGTCCGGATTGGGGATAAGGCGTAAGGCGTTAATGCTTGCAAAGAGATCTCAAAGCATCGTCCGGAGGCGACAATGGCCGCTGAGAACAAAGCGCAGCTGATCGACAGCATCCAGAACAACCTGGGCAAGGGCAAGTGGAAGGAAGCCGTCGCCGAGATGGAGAAGCTCTTTGCCCTGAACCCGGACCCCATCATCAGGGTCCGTATGGGCGATGCCTACCAGAAGCTGAACTCGAAGCCCGAGGCGGTCCGTGAATATGTCTATGCGGCGGACCTCTATGCCGAGACAGGCGCCGTGGTGAAGGCCCTTGCGCAGTATAAGCTGGCGCTCCGCATCGACCCCCAGCACAAGCGCGCGCAGAACCGCATGGCCGCGCTCCATTCCAATAAGACCATCGCCGAGAAGAAGGCCGAACCGGTGGAGGCAGGCAAACAGAAGCCGGCGAACAGCGCCATTCCGCTCTTTGCAGGGTTCACGCAGGGCGAGTTCGAGGAGTTCACCAAGCTCATGAACGTGCACACCCATGGTCCCGGCGAGGTCATCGTGCGCGAAGGGGACAAGGGCAAATCCGTGTATATCATCGCCAACGGTTCCGTCAAGGTCTACACGACCATGCTGTCAGGCGAGGTCGTGGAACTGGCCAAGCTCTGGCCCAGCGAGTTCTTCGGCGAGATATCGTTCCTCACCGGCAAGCCCCGCACCGCCACGATCGAGACCCTCGAAGACACCACGGTCCTGGAAATGACCGAGGACAAGCTGGCCGCCCTCCTCGAAAAACATCCCCGCGTCCGCGAAGTTCTGCAAAAGTACTCCGAGATGCGGCTCAAGGGCACCATCGAGACGGTCATCAGCAAGTCCGTGGAGTGATCTCCCGGGGCCTATTTTCAGAGCAGTGAATGCAAGGAGCCTGTCAGGACGATCTGACAGGCTTTTTGTTGTCTCTCCAGGGTGCTATCCGGATGATCCTTCATGATATAATAGAAACAAAAGGCAGAGAGAGACCAGAAAATCGGCCGCAGTCGTTCCGGGATACACACGGATGATGCAGCGTTCTCCTTCTCGTGTACGGAGAGGTCCGGAAATCACGAGGGGCCAAATATGCGCCTTTCTCCGCGCTGATCCATGTTCATCCATGTCCTGTTACATCGTTATTTCCTGTGCACTGAATGCGGGAGGCCCCTATGAATCGTCAAGCGGCTGTCGCGGGATATTTCTATCAGGGCTCGTACTCCGCCCTGATGGACCAGGTGGAACGGTTCCTGGTCCCCCGGGCAAAGAAGATCAAGGCTCTCGGGATCGTTTCTCCCCATGCCGGCCTCGTGTATTCCGGCTCCGTTGCCGGCGCGGTCTACTCAAGCATCGAACTGCCCGGCACGTTCATCCTGATCGGCCCCAATCACACGGGCCTGGGCGAGCCGGTCTCGCTCATGGCAAAGGGCGAGTGGGAGACCCCCCTCGGGACGGTGCAGATCGATGAAGGGCTCGCGGCTGCCATCCTGTCCCGGTCCCGCCTTGTCCGTGAGGACACGCTTGCCCACCTGAAGGAACATTCCCTCGAGGTCCAGCTGCCCTTCATCCAGTTTCTGAAGAAAGAGTTCACGATCGTTCCTATCCAGATGATGGACACGAGGCTGGAGACCTGCCTCGCCCTGGGCAATGCGGTGGCGGACGCGGTCCGTGAACAGGCGAGAAAGACAGGCGTGCTGATCGTGGCGAGCTCGGACATGAGCCACTACATATCCGCCGAAGCGGCGAAGAAGAAGGACCACAAGGCGATCCAGCGCATTCTTGACCTGGACGCGCAGGGGCTTTACTATACGGTCCGCGACGAGGACATCACCATGTGCGGGTATGGGCCCGCAGTCGCCATGCTCACTGCCTGCAAAGCGCTCGGTGCGAAGAAAGCTGAGCTCATCAAGTACACGAACTCAGGCGAGGTGAGCGGTGACTACGACCAAGTGGTTGGGTATGCCGGTATCGTGGTTTCCTGATGCGCCAATTTCGCCGGATTGGTGCAGTGAGGTCCCCGGCAAACGTCTTATCAGCCTGCGTTCGTCGTGACGGAGGCTTTCTTTGTTTCGGATGAACCTATGAGCGAACGGTACGACGTCATCATTATCGGGACCGGTCCTGCCGGCATCTTCGCCGCGCTGGAACTGGTGAAGCAGAGCGGGACGCGGGTCCTGATGATCGAGAAGGGCAGCGATATCGAGGCCCGGTCCTGTCCCATGCATGACGCGGACATGCCCTGCGCCCAGTGCGAGCTCTGCGGCATCCTCTGCGGCTGGGGCGGCGCGGGCGCGTACAGCGACGGCAAGCTCACCCTCACCTCGGCGTTCGGCGGCTGGCTGGGGGAGTACCTGCAGGCCGGGGATCTGGAACAGCTGATCGAGCATGTCGATGCGGTCTATCGCCAGTACGGAGCGGGCAAGGATATCCATGGCGAAGACAGGGAGGCCGTGGAGCGGCTCCGGAGGAAGGCCCGGAGCTACGATCTCGAACTGGTCCCGGCGCGCATCAGGCATATCGGCACGGACCTCTGCAAAGAGGTCTTGAAGAACATCCGCGGCCATCTCGAAGGAAAAGTGACCGTGCTGTTCAACACACCGGTCGCACAGGTCATCGCGGAGGGAGGAGCGGCGACGGGCGTGGTGACGGGGGACGGAAAGCGCTATGAAGCGCACGCAGTCATCCTTGCCGTGGGCAGGGACGGATCGTCATGGCTCTCCGGGGAGGCGAAGCGGCTCGGCCTATCGCTCCAGACCAATCCCGTGGACATCGGCGTCCGCGTGGAACTGCCCGCGTTAATCATGAAGGACATCACGGACATCACCTACGAGGCAAAGTTCCTGTACACCACGAAGAAATTCCATGACCGCATCAGGACCTTCTGCATGAACCCTTACGGCGAGGTGGTGCGGGAGAACAGTGACGGTGTGTTCAGCGTCAACGGCCACAGCTACAAGGACCAGCGGACCGGGAACACCAACTTCGCCTTGCTCGTGAGCACCGACTTCACCAAGCCCTTTCATGAGCCAATTACCTACGGAAAGTACATCGCCGGGCTCGCGAACCTGCTGAGCGGCGGCGTGCTGGTCCAGCGGCTGGGCGACCTCAAGATGGGCAGGCGCTCCACGCCGGAACGCATCGTCGAAGGGTCGGTCCGGCCCACGCTCGGGGACGCGACCCCAGGCGATCTGAGCTTCGTGCTCCCGTACCGCCACCTTGCGGCGATCCTGGAGATGCTTGAGGTCCTGGACAACGTGGCGCCGGGCGTGAACTCCGGGGACACGCTGTTGTATGGTGTGGAGGTGAAGTATTATTCAATGCGGTTGAAGCTCACGAAGGTGCTGGAGACCGAGATACAGAACCTCTATGCAGTCGGCGATGGGGCGGGCGTCACGCGGGGGCTGATCCAATCATCGGTATCAGGAGTTGTTGCGGCTAGAGAGATCGTCAGTAGGGGAACATAGATATAGGATCACTGCACCTCGATGCTCGACGTTTAAGGTTGCGCACTGCTCGTTGCGGCCGGCTATTTACCGCTCAGCACTTCTATCAGCTTCTCCCCGAACTTTTTCGCCGCTTCCGGTCCTACACCAGTAACGACATTTCCATCGACGACAACGTCCGACTTGGTCAGGGCGGCGCCTTTGGCTTTAAGTGTCGCTTCCAGAAGAGGGGAACGAGGTCGCCTTCTTGCCCTTCAGCACGCCCGCGTTCGCCAGTGTCGCCGGTGCGATGCAGATAGCCGACGTAAGCTTGTCGTGGGCGAAAAAATCTTGCGCAAGCTTATGTGCCACGGGGCTGTCAAAATATTCGACCGCCCCACCGCCTCCCACGAAGACGATCCCGTCATAATCCCCTTCTTTTACATTACCAATCAGTACATCCGGCTTCACTTTGAGCCCCAGCATACCTTCGGCAGTGTTCAACGATGACGATGCCACGGTAACGACCGCACCCGCTGCCTCCAGGACCTTTCTGGGCTCGAGATATTCTTCGTCCCTGAACTTACTCTTCGCGATCACCATCAGGACCTTCTTACCAATTAAGTCTTTCATATTGAGATCATCCTTCCTTCATACTAAAATTTGCCTATTGAGAAACTGACAGATGCCTACAGTAAAATCAAGTGGCGTCTTCTGCTGATTATAAGCATTCGATGATGATCCACGATTAAAGAGCAGGAAGCTTCAAGCATGTGTCAGTGGGATTGATGTACCTGTCGCTGGATAATGCAGTCCTCTGTTCATCGAGACCGGTAGTCCCTAGCAGTTTGCTGAAAAAGTCCTTTTCAAACGTGATGTGACTGCGTATAGTGCCTCAACCTGATGTGATGAGGAGGCCCTATGCGCGGTGAAAACGATATTCAGAGCGGGATGTTCAGCTACTTTTCTCCTGAACAGCGGGTCCCGACTCAGCATCCCCTTCGGATGATCAAAACCCATGCGGATGCAGTCCTTGCCGAGCTTTCGCCGATCTTTGACGCGATGTACAGCAAGATGGGCCGGCCGTCGATTCCGCCGGAGCGGTTGCTCAAGTCCCAGCTCCTGATCGCCCTGTACTCGGTTCGCTCCGAGACCCAGTTCTGCGAAATGGTGGATTACAACATCCTCTTTCGCTGGTTCCTGGACATGAACCTGGAAGAAGCTTCTTTCGATCCAACGACGTTCACGAAGAACCGGAATCGGCTTCTGGAACACCGGGTGGCCGTGAAGTTCTTTGACCGAGTGGTCAACATCGCCCGGAAGGAAGGGCTGCTCTCTGATGATCACTTTACGGTGGACGGTACTCTGATCGAGGCCTGTGCCAGCTTGAAGAGCTTCCGGCCAAAGGACGAAGACCCTTCGGACCGGCCGACGACAGACGATGACCCTGGCAATCCCACGGTGAACTTCCGGGGCGAAAAGCGGTCGAACGAGACCCATGCGTCCACCACTGATCCCGAGTCTCGTTTGATGAAGAAGAGCCAGGGCAAGGAGGCCAAACTCTCCTTCGGCGCCCATGCCCTGATGGAGAACCGGAACGGCCTCCTGATCGACATCACCGTTACCCCGGCAACAGGAGACGCGGAACGGGAGGCGGCCAAGGAGATGCTCACCCGCCAAGCGCGGAAGCGCGTAAAGCCCACGACCATCGGTGCTGACAAGGGCTATGATACCCATGGTTTTGTTGAAGCAATGCGGAGTCGAGAGATCACCCCACACGTTGCGGCGAACACGGAGCGAAGAGGCGGTTCTGCGATTAATGGTCGCACGACCCGGCACGAAGGATACAACATCAGCCAGAGGATCCGAAAACGAGTAGAAGAAATCTTCGGATGGCTGAAGACCATCGGCGGCTTCCGACGGACACGGTACAAAGGAAGAGATCGAACTCTTCTTCAGGCTTGGTTTGTCGGAGCTGCCTATAACTTGATGCGAATAGCAAACATCCAACGAAGGACGGCAGCCGCTGTATAGAAAGAACGCAGCGGAACCCTGATAAGGGGAGTCGAAAGACGATCTTGAATGGGTAACAAAGTCAGTCATAGGTCACACAATCGGAGAAAAAATGATCTCCGAGCAGAAGTTATCAAGCTGCAGGCCACTTTTTCAGCGGCCTGCTAGGGGAACGGCAACACTGATTCATTCAATAGGAAGTTCCAGGATAAACGCTGAACAGGGAGATTTTTACGACTTTAGCAAAGGCGAAGGTCTTGATTGAAATGTGGCGAAGAGAGTATAATCACAACGGACGACATAGTTCTCTGGGATAATGGCCCCTGGCCCCAGAGGCAATCCAATCCAAAAGTCCAACTCTTCACTTGGTACAATAATCGGGGGCAGGTCAATCCGGAAGTGGAACGTTGAGCTGAAGGGACCGTCTGCTCCTGTGCCGGAAGGCATCGCCGCTGGCACGGCGACAGGAGGAACAGAGCAATGACCGACACAACGGGGAAGAAACTCGCGGTGCGCTGTGCCGCGTCGTTCGCGCTCCTGTTCTGCCTCGTGACAACGGCGAACGGGGCGGAACGGGTGATGATCAAGATCGGCGATCCGCCGCCTCCCTTCTCCTTGCAGGACACTGAGGGGAGGAACGTCACGGCCCCCGGCGATTTCAGGGGAAAGACCGTGGTCGTGCATTTCTGGGCGGACTGGTGCCCTTACTGCCTTGAGGAAATGCCGGTTCTTGATAAGCTGTACCGCCAATACGGAAAGCAGGGGCTTGTGGTCTATGCTGTCAATGTCGGCCAGGGCCTCGCCGCGGCGCGCGCCTACGTCAACAGGGTGAATATCACCTATCCTGTGCTCCTGGACCCCGAAGGCAAAACAGCGAAGTCATACGGCGTCCTGGGCCTGCCGCGGACCTTCTTCATCGACCGGAAAGGCAATATCAAATACAAGCTGCTCGGAGAGGCATCCGGGGACACGCTCCGCAAGCTTGTGTTGAACACGCTGTAGCCGGACTGTGCGATCGATCGTCCTTGGCAGCGGGATGCCAGGTTCGTTCCACCAAATCCACCATGATCGAGGAGTGTACCATGAAGAAGAACGGTATCATTGTGCTGTTCGTCCTGGTCGCCGCGGCAATGACCGTGTTCGCTCCTCTGTTGAGCGCGCTGCCTGCTGGCGCGGAAGGACCAGCGGTTGCGAAACCCTCGCCAAAGGACAAGTGTCCTGTATGCGGCATGTTCGTCTCAAAGTATCCTGACTGGCTTGCTACCCTGTTGTTCAAGGACGGCACGTTCCGTTATTTTGACGGGCCCAAGGACCTGTTCAAGTTCCTGCTGGACCTGAAACAGTATGCTCCCGGAAAGGGGCAATCGGACGTTGACAGGTTCTTCGTGAACGATTACTATGCTGTCAGGCAGATCGACGGGCGCGAGGCGTTCTATGTCCTCGGAAGCGATGTGTACGGACCCATGGGGAAGGAACTGATACCCTTTGCGGGCGAGTCCGAGGCCCGCGGGTTCCTGAAGGACCACGGGGGCAGGAGCATTCTCCGATACCATGACATCACCTCCGCGGTGCTGAAACAGCTCGATTGACCATCGAAGCCGGACATTCCGGCATGTCGTGCACTTCCTTCATCTACGGTTCTTCATGAGACGATCATCTCTGTTCTTCCTGTACCTGGGCATCCAGACCGTACTTCTTGCGGCGGCCTTCACGCACGCTGCGTACCTGCGTGGAGGGCACGCCTCGGACATCGCTGGAACAGCGGCCATGGTGCGGCGGTTTGAGTTGACCGATCTCTGCCTCTTCACGGAGGCCCGGTACACCCGTCATCCCACCCAGGCCGATATGTTCGCGCCCTTCCAGGACCATCCCCTGTCGCTGGAGCACTTCCCCTCGGGGTCGCTCCTGGGACCGCAGCAAGGAAAGCGGGGACCGTAGTCATGCGGATCTGGATCGAAAAACAGCGGAACGTCATCGATTTCACCCTCTCGTCCCTGGCGCGCAGGAAAGGCAAGAACATTGCGCTCCTCCTGGTGTATACCCTCCTGGTCTTCCTGCTCGCGTCGGTCATGTTCTTTACCCATGCATTGCGGAAAGAGGCCTCGCTGGTCCTTCAGGGGGCCCCTGAGATCGTCGTTCAGCGAATGGCGGCGGGGCGGCACGAACTGATCCCGGGAAGGTATCTGGATGCCATCCGCGGCATCCGGGGGGTGAGCGATGTGCACGGCCGGTTGTGGGGCTATTATTTCGACCCCGTCATGAGCGCGAACTATACGCTCATGGTCCCCCAAGACTTTTCCCTCGGCGAAGGGAACATCGCTGCCGGCCACGGCATCTCACGGTCACGCTTCGCCTATGCCGGCGACATGCTCTCGTTCCGCAGGTATGACGGCGAACCCATGGTCCTGACGATCAGCGAAGTGCTCTCTCCCGCCTCAGAGCTGGTCTCCTCCGACCTCATCCTCATTTCCGAACGGGACTTCCGCAGGCTCTTTGGCATGGCCGAAGGGATGTTCACGGACATCGTCCTGACCGTGCGGAACGCAAAGGAGGTCGCGACGGTTGCCGGGAAGGTCCAGAAGCTGCTGCCCGACACGCGACCGATCATGAAGAGCGAGATCCTCCGGACCTATGACACGATCTTCGACTGGCGCAGCGGCCTCATCGTGGTCATCCTGTCTGCGGCGGTGCTGGCCTTCGTCATCTTCGCCTGGGACAAGGCATCGGGCCTCTCCGCCGAGGAGCGGAAAGAGATCGGCATCCTGAAGGCCGTCGGCTGGGAGACCTCCGATGTCCTTCTGATGAAGTTCTGGGAGGGGACCACGGTCTCCCTGTCCTCGTTCCTGGCCGGGGTCCTGCTGGCATACGTCCACGTGTTCTTCACCGATGTGGTGCTTTTCGAGCCCGTGCTCAAGGGATGGTCCACGCTCTATCCGACCTTCAAGCTCGTTCCGTACGTCAGCGCCTACCAGGTGGCCACCCTGTTCTTCCTCACCGTGGTCCCGTATACCGTGGCGACCATCATCCCGTCGTGGCGCGCGGCGACCATCGACCCGGACTCGGTGATGAGGTCATGACGATGATCGATCTCAGGGACATCCGGAAGGTCTTTAACGAAGGGAAGGCCCATGCCCTGACGGCCGTGGACGGGGTGAGCCTCTCCCTCGAGGCACGGCGGGTGACCGTCTTCCGGGGGCCGAGCGGTTCAGGCAAGACGACCCTGCTGTCGCTCGTGGGTTGCATGGCGCGGCCCACGCAAGGGAGGATCGTGCTGGAAGACCGTGAGATCACGAGCCTGCCGGAGCGTTTCCTGACCGAGGTCCGGCGCTCAACCTTCGGGTTCATCTTCCAGCAGTTCAATCTGGTGAAGGGGATCACGGCCCTGGAGAACGTCATGCTGCCGGCATACCCGCTGGGCGAGTCCCATGCCTCGCTCAAACGCCGGGCCCGCGAACTCCTGGACCTCTTCGGCATCCTGCCCCGGGAGTCGTCTCGGTCCGAGTGGCTTTCCGGAGGAGAGGCTCAGCGCACGGCGATCGCCCGGGCGCTGATCAACGACCCTCCGGTCATCATCGCCGACGAGCCGACGGCTCACCTTGACACGAAGCTCTCCCGGGAGTTCATGGATATCGTGGCCAGGCTCAAAGCCTCCCGCAAGACCGTGATCATCGCGAGCCATGACCCGCTGGTATACGAATCTCCGGTGATCGACCGGGTTGTTACGATGCGGGACGGCAGGATAGAGGCTGCAGGGCCATGATCCTCCATCCCGCGATCATCGCGCTCCTCGTATCGTCGTTCCTGGTCACGGCCATGGTCCTGCTCGCATTCTGGTTCGGCGTCAGGATCCTCCGGCGCTGGGACCTCCGGAGCGGCAGCAGCCTGCAGCTGGACCTCGAACGGAGGACCTACCTGATCTCCACGGTCCTTGCCTATGCCTTCGGCTTCCAGCTGATCTCCCTGTTCCTCCTCGTCTACACCGCCGACAGTCTGAGCGCCCTGTTCACGGGTGCGATGTGCGCTGCCGGGACCTTCAACGTGAACGGTTTCGGGTATCCTCTGCTGCTGCTCAAGGTCATGAACTTCCTCCTGGCCGGCCTCTGGCTCATCATGAACCACGCGGACAACCAGGCCTATGATTATCCCCTGGTCAGGAAAAAATACGGTCTTCTCATGGTCATCGCGCCGCTGGTCGTGCTGGATACGGCCCTGCAGGTCCTGTATTTTCGCGGGCTCCGGCCGGAGATCATCACGTCCTGCTGCGGAAGCCTCTTCAGCACGGGTTCGGCAACGATCGCCTCGGACATCGCGTCGCTGCCCGGTGCTCCCATGCGGATGGCGTTCATTGCGGTGATCGTGACCACGGTCGTGCTGGGATGGGTCTTCATCGCAGCCGGGAGGGGGGGATATGCGTTCGCCCTTTCTGCCGGCGCCACCTTCGTGGTAGGCCTGGCCTCTCTGCTTTCGTTCATCTGCACGGCGGTATACGAGCTGCCGACCCATCACTGCCCGTTCTGCGTCCTCCAGAGGGAATACCACTACATCGGCTACCTCTTTTACGCCGCCCTGTTCGGCGGTGCGGTGAGCGGCATGGGAGTAGGTCTTTTGATGCCCTTTCGCGGTCTTCCCAGCCTGGCCAATGTCCTGCCGTCCCTGCAGAGGCGTCTTGCTGTCGTCTCCCTGGTCTTTACCGTTGTCCTTGCCTCGGTTACCGGATATATCCTGCTTACATCCAATCTTCAGCAATGACGTTCCGGTGTCGGGGCGCATGCGCCCTGGACAAGGGTCACGGAAGCTCCCTTAAGCATACTGGGGGGGAAGCTTCTATCGTCGAGGAAGTTTCGTCATCCGACCCGCTCTCTTGTGGATCCATGTTTCGAAACTTCACATTATCCAACGCGAGGCAGTCCTTGCGAGACAATCCTTTGTGGATATTTGTAACAAAATATGGTACTATTTCAACTTCTAACATCTTGATTTGTTGATGCTGTGTTCTCTCTGCAGTAGGAAGGCCATCGTATGTGCAGAATGGTTACACGGTGCTGAGGTGATGGAGCAATGAAAAGGGACATCTGGATAGCGCTGTTCTTTCTCGGGTTGTTGCTTTTCGGATGGCCGCTTCTGAACATCTTCCATGACAGTCTTACGTACTATCTCTTCATCATCTGGTTCGTATATATCGGACTGATCTTCCTTGCCTCCCGGTCTTCGGAGCGGGAGGACGGAGGCGGCTAAGTGTTCTCCCCCTGGGTCCTTCTCTCGATCATTCTCGGTTACCTTCTCCTCCTGTTCTTCGTGGCCTACGTTGCGGACCGGAAGGAACAGCAGGGGAGGAGTCTTGTCTCGAATCCCTATATCTATTCGCTGTCCCTGGCCGTCTACTGCACGTCGTGGACGTTCTACGGAAGCGTCGGCCGGGCGGCTAATCTGGGGCTGAGCTTCCTTACGATCTATCTCGGCCCGACCCTCATGGCCGCGCTCTGGTGGATCGTGCTCCGGAAAATCATTCTCATCTCCAAAGAGAACCGCATCACCACTATCTCGGACTTTATCGCGACGCGCTACGGAAAGTCGCTCTTCCTGTCCGGCCTCGTGACGATCGTGGCGGTCGTCGGCATCACCCCCTACCTCGGCCTCCAGCTCAAGGCGATCATGTCGACCTTCTCGCTCCTGTCGGGCCAGCCCGAGGGGAGCCGCGTCGCGGGCTGGTTCATCTCGTTCATCCTGGGCGCGTTTGCCGTGATCTTCGGGGCACGCCGGCTGGACGCTTCCGAGCGGCACGGCGGCCTGGTCTTTGCCGTTGCCTTCGAGTCCGCCTTCAAACTGGTTGCATTCCTGCTTGTCGGTGTGTTCGTGACCTACGGTCTCTTCGATGGTGTCGGCGATATCATGGCCAAAATGAAAGCGAGCTCCTACGCCGGCCTGATGACCCTGGGTGAAGGGTCTCCGACGAGTTTGTACGAATGGGCGTCGCTCACCTTCCTTTCGATGATGGCCATCATGTTCCTCCCCCGGCAGTTCCACGTGGCCGTGGTGGAGAACACCTCTACCGACCACATCAAGAAGGCGGTCTGGCTCTTCCCGCTGTACCTGTTCCTGATCAACATCTTCGTTCTCCCGATCGCCTACGGCGGGCTCATGCTGGGGGGAGCGCAGAAGAACGCAGACTACTTCGTGCTCTCCATCCCGCTCCAGCAGGGGAACCCGCTCCTGACGGCCATTGTTTTCCTCGGCGGCTTCTCGGCGGCGACGGCCATGGTCATCGTGGAGTCGGTGGCGCTCTCCACCATGGTGATGAACAGCCTGGTGATGCCTGCTTTCCTCGGCATCAACATCAAAGGGCTCCACACGATCCTCCTGAACATCAAGCGGCTCGTGATCCTGGGACTGGTGTTCCTCGGGTATATCTTCGCAGTATCGATCGGCGAGTTCTACAGCCTGGTTGACATCGGCTTGAAGTCCTTCGAGGCAGTGACCATCTTCGCACCAGCGCTCCTGCTCGGGCTTGTCTGGAAGGGCGGGAACCGGAAAGGCGCAATTGCCGGCATCCTCGCCGGTTTCTCGGTCTGGATTTATACGCTCCTGATCCCGGCGATGTCCCGCGCCGGGATCATCGAGAAGGGGGGATTCATGGAGGGGGTGTTCAGCTCGACATTCCTGAACCCCACGGCCCTCTTTGGGCTCCATGGCATGGACCGCTGGACCCATTCCCTGTTCTGGGGCATGCTCCTGAACCTGCTGTTCTTCGTGGGCATCTCGCTCTTCACTCGGCAGACCGATGCGGATACACGCCAAGCCATCATCTTCGTGGACTCCTTCTCGCCAAAGCACTTTTCCTCGACCCACCGGCCTGCCAACATCGAGGCGATCGAGGACGTCCTCGGGCAGTACCTGGGCCCCGGTGAGGCACTGGAGGTCGTGAACGGGTTCCTCGCGCGGAACAGCCTCACACGCGAATCGGTGTCGGGAGAATGGCTCATGAAGCTCCGGGAGGAGGCGGAACGGATCCTTTCGGGCGCCCTGGGGCCGTCCATCAGCACGCTGGTATTCCAGGAGCTGAGCACGACGTCCCACGACGAGACGCACCGCATTTCCCATTCGGTCCGGCAGATATCGCGGAGCCTCCGCCTTTCGCGTCAGGAGCTTGCCGAGGCCAACCGGCAGCTGGCCATGCTGAAGGAGTTCAGCGAGAACATCATCGAAAGTCTTCCCCTTGGGGTGGCTACGCTCGATGAGTCCCACCGCGTGACCTACTGGAACACCTCCATGGAGATGATCACCGGCGCCGAGAAATCCGATGCCCTCGGCAAGGATGCGGGTGGATTGCTCACGTGCCTTGAGCCGCGTCTGTTCTCGGCCATCATCAACGAAGGAGAGATCACCTGCCGCCGGAACTTCGAGCCCCATATCATCCTGAAGGGGTACGTGAGCAGGCTCACGGGCGTCCAGCAGGGGTACGTACTGGTCCTTGAGGACATCACGGAGAAGAAGAAGATCGAGGAGGAGCTGTTCCGGGCCACCAAGCACGCCAGCGTCGGCCGGCTTGCCGCCGGGGTCTCCCACGAGATCGGGAACCCCCTGGCTTCGATCTCCTCCCTGGTGCAGGAACTGCTGTCCGAGGACGGGTCGTCCTTCCTCAAGGGTTCGCTCAGTACCATCCATCAGCACGTGAACCGCATCGCGCGGATCGTCCGCAACCTCGGAGATTTCGCACGGCTCTATCCCCGCCAGCGCGTTCCGACCGATCTCAAGGACATCCTGCAGAACACCATTGACCTTGTGCGGTTCGACAAGAACTTCAAGAAGATCGAGGTCCGGACCGATGTGCGGAACACCCATCCGATCAAGCTCGATCCCGACCAGATGCAGCAGGTCTTTCTCAACCTTCTGCTGAACGCGCGGGACGCCATGCCCGACGGAGGAAAGCTCGATATAACGGTGACCCAGTCAAACAACCACGTGGAGATGGTATTCGCCGACACCGGCGGCGGCATCGACACCGAAGTGAAGGACAAGGTCTTCGATCCCTTCTTCACCACCAAGGGGCCGACACGGGGGACCGGACTTGGCCTGTCCATCTGCTACAGCATCGTCAAGGACCACGGCGGGACCATCGAGATCGAGTCGGAAAAGAACCAGGGCACCAAGTTTATCATTAAAATCCCCTTTGAGGTCTGACGGTGTCATTCGCAGAGGGCGCAGATTTCAGGGAAGGGGCGTTGCAGGGCCGCTCCGTGGACGCGCGGGGTAGGGGGTAAAGCAGATCAGTCCCCATGCGAAGATCCAGGCAGGCGACCGAGGACGAGGGTTAAACATTTCGGATGTCTGAGCCCAAAGGGCGAGTTTCCGAAATGTACCGAGGACGACCGAGCCTGCCGTAAAGGATCTTCGCCGGGTGTCCTTCTTTGGGTCACCTTTCTTCGGGTAAGCAAGAAAGGTGACAAAAGAGTGGAAGCAAGGCTGATTTGTTTGCACATCCCCTTCGCGTCCTGAATCCAGGAGCAAGCGCATAGCGAGCGATTAGAATAACATCTTCCCTGAGAATCGGAGCTCCGCAGGGAGCGACAATGAAATTCTTGGTCCGTCTAAGGCCACGTACGCTCGCCCGCGCAAACTCGGCCTTCGGCCTCAGACATGCGCGTTCGCCCTTCGGGACGCTTCCTTAGGCCAAGACGGGTGCTCCAGATATTTTATAGGGCCGCTCCGTGGACGGCGGGGTTGGGGGTAAAACGTTGAACCTTTTTCTTCAGTGGCCTTGAATCAATCCCATGAAAAGATCCAGGCAGGCGAACAAGGACAAGGGAATGTCTACGCAGGCGCTTTGTATATTACCAATCTGTGAAATCAGTGGATCCTAATGCGTGAGGTCTGAGCATGTCGAAGAGCATCCTGATCGTGGAAGACGAAGAAACGCTGCGGGAGTCGGTCAAGCGGATATTCACCAAGGAAGGGTACCTGGTGGAGGCCGTGGAGTCGGCGGAGCGTGGGCTGGCGCTTCTCGAGTCCACTCTGTTCGATGTGATCATTTCCGACATCATTCTGCCCGGGATAGACGGCATCGAGATGCTGACCAAGGTGCGGGAACAGCTGCCCGACCAGATCTTCATCGTGGTAACGGCCTATGCATCGCTCGACACATCGGTCAAGGCGCTCCGGGCCGGCGCCTACGACTACATCATGAAGCCCATCATCCACGATGAGATCAAGCAGGTCGTCAAGAACGCCCTGAAGCAGAAGAGCCTCCAGGCGGAGAACGTCCTGCTGAAGCGCGAGATCGCGAAAGACCACGATTTCAGCACGATCATCGGGGAAAGCCAGGCGCTCAAGAGCATCCTGGCCGAGGTCCGGAAGGTCACGGACACCCGGAGCAACGTGCTGCTGCTGGGCGAGACGGGAACGGGCAAGGAGCTCTTTGCCCGGGTGATCCACCACAACAGCTCCCGGCGCGACATGCCTTTCGTCCCGATCAACTGCTCGGCGATCCCCGAGAACCTGCTCGAAACGGAGCTCTTCGGCCATGTGCGGGGCGCGTTCACCGGCGCCGTGTCGTCCAAGAAGGGGCTCCTGGAAGAGGCCGACGGCGGGACCGTGTTCCTCGACGAGATCGGCGACATGAGCCTCCCGCTCCAGGCAAAGCTCCTCAGGGTCATCGAGGACCAGGTGATCCGGCCCGTGGGCAGCACCAAGGGGACCAAGATCGACATCCGCTTAATCACCGCCACGAACCATGACCTCCGGGCGGCCGTACGCGAGAACGCCTTCCGGGAGGACCTCTACTACCGGATCAACGTCATATCGCTCCAAATACCTCCGCTGCGCGACCGGAAGGAGGATATCCGGTCCCTGGTCAGGCACTATCTCGATAAGTACACCCACGAGATGGGCAAACAGGTGAAGGACATCGCTCCGGCTGCACTCGATGTCATGGCGAACTATCTGTGGCCGGGGAACGTGCGCGAGCTCCAGAACGTGGTGGAGCGCGCGATCCTTATCGCCGACGGCGATACCATCACGCCGGAATGTCTCCCCGAAGGGGTCAAGGGCGATGGCACGTTCCAGGAGGCCGCGTTCGAAAAGAAGCTTACCATCGAGGATTACACCAAGGCCTTCATCCAGCGCCATCAGACGCAGTTCAACGAGCAGCAGATCGCCGACATGCTCGGCATAACGCGGAAGTCGCTCTGGGAGAAGCGGAAGAAGTGGGGGATACCGCGGGAGCGGTGAGGGGCCCCTGCCATTGAATCCATGAGCGATCACATTTGCCGGTGCTTGCTGCGGGGTTAGCGAACGAACCGCAGTTGTATCATCAGTGGAAGACCGGTTCCCGGAGGTCAAGGCGTGGGTGCTGAAGATGCTCGATGAGCGAACCGCAAGGCTCGATCAGGAGAGGGCCTGCGGGGAAAAGGCGACGAACCATGACGAGCTGAAGAAGTGCCGGCCCGAGCCTACCATGGGCGGGCCGATGCATCGCGGCCCCGGACAGCAGCGGCATCCGCAGACAGGCGGGGTAGGCCGGCGGTAGCAGCGGGATCATAGAGAACAGTAAAGGCCGGCAGATAGACTGCCGGCCTTCTTCTTTTCGGCACTAGGTAGCTCGGCCATCCCTCGCCATCAGGCCTTTTTCTTCTTCCTGGCAGCGGTCTTCCCCGGACGTGTCCGCTCCTCCGCGGTCTGCTCTTCCCGCCGCCGCTTGGGGTAGATCCTGATGGGCGAGCCGTGGAACCCGAAGGCCTGCCGCAGGTTGTTCTCGATGTACCGGATGTAGGAGAAGTGGACGCCATCGGGGTAGTTCACGAACAGCACGAACGTGGGCGGTTTGATCCCCACTTGGGTGGCGTAGTAGTACTTGACCCGCCTGCTGCGGTACATCGGCGGTTCGTGCCGCGACGTGAGGTTCTCGAACACCCGGTTCAGCTCCGCCGTGGGCACGCGCTTCTCCCGCTCGGCAACGATACGGTCGATCTCGTCGAAGACCTTGGTCACGCGCTGGCGCGTGAGGGCCGAGATGGTCAGGACCGGCGCGTAGTCCACGAACTTGAGCCGGAGCCGGACATCGTCCACGAACTTCTTGTAGCCTTCCTCCTTGTCCTGCACCAGGTCCCACTTGTTCAGGATGAGAATGATGCCCTTTCCTTCTTCGTGGGCAAGGCCCACGACCCGTTCATCCTGCTCCGTGATGCCTTCCGCGGCATCGAGCAGCACCAGCGCTACATCGCAGCGGCTGACGCTCTTCATGGCCCGCATGACGCTGTATTTCTCCACGCCCTGGCTGACCCTGCCGCGGCTCCTGATGCCTGCCGTGTCAACGAGGACGTACTCCCGGCCATAGTACTTGTACACGCTGTCGATCGAGTCCCGCGTGGTCCCGGCGACGGCGCTCACGATCATGCGGTCCTCGCCGATGAGCGAGTTGACGAATGACGATTTGCCCACGTTCGGCCGTCCGATGATGGCGATCCGCGGCGGGACCCATTCCGTTACCTCATCCGGCGCTTTGGGCTGCGCGGTCTGCTCGGGAAGGAACTTTGCCAGCTCATCCATGAGGTCGGAAAAGCCCTGTCCATGCTGGGCCGAGATAGGGATGAGCGTGTCCACGCCGAGGCGGTAGAAATCGGGAAGGAGGCCTTCGTGCCGTGCGCCGTCCACCTTGTTGATGGCGTAGACGACCGGTTTCCCGGCCGCGCGCAGCCGCTGAGCAACCTCGAGGTCCGCCGGCAGCAGGCCCTCCTTGCCGTCCATGAGGAACAGGATGAGGTCCGCCTCTTCGATGGCAAGGGTGGTCTGGTCGCGCATCTTCATGTACATGGGGTCTTCGGATTCCGGCTCGAACCCGCCAGTGTCCACAAGATGGAAATGCTTTCCGTCCCACTCCGCGTCGGCGTAGTTGCGGTCCCGCGTCACGCCGGGAAAGTCCTCGACGATGGCGAGGTTCCTGCCGATGATGCGGTTGAAGAGAGTGGACTTGCCGACGTTCGGCCTGCCCACGATGGCGACGACTGGTTTTGGCATGATTCAGGGCTCATTGGCCGCGGACGGACTCTGATGAACACGGACAAAGAACTGGTCGATGTTCCCGTATTTCTATCGAGCGTTTCCGCGGAAAGGAAAATTTTTAGAACCGCACTATAGCATTAACGCGCCTGTTAATTCAATAAAAAACCTTGCGAACCACCGGTAATTGTGATAATTATTACCATTCCATGACGCCGCAGGAGCGTTGTGGATGCCCGTCACATCCAGGGAAAGAGGATATCGTCAGTGTGCCCGCTTGACCCCGTTCCGAGCAACGGGGATTGCGCGGGCACAGTACGTTCAGCGTCCGGAGGCGCCCATGGGGAGAACGATAGTGCTGGTGGTTTTTCTGATGATCCTGGTAACTTCGTCGGATGTCCGCGCCGAGTTCTACAAGTGGGTGGACCGGAACGGCCGGGAGTTCATAACCAACGACAAGGAGAAGATCCCGGCGGAGTACCGCGGCGCGGCGAAGCCCATGGAGGTACGTGACGACCGGGTAAGCGTCGGTAAAGACCCCGTTGCCGGCAAGAACAAGCCGGCGGCAGTGCCGGAGCACAAGGACAAGTACGGCAGGGGAGAGCAGTATTGGCGGAAACGCGCCGAGAACCTGCGCCGGCAGCTCCGGGATCAGGAGGACGAACGCGAGCTTCTCGTGAAGCAGGAAAGGAATGAAGAGTCCAAGACGAAAAAACGCTCATCAAGCAGCACCCAGAAGGCCAAGTCCTCGCGGGACAAAAAGATGGCCAAGATCGATAAGAAGATCACGAAGCTCAGGCGGGAGCTCGACGTGGACCTGCCCGAGGAAGCGCGAAAGGCCGATGCCTACCCGGGGTGGCTCAGAGAATGACATCCTGCGTCGGGCGCCGGCCGTCGGGTCACGTGAGCGGAGCGACGCGCAGCGCATGCTCGGTGCGGAGTGAGTCATCATCGAGCAGTATGTGAAAAGCAGGGTAAGATCCTGAGGGCGAATGCATTGCAAATGGTAAATTGCAAAGTGCAAAGTGCAAATTTGAAGGAAGCCTGACAACTGCATTGCAGAGTGCATAATTGCACCATCGAGCAGTACGTAAAGACCAGGGTAAAATCCTGAGGGCGAATGCATTGCAAATGGTAAATTGCAAAGTGCAAAGTGCAAATTTGAAGGAAGCCTGACAACTGCATTGCAGAGTGCATAATTGCACCATCGAGCAGTACGTAAAGACCAGGGTAAAATCGTGAGGGCGAATGCATTGCAAATGGTAAATTGCAAAGTGCAAAGTACAAAATTTGAAGGAAACCTGACAACTGCATTGAGAGTGCATAATTGCACATTGGAAAAGGTAAATGGATAGCAAGGCGGATCAGCTTTCAGAGCGCTTTTTATCGTATGCGGCGGAAGTCGTGAGGATCACCACGTTGCTGAGAAAGACAGCAACAGGGCGGGAGATCGCAGGCCAACTGTTACGCTCGGGCACGTCGTCAGGGGCGAACTACGAAGAAGCACGAGGCGCTCAGAGCAGGGCGGATTTTCTTCACAAGCTTCAGATCGTTCTCAAAGAATTACGCGAATCACTATTTTGGCTCAGACTGATCGATAAAGCACAGATCATGAAGGAGCATAACGTCGCAAGTATGATCGGCGAGACCCGTCAGTTGAGCAATATCATTGCAAAGTCAGTCGTTACCGCCAAAAAGCAAAAATAGCTTTGTAATACCTTGACGAAGAGTAGATTTTCAATTTGATATTCACAATTTACACTTTGCAATTTGCAATGTTTTGGAGGACTTTTGGAAGAGCGTTATGATCCGAAGAACGTGGAAGAACGCTGGCAGCAGCGGTGGGCGGAGAGCCGGACCTTCGCCGTGGCGGAAGACGCGTCGAAACCCAAGTACTACTGCCTCGAGATGTTCCCCTATCCCTCGGGCAGGATCCACATGGGCCACGTGCGGAACTATTCGATCGGCGACGTGGTGTCGCGGTACAAGCGGATGCGCGGGTTCAACGTGCTGCATCCCATGGGCTGGGACTCCTTCGGCCTGCCGGCGGAGAACGCGGCCATCAAACACGGCATTCATCCTTCGAAATGGACCCTCGAGAATATCGCCTTCATGCGCGACAAGCAGCTCAAGCGCATGGGCCTCTCCTACGACTGGGACCGCGAAGTGACCACCTGCCTCGAGGACTACTACCGATGGAACCAGTGGTTCTTCCTGAAAATGCTCGAGAAGGGCCTGGCCTATAAGAAGCTTTCCTACGTGAACTGGTGTCCGTCGTGCAACACGGTGCTCGCCAACGAGCAGGTGGAGGACGGCCATTGCTGGCGCTGCGGTTCCGTTGTGACGCACCGCGAACTGGAGCAGTGGTTCTTCAAGATCACCGCCTATGCCGAGGAACTGCTGGCATTCTGCGACAAGCTCCCGGGATGGCCCGAGCGCGTCCTCACCATGCAGCGGAACTGGATTGGGAAGTCCATAGGCGTGGAAGTTGACTTCATCGTGGAGCGGTCCGGCGAAAAGCTCACGATCTTCACGACCCGGCCGGACACGCTGTATGGCGTCACGTTCATGAGCATCGCGCCTGAGCACCCCATGGTAGAGACCCTCATACAAGGAAAGCCGCAGGCCGCGGAGGTCCGCGCCTTCTGCCAGCGGGTGATGCGCGAGGACAAGGCGGAGCGCACGGACGAGAGCCGGGAGAAAGAGGGCATCTTCACCGGGGCCTACGCCGTCAATCCGCTCAACAGCGAGAGGGTCCCGGTCTGGGTCGGCAATTTCGTGCTCATGGACTACGGCACCGGCGCCATCATGTCCGTTCCGGCCCACGACCAGCGGGACTTCGAGTTCGCGAAGAAGTACGGCCTCCCGGTCCGCGTGGTGATCCAGAACGCGAACAAGGACCTTGATGCGGCGACCATGAAGCAGGCGTACGTAGAAGAAGGTGACATGGCCGGTTCAGGGACTTTTGACGGGACGCCGAATATCAAGGGCAAGGCCACGGTGGCCCAGTACGTTGAGCAGAAGAACATGGGCAAACGCACGGTGAACTGGCGGCTCCGCGACTGGGGCATCTCGCGGCAGCGGTACTGGGGCACGCCGATCCCGGTCGTCTATTGCGAAACGTGCGGCACCGTGCCGGTGCCGGAGAAGGACCTGCCCGTACGGCTTCCCATGGACATTGAGTTCACCGGCAAGGGGCTTTCCCCGCTGGCCGAATCAAGGGTGTTCCGGGAGACCGTCTGCCCGACGTGCGGAGGGAAAGCGCGCCGCGAGACCGACACGATGGACACCTTCGTGGACTCGTCGTGGTATTTTCTGCGCTACTGCTCGCCGAAGCACAGGTTGGCGCCCTTCGACAAGAAAGCGGCAGGCTACTGGATGAGCGTGGACCAGTACATCGGCGGCATCGAGCACGCGGTCCTGCACCTGCTCTACGCGCGGTTCTTCACCAAGGTGGTCCGGGACCTCGGCCTGTTCGACGGTGACGAGCCGTTCCAGAACCTCCTGACCCAGGGCATGGTGATCAAGGACGGCGCCAAGATGAGCAAGTCCAAGGGCAACGTAGTTGACCCGGACTTCATCATCACGAAGTACGGCGCCGACACGGCGCGCCTCTTCTCGCTCTTTGCCGCGCCGCCGGAGCGCGACCTTGAATGGAACGACCAGGGCGTGGATGGGGCATACCGGTTTCTCCACCGTATCTGGGCGATCGTGTACAAGTTCAGTCAGGACATCCGGAATGTCAAACCGGCCGGTCCTGAGTCGAAGGGCGACCCCCTGTACCGCAAGACCCACCTGACCATCAAGAAGGTGACCGAGGACATCGAGCGGGAGTTTCATTTCAACACGGCCATAGCCGCGCTCATGGAGATGGTGAACGAAATGTACGACTATACGTCGGGATCGTTCAGCCCCAACAAACAGGCTCCCGTGCTCCGGTCGGCCGTTGATGCGCTGACGCTGCTGATAGCGCCTTTTGCCCCGCATTTTGCAGAAGAGCTCTGGGAGGCGCTGGGCAACGATACCAGCATTGCGAACGCAGGGTGGCCTGTCCACGATCCGGAAGCGATCGTGGCAACAGAGATAACGATCGTGGTCCAGGTGAACGGCAAGGTGCGGAGCAAGCTTACGCTGCCTGCGGGCACGTCCGACAAGGATATCGAGACCGCGGCACTTGCCGACCCCAAGGTGAAGGAACATCTTGCCGGGAAGACGCCGAAGAAGGTGATCGTGGTGCAGGGGAAACTGGTGAGCGTAGTCGTGTAAATTTATGCGGAGTGCGGAGCGTGGAATGCGGAACAAGACCATCATCGTCATGCTGTTCGCGTCACTTGTCGTTGTGTCCTCCTGCGGCTACCGGATATCGGGGACCGGGCTCCTGATCCCCGAGGGAACGAAGACCATCGCGGTCCCCGGGTTCATCAACAATACCAATGAGCCCTACGTCGATGTGGAATTGACCAAGGCGGTCGCTGACGAGTTCATTGCCGATGGCAGGCTGCGGGTAGCTGACGTGGAGTCGGCTGATCTCGTGCTGCGGGGGAAGGTCGTGAAGTACGAGGTCACGGCCCTGTCCTTTACGGCGGACTCCTTTGCCCAGCAGTACCGGGTCCGTCTGGTGGTGGACGCAAGCCTCGACGACCTCAGATCGAAGAAGACCCTGTGGAAAGAGAACGGTATCGAGGCAGTGTTTATCTCTGACTACAAGGTGACCATTGGCGATATCACCGTCACCAAGATCGCCAAAGAAGCCGCCATCAAGAAGGCGAGCCAGGATATCGCCTGGACCCTCCGGAGCAGGGTGTTGGAAGGATTTTAATGTGGTTCATGGTCCACCGTTCAAGGTTTAAGGTTCACTGTTAAACGATTTCCCCTGATGTTTTTCTCGGACCTTGGCCCGTGCCACGAAGTATCTCAGGACTCTCCCATGATCAAATCTGAAGACCTGATGCGCAGCCTCAAACAGGGCACGATCAAGCCCGTTTACCTGTTATTCGGCGAAGAGCCTTTTTTGGTCCAGGAGGCGCTCGACCTGATCGTCAGCAAAGTCGTTGACCCTGCCTCCCGGGATTTCACCTACGACACGGTATACTGCAAGGAGACGTCGGGGAACGAGATCGTGAACCTTGCCCAGACCATTCCGTTCCTGGCTCAGAGGCGACTGATCGTCGCAAAAGAGATCGACGCGTTAAAGGCCGCGGACCTTGACGAGCTCATCGCCTACTTCCAGTCCCCCTCGCCGAGCACCTGCCTTGTGTTGATTTCGAACCAGTCAAAGTTCGAGAAAAAAGCGTTCATTGCCGCAGTAGAGGCAATAGGGGCCGTAGTCCGGTTCTACGCGATTCTGGACCGCGATATGGCCAGCTGGATTGAGAACTGGTGCCGGGAGCGCGGCCTGTCCATCCAGCGCGACGCCGTGCTCTATGTGTGGCAGACCCTGGGGAACGACCTTCAGACCATCGCGAACGAGCTCGAGAAGACGATCATCTCCATCAAGGAACGGAAGAAAATCACCTACAACGACGTGAAGACGGTAGTGGGGAACTTCCGGGAATACTCATCCTTTGACCTGGCCGCCGCCCTGGGCAAGAAAGACCCTGCGTTGGCCTTCCTGATCCTTTCCCGTCTCATCCAGGAGGGTGGATCCCCTATTGGTCTCCTCGGTGCCATCGGCTGGAACTTCAGGAGGCTCATGCAGGTAAAGGCTATGGAGTCCTCAGGGGTGGGGCTTGACGAAGGCATGAAGAAGCTCAGACCGCCGGTGATCTTCCACCAGGCGGCAGCGTTCAAGGATCAGGTGCGGAGCTACTCCCTGATGGAGTTGGAAAAGGTGTTCGAGGTCCTGCTGAACACGGACAGAGGGCTCAAGTCAAGCGGATTGAGCGGGCGGCTGGTGCTGGAGAGGATGATCCTGCGGATTTGCGGAACATGAGGCCGCGTACGGCGGGAAAAAAATAACGCCCCCATGCATGGTCATGAGGGCGTTTCTGGTTTCAGTACGTTGGAGATTCCGAAAAACTACGCTGCGCCGATCTTGCCGACCTTGGTGGACAGGCGGGAGATCTTGCGGGAGGCGGTTGTCCGGTGGATGATGCCGGCCGAGGCAGCCTTGTCATAGGCCTTCATGGCCTTGACCAGGGCGTCCTTTGCGGAATCGGCGCTCTTCGCCTCGACGGCCTGCTCGACCTTCTTGGCAAGAGTCTTGAGCATGGATTTTACAGACTTGTTCTTCTCCTGTTTCTTCAGGGCCTGCTTTTGCCTCTTGATCGCGGACTTGTGTGATGCCACGGTACTCCTCCTTTATTGTTAAACAGGGTGTCTTTTTAACATAAACAACAGCTTACTGTCAAGGGAAAAAACGGGTATGGCGCCGAAACAAACCCTTTTCAGGAGAGTATTTTTTTGTTAGAGTGCGTCAGGTCCTGTCGATGTCCCCCCAAACCTGATACGGATCGTACGAATCCAGGAGAGAGCGCAATTCCCGCAGCTTGCTGCAGGGAGCTTCAAGGGGACGCAGGTGGCGAATGAACATCGGGTAATCCGGTAGCGGGCCCCGGCATTCGACGATAACGGTGATCGATTATGTCTGAGAACATAAAAGTTGCAAAGGCGGCTGGCGTGGTAGGCGCTGCGACGCTCGCCTCCCGGGTCATGGGGTATGTCCGCGACATGGTGATGTCCTGGGCCTTCGGCACTACCGCGGCCGCCGACGCCTTTTATGTAGCCTACCGGATCCCGAACCTCCTCCGCGAACTGCTGGCCGAGGGGTCCATGTCCGCGGCTTTCATCCCGGTCTTCACCGAGACATTGACGAAGGGATCAAAGGAGGATGCGCGGCGCCTCGCCAACGCGGTCTTCGCGCGGCTCCTGGTCATCCTGGTCATCGTCACGGGCCTCGGCATCATCTTTGCGCCCTACATCGTGAAGATCATTGCCTGGGGCTGGAAGTTCGAGACGCAGCGCGATAAGTTCCTGATGGCGGCGTCGCTCACGCGGATGATGTTCCCGTACCTCCTGTTCATCGGCCTGGCCGCGCTGGCCATGGGCATGTTGAACTCCCTCCGCTCCTTCCTGTTCCCGGCGCTGTCGCCGGTGATGCTGAACGTGATGACCATCGGTTCCGTGGTGCTGCTCTCGCCGCACATGCCCGAGCCCATCATGGGCGCAGCCGTCGGCGTGGTGCTCGGCGGGCTCTTCCAGTTCCTTATCCAGCTCCCCGGTCTGCACAGGCAGGGGATGATGCTCACACCCCGGTTCTCGCCGAGCCATCCGGGCGTCCGGAAGATCGGGGCGCTGGCCCTTCCGGTGTTCCTCAGCTCTTCAGTAACCCAGCTCAATATCTTCGTCAGCACCATTCTGGCATCGTTCCTCGCCACGGGCAGCATCACCTTTCTGTTCTACGGCATGCGTTTCATCCACTTTCCGCTCGGGATCTTCGGCGTCGCCATCGCGACGGCCGTGCTGCCCACGCTGTCTGCCCAGGCGGCCAGGCAGGAGATGGAGCAGTTCCGCGAGACCTTGTCGCTCGGCATACGCCTGGTCTTCTTCGTCATGTTCCCGGCCATGGCGGGCCTCATCATGCTCCGCGTCCCCATCGTGAACCTCCTGCTGCAGCACGGCGAGTTCAACCATCTCTCCACCATCGGCACGGCGTCCGCGCTCCTGTACTACGCCCTCGGTCTCTGGGCCTTTGCCGGGGTGCGGGTCGTGTCCCAGGCGTTCTACTCGCTCCAGGACACGAGGACGCCGGTCCGTATCGCCCTGCTCGCCCTGGCCACGAACATGGTGCTCAGCGTCTTCTTCATCCAGACGCCGCTGCAGCACGGAGGCCTGGCGCTCGCAACGTCGCTCGCGGCAATGCTGAACCTCGGCCTGCTCACAAAGCGGCTCCGGAAGAAGATCGGGCGCATGGACGGAAGGAGGATCTTTATATCCCTGCTCAAGATCGTGCCAGCATCCATCATCATGGGCGCCATCGGCTGGTGGGTCAGCCTGAAGCCGGTGTGGGATTCGCCGGGCAATACGCTCTACAAGGTCAAGTGGCTCGGCTTCGGCGTGACCGTGAGCGTGCTCTTCTATCTCGTCGCCATGTGGCTTCTGCGGAGCGAGGAGCTCAGGTTCCTGTGGGGGATGGCGAGGCGAAAAGGCAGACGCGGTGACGGGGAGACACGGTGACAAGGGGACAAAGGGACAAAGGTGAGAGTGCGGGAGGTGCGTGAAATGAAAAAGACGATATTTTCCACTCCGCTCGGTTGGGCCGGAGCAGGCATTTATGAGAAGGGGATATGCAGGATCGTTCTTCCCCGGGGTTCTCAGAAGACCGTTAAGAACGAACTGGCACTGGCAAAGGTGAAAGTCGCAGTATCGAAGGCAGCAGCGTCGCGATCAACTGACCGTGAGATCAAGAGAACGGTAAAGCTCATGCAACAGTACTTTTCGGGCAAACGTGTATCATTTGATCTGCCGCTCGACCTGAGTTATTATACGCCCTTCCAACGGGCGGTATGGAAGGCAGCAGCGTCAATCCCGTACGGAGAAACACGGAGCTATGCCTGGATCGCGAAGCGGATCGGAAGACCGAAAGCGGCCCGGGCAGTTGGCCAGGCAATGGGTGCGAATCCGGTCCCAATCCTGATCCCGTGACACCGGGTCATCAGCTCAGCAGGTACGCTGGGCGGGTTTTCCGGAGGACGGGGGATGAAGAAAATATTGTTGGACCTGGAAGCAAATGCGAAATGCCGCCGCTGAAACATGGCTTCGATGGCGACCGGTCGTTCTGATTGTCATGGTAATGCTAACCGCTGCGGCGATCCTGGCCGGGGCATTCCGATATTCCGAGAGAAAGAAGAACAATCCAATGCAACTATCGAGACTGGTCGTCGGTCCGCTGCAGGTGAATTGCTATATCGTGTACGATGAAAAGACCAACGAGGCCATCGTCATCGATCCGGGCGACGATGCCCAGGACATCCTGCACCTCGTCAGGGGGAAGGGCCTGAAGGTGAGATATATCGTGAACACCCATGCCCATTTCGACCACGTGGGCGCCAACAAACAGATCAAGGACGCCACGGGCGCCGAGCTGCTCATCCACGAGGCCGACAGTGTCTTGCTGGGAGGAACAGCGAACCAGGCACGGATGTTCGGCATGACCGCACCCTCATCGCCGAAGGCCGACCGGTTCGTGAAGCACGGCGACATCATCAAGGCGGGTGATATCTCGCTCAAGGTCCTTTATACCCCGGGGCATTCGGCGGGCGGCATCTGCCTGGCTGGGGACGGCGTGGTGTTCACCGGGGATGCGCTCTTCGCCGGGTCCATTGGCAGGACCGACCTCCTGGGCGGGGACCTCATGATGCTTATCACGTCCATCAAAGAACACCTTATGACCCTTCCGGACGAAACAGTCATCCTCTCCGGCCACGGCCCACAATCCACCATTGGTGACGAACGGCGCGAGAACCCTTTCCTCAACGCCGCATCGGGGTTCTGATAACGGAACGCTTGAGATTTGCGGACGTTTGTGGTACAGTACACCCTCAATTTCAGCCAGGAAGCAGCACGGGGAGTTCCTGTCGCCACGGTGTTGCCGCATCATCCCTGCTGCCGGGAAGAGCCGTCATCTGGTCATTGAAGCTCCCTGCAGCAAGACGCAGGGAATCTTCGATCCTCAAGGAACTATTTTTATTCTCATTGCTCGGTGACCCCCGCAGCAAGCTGCGGGGAATGCGCTCGCTCCTGGATTTAAGCTCCCTCCTGCAAGAGGCATGGAGCTTCGATCCTCAAGGAACTATTGTTATTCTAATCGCTCGCTAACCCCGTAGCAAGCTGCGGGGAATGCGCTCGCTCCTGGATTCAGGGCTAATTCATTTATAAGGAGATCCTCATGGTCGTTGGTCCTATTCGCGAAGCATTGACGTTCGATGACGTTCTGCTCCTGCCGGCAAAATCCGATGTTCTGCCCAAGGACACCGATATTTCCACCCAGCTTACCCGGAAGATCACTCTTAATATCCCGCTCGTGAGCTCGGCCATGGATACGGTGACCGAGGCGAAGATGGCCATCGCCCTCGCCCAAGAAGGGGGCCTCGGGTTCATCCATAAGGCACTGCCCATCGCGCAGCAGGCGGAGGAAGTGGACAAGGTGAAGAAGTCCGAGAGCGGCATGATCATCGATCCCATCACCATCTCGCCGGACGCCAAGATCGCCGATGCCCTGGATCTCATGAAGAAGTACCGCATCTCGGGCGTGCCGGTCACGAAAGGGAACAAGCTCGTCGGCATCCTGACCAACCGGGACCTTCGGTTCGAGAAGCGCATGACCCTCAAGGTGTCCGAAGTGATGACGAAGGACAAACTGATCACAGCGCCCCTCGGGACCTCCCTCGAAAAGGCCATGGTCATCCTGCAGAAGTACAAGATCGAGAAGCTTCTGATCGTGGACAAGGACTTCAGCCTCCGGGGCCTTATCACCATCAAGGACATTGAGAAGAAGATCAAGTATCCGCTTGCCTGCAAGGACAAGCTGGGCCGCCTCCGGGTGGGCGCGGCGGTCGGCGTAGGGGACTACAGCGAACGTGTCCCCGAGCTCTTGAAGGCGGGCGTCGACATCATCGTCGTGGACACGGCCCACGGCCATTCCCAGGGCGTGATCGACGCGGTGAAGAGCATCAAGCAGAAGTATCCCGACCTCGATATCGTTGCCGGGAACATCGCAACGGCCGACGCCGCCAAGGACCTCATCCGTGCAGGCGCGGATGCCGTCAAGGTCGGCATCGGGCCCGGTTCCATCTGCACCACGCGGGTCGTCTCCGGAGCAGGCGTGCCGCAGATCACGGCCGTCCTTGACTGCTTCAGCGTGGCGGAGAAGGCCAGGATCCCGGTCATCGCCGACGGAGGCATCAAGTTCTCGGGCGACATCACCAAGGCGCTGGCAGCCGGCGCGTCGTGCGTCATGATCGGCGGCCTGTTTGCGGGCACCGACGAAAGCCCGGGCGAGACCATTCTCTTCCAGGGCAGGACCTATAAGATGTACCGCGGCATGGGGTCCATCGGCGCCATGGAGCGGGGCAGCAAGGACCGCTACTTCCAGTCCCATGAGCAGGAGAAGGCCAAGCTGGTCCCCGAAGGCGTCGAAGGGCGCGTGCCGTCCAAGGGACCGCTTGCCGCGAGCGTCCACCAGCTCATCGGCGGCGTCAAGGCGGGCATGGGCTACTGCGGCTGCGAGAACCTCAAGGAACTCAGGGCGAAGGCACAGTTCATAAAGATCTCGAGCGCGGGCCTCCGCGAGTCCCACGTGCACGACGTGGTGATCACGAAGGAAGCGCCGAACTACCGGCTGGAATAAAGGTACTGCGGGAGCCGGAGGTCAGGGTTCATCATTCAGGAAAAACCGAGGGGCGGCCCGCTGTGGCCGCCTTTCTTCATCAGTGATAACCATGGTTCGTTTCCGGGGCCGATAGCATGACGAAGGTGACCAGCATCCAAAAGGCGCGCGAGGGGAAACTGAAGCAGGCAGGACCGGCATCCCGGCACAACGGGTTCCAGCCCTGCAGCCCCGACATGACCATCTGCGGCGACTGTCAGGACAATCGCGCGAAGAACAAATGCCCCCGGCTTAAAGAGTGGCTTGCTCAGCGAAGATCATGAAGCCGGGAGCGAACGCATTCCCCGCAGTTTGCCGCGGAGAATGCGGGAGATGAGAATAATAGCGATACGGACCCTGGATCGAAGATTCCCGGGAGCTTGTCAAACAAGGAAGGATAACGGGGGAGCGGGCACCGCGCCCCTGCGGTGAATGCATGGAAGAGAGAATCCAGAAGATCCTGTCAGCGGCTGGTATCGCATCGCGCCGCGCCGCCGAGGAGATCATCCTCGAGGGGCGTGTGCGGGTGAACGGCAAGGTCATATCGGAGCTTGGCGCCAAGGCCGACCCTGACCGGGACCACATCAAGGTCGACGGCAAACTGATCAATCCGAAACAGCCCAAGGCCTATATCATGCTGAATAAACCAGCCGGTTTCGTTACGACCATGTCGGACCCCGAGGGCCGCCCGATCGTCGCAAATCTCCTGAAGGGCGTCAGGGTCCGTGTCTATCCCGTGGGCAGGCTCGACTATGACACGGAGGGACTGCTCCTGCTGACGAACGACGGGGACCTTGCTCACCTCGTCACCCATCCGAAGCATGAACTGCCCAAGACCTACTTGGTGAAGGTCAAGGGCTTCCTGGAGGACCGGCACGTCGAGATGCTCGAACAAGGCGTTTTTCTCAAGGACGGCAAGACGGCGCCCGCCCGGGTACGAAAGCTCCGCAAGGAGGAGTCGAATTCCTGGGTCGAGATCACGATCCATGAAGGCAGAAAACGCCAGGTGCGTCGCATGATCGACCATACCGGCCATTCAGTGATCAAGCTCAAGAGGACCAGGGTCGGCAGCCTGAGCCTCGGGGACCTTCCGGTCGGCATGTATCGCCATCTGACCCTGGACGAGGTGCAGGGGCTCCGGCAAATGGCCACGCAGGATGAAGCCAAGCAGCCGGTGCCGAGGATCATGGCACCGAAGAAGAGTGCGGAGGCGCGAAGCAGGGCCGTTCGGCGCGAGACCGGTGACGCGAAGAAACCGGTGAGCGGACGCGATGACTCGAGAATGTGGGGCCGTGGGGAGGAAAAACGAAGGTCGCGGGGACAGCTCGTGCGCAATGTCACCTCCGTGAAGGATGGGTCGGTCAGGCGCACTTCCTCTGTTGAACGGGTGCGACGGGAAGCTCTGCCGATGTCGAAGCCTCTTGGGGCCGTTAGGATCGGCGAGGGGGGGCCGGCACGGGGACCGGGCGAACGATGGCAGGGAAATCAAATGGACAAGATGGTTCGCGGAACTCCAGCAGATCGCGGGCCTCAGAGGGATAGCAGTCGGAAACCAGCGTTCCGCGGACACAGGGGAGACGAGAGGCCACGCATGAGCGAACAGCGAGGACCAACAGGAGGTCCGGCGCGGCCATCCGGTGATCGTGCGCGAACGGCCATCCGGCAGTCACCAGCTCAGGGACGCACGCGGCCCGACGCTCGGGGTGCGAGGGCTGAAGGCAGAGGACCCGTATATGGAGAAAAGCGCTTTGCGCGCCCTGCGTTCGGGGGCAAGGTGTACGGTTCACGGAAGAGGGGGCCGGTCGACGCCCCGGGCCTGAGGCCCGGAGGCCAGAAAAGATCTCGTCCAAAGCCGTCGGGGCAGCAGCCGGCGAATACGCGCGGCCGTGGCGGACGGAGACCGTAATTCTCAGGTAATGCTGCTTTTTTACTGTCATGAAAAACAACAGGGACCAACTTCGCGCGCGGGTGATCGTTCACGGTCTTGTTCAAGGGGTATGGTTCAGGGCAAGCACCAAGGACGAGGCCGACCGCCTCGGCGTCACCGGGTGGGTGAGAAACCTTCCCGACGGTTCTGTGGAGGCCTTGTTCGAAGGACCGAAGAAAAAGGTCGAGGCGATCGTCGGATGGTGCCACCGGGGCCCCGCGGGGGCCGAGGTGAACAGCGTGGACATTGCCTGGGAACCATTTACTCGCGAGTTTGGTCATTTCGAGATCCGTTATGGCAGATAGATATCTCTTCTTGGTCGGCCTCATCCTTGTCGCAGCCTTTTCCTGTTCACCGCAGGAAGCAACGAATGCGCCGGAGAAGAATGCCGCACCCCTGGTCCTCCTGAAACCGAAGCCCAAGATCATGACGGCGGCGCAGAGGGCCGAACTGGGCTTTCCTCCGGATATCATCGCGCAGGTCGAGGCTGCGGGAGGAGCGCCTGCAGAGCCGTTCTTTGAGGATGTCATGATACGCTCCTCGAACCTCAAGGGCGATGTGATGATCGCCACAGCCCGGCTGTCCGGATTCAGCGTACACACCCTGAGGGCCGACGAGGTCATTTCCAGCCTTTCACCGGCGTTCCTCTCTCAGGGATTCCTGGTCTTCAGAAGCCAGCAGAATTACGGCAACGTCCCCGACGTGGTCACGGTCATTCGCGGGAAGAACTCCTACGACATCCTCCTGGTCCAGAAGACCGAAGCGCCCCGCCACGATCTGGACACCAAGGCGATCATCAAGTGGCTTAAGGGGCAGCAGAGAGCAGGGACCTTCGTCATCACCGGCGCGGGGGCGGACTGGCTTGAGGCCCGTTTCATCGTACCGCCGAAGAACATGAACGCTTTCGCACGGAGCGTCGGGTCCTTCGCTCCCGAAGTGCTGGCGGAGAACAAAGGGACGATCGAAAAGCTTGCGGACACCATGAGGCGTTCCAACGGGTTCTCATTGTGGTGGGATTAAGAGGACGGGGACAGGGGTCAAAGAAGAAATACAGGCGAAACGCTTTCACTGATCGTGCTTTATATATTCCACGATGTAACGAATGAAGACCGCTGTGAACATCCTGATAGGACTTGCACTCCTTATTGTCGCTCTTTCACTCTTTCTCGTATACGCAAACACCCATCCTCCGCGCTATGCACTTCATATCCCGCCGTCGGACTATCGTGCCGCCTATGAGAATGCGGTGTTCGAGACCAGCGATGGCGTGACGCTCAAGGGGTGGCTCATCAAACCCCCGCAGGAGAAGCCCGGTATGCCCGGGATCATAATCTGCCACGGCCTGGGCGCGAACCGCTCGGACTTTACTGACCTGGCGGTCATGCTCGCCCGACGGGGATACTGGGTACTCACCTTCGATTTCCGGGCGCACGGCGAGAGCAGCGGGAGCCGGTCGTCGCTGGGGTATCATGAACAAAAGGACATAGAGGCCGCTCTCGCGTACCTCACGTCACGGCCTGGGGTCGACCGGAACCGCATCGGCATCTTCGGCTTTTCTCTGGGCGGCTCCACCGCCATCCTTACCGCTGCCGGGACCGGGATGTTCGCGGCAGTGGCCGCTGACAGTGCGTTCACAAGCCTCCGGGAACAGGCACGCGAGGCCGTCACCGGGTTCTATCACCTGCCGTCATTTCCCTTCGTCAACCTGGCGGTCCTGGGCTATGAAATATATTTCCAGACGGCGGTCAGGGACATCGCCCCGGAATCCGTCATCGGAGGGATCGCGCCGGTACCCGTGTTCATCATCGCCGGTGAAGGCGATGAGATGATCCCCCCGGAGAACGGAAGAAGGCTGTTCCGGGCGGCGAAGGAGCCGAAGGAGCTCTGGATCATTCCCGTCGCAGGCCACGGCGGCACGATCGCCGCGGCCGGGGACGAATACGGCAGGAGATTGGGGGAGTTCTTCGACAGGCACCTGAGAAGATGACGTCGTCCTCCCCGACAGAAAAAGAGGTTTTGACAGCGCTCGAAAATTCGGATAAGGTGGTTTCATGTACATCCTCGGCATTGAAACAGCGACAAGGACCGGCGGTGTTGCCATCGTATCGGAGGACGGCGTGCTCGCCGAGTACACCTTGAACATCGAGGTGACGCACTCGGAGCGGCTCATGTCCACGGTGGACCGGGTGTTCAAGGACACCGGGCTCCGGATGGCATCCATAGACGGTTTCGGCGTCTCCATCGGGCCCGGCTCATTCACCGGGCTCCGTATCGGACTGTCCACCGTGAAGGGGCTCGCGTTCACCACAGGGAAGCCCGTTGCCGCGGTGCCGACGCTCAAGGCGCTTGCCTGGAACACGCCCCATGCTCGATATCCGGTATGTCCGTTGCTTGATGCCAGGAAGAAGGAAGTGTATGCCGCTCTCTACCGTTACGACGGCCGGGAACTCGTTCAGGACCTCCCGGAGACCGTACTGCCGCTTGCCGAACTGGCGGAACAGGTCGCCGGAGAGGTGCTGTTCACCGGCGAGGGGGCACGGCTCTTTGCCGGGGACATCGAGCGTCTCTTTGCCGGCAGAGCGCACTTTGCGCCACGCTCCGCGACGGTCCCGTCTGCGGCGAGCATCGCTGAGATCGCGCTGGATATGATCAGCGTCGGTAGGCAGACGGGTCCTGATGGCCTGTCGCCGATGTATATCCGCAGGCCGGAGGCCGAACTGGCATGGGAGAAACGGGAACGATCACGATAGACCGCATGACCCGGGAGGACATTGACCAGGTCCTTGCCATCGAGCAGGCATCGTTCACGATGCCCTGGTCGCGGAACCTGTTCCTGTCGGAATTCCGGAATCCGACGGTGTCGCTCATGCTGGTCGCGCGGTCTTCGGATAGCGGTGGGAGGATCATCGGTTATATCGTCTGCTGGGCCGTTGCGGACGAACTGCATATCCTGGACCTGGCAACCGAGCCTTCTTGGCGCCGCAAAGGTATTGCCCGCATGCTCGTGCTTGCCGCGATCAGGGAGGGAGATGCGGTCGGCGCATCGCGGGTATTTCTCGAGGTGCGGGCCTCGAATCAGGCAGCGCTTTTGCTCTATGAAGGCCTCGGCTTCACCCGTTCGCTCATTCGCGAAGGATACTATGACATGCCGGTCGAGGATGCAGTGGTCATGTCGCTTGAACGAAATGCCATGGCGTTATTGCTGAACGAACCCGTGGGTGGAAGGAAGTCTGGAAAACCATAAAATATTTTTTAAGTTGTTGATAATGCAATATAAAAGCCAGGTCATTCTCAAGATATTTTGCCTTGCCTTTTCGCGACATTTGTGTTAAATTTTTTTATAAATTAAATAGTCTGATCCCGGTCTTCTCGTCATTCAAAAAGTCCCGAACTTATAAAAGGAGGGCATGCTTATGAATGTGATGGAGGTATCTGAGGAAGCACTAAGGGCAAAGCTCAGGACAGAGAACGCGGAGTTCCAGCGGCTGGAGCAGGAGCACCGCAAGATCGACAAGGAACTGATGAACTTCGAGATCCATGTGTACCTCAGCCCTGAGGAAGAGATCGAGCGGAGACGGCTGCAGAAGCTGAAGCTGGCGGCAAAAGACAAAATGATGGAAATGCTCAGGCGGGCAAAGGCTGGCAACGCCTGATGAGAAGAAGGCAAGGGTGATCCCTTGCCTTTTGTATTTTCAGTACACCTGGTTTTGCGAAAATCCCTCCTTACGGAGATCGTAGGGGGGGATTTTTTTATTGACTCTCCTGCTCTATCTATGTTAAAAATAATGACTATTTTTGCCCAGGGAGCGTCCATTTTGAGAAGCGACAGGATCAAGAAAGGCATCGAGCGAGCAGGTCACCGGTCGCTCCTGTTCGCCACCGGCATCACCCGCAAGGGGCTCGACCTGCCCATGATCGGCGTGGCGACGAGCTTCACCGATCTCATCCCCGGCCATATCGGCATGCGCGACCTCGAGCGTTTCATCGAAAAGGGCGTGCACGCGGGAGGAGGCTGGCCGCTGTTCTTCGGCCTGCCGGGGATCTGTGATGGCATCGCCATGGGCCACGTGGGCATGCACTACTCGCTTCCTTCGCGGGAGCTCATTGCCGATATCGTCGAATCTGTAGCTACAGCCCATGCCTTTGACGGCCTGGTGCTGCTCACGAACTGCGACAAGATCACGCCGGGCATGATCATGGCGGCCGCGCGGCTCGACATTCCGACCATCGTCGTCACTGCGGGGCCCATGCACTCGGGCAATTTCCGCGGACAGCGGGTGCACCTTATCAGCGCTTTCGAGGCGGTGGGGAAGGTGAAGAAGGGTGAGATGTCCCGCGCGGACCTCGCCGAACTCGAGATGTGCGCGTGCCCCGGCCCGGGGTCCTGCCAGGGCATGTTCACGGCGAACACCATGGCCTGCGTGACCGAAGCCATCGGCATGAGCCTGCCCGGCTGTGCGACGGCCCTGGCCGTATCGGGCGAAAAGCGCCGCATCGCATTCGAGAGCGGCAGTCGGATCGTCGGTATGGTGAAGGAGGGGCTGACCCCCAGAAAGATCATGACCAGAAATGCCTTCGAGAACGCCATCAGGATCGACATGGCGCTCGGCGGCTCGACGAACACATCGCTCCATATCCCTGCGATCGCCCATGAGGCTGGCATCGAACTGCCGATATCGATCTTCGATGCGATCAGCAGGAGGACGCCCCATATCTGCAACATGCTCCCGGGAGGCCAGCACTATCTCGAGGACCTCGACGCCGCGGGCGGCATCCCGGGTGTGCTCTCACGGTTCGCATCGGTCCTGAAGGATTCCCCGACCGTGAGCGGGAGGTCCATCGTTGCGCTGGCAAAGGCCGGCAGGGTGAGGAATGCGGACGTCATCCGTCCGATCGACAAGGCCTATCACCGCGAGGGCGGCATCGCCGTGCTCTCGGGGAACCTTGCGCCGAAGGGCTCGGTGATCAAGCAGACCGCGGTGAGCGAGAAGATGATGCGGTTCGAAGGCACGGCCGTGGTCTTCGACTCCGAAGACGAGGCCATGGCTGCGATCATGGGCGGGAGGATCAAGGCAGGCCATGCCATCGTCATCCGCTACGAGGGCCCCAAAGGCGGACCGGGCATGCGCGAGATGCTCTCGCCCACATCCGCCATCATGGGCATGGGCCTCGGCGAGTCCGTGGTGCTCATCACCGACGGCAGGTTCTCGGGCGGGACCAAAGGGCCGTGCATCGGCCACGTGTCCCCCGAGGCGGCGGAAGGCGGGCCCATTGCGATCGTGAAGAACGGCGACAAGATCGTTCTCGACATCCCGGGCCGCAGGCTGCAGGTCAAGCTGTCCCAGGCGGAGATCAAGAAACGGCTCGCGAAATGGAAGCCCCGGAAGCCGAAGATCACGACGGGATGGCTCGCGCGGTACGCGAAGGTCGTCACCTCGGCGAACACCGGGGCGATCGTGAAGGCATAATCAGGCCGGCAGGCCTGCACGCTAGCTAGCACCACGAGGAAATCCTATGTCGAGCAAACAGATAACCGGAGCAGAAATCTTCATCGAATGCCTGAAGAAGGAGAAGGTCGACACCATCTTTGCCTATCCCGGCGGCGTGGTGCTCAAGATCTTCGACGCGCTCTACGAGCAGAAGGACATACGGTACATCCTGCCGCGGCACGAGCAGGGCGGCGTGCACATGGCCGACGGCTATGCCCGCTCCACGGGCAAGGTCGGCGTGGCGCTCGTCACGTCAGGCCCCGGGGCCACGAACGTGGTCACCGCGCTTGCGACGGCGTCCATGGACTCCATCCCCCTTGTGGTGTTCACCGGCCAGGTCCCCACGGCGCTCATCGGGAACGACGCTTTCCAGGAGGCGGATATCGTCGGCATCACGCGGCCCTGCACCAAGTACAACTACCTGGTGAAGGACGTGAACGAACTGGCCCAGACCATCAAGGAGGCCTTCTATATCGCGGCGTCGGGGAGGCCCGGGCCAGTGCTGATCGACCTGCCGCGCGACGTGGTGACGGCCAAGACTGAGTTCCACTATCCCGAGAAGGTGAAGATCCGGAGCTATAACCCTACGGTCGAGGGCAACAAGCGCCAGATCAAGCAGGCAGCCGAGGCCATTGCCGCGGCAAAACGGCCTGTCGCCTATATCGGAGGCGGCGTCATCCTCTCGAACGCCGCCAAGGAGATCCTTGAGTTCGCCGAGATCACGAAGGTCCCGGTGACCCACACGCTCATGGGCATCGGCGGTTTCCCGGGGACGCACCCGCTGTCGCTCGGCATGCTCGGCATGCACGGGACCTACTATGCGAACATGGCGATCCACAACTCAGACCTCATCGTCGCCATCGGCGCGAGGTTCGACGACCGCGTAACGGGCAAGGTGGAGGGGTTCGCGCCCGAGGCCAAGATCATCCACATCGACGTGGACCCCACGTCCATCCGCAAGAACGTACGAGTGGACATCCCGGTCGTCGGCGACGTGAAGCACGTCATGGTGGAGCTCAACAAGGAACTGCGCGCCATCAAGGAGCCCTGGGACGCGATCCGCAAGAGCTGGCTCAAGCAGATCGACGCCTGGCGGGAGGAGCGGCCGCTTACGTATGAGCAGTCCGATGAGGTCATCAAGCCGCAGTTCGTGATCGAGAAGCTCTACGAGCTCACCGGCGGCGACGCGATCATCGTCACCGACGTGGGCCAGCACCAGATGTGGGCGGCGCAGTTCTACAAATACGATAAGCCGCGGATGTGGCTCTCCTCCGGCGGCCTCGGGACCATGGGCTACGGGTTCCCGGCGGCCATCGGCGCCAAGGTCGCCCATCCGGAGAAGAACGTGTTCAGCATCTCGGGCGACGGCAGCATCCAGATGAACATCCAGGAGATCGCGACCTCCATCGAGAACAACATCCCGGTGAAGGTGGTCATCCTGAATAACCGGTTCCTCGGCATGGTCAGGCAGTGGCAGGAACTGTTCTACCAGGAGCGGTATTCGTCCGTGGACCTGGGCAGCACGCCGGACTTCGTGAAGCTGGCCGAGGCGTACGGCGCCATCGGGCTGCGGGCGGTGAAACCCTCCGAGGTGGTGCCGGTGCTCAAGGAGGCGATGAAGGCCAAGCGGACGGTGTTCATGGATTTCGTGACCGCCCGGTATGAGAAGGTCTTCCCCATGGTGCCTGCCGGGGCCTCGATCAACGAGATGATCTTCGGCGATGAGAAGAAGAAGGAAGAAAAGAAATTGAAGGCCGTGAAGTAAGGCGATCACGGATCGCTGAACAGAAAGAAACCACTCTTGAACGGTGATAGCGACCATGAAACACATCATATCGGTTCTTGTTGAAAATAAATTCGGTGTGCTGTCGCGGGTGTCCGGGCTGTTCAGCGGCAGGGGGTTCAACATCGAGACCATCTCGATCGGCCCGACCCTCGATCCCTCCATATCCCAGATGACCATCGTGACCACCGGGGACGAGCGGATCCTGGAGCAGATCATCAAACAGCTCAACAAGCTCATTGATGTCATCAAGGTCACCGACTTTGCCGACAAGGAATTCGTCGAGCGCGAGATGTGTTTGATCAAGATCAACACGCCGCAGGAGCACCGGTCCGAGGCGCTTCGGATCGCCGACATCTTCCGTGCCCGCGTTGTGGACTCCACCCAGAAGTCCTACACCTTCCAGGTGACCGGGGACGAGAAGAAGATCGCGGCGTTCATCGAACTCCTCAAGCCCATGGGCATCAAGGATATCGTCCGCACCGGCAAGGTCGCCATCACCCGGGAGTAGGTTCCCGACAGTATCTTTTAATGTCGTGGAATTCGGTTTCCGGCCCGACGCACGCTCTACGGACATCGGGAACCCGATGTCCATCGTTATTTTTGGAGGTGTACGCCCATGAAAAAGAACCTATGCATCGTGGTGCTTGCTGGAGCACTGCTGTCTCTTTCGGCCTGCGCGGAGAAGGGACCCGTGCTTCTGGAAGGCGTCAAATACCAGGTACCCGAGGGGACGGTGACCGGAACTGCGAACGTGGTGGTCGGGGTGAGCCCGTTCAAGGATGAGCGCGGCAAGACCACATCGATCCTCGGCAAACGGACGATCAGCAATTCTATCGAGAACGATCTTGTCGTGCAGGGCACGGTGGCCGATCTCGTAACTGCCGGGTTAAAGGATGCGCTTAAGGCTCGGGGCGTCACCGTCAAGGACGCGCCGGTATGGGACCTGCGTGCCGAGACGATCAAGGCCGACGGCATGAACATCCTCATCGGCGGAGAGATCAAGACGCTCTGGGTAGACGTCGTATCCCAGCCGCTGAATGTCAAGACCTCTGCCGCGGTCCAACTCAGGGTATTTGCGGCTGATGGTGCGGAGAAAAAAATATTCCGTACACTGGTCCTAAACAGCAAAATGGAGCGCCAGGACGTTGCATTCTCATTCGATACAACGGCAGACGCTCTTTCAGAGGCGCTGTCGTCGGCGCTGAACCAGCTGCTGAAAGATGATGAGTTCAAAAAGAAGATACAATAGATACGGCTGCATATATTTTGAAAGGGGATACGATGAAGATCTACTACGAGAAAGACGCGGACATGGGCCTGCTCAAGGGCAAGAAGGTAGCGGTGATCGGGTACGGGAGCCAGGGCTTCGCCCATTCGAACAACCTGAAGGAGAGCGGCATCGATGTGATGGTCGGGCTCCGGAAGGGGAGCAAGTCCTGGGAAAAGGCTGCCGGCGCCGGGCTGAAGGTGGTCGAGGTGGCGGAGGCGGCCAAGACCGCCGACATCATCATGGTCCTGGTTCCCGATGAACTGCAGGGCGGCATGTACAAGAAGGACATCGAGGCGAACATCAAGAAGGGCGCGTTCCTCGCCTTCGCCCATGGCTTCAACATCCACTTCGGACAGATCGTGCCGGGCGAGGACATCAACGTGTTCATGGCGGCGCCGAAGAGCCCTGGTCATCTCGTCCGTTCCCAGTACGTGAAGGGCGAGGGCGTTCCGGGATTGATCGCGGTCCATCAGGACCCGTCGGGCAAGACCCGCGACATGGCGCTGGCCTATGCGTCTGCCATCGGCTGCGCCCGGGCAGGCGTCATCGAGACCTCGTTCCGCGAGGAGACCGAGACGGACCTCTTCGGCGAGCAGGCGGTGCTGTGCGGCGGTGCGACGGCATTGATCCAGGCCGGCTATGAGACCCTTGTCGAGGCAGGCTACGCGCCGGAGATGGCCTATTTCGAATGTCTCCATGAGCTCAAGCTCATCGTGGACCTGATCTACGAGGGGGGCATCTCGAACATGCGGTATTCCATCAGCAACACGGCACAGTATGGCGACCTGACCCGCGGTCCCCGTATCGTCACCGAGGAGACCAAGAAGGAGATGAAGAAGATCCTCGCCGAGATCCAGTCCGGCCAGTTCGCGAAGGAGTGGATGCTCGAGAACATGGCGAACAAGCCGACGTTCAATGCCTTGACGAAGAAGGGACAGGCCCATCCCATCGAGGAGGTGGGTGGCAGGCTCCGGAAGATGATGCCCTGGCTCCAGAAGGGCAAGCTCGTGGACAAGAGCAAGAATTAGGGGCTACAGGAGCCAGGAGATAACGAACCTATTATGATGAAAAACTACGGAATACCGGTGGCCGCCGAGGGATGGCCATTCATCCTTCCTTTGGCAGCGGTGACGGTCCTCTGCGTTCTTCTCGGCTGGAAGCATATGGGATACGTGGCGTTCGCGCTCTTGCTGTTCGTGCTGTTCTTCTTCCGCGATCCGGAGAGGACCATATCCGAAGGCAAGGGTATCGTTGTTTCTCCTGCCGACGGCAAGGTGATCGTCATCAAGGACATCTACGAGCCGGATTATCTCAAGCAGGACGTGAAGCAGATCAGCATCTTCCTGTCCGTGTTCAACGTGCACGTGAACCGGACGCCCATCGGCGGGACCGTCGAGACGGTCAAATACAACCCCGGCAAGTTCCTCGTGGCTTCGGTGGACAAGGCTTCGCTGGACAATGAGCAGACAGGCATGGTGATCTCGGATGGGAAGAACAAGGTGCTGGTCAAGCAGATCGCCGGGCTCATTGCCCGCCGCATCGTGTGCTACGCGAAAACGGGCGACACGGTGAAGGCCGGGGAGCGGTACGGCCTGATCCGGTTCGGCTCCCGGGTTGATCTGTTCCTTCCGAAGAACACCGACCTGATGGTCAAGGTCGGCGACCGGATCAAGGGTGCGCGGGACGTCATCGGAGTCATCAAATGAGAAAAGGGATATACCTGCTCCCCAACCTGATAACGCTGTCGAGCATGTTCGCCGGTTTCTACTCCATCATCGCCTCCTTTAACTCCGATTATGAGCGGGCAGCGTGGGCGATCCTGGTGGCGTCTGTGTTCGATGTGCTTGACGGCTGGGTGGCGCGGATGACGCATACGGCCACGCGTTTCGGCATTGAGATCGATTCTCTGTCCGACGCCATATCGTTCGGCGTTGCCCCTGGCGTGCTGGTCTACAGCTGGTCGCTCCAGTCGTTCGGCAAGATCGGCTGGCTCGGCGCATTCTTCATGGTCGCCTGCGCTGCACTCCGGCTGGCCCGGTTCAATGTGCAGATGGGCAGCGAGGAGAAGAAGCACTTCACGGGCCTGCCGTCGCCTGCGGCTGCCCTGATGATCGCGACCACGGTCCTGGCGTACCAGGAGGTCATCGATACGCTGAAGGAGATGCATCTCGCGGGAATTGCGGACATGATCAGCCTCGATTACTGGGTCCTGGCGATGACCTTCATCGTTGCCGGGCTCATGGTGAGCAATATCACCTATCACAGCGTGAAGGAAGCGAACCTGAAGGAGCGGAGGCCCTTCGGCCTGCTGGTAGCGATCGTTGCGCTCCTGGTGGTCGTGGCCTACCATCCAGCCCTCGTGCTGTTCCTCATCTCGCTTGCCTATGTCCTTGCGGGCATCGGCGAGGCGCTCTTCAAGCTTCTGAAACGACAGAAGGCTGCAGCGTAAAAGGGCGGGAGCGGCGGGCGGCAAGGCACAGAGTCGCCGACTCCGTCGCATCTCTTTTCTAAACGGATTTCTATCATCGAAGCGATTTCGATGCGGAGGATAGTATGAGCAGGACCATTAAGATATTCGATACCACGCTCCGCGACGGCGAACAATCCCCCGGGGCGAGCATGAACGTCGAGGAAAAGATCACCTTGGCAAAGCAGCTTGCACGGCTCGGCGTTGACATCATCGAAGCCGGCTTCGCCATCAGCTCTCCCGGCGATTTCGAGTCCATCAAGCGCATCGGCAGCGAGGTCGAAGGGCCGATCATCTGCAGCCTGGCTCGGGCCAAGAAGGAGGACATTGACCGGGCCTGGGAGGCGCTGAAGGAAGCTCCGAAACGGCGCATCCATACCTTCCACTCGACGTCCGATATCCATCTCAAGCACCAGTACCGGATATCGCGCGACGAGGCGCTCAAGCGCTCCGTCGAGATGGTAAGGCATGCCCGTTCCTATGTTGACGACGTTGAGTTCTCCCCCATGGACGCGACGCGGACCGATGTTGCCTATCTCCACGAGGTCGTGGAAGCGGTCATCGAAGCAGGTGCCAGCACGGTGAACATCCCGGACACGGTCGGCTATGCCATGCCCGAGGAATTCGGGGCGCTGATCAGGAGCGTCAAGGAAAAGGTCAGGAACATCGACAAGGCCGTCATTTCGGTCCATTGCCACAATGATCTCGGCCTCGCCGTGGCGAACGCCATCGCCGCCATCCGTAATGGCGCCGGCCAGGTGGAGTGCACGGTGAACGGCATCGGCGAGCGCGCCGGGAACTGCTCCATGGAAGAGGTGGTGATGGCGCTCCGCACGCGGAAGGACTTCTTCGGTGCAGACACGAAGATCAACACCGAGGAGATCACCCGCTCGAGCAGGCTCGTGACCAAGATCACCGGCATTCCGGTACAGCCCAACAAGGCCATCGTGGGGGCCAACGCCTTCGCCCATGAATCGGGCATTCACCAGGACGGCCTGCTCAAGGAGCGGACGACGTACGAGATCATGCGGCCCGAGTCCGTGGGGCTCGTCAAAACGAACCTCGTTCTTGGCAAGCATTCCGGAAGGCATGCCTTCCGCGACCGGCTCAAGCAGATTGGCTACGATCTTTCGGAAGGTGACCTCAACAAGGCCTTTGACCGCTTCAAGCGGCTCGCCGACCAGAAGAAAGAGGTTTTCGACGAGGATCTTGAGGCCATCATTTCCGACGAAGTGCAGCACATCACCGAGGTCTTTGTGCTCAAGGACCTCAAGGCCGAAGGCGGAACGGGGATCACGCCGACCGCCACTGTCGAGATGGAGGTCAATGGCAAGATCGTGAAGCAGACCGGGACCGGAGACGGGCCGGTGGATGCCGCCTACCGGACGATCGCCGCGATGACCGGCACCAAGAGCAAGCTTGACGCCTATCTCGTGAAGGGCATCACCGGTGGCACCGATGCCCTGGGCGAGGTTACGGTAAAGGTGGAGGAGCAAGGCAAGAAGGTCGCGGGCCACGGCGCCGACACCGACATCATCGTTGCCAGCGCCAAGGCCTACGTCAATGCCCTGAACAAGCTCGAGTACTGGAAAAAGGGCAGGGCAAAAAGCAGTTGAAACCACCTGGGGGATGTTGTATATTCTTCGAACTATGATGACCATAACGGAAAAGATCCTGGCCGCGCACTGCGGCAAAAAAGAGGTAAAACCGGGCGAACTGATCAACGCAAAGCTTGATGTCGTGCTTGCGAACGACATCACCGCGCCCATTTCGATCAAGGAGTTCCGCGCAGCCGGGGCAACAAAGGTGTTCGATCCCGACCGGATCGCGCTGATCCCTGACCATTTCGCGCCGAACAAGGACATTGCATCGGCCGAGCAGTGCAATATGCTCCGCCAGTTCTCTCGTGAGCATCACCTCTCGCTCTATTTCGAGGTGGGCAGGATGGGCATCGAGCATGCCCTCCTGCCGGAGCAGGGCATCGTGGTGCCGGGCGACGTGGTGATTGGCGCAGACAGCCATACGTGCACCTATGGCGGTCTCGGCGCATTCTCCACCGGCGTAGGCAGCACTGACGTGGCCGCGGCCATGATCACGGGCGAGGCATGGTTCAAGGTTCCCGAGAGCATGAAATTCGTCTACACGGGGAAGCCCGGCAGGTGGGTGGGAGGCAAGGACATCATCCTGCGCACCATCGGCGACATCGGCGTGGACGGGGCGCTTTACCGGGCCATGGAGTTCGCCGGTGAGGCAATCAAGAAGCTGCCGATGTCCGGCAGGCTCACGATCTGCAACATGGCCATCGAAGCCGGCGGCAAGAACGGCATTATCGAGCCGGACGAGATCACAGAGAAGTACGTTGCGAAGCGCGCACGCCGCAAATACAAGTTCTACAAGAGCGACAGGAAGGCGAACTATGTCGACGTGCGGGAGTACGACCTTACGGGCATGGAACCACAGGTCGCCTGCCCGCATCTCCCGGAGAACGTGAAGCCGGTGAGCGAAGTGGCTTCGGTGAACATCGACCAGTCCGTGGTGGGGTCCTGCACGAACGGCAGGATCGAGGACATGCGCGAGGCGGCCAAGGTCATCAAAGGACACAAGGTCCATCCCTACGTCAGGATGATCGTTATCCCGGCAACGCAGGATGTGTACAAGCAGTCCATCAAGGAAGGTCTCGTGGACGTCTTCATTGATGCCGGCGCGGCTTTCAGCACACCGACCTGCGGCCCCTGCCTCGGGGGGCACATGGGGATCCTGGCGGCCGGGGAGACGGCCATCACGACAACGAACCGGAACTTCGTCGGCAGGATGGGCAGCCCCAAGAGCGAAGTGTATCTCTCCAGCCCGGCCATCGCCGCGGCATCGGCAGTGCTCGGAAGGATCGGGCGGCCGGAAGAATTGAAATAACTTTTTGCCGCCGAGGGCTCGAGGATACCGAGAAAACCATGTTGTAATGTTCTCTGTGGTCTCCGTGCTCTCTGTGGCTGATATGAGGTTCTCTCATGAAATTCAAAGGCAAAGCATGGAAGTTCGGCGCTGACGTCGACACGGATGCCATCATCCCGGCGCGGTATCTGAACACCTCGGACCCGAAGGAACTGGCGAAACACTGCATGGAGGATTCGACCACCCCCGACTTCATGAAGAGAATGCAGCCCGGGGACATCATGGTGGCGGACAAGAACTTCGGCTGCGGTTCGTCCCGCGAGCACGCGCCCATCGCCATCAAGGCGGCAGGGGTATCCTGCGTGGTCGCGAAGAGCTTTGCCCGGATCTTCTACCGGAACTGTTTCAACATGGGGCTCCCTATCTTCGAGAGCATCGAAGCCGTCGAGGGCATCAAGGAGGGCGACCAGGTCGAGGTAGACGCAGACGCCGGCGTGATCCGCAATATTACATCGAACAAGACCTTCACGGTCGTACCGGTGCCGCCCTTCATGCAGGAGCTGATCGCGGCCGGCGGACTCATGGCATATACAAAGAAGAAGGCAGGCCTGTAATTGACAGCGTGCTTCAAGCTGATGAAAACGCTCCAGCCGGGCAATAACCAGGATCACATCGATTCCCTCTGCGTCCCCTGCGTTTACTACAGCAAGAACCTCGACGCGTCATTTTCCCCGTCTTCCGAACCGTTGCGACATGTCTGCGGGCTTGGCTTCTTGCCCGGCGACGACAAGTGCGCCGAGATGCGGACGAACAACTGCGGCATGAGAAAAAAGAAGGATTGAGCATGCACGTGCTCTATGATCTCCCTATTTGAGAGGAAGCATCGACCATGGCGAAAACCTTTCATATCGCAACGATCCCCGGTGACGGCACCGGTCCCGAGGTGGTCCGTGAGGCACTAAAGGTCCTGAGGGCCGCAGCCGCCAAGGGTGGCTTTAAGCTCGAGTTCACGGAATTCGATTTCGGCGGTGCGCGCTATTTGAAGACCGGTGAGACCCTTCCGGACAGCGCCATCGGCGAGTTCAGGAAGTTCGATTCCCTGTTCCTCGGGGCCATCGGCCATCCTGACGTCAAGCCCGGCATCCTCGAGACCGGCATCCTGCTCAAGATCCGCTTCAGCCTGGACCAGTACATCAATCTGCGGCCGGTGAAGCTCTATCCGAACGTGGAGACGCCGCTTAAGGACAAGGGGCCTGAGCATATCGACTTCGTCGTGATCCGGGAGAACACCGGCGGCATCTACACAGGCCATGGCGGTGCGACGCGTGTGGGAACGCCAGATGAGATCGCCACGCAGCTCATGGTCTATGACCGACGCACCGTGGACCGATGCCTGAAGTATGCCTTCGAGCTCAAGAAGAAGAGAAATGCGCAGAATCCAAAATACGCTGCCAAGCCGATCACGCTCATCCACAAGCGCAACGTGCTGACCCATTGCGGCGACCTCTGGTTCCGCGCCTTCGAAGAAATGGGCGCGAAGCAGTATCCCGAGCTCAAGCGCGACTATAACCACGTTGATGCCGCGAATATGTGGTTCGTGAAGAACCCCGAATGGTTCGACGTGGCCGTGACAGAGAATCTCTTCGGCGACATCATCACGGACCTGGGCGCCATGATCCAGGGAGGTCTCGGCGTTGCTTCCGGCGGGAACATCAACCCCGAAGGTGTGTCCATGTTCGAGCCCATGGGCGGCAGTGCGCCAAAGTATGCCGGCCAGAATGTCATTAACCCGATGGCAGCCATAGGCGCAGCCATGATGATGCTCGATTCATTGGGCGAAACGAAGTCCTCCCAGTCAGTGGAACATGCGATGATCGCGACCATGAAGAAGATGAAGAGCCAGGCAGCAGGCAAGATGGGTATGTCCACGACGGAAGTGGGGGACATGGTGGCGGGGCTGGTATAAAACAGTTCAACGGTCGAAGTTCATAGTTCCGAGTGTACAAATAAAAAAGCAGGAGCAATATAATGATGCGAGTTGGCTTTATCGGTTGGCGCGGTATGGTGGGCTCGGTGCTCATGGGCCGAATGAAGGAAGAGAAGGACTTCGATCTCATTGATCCGGTGTTCTTTACCACGTCGAATGTGGGAGGCAAGGGGCCGAGCATCGGCAAGGACGTTCCTGCGCTCAAGGACGCGAAGAGCATCGACGAGCTGAAGAAGCTGGACGCTATCATCTCCTGCCAGGGCGGCGACTATACGACGGAAGTGTATCCCAAACTTCGTGAGGCAGGCTGGAAGGGCTACTGGATTGACGCGGCGTCAACGCTTCGCATGACGAACGATTCCATCATCATCCTTGATCCGGTCAACATGAAGGTGATCAAGGCTGGCATGGCAAAAGGCATCAAGAACTACATCGGCGGCAACTGCACGGTATCGCTTATGCTGATGGCGCTGGGCGGTCTGTACGAGCGGGACCTCGTCGAATGGATGAGCGCCATGACATACCAGGCCGCTTCCGGCGCGGGCGCGAACAATATGCGTGAATTGCTCAAGCAGATGGGGTCGGCCCATGCTTCGGTCAAGACGCTGCTTGACGACCCCGCAGGCGCCATTCTCGACATCGACCGGAAGGTGTCCGAGCATGTTCGGTCCGATGCATATCCGAAGGAGTTCTTCGGTGTTCCGCTGGCTTGTTCTGTAATCCCGTGGATCGACAAACAGCTTGAGAATGGCCAGAGCAAGGAAGAGTGGAAGGGCCAGGCAGAGACGAACAAGATCCTGGGCCGGGAGAACAATCCTGTTCCGATCGACGGCACCTGTGTGCGCGTCGGCGCCATGCGGTGCCACAGCCAGGCGCTGACGATCAAAATGAAGAAGGATGTGCCGTTGAGCGAGATCACCGACATGATCGCGAAGCACAACAAGTGGGTGAAGGTCGTGCCGAACGTGCGGGAGATCACCGTTAAGGAGCTTACCCCTGCTGCGATTACCGGCACTCTCACCGTGCCGATCGGACGCTTGCGCAAGATGAACATGGGGCCGATGTTTCTGAACGCCTTCACCTGCGGTGATCAGCTCCTGTGGGGTGCTGCTGAGCCTCTCCGGAGAATGCTCCGGATCGTTGTGGAAACGTAGCGTTCAATGCTCGAGAAAAAAAGCAAATATGTCGTTGCCGTTGTCGGAGCGACCGGGGCCGTAGGTCGGGAGATGGTGTCCATCCTCGACGAACGGAACTTCCCGATATCCGAAATGGTCCTGCTCGCATCGGAACGTTCGGAAGGTGAGCGGATCGAGTTCCGCGGCAAGAACCTTCCCTCCAGGAAGCTCGCGAAAGATTCTTTCAAAGGCGTGGATATCGCCTTGTTCTCAGCAGGGAGCGAGCGTAGTCTCAAGTTCGCTCCTGTTGCCGTTGCAGCAGGTGCAGTGGTGATCGACAATTCCAGCGCATTCCGGATGGATCCGCAGGTGCCGCTGGTGGTCCCCGAGATCAATGCCCATTCCCTGGAGAAGCATGCCGGCATCATTGCAAACCCGAACTGTTCGACCATCGGCCTCCTCATGGCGCTCAAGCCGATCCACGATGCGGCGAAGGTCAAGCGGGTCGTGGTCACGACGTTCCAGTCCGTATCGGGAACGGGGAAAGAGGCCATTGACGAGCTCGCGAGCCAGACCGTGGCGCTCCTTAACTTCAAGGATATCGAGACGAAGGTCTATCCGCACCAGATAGCATTCAACTGCCTGCCGCACATCGACGGATTCCTCGAGAACGGTTACACCAGGGAAGAGATGAAGATGGTGAATGAGACACGGAAGATCATGGAGGACGACGCCATCCGGCTGACCGCCACCACGGTCCGCGTTCCCGTGTTCCGATGCCATGCGGAGTCCGTCAATATCGAGACCGGCACAAAGCTTGGTGCGAACGAGGCCAGGGCAGTGCTCTCCAAGTTCCCCGGGGTCATCGTGTACGATGACCCGTCCCGTAACCTCTATCCTCTCCAGCTGGATGTTTCCGGGAAGGATGAAGTATATGTAGGGAGGATACGGGAGGATGAGACCGTTCCGAACGGTCTGAACATCTGGATCGTATCAGACAATCTCAGGAAAGGCGCCGCGCTGAACGCAGTGCAGATCGCTGAGCACCTGATCAAGTAGTACCCGGCAGGTAGTCGCCTTCGTTTATATTGTTCATTCAGGATGATCAAATTCCTCGAAAACCTGTTCGATAAGCTCGATCGCGGGCTCAGTCCCCGCGAAAAGACCATTCTGGTCTCGATCCTGCTCATTATCTGCATCCTCGGCATTGTCCTCGCTATCCGTTATTATACGTATATCCAGAAGAATCCTGAATTCTGCAGCAGCTGCCACCTGATGGAAGAGGCGTACACCGCCTGGAAACTGTCCGGGCACCGTAATATCGTCTGCCAGGAGTGCCACCAGCTTGGCATCATTGAGCAGAACCGGCTGCTGGTCAAGTTCGTCTTCACCACCGACAGGAAGACTCCCGAGCCTCACGGCGAAGCTACCCCCTGGAAGACCTGCGTGAAGTGCCATTGGGACAACGTCGCACAAGGTGCCATCTCAGTGAACAAGTCAACGGGACATGCCCGTCACATCAATGTCGAGAAACTTGCCTGCAAAGACTGCCACCAGCGAACGGTTCATTCATTCCGCCCTGAGAAGGACGCGTGTCTGCGATGCCATAAGGACTGGAAGATCCACGGAATGGGGATGGAAGATGCGTCCTGCATGATGTGTCATCCCTTTTCACCGAAAAAGCCCGGCGGGTTCATTCCTGACCGCGAGCGATGTCTGAGTTGCCACCGTTCTTCATCCCGGACCTCATTCCCGCCTAAGGTCCCCATGGCTCGGCTCAATTGTTACGAATGCCATAAACCGCATACCCGCATCAAACCTGTAGACGGAGACTGCCTGCGGTGCCATACACAGGAGGTCCTGAACGCCAGGAATGTGCATCACACGGGAAAAAATTGCATAACCTGTCATCGGCCCCATCGATGGAGCGCCAAATAGCAGACATTCATAAATGCTCAAGATGTGAAGTATCGTAACAGTATTGTTAAATTAAGGATAGTATCGGTTTTATTTATCAAAACATGATGTCAAAAAGTTGCAAAATATATCTTTGTTTATGCTTGTTCTTGCAAGTTCCTGTGCTATAATAATAACCGTAATTATAGATTATTGCATTTCAGGATTTTATGGCGCAATGCTTCTTGAAAGCGAGGTGGCCTAATGTATAACATCGAAGTCTTGGAAAAAAAGCGGTTGGAAAAGGGTTTGAGCTACACGGAGATTGCCGATAAGCTCGGCATCCACAAGGTGACCGTTTCGAGGACACTCAAAGGGATCACGATGAAGCCGAGGACCGTGAAGCTTCTCGCAGACTACCTTGGTGTTGAGATGAATAGGGTCGTCCAGTAACCTCTACGGTCCAACTAAGGGCTTCATCAGCATAATCGTTAAACGCTTTATCAACGATAGTGAGCAGGGCATTTATGCCCTGCTCTTTTTGTTTGAAAGGCAATTTTCTCCGGCAGACGTAGCGGTATCAGCGGAGAAAGGGCTCATGGAAAAGGGACGGAACGTGGTAAAATGAGCCCGAACGGTAGGGAGGATGCATGCGGACGTACCTTGAGGTCGCAAAAGCTGCCGCTCTTAGAGCAGGCAGGATATTGAAGGACAACGTGAACGGAACCCGTGACATCTCCTACAAGGGCGAGATCAACATGGTCACGGAGATGGACCGGCTCTCGGAAAAGACCGTTGTCGCGACGATCCTCAAGGCATTTCCCGGACACGGAATCCTCGCAGAAGAAGGGTCCAGGGTGGAGAGCAACTCCGGTTTCCTTTGGGTTATCGATCCGCTTGACGGAACGACGAACTACGCGCACGGCTATCCGAGCTTTTCGGTCTCCATAGGACTTGAACGCAATGGAGAAATCTTGCTGGGCATTGTCTACGACCCCATGCGGGACGAGCTGTTCTCCGCCGTCAAAGGGGCAGGTTCTTTTCTCAACAGCCGGCCAATCGCCGTATCGCGGAACGATGTCCTTATCAGGAGCCTGCTCGCAACAGGCTTTCCCTATGACCGGGTCCTGAGCAGAGAGAATAACCTCAACTTCTTCAATGCCCTCATCATGGTGTCCCAGGAGGTGCGCCGCAGCGGGGCCGCATCGCTCGATCTGTGCAACCTTGCCGCAGGACGGCTGGATGGCTACTGGGAACTGAAGCTCCATCCCTGGGATGTGGCGGCAGGCAGCCTTATCGTACAGGAGGCTGGAGGGAAGGTCTCGGACTTTTCCGGCACCCGCTTCAGCATCCATGATAAGGAGATCATAGCCAGCAATGGCATGATCCATGATCAGATGCTGGATGTGATCCGCGCGGTCCAGCGCGGTTCGTAATGCAAAACGGAAAGGACCATCAGAGGAGAGGATCTCCGATGAGGACACAGGTATCTCTGGTCAGGTGCGACGATTATGATCAGGACAAGGTCCAAGTCGCGGTCAGACGCTCGGTTGATCTGCTGGGCGGGATGGGATCGTTCATCAGGTCTGGCGAACGGGTGCTGATCAAGCCCAATCTTCTGAAGGGCCGGCCTCCCTCAGACGCGGTCACGACACACCCCGAGATCGTACGGGCGGTGATACGGCTTGTCCATCAGGCAGGGGCGCTGGCTCTTGTGGGAGACAGCCCCGGCATCGGTGATCTTCGCGCGGTCGCCGAGAGGTCCGGCATCCTTGCTGTCATCGAACAGGAGGGTGCGGCCCTCGCCGAGTTCGACGAAGCGGTTTCCGTCAAAGGGCGGGGCAGATTCCAGCGCTTCGAGATCGCCCGCGCGGCCATCGAAGCAGATGCGATCATCAATCTCCCTAAGCTGAAGACCCATGGTATGACGGTCCTTACCGGAGCGGTCAAGAACCTCTTCGGATGTGTGCCGGGAAAAAGAAAAGTGCAATGGCACTTCAACACCGGTGTGGACCACGATTCGTTCACCCTCATGCTGGTCGATCTATCGTCCCTGCTCAAACCCCGGCTCACGGTCATGGATGCCGTTGTGGGAATGGAAGGGAACGGGCCGGGAAGCGGCGACCCGCGCAGGATTGGCGTTGTCCTTGCGGGTCAGGACCCCGTTGCCCTCGATGTAGTATCAGGGTTGGTCATTGGACTCTCCCCGGATGACCTTCCCGTGATCAGGGCGGCTTCGAAGGCCGGGATCGGAACGTCGAGCCAGGAGAATATCCAGGTCCTCGGGGAGGACCTGTCAGGCGTTGTGGTCCCGAACTTCAAGCTTCCTCCGCGGGAGCACACCGAGTGGCGGCTCCCGGAGTGGGCGCGCAGGGGGTTCAAGGACGCGCTGACGACGCGGCCGGTCATCGATCATCATAATTGCGTTCAATGCGGGATATGTCAGAACGACTGTCCCCAGCAGGCGATCGCCGGTGGCGGGAAGCTTCGCATTGATTACCGGAGGTGTATACGCTGTTTCTGCTGCCAGGAGTTCTGCCCCCAGGGCGCCATAACGGTGGGGCAGGGGTGGCTTCTCAGGCTTCTCCGACAATGACCTGGCCTGCGGCCATCGGTCCCGGGCAGGCGTGGTCAAGGTCCCTCAGGCCCTTCCTTGTCGCCAGCCGGACGCACCGGCCCCTCGGACCGGGCTTCACCGTTCTCATACTGCTGCATTTCCCTCTCAATGTCCGCGAGGTCGCTCTCCTCAATCTCGAAGATGCGCTCAGCTTCATCCCGACCGAGGTGCTCGGGGTCCTCACCGCGTTCCACCAGCTCGCGGTGGATGAAGGGCCGCACCTCATGCGGCAGCAATGGGTCCCGGTAAAGCTCTTTCAGGTCGAGGAGCTTGAGGTCCGGCAGGAACAGGACGGTCCGGGCAAGGGGTGTGTGTGCGTTGCGGATCAGGGCGAACTTGACATGGTAGCGGCAGGACCAGTTCCGGTCCTCGGCGATGGTCCGGATGGTCCCGGGGGTGGTCGTCTTGTGGCTGATGATCTTGTAGAGGTGGGCTTCCACGAGATGGGGGTTCTCCAGACAGTTCTTCACCACGTCCGGGTATCCGTCCTTGATCAATGCGAGCAGGATCTCCCCCCCGGCGACCCTGGCCAGGGTTTTTTTAACGCCCAGCGCGAGGGAGGGGATCTTTTCAATAACGATTGCTTCCAGCTTTCTGCGAAAGATGACCGGGATGAAGTGGTTCCGGGCAAGCTCCGCGATGTCGAAGAGGCGGAGGAACCGGGCGATGGAGAGCGCCGTGAAGAGCGGTGTTTTCGGGTTCTTCGCCAGGGCCAGCCGCACGGGATAGCTCTCGCTCCACCGTTTGTCCCTGAAGATCGCGTTTAGGACCTCCGGAGGAAGGTTCTTCCGGTTCGCAAGGACCAGGACGTGCTCTTCGGTGACGTTCCGATTGCCGAGCATCGCCATGATGACCTTCGGGGAAGGGTCATGGACCAGGGGCGTAAGATCGTTCTCCTGTGCCGATGCGGCCAATTCGATCCTTTTGCCTTCGGGCTCGAGCATGGACTTATTATACCGTGAGCGAACCCTATTGACAAACTCGGTCTTTTTCGGTATTTTTATGCCTGAATTGAAGGCTTTCCTGTCTGTTTTCCCGGACCGGTTCAACCCCGGCCCGATACGTACCCCCGGTCGTTCAGGGAGGGCAGAGTTGTCATGGAACGGACACTTCTCCTGAACTCAACGTTCGAACCGCTCAAGATCATCTCCTGGCAGCGGGCCATCACCCTCCTCACGCAGGGCAAAGTAGAGGTCATTGACTTTTACGACCGCGAAGTGAGAGGCGTTTCAGTGACCTTTCGGCTTCCCTCCATCCTCCGTCTCCTCAAACTGGTCAAGATCAAGCGTGCGAGCCGGGAGGTCCGTTTCTCCCGCGCCAACATCTACCAGCGGGACAAATATACCTGCCAGTACTGCGGCAGCCGGCACCCCGCCGAAGACCTGACCTTCGATCACGTTGTCCCGCAAGTACAGGGAGGACAGGCAACGTGGGAGAACATCGTTACCGCCTGTCTTAACTGCAACAACCGAAAGGGGGGGAGGACCCCGCAGGAGGCCAGGATGCGTCTGATCCGGCATCCCGCCAAGCCGAAATGGATGCCCGTCGTCACGCTCCGTCTTGGCATCAGGAACGCGCCCATGAGCTGGCGCGATTATCTCTACTGGAACATCGAGCTCGACAAGGGCGGATGAGCGGACGTCTCACGCGGAGGGTCTTCCCTGTCCGCAGCCCCCCATGCTGCACTGCGAACACCTGTCCCCCTTGCATTGCTTCAATGGTATGCCAACACTGTGCAGCCCGCCATCTTTTCTCTTGTCAATCATTGTGGTCCATGCTATAGTTCCAGTCGCAAAAAAGTATTGTGAGGTGATAATGAAGGAAGGGCGTATGCTGCGTATCATTACGCTGGGGTCGTTCGTTCTGCTCGTGCTGGCAGCCGGCATGGCGCGGGCTGACAGCATCGAGACGCTGACCCAGAACGTGTTCACGACCGCCGAGAGCCTCGATGCAGGGCTTACACAGGCAGGGGTGCATTTCACGCTCGGAGAGAGTTACCGGAGCTTCTATCCCGCGTTCCGCATCGGCCTTGGCGCTCTCGCGGAGGTTGGCGTCATGTTCGGCGCCACGACCGCTGATGTTGGATCGGATAACAAAGTAGCGGTCATGGGAGGCGCTGACATCAAGTACCAGCTCGTCAAACAGACCGAGGGGGTCCCCGTGGACATGGCCGTCGACCTGGGATTCAATACCAACGTCATCAGCGGCAAGAACATCAGCGAGGTCACGTTCTCTACGATCTTCAGCAGATCGTACCCGCTCACCGAACGGGGTTATAAGATCACGCCGTATGGTGGACTCCAGCTGTCGGCTCTCTATGGGTCCTATCTCCCGAAGAACGAGACGGACTATTATGTGTTCGGCGGCGTGGAGTGGAGAGTAGCGCAGAAGACCATGTTCTACGCCGAGCTGAAGACCGGCAACCATACACTGGGAGGGATCGGCATACGGTTCGAATATTGATCTTCTCCCGTTAGTTCTGACATCCCTTGTATCTGGTCCTCCCCTGCATGCTCGGGAGTGACCGCTCGTCACGGGGCATCGCTCTCGTCAATGGATCCTATGGCGCTATCACTCTCCGGCAACCTGATCGAAACACCATTCTCCGACGTTCTTGCGGTCCTGCACCAGCAGAAGGCGACGGGAACGCTGACCTGTGGGACCGGCAATGCCGAGCGGTCCATCCATGTGAAAAATGGTCAGATCATCTTCGCCACCTCGAAGGATGAAAGGGACCGCCTGGGTGAGGTCATGGTCGCTGCCGGGAAGATCACCAGGAGCCAGCTTGAGCGGGCGCTCTCCCTTCACCAGAAGAGCGCCGGGCTTAAGAAGATCGGCGCGATCTTTGTGGAGAACGGCTTTGTCACGCCCAAGGACCTCTTCAACGGGCTGAAACTTCAGGTGCGGAGGATCATCCATCATCTGTTCCTGATGACCGAGGGGTCCTATCACTTCGAAGAGCGCATGCCCGCCGAGGTCATTCCGCTCCAGATCAATATGGAAGAGTTGCTCCGGGAAGTCATCGATCAAATGAAACAGGGGAAGTGAAGCACCGCGCCGATGCACCTGCATCGGGCCCACGACGATGAAGAAGGCGCTGGAGCATATCCCATTTCCCGCACTCGCTGAACGCATCAGTGCCCTGTACAACGACGCAGATGACGCGCTTCTCCTCGCCATGCTCGGACAGGAATATGTCATTAACCGCACCGGCATCACCCTCCGCGGTCAAAAGGCGCCTGATACCCATGAGGCGGTCATCCTCGATTATCTGTCATCGACCGGGAATGCATTTGTTGAATTGCCCTGGCGCGCGCTGAAGGAGCTCACCAATCTTTCCGTGAAGGACTTTCACAAGCGGGTGGAGCTTCCTCTCACGCAGCATGTCACGGAGTTCATTGGCCGGTCCAATACACTACTGCCGCTCTTCGACGCGTTCCTGTCGCCGAGCATGATCGGGAGCAATCTGGCGATCACGGTGCGGGCCCTCCCAAAGGTTACGCTTCATGTTGAAATGTCCCAGGAAGATAAGGAGTTCCCTCCGGAGGTCTGGGTGCTGTTTTCGAACAATGCCGATCAGTTTCTTCGCGGGGAGAACCTTCAACTCCTGGCCGAACTGTTCAAAGACCGGCTTCTCAGCCTGCTCAGGATCTATTGATCGCACCGGATGCCCCAAGAAGACGGCCGGCCGAGCGTACTTCACTGTTTCTGCACGGTTGTTATAGCCGCATCCTCTTCTCTTCAGCGGCTTTTTTCGCACCCATGACTATTACGACAGCACCAAAAGACCATCTCATCATCGCCTTGGACCTCGAGAGCAATCGCGAGGCTCTGGCGCTTGTGGACGAGCTGCGTGGCGCTGTCGGCATGTTTAAGGTCGGCCACCAGCTTTTCACGGCTTATGGGCCGGACATCGTACGCCGGATCATTGAGAAGGGCGTCCGGGTGTTCCTGGACCTTAAATATCACGACATCCCCAATACGGTCGCAACGGCGTCAGCTGAGGCGGTCAAGCTCGGCGTCAGTATCTTTAATGTTCATGCCTTGGGTGGGATGGACATGATGAAGGCTGCGGCTGGGGCAGCCCGGGAAACAGCTGATAAGCAGGGCCTGCAGCGGCCGCTCGTGCTTGCGGTCACTATTTTGACAAGCATGGACGATCTGGCGCTCCGACGGGACCTCAAGATCAACCGATCGCTCCGCAGGGAGGTGTCGCACCTGGCGAAACTGGCACAGCGGGCAGGCATGAGCGGCGTAGTTGCATCTCCCCAGGAGATCAAGATGCTGCGGAAATCCGTACGCGGGAGCTTTGTGATCCTTACGCCCGGGGTGCGACCCGCATGGGCCGGGAAGGACGATCAGAAGCGGGTCATGACGCCGGGAGAGGCGATATCATGCGGTGCTGATTACATCGTCGTTGGGAGACCGGTGCTCAAGGCTGCCGATAGACAGGCGGCTGTCGAGAAGATCGTCGGGGAGATCGGACAGCATCCTTGCTGAGCTGAAGCGATAGGCACGCGACAAAACGTGCGGGAGGGTCCCATTGTGAATCAGGAAGAGGTGCTTGACATTTATCGGAGGACCGGGGCGCTGCTTTCCGGGCATTTTCTGCTGTCCTCGGGACTGCATAGCGACCGGTATTTGCAGTCAGCGCTGGTATTGCAGCAGCCGGACATCGCAACGAAGCTTTGCGCTGAGCTGGCAGCGCACTTCAAGGACCAAAGGATCGAGGCAGTCATCGCTCCGGCATTGGGCGGCGTCTTCGTTTCGCACGAGACCGCAAGAGCTCTTGGCGTCCGGGCGCTGTTTGCCGAGCGGGTGAACGGGGAACTCACGCTTCGTCGGGGATTCACTATCAAACCGGGCGAGCGGGTGCTCGTTGTGGAGGACGTGATCACGACGGGGAAATCGACGCGGGAGACCATCGAGGTCGTCAAGAAGGCAGGTGGCACAGTCATCGCCGCAGCCTCCTTGGTGGACCGCTCAGGCGGAAAAGCGGACCTCGGCGTGCCCTACCGATCACTGGTCACCCTTGCCGTGCCAAGCTATGCTGCCGAGTTCTGCCCGATGTGCAAGGCCGGCAGCGCTCCGGTGAAGCCGGGCAGCAGGGGGCTGAGGTAGACTGCTGCCGGCAGGCCCGGAAGGTCGAGGACGTGGTCAGGTTGAGTGGCAGCTGATCGGGGAGGCATGAGGTAGAGCTTACAGGGTGCTGAGACGCTGGATCTTCTTGAAAAGATAGATGGCCGGGAAGGTCAACAAGAATATCCAGATCGCCGAGAAAGCTATGGCGAATTTCATGCGATGCTTCCCCCGCTCGGACAGAAGCGCCCGTGACTGTTCGCGGCAGTCCTCCAGCACCGCGGGGTCGATGATGGTCTTTAATAGAGCATAGCTGAACCTGACAACGATCAGGTCATCGATCTGCCCGAAGAACATCAGGCCGTCAGGGATCAGGTCGATCGGAGAGGCGATGTACGCCAACGGAAGCAGGACAACGAGCTTTGCATGCCAATGCACCCTTCGGTCCTTCAGTAAGAACAGCAGCGCCAGACATTCTTCTAATGCCTTCCTGATCCCTTGCCTGCCTTTTTCGATGATTTTCATCGGTCTTGCCTCAGAACGATCTCATCTAAGAAGAACCGATAACTAGGTTAGAGCATCAGGGATATGATCATTACGCCAAGCATGCCGTGATAAGCGACTGGGAACGTTCCTTTGAAGCCGTGCCCCAGCGCAATTCCCACCAACCCGCTTGCTCCGAAGAGGTAGACGAGCAACCTGTCAGGTGAAGACGGGAAACTGTGCATGACGAGGAATGTTGGCAGAGCAAAAAAGGAGTTGCAAGTGCTTTCTATTAAGGATAGAATAAGTCCCATTTAGGCCAACCAGTTATGTTTTCGGGTGTCTAATAACTGACAGACCTAGGATGTAACACTCTGCATAATCCGTGCGAGATGGTCGGGAATTAATTGTTTGACCCAGTTAACGTTTTTGCTATAATTAAACAAGAGAGAGAAAGGCATTTGCCATGACCAAGACAACAATAACAGAAGAAAAGAGCAGTAACGCATATCCTGAGGGTATCCCTGAAGGGCTGGTCGAGGACTTGGCCGAGGATCTCATCGAGGAAGATGAGGTCGAGGAGCCCGCAATAGCCGAGATCCAGGAGGCCGTTGAAGAGGTGGGCGGTGCGGACCTTGTCGATACCTATCTGAAGTCGGTGGGAAGATATCCCATGCTTAAGATCGACGAGGAACAGCATTTCGTGCGGATGCTAGAGGGAGGGAAGGCCGCGCTCAAGGAGATCGCGTTCAGTTCTCCGCTGGCAATACCGCGCATCCTGGCACTGGGCCAGAACGTCAAGCAGGGCCTGGTAAAGGCCCAGGACGTTCTGCGCTTCCCCGGCGAGTGGAGCGACAGCTACGAGGCGGAGTTCATGCGTCTCTACAGCAGGCTGAAGCGGCAGCTCGCCCGGAATGATCTCGAACGCGTCAACGCGACCATGCGCGAGATGAGCTTGTCGTTCCGGGAAGTGGAAAAGATCATCAAGCGCATCCTGTTCCTTGGAAAGCAGTGCGAGCGTGGCAGCTGCGCAGAAGCCCTGAAGCTCGGTTTTGATGAGCAGGTCCTGAAGGACCTGGTCGGACGCATCGAGAAAGAAGAGGAAAAGGTGAAGGTCGCGAAGGACGAGCTTATTACGGCGAACCTGAGACTGGTCGTGTCGATCGCGAAAAAATACGTGAACCGGGGATTGACGCTGCTGGACCTGGTCCAGGAGGGCAACATCGGTCTGATGAAGGCCGCCGACCGGTACGAGTCCGGGAAAGGCACCAAGTTCAGCACCTATTCTACGTGGTGGATCAGACAACGCATCACCCGCGCGATCCTCGACCAGGCAAGGACCATCCGCCTCCCGGTACATCTTATCGAGGAAAGCACCCGCATTAGTCGTATCTATGCAAAGTTCATGCGGGAGAAGGGACGTGAGCCGTCTTCGGAGGAAGTGGCAAAGCTCATGGGGCTGTCCGTAGTGAGGGTGAACGAGATCCTTCGTGCGATCCAGGAGCCGGTGTCGTTGGAGACGCCGATCCTGTCCGAGGAGAAGGAACTGAAAGATGTGATCATCGATGAAAAGGCGACATCGCCGTTCAAGACCCTTGAGAACAGCGAGGCCTCATACCGCATCGAACAGGTGCTGTCCTCGCTCACTGAACGGGAAGAGAAGATCATCCGTATGCGGTTCGGCATTGGCGTGAACAGCGAGCACACGCTGGAAGAGGTGGGCAAGTACTTCAATTTGACGAGGGAACGGATCCGCCAAATCGAGATCAAGGCACTGAAAAAACTCCGTCATCCGGCACGGAGCAGGCAATTGAAAGAATACGTGTAAAACGCGACAGGAGCAGAACAGAGAAATGGGGAAGGAGCACTGGCTCCTTCCCCATTGTTGTTTTCCGTACTCGTGTGATGCTAATCGTTCGTGCTCGGGATGAATTCCAGATCCGCGATGATCCGCGAGGCCTCATCGATCTGTTGCCCATCATGCTCCGGGTCGCAGATATATGCGGCCATGATGGCGCGGGTCTTGTCAACCAGGAACCAGATGCGCCAGTGGGCGGGGTCCTTGCTGATCGTGTCGGTGTAGTCGATGACCGCAACGCCAGCTTCTGCCCGGTTCTCCATGCGGACCGCCTCCCGGGGAAAGGGCACGTCCCGCTCCTCCAGGGTGTCCTCCAGATAGATCTTCGCCGCCTCGGACGGCGTCGTCGTGACCTCCTCACGCTCGATGAAGGTCAGTTGGACCATGCCCGGCCAGTTCTCTTTTTCCAACAGCACAAAACCCATTTCCTCCCGCTCGCTCCACCCATCAGGAAGAAACAGGTTAATCCACCGCTCGTAGGTCACTTTTTTACCCATAATTGCAGAACATTGTAACGGAAGGGTGTAGGCCGGTCAAATGAGTTTCGTTAATAGGCTGGAAAAATCTGTTTATATGTAGTGGAGGGCCATGATTCGAGTGAAGATAGTCTCCGCGTTGATGGGAGGAGTTTCGCGGCAGTCCACGGTCACTTCAGGGGCCAGCGGAGGTTCATACACTGCCTGCATGCCAGGCACGTTCGAGGCAGCCCCCCGCGCAGCAGCGGCGTAGATGCCTTTGGGGTCCCGTTCCCTGCAGATGTCCAAGGTACAGCTGACGAAGACCTCGACAAAACGGGGTATCAAGGTACGGGCATGATCACGGTAAGCGCGCCGGTTGGCAGTTGCATCGAAAATGACCGGGATGCCCTGGCGGGTCAGCATTGCTCCGAGCTGCGCCATCTGAAGGTAGAAATGATCCCGTTCGTTGCTGCCAAAGGTAGGCTCCGGGGTCAGGATCGTCCTCAGGGCATCGGATTCCAGCACTGCCGCCGAGAGCCCTTGGCTGTTCATGCGGGCGACCAGCTCCCGGGTTATCGCGCTTTTGCCCGATGCCGGGATGCCCGTTATCCAGATTGCGAAGCCTTCCCTTCCGTTCATGCCAGATACCTGTTCACGTCCGTGAAATCGAACTGGTCCGCAGCGAGCACGTTCACGATGAAATTGAAAATGGTCCTGCGTACCCCGTCCGGCAGGCGGGGATACCATACCGGGCTGCCGATCACAAGACCGCGCCATGCATAGAACGGTGGAGCGACCTTGGTCATTTCGGTATCGTTGGTCCTTTCGAGGTAGGTGTCCCAGAACTTTCTGAACAGCGTTTCGAACGGTTCGGTGAGCCTGCCGGAGCGAAGTAAGGAAGAGAACAGATAATTGATGGTCAGGCAGGTGACATCATCGGCCGGTTCTCCCCATTCCCCCCGTGAACGATCGAGGAGGGTAAAGTCGGTGCCTTCACGGAACAGGATGTTCCAGGGATGGAAATCGCCGTGCACCTGGCAGAGGCGGTGGCCGCGGTGCTTGACCCGCCAGCGCCAGCTCACGCATGCGGATTCGATCTTGCGCAAAAGGTCCTGGTCGATGAATTCGTAGTGGTCAGGGTAGTTGTCGATCAGCCCCATAACGCACTCGCCATGCCCCAGGAGGTCCCGGATGCGGCGGGTGTACAATGCCGGGGAGTCGAGTTTTCGTGAGTGTATCTCCACCAGGTAGTTCGACAGGGACATCGACCGCTCATGGTCCGCAGCGGCGGCGACTCCGGTAGCGGCAATGCGGTCAAGGTCCCTGAAATAACCCTGGCCTTCGATGAACTCGGTGAGCAGGAAGAACTCCTCGGCCTGGCCTGTCGAGACGATCTTCCCGGACCGGAGAAAAGCACCGCTGTCGAGCGAACGCACATGGCGGGGAAGATCGTTGAATGCAGAGTGTTCCCAGAGAATGGCCTGGGCGCGGTCCGAAAAGTGATCGTGTCCGAAGGGCGAGGGAGACATGGTCTCGAGTACGGCCTGCTTTCTCGTTCCGCCGGTCTCGTATTCGAGGAAGACCGGCGTGCCGTAGCCGAAGGCCTTAAGATCTCCTGTGAGCTCCTGCTTACCGTGCTCGCACAGGGAAAGTACCCGTACCGGCACCCCCAAAAGCCGCTGGAGATAGTCCTGTAACGCCTCGATCGTAATTTCCGGCATGCTCACCTCAGAGTCGCGAGCAATTGCTCATCAATAGAATTATTGCACAGAATTCAACATGACGGGGGAAAAAAGGACGTCAAGCGGGAGGAGTGTCAGTGCTTGGTACCGATCTTCTTGAGTCCCATGGACTGGATGGGGAGCGGATCTCCAGGGTCGAATATCTCGCTGCCGAAACGGATGCGGCGGACTTGGCCCGGGGCCTGTTTGCTGTACGTGATGATGAGCCTGCCGATGGCCTGCATTACCTCGGGATCGGGAGTTCCGGAAAAGAGGGCCACCGGGCCGGGGAAGCCATGGGGCATGAAGAGATGGTAGCCGTGCGCGGCGAGGGCCATCAGGACATGGTTCTCCCGGTTGTTCCGGCCCACCACGATCTTGACGCCGCTGTCGAACCTGAAATGCCGGCCTACGGTCAGGAGCTGGATGTCGTGGGGGGTGATCGTCTCCTGGTCCTGGAAGAGGTCGCGGAGCTTCTCGGCGAAGTTCTTGTCCGTCAGCAGGCATCCTCCCGCAGGCGTGGAGAAACCCTGGATGCCGAAACGCTCCGCCAACTGAAGCTGCACCGTCCTGCTGCGGCCGCTGATGCCCAGGAGCTTGTCGCGGGCGATGAGCCCGTCCTGCTCCGCCCGGGTGGGCGGGAGAAGGGTCGCCGAAAGCGGGCGCAAGATAAGCCCCTTGAGGCCGGAATCGCGTTCGATGATGTGAAGCGTGTCGCGACGCTGGGACATGGGCCGCTGGCCCAGAACCTCGCCGGTGACCACAAAGGGCGCTCCGATCTCGTCCATGACCGCTTTCGCCCGTTCCAGCATATGGATCTTGCAGTCGATGCAGGGGTTGATGTTCTTTCCGTAACCATGTTTCGGGTTCCTGATGAGGTCGATATAGGGCTGTCCCAGGTCCATGACGCGGAGGTCGATGCCGATAGTCCGGGAAACCGTGGCGGCGGGGGTGAGCTCTTCGCTCCCGTAGGATTTGGAAAAGGGTGACGTGAAGTACAGGCCGGTAACCTCGTAGCCCTGCTCCATGACGACCCGAGCGGCAAGTACACTATCAAGTCCGCCCGAAATGAGGGCGACAGCTTTGTTCCTCAAAAAAAACCTCCCTGAAGGTGCTACCAGAGTGGTGAATAATACCCTTCCGCACCGCGCCATTGCAATAGCGAAGATTGACCTTCGGTTTATTTATCTTGACAAAAACCCGCTGCTGATTTAATAAGTAAACACTTGTTTTACAACAATGAGGAGGGACATGGCCATGAGAAAGAGCTTACCAGCCATGGTAGTTTTGAGCGTTCTTTTCTCCGCAACGGCGGTAGTAGCGCAATATCTCATCATCGGTGCAGATCAGATCGCGGGTTTGATGACAGGGGAGAAGAAGGCCGCTCTCATCGATGTGCGGTCTCCTGATGAGTACCTGGCAGGCCATATACCCGGCGCTGTCAATATCCCTGCCGAACGGATCGCGGCGGAGAAAAGAAGGCTTCCGAAGGACAAGACCGCACCGCTCATCTTCTACTGCCGCGGGGTCGGTTGAACGCTCAGCAAGGCCGCCGCGGGTTCGGCGGCGGGACTGGGCTATACGTACCTCATGGTCTTCCAGGGCGGTATGCCCGAGTGGAATGGGAGGGGATATCCGGTCATGACCGGTAAACAGCCGGGGACCTTCCCTGCAGCGCGGTGATTGCCGCGGAGGCTCGACGCACATCCATGAAACGGGATAAAGAAAACTACCTGATCCAGTCCGTTTCCCACGCACTCGATATCCTTGAGTCCTTCACTAAGACGGACGACGAGCTCGGCGTGACGGAACTTTCCAAGCGCCTCGGACTGCACAAGAACAATGTCTTTCGCCTGCTCGCCACGCTGGAGCACCGCGGCTATATCGAGCAGAACCGTGATACGGAGAACTACCGTCTCGGGCCCAAGACCCTGCAGCTCGGTTCGATTTTCATTGAGCAGCGCGAGTGCCGGCGGCAGGCCCGGCCCATCCTGGAGGACCTGATGGTGTCCACCGGTGAGACTGCGGTCGTGGCGGTCCTGCGGGCGACCAAGGTCATCTACATGGACAGCGTCGAGACGGACCGGACGGTCCGGGCGGTGTCCCGTGTCGGGGCCATGCTTCCCGCTCACTGCACCGCGGTCGGCAAGGCTAATTTGTCTTTCCTCCCGCCGGGAGAGATCGAGCACCTGTATCCCGAGAACGAGCTTCCCGCAGTCACACCCCGCACGCTGCGAACCCGCGATGCCCTCCTTATCGAGCTCAAAGGGATCAAGGAGCGGGGATATGCGGTCGAGAACGAGGAGTGCGACCTTGACGTGAAGAGCGTTGCCGCGCCGGTCAGGGATTTTTCGAAGAGAGTGATCGCTGCACTGGGCATCATCGCTCCGGCCAACCGCCTTGGCGACGACCGTCTTGATAAAGGCGGCGTTGCTTTGAAGGTCCAGGAGGCGGCGACGGCCCTCTCCCTCAAACTGGGATACATCCAGGGCATGGCGAAGAAGTAACGGGCCGGAAAGCGCCTTGCCCGCAAGGACTTTATTGACACTTACGTTCGTGCTGTGTTATTATCGCCGCAATGCAGACCGATGAAAAGTGGGACCGGCTGCGGTCCCTGTTACGCGAGATGAAGCTGGCCGTTCTCGCCTATTCCGGCGGCGTCGACAGTTCTGTCCTCCTCCGCGCCGCATCCGAGGTCCTTGGCCCTAACCTTATTGCCGTTACCGCCATCTCCGAGACCTACCCGCCGGCCGAACTTGAACCCGCGAAGAGATTCGCGGCGTCGCTCGGTGTCCGGCACCGCATCCTGGCTACTGAAGAGCTCACCCGGGACGAGTTCTCCCGGAACGCGCCGGACCGCTGCTACCACTGCAAACAGGAACTGTTCGGCAAGCTTCGGCAGATCGCCGATGCCGAAGGGATCGCGTACATCCTGGACGGTACGAACATCGACGATCTCCGCGATCACCGGCCGGGCAGGAAAGCAGCCGGGGAGTTCTCCGTGCGCAGCCCCCTTGCGGAAGCGGGCCTCACCAAGCAGGAGGTCCGGGACCTTGCCCGGCGCATGGACATGCCCATGTGGGACAAGCCTTCCCTCGCCTGTCTTTCCTCGCGCATACCGTATGGTACCCCCATTACTCGCGATCTGCTCAAGAACATCCAGGCCGCGGAGGACGCCATCCGCGGCCTCGGCATTCGCCAGGTCCGAGTTCGCCATCATGGCGACACGGCGCGCATCGAGGTCGAGCAGGATGACCTCGTCCGCCTTGCCGCCGGAGACGTGCGGCAGCGGATCGTGGACGCATTCAAGGAACTGGGGTATGTCTACATTTGCCTCGACCTCGAAGGCTATCGCACCGGGAGCCTGAACGCGGTGCTCGAAAAGAAAGAGGCAGGTACGGGCCGGTAGGCCAGTGGGCGGCCCGCGGAGACAGCAACAGAACGCGAAGGAGCGAACATGAAAGTTCTTGTCGTTGGCGGCGGGGGCAGGGAGCACGCCCTGGTCTGGAAGGTCTCCCAGAGCCCTCGGGTAACAAAGATCTACGCGGCGCCAGGCAACGCCGGCATGGCGCAGCTTGCCGAATGTGTTCCGATCAGGGCCGAGGACATTGCCGGTCTTGTTGCGTTCGCGAGCTCGAAGGCAGTGGACCTGACCATTGTCGGGCCCGAGGGGCCGCTCTCGATGGGCATCGTGGATGAGTTCCAGAAGGAGGGGCTCCGTGTCTTCGGGCCGGCAAAGAACGCGGCAGAGATCGAGGCGAACAAGGCCTTCACCAAGGACCTGATGAAGAAATACCACATTCCCTCGGCCGAGTACGGGGCCTTTACGGACCGGGCCGAGGCCGAGGCCTATATAAGGAGCAAGGGCGCTCCCATCGTCGTGAAGGCGGCGGGTCTTGCCGCAGGCAAGGGCGTGGTGGTCGCGGAGACGGTCGAGGAGGCGGTCAATGCCCTCGACCTCATCATGACCAAAAAGGTATTCGGCGAAGCAGGCGATGTTGTGGTTGTCGAGGAATGTCTCAGGGGCGAGGAGGCATCGTTCATGGCCTTCACCGACGGGAAGACCGTTATTCCCATGGCATCGTCGCAGGACCACAAGCGGGTGTTCGACGCAGACAAGGGGCCGAACACCGGCGGCATGGGCGCGTATTCGCCGGCGCCGGTCGTGACGAAGCAGATCGAGAAGCAGGTCATGGAGAAAGTGATGAATCCGACCGTGCGGGCCATGGAGAAGGAGGGCCGGCTGTTCAAGGGCATCCTCTATGCCGGCCTCATGATCCACAACGGCGAGGCAAGGGTCCTCGAGTTCAACGCCCGGTTCGGCGACCCCGAGACACAGCCTGTCATGGCCAGGCTCGACAGCGACCTTATCGAAATCATCGAATCCATCCTGGACGGCAAGCTCGCCTTGACACCGGTCAAGTGGAAGGCCGACTCCGCTGTCTGCGTGGTCATAGCCTCGGGCGGGTACCCGGGCGGCTATGAGAAGGGCAAGGAGATTCGGGGCCTGGACAAGGCCGCGGGCCTCAGGAATGTCATGGTCTTTCATTCCGGGACCGCGTTCAAGGATGGGAAGGTGGTCACCGACGGTGGAAGGGTCCTGGGGGTAACCGGCTTCGGGCCCAGTGTGGCGGCTGCCATCGACACCGCCTATGCCGGCGTTCGTGAGATTTCCTTCGAAGGCGCGCATTACCGAAGAGACATTGGCGCCCGGGCGCTCGAAACAGGGACATGAGGATGAAAAAAGCCGCAATAGCGGATATTGTGGGCTTTCTGAACAAGACGCTGCGGACAAGGACGATCCGCGACGCATCAATGAACGGATTGCAGGTGCGGCCGCGGGCGGGCACGGAGATCAAACGCGTAGGGTTCGCCGTCGATGCCTGTCTCTCCACTTTTGAAAAGGCGGACCGCCTGGCCATCGACCTCCTGATCGTCCACCACGGGATCAAGTGGCGGCCGCAGAAGGACCGGGAGCTGGAGCGGCGGCGGGCGGCCTACCTCTCCAAGCGCAATATGGCGCTCTATGCAGCGCATTTGCCGCTTGACCTGCATGCCGAGTACGGGAACAATATCCAGCTGTGCCGCCTGCTTGGCGTCCGGGAACCCCGGAGGTTCGGGAGGTACCACGGCATCAGGATCGGATATGCGGGGACGCTCGGCAAGGCAGCAGCGTTGGATGCAGTGGCGAAAAAGCTGAGCGGACAGCTGAGGTCAACGTGCCGCGTTCTCGGGTTCGGCAAGGACCATGTCCGATCAATCGGCGTAATCTCGGGAGGCGGCGGCAGCATGCTGAACGAGGCACGGGAAGCGGGCCTCGACTGTTTTATCGTCGGCGAGATCGACCTGGCCGTGTATAACGCAGCACGGGACCAGAGGATGAACGTCATTGCCGCGGGCCACTATGCCACGGAGACGGTGGGTGTCCGGGCGCTGATGCGGCCGGTGAACAAAGCGTTCGGCGTGAGCACGGTATTTATCGACGATCCCAAGGACCTGTGACCGGGTCGGTTCGAGCCGGTACGATAACGAAATCGCAAGAAGGGAGTTCCTATGCCAAAGCCCGTAGTGGGAATATTGATGGGGAGCGACTCCGATCTGTCGATCATGCAGGAGGCAGGGGCAATGCTCCGGGAGTTCGGCATCGAGTACGAGATGACAATCGCCTCGGCGCACCGCACGCCCAAGAAGGTGCTGGAGTACAGCCAGAGCGCCGAACGGCGCGGCCTCAAGGTGATCATTGCAGGGGCGGGCTGGGCGGCCCACCTTGCCGGCGTGATCGCGTCCCAGACGACCCTGCCGGTCATCGGCGTGCCGATCGACTCTTCGGCGCTCAAGGGGATCGACGCGCTTCTCTCGACGGTCCAGATGCCCGGCGGCGTGCCGGTGGCCACCATGTCGCTCGGCAAGGCGGGCGCCAAGAACGCCGGGATCTTCGCGGCGCAGATCATCGCATCGGCGGACGTGAAGGTGGCCAATCGGCTCAAGGTCTACAAGGTGGAGATGGAGCGGGACATCGAGGAAAAGGCGAAGAAACTGACGGCGGTGGTCTGTGCCGAACCCGCGGCCGGCGAGGCGGAACCTGCCGCAGGCGCGGAGATCAAGAAAAAGAAGCCCCGCCGTCGGCGCTGGAAGAAAAAGCCGGGCTCAGCCCCATCGCAGGGATCGGCCACGTGAGAACGGAGCTCGAGTGTCTGCCGTGCTTCTTCCGGCAGGTCTCCCGGACGCTGGCATACGCCGGGGTCAACGGCGACCGGGGCAGGGTCATCACCCGCAGGGCAGGGTCCATCATCGAGAGCGTCTCGTTCGATCAGGCGCCGGCCCGCGTTTCGACACTGCTGCACCGGCTCATACGCGAGGAGAGCGGGGTCGATCCCTACCGGAAGGTCAAGGAAACATATAACCGCATCGCTCTCGAGAAGCTTCCCGATGTGCGACGCATGGCCCACAGCACGGACCGGCTTGCCGGCAGCGTCAGGGCCGCGATCGCCGGGAATGTGATCGATTTCGGCATCTACGACAATGTCGACCTGGACCGCGCTCTCCGGGACTCCTTCGAACTGCCCCTTGCAGACACAGCCTTTGATGACTTCTCCGCCGCTGTTCACAAAGCGCGCCGGGTCCTCTATCTGTGCGACAACGCCGGCGAGATCGTGTTCGATCGCGTCCTGATCGAGACGCTGCGGGACAGGGGCAAGGAGGTTACAGCCGTTGTCAAGGGCGTGCCGGTCATCAATGACGCTACGCTCGAGGACGCACGGTCCGCGGGGCTTCACGGATCAGCATCAGCGGTCATCGACAATGGCAATGATGGCATCGGTACGCTGCTCGAGCTGTGCTCGGAAGCGTTCCTGCAGGAATACCGAACGGCTGACCTGATCATCAGCAAGGGCCAGGCGAACTACGAGACCTTGGTGCAGGAGCGCGACGCGCGGACTTTCTTCCTCTTCATGGTGAAGTGCCCGGTCGTGGCGAAAGGCCTGCGGAGAAAGAACGGCGACATCGTCCTGATGGCGAACCGCTGACAAGGCTCTATGGCGGTAGCGATACTCAAACTGGATGGACCTCTTGATGCGGTCTTCGCGCGATGCAGGGAAGTTGTCCGGGCCGGGGGCGTCATCGCCTATCCGACGGACACGTTCTACGGACTGGGTGCGGACCCCCGGGACCCCGAAGCAGTGAGAAGGCTCTTCACCATAAAGGGCAGGGAGGCCGGCCAGCCCATCCTCCTGCTCCTGCACGACCGGAGCGAGGTCGCCGCATGGGCCTCGGCGGTCACCCCGTCGGCCGAACGGCTGATGGACCGCTTCTGGCCGGGGCCGCTTACGCTGGTGTTCCCTGCAACTCCGCATGTGCTTCCGGGACTGACGGGTGGGGGCGGCACGATCGGTCTGCGGGTGCCGGGCAACGAGCTGACGAGGGAACTGCTCCGGCATCTGGGAACAGCTCTGACTGGAACGAGCGCGAACCGGTCGGGTGGCCGCGATCCCCGCACTGTGAAAGAGGTCATGCGCGAAGTGGGTGACCGCGTCGACCTGATCCTGGACGGGGGGGTCACAACGGGGGACAGGCCGTCGACCGTCGTCGATGTTACCGTTGAACCTCCACGCATCATCCGTCAGGGCATCCTAGACATTGCTGCACCGGCATAACCGGCCGGTGGCGTTATCATGCGGGCATCACGCCCGTAACGAAGAATCCATTGATCAAGGACGGTCCATGAAAAAGGTATTTGTATTGGATACCAACGTGCTGCTTCACGACCCGCGGGCGATCTTTTCCTTCGAGGACAACGACGTGGTGGTACCGATCGTGGTGATCGAGGAGCTCGACAAGTTCAAGAAGGGCATCGACGAGATCGGCCGGAACGCGAGGCAGGTGTCGAGGATCCTTGATGAATACCGGCAGAAAGGCAAGCTCTCCCAGGGCGTGAAGCTCGAGGGTGGGGGATGCCTGCGTGTGGAGCTGAACCACCAGTCCCCGGAACGTCTGCCGAGCGAGCTCATCGCGACCAAGGCTGACAACCGTATCCTCGCCACGGCGCTCAACCTCAAGCACGATGACCTGCCGGTCATCCTTGTGACCAAGGACACGAACCTCCGCATCAAGGCCGACGCGCTCGGGATGCGCGCCGAGGACTACGAGTCTGACACGATCACCCTTGACGAGCTCTATTCAGGGGAGGTGGAGATGGCGGTCGACCCCGGAGCGGTCGAGGAGTTCTATTCCCGGGGGGAGCTCCCTGCCGTTGAGCCCAAGCCACTGCCGAACGAGTTCGTGTTGATCAAGAACAACGCCAATCCCTCGCAGACCGCGCTGGCGCGCTACAGCCAGCAGAAGCATGCCCTCGTGCCGATCGCGAGCACCAAGCATGGCATCTGGGGCATCTCGGCGCGGAACAAGCAGCAGCAGTACGCGCTCGACCTGCTCCTGAACGACGATATCCGGCTCGTGACCCTCGTCGGACGGGCCGGCACCGGGAAGACGCTCCTTGCGCTCGCCGCCGGCCTGGAGAAGACCATCGAGAACCGGGCGTTCCAGCGCCTCGTTGTCTCCCGCCCCGTGTTCCCTCTCGGCAAGGACATCGGGTTCCTGCCCGGCGACATCGAGGAAAAGCTCAGGCCCTGGATGCAGCCCATCCGCGACAACCTCGACTTCCTCATGGGCGCCTCGGCGTCGGCGGTGGCGGGCAGGGCGAAGGGCAAGAAGGACCTCCAGAGCCTGTTCGATCTGGGCATGATCGAGGTCGAGCCGCTCACCTATATCCGCGGCCGGAGCATGCCGAACCAGTATCTCATCGTTGACGAGGCGCAGAACCTGACACCCCACGAGATCAAGACCATCATCACGCGTGCAGGCGAGGGGACCAAGGTCGTTCTGACCGGCGACCCCTACCAGATCGACAACCCTTATATCGACTCGTCCAGCAACGGGCTCACCTATGTGGTCGATCGCTTCAAGGAAGAGCCCATTGCCGGCCACATCACCCTGGTGAAAGGCGAACGCTCGGATCTCGCCGAACTGGCCGCGACCCTGCTGTAAAACAAGTGATCTGCGCGGATGAGTATGTTGTGTTACGGTAATCGACGGTCGCCGCTAAATACAGCCCTTGAACCGTGCGGTTGTCATTGCTCTGCTTCCCGAGTCACCTGTTCGCTCTCGTGATGATGTCCTTGTTCGCCTCCCGGTACTCTCTATTTGTTTTGCACATTTCCCTATAAAAAATTTTCATACTGTGGTACTATTTCGCGCCATGGCAAAGATCCTCGAGAAACGGCTGATCCGGCAGCCCGATGTCTTCTATTTCAAGATCGCGGCCCCGCTGATCTCGCAGAAGGCGAGACCCGGACAGTTCGTCATCGTCCGCCTGCACGACCGCGGTGAGCGTATCCCGCTGTCGCTTGCGGACATCGATCCTGCCGGGGGCACGATCAGCCTTATCGTCATGGCAGTGGGGAAGACCACAAACGAGATGGTGCTGCTGAACCAGGGCGACGACATCCTGGACCTCTGCGGGCCCCTCGGCCAGCCGACGCACATCGAGAAGGTCGGGCGGGTCGTCATCGTGGGAGGCGGGTTCGGTGTGGCGCCGCTTTATCCCATTGCGCGGGCCTACAAGACCGCAGGCAACGAGGTCGCGGTCATCATGGGAGCGCGGAGCGCGGACCTGCTCGTTTACGAGGACGAGATGCGGACGGTCGCCGACGAGGTGATCGTCACCACCGATGACGGCAGCAAGGGCACGAAAGGCCTGGTCACGGACGTGCTCGTCAGGGAATTGACCTGCAGGCCGGCAGGGCTCGTCGTTTCCGTAGGACCGGCCATCATGATGCGGTTCGTCGCTGAGGCCACGCGGCCCTTCGGCGTCCGGACCGTGGTCAGCCTGAACCCCATCATGGTGGACGGCACGGGCATGTGCGGCGGGTGCCGGGTGACGGTTGGCGGAAAAACGATGTTCGCCTGCGTCGACGGACCCGAGTTCGACGGCCACCAGGTGGACTGGGTAGCGCTCATGAACCGGCAGAAGTCCTACATTGCTGAAGAACGGGAGTCCTTCGAGGCCTGGAAGAAGCGCCATGAGCAGATGCTCGGAAGCGCCGCGCCGGTCTGCGAACGATGAATCCAGGAACGAGCGCATTCCCCGCCGCTTGCTGCAGGGTCAGCGGGCGATGAGGATCAGCATACCACACTGAGGATCGAAGATTCCCTGTAGCTTGCTGCAGGGATCTTCAACAAGGAACAGCCGAGACCATGACGGAAACAGCCGCCGGACGGAAACCAGCTTCCAAGATCGTCCCCCGCAAGACACCCATCCCCGAACAAGACCCTCAGCAACGCAGATCGAACTATGGCGAGGTCTCTCTCGGCTATACGGCCGACTTGGCTCAGCAGGAGGCGGCGCGCTGCCTCAACTGCCCCAAGCCCGCCTGCGTGCAGGGGTGCCCGGTCCAGGTCCCCATCCCGCGGTTCATCAAGTTGGTGAAGGAAGGGAAGTTCAAGGCGGCCCTTGACGCGATCAAGGAGTCGAACCTGCTCCCGGCGGTCTGCGGCAGGGTTTGCCCGCAGGAGAAACAGTGTGAGCAGCGCTGCGTCGTGGGCAAGAAGTTCGACCCCGTGGGCATCGGCAGGCTGGAGCGGTTCGCGGCCGACTGGGTCATGCAGCATGGTCTCGTGGATCCCCCGCCGGTGGCACCGCCGACGGGAAAGAAGGTCGCCATCGTCGGCAGCGGACCCGCAGGCCTGGCCTGCGCCTATGAGCTGGCGAAGCTTGGCCATGCGGTCACGGTCCTCGAAGCGTTCCATGAGCCGGGCGGCGTCCTGCTCTACGGCATCCCGGAGTTCCGTCTGCCCAAGAAGATCGTGGCTCGGGAGATCGACCTGCTGAAACGGATGGGCGTCGAGATCGCGCTGAACGTGGTCGTCGGCAAGCTCATCAGCATCGATGAGATCCTCGAACAGTACGACGTCTGTTTCGTCGCCACCGGCGCCGGCACGCCCAAGTTCATGGACATCGAGGGCGAGGAGCTGAACGGGGTCTATTCAGCCAATGAGTTCCTGACGCGGATGAACATCATGCGGGCCTATTCCCCCGAGTTCGACACGCCCATCCGGAAAGGGGAGCGGGTCGCGGTAGTCGGCGGCGGCAACGTGGCAATGGACTCTGTGAGGACGGCCCTGCGCCTCGGAGCAGGGGAGGCCATCATCATCTACCGGCGTACGGAGGAGGACATGCCTGCCCGTCGCGAAGAGGTCCATCACGCAAAAGAAGAAGGCGTGCGCTTTGAGGTCCTTGCAGAGCCTGTGCGCATCCTCGGCAAGGATGGTTCGGTGAACGCAGTGGAGTGCGTGCGCATGGAGCTTGGCGAGCCCGATGCGAGCGGCCGCAGAAAATCCCGGCCCGTCAAGGGCTCGGAGTTCCGCATCCAAATCGACACCATCATCATGGCCATCGGCACCAATGCCAACCCCCTGGTCCCGCAGAGCACGAAGGACCTCGCTCTCCACAAGTGGGGCTACATCATCGCCGACGAAAGGACCGGAAAGACCAGCAAACCGGGCGTCTTTGCCGGCGGCGATATCGTGACCGGCTCGGCCACAGTCATCTCTGCCATGGGCGCGGGAAGAAGGGCCGCTCAGGCCATGCATGAATACCTCGTTCATGCTCCCCAAAAATAGAACCTACCCCGGTCATCTTCCCTGATAACTGACGCACCAACCGACAAGACGAACAACCCGGAGATCCTTTCGACAGGATGCGATAACAGGATACATTCGGATGAATCCAGGAGCGAGCGCATTCCCCGCAGCTTGCCGCTGGGTCCGCGAGCGATGAGGATAACCATTCTACCTTGAGGATCGAAGATTCTCTGCAGCCAGCTGCAGGGAGCTTCAATGACCCTCCCGTTGACTTCTTACTATTGTAATCCTGCCGACGATTCAGTTTCTTTGCTTGTTCCTTATCACCCGTCTTCGTTTCTTCTTGTCCGTTCCTCTGAAAAAAAATAATTGACCAAAAAGTAATTGCCTGCATTCCGTATGGCTATGGCAATAGGCCGGTAATGCGCCCCTGTTACGCTCCTGCAGAAGTAACGATCTCAATGCAGGAGGTGCGGTCATGTTCAAAACTGACGGGGAGGGTTACACACTAATGGAGGTGATTATTGTCTTGGCTATTATCGGCGTCTTGTGCTCGCTGGCGTTTGCGTCCATGCAGGAGTATGCAGGATCGATCAAGCTGAGAGCCGCCATGGAAACAATTGCAGTCGATATTCGGCTTGCGCGTGTGACGGCATGGTCCAGCGGAGAGTCCTGTTACCTGTCCTTTGATCCGATCACCAACTCATACACCATGAATGGGTCGCGATACGTAAATATTCCCGAAGGGATTCGATTCGGCACTGATCCCAACGTAAAGGGAAAACCCACTGAGCCGGGTGAAATGCCTCCTGCCGACGGCGTTACTTTTGAGAGTGACGGGATAAAGAACCTCGCGCATTTCCATCCGAAGGGTACGGTCATTCCTACCGGTGCTCTTTACCTCACGAATGGAAAAGAGACCATGGCGATAACCGTGACTCTGACAGGGAGAACAAAGCTGTGGCGTTCATGTGGCGGGAAAAAGTGGACTGTAATATCATGATTTCAAGCAGTTGCGTCAACAGGTTATTTTTTTGACCGTCTATTAGAAGCGTCTTTTTTTAATCATCGGTGGCTTACCGATAAACGCCAATACGAAATCATTGTTGTGTAATCCATTACATACATGGGTATTTCAGATTATCATTTTCAAAAAAAATCCAGGCTAACTTATTGTAATTAAATCCGATTATTATGGTACAACAGTTGCACATATATGGAAATGAAAGCAAGAAATCAGTTGAGAATGAAAGGCAAATCATGAAGCAATACAAGATCATCTGCCCGGAATGTTCGGCAGCAATCGTCACGAAAAATCCTGAAGCAATGATCTGGGAGCGTTGTCCGCAGTGCAGACATCACGTCTGGGAGGCCGACGATCTCATGATGTCGGAGTTGGTAATCGACAGGTCCTCTGCTCATGACAAACCTCGGCACATAGTAAGATCGTATAACCATTAACAGGGAAAAGGGCACGAACATGATGCGAACCGCTAGGATGTATTCAGTGAATGATCTTGATAAGGGGATGACCATGCGCAACAATAAGATGATGTTAAGAAAGACCGATGTCTGCTTAAGAAAAAAGACCATTGCCTTGTTCCTTGCGGTGCTCGTCCTACTCGCATTGACACTGGCAGCGAGTTCAGATGTCCTTGCTGCCGGCAAGGTTAAGTCATACGGCACGCTGAACTCTATCGAAAGCGATGGATCAGTCGTTATCGATAACAAAGGCTACCTGGTGTCCCCATATGTAACTGTTCAGGACTATCGCGGGGCAATTGTTTTGCTGAGCAATTTTCCACCGTCATGCGTCGTTTATTTTGAATACGAGTATACAGCCCGGGGTTTTGTCATTAATTTTATAAAAGAAGTCCCCCAGTAGGAGACAGTCATGAAACTCGATAAGAAGCTCCTTAAGATGTTCTTGCCCGTCATCTTTTTCAGTGTATTGACGCCATTCACCCCTGCCGAAGGCGCAGTCACAATGAAGGATTATTGCATCACCCCGCCTTTCGTGTCCCAGAGCATTCCGCCGAATGTGCTGATCGTCCTGGACAATTCATTAAGCATGGGCTGTCAAGCATACGCAGGCAGTTACGATCCCACCCAATTTGCAAGTGGGCATTACTATGGGTATTTTGATCCGACAAAGAATTATAAATATAATGGTTCACGGTGGGAAGAGACAACAGATGCAATGACGACCGGAACGGTCACCAACCCGATCATGAGCGGTGATTTTCTTAATTGGGCCACGATGCGAAGGGTCGAGGTTTCGAAAAAACTACTAATCGGGGGCAAGTCAAATCCCCGTTCCTGGAACGGCTCGATCACCGTGAAGCTTGATGGCGAGAGCGGTCTTACTTATTGTCAAAGCTACGATCAGGACTTTGACAATACAATCGTGCCGAATCTTGTTTATCCGTTCACCGGAGAATATCGTTATACCAGGGATCAGGACACTCTATCGATCAGCTATCTGGGAGGTACTACGGATACGTTGCGGCCAACCAGTAATATCAGCGTTCCTGGAGCGTGGACCGTGTATCCATCAGCATCACAGGCATGGGCAGATGTGGACGATACAGGAACGGGCGATAGTGACAGCACCTATATTCAGAACACCAGCTCAAATACGAACGATCAGGCCATATTCGGCTTTGGCACCTATACGCCGACCATAGCCGGAACGATTTCAAATGTTAGTGTCTTCGTCAGGGCGAAAAGGAGCACTAATTCAACCATGAGAATACAGGGTGTGCTCCGTGTAAAGGATAACGCTTCGGTTGCTACGGATACCGCGTCCGCTTACCAGGCACTTTCCTCATCTTACTCGACCTATCAGTTCAACTGGCCAACAAATCCCCAGACCGGAGTTGCCTGGACATGGAACGATCTCACGACGAGCGGAGCGAATAGCCTGAACGGTTTTGGCGTGAAGGCATATACGCTCCCGAACAGTTCCAATTATCCCCGCGTAACACAGGTTTACCTTGTCGTTACGGTCAGCAATCCATCGGGAGGGCCCTATAAAGTCATCGTGGACATGGGCCCGGGGAAAGATGCGACAGGTATTATCGACACCTTGACCGGTGATGTCAGGTTTGGACTGGCGTATTATGCTAGCTCCAATAATGGCGCGAAGGTTGATACAGATATCAATTTTGGCACTCCAACGGCTATGATAACCTCTATTCAAAATATGTCTCCCGAGACGTATACACCTCTGGGAGAATCTCTCTATGAAATGACGAGGTATTTTAGGCAGGATAATCCATTCTACGCCAATGCGCCTGCCGACTATCACACAGGCCTTAACTATGATCCCTATTATTATAAGTACTCTACCTTGGACGCCACCCTCACGGATCGGTATGTGCCCTGCGCAAAGTCGTTTATCCTATTGCTGACCGATGGAGAATCCACTGAGGATAAAAATATCCCCGGAACATCCACCTCTTCACCCTACTCGGCTTGCACCCTGACCAATATAAAGGCTTGTTCAGGTTATGGAGGTCCTCCCAATAACCCCGATCCCAGATTTGCTGGGACTAGTATCGGGACTACCTATGCTACAAATGGGACCGATTACCTGATCGATGCGGCATACTGGATGAGGACAAATGACATGCGTCCCGGCTCCTGTACCACTGTTCCAACCGCGTTTGATAAGTGCATCCCGGGCATGCAAAATATAAACCTTTATAGTGTGTATATGTTCGGCAAAGGATCGACGCTCTTGAAGGACGCGGCGATCTATGGAGGGTTTAATGACCTGAACGGTAATAATAAGCCTGACTGCACGACAAGCCCCACTGAATGTTACCGGGATACCAATGGCGACGGCACCGTGAAATCCGATGGCACTGATAACCCCCTTACCTACTACGAAGGGGAAGACGGTTATGAGCTTCAAACCAGCATCACCAACGCGATAGCGGACATTTTGAGGCGGGTGACCTCAGGAACAGCGGCCTCGGTGCTCGCCTCCGGCGAGGGCAGCGGCGCAAATCTCATCCAGGCGGTGTTCTATCCCAGAAGGAAGTTTAACAATGGACCGTCGTTCGATGAAATCGACTGGACCGGCAGGATCACCAACTTGTGGTATTACGTGGACCCGCTGTTCAAGACCAGCAATATTCGAGAAGAAGACGGAGACGGCATACTCAATCTTCAGGCCACAACCGCCGGATCCACCCATGACTATGTCCTTTCTCTCTATTTCGATAAGTCTTCTGCGAAAGCAAAAGCGCATAGGTGGGAGGACCCCTTGGGCAATGGCGTGATAGGCACTCAACTGCTGCCGGACATAGAATTTGAAGCGTTGGGGAACCTCTGGGAAGCGGGCACGTTGTTGTGGAAGAGGAACGTCAAGACTGCCGCCGGGAAGAGAAAGATCTACACGACCATCAACGGGACCAGTTTGCTGGCGGGAAATTTTTCGAGCGACACGCTTAACGGCGACACCAATAATTCGGCAACGCTGGCGCCGTATCTGAACGTGACCGCGGCCGATGCGCCGAATCTTATCGACTGGGTCCAGGGCGTGGATGTCAGCGGATACCGTTCCCGGACCGTAAAAGTCGAGTCGATCGACTCGACCCCGCGGGTCTGGAAGCTCGGCGATATCGTGAACTCAACCCCCAAGATATCATCGTGGGTGGCGCTGAACACCTACGACAAGGTATACGGGGATTTGACGTATGGCATCCCGAACCAGTTGGGAGATCCCGCTGACAATACTCATTTCATCACCACCGCGGCATACAAGGGGCGGGGCATGGTTTTTACCGGGGGGAACGACGGGATGCTTCATGCCTTCAAGCTCGGGACCCTCGAGCTGCAATGGAGCGGCAAGGGCGCCACGGAGAAGGCAAGGCTGATGAACCCGGACACGGGCGATATCTGCAAAGCCGGTGACGCCGTACCCTGCGGCAAGGAGCTATGGGCATTCATCCCCAAGAATGTCCTGCCGTACCTGCAGTACATGGCGGACACCAAATACTGCCATCTCTATTCCGTGGACCTTACGCCGTTCATCTTTGACGCGAGCATCGATGGTGCGCCTGACGATGCGCGGACCGTAAGCAGTTGGAAGACCATTTTGATCGGCGGCATGCGGTTCGGCGGGGCGTGCAAGAATTCCACAGATACGTGCACGAACTGCGTAAAGACGCCCGTCGCGGGCCTGGGGTATTCCTCCTATTTTGCCCTTGACATCACGGACCAGAACAACCCGAAGCTTCTCTGGGAATTCTCGGATCCAGAGCTCGGATTCGCAACCAGCGGCCCCACGGTAGTGAGGATAAACGGGAAAACCGCGGGGGTGTCCGACAAATTAAAGAACGGCAAATGGTTCGTGATCTTCGGCTCGGGCCCGACCGGGCCGATCAGCACGGGCGATCACCAGTTCATGGGCCAGTCGGACCAGAACCTGAAACTCTTTATCCTTAATCTGGCGAAACCCGTTGCGGACGCATGGACGCTTAATACGAACTATTGGGTAAAGGATACGGGGATTTCCAATGCATTCGCCGGCTCCCTTGGCAATTCCACCCTTGACACGGACGGCAGCGACTATCAGGATGAGATCGTGTACGTGCCGTACATACAAAAGTGCACTGCCACTACCGCGGCCCCCTCGCCGTTTTCGAGCAATAATATCTGCGCTATTAACACGTGGACGAACGGGGGCATGGGCAGGCTTTCGACCAAGAGGGACGCGGACCCTTCGAATTGGACATGGAGCACGTTTATCGACAATATCGGTCCGGTAACGTCGGCAGTGGGCAAGATCATTGACCAGACCAATAGCAACCTGTGGGTCTATTTCGGGACAGGACGCTACTATTTCACGCAGACCACCGTGGACGATACGGGTGGGCAGCGGTTCCTGTTCGGCGTCAAGGACCCCTGTTTCACCTCGACAGGGTATGACGTTACCTGCACGACCCCGGCTACCTTGGCCAGCAGTCCGTTCTCCGGCCTGACGGATGTCTCGGATGTTGCCAATGTGCCGACCACCTCTGTCGGGAACGGGTCGACGTTTAAAGGCTGGTACCTGGCGCTCGATCCACCGGGGACGTATACCTACGCGCCGGATGCTGCCACGGTCTTCTCTGCCGAACGAATGATAACCGACCCCCTTGCATCGATAGGGCAGGGCATTGTATACTTCACCACGTATAAGCCCTCGAACGACATATGCACGTTTGGAGGCAAGAGCTTCATCTGGGCGGTGCAATATAATACCGGCGGCATCCCCTCCTTGTTGAGCGGCAAGGCCCTGATCCAGGTGTCCACGGGCGCTATAGAACAGAAGGACCTTGCCACGGCGTTTACCGGCGCAGGAGGAAGAAAGTCAGCGGCCATGGAAGGCAAGCCACCTGAGGCGCAGGGTCTTTCGATCATCGCCGGTCCCCCACCGACCAAGAAGGTCATTCATGTCAAGGAACGATAAGCGCGGTGTCATGGGAACTGTGTGCAGAGTGAATATAGCGAACGACAAAGGATTCACCATGGTTGATATCCTTATGGTCGTGGCCATCCTCAGCATCCTGCTCGGCATAGGATTCTTCTCGTACCGGGGCATGATGAACCGGTACAATGTTGAGAAACAAATGAAGGAAATGTACGTTGACCTGATGAGCGCCCGGATCAGGGCGATGCAGCGGAACCGGATCCATTTTGTGACCTTCACTTCAACGCAGTATGCCGTCTATGAGGACACCAGTCCCACTCCTGATGGTGACGGTCTGTTCAGTGCGGCAACCGACTCGCTGGTCATGCAGAAGAGCCTGATGCCGAATTTCCCTATTGTTCGGTCGCCGGATCCGAGCCAATGGTCTAATGCATCGCCGCTGCAATTGAATGCAAAGGGCCTTCTTGATACGAGTGTGACAACTACGGGAACGGTCCGTGTTACCGTGGAGGCGAACGGTGAATATGACTGCATCGCAATTTCAGAGATCAGGAGCTCATTGGGGAAATGGGATGGCACAGAGTGTAAAGCTCGATAACAAGGGCATGACTTTTCTCGAGGTCATGATCGCGACGGTCTTTCTGATGATCGTATCGCTGGCGCTCGTGCAGACCTCTCTTCTCGGGTTCCAGGAAAACCTGAGAAATTCACTGCGTGAAGAGGCTGTCCGTATAGCCGACCAAAGGATCGGCGAGCTCCGTGCTCGGGCGTATACGCAGACCTTTACCGATCCGCTGCTGAACCCGGGTGTTACCGTAACGACCGTGACGAGGAATCTCCGAAGCTTCCAGAAAGATTTTTCCATGACCACCACCATCACCGATCTCAGCACAGACAACAAGCAGATCACCGTGAAAGTCGAGTGGACGTACAAGGGACCAACATTTAGCCACAGCACCACCGTCATTCTGGGGAAAAAATGAAGAACCGTCAATCCGGAGTTACCTTGCTGGAACTGCTCATCGTGATGGGGATCTTCGTGATCGTGATCACGGCGACGTCCCAGATGTTCGTGTCGCTCCTGTCCGAATTCAAGCAGCAGAGCAAGATTACCGTGACCAACATCGAAGGGATACTTGGCCTCGAGATGATGCGGCGGGACATCGAGAACGCCGGATACGGGCTGCCCTGGGAAGGCCTGCCGTCAGCAGGCGCCTATGCTGAAGTCGGCGCTGGCGGCGATGCGGAAGCGATTGCGCTCAATGATGCCCCTCCGAATGCGCCACGTGCCATTGTGAGCAGAAACGATACGGGATGGCACGAAACCGATCGACTGGCGGTCAAAGCCATCAACGTGGCGATGAACAGCACCAGTGAACACTGGAACTTTCTTTATACGACTCCTGCGGTGGCGACCAATGTTTGGACGCCGGCCGCCGACAACCTGCTGGCAACCGACCGTATCATCGTCATCTCCCAGGATGCGAACAGCCGGAGGCTGCTCCCCTATGCCGGCATGGGCGGAGGTTTTTCCAGCACCTTCTCGAATGTCGCCAGCTTTTCCGCCACCCGTTCGGACCCCAGCATTGTCTACGGCGTGGATCCGAACACGCCCCTCAAAATGCCGTTCAACCGGGCGGATTATTATGTCCAGCCGCCCGTCGTCTTGTCTGATCTGCCCCGTTATTGCGCCGCGGGCACGGGCATTCTCTACAAGGCGGTGATAGCGCACAATAGCACGGGCTTTCTCACTCCCCAGCCGCTCCTGGAATGCGTGGCGGACATGCAGGTCGCTTTCATCTACGATGTGAATGGGGATGGAACATCGATGCAGTATTATCAGGACATCTCGAACAGCGCGCTGTATCCAGCAGACAAGATCCGGAACCAGGTAAAGGAAGTCAGGGTTTATATTCTTGCCCAGGAAGGGCAGCGGGACAGGAACTATACCTATCCCAATCCAACTCCCCGGGTGGGAGAGGCGGGGATCGGCAGGGACTTTGACCTGAATGCGAACGTCACAGACTGGAGTCATTACCGCTGGAAGCTCTATACACTGGTCGTCAGGCCCAGCAATTTGCAGTAATTGTTTCGGGAGTCTGTGTGACGGAGAAGGTGAATGTCATGAAAGAACGAACATCGCATATGACCATAGACCGCGACCAACTCGGTCGCATGGGGAAGCGTTCCGAGAGGGGGGCGGTTCTTCTCTTGGTGATCGTCCTTTCGGCGATCGTGCTGGCGGTCATGACGAGCCTGCTCTATATGATCATGGTGGGAAGTCAGATCAGCGGCATCGAGAAGCGCTACCGAACGGCGCATGATGCCGCCTTCGGCGGCTGGGCGGTCATTGGCCAGCTGCTGGCTACCCGGGGTTCGAACACGGATGTGAGTACGTTCAAAGCTAACTTAGCGGGACTCACCCCTTCTGTTACTGATAACGCAGGGTGCACAGGAACCACTGAAGATGGTCAGTCAAAGTCCGGAATTGCAGCGAAAATGCTGACGCGATCGACGACGTGGTCGGCCCCGTGTGGAACGAGCCTTACCACAACGGCTTCCACGGCAGACTTTGCCATGAAACTCGGCTCCGGGACCACCTATAACGTTTATGGGAAGATCGTAGATACTTTCCCGGGAAACTCGACAGGCGGCGGATCCGGTCTAAGGGGCAAAGGAGTCGTGGCCTCCGCTTCCGGTGAAATCGCAGTTATGCCCGTACCATACCTGTATACGATCGAAGTGGACGCGGAAAACGCCGCGAATCCCTCGGAGCGTGCCAAGCTTTCGATCCTCTATCAATACTGATATGCATCGTGCTCCCCTCGGACCGCTTATGGTTTCCCTGCTGCTCGTCCTTGGTTCCTGTACCTCGGACAAGCCGTCGACGCCTCCTGTCCAGAGACCCGCAGCCAGCGGGTCCGCGTCGGTACCGGTTCCTGCCGGGCCGGCTGTCTCCGGTCCCTTTTCCCTTGCAATATCGCCCCGGGAGCCGAACCGGCAGACAACCCTCGGCGTCAACGCGGTCGGTTTTGACATTTCCTCGGTGAACGTTCAATGGCTCCTGAACGACAGTCCCGTCTCGACCGAGGTCCCTGCCCGGTTCAACTGTTCCGTTACCGCGAAAGGCTCGACCGTCCAGGCGCGGGCGACGGTCCTGGGACAAGAGGTCCGGTCCAACATCGTGGAGATCAGGAACAGCCCGCCGGAGCTCACCAAGGTCAGACTGCTGCCGGAAACGTTCAAGCCTGGTGATACCCTGATGATCGAGGCGGAAGCGATGGACGTCGATGGAGACCCGGTGACGATCCTGTATGCCTGGACGCGGAACGGAGCACCGGCGGGGAATTCTGCAAAGATCACCGGCCAGGTCAAGAGAGGGGACACGGTGACCGTGAGCCTCACGCCCTATGACGGCCAGAGCTACGGCACTGCGGTGGTGCTGGACCGCGAGATCAGCAACCTCCCTCCGTACTTTATAGCGCACAAAAATTTCAGTTACGTCGGAAGCCGTTATTCGTACCAGGCACAGACTGTGGACCCCGATGGAGATGCAGTCGCCTATTCCCTGGTGGACCCTGCCGAGGGGATGACCATGGATCGCTCCTCCGGAGAGCTTGTCTGGAATGTGCCCCCTGACTTCAAGGGGGAAAAAAGCGTGACGATCATGGCTGACGACGGACACGGCGGTACAGCGCAATATACGATCTTCATTTCCATTTCGCAGTAAAGAGCCAGATGAAAAGATAAAGGAGCACTGCGCCGATGGCCGGTCCCCGTCAAAGACCTCCCAAACAAAAGATCGTTATTTACAAGGACGAGGACTCGGGGAGTTCCGTCCAGATATCAGGCGGTGTCGCGAGGATCCGTCTCACCTGGGCACTGGTCGTCATCGTGCTGCTGCTTATTCTGGTTGCCGTGGCAATTGTCCTGTCGCCTTCAAGGGAACAGGGACCGGCAGGGACTGCGGCCCGTACAACACCCGTGACGGGCCCGGCGGGCGCTGGTACGACCAGACCGGTGGGCAACATGCCGCCCGTGGTGCGCAGTGCGGTCATTGTTCCTGAATTGCCTGCAGCTGATACGACACTGGGCGTAAGCTATTCCGCCAGTGATCCCGAAGGGGATGCCCTGACCGTGGAATTCCGGTGGTACGTTGATTCCGTCCTTGTCCAGAGCGATCCAAACAGTTCCCTCCAGCCGGGTCCCTTCCACAAGGGCTCAACCGTTTATGCCGAGGTGGTCCCCGCAGACCAGTACTCAACCGGCAATTCGATCACCACGGCTCCCGTCGTCATTGCGAACACACCGCCCTCGGTATCGTCGGTGAAACTTAGCCCGGACACAGCGTACATCGGCACGATGATGACCGCGGCCGCCCTGGGGACAGATCCTGACGGAGATGAAATCACGTATACCTATCTATGGCGGGTGAATGGGAACCCGGTGGGCAAGCCGGTCCGTGAAAACACCTTTGATACCTCAGCGCTACACAAAAAAGACAACGTGTCGGTCATGGTAGATTTTACCGACGGAGATGCTTCCGGGGGGCCGGTCATTTCGAACAGCGTTGTACTGCAGAACCGTAAACCGGAGATCACCTCAACCGCTCCGGTGGCTCTGCAAGGCCGCGTCTACACGTACGCGGTTGCTGCGCGGGACCCTGACGGCGATGTTCTCAAGTACCAGCTGGAACGATTTCCCGACGGCATGACCATAGATCCCTCGAGCGGTCAGATCCGCTGGGAGCTTCCCAAGGACACCATGTTTCCCGGAAGGAACGAAATCAAGGTCAAGGTGACCGTGGACGATGGCGATGGGGGTACTGATTCCCAGGAATTTTCAATCATCCTGACTGACGTTCTTACGTATTAATCTATTAATCCAGGTATTGCTCACGAGGGAGATCGATCCGGCAGTATCTCCTCAGGGAGACCGTGGGGAGAAGCGCTCAGCCGCATCCGTCAACAGGACTATCGGCGGCCGGCTGGCGCGGGCAAGCAGTACCATCATGCTCCGTCGCAACCGGCGGCAGGCCGGCAGTTCCTTTTCTCTTGAACCTGACATCACCTCTTGACTTCCCACGGACCAGAACGCTCCTCGGTGCCTATGAAGCTTCCAACCGTTATCCTTGCGTCGAGCTCTCCGCGGCGACGCGCATTACTGGAGCAGATCGGGATTTCCTTTTCCCTTGATCCTGCAGACGTGGATGAACGCATGCTCCCGGGAGAAACACCGGAGGCATATGCCGTCCGGGTTGCGCTGGACAAGGCCCGGGTCGCTGCCGGGCGGGCGAGGACGGGCATCGTTATCGCCGCTGATACCATCGTCGTTATCGGCGATACCATCCTCGGGAAGCCGGTCGATGCCACAGATGCACGGCGCATGCTGAGCGTACTATCCGGCAGAGAACACGAAGTCGTCACCGGCCTCGCAGTCATGGACGCGGCATCGGGGCGCTCTTCCGTGCGCACTTCGGTCACCAAGGTCTGTTTCCGTAAACTGTCGGAACGGGAAATCTCCGCCTATGTCGCGACGGGCGAACCGCTCGACAAGGCAGGCGCATACGGGATCCAGGAGCGGGGCGCACTGCTGGTGGAGAGGATTGAAGGGTGTTATTCCAACGTCGTGGGGCTACCGCTCTCTCTCTTGGGTGAGATGCTCTGCAACTTTGGTATTATTTTATAGAATATCCTTTGGCCGGTCAGCACTCAGCGAAGTGACCAATTCCACTTGACAAAGTTGCATCCGACCATCTACAATAAGTATTAGGATTATCCCAAAAAAGACCCCAATTAAATCTGTCTTTAGGAGCGTTTTCGTGAGCGTGATCTCGATAATGGTCGTGGAAAATGATCCGGCCCGTCTCGCTGATCTTACCTTGGCATTCGGGGAGCATGAGGACCTCGCAATCCTATCCGCTGTCTCAAAACGGGAGACAGCGCTCAAACAGCTTGCGCTCCTCCCTGATGTCCTGCTACTGAATCCCGACGGGCTGAAGCGGTTCAATCTCCCGCGTTTCCTGCGCACCCTGCGTATGCGGTCACCGAAGACCCGTTTGGTCCTGCTGCTGACCGCGAGCGCGGGGGACGATGTCCTCATTGAAAACATCCGGCAAGGCGCGCGTGGATATCTCCTGTCATCATCGCCGCCAGCGCTTATCGCGAAGGCGGTCCGTGCCGTCGCGGCAGGAGGGATCTGGGCCGAGCGGCGGATCCTGGAGAAGGCCATCAGCATGCATCAGATGCTCCTTCCGGATCTGCTCCAGTCCCACGTGCCGGAACTCCAGCCCCTCACGAGCCGAGAGATGGACATGCTCGGTCATGTCCTGAAGGGCGCCACGAACCGCGAGATCGCCGAGATAAGTAATATCAGCGAGCGGACGGTCAAGACCCACCTCTACCGCGTGTATCGCAAGCTCAATGTGAAGAGCAGGACCAAGGCGATCGCGCTTCTGACACAGTAAACGCACGTTGATTCTTCGGAGGCGGTTCCGCAGACGCTGGAATTGATTGGCTCATGAAGAGCACGTGCCATGCTTTCTCTCATTCCCATCATGGCATGGTCGAGCATACCGCAATTATCTGCACGTTCTGAAAATACGTACAAAGACCTATTGACAGGGTCATCCCGACTGCTATCATTGAAACAACGGCGACGCTGTATGCCTGCCGAATGAGGTGCTTCTTATCCCCCTCATCCCGACCCTATACGAGGAAAGAAGCGCTGTCCTAAGACCATCGGTATGCAGGATTACACAGCTTTCCACGAAAAACCCCCTTCGTGACAGCGGCGCCTGGCGGCGTCCCGATGCCCCCTGGAACACAGGGCTACCCGTAACAAGGACATCGGGACGCCTGGTATTCTTTCCGCCCTTTGTTCACGGGTCCGTGTGAACGAACTTTTTAACCTTCTTCGCAAGGCATTCCTTCCGTCCTACCACAGTTCCGCGATCATTCGTCTTAAATGGTATTGCTCCACGTTGGGTCCTGCCACGAGTACCCCGTGGTGAACGTTGCAGTTGTATCGTTTCTCTGCTTCTGCCTTCCTTGCATTTCCCCGATCAATGGCCTACAATAGAAACGAAATCAATATCCTGATTTCTTGACGGAAAATGAATGCAAAGCGACCTTCTGAAAAGGTTTCTCAACTACCTGGCCGTCGAAAAAGGGCTGTCCCGGAACACGCTGGAGTCCTATGAGCGGGACCTGCGAAAATATTTCACGTTCATGGAGAAGAAGGCCCCTGACGACATCAAACAGCAGGATGTTCTTGATTTCCTCTCACGTCTTTCAGAAGAGGGCATGGCGGTACCTTCGTCAGCGCGGTGCCTTTCCGCGATACGGGGGTTCCACAAATATCTGCTGACCGACGGTCTCACCGCCGCTGACCCGACCGTGAACATCGACGCTCCCCACGGCTGGACCCGGCTGCCCAAGACACTGAGCAGCAGTGAGGTGGAGACGCTGCTGAATCAGCCGGACCTGACAACGACGCTGGGCATCCGGGACAAGGCGATGCTCGAGGTCCTGTACGCTGCAGGTCTCCGTGTGAGCGAACTGGTCGGACTTAGGCTGCAGGATATGAACCTTGAGCGCGGGTTCGTCGTTGTTGCTGGAAAGGGCTCCAAGGAGCGGGCGGTGCCACTGGGCGAGGTTGCGTCGGCTCGCCTGAAGGAATATCTGGACCGCAGCCGCCCGCTGCTGCTCAAGGGGCAGGCGTCCGATGCCGTCTTCGTCAGCTCCCGAAGACGCCAGCTTACCCGCCAGATGTTCTGGGAGCGGACCAAGCATTACGTCCGGAAGGCCGGCATCACCCGGAACGTTTCTCCGCATACCCTGCGCCACTCCTTCGCCACCCATCTCCTGGACAACGGCGCAGACCTCCGCGCGGTGCAGGCCATGCTCGGCCATTCCGACATCTCAACGACGCAGATCTATACCCACGTTTCCCGCGAGCGGCTCAAGCGGATCCATGAGAAATACCATCCGAGGGGATGAAGCGATTGCGGATTGCGGATCGCGAAGTGAAAAATGGGTCAAATGCATTGATGATACGGAACGTTCCAATCCGAAATCCGCAATTCGCAATTCGCAATCCGAAATAACTCTATGGAGATCATCACCAGTCATACGAACGCCGATTTCGATGCCCTGGCATCCATGGTTGCGGCGAAGAAGCTCTATCCCGCTGCCAAGCTGGTCTTTGCCGGCTCGCAGGAGAAGAGCATGCGGGACTTCTTCCTCGAATCGACCGCCTACTCCATCGAGACCGAGCGGCTGCGGAACATCGACGTGGACAAGATCACACGGCTCATCATCGTCGACAACCGGAACCCGAACCGACTGGGGAAGCTCGCCGGCGCGCTGGGCAGGCCGGGCGTGTCGGTCCACCTCTACGACCACCATCCGCGCACCGGCGGGGACATCAAGGGCGAGCAAGAACTGATCGAGGAGGTCGGAGCAACGACGACACTGATGGTGGAGCTCCTGCAGCAGAAAGGGATCGCGATCACGCCCTTCGAAGCAACGGTGTTCGCCCTCGGCATCTATGAGGAAACGGGCGCGCTCACCTACCTTTCGACGACGGCGCGCGACGCCCGGGCCGCCGCCTACCTCATCGGTCAGGGCGCCAACTTGAACGTCGTAGCCGACTTCATCGTGCGGGACCTGACCCCCGAGCAGGTCGCCGTCCTGAACGAGCTCTCAGCCGCCGCGAAGAGCTATGATATCAACGGTGTGACCGTGGTGGTCGCCGCCATTGCCACGCCCCATTTCGTGCCGGACCTCGCGGCCCTGGCGCACCGCATGCGCGACCGCGACGGCCTGGATGTGCTGTTCCTTGTGGTGCAGATGGGAGACAAGACGCATGTCATCGGACGTTCGAGGCTTGCGCAGGTCAATGCCGGGAAGGTGCTGGAACCACTGGGCGGCGGAGGACACCTGACCGCCGCGTCCGCCGTGGCACGCGACCTGACCTACCTGGAGACCCGGGAGCGGCTCATCGACATCCTGAAGCGTCACATCGTACCGGGAAGGGCAGCCTCGGACATCATGACGTCACCGGTCAAGACCGTGCCTACGCGCACATCCATCGAGCAGGCGAACGAGCGGATGACGCGGTTCAGCGTGAATGTCCTGCCCGTTCTTGACGGGACACGCTTTCTCGGTATCATCACCCGCGAGGTCGTCCAGAAGGCCCTGTTCCACGGCCTGGGGAACCGCACGGTCGATGAGTTCATGTCCACCGGCGTGCCTGTCGCCGTTCCCGACATGCCCATGGCACGGGTGGAGCAGGTGATGATCGGCGAGCGCCAGCGGTTCATGCCGGTCATCGCCGAAGACGGCACGGTCGTCGGAGCCATCACGCGGACGGATCTGTTGCGGTCGCTGCACGAACAGCGCTTCGGGGCGGCCGGTCTTCCCGCGGAGCCGGGGACGCAACCGGTGCGAAACGTCCGGGGGATGCTCGAGGAACGTTTGCCAGCAGCGGTGCGCGAGACCCTGAAGATAGTCGGCGAGATCGCCGATGATTCCGGCTTTCCCGTGTATCTTGTGGGCGGCATCGTCCGCGATCTGTTCCTCCGCATGGAGAACCTCGACGTCGACATCGTGGTGGAAGGGGACGGCATCGTCTTCGCGGGCATGATCGTCCGGAAGCTCGGCGGCCGGATGAGGACCCACCAGAAGTTCGGGACCGCGGTCGTGGTGCTGCCCGGCGGCGTCAAGCTCGACATCGCCACGGCGCGGCTCGAATATTACGAGACCCCCGCAGCCCTCCCGACCGTGGAGCTTTCCTCCATCAAGAAGGACCTCTACCGCCGCGATTTCACCATCAACACCCTGGCGGTCCGCCTGAACCGGGACCGCTACGGCGAGCTGATCGATTTCTTCGGCGGACTACGGGATATCAAGGAGCGGACCATCCGCATCCTGCACAACCTTTCCTTCGTCGAGGACCCGACGCGCGTGTTCCGGGCCATTCGCTTCGAACAACGCTTCGACTTCCCGATCGGCAAGCACACGCGGAACCTGATCAGGAGCGCCGTCAACCTGAAGCTGTTCAACAAACTGTCCGGGGAGCGGATCTATGACGAACTGGTCCTCATGTTCTCCGAGCTGGACCCCCTGAAGGTCCTCCGGCGCATGGAGGAGCTCGATCTGCTGAAGTTCCTTCACCCGAACCTGCGGTTCGGCGCCGAGTTGGAGCGGCTCTTCGCCGGCATCAGTGAGACGCTCACCTGGTACCGTCTGCTGTACCTCGAGGTGCCGGTGGAACGATGGTTCGTCTATTTCCTGGGCCTTCTTGACCGGCTGAAGGACGAAGCGGCTCAGGAGGCGCTGGAGAGACTGGCCGTCCCCCCGCGCGTCCGGAAGCGCGTCATGGCGTCGCGCCTGCATTGCCGTGACATCCTGTTCGAGTTTTACCGCGACGCGCGGCTCCCGGCGAGCCGGGTCTATGACCTGCTCCATCCCCTGGACATCGAGCAGGTCCTCGTGATGATGGCGAAGGCTCGGAAGGAGCCTGCCAAGCGGTATATCTCGCTCTATCTGACCCGGCTGCGGAACGTGAACGTGTCGCTCACGGGTGATGACCTGAAGAGGATGGGGCTCCCGCCCGGCCCGCGGTACAAAAAGATCCTCGCCGGCTTGCTCGACGCAAAACTGGACGGCGCTGTTGCCACGAAAGAGGACGAGGTCGCATATGTCAAACGGGTCATCGGCAGGCGGTAAGACAAGTTTCCATTTGACGGAAACAGAGAAATGCGGATATAGTATAGGCCTATGATCTATCTGAACCTCTTCGGTGGCGTGCTGCTGCTCCTGTACGGCATCAAGCTGGTGAACGACGGCCTCCAGAACGCCGCGGGCCCCCGCATCCGCTTCCTCCTGAGGTCGCTCACGAGCAACCGGCTGACCGCTGTCGGGGCAGGGGCGTTCATCACCGGTCTCATTCAGTCCAGCAGCGCAACGTCGGTCATGCTCGTCGGATTCGTGAGTGCCGGCCTGATGAGCTTCCGTCAGACCCTGGCCGTGATCCTGGGGGCCGACATCGGCGCCACGCTCACGGTCCAGCTCATCGCGTTCCACGTCGCCGACTACGCGGTCCTTCTCATCGGCCTCGGCCTGTGCATCCTCTTCTTCGCAAAGCGCCATCACCTGAAGACCATCGGGAACGGATTGCTGGGCTTCGGCTTCGTGTTTATGGCCATCCGCATCATGTCTGAGGCCCTGGCCCCCCTGCAGGAGAGCGCTCTCTTCAAGGAGGTGCTCGTAGCGCTCGTGGGTGCGCCGTTCACGGGCATCCTTATATCAGCGGCCTTCACGGCGCTGATCCACAGCAGCGCGGCCACCATCGGGATCGCCCTTGCCCTTGCCGTGCACGGGCTGATCCCGCTCGACGGGGCCATTCACATCGTTCTCGGGGCCAACATCGGCACGTGCTCCACGGCGCTCATGGCGAGCATGCGCGCTCCTGCGGAAGCGCGCCGCGTGGCCTGGGCCCACACCATTTTCAAGTTGCTTGGCGTCCTGCTCATGCTGCCCTTCCTGCCGCTCTTCGAACACCTGGTCGCCGGTACGGGGACCGAGCTTACACGGCAGATCGCGAACGCCCATACCCTGTTCAATGTCATCATGGCAGTATGCTTCCTCCCGTTCCTCGGGCTGTTCTCGAAGCTGCTGGTCAAACTGGTCCCGGAGTCGCCGGAAGAGAAGAAGTTCGGCCCCAAGTACCTCGATGACCATGTACTCGGAACGCCGTCCCTGGCGCTGGGCCAGGCGACGCGCGAGACGCTCCGAGAATCCGATATCGTCCGCGAGATGCTCATCGACTCCATCAAGGTCTTCCAGGTTGACGATCCGGGGCTCATCGCCGCCATCCGGGACAAGGACAACCTTGTGGACATGCTGGACCGGCAGATCAGGCTGTACCTCACCCGCCTGTCGTCATCGACCCTGACCGAGATCCATTCCCGGCGCGCCGTGGGACTCCTCGAAGCGAGCCGCGACCTGGAAAGCGTCGGCGACATCATCGACCGCAACATCATGCCCCTGGCGACCAAACGCATCACGAAAGGTCTCATGTTCTCCGAGGAGGGCATGAACGAGATCATCGGCTACCACAAGAAGCTCGTGGAGAACTTCGATATGTCCCTTTCCGCGTTCACCGGCAATGACCGCGATCTCGGCAGGCGGGTGCTCCGGAACAAGGAAGAACTGGAGGAGCTGGAACGGGAGCTGGTCCAGGCGCACCTGGAGCGGTTGCGCAAGGGGCTCCGGGAATCCATGGAGACCAGCCACATCCATCTGGACACGATCGGGAATTATGCCCGCATCAACTCGCTCATCACCCACATCGTCTATCCCATCTTCGAGGATGTGAGGAGCCGCGGCAGGGAAGAATCGTTTGTCGTAGGAGGATAGGAAACAAGCCGGGAGACCGTTAGCAGGGGTCGGGAGTCAGGATCTTACCCTTAATGCAACCATTGCGGAGAGATGCTCATGATCAGACAGTTGCGCGTGCAGACCAAATCGAGGACCGAACTGGTCGATATCACCCAGGGCATTCAGCGGCTCGTTACCGAAAGCGGCATCCGCTCCGGTATTTGCTACGTCTATGTGCCGCACACGACCTCGGGCATCACCGTCAACGAGAACACGGACCCCAATGTGGGGCGGGACATCCTTAAGGAACTGAACAAGGTGATCCCTTTCGACGACCAGTACAGCCATAACGAAGGCAATTCTGCTGCCCACATCAAGTCCACCATCGTGGGGGTGTCCAAGGCGGTCATGGTCGAGGAGGGCAGGCTTGCGCTCGGGACCTGGCAGGCCATTTTCTACTGCGAGTTCGACGGACCACGGGACCGCAGGGTATTCGTGAAGGTGATGAAGGATTAGGTCAGGAACCAGGAATAACCTCCAGCCTTCAGCGAAAAAATGTTTAAACACTACCTACGGCCTGCAATTCTTATCGGATCGCTCCTTCTCTCCTGGGTATCCTTTGCACATGCGCAGTCCGCGGAGATAAACACCTACCGGCGGCTGGTCGCGGCAGGCTTGGCGCGTCTCCAGCAGGGCGACCATCGAGGAGCGCGCGACGCCTTCGAGGAAGCGCTTCGGTACGTCGATACTGATTCGGCAGCGCATCTCGGACTGGGAATAGCCAATTTCCATCTCAAGGACGACCGGGCAGCGGAACGGGAGCTCGAGCGCGCCATCGAGCTCAAGCCCCGCGACAAGACCGCCTATCAGGTGCTCGGCGACCTGGCATACCGGAGGGACGATCTCGGCGCCGCCGTGGCCAACTGGGAAAAGGCGCTCGAGATCGACCCGTCCGATGCAGCACTCAATTCGCGGCTGGAGCGGATCCGCCGGGAGCACCGGACGGAGAAGGACTTCAACCGGGACGTCACAAGCCATTTCTCCATCAAGTATGAGGGAAGGGAGAAGATCGAGGCAGGCAGGATCGTCCTCCGGATCCTCGAGGATGCTTACGGTGAGGTTGGCCGGGCCCTATCGTACTACCCGGACCAGGAGATCGCCGTTATCCTCTACACGAACCAGCAGTTCCAGGAGGTGACCGATGCTCCCGGCTGGAGCGGCGGCATCTACGACGGCAAGATCCGCATCCCTATCGGCGGCATCGAGCAGGAAACGCCGGGACTCCGGAAGCTGCTGGTCCATGAATACACTCATGCAGCGGTCCGTACCATCACCCGGCGTGTTCCCACCTGGCTCAACGAAGGGCTCGCGCAGTATTTCGAGGGGAGGGAGATCGGTTCCCGCCAGAAGGAAATGCTCCGTCAGCATGCGCAGGCGGGTAAGCTTCCGGACCTCGCGGCACTTGAGGGTTCGTTCATGGGGCTGACCGGTCCCCAGGCGGCCTACGCGTACCTGGTCAGCCTTTCCGTCGTGCGCCACATGGCCGACCATTTCGGCATGTACCGGATCAAGATGGTGCTGGAGGAACTGTCGAACGGCGCCGATACCGCTACTTCGATCGACAACGCTCTTCTTGTCTCCTATGCGGATTTCGAACGGGGCTGGAGACGGTCGCTGGAGTGATCCCTTCCGAACAGCTTTTCCTCTTTGTCACTGCTCCTGTTGCTCTCAGCGCCTTTTTCACGGATCCTGTTCTGGAAAAATGATTTCTCTTTATCACACCGGTATGTTGTGGTACTATTCGCCATGACGTCACCGGTATCGGAACATCTCCGTCTGTCTGATTTCGATTTTGACCTCCCCGAAGAGCTCATCGCCCAGGCGCCAGCGGAGGACCGCGACCGGTCCCGGCTCCTGGTCCTGGACCGTCAGACCGGAGCCGTTGTTCACCGGGTGTTCTCGGATTTTGGAGCATATCTTGTTCCGGGTGACCTCCTTGTCCTGAACGATACGAAGGTCTTCCCCTGCCGGTTGCAGGCCCGGAAGGCGGGAGGCGGCAAGGCCGAGTTGTTCCTGATCGAGGAAAAGGCGATCAACCTTTGGCAAGCCCTGGTCAAGGGCGGGGTTGACGCCGGGAAGACGGTTTTCGTCGCGCCAGACATCGAGGCAGAAGTGTTATCTGAGGCAGGAGACGGCATCCGGCTCGTGCGCTTCCATGGGGTAACGGACATCAGGGCGAGGCTCGACGACCTGGGCAGGACGCCGCTCCCGCCGTACATCAAGCGTGAACCCGTTGCCGAAGACCGTGATCGGTACCAGACCGTATACGCGAGCAGGGAAGGTGCTGTGGCTGCGCCGACGGCGGGGCTGCATTTTACGGGTGAACTCCTCCAGTGGATGCGAGACCGGGGGATCGGTACGGCCATGGTTACCCTCCATGTGGGGCCGGGAACGTTCCAACCCGTGCGGACCGAGGACATCGCGAGACACCGGATGCATGCCGAGCGATACGATATCCCGGCGGGTACGGCCGAACAGGTCAACCGGGCAAGATCGGAAGGGCGGCGGATCATAGCGGTGGGCACTACCAGTGTGCGAGCGCTGGAGACCGCGGCACGGACCGACGGGAAGGTCCATGGCGGCGCGGGTTCCTCGGAACTGTTCATTACGCCAGGGTACCGTTTCAACGTCGTGAATGGCATGGTCACGAACTTCCATCTGCCGAAGTCGACGCTGCTCATGCTTGTCGCCGCGTTCGCGGGGAGGGAGAATGTCCTGACCGCGTACCGCGAGGCCGTCAGGCAACGTTACCGGTTCTTCAGCTATGGCGATGCGATGCTCATTCTGTAGCTATCTCTGTCGTGCAGCTTTCCATTCGAACGGAGTCCGTAATGCTTGATCAACGGGGCGGCATCATATCAAAGATATTCATCATCCCGGTGGGCGTTGTGGTGATCATCGGCGTCTTCTCCCTGGGTTACTACATGGGGCGGGACCAGGGCAAAAAGACGGCATCGAACGAGAAACCGGCTGCCCTCCCCGAGGTAGTCTCGCAGTATTTGCCCAAGAAGGAGGAGTTTACCTTCTACAAGACGCTGACCGAAAAAGGTGAAAAGACGGTATCCATCGACCTGAAGCCGAAGCAGAGACCGGAGGAGGCCGCTCCTTCGAAAAAGGAGAATGCCGTTCCTGCCGCCGAAACGAAGCCGAAGCAGCAGGAAACGGCAAAAGCCCCCGAGGCAAGGGCCGAGAAGACCGCAGCCAAACCGGCGGTCCAGCAGACGGCCAAGGCACAGCGCCCGCCGGCTCCTGCTCCGAAGGAATCTGCGGTCGCGAAGCAGACGCCGCCGTCGAAGGTCCGGTATACGATCCAGGTGGGGTCCTATCCCGACAAGGCCATGGCTGAGGAGGAAACAAAGAACATGAAGAAACGCGGTTACGCCGCGTTCCTCGTGGCCAGCGAGATCCCGGAAAAGGGAAAGTGGTACCGCGTACGTGTAGGGAGCTTTGCGAACAGGCAGTCAGCGGAAAAGCTGGCAAAGGAGCTGAAGAGCAAGGAAGGGATCGACGGGTTCATCACGACGGAGTGAAAAAACGGTAGACGGTGAAAGGTAAAAGGAAGAAGGTAAAACGAACAAGGGGAAGAACCTTATCCCATCCACCTTATTGTTCTACCTGGCATTAATGCACCGTCTGCTGGCTCACCTGCTCTACGGGAAGGGGGACCATGGCGACCTGGTCGTTGTCCAGCAGCATCTCAAGCCAGTAGGTCCCGGGCGCCGGGAAAGAAGTGTTGAAGCGGATCGAGATGTCCCGGTGCCGCTGTGTGTCATTGAAGAGCGTAAATTTCGCCTCCGACTCGGACAAGACCGTTCTCCGGTCAGGCGCAAGGAGCTTGATCTTCGCCAGGAACTCTCCCCGACCGCCCGACCATTCGTTTATGATCGCGAAGCGCGGGTGGAGGGCGGGGAATATCCCGGCCGAGATGGTCTCGAACAAACCCATAAGGCTGAACTTCCCGCCCGTTTCCTGACGCACATCGTCGCACACAATGGTGTGCACCAGCCTTGGTCGTATCTTGTTGGTCGCCATGACGGAACAGTAACACAGAAGGGCGCCTCAGTCAACGGCTTTTCCCTTGACAAACCCCTGTATTATCAGTAATCTTAGCCCCACGTGAATCCAGGAACGAGCGCATTCCCCGCGGCTTTCTGCGGGGTTAGCGAGCGATTAGAATAAACTTTATTCCCTGAGGATCGAGATTCCCTGCAGCTGCTGCGGGGAACTTCAATTGCTGCTCGTGCCGTTTTCACTCGTTTAGGACAAGGCATAGAGCGTCTTTTTTCTATGACACCATCGGAACTGAACAAGCTCATCTCAAGCTTCCATCCTCTCGAGAACAAGCTCCTCCTGAGCTTCTCGCGGTCGGAGAGCCTTTCGGCTTCCGGCATCATGGCCGTCTCAGGCCTTGACGAGTCGCGCCTGGACATGGCCGCCGGATGGCTGACCTCCAAGGGGCTGCTCGCCGTGACCGGAGAGACGGTCACCGTAACCGAAGTCTCCCTGACCGAGACCGGTACTGAGTACAAGGATAAGGGTACACCGGAAACAGCGAATCATCGCAGCGCTGCGTGAGGGTAAAAAGTTCACGGTCAAAGGATATCATCCAGTTCATGGGGCATCGATCCGTCGGAGGTGAGCTCTGCAATCGGGCTCGCTGAAAGTCGAACAATGTTATTCGGATAGTCCAGGGGGGTGTTTTCGAGCTGAATCCTGAGGCGAACTACAGCATCCTATGATTTGCTTCTGGAAGTGATCCGATGAAACAGGAGGTGCATCGGTCGTTCTCTCAACATTCCCCGGAACAGAAACAAACGGTCATAAAGGACAACTTCCATAAACGCGGCAAGGGGAAGGGCATCTTCCGCATCACCGAGAAGAAGGACCGCATCTACAGCCTCACTGCAGACGGCAAAGAGGCCCTGCATCTCGTGCAAGTGCGGGGCGCGGTGACCGAAGAGGCGTCAGCCCTTACGCCGGAGATGTTGAAGCAGGGGAGCTGGAAGAACGTCCGGTTCCGCGCTTACAACATCTCACTCAGTCCGCCGCGCGCCAGCATCGGCAGGAAGCATCCCTACCGCGAGTTCCTCGACTTCGTCAAGTATCAGTTCGTCAGCATGGGCTTCGAGGAGATGCGCGGCCCCCTGGTGGAGAACGAGTTCTGGGACATGGACGCGCTGTTCATGCCCCAGTTCCATCCGGCCCGGAACATCCACGATGTCTACTTTGTGAAGGAGCCGTCGTCGTGCAAGGAGATCGAGGCGCCTTTCGGAAAACAGGTCGCTAGCGCGCACAAGGACGGCGGAAAGACCGGCTCCAGCGGCTGGCGCTACGCTTTCGATATAGAGCGCGCCAAGCGCCTGATCCTGCGGAGCCAGGGTACGGCTGTTTCCGCGCGGACGCTCGCATCCGGCCCGAAGGTGCCGGGCAAGTACTTCTCCATCGCACGCTGTTTCCGGTACGATGCGGTCGACGCGACCCATGCACCGGACTTCAACCAGGTGGAAGGGATCGTGCTGGGAACAGATATCAATTTTCGGATTCTGCTGGGATTGCTCAAGCTCTTCGGACAGGAGATCGCCAAGGCGAAGGAGTTCCAGTTCCGACCGGCCTATTTCCCCTTCACCGAGCCGTCGGTCGAGCTTCACGTGAAGCATCCCGAGCTCGGGTGGATGGAGCTGGGCGGCGCGGGCCTCTTCCGGCCTGAAGTGACGCTGCCCCTCGGCGTTGATGTCCCGGTGATCGCCTGGGGATTGGGTCTGGACCGGATGGCCATGATCGCGCTGGGCATTAAGGACATCCGCGACCTGTTCTCGACGGACCTGGATTTTGTCCGAACCAAAAAAATACAATTGAACAAATAAATGTGCACCGCAGAGTGCGCAGAGGGCGCTGAGAAAAAGCAGGGATCAGAACTTTGCGGTCTCAGCGATCTCTGCGGTAAAACGCATTAAGAACTAATCTACCATGCCTACCATAGACATTAAAAAGAAGGACCTCGACGGTCTCATCGGCAAGAAGCTCAACATCGCCGCATTAGAGAAGCTGCTCATGCTCGCCAAGGCGGAACTGAAGGAGTACAGCGCCGATACGGACGACCTGAAGGTGGAGCTGTCGGACAGCAACCGGCCCGACCTGTGGTGCGCCGAAGGCGTGGCCCGCCAGGTCCGTATCGCGCTCTCGGGCAAGCCCGAAGAGTATGCCTTCTTCAAACCGGGCCACAAGGCAACGCGGACCATCAAGGTCGCGAAGGAAATGAAGGCGGTACGGCCCTACATCGCTGCCTGCATCGCCTTCGACATCCGGATGAACGATGATGTCCTCGCGCAGATGATCCAGAGCCAGGACAAGCTCTCGGAGATATTCGGCAGGAAGCGGAGCACGGTCTCCATCGGCATCTATGAGATGGACAAGATCACCTTCCCCGTGGACTATAAGCTTGCAGGTCCCGATGCCATAGCGTTCACACCCCTCGGCATGAACGAAAAACTGACGCTCGGCCAGATACTGGAGCGCCATCCCAAGGGCGTCCAGTATGGCAGCATTGTGAAGCCTTTTCCGAAATACCCGGTCCTGGTCGACAGCATGAACCACGTGCTGTCCTTCCCGCCCATCATCAACAGCACCGATATCGGCGAAGTGAAGACGACCACGCGGAACGTCCTGGTCGAGGTGACCGGCACGGACCAGCGGATGGTCGCGCTGACGCTGAACATCCTTGCCGTGAACTTCCACGACCGCGGTGCCGAGATCGATCCGGTGATGGTCGTTTATCCCTACGCCACGGAGATGGGAAGGTCGGTGACCTGCCCCTATGACACGTCGGGAACGGTCAGGCTCTCCCTGTCCAAGTTCAACGCTGCGCTGGGCGAGATCATCCCTGCGGCCGAGCTGGGCAAACGGCTCAGTTCCTATGGCCACAAGGTCAAAGCCTCAAAAGGAGTGGTGTCCATCACCTATCCCCCCTATCGGGACGATATCATGCACGCCATGGACATGGTGGAGGATTACGCCATCAGCAGGGGCTATGACTCCTTCGAGGCCGTCATGCCGCAGCAGTCCACGGTGGGCGGACTGTCGCGGATCGAGCTTCTGTCCGATGCTGTCCGGGGGCACATGGTCGGAGCGGGCTTCCAGGAGTTCGTTTCCAACATCCTCTGCTCACAGGAAGAGATGGCCGACGGGCTTGCCGCCGGCGACAAACTGGTCGAGGTGGATAATATCATGTCCTTGGCATACTCGGTGCTCAGGAACTGCGTGTTGCCGTCGCTGCTGAACGTTGAGGCTGCGAGCTCCAAGGCCTTCTATCCTCACCGGACTTTCGAGGTGGGGGAGGTGGCCGTCCTCGATCAGAGAACGAACATGGGGACGCGGACCGACCTGAACCTTGCCGCGCTCATTGCTCATCCGACGGCCAATTTCTCGGAGATGCATTCGACGCTCGACGTGCTGCTCTACTATCTCGGTGTGGAGTACACGCTGGAGCCTGCGGAGCATCCGCTCTTCCTGCAGGGGAGATGCGGCAGGGTCATGGCAGGGGATCGGGAGCTCGGCCATCTGGGCGAGGTGCGGCCGGAGGCCCTGGAGCGGCGGCAGATCACCATGCCCTGCGCGGCGTTCGAGATCAACTTGGACAAGATATTGACGATGGAAAAGTAGTACGTTACACGTAGAAAGGCCTCGAGGACGAAAAAAGAAGCATACACGAATCGATCAGTCGTGAAAATTGAGCATTGAAAAGATTCTTGCCGTTGTCGACCTGCAGTTTACTCCCCACTCCGCACTGTCGCTTACATCCTGATCCTGTTCGGCCACGTATAGATGTTCATCCGGTCCCCGCGGGCAAAGCCGACGAGGGTGATGCCCATGTCCTCGGCGTAGTTGATGGCCATGCACGACGCGGCCGCGCGGCTGACGAGGATGGGGAAATGGTTCCTTCCCGCCTTGGTCACGATCTCCGAGGTCACCCTGCCGCTGGTGAACAGGATCTTGTTCTCGATCGATACGCCCTTCAGGAACGCCTTTCCGATCAGCTTGTCCACCGCGTTGTGCCTGCCGATGTCCTCCGAGAAGAACAGGAGGTCCTTTCCGTCCGACAGCGCCGCGCTGTGGACCCCGCCGGTCTCGAGGTAGAGCGTCGAGATGTTCCGGAAGACCTTGAGCAACTCACGGATGGCGCTGATACTCACCACCGGTCCCCTTGTATCGAGCTTCCGGTCCTTGCTCCGGTCATAGTTCGTAAAGGTAATGCCTTTGCCGCAGCCCGACGAGATCGTCCGCTTCTCGAACTGTTTTTCCCAGTGCTGCGGCAGGCCGGCCAGCTCGATAAAGATGGACGGGCCGGTCCCGGATACAGAAAGCTTCTTGATGGCAGACCGTTCATGCAGAAGACCCTCGGACAGGAGGAATCCGACGGCAAGCTCCTCGAGCTCCGTTGGTGTGCAGAGGAGGGTAACGAGCGGTTCGCCGTTCAGGACGAGCCTGACCGGAAGTTCTGCCGCGACCTCGTCCACGGCCCCTTCCATCTCGTTCCCGCTCACCTTCAGGATCAATGCGTCGATCTTCGGCTTCACGGCTGGAATATACCATAAAGGTCTCTGCAGGGGCAAGGAGGAAGGGCGTAGGAGCAGAAAAGCCCCCGGCGGATGCCGGGGGCTGAGGTACTCCGAAAGCAGGCGCTTAGAAGTGTATGTTCAAACGGAGCGAGTAGGAGTTCACCTTGGCGAAGTCCGCCTCGGCGACCATGTTCATGAGCGGAAAGAAGGTGATCTTGCATCCGACAAACCACTTGTTCTCGGTGAGGCTCTCATCCTGGAGCGTGACGGCAGTGCTTTTCTCCTTGCTGTCGATCCAGACCAGGGCATATCCGGCATAGGGGGTGAACATGGCGAATCCCTTGCTGATGGACAGGTCAGCGGACTTAGTACTAATGTCGATGTCGGATATGCCGGACAGCACCGTATAAGCGCCGCGAAGCGCGATGGCGGGAGTAGCCACACTTCCCTGGAGGATGGACCATTTGACTTCATAGCCGGTATATTTGATGTTGGTGTTCGGCACGTTCGCATAGACGAAGCCAAGGTCGATCGGTATGATCGGCAGGCCCACCTGGAGATGGACCTTGGGCATGACCAGGTTGCTCGGGATCGAGCTGTTCCCGGGCACATTTGAGATCTTTGTCCAGTAGGAAGCGTTGTTGTCAATGCTGGTGCTCGTTGCTTCGACGCCAAGGTCGATATGCGGGAGTACTCCGCCAAGAGGCTCAGCCGTCGCGAGAGGGACGTAGCTGATGGCCAGCCCCAGGTCGCGGCTCAGGCCCTTGAAATCGTCCTGGGTGAAACTGGGCGGCAGGGTGATGTCGGTCTTTGCCATGGCGGGCACGGCTGTGATCAATACCAATAGCAATGCAATGATGATCCTTCTCATGACGACCTCCTTGTGACAGCTCTTTTGATTGGGTACTATTCACATCGTATCATGCAAATGCGACTGAATTTAAATTAACAGAGGTATGCATTGTTGTCAAGGCGATAATCTTCGGTGCGGCGGTCTTAAGCCATGCCCCGGATGTTCCTGCCAGGAATAAACCGCTTGACATCGCGACCGTAGCGTGTTACTAAATCAATAAATAGTAACACGGAGGCGGTATGGCAGGGATCACCCGTTTCGGCATGTCCATTGACAACGCTCTGGTCAGAAAGTTCGATGCCCTGATCGCCAAACAAGGGTATGGAAGCCGGTCCGCGGCGATCCAGGATCTGATCCGCGACAAACTGGTCGAAGAGGAATGGAAAGCAGGAGACCAGGAGACCGTGGGGACGATCACGATCGTGTACAATCATCATACCCGCGAGTTGGAACACGCGCTCACGGAGATGCAGCACAAATCCTTCCAGCAGATCGTCTCCGCCCTCCATGTGCACCTCGACCCGCACAACTGTCTCGAGGTCCTGGTGGTGAAAGGCAAGGGTCAGGACATCAAGAAGATCGCCGACCGGCTCATCGGCGCCCGGGGCGTCAAGCACGGGAAGCTCACGATGACGACCACGGGCAAGGAACTCGCCTGAGATGCGGGAATGTCTCGGCAGGGAATATGGTATTCGGTTGTGTGTGCTGTTGATCATGACCATGATCCTGGCGGCGATCGCCCCGCCGGCGCAGGCAATGCATCCGCTCGTTACCGATGACACGGGCACGCAGGGACCAGGAGGCGTTCTGGTAGAATCGAGCATCAACTATCTGAAGGACAACGAGTTCAAGTCGACGGTGGTACCGGTTGCGGTCACGTTGGGGATCGGGGAAACCATGGATGCTGCCGTGGAGATGCCCTATCTCTCGCTTCGTCCGAGTCCGGCCACGGGGAACAACGAGAGCGGTCTCAGCGACGTCGTCTTCAGGTTCAAGCATCGGTTCTATGAGCAGGAAAAGAAAAGCGGGGGACGCGACCACCACGAGCAGTCGCTGGCCTATCAGGTTGCGTTCAGCCGGCCCACGGGCAATGAGGAGAAGGGGCTGGGTGCCGGTAAATCACGGTGGGGCGGGCGGCTGATCAGCACGACTGAGTGGGAATCCGTTGAGATCAACGCCAACCTTGGATACGAATCCTCGGGCAGAGCGCTCAGGCGGGGTAATTTCACGTTCGAACATGCTGTTGCCATGAGCATTGCCGCGAAATATGAACGATCAAAACCTTGGGAACCCGTGGTCGAACTGGCAGTGGTACGGGTAAAGGAAACAGACGTCTTCTCGCGAATTGCGAATGCACTGGTCGGGTTGATCTATGAGCCCTCGGAGCATTACTATGTCGATGCCGGCATCCGGGTCGGGCTGAATGCGAACTCCGAGGATTATGGGTTCCTGGCGGGGTTTGGATACAAGTTCTGAGCGAGTGCGGGATCGATCCCCGCGGTTGATGATCCCGAGTGCAGTCCCGCATCGCAGCGCTTGCGGCTGTTTCTGTTCCCGGAAGGAGACGGTGCATGCATATCCCTGACGGTTATCTCGGTCCTGCCACGTACGGCACGCTGTATGCCGTCACGGTCCCGTTCTGGGCCGTCGCGTCGTGGAGATTGAACAGAACGTTGAAGGCAAAGCAGGCGCCGTTCCTCGCGATCGGCGCGGCGTTCAGTTTCGTGATCATGATGTTCAATATCCCGATCATCGGCGGGACGACCGGCCATGCGACCGGCGCCACGCTCATCGCGATCCTGCTCGGCCCCTGGGCCGCACTGATATCCGTGTCGGTGGCGCTCATCATCCAGGCGGTCCTGTTCGGCGACGGAGGCATAACCGCGATCGGCGCGAACTGCTTCAACATGGCTGTTGCCGGCGTCTTCTCGGGATACGCAGTGTACCGTCTGATCGCCGGTCATGCCGGCGTCCTGAGCAGGAGACGCTGGATCGCAGGTGCTGTTGCGGCATACGTCAGCCTGAATGTTTCAGCCCTGCTCACGGCGGTGCAGTTCGGCGTCCAGCCCCTCCTGGAGCGGTCCGCCGATGGCCAGCCGCTCTATTCGCCGTTCCCCCTGGCAATCGCCGTGCCGGCAATGGCCATTGAGCATCTGCTGGTTTTCGGATTTATTGAAGCCGCGGTTACAGCGCTCGTGATCAAGTACTTCCAGAAGAACGATCCCGAGATGCTGGCGTAGATCATTGCGGATTGAGGATTGCGGGATGATGCATGAACAGCGTAATTCGAACGGCATGACCATGGTGAAAAAACTGTGGATTGGCATCGGCATCCTGGCGCTCCTGTCCCCGCTGGGCGTGATCGTCCCGAAATGGCTCGGAGCAGAGGGTGGATGGGGCGAGTGGGGGCTTGGTGAGATCGAAAAGATGGCTGGGTTCGTGCCTGCCGGGATGAAGCGTCTCGCTGAATTGTGGAAGGCGCCGATGCCCGCTTACGCGGTCCCCGGCCAGCGCACGGGGTTGCTGGGCGAGAGCCTGGGGTATGTCCTGACAGGCATCATCGGTGTTGCAATAACCGCCGGTGCCATGTATAGTCTTTCAAAACTGCTGGCACGCAGGAACAATTCCGATCGGTCCGACAAGGACTGATCATCTCGAAGGCTGATATGTCGCGAACGGGATTTCTCGATAAAACACTGCTGGCCATTGCTCGCGTCGCGGAGCAGTCTTTCTTTTCCGAGGAACATGCACGGATGAACGGTCTGCTGCAGGCGCTGGATGTGCGCATCAAGCTGCTCTCGTTCCTGTTCATCCTCGTTCTTATCAGCTTCATTCATGCGCCGCGGTCGCTCGGGTTCCTCTACGGCGCGAGCATCCTTCTTGCCGCTGCCTCGCGGGTGCCGCTCGGGCTCTTCGTGATGCGCGTGTGGCTGTTCGTGCCGCTCTTTTCGGCGGCTGTCGTCCTACCGGCGCTCCTCAATGTCATCACCCCCGGCGAACCGCTGTGGGTCATCGTTGCCCTGCAGAAATCGTACACCTGGGGGCCCTATGTCATTCCGCAGGAGATCGCGGTCACCCGGCAGGGGCTCTGGAGCGGTATTGTCCTCGTCTCCCGCGTGGCGGCATCAGTGTCCTTCGCCGTTCTCCTGACGCTGACGACGCGGTGGTCGGACATCTTTGCCGGTCTCCGGGCGCTCATGGTTCCCCGGATCTTTGTCATGACCCTGAGCATGACGAACCGTTACCTGTTCGTCTTCCTCCGGCTCATCCAGGACATGTTTCGCGCAAGAAAGAGCAGGACGATCCATCCGCTCTCGGCTGCCGACGAGCGGGGATGGATCGCGTCCCGAATCGGTGTTATCTTCAGGAAGTCCCTCGAGATGAGCAATGATGTCTATCTGGCCATGCTCTCGCGGGGATACCATGGCGAGGTCATCTCCCTCGTGCGATTTCGCACCACTACCGCGGATTACTGCTGGCTTGTCCTGGTCCTCACCATCGGCGCTGCCCTGGTCGCCGCAGAAAGGGGGCTGCTCCGGTGATGCCGCTGCTCAGCCTCCATGAGGTCAGCTATGCGTATCTTCGTTCAGCGCCGGTGGTCCGCGGCGTGAGCGCCGAGTTCCAGGCCGGCGAACGTGCGGTGATCCTCGGGGCCAACGGCACCGGCAAGTCCACCCTGCTGTCCCTGCTGAACGGTCTGGTGTTCGCCCAGCAGGGCGAGGTCCGGGCCTTCGGGAAGGTCCTTTCAGAGCATGCCCTGGAGGACCGGGTGTTCTCGAAGGAATTCCGGAAAAAGGTCGCCTTCGTGTTCCAGAACCCCGATGTACAGCTTTTTTCCTCAACCGTCTGGGACGACGTGGCCTTTGGGCCTCTCCAGCTCGGAATCCAGCGGGACCGGGTGAAGGAGATCGTGGACGAACAGCTCGAATCCCTGCGGATACAGGACCTCCGCGACCGCGCCCCCCATACGCTCTCGGACGGACAGAAGAAGAAGGTCGCCATCGCTTCGAGCCTGGCCACGGACCCCGACGTCCTCCTGATGGACGAGCCGACGAACGGCCTCGATCCGCGGACGCAGGTGTGGCTCATCGAGCTGCTCCACGGCCTGCATCAAAAAGGCAAGACCATCATCGCGGCCACCCACGACCTCGCCATAGCCGGGGACATCGCGGAACGGGCAATCGTCTTTTCCGAGGACCACACCCTTGCGGCGGACGGGGCCATTGACGAGATCATCCAGAACGACGATCTCCTGCTTTCGGTCAACCTGATCCATGAGCACGCGCACACCCACGGCGGCCAGGCGCATGTGCACCGGCACGGCCACTTTGGCCACTACCACGTGAACGGAGGGAGAGAGGACGACATGCACAAGGGACATTCACACGGCCACGGACACGGCCATGACCATGAGCACGCGGTCGAGGGGACCGAAGATCTGCGCAAGCTGCAGATGATGCTCGACCACTGGATCGAGCACGATGATTCCCATGTAGCAAGCTACCGCGAGTGGGCAGAAAAAGCGAGCGCCGCGGGCGAAGAGGAGATCGCCCGGGAGATCCATCTTGCCATGGACGACAGCGAGACGGTCAAGGCGCACCTAAAGCGCGCCAAGGCCATCCTTGCGGCGAAGCTCGTGCTGAGAAAATAGGAGTATTACCGCAGAGATCGCGGAGTACTCGGAGAATTGAAGAAAACTGCTTGTTGTGAATTACACGCAAATCAGATTTCCGTCTATCCTCTGCGCTCTCTGCGTCCTCTGCGGTGAAAGGTTTTGTCGTTACCGTTTTTATCCGTGGTTACAAAGTTATTGGAGGTGTTCCCATGACCGATCAGTTCGATCCCGATCTCCGCGATGCCATCCAGTTCCACGGCCATCTCTGTACGGGCTTGACCCTGGGGTACCGTGTGGCGAAGGCAGCGCTTCGTGAGCTCAAGGCCGACCGGCCGCACGACGAAGAGCTCGTTGCCGTTGTCGAGAACGACTCCTGCGCCGTGGACGCGATCCAGTTCATCACCGGCGCTACGTTCGGGAAGGGGAACCTCATCTTCCGCGACTACGGCAAGCATGTTTATACCTTCTACAATCGCTCTACAGGCAAAGGTGTGCGCGTTTCCGAGAACTACCGGGGGTTCGAGAACGATGCGCGGTACCCCGAGCTCAAGAAGCGGCAGGACGCAGGAGAGGATGTCTCCCGCGAAATGGAACAGTTCAAGATGGAGAAGACCGCTGCGATCCTCAGGGCCGACGACAAGGAGTTCCTGAACATCGAACCAGTCACCACGCCGCCCCCGTCGTTGGCCAAGATACGCGCTTCTGTGCGCTGCGCCCAGTGCCGCGAGCGGTTCATGGAGTCTCGCGGGCGGGTGAAGGGAGGGAAGATCGTCTGCATTCCCTGCTTCGAGAAAAATTGACCTGTCCAGTTGCCGTAACCCCGCTATTTACCAGAAATATTCTTGACATTAAATCATCCTACCGTTATTATAACCGTGCTCAAAAAGGGCCCTGACATATCTCTTTCCGTAAGGAGCATCGTATGAAAAAAACGCTGGTTTTTCCTTTATTTTCCCTTATTTTTTTGCTGTCTGCCTGCGGAGTGCCGACCGCCGAGCACACCAAGGCAGTGAACGACCTTGCCGACTGCGCGAAGCAGCGTGACGAAACAGTGGTGCAGGTGAACACATGCAGAAGCCAGGTGAAGGGCCTCACGGCGGATAACGAGATGCTCAAGAAGGACAAGGAGGCGCTCCAGGGGAAGGTGAACGAGCTGACGACGAAGGCCGAGAAGGCAGAGCAGCTCGAGAAGGCGACGCAGACCTATCAGGACCTCCAGAAGAAGCTTGAGAAGGAGATCCAGGACGGACAGGTCCAGCTGACGGAGATGAAGAACCGGCTGACTATGACCATGGTGGACAAGATCCTCTTCGCCTCGGGCAGCGCCGATGTAAGCAGGGAAGGCAAGAAGGTCCTGGACAAGGTCATTACGATCCTGAAGGACATCAAGGACAAGCGCATCCAGGTGGAGGGCCACACGGACAACGTGCGGATCTACAGCGCCATCAAGACCAAGTATCCCACGAACTGGGAGCTCTCCGCGGGGCGCGCCACGCAGGTCGTGCGGTATCTCCAGGAAGAGGGCGGGCTGGACCCAAAGCTGCTCTCGGCAACGGGCTACTCGGAATATCAGCCTCTTGCCCCGAACGATACGGATGAAGGCAGGGCAAAGAACCGCAGGATCGAGATCGTGCTGCTGCCGTTGCTTAAGTAGCCGCGAGACCGAATGTTCACGGGGATCATTGAAGAGCTGGGTATGGTAAAGGCGCTCCGGCGCGAGGCTGGTGCCGCCCGTCTAACCCTTTCCGCCGCGAAGGTGCTGGACGGGACGGCGCTCGGCGACAGCATCTGCGTGAACGGCGTCTGCCTCACCGTCGTCGAGATGAACAGAACAGAGTTCTCCGCCGATGTTGCCGTGGAGACCCTCAGGGTTACGAACCTCGGTGATCTTCAGGCAGGGAAAAAAGTGAACCTGGAGCGTGCCCTTCAGCTTTCCGCGCGGATCGGCGGGCACCTGGTGACCGGACACGTGGACGCCGTGGGACGCGTCCGCGAGAAACGGGAAGAGGGGAACGGCTGGCGCATCTTCATCGACGCGCCCGCGTCGGTCCTCCGGTACGTGATCAAGAAGGGTTCCATCGCCATCGACGGCATCAGCCTGACCGTGGCCGACGTGGATAACGCGGGTTTTGCCATCGCCATGATCCCCCACACCGCGAAGCTCACGACGCTGGGCTTCAAAACAGCCGGCGACAGCGTAAATCTGGAATCCGACATCATCGGCAAATACGTGGAGCGCCTCCTCGCCGGACGGATGGAGGGGGGCGTGAGCCTTGATGCCCTGAAAAAGAGCGGGTTCGCCTGAGGCCGGAGCGCGGAGCGGCGGATGCGGAGCGCGGAACAAGAGAACACGAGGTGATCATTCCATGAAGTTCAATACCATCGAAGAGGCCATCGAGGACATCAAAAAAGGGAAGATGGTCATTCTTGTCGACGACGAGGACCGGGAGAACGAGGGCGACCTGACCATGGCGGCCGAGAAGGTCACGCCGGAGGCCATCAATTTCATGGCCATGCACGGAAGGGGGCTCATCTGCCTATCGCTCACACCGGAGCGTGTCGAGCACCTTCAGCTCCCCATGATGACGACGGACAACACATCGTCCTTCGGAACGGCCTTCACCATCTCCATTGAGGCAAAGAAAGGCGTGACGACGGGCATTTCCGCGGCTGACCGCGCAACGACCATCAAAGCCGCCATCGATCCCAAGATGGGCTCCGAGGGCCTTGCCCGTCCCGGCCATGTGTTCCCGCTCCGGGCACGGCCGGGAGGCGTGCTGCAGCGCGCAGGCCAGACCGAGGGTTCCGTGGACCTGGCGAGGCTCGCCGGCCTCAATCCTGCGGGGGTCATCTGCGAGATCATGAACGATGACGGGACGATGTCACGCGTCCCGCAGCTCCTCGAGTTCTCGAAAAAGCACCACATGAAGATCGTTACCGTGAAGGACCTGATCGCCTATCGGGTGAGGAAGGAGTCCCTTGTCCGCCGGGTGGCGGTCACCAAGCTCCCCACGGCCTACGGCGATGAGTTCACGGCGATCCTCTATGCCAACGATATCGACCGCCAGAGCCATGTCGCGCTGGTGAAGGGCGATATCAAGCCCGACGACGCGGTCATGGTCCGGGTCCATTCCGAGTGCCTTACCGGTGATGTGTTCGGTTCACTCCGCTGCGACTGCGGCGAGCAGCTTCATAACGCCATGCAGATGATATCCGAAGAAGGCAAGGGGGTCATCCTTTATATGCGCCAGGAAGGCCGCGGCATCGGCCTTGAGGGCAAACTCAAGGCCTATGAGCTCCAGGACAAGGGCAAGGACACCGTGGAGGCCAACCTTGCCCTGGGCTTCAAGGCAGACCTCCGGGATTACGGTGTCGGCGCCCAGATTCTTCGCGACCTCGGCATCCGCAAGCTCCGCCTTCTGACGAACAACCCCAAGAAGATCATCGGCCTCGAAGGCTACGGCCTGACGGTGGTGGAGCGGGTAGCCATTGAGATGCATCCGCACCCGAAGAACCTCCAGTACCTCAAGATCAAGAAGAGCAAGATGGGACACATGCTGGAAAAAGTGTAAAAGGTAAATCGCTCAATGAAAAGATTAAGATGTTTGCCGCTCTTTGGCATTTCGCACGTGTTCGTATAAATTATGGAGGTTCTCATGCCTAAGATCATCCAGGGAGATCTGAGTGCGAAAGGGTTCAAGTTCGGGATCGTCGCGTCGCGGTTCAATGATTTCATCACCGCGCGCCTGCTCGATGGCGCGGTTGACGCTTTGACAAGGCACGGCGCGTCCGACTCGGACATCGAAGTGGTGCGGGTGCCAGGTGCCTACGAGATACCCCTGGTCGCACAGCAGCTGGCCCGGTCGAAAAAGTACAGCGCCGTCATCTGTCTCGGCGCGGTCATCCGCGGGGCAACACCGCATTTCGAGTACGTGAGCGCCGAAGTGAGCAAGGGCATTGCCGCGGTATCGATGGAAACGGGACTCCCCGTTGTCTTCGGCGTGCTCACCACCGACACGATCGAGCAGGCCGTCGAACGTGCCGGCACGAAGAGCGGCAACAAGGGATGGGACGCCGCCCTCTCGGCCATCGAGATGGCCAACCTGATGAAGCAGCTGTAGCAACGGGATCCAGGAGCAAGCGCATTCTCCGCAGCTTGCTGCGGGGTTAGCGAGCGATTAGGATAAACATTCTACCTTGAGGATCGAAGATTCCCTACAGCTTGCTGCAGGGAGCTTCAAGCCCACGATCGATATGCATTGCTCCGCGGTGAGGGAATGAAGAGAAGGAAGGCCAGGGAATACGCGCTCCAGGTACTGTTCCAGCTGGACATTCGGAAGGAAAAGCCGGCGGCCATTCTCTTCAAACGCTTCTGGACGGAGTACGTACCGGACGATGAGGTCCGTGCGTTCACCGAGGAGATCGTGAAAGGGACCCATAAGCACCTGAAAAGCATCAACGCGAAGATCCTCGCCTGCGCCAAGAACTGGACCCTCGAGCGCATGGCCATCGTTGACCGCAACGTGCTCCGCATGGCAGCCTACGAGATCCTCTACCGGAAGGACATCCCTCCGAGCGTGACGATCAACGAGGCCATCGAGCTTGCCAAGAAGTTCGGGACCGACGAGTCCGGCGCCTTTGTCAACGGCATTCTCGACAGCGTCGCACGCATGGCCGGCAAAGTGGACGCGAAGAACCTCCGCTGACGCGAAAAGGGCCCCCAGGTGGTTCTGAGAGTACTCATGCACGATATCAAGGACCTGGAAACCGATGCCGTGATCGTCGGTTTCCATGAGGATGTTCGCCCCCTGAAAGGTACCGCCGGTGCATTGGACTGGCTCCTGTGCGGCGCCCTTTCCCATCTCATCATCAAGAAAAAAATGCGGGGAGTCCTCGGCGAGGTCGCCCTGCTGACCTCGAAAGGGAAGGTCCCCGCCGACAAGATCTTCATGGTCGGGCTCGGCCCCCGGGAAGCATCGTCTCCGGAGTCGCTGCGCGTTGCCGCCCGTGTCGCCGCGGCGAGCTCGGTCAATGCTGGGATTACCCGTGCAGCCCTGGATTTTTTCCCCGCGGGAGCAGCACAGAGCGATGATGTCCTTGCCGCCATCCGGGAAGGGCTTGCGGACGGGGCAGGGGCCCATCCGATCGATTTCACCCTTCTTGCGCCTGACGACACTGCCTTTGCGCGGATGTCCCGGTTCGTCCGGGCATGACCCGACGCTGACAGGAGAACTTGATGATACCTCGTTACAGCAGGCCTGCAATGACCAGTCTCTGGGAGCCCGAAAGCCGGTACCGCACGTGGCTCCTCGTGGAGATTCTTGCCTGCGAGGCGAACGCCAAGCTCGGCCTGGTCCCTGCGCGGTCCCTCGCCGCGATCAAGAAAAAAGCGGCCTTTGACGTCAAACGGATCGATGAGCTCGAGAGTGTCGTGAAGCACGATGTCATCGCCTTCCTTACCGCTGTCGGCGAGCATGTGGGGCCTGAATCACGATTCATCCACCTCGGCCTCACTTCCTCCGATGTCCTCGACACCTCGCTCGCCTACCTCATGCTGCAGGCCGCCGACATCCTCATCGACGATATCAAGGCCCTTCGCGCCGTGCTCAGGAAAAAGGCCTTCCAGTACAAGGACACGGTCATGATCGGCCGTTCCCACGGCGTCCATGCGGAACCGGTCACCTTTGGGCTCAAGATGGCGCTCTGGTACGAGGAGATGGGCAGGGCCCTGGACCGCATGATCAGGGCACGCAAGGTCGCCAGTGTCGGAAAGGTCTCGGGCGCCGTCGGGACCTTCGCCAACATCGATCCCTTTGTGGAGCGGTATGTCTGCAGGGAACTCGGGCTCACGCCGGAGCCTGCGGCGACGCAGGTGGTCCAGCGTGACCGGCACGCTGAGTACCTGACGGCGCTCGCGCTCGTTGCCTCGTCGATCGAAAAATTCTCCGTGGAACTCCGGCATCTCCAGCGGACCGAGGTGCTCGAGGCCGAGGAGTACTTCTCGGAGGGACAGAAAGGGTCCTCGGCAATGCCGCACAAACGGAACCCCATCTCGGCCGAGAACCTCTCGGGCCTGGCACGGGTGGTCCGGGCGAATTCGCTCGCCGCGCTCGAGAACGTAGCCCTGTGGCACGAACGGGACATCAGCCACTCCTCCGTCGAGCGCATCATCCTTCCCGACAGCACCATCCTTCTGGACTACATGCTGGCACGGTTCACCGGGCTGGTGGACAAGCTGATCGTGTATCCCGCCAATATGGAGCGGAACATGGAGATATCGCGCGGCCTGTTCCATTCCGAAACGGTGATGCTGGCGCTGGTGGGCAAGGGGCTCACGCGGGAACAGGCATACAAGTTCGTGCAGCGGAACGCCATGATGGTCTGGAAGCAGGGCGGTGATTTCTCGGACCGGCTTAAGGGCGACCCCGACATCGGTCAGTACCTGACGGCTAGGGAAATCGACGGCTGTTTTGATATCAAACATACGATCAAAAAAGTGGACTATATCTTCAAACGGGTCTTCGGGAAGAAGGGGCGATGAACTCACGGACGGGGAAAGGCGATCGCGACGGGTCGGGTCCGTGCAATCCTCCTTCCCGGGTCCGGGTGAACGCTGACACTATGTACGACAAGTTCCATGAAGAATGCGGGGTGTTCGGGATTTACGGCCATGCCGATGCCGCGAACCTGACCTATCTGGGGCTCTATGCCCTCCAGCACCGGGGCCAGGAATCTGCCGGCATCGTGTCCTCGGACGGCAAGAAGCTCTACAGCGAGAAGTCCATGGGCCTCGTCGCGGACATCTTCACCGAGGACCGCATCAAGAAGCTGCCCGGTAACGCGGCCATCGGCCACAACCGCTATTCGACGACCGGGGACAGCATCAGCATCAACATCCAGCCCATCCTGGTCAATTTCGCAATGGGCGGACTGGCCATCGCGCACAACGGGAACCTGGTGAACGCCGGCATCCTGAAAGCCGAGCTCGAAGCGTATGGTTCCATCTTCCAGTCGACCATGGACAGCGAGGTAATCATCCACCTCATTGCACAATCACGCCTGTCGAACCTCAACGAGCGGATCGTCGACGCTCTCCAGCATGTACAGGGGGCCTACAGTCTGCTGCTGCTCGCCGAGGACAAGCTCATCGGCGTGCGCGATCCGCACGGATTCCGTCCGCTGGTGCTGGGCGAGGTGGGCGGCGCGTACGTGCTCGCCTCGGAGACCTGTGCACTCGACCTGATCGAGGCCACCTATATCCGGGAGATCGAACCGGGCGAGATGGTCGTCATCAACGGTTCGGGCATCCAATCGACCTTCCCGTTCAAACGGGCTACGCCGTCGCACTGCATCTTCGAGTTCATCTATTTCGCGCGGCCGGACAGCTATGTTTTCGGCCAGAACGTCTATTCCATCCGGAAGGAGTTCGGCAGGCAGCTCGCGCGGGAGACCGGCGTGCAGGCGGACGTGGTGATCCCGGTGCCGGACTCGGGCGTGCCAGCCGCGCTGGGCTATGCCGAGGAGGCCGGGATCCCCTTCGGGCTTGGCCTGATCCGGAACCACTATGTTGGACGGACCTTCATCGAACCCCGCCAGGCCATCAGGCACTTCGGTGTGAAGATCAAGCTCAACCCGGTCAGGGACGTCCTGAAAGGCAAACGGGTCGTGGTCGTTGACGACTCCATTGTACGGGGGACGACGAGCAAGAAGATCATCAAGATGATCAGGAACGCGGGCGCATCGGAGATCCATATGCGCATCAGCTCGCCGCCCACCATGTTCCCGTGCTACTACGGGATCGATACGCCGACGCGGCAGGAGCTGATCGCGTCGTCGCATAACATCGAGGAGATCCGGAAATACATCACCGCGGACACCCTGGGATACATCACCCTGGATGGGGTGAGGAAGGTGGTCGACCGGCCGATCAACTACTGCGTCGCGTGCTTTTGCGGCGATTACCCGGTGCCGTTCCCGGGCGAGAAGATGCTGCAATTGGGGCTGTTCGAGAAGGAATAAGGACGTCAGGAGTCAGGAGAACGACTCACTCCTGCTGGCTGAATCCAGGAGCGAGCGCATTCCCCGCAGCTTGCTGCGGGGTTAGCGAGCGATGAGAATAAACAATACTACCTAGAGGATCGAAGATTCCCTGCAGCTTGCTACAGGGAGCTTCAATCAATTGATGGTTGCTTTGCTGAAGTATGATATGATATGATGGGAAAAGAAGAGTGGTGCCGAGGCGCAGAATCGAACTGCGGACACGAGGCTTTTCAGGCCTCTGCTCTACCAACTGAGCTACCTCGGCATCATGCGGGCCGCTTGAACGAGCGCTACAATAACAGACAGACGGGTTGAATGTCAAGGGATTTTTGGCCGCGCACGATGACCATGACGATGAAGAAAGTGTTCGAAAGACCCGCATGCCTCAAGGACAAACCGTTCCGCTACTGTCCCGGCTGCGGTCACGGGGTGCTTCACCGGATCGTGGCGGAGTGCATCGACAAGCTCGATATCCGGGACCGGACCATCGGCATCGCACCCGTGGGATGCGCAGTATTTGCCTACGACTACTTCGATATCGACATGATCGAGGTGCCCCACGGAAGGCCGCCAGCGATCGCAACGGGCATGAAGCGCTCGCGGCCGGACTCTATCGTCTTCTGCTACCAGGGTGATGGCGACCTTGCGGCCATCGGCACTGCAGAGATCGTCCATGCGGCGGCACGGGGCGAGAACCTCACCGTGATCTTCGTGAACAATGCGAATTACGGTATGACCGGCGGCCAGATGGCGCCGACCACACTCGCTGGCCAGAAGACAACCACGACGCCTGCCGGACGCGACCCGCATCTTGCGGGCAATCCGCTTCGCGTAAGCGAGATGCTCGCGACCCTGGAAGGGCCGGTCTACATCGAGCGCGTCTCCCTCGATTCTCCGAAGAACGTGATCACCGCGAAGCGCGCGATCATGAAGGCATTCCGCAACCAGGTGGACAGGAAGGGGTTCTCCTTCGTCGAGGCGCTTTCCCTGTGCCCCACGGACTGGGGCATGACCTCGCTGCAGGCCGCCGAGTGGGTAAGGAGCAGCATGATCAAGCACTACCCGCTGGGAGTGTATAAAGACACCGGCCACGGGTCAGGGTCCACGGGTCAGGAAGACAAGGATACTGCATAGCCATGTACCAGGACGTCATGATAGCGGGATTCGGCGGGCAGGGGGTGCTGCTGGTCGGGAAACTTCTTGCCCACGCGGGCATGCTCGAAGGAAAGCATGTGACCTGGTTCCCCTCGTACGGCGCCGAGATCCGCGGCGGCACCGCGAACTGCACGGTCATCATTGCGGACCGGGAGATCGGATCGCCTCTGGTCCAAAACCCATCGGCGATGCTCATCCTGAACGAGGCATCGTTCAAAAAATTCGAGCCGAGGATCAAGCCGTCCGGAGACCTCTTCTTGAACACCTCCCTGGTGCAGCAGCCCCCGACGCGGAACGACCTCCATCGCATCGAGATCCGGGCCAACGACATCGCCGAAGAACTCGGGGATATCCGCATCGCCAACATGGTCATGCTCGGCGCTCTCCTCAAGAAGACCGGCGTCGTGGCACTAGAGTCGGTCCTGAACGCATTGAAATCGGTCCTTCCAACGAGGCGTCATGGCCTCCTGCCGTTGAACGAAAAGGCGCTTATCTGCGGCGGCGAGGTCTGCACCTTATAACGGTCCATTCCTTTGCATTGTCCTGCACCTCTGCCCGGTGACTGTCCCAACGGCCAATACCCTTTTGACACGAATTATCAGTTGTGATACCCTCATACCTATGCAGGAAGATGAAAAGCAGACCGAGGTGCTTTCGCCGGAGGTCCAGGACGTCATGCGGAATTTCGTGTCCGCTGTCCGCGCCGTCAAACTCTACCCACCGAACAACCCGGTCTATTCGCAAGCAATCAAGAAAGCCTACGAATCCTTCGCCCGGTTCCTCGAAACGGCGCCCCGGTACACGCTTGGTGTCCAGAAGACCTACTTCCTCTACGAACAGATCCCTGTTAGCAAGGACACACAACTGAACAAGACGATCGCGCAGGACCTCTTCGGAAAAGGGATGCGTGAGTTCGTCTTTCAGCAGGGCCTTACCGAGGAGGAACTGGCCGGGTTCTGCGCCGCCCTAGCGCTGTCAGCCGAGGAACAGGCGCTAAAAAGCGGCATCGTATCGATCCTCTGGGAAATGGGATCAACACATATCAAAGTGACCGAGGCAGCGCTCCAAGAGGTCATTACTGCGTCGCCGGAACCGCATCGGGAAGGTGCGGACGATAATGTCATTACGAAGCTGTCCAAGGAAGAGGCGAAGAAAGAGTTCGTCCTCTCCGATCGCACCCTCGTTCTCGGTGACCTCGTGGACGACCCGGGGAAGCTCGGCGCAGCCATGCTTGATACAGCCCGCCAGACCGCAGGCGAGAACGAAACGGTCGAGGACCGGCTGCACTCCTTGTATCAGGAGGCGGGCCGTAAGATCCAGGAGCAGCATCGGGAGCAGAGTGATGAGTTGTTCGAGGGGCTGGCCAAGTCGGTCCTTGCCATGGACCCTGAATACCGTGATAAGTTCATTGCTGCGAAGCTGTATGCAGAAATGGACGCCGAACAGGTGCGGGAACAGGGCGAGGAGAAAGGCGAAGGACAGGAGGCTGGAGCGCCGGGGTACGAAGGTGTGGCAGGTTCCCTGGTATCACAGAGCCACATACCCGATGAGCTGCATGAGATTGTAACGGGTCGGTATTCCAGGCAATGGACCGTCAGGCAGATCGCCACGCTCCTGAAAAGATCTGCTGCCAAGCAGCCGGAGAAACCAGCTCCCGCCATCCCTCCCTCCCAGGTCTCCGCCGTACCGCTCACCGAGGACCTGTACCGCATTGCGCTCGAGCTGTCGGAATATACGCCTGAAGAGATGGAGGCCCTGAAGATCATCAGTGAAGTGGGCATGGAGTCAGACATCATCGAGGCATCGGTCAGAACGCTGATCTTCCTGCTCCCCCTGGTGAAGAACCCTTACCGCACGCTGCATCCCGAGAAGGAGCTTGACCAGTTCTCGAGCCTCGTGCAACAGCTCGAGGACATGCTGACCTATCTGCTCAAGACCAAGGACTATGCCCTAGCGACGATCATAGTCCGCTCGTATCATCTGCCGGTGGATGCGGCGTTCAAACCACGGATGGTCGAGGCTATCAAAAAGGCTTCTTCCCGCGATGTTATCAGCGCAGTCGTGACCGACATGCGCATGAACAAGAAGGGGTCGCCGGAATATCTTGCCGCTTATTCCTACCTGATGGTGCTTGACCGGGAGGCGACGACGGTCCTGCTGGAGATCCTTGCGGTCGAGAAGGACCGTACCATTCGAAAAAACTTGGTCGAGATACTGAAAGATCTCGGCAGGAAGCAGATCTCCATCATCGGGCGCCATCTCTCCGACAGCCGGTGGTTCGTGGTCCGGAACATCGTGAACATCCTCGGGGACAGCGGTTCAGAGGATGCACTTCCGTTCCTGGAGAAGGTTACGAGCCACACGCAGATCCAGGTTCGGCAGGAGGTCATCAAGGGACTCCTGAACATCGGAGGGAAAAAAGCAGCGGTCCTGCTCTGCCGCTTCATCAATGACATCGACAGTGACATTCAGCTCTCCGCCATTCGGGGTCTCGCCAGCATTCACGGGGCGGGAAAGAGCGAGGCGCAGGCGCTTACCGAGTTCCTTGAAGGACGTCCGATCAAGAAGAAAGAGAACGAACTGACCAAGGAAGTGTTCAAGACACTGGAAAAGATCGGAGACGCCGAGACCGCGGAGTTCTTGAAACGGTACTTGAAGGTCAGGTGGTGGAAGGCCAGAAGACCGCAGGACGAGCTCCGCGCAGCAGCTGAGCCAGCCATCGCAGAGATCCAGAGGAGACAGGGCAATGCAGGAAGAACTGGGTGAAGCCCGGAGAGAAGCGCGGCAGTCGTTTTATGCGAAGCAGCAGCTGATCGCCTCGGCAAAATCTGCGTTCCAGCAGATTGCCGGGGTCGTCAGGGCCGCGGCGGTATATCCCGCTGCCCATCCGTTCCTGCTCGCGTCCGCAGATCAGCTCCTCAGCAAGATCAACGATCTGCTGCTGTCGCGGAAAGAGGTCGCCTTCTACCTGGTGGCGGGCGAACTGTTCTTCGAGACCCATTCCGTTCCGGTCGACCAGAGCCAGTCCATGCTGATGGAGCAGTTCACCGCGCGGGACGTGGGAGGTGTCATCTTCAAGCCTGGGATCACGCGGGATGAACTGGTGTTGTTCGCGAACCTGATGAACAAGGATGAGGCGTACTTTGTTGCACAAGGTGGAGGTGCGGGCGTCATCGCGAAGGAAAATATCACTCATATCGTCCTGCACCGCGTGATCCTCGTTGACAAGAAGCGCGGAAGCGCCATCAAGGAATCGAAGAAGAAGGCGAACGAGGTCTTCAGCGAGGCCTTCGACACCGTCAAGGAGATCGTTCAGTCCGTGCATCTGGAAAAGGCCGTCAATATGCGCAAGGTCAGTTCGATGGTCCACTCCATGGTCGATGACATCCTGGAGAACCGCGATGCCATGGTGGGATTGACGAACATCAAGATGTACGATGAGTACACCTTTGCCCATTCGGTGAACGTATCGGTCCTTGCTATTTCACTCGGGAGCTACCTGTCCTTTGACAAGCCGCAGATCGCGGCGCTCGGCATCGCGGGGATGATGCACGACATCGGCAAGGTGAGCATCCCCCTGGAGATCATCAACAAGCCAGATAAGCTGACGGACGAGGAATTTCAGATTATCAAGCGTCATCCCGTCGAGGGGGCGCTCATCCTGGCGGACGTTCCCGCCATGACCAGGCTGGCCATGGTTGCGGCCTTCGAACACCACCAGCATGGAGGTGTCCGCGGGTATCCCCGGATGGATGACGTGGTCCAGATGCATCCCTTCTCGGAGATCGTGGCGATGGCGGATATCTATGATGCGATCATTGCGGCGCGGGTGTACTACAAGGTCGCGACACCGCCTGACCAGGCGATCCGGATCATGCTGAAGAAGCGCGGGACCGCCTTCAATCCCGTTCTGGTGAAGGCGTTCGTCAACATGGTCGGCATTTACCCCGTCGGAACGCTGGTCAAGCTTGATACCGGGGAGATCGGGATCGTCATGCATCAGACGAGGGACCTGCTGAGGCCCCGGGTACTGCTCCTTACGAAGTTCGATGGCTCCGAAAAGGATTCCGGCATTGAAGTAAGCCTCCTGGAAACAGAAGGCGGCCGCCCGAAACGCTCGATCTTCGGTACGATTGATCCAAACCTTGCCAAGATCAATGTGAGACAATATCTGGAATAAGATTGAGCGATCCAATGCTCGCCGGGGGTGCCGTTCGGCATCATGGTGGTCGAGCTTTCGATCACGGATTTCGAGTTCTCGCCGGAATTCAGCAAAACCATTGAATCCAAGCAGACCGCTGAGCAGCTGGCGCTCAAGGCCAAGCGGGACTTGGACCGCATCAAGGTGGAGGCGCAGCAGAGGATCGCCACGGCCCAGGCGAGGCCGAGGCGCTCCGGCTCCAGCGTCAGGCCATGTCACCCGAACTCGTGCGACTGCGCGAGGTGGAGGCCCAGATGAAGGCCATTGATAAATGGGACGGACATCTTCCCAATGTGACCGGCGGTGCTGTGCCGTTCATCTCGGTGAGGGCAATGGGTGAAGGGAAGAACAAATAGTCAACCAGCGCCTGACCCCCTGGCCCGACTTGGGGATCTCCGGCGGGCCTGATCTTTTCCGGGCCGGATGTGAGCTCCTGTTCGGCTTGGAGTACGTGCGTTTCGATGCCGCTCGGGTCCCCTCCATTTATTGACAAAGCCAACAAAATCCTGTATTTTTATTCAGTTATTGTTGTCAGGTGGCCAGCGGCGCCCTGATTCGCAGAGCAGCCAGCGAGGCGGGTGGCGCGACGAGGTTGAGTTGTGATACCACTGAAGGATTCCAACCCCACGGAACGATTTCCCATCGTCACCGTGTTGTTCATCGCGCTTAACATCCTCGTATTCCTCTATGAGATCTCTCTTGGCGAAGGGCAGGGGGAGTATTTCGTTGGGGCATTCGCGCTGGTCCCGGCCCGGCTCTTTCACGCGGCCACGGCGTTACCCGGGCCGTTTCCCGCCGGGGTGACGTTGTTTACCTCCATGTTCCTGCACGGGGGACTGTTCCACCTTGCCGGGAACATGCTGTATCTCTGGATCTTCGGCAATAACGTCGAGGACGCTATGGGGCGGTTCCGCTTCATCGTGTTCTACTTGCTCTGCGGCATGGTTGCAGCGGTCAGCCACGCGATGACGAACACGCAATCGTTGGTCCCGATGATCGGGGCATCGGGGGCCATTTCGGGCGTACTGGGTGCGTACCTGATTCTGTATCCGCAGGCGCGGGTGCTGACCCTCTTCATCCTGGGGTTCTTTGTACGGATGATCGAGGTTCCCTCGATTGTCGTCCTCGGTTTCTGGTTTGTGTTCCAGTTCCTGAACGCATTGGTCACGCAGGGGGAAGGCGGCGGTGTTGCATGGTATGCGCACATCGGCGGCTTCCTCGCCGGGATGATGCTCATCGGCCTGTTCAAGAGGAGCACGGTCCCGTTCTGGGGCGGGAGGAGATACGGCGTTCTATGATCGTAACCTGTACATGCGGCGCGAAACTCAAGGTCAGCGACGATAAGCTTAGCGAGGCCGGCGTGCGGATCAAGTGTCCGAAATGCGGGACGGTCCATCTGGCCAGGAGGTCTGCGCCTGCCGCATCAGAGCCTATTTCGGAACCTGCCATGCCCTGGTTCGCCCCGGCATCGAGCGTTGCATCGCCACCTCCGGCGCCGGCGGTAACGGTACCTGTATCTGCGCCGAAAGCGGAACCGGCGTCTATGCAGAGAACGGTTCCTGCCCCTTCGTCCTCGCTCATGCTCGTGGCACATGACAGCAAGCTGGTGGCTGAGATGGTCCAGGGAGTGGTCAAGGAGGCAGGACTGACCGTCGTACATGCCGCGGACGGGCTTGATGCGCTCAAAAAGGCGACTGCGCTCAAACCCAAGGTCATGATCGTTGATGTGGGCCTTACCGGTATCTACGGTTTTGAGCTCTGTGAGCGCCTGAAAGGGGACCCGGACACCCGGAACATCAAGATCATCCTGCTTTCTTCCGTATATGGCCTGACGGCGTATAAGCGAAATCCTGTCACGCTCTACGGTGCTGACGATTTTATCGAAAAACATCATATCCCGGACAGGCTCGTACCGAAGCTCAGACAGCTTCTCTCGGGCCAGCCGGCAGCTGCCCCGGACCTGGCAGCATCGACCGGTGATGCATCGCCTGCTCCCGGACTCAGCCCCCGACCATCGGCCGCTATGACAGCGAAACATTCGCCGCAGGTCCCGGCTGCAAGATTTATTGCGCCGGAAGTTCCGGACGTTTTGCCCAAGGTCCCGGTGACCCTCGACATTGCCCGGAAGAGGTTCTCTTCTCAGTCATCACCGGCCCCCGGTGCTCCGCCGCCGAAGGTTGAGGAGCCGAGAGCCCTGCAGACCTCCCCGCCACCGGCCGTAGCAGCAAAGACCGAACCACCGAAGCCGGAGATCAGGCGACCGGCGATGCAGGACGAGTCGCTCAAGCTGGATGCTTCCTTCTTCGAACAGGATGAGTATGCAGCACCGGTGAAGGAACCGCAGAAGGTCGCGGTGGATCCTGAAGAGGTCGAACGGGCGCGGCGGTTCGCCCGGCTCATCGTTTCCGATATTGCGCTGTACAATCAGGAGGCTGTGGCTGAAGGCATAGCCAGGGGGACGTTCTACGACCTGCTGAATGAAGATATCACCGAAGGCAGGGCCCTTTACGAAAAACGCGTACCGGAGACCATCAGGCAGTCGAAAGATTATTTTCAGGAAGCGTTCGACAATTTTATCGCGGCGAAGAAGAAACAGCGTTGACAGAGAGTCTAAGTTAGTATATTATATCAGCCTTGTCGGGGCGTAGCGCAGCCTGGTAGCGCACTTGGTTCGGGACCAAGGGGTCGGAGGTTCAAATCCTCTCGCCCCGACCATTCTTAATCTTTCCGGTGACTCAAGCTCGCAGGGAACGCAGCATCGCTGACGATATTTTCCCGGGCATAAGGGGAGTGAATGAGCGAGAGGGAACGGTCGGTCGATGACGTTATGGGCACGGAGCAGTACGGCGAAGAGCTTGATGAAAAGGACGCACAGGACAAGCTGAACCAGAAGGAACAACCGGGCAGCGGCGACGACGAGGCGGGCTCATCCCAAAAAGGTCTCGATGCCATCAAGTATTACCTCAAGGAAATCCGCAGGACACCCCTCCTTACCTTCGAGCAGGAACAATCACTTGCAAAGTTGATCGCCCAGGGCGACCAGGAAGCCCGTGCACGGATGATCGAGGCAAACCTGCGGCTTGTGGTCGCTATCGGGAAGAAATACATCAATCGCGGTCTCCCGTTCTCCGATATCATCGAGGAGGGCAACCTGGGGCTCATCCGTGCTGTCGAGAAGTTCCAGTACCAGCGGGGATTCAAATTCAGCACCTATGCGTCCTGGTGGATCAAACAGTCGATTGAACGGGCCATCGTGAACCAGACACGCACGATCCGCCTTCCCGTGCACATCGCCGAGATCGTGAATTCCTACATGCGCGCTAATCGCCAGCTGACCCAGAAGCTCGGCCGGGACCCCTCCACAGAGGAGGTCGCCAAGAAGATGAAGGTTACCATAGACAAGGTACGGAGCATCTCTCAGGTGGTGCGTGAGACCTATTCCCTGGACATGCTCATCGGCGACCAGGAAGAGGACACGCTCAAGGACATCCTTCAGGACACCAACGCCCTGTCTCCGGCGAGCTTTTCCGATGATATCCGCCGGAGAGAGCACATTGACGATTGGCTGAAGCAGCTCTCGGTGAGCGAAAAGAAGGTCGTGGAAATGCGGTTCGGCCTGAACGACGGCGAGCCCATGACCCTGGACAGCATCGGTAAAGAGTTCGGCATCACCCGGGAGCGGGTGCGTCAGATCGAGACGCAGGCGCTGAACAAGCTCCGGGCCATTACCAAGCGGAAGAAGATAGACCTGGAGGGAATGCTTTAATATATTGCGGATTTCGGATTGCAGATTGCGGATTGAAAAAGCAAAGACAAAGGAGACCTTCAATGCAGTATTCCGCAATCCGAAATCCGCAATTTAACGCCCCTGTAGCTCAGGTGGATAGAGCAGCGGTTTCCTAAACCGCGTGCCGGGTGTTCGAATCACCCCAGGGGCACCAATAAAGCTTTGTTAAGCCGGTCACTACGTGATCGGCTTATTTTGTTCTTTAATTAAAAAATAGATAAGCCAATGATCAATTGTAATGAATGAATCCGTGAAGAAAAATGTGTAAATACATTCCCGGAAACTGCCCGTGCCCTTCGATCATCGCAGTTCGTCCGCAAATGTCGTAGTGCGCAAATTTATCATACCGGTTTTGTCCTAATCTTCCTCGTGGTTTGCCCTTCGTTCACCGATTTCCCCAAACGATAATATGTTCTGTGAAATCAAGGTTTTTATCCTTGACAAACAACCGGAAATTTCATAGAATTCACGGTCACTAAAGGTCCATAGGCTCGTAGCTCAGTGGGAGAGCGCTACCTTGACACGGTAGAGGTCGGCGGTTCGAAACCGCCCGGGCCTACCATTTTCCTTGGTATATCAACACGATAAGAGAACATGACAAACTATGAGTGAGATACGGCTGAGGCTGCCTGACGGCTCCGAAAGACGGGTGCCCGCAGGCATCACCGGTCAGGGAGTAGCCGAGAAGATTGGTTCCCGCCTGGCAAAGGACGCCCTCGCCATCAAGATCGATGGACGGCTTCAGGACCTGAACCTTCCTGTTGAGCAAGATGCTTCCATAGCGATCCTCACGTTTGACAGCATTGAGGGACACGAAGTGTACTGGCACAGCACTTCGCACCTTATGGCGCATGCGGTCAAGCAGCTCTTTCCGCAGGCAAAACTTGCCATCGGTCCTGCGATCGAAGAGGGGTTCTACTATGATTTCGACCTCGAACGTCCCTTTACGCCCGAGGACCTCGAGAAGATCGAAAAGAAAATGACGGAGCTGGCCAAAGCGGCCACGCCGATCACAAGAAAAGACATTTCCAAGGCCGATGCCTTGGCGTTCTTTAACAACAGAGGCGAGACCTACAAGGCGGAGCTTATCGGCGAACTGCCCGATGAAGCGATCTCGATCTATGAGCAGGGGGACTTTGCCGACCTTTGCCGCGGTCCCCACGTTCCATCCACGGCCAGGATCAAGGCGTTCAAGCTGCTTTCCATTGCAGGCGCCTACTGGCGCGGCAGCGAGAAGAACAAGATGCTTCAGCGCATCTACGGCATCTCGTTCCCGAACAAGGAAGCGTTGGATGAATACGTCACGCGGCTTGAAGAGATCAAAAGGCGCGATCACCGGAAACTCGGCAAGGACCTGGACCTGTTCTCCATCTCCGAGGAATCCGGAGGCGGACTGGTCCTGTGGCACCCGAAGGGCGCGCTGATCCGGAAGACCATCGAGGATTTCTGGCGCGACGAACACTTGAAGAGCGGATACGATTTCGTGTATTCTCCTCATGTTGGACGCGGTTCTTTGTGGGAAACGTCGGGCCATCTCGGTTTTTACCGGGAGAACATGTATTCCTCCATGGATATAGAGGGGCAGGAATATTATGTAAAGCCGATGAACTGCCCGTTCCATATCATGATCTACAAGAACAAGCTGCGCTCATACCGTGAACTGCCGCTGCGGTATGCGGAGCTGGGTACGGTATACCGGTTCGAGCGCTCGGGCGTGCTGCATGGGTTGCTTCGCGTTCGCGGATTTACTCAAGACGACGCGCATATTTTCGTGGCACCCGAAGACATGGAAACAGAGGTCATCAGCGTTCTCGCGTTCGTGGTCAAGATGCTTCGGACGTTTGGATTTGATGATTTTAAGGCCTATGTTGCTACGCGACCGGAAAAGTCAGTGGGAGAGAGTTCCCGCTGGGAGCAGGCTACCCAAGCCCTCAAGGTTGCCGCTGAAAAGGTCGGCCTGAGCTACGAAATAGATGAGGGCGGGGGCGCTTTCTACGGGCCGAAGATCGATATCAAGATCAAGGACGCCCTTGGACGGTTGTGGCAGTGTTCCACCGTGCAGTTCGATTTTAACATGTCGGAACGGTTTGATATGACCTTTGTCGGCGTGGACAACCAGGCTCACCGGCCCTACATGATCCATCGGGCGCTCCTGGGATCGATCGAACGGTTCTTCGGCATGCTGATCGAACACTATGCCGGCGCGTTCCCGGTGTGGCTCGCTCCGGTGCAGGCAAAGGTCCTGTCCATCTCCGACAAGCAGTTCGACTACGCCAAGGGCGTGCGCGACCGGCTTCGCGCAGCTGGCATCCGGGCGGAGCTGGATCCCCGGTCCGAAAAGATCGGCTTCAAGATCCGCGAGGCTGCCATGGAAAAGGTCCCCTACATCCTGGTGGTGGGGGACAAAGAGATCGAGCAGAATACGGTGGCAGTGCGCGAACGGGGCGGAAAAGACCTCGGTGCCATGCCGCTTGATGAGTTTATGAACCGTGTAACGGATATCATTGCCAGCAAAAGCACGACAACAGAATTGACAAGGGGGTGATTGTTTATTTCTAAGATAACGACAAGGATCAATCATTTGATCAGGGCCAGGGAGGTGCGCGTCATCGCTTCGGAAGGCGAGCAGCTCGGGGTCATGCTGCTCCGCGAGGCGCTCCAGAAGGCCGAGGAATCGGGGCTCGACCTGGTGGAAGTGGCGCCGACGGCGGTCCCGCCGGTCTGCCGAATCATGGACTTCGGCAAGTACAAGTACGAGATGAACAAAAAGGCCCATGAGTCCAAGAAACATCAGACGGTCATTGCCGTCAAGGAGATCAAGCTCAGGCCGCGGACCGACGACCACGATATCGCGTTCAAGACGAACAACATCAAGCGTTTCCTTGAAGGCGGCGACAAGGTGAAGGTCAGCATCATGTTCCGGGGCAGGGAAATGGCCCATCCGGAGCAGGGGCGGGCGCTCCTTGAGCGCATCGTGAAGGACCTCGAGCAGGTTGCCATCGTTGAACAGCACCCGCGCATGGAAGGAAGGAACATGTACCTGATGCTTGCAGCAAAACCCCAGAAATGATCCGGGGCCCGGCCTGAGAGAGCTGACCGGCAAAGGGTCCCGTAACTATTATCGGCGACTTATCATAGACGTGAGGGAAAGGGGAGCACCATGGCAAAGATGAAATTGAAGACGAACCGGAGCGCCGCCAAGAGGCTGAAGGTGACCGGATCAGGCAAGGTGATGCGGAGGAAGGGCTGGAAGGGCCATCTGCTGACCGGCAAGAACGCCACCCGGAGACGCCGGCTGACCGGCTCGGTGGAAGTGAACAAGGACAATCTCACGAACATCAAACGGATGCTCCCGTACGGGAACTAAGGACTGATTTACCATGAGCTGCAGAGGATGCGGAGAGCATCAGGGAAAAGGCATCCTGATCTCCCGCCAATCCTTCGGGTGAGCAGGGATCTATTTACGAGGAGGATAGTACAATGCCGAGAGCAAAAGGAGGCCCGAAAACACGGGCCAGAAGGAAGCGGGTTCTCAACCTAGCAGAGGGTTACTGGGGAGCAAAATCAAAGCTGTTCCGCCCTGCTACTGAAGCCGTTGACCATGCACTGAAATATGCGTACCGGGACCGCAAGGCCCGCAAGCGGGATTTCCGCCGGCTGTGGATCGCGCGCATCAATGCGGCGGCCAGGCTGAACGGACTGTCCTACAGCAAGTTCATCGCCGGTCTGGCAAAGAACGGTGTGGCGCTGGACCGCAAGATCCTCGCGGACCTTGCCATATCCGATCCGGCGGGTTTCACCAAGCTTGCCGAATCCGCCAAGACCGCGACCGCGTAGGCAGTGAACCGCAGTAAAAGGTCAAAGGCCCCGAAGCACCGGGGCCTTTTTTTATTGACATCCACCCGTATTTCGGTTAAAAAACAGCAGAAAATTATGGTGATACGCGGCCGTACATTGCTGGCGGCCATCCTGGCAAGCACACTCCTGCTGCTGTTCTCCGCCGATGCTTTCCCGTCCTATAATACCGAGGCCGGGCACAAGCTTGCTGTCGCCCGCGAGCGCCTCGCAGATCTAAAACGATCCCCCAAAAAGAAAAAGTACCGTTCCTACTGGATGGACTGCGTCCGCACCTTCGAGCTGGTAGAAAAGAAATATCCCTCCACCCCCTCCGCAGCGGACTCCTGCTTCGAGCGCGCCGAGGTCTATCTTGATCTATATCAGCTGAACCGCTGGTCCAAGGACCTCAACGAGGCCTCCCGTTCATTCGCAAGGTGCCAGGCATCCTATCCAAAACACGACCGTGCACCTGAAGCCCTCTACCGCGTGATCATCATTGCCAAGGAGCAGAAGAAGGACACTGCTTCGGCAATGGATACCTATAAGAAGCTGGCGGAGGCCTATCCTGCAAGCTCATGGACCGATAAGGCAAAGGCGCGCCTTGGCATCAAGGTCATGGCCCGGAACAGCAAGAAAAAGAAGAAAGAGCCGGAGATCCGCAAAATGCCCGAAACGATCATCGCGGCACCGGGCAAGCCGAAGGAAGCGGGCATTGTCACGAACGTACGGTACTGGTCCGGCGGCGCCTATACCCGTATTGTGATCGACCAGGACCGGATGCTCAAGTTCCAGGCCCACGAGCTCAAGAACCCGGACCGTCTGGTGTTCGACATCCTCGGCGCGCGGGTGGACGATTCCGTTGAAAAGGACCCGCTGCCCGTGAACGACGGGATCCTGAAACAGGTGCGTACGAGCCAGTACGCGCCGGACACGGTCCGCGTGGTGCTGGACCTCGCGAGCCTCAAGAGCTATGCGGCCTTTCCGCTCCACGAGCCTGAACGGCTCGTGATCGACGTCACGGGGGATGCGGCCGATGCAGAGCAGGGGACGGAAAACCCTTCCGCAGCGCCTGTGGACAAAGAGGCTGAGGCCAAGCCTGAGCCGCCGGCGCCCCCCGCGCCTTCGCCTCCGGTGCCGAAGACCGAGCGGTCCACGAAAGCAGACCCCAAGTTGTCCCTGTCGCGGCAGCTGGGGCTCAAGATCAAGACCATTGCCATTGACGCAGGCCATGGCGGCAAGGACCCCGGTGCGATCGGCAAGAGCGGGCTGAAGGAAAAGAACATCACGCTCGATGTGGCCAAGCGGCTCGCCGTGCTCGTGAAGGAGCGGCTGGGCTGCGAGGTCGTCATGACGCGCGACCGTGATGTCTTCATCGAGCTCGAGCAACGGCCGTTCATCGCAAAATCGAAAGGCGCCGACCTGTTCGTGTCGATCCACGTGAATGCCAACCGCAAGAGGAAGGCGCGGGGCATCGAGACCTACATCCAGAGCCTGCGTGCTTCCGACCGGGACGCCATGGCAACGGCGGCCTTCGAGAACGCCACATCCAGCAAGACGCTGAGCCAGTTGGGAAACGAGCTCGACCGTATCCTGAAGGACCTCCGCACTGATGACAAGCAGGAAGAGTCTCTCCAGCTTGCCCATGCCGTCCAGGGAGCGCTCATCAGCAATGTGAAAAGGACGCAGAAGAAGGTGGTCGATCTGAAGGTGAAGCGTGCGTTCTTCTATGTGTTGATCAACACGGAGATGCCGAGCATACTGGCGGAGGTGGGATTCATCAGTAATCCGGATGAGGAAACGCTCTTAAAGAAGGAAGCCTACCGTCAGAACCTTGCCGAGGCGCTCTTCGAGGGGGTCAAAAAATACGTTGAATCGCGGGGTCAGCAGATAGCGAGGCTTTAGATCAGTTCGGAGCGAGGGGTGAGGATTTTCGAATCCAGGAGCGAGCGCATTCCCCGTAGCTTGCTGCGGGGTTAGCGAGCGATTAGAATAAATAGTTTTACCTTGAGGATCGAAGATTCCCTGCAGCTTGCTGCAGGGAGCTTCAATAGAATATGACGGACCTAAGACGTCACGCGGACCAGGAGCAGATAAGCAAATGATCGAAGCAACTATCCTCCTGGAATGAACCTCCAGTCCCATCCGTACGAAGACCGCCATGCGGCAGCTTTTTGGCTGCATCATGGCTGATTTCGGACCATCCTCTACTCCAGGTCCTTTCCCTCTCCCGTTGCTTTCCTCCCCATCAGATACGCCTCGATGAAGTGCTCGATCTCGCCGTCCATCACGGCGTTCACATTGCCCGTCTCCATGCCGGTACGGTGGTCCTTGACCAGCTGATAGGGCTGGAACACGTAGGACCGGATCTGGCTGCCCCAGGCGATGTCCTTCTTCTCGCTCACGACCTTGCCGAGCTTTTCGTCCTGTTCCTTCTTCCTCAGCTCGTAGAGCCGAGAGCGGAGGACCTTCATGGCGACGTTCTTGTTCTTGAGCTGGGACCGTTCGTTCTGGCACTGGACCACGATGTTCGTGGGGAGGTGGGTAATGCGGACCGCGGAATCCGTCTTGTTCACATGCTGGCCGCCGGCGCTGGACGCGCGGTAGGTGTCGATACGGAGGTCCTTCTCATCGATGGTGATATCGATGTCCTCCTTCACTTCAGGGTACACATAGACCGAAGCAAAGGACGTATGACGCCGTTTGTTGGCATCGAAGGGGGAGATCCGCACCAGCCGGTGGACGCCCGCTTCGGCCTTGAGCTTGCCGTAGGCATAGTCGCCGGACACGGTAAAGGTCACGGACTTCACACCCGCCTCCTCACCGGCCTGATAGTCGAGGATATCCCTTCCGAAACCGCTCTTTTCGGCCCACCGGAGGTACATGCGCATCAGCATCTCGGCCCAGTCCTGGGCCTCGACCCCGCCTGCTCCCGGGTGGATCGAGACAATGGCATTGACCATGTCGAGCTCTTCCGACAGGAGGGCGGCTATCTCGGACCGGGAGATATCGCTCTGGATCACGGCGGTCTCCCGCGCAAGTTCCTCGACCATGGCCTCCCCCCCCTCTTCAGAGGCAAGCTCCATCATGGCCTCCAGGTCGCCCAGGCGCTGGGCAAGGGAGGCCATGTCCCGAAGCGACCGCTCGATCGCGGCCTTCTCTTTGAGCGTGGTGTTCGCCTTGTCCTGATTGTTCCAAAAATCGGGTGCTTCTAACAGGCGGGTGAGGTCGTTGAGACGGGCTTCCTTGGCAGGGGTGTCAAAGATGCCTCCGGAGGGATTCTATCCGGTCCTTGACCGTGGCAAGATCCTGTTTCAGTTCGTCGAGCAGCATGACCTGTCTCCCATTCCGTGGTATGAACCAAGGGGCGATTAGGATGATGATACTTCCTTGAGGATCGATGATTCCCCGCAAGCTGCTGCAGGGATATTCAACGGAGCAGATTATACCATAATAAATAAAAAAAACAACGCGGGAAGCAGAAAGACAAACGGATTGACTTTTGTCGCGGGGGATGATATAAGAAAGTCACAACTCAATATGAACTCATCCAGGCGAAGGGAATCCCGTGAGAACCGGGAGCGGACCCGCCGCTGTGATCCCGGCCTTGCGCAAGCAAGGCCAACCATCTGTCGATAGAGGCCACTGGTCATGCAGCGCATGACTGGGAAGGCTGGCAGAAGGGGGAGAGCCAGAAGACCTGCCTGGATGTTTCTCGCACAGTCTTCGGCGTTAAGATCATGTGTGGGTTAATGTGTACCTTAATCCCCAGTCTTCCCAAGAAGGCTGGGGATTTTTATTTGCACCTCGTTCACCGCAGTGGACGCAGAGGAACGTGAAAACCACTTCCACCAATGAAGATGGACGGCCAAATGCATAAACTATTTATTACGCTCTTCTTCCTTATGTACGCCTCCCCGTCATCCTATGCCGGTGAACCTGCATTGCCCCCTGCTCGCATCATCTCCCTGTCCCCGGCGACGACGGAGATCCTCTTCGCACTCGGTGCAGGGGACCGGATCATCGGCGTGACCAGTTTCTGCGACCATCCGGAGGAGGCAAAGAAAAAACAGAAGATCGGCGGGCTGTCCAATCCGTCGCTCGAAGCGATCGTGGCGCTCAAGCCCGACCTGGTGGTCATGACCACCGACGGCAACCCGCAGGAGGTCGACGAGCGGCTGCGGACGATGGGGCTTCGCACCTACGTATGGACCGCGCGGAAGCTTTCGGAACTGCCTGACGGCATCAGGGCGCTCGCGTCGGTCATCAATGCGCAGGCACGCGGTGAGAAACTGGCTGGAGAGATAGAAACAGGGATACAACGTTCGCTGGTCAAGGACCGGTCTTCCCGGCGCTTGAAGGTACTGTACATCGTCTGGCCGGAACCCCTGCTGGTAGCGGGCCCGGGAACCGCGATCGATGACGCGATCACACTGCTCGGCATGAACAACGCGGCAGCGGGCGCCAGGACGGCCTATCCGCGGTTTTCGATCGAAGAGCTCATCCGTCAGGCGCCGGAGGTTGTGTTCATCGGCAAGGGGTCGGGGATGGACATGCAGGCCGTGTCCCAGGGCATCCTGAAAAAGCTCGCGACCGTGCCCGCGGTCAGGAACAACAAGGTCTGCTATGTCAGTGATAGTCTCTACCGGCTCGGCCCGCGGGTCGTGCAGGGGATCGAGGAACTGGCGGCATGCATAAAGTAAGGATCACTCTCTTTCTGCTCATGGCCGCGGCCATCCTGGTCCTGGCCTTGTACGCCGGTCCCCGGACGATCAATCCTCTTGCCATGACGGACATGGAGCGCGAGATCCTGCTCTCCATACGGCTGCCGCGCGTGGCGGTCGCGCTGCTGATGGGTATGGCCCTGGGCGCTTCCGGCGCCATATTGCAGGGCGTCCTGCGTAACCCGCTGGCTGACCCTTATATCCTGGGGATCTCCAGCGGCGCGTCCCTTGCAGCAGCCCTCGGCCTTCTTGCGGGTTTCTATGTCTTCGGCGGATCGAGCGTGCCTGTATCGGCGTTCATCGGCGCCTCGCTCGTCAGCATCCTCGTTGGGGCGTTCGGCTGGAAGCGCGGCGGTCTCTGGCCCGAACGTCTCCTGCTTGCCGGCATCGGATTGAACTTCCTGTTCAGCGCTGTTCTGATGCTGCTCATGTCCCTGTCGAGCGACGAGGGTCTTCGGCGGGCGGTCCTTTGGATGTTCGGCGACCTCTCCATGGCGGACTGGACGCTGATCCCTTCGGCGTCCGTTTTCATCATCATTGGCCTCGGCATTGCGCTCTTCCGCTCCAAGGCGTTGAACGCACTGATCCTGGGCGACGAATTCGCCTACAGTCTCGGATTCGCCGTTCAGCGGGAACGGCTCATTCTCTTCGCGGCGATGGCGCTCATGACATCGGCGTCAGTGTCTCTGGGAGGGACCATCGGTTTCATCGGGCTCCTGATGCCGCACATCGTGCGCTTCCTGCTCGGAGCCGACAGCAGGCTCCTCGTGCCGGCTTCAGCGGTCGCAGGCGGGGCGTTCCTGTGCTTTGCGGACCTGATCGGAAGGTCGCTGATGCCGCCCCTGGAACTTCCGTCCGGGACCGTGACCGCGGTGATCGGCGCGCCGTATTTTCTCTATCTGTTAAGGAAAAAAGATGTTCTCGGCGTATAGCGGCCCCATTCTCGAGCTCGACCGGGTGTCCTTCCGATATCCCGGCGCCGGACGGATCATCGATGACCTTGCCTTCGCCATCGGGGGGGGAGAGTTCATCGGACTTCTGGGCGCGAACGGTTCCGGCAAATCCACTATCCTGAAGCTTGCCGCGGGCATGGTTCGGCCGGACACCGGGACCGTAAGGCTCTGGGACAAGCCGCTGGCCGCATACCGGAACAAGGACCGGGCGAAACTCCTGTGCTACTTTCCCCAGCATCTGGATGTAAGCGTGCCGTTCACGGTCCGGGAGATCGTGGGCATGGGGATGTACCCCTACGATATCCCTCCGGCGATGACCGTTGATGAAGCGATGGACACCGTAGGGCTTCTGGACAAGGCGGACGTCTACGTGACGAACTTGAGCGGCGGGGAGCGCAGGAGGGTGTTCATTGCCATGACGCTGATCCAGGGCGCGGGGATCCTGCTGCTCGATGAACCGCTGGCGAACCTGGACATAAGGTACCAGATCGAGTTCCTGCGGCTGCTGCGGCGGCTGCAGGAACAGAAGGGCATTTCCGTCGTCATGGCGCTCCATGACATCAATGTGGCGCTGCAGTTCGAGAAGGTCATGGTGATCAAGAACGGCGCGGTGCTCGGCATCGGGGCACCGGATGTCGTCTTGACCGGGCCGATGATCCGTGACGCTTTTGATGTGTCGATCGAGCTGCGGAAGGCCGAGCATGGAATGTATATTACGCACGAAAAGTGGTTCTGAAGATGGACTTGTTCGCGCGAACAGAGGACCCATGGCACCACTCAGGAGGTGATCGTCAGCAGGAACAGGATCAGGATGGACAAGGGAAACAGGGAAGACGGGATACAAGAGGGAATGAGAAGCGGAAGGGGGTGGGAATCCCCCGCTGTCACGCAACTGTGATGGAAACGAAATCCGGACAAGCCACTGTCCCGCGAGCGGGATGGGAAGGCCGGAGAGTAGGATGTCCTCAGCCAGGAGACGGCTCATTCCCACAACCTCGAAAGAAGGAGACATGATAGATGAAACGGATAGCTCTTGCTGCTTCAATATGGGCGGTCGTGATGCCGACCGGCTTGCAGGCCCAACAGGCCAACGTCAGGCTGGACGAGGTCGTCGTAACGGCCACAAAGACGGAAAAGGAACTCAAGGACGTGACGCAGTCGGTGACGGTCATCACCGGAGATGAGATCAGGAAGTCGGGGGCGACCGACGTTGCCACAGCGGTCCAGAACGCGGCTAGCGTACACATCGCGAACTTTGGAACGCCGGGGTCTGTCGAGTCGATGAGCATCCGGGGGGCATCCTCCGCCCAGGTGCTCGTGCTCCTGGACGGCATCCGCATGAACTCGTCCCGCGACGGCGGATTCGACCTCTCCTTTCTCCCGGTGTCCGTGGAGGACATCGAGCGGATCGAGATCGTCAGAGGACCGTCATCTGCCCTCTATGGTTCCGATGCGGTCGGCGGGGTCATCAACATTATCACCAGGAAACCGCAGGGGGACAGGAGCAGCATCATCGCTTCTGCCGGGAGCCACGGATATGACTCTATCCACCTCGGCGGAGAGGGAAGGAAAGGCGAATGGTACTATGCTGTTGCAGGCAAACGCGAGACCTCAGACGGCTATCGGGTGAACGGCGACCTCTACCGGTGGGTCTTCAACGGCAAGGTGGGTTACGAACTGTCCAAAACCTCGTCGCTCGAATTCGCCGCTAACTATCTCTCCGAGGATGTCGGATCTCCGGGATCGACCTTGACTTTTCTCGGGGTCCCGTTGGCCACACCGAATGCCCGGCAGTCGGAGCGGAACCAGGTATACAGCGGCGCATACCGGACACGGTTCGGGCAATCGTTCGACCTCAGGCTCTCCGGTTACCGTAAGCAGGACGATCTGGGGTTCCAGGATCCGCCGACTAACAATTACTACGAGACAACGAGCGACGGGGGCGAGGCCCAACTGACCTGGCTTATCGCCTCGTGGAACCAGCTGACGGCCGGCTATGAGACACGGCGGGACCGGCTGAACAGCTTCGATGCCCTGAACGGGACCGCGGAGCATGCAGCGTCCCTGAATGCATTTTACTTCCAGGACGAGATCAGCATCGGCGAGCCCTTCATCATAGTGGTCGGCGGCCGGGAGGATGACCACTCCGTTTACGGGAACAAGTTCAGCCCCAAGGTCAGCGGCCGGTATTCCCTCAAGAGCACCGGGACCATCTTCCGCGCGTCCTACGGAAAGAGCTTCCGGGCCCCGACGTTCAATGACCTTTATTTCAATACGTCCTGGGCGGTCGGGAATCCGAGCCTGAAGCCCGAGTCCGCGAAAGAATATGAGGGGAGCGTGGAACAGCAACTGAGCAAGGAGATCACCGTCAAGATTGCCGGTTTCGACCGCAGGGTGGCAGACCTCATCCAGTGGAACTGGTCTGTATTCCCCATGCAGGTCGAGAACATAGGCAAGGCGCACATCCGTGGGTACGAGGCCGAGGCCACGTACAGAATCGCCTCGGTTATTACTCTTCTGGCGAACTATACGTACATAAACCCTGTTGACGAGGTCACGGGAGAGAAGATATATTACACAATACCGAAGAAACAGTTGAAAGGCGCCGTGACGGTGTTCCCGGAGAAGAACACCTATCTAACCGTGGAGGGCCGGGCGGTAGAGAATTACGTGAGGCCCGGCGAGGCGGTATGGCATTATTCGGTCTATGACGCGAAGATCGCGGAAAAACTGAGCCAGTGGAAAAGTGCCGAGGTCTATTTTGCTATGACGAACATCTTCGATAGAAAATATGAAACTGTTCAGGGCTATCCCATGCCTCCCCGGGAGGTGCGCGGCGGTTTATCGTTCTCCTTCTGACAGCTTCGAGAGCGCAACGAGAAGATGGTATGAAGCACGGTGAAACAAAATTATCGAGGACCCTGGTCCTGTCTCTAGCGGTGCATGCAGCGGTCTTTGGCAGCGCTCTGGCCTTCGCGCACTACGGCGGCATAAGGTCCGGAGAATCCCTACGCGCGGTCATGGTATCGCTTGTCGGCGAAGGGACGTCTGCCGGTGGGCAACGACAAACGGTACGGTCATCTCCTGCGTCCGATGCCGTTCCTGTTCCGGCTCCTGTGCCGGCAAGGCCCGCTGATGGAGCTGCGGTTGAGGCGAGCCGGTCTGACGGATCGGATCATCATGAAACGATGCCGGAACTGTTTGCGCCTTCTGGCGCAGGGAGCGGCGGCGGCCGTGCGGAGGAGCGAGGAATCGGCGTCAGCGCCGTGAATGCCGCCGGCGATACCGGCGGTGGGATCCCGCAGGATCTGATGCTGCACCTGCAAAGGGCCATCGAAAAGGCCAAAACCTATCCGCGGTTCGCCCGTGAGCGCGGCATCGAGGGCACCGTGCTTGTCCGGTTCAAGGTGCTTCCTTCAGGAGACATCGAGGCAGTTGACGTGGTCAGGAGCTCGGGCATGCAGATCCTCGACGAGGCTTCGGTCAAAACGGTCTACCGGGCCGCGCCCATGCCTTACGTGAAAGGATGGGTCGAGGTCCCGATGGTCTATGAACTGAAATAGCCGTGGAGGCTCACGCAGAACACGAACGCACCGTGCAAAATGCACAGTACAAGGCATGGAAGCATCGATCGCTGCCGATGCGGGAATGGTGAAGAAACGACATGCTGATAAAATGCTCTGTCTGCAAAAAGGTAACAGCCTGGAAGGACAATCCTTTCAGGCCGTTCTGTTCTGAGCGATGCCGCTCAGTGGATCTGGGTCGTTGGGCCTCGGAGGAATATCGGATCGCCGGTGAAAAAAAGACCCTTCCTGAAGACGCCGGGGACGAAAAAAAATAGTATAGACAAGTAGAATTATAATAAAAAATATATTACAATACGAATCAGAAACTTCCGTTCCTTTCGGCAAGATCTACAGTCCTCAAGCCCGTCATATTAGTGTAAGCGACCAGGAGAAAATTCAGTATGAATATCCGGTGCCCCAGCTGCAGCAAACTTTTCCGCGTGGCAGACGAAAAGATAGCGGGAAAGGGTATCCGGTTCAAATGCTCTAAGTGCGCTGAGGTCATCACCATCACGAAGGATGACTTTGAGATGGACCTGCTCGCCCGCGAGACTGAGACCGTAGCTCCAGCCGCGCAGCCGTCCGCTCCCGCACTAAAACCGGTACCACCATCACCGTCGCCGCCGCCAACACCGCAGTCGAAAGCGCAGGAGTATAAACCCCAGGAGTATCGGCCTCTGGCGGAGCAGCCTGCCGATGAACGACCGGCGGAGGATCAGCAGATACCACCCGTGTCGCTGGGCGATTTCGACTTCAGCGAGCCCCATGCCGCAGCGTCATCGGCAGCACATCCCGCGGAAGGATTCGGTGGCCCCGACTTTTCCTTCGACGCATCGCAGGAGCAGGTGGCCCCGGAGATCGAGATATCCCCTGAAGCGGCGGCCGAAGCGGAAGCAGCTTTGCAGTTTCCCGATGATCTTTCATCGGAGCCGAAGCGAAAATCGGCCTTCGCGATGCCTTCATCGGAAGAGCAGGCGCCTGCGCTTGATCACGGCTCTGAGCCGGAACCTGAACCGAAAGCTGACCTGGAAACTGGATCGGAACCGCAGGCCGTACCGGAACTGACGATGCAGCCCACACCGGTCCGGGATGTACCGCTGAAGACCGGACCTGTATTCACAGCACCGCCAAAGCAGAAACCGGCGCCTCAGCCCCAGCAGGAGAGTGACGAAGAGATCGACCTCGGCGCAGCCCTTAGTATTCCTCGGTCTATCGGGACTGATGCGTCGTTCGCAGGGAAAGACCGGGAAGAGACTGCGCGTACAGTTGCTGCCGGTGTGCAGGATGCGGTCCATCCTCTTGCGTCCGGCAATATCACCGGTGCCGTAGCGGGACTGGGTTGCGCTGTGCCGACCGTGGCGCTCTTGCTCCTGTCCGCAGGCATCGTGATGAAGCTGGTCCCGTTCTTTGCAAGCGCGTCCCTGGTCCATCTCATCGCTCTTGCGGGAAGCGGCATCATCAGCATGAGTGTGCTGATAGGGCTCGTCATATCCATTGTCCAGGCGAAAGCCGGGAAGAAGCTCTTCTTCCTGGTGAACGTCCTGATCGGAACGGTCTTCGGAGCTGGCTTCGGTGTCGGTGAGTCCATCATGATCTCCCTGGCGTCGGGTGCCGGCCTGAACGTGCAGTTGATTGTCGCGAATGCGATCATGTCGGCGGCAGCTGCCTTTGTTCTGAGCATTCTTGTTGTTGTCGCGAGACGCATCTTGATCAACGAAAAAAACGAAACCCTCTCTGCCGACCTCTCGGGCCTGCAGAAGGCAGGTCTTGTCGTTTCTCTTGTCGTGGTCCTTTTCGCCTTTTACGAGACGGGCACCATCACCGGGAGGATGGAACAGTCCATGCAGGAGCCAGGTCAGAAACACGGAGATATGCTTGTCCCGACAGGGCTTCAGGTCTCGAATGCACACGGATACATCGACCCCGCCACCGGGGACCTCGTCGTGTCCGGCTCGATACAGAACACGACGGACAAGCCAAAGTTGGGCTGGTACCTGGTGACCGAGGTCCGCGACGCGAAGGAGGTCGTGCTGACGACGGTGAAAATGATGAACGGCATCCAACTGTATACAGCCAAGGAGCGGGAACTCTTGGCGAAGCGGGGAACGAAGACGGAAGATATACAAAAAATGACTGCAGTTCGGGATGGGATGATCCCCGCCCGGGGCAGCGTGAACTTTGAAGTGCGGGTCATGAACCCGCCGGCGGGCAGTGCTGGTTTCCTGCCCACGCTCCGCGCCTTTGACCCTGCTTCACTGGGAGAGGGAAGGTAACGTAAGATTGGAGAATCCATAGGGACAGCTCTGCCATAGATGCTACAACCATGCGGCAATACGCCGCATTTTTTTTAAGCATTTTTCGTTACCCAAGAACAAGGTTCATGGGGCCGGTCGGTGTGGATACGATATCAGGAAAAGGAGAACAACATCGTTCGGGGACTCACGGTTCCAAGATTCTTCAAGCCAGTTGGGGTGCGGCCCGAAGAGACCACAATATTGTGTGCTTCATGAGCAATTTGCTCTTGACAAAAACCGTGATTGTGCTATAAATGCAGGGCTTTTTCCTTGAACATACGAGTCACACCGGCCGGGAGGAAAACAGATGAGCAGTGTTCATAAGAACTACCTATTTACTTCGGAGTCGGTTACCGAGGGGCATCCTGACAAAATAGCCGACCAGATATCAGACGCGGTCCTGGACGCCTTTCTTGCCCAGGACCCCATGAGCCGCGTGGCCTGCGAAACGCTCCTGACGACCGGGCTCATTATGGTCGCCGGTGAGATCACCTCCAAGGGCCGGGTGGAGATCGACGAACTCGCCCGCAAGACCGTCGCCGAGATCGGCTACACCCGCGCCAAGTTCGGGTTCGATGCCGAGACCTGTGGCGTCATCACCGCGGTCCACCGGCAGTCTCCGGACATCTCCATGGGCGTGGACACGGGCGGAGCGGGCGATCAGGGCCTGATGTTCGGCTATGCCTGCGATGAGACGCCGGAACTCATGCCCCTTACCATCAGCCTGGCGCACAAGATCACCCGCCAGCTTTCCGAAGTGCGGAAAAAAGGCATTCTCCCCTATCTGCGTCCTGACGGCAAGTCCCAGGTGACCGTCGAATACAAACAGGGCAAGCCCCACAAGATCCACGCAGTGGTGGTCTCGAGCCAGCACAGCGCCGACGTGGAGCAGAAGCAGATCCGGGCGGAAATCATCGAAAAGGTGATCAAGCCCGTCCTTCCCAAGGACCTGCTTGACGAGAAATCCATCATCTACCACATCAATCCCACGGGCAAGTTCGTGGTCGGCGGGCCCATGGGCGACACGGGCTTGACGGGCCGCAAGATCATCGTGGATACGTACGGCGGCGTGGGCAGTCATGGCGGGGGAGCCTTCTCGGGCAAGGATCCTTCGAAGGTAGACCGTTCCGCAGCCTATATGGTGCGCTACATCGCCAAGAACATCGTTGCCGCAGGGATCGCATCGGAATGCGAGGTCCAGCTCGCCTATGCCATCGGCGTTCCTGATCCGGTCTCGGTCCATGTGGATGACTTCGGCACGGGCAAGGTGCCCCACGACAAGCTTGTCGACATGATCCGTAAGAACTTCGACATGACCCCGAAAGGCATCATTCAGACGCTTGACCTGCGGAGGCCGATCTACAAGAAGACAGCAGCCTACGGACATTTCGGCAGGACCGAGCCGGAGTTCACCTGGGAGAGGACGGACAAGGCAGCGACCCTGAAGAAAGAAGCCGGCCTGTAACATTCTGAAGCTATGCGTCATTCGTAGGGGCACGGCGCGCCGTGTCCCTACTTTTGTGTTGAAGGCGTGAAAACGACCTAAATTATGGTAAGGAGATAGAATGAAATACGACGTTAAGGACCTGAAGTTGGCGGACAAGGGAAAGCTCCGGATCGAATGGGCGAACCAGAACATGCCGGTATTGAACCTCATCAAGAAGCGTTTCGCGAAAGAAAAGCCTCTGAAAGGCGTGCGTCTTGCCGCGTGTCTGCACGTAACCACCGAGACCGCGTCGCTCATGCAGACGCTCAAGGCCGGCGGCGCAGACGTGGTCCTCTGCGCATCGAACCCGCTCTCGACCCAGGACGATGTGGCAGCTTCGCTGGTGAAGCACGACAAGATCCCGACCTTCGCCATTAAGGGCGAGGACGGCAAGACCTACTACAAGCACATCATGTCCGTACTCGACATCAAGCCGCAGATGACCATGGATGACGGCGCGGACGTCGTGTCCGTTCTCCACACGAAGCGGAAGGACCTACTGGCCCATGTCATCGGTGGCACCGAGGAGACGACCACCGGCGTGATCCGCCTCCGCAGTATGGCGAACACCGGCGTGCTCCAGTATCCTATCATCGCGGTCAACGACGCGCAGACCAAGCATTTCTTTGACAACCGTTACGGCACCGGCCAGTCCACCATGGATGGGATCATTCGTGCGACGAACCGTCTGATTGCCGGCTCGATCTTCGTGATCGCTGGGTACGGATGGTGCGGACGAGGTCTTGCCATGCGGGCGAAAGGCATGGGCGCCAACGTAGTCGTCACCGAGATCGATCCGCTCAAGTCCATTGAGGCCGTCATGGACGGCTACCAGGTGATGCCGATGGCTGATGCGGCCAGGATCGGAGATATCTTCGTGACCGTGACGGGTGATATCAAGGTGATCCGGGCCGAGCACTTCCGTGTCATGAAGGACGGAGCCATTGTGTGCAACACGGGCCATTTCAACGTCGAGATCGACCTTGAGGCGCTGGATAAGATGAAAAAGAAAAAGCGGCTCATCCGGGAGTTCGTGGAGGAGTTCACGCTTCCCAACGGCAGGAAGATCAATATCCTGGGCGAGGGGAGGCTCATCAATCTGGCTGCCGCTGAAGGCCATCCTTCGAGCGTCATGGACATGAGTTTCGCGAACCAGGCGCTGTCCGCCGAGTTCATGCTCCGGAACAGCGCGACGCTCGAGAACGACGTGTATTCGGTCCCGCAGGATATCGACACGGAGATCGCGCGTCTCAAGCTCAACGCCATGGGCGTGAAGATCGACAAGCTGACTCCCGAACAGAAGAAATACCTCGCTTCATGGGAGATGGGGACGTAATTGATGCTCCCTGCAGCAAGCTGCAGGGAATTCGATCCTCACGGCAGTATAGGTGTTCTCATCGCTCGCTACCCCCACATCAAACTGCGGGGAATGCGCTCGCTCCTGGATTCATCTCAAGAAGATGAACAAACGCATGCGGAATGAAGGATGGCGTATAGATACGCTCTTCATTCCGCATTTTTATTGACCGGAGCCTCCGGTACGGAATCTGCATTATTCCTTCGATGCACAACTACCTGAAGATCGTTGCCGCCATGCTGATCTGGAGCACCTGGGGGATCATGATCCGCTGGATCGCCTTGCCTCCCGTGGTCGTTCTGTTCTATACCGCTCTTATCGCGAGCATTGCCGTTCCCGTCATCCTGAAAGTAAGGGGGGAACTGGACCTGAGCGGCGTGCTGACCGTCTGGCCGTTGTTCGCGGCGCTTGCCCTCTCCTCGGTCGTCAACAACATCAGCTATTTCTATTCCCTGGGGCACACAACGGTTTCGAACGCGGTCTTCACGCACTATACGGCTCCCGTCATTGTTGCGGCCCTCGCCCCGTTGCTCATCGCTGAGAAGCTCCAGAAGATAACCCTCATATCGCTTCCTATCGCGGTAGCCGGCATGGTGATGATCATTGTTGCAGGCGGAGGTCTCGACCTGGGCGGTGAGAATACCCGGGGCATACTTGCCGGGACCGTTTCAGGCGTCGCCTATGCATGCTTGATCATCCTGTCCCGCAAGCTCAGCCGAATGTTAATGCATCATAAGGCGGTTGTTGTGCTCCTCTGGATCACGATAGCGATAACTGCGCCTGTGGCGCTTGCGGTCGATCATGAAGTGTCCCTGGTGGCGGCATTGCTCCTGCTCACCGGCGGCCTCGTCCATTCCACGGTCGCGCCGCTCCTTTATTTCAGCGCGCTGAGGAAGGTAATGGCGCAGCACGCCGCTATCCTCGGGTATATAGAGCCTCTTGCTGCCGTACCTTTGGCAGTCCTTTTCCTCGGAGAGAGGCCGACCTTTTCATCGCTGGCGGGCGGTCTCCTCATCATGATATCAGGCTATCTGGTCATCCGTGACGCAACATATCGACGCAACGCTCGCCAGTAGACCGTTGATCACCGACAGCTCATTGAACACCCAACGTTCATTATCGGTCTTGGAGGCAGTTGTCATAAAGCTCCAAACGAGGAAGGTTTTATGATCGATGCGGTCTATTGACCGGTCATCTTCTCGACATCACCTGTTGTGCCTTGTGGACAGAAATATACAAAAAAATCTCCCATCATTTTTTTTTATGATATAATCTCCACAGTATCCGCCAACAGTATTCCTGTTGTACAAAGGAGCCATGAAAATGCGAAAGCCATTTGTCGGGGTCCTCTTGTGTGCCGTATCAATCTCACTTGTATTATTCATAGGTTCAAGCAACAGCGCACAGGCTGGTGGCAAGTCAGGAGAATCCTTGTTCAAGGAGCACTGCGCGCTTTGCCATCCTGACGGCGGAAATATCGTCAATCCGAAGAAAACCCTCCATAAAAAAGACCGCGAAGCGAACAACATAAAATCCAAAGATGATATTGTGAATCTTATGAGAAAGCCCGGCCCCGGTATGACCACGTTTGATGTGAAGTCCATTCCGGACAAAGATGCAAAGGAAATAGCGGAATATATTATAAAGACATTTGGGAAGTAGTCATCATCAGATAATAATGGTGCAACAAATAATTATTTTATCCACATATTTGTTACAAAAAGTTACGTATGGTATGACGGATATTGTCATAAATATTTAGAAAGTAGTATATATAATTATATAAATCATATATTTATACATGGCATGATATTTGCTGATAAAACTATAATATTTTCTTATATTGTTAATCACTATCTAAACTATTCACGCCCGAATGAATCTTGATGCTTCTGTGTCGCATCGTCTCACCAACAAGCCTGCATATTGTTTGAATATTCTTTTCTTTGAGGGGGTTGTATGAAGAAGAACAAAGATACTGAATCGGTCAGCAAGCAGCTTGGTGTGTCACGCAGGGAGTTTATCAAGTATTGCAGTATTGTGGCCGCAGGCATGGGGCTGCCGCTCGGTGCCGGCGAGCAGATCGCAGAGGCCGTTGCAGGAGCGGCGAAGCGCCCGCCGGTGATTTGGCTGTCGGCGCAGGAGTGTACCGGTTGTACAGAATCGCTGCTTCGGGCCACACATCCCACCCTCGAACATCTTATCCTCGATCTCATCTCCCTCGATTACCACGAAACGCTCAGCACTCCCTCCGGTCATCAGGCTGAGGAAGCACGAGCAACCTCGATCAAGGAGAACAAAGGCAAGTTCATCCTCGTCGTGGATGGCGCCATACCGGTCAAGGACAACGGCATCTATTGCATGATTGCCGGCAGGACGGCCCTGGACATCCTTAAAGACACGGCCAAGGATGCCTTCGCGATCGTGGCGATGGGTTCCTGCTCGTCCTGGGGCGGTGTACCGTCCGCTGATCCCAACCCGACAGGTGCCACACCGGTTCATAAGATACTCACCGACGCAGGCATCAAGACGCCGGTGGTCTCCATCCCCGGATGTCCGCCGAATCCCTACAATTTCCTTTCGACCGTTCTGTACTTCGTCACTTTCAAGAAACTGCCGGAGCTCGACGAGTTGGCCAGGCCGAAGTTCGCCTATGGCAGGCTCATTCATGAGAACTGCGAGCGCAGGCCGCACTTTGACGCTGGCCGGTTCGCCACAGAGTTCGGTGATGACAACCATCGCAAGGGATATTGCCTCTATAAGCTTGGGTGCAAGGGGCCTGAGACATTCAACAATTGCCCTTCTCTGCTATTCGGCGATACTGGCGCTGGAACATGGCCGGTAGGATGCGGTCATCCGTGCTTTGGATGCTCTGAGAAGGGCATCGGATTCCATAAGCCGCTCTTCACCAAGGCCAGCCTGCATATGGTGACCCCACCAGACACCTATCCGCACATCGCAGAAAGGCAAGGTGCGAGCACGGGTGCGACCATCGGAGGTGTTGTCGTCGCAGCGGCAGCCGCTGGAGCTGCGTTCGCAGCAGTGAATAAAGTTGCTCATAAGCTGGGTGAAGATGAAGGCAAAGGGAAAAAATAAGGCCACGGGAGAACGAACCTATGGAAATTAAACGAAGAGATTTCCTGAAAGTTGCTGCAGCCGGCGGCCTCATGGCGGCGTCCAGTGCACATCCGGTCCTTGCCCGCGAGCCCAAGGAGCGAGCAAAGGATGCGGTAGGCTTTCTCTATGATTCGACGGTCTGCACCGGCTGCAAAGCCTGCGTCTCCGCCTGCAAACAGGCGAATGAAATGCCGCCGAGCTTCTCCTCGAGCGATCAGCTCTGGGACAATGCGTTAGACGATGATTCCAAGACCTTAAATATCATCAAGCTCTATAAAGACGGTACGGGGGTGGCGAAGGACCGGGAAAAGGACGGCCATGCCTACGTCAAGCGGCAGTGTATGCACTGCACGGACCCTGCGTGTGTTTCAGCATGTCCGGTATCGGCACTGATCAAGGACCCGAAGACCGGCGTTGTCAGCTACGATAAGGGTAATTGCATCGGGTGCCGTTACTGCCAACTTGCCTGTCCGTTTAATGTTCCGAAGTTCGAATTTGAAAAGGCCTTCCCGCAGATCCGCAAATGCCAGCTATGCGATCACCTGATGAAGAAGGGCGAGTTTGCGGCGTGCGCCAAGAATTGTCCCACGGGAGCCACGGTATACGGCAAGGTGGAAGACCTTCTCGCTGAAGCCAGGAAGCGGCTCCAGTACAAACCGGGGAGCCGACAGAACTATCCGGTAGAGCAACTCGGTGGATCGGTCACGACCGAGCGGGATGTGACCCCCTACATCCAGAAGATCTATGGCGAGAAAGATGGCGGCGGCACGCAGATCCTCTATCTTACCGGTGTGCCGTTCGAAAAGCTCGGCATGCCGAGCCTGACGGAAGCTTCGGATGCGAAGCGGTCGGAAACGCTGAATCACACGATCTACAAAGGCATGATCGCGCCGATCGTATTCCTCGGCGGTCTGCTGTACGTGGTGCATAAGAACACGAAGGATCACAAATAACCACAAGGGAGATACCTATGTCGGAAGAAAGCAGACCCTTAGGCGGAAATGTTTTGACCAAGCCATTTCTGTTCTTTGCCGGCTTGTTCGGCGTTGCGGTCATCCTGATCGGCATCCGCTACATCTTCGGGATCGGGGCTGTCTCGAACCTGAACGACGGTTATCCATGGGGCATCTGGATCGCCTATGACGTGGTTGTGGGCACGGCCATAGCCTGTGGCGGATATTCCATGGCATTGCTGGTCTATGTCATGAACAAAGGTGAGTATCATCCGCTTGTCCGTCCCGCGCTGCTCGCAGGCGTATTTGGCTACACGCTTGCGGGCGCATCCATCATGGTTGACATCGGACGGTACTGGAATGGCTGGAAACTCTTCACCCCGTGGTATGCGAATATCAACTCGACCATGTTTGAAGTCGCCTTCTGCGTGATGACCTATACCACCGTGCTCTGGATCGAATTCACACCTGCTTTTCTGGAAGGCATCATCAAACACAAGGACAAGCTGCCGAAGTTCGTCCAGGGATGGAAGGTCGAAGGCATCCATAAGACGCTGAACAAGTGGTTATTCGTCTTCATTGCCGTTGGGGTACTCCTGCCGACCATGCACCAGTCCTCGCTCGGCACGCTGATGTATATCTCCGGGGCAAAGCTCCATCCGCTCTGGCAGACGGGATTCCTGCCTCTGCTCTTCCTGATCTCGGCCATCACCATGGGATACGCGATGGTGGTCTTTGAGTCCATCTATTCATCCATTGGGTTCAAGCGCGAGATCGAGATGCCCTTCCTGTCGAAGCTCTCGGGGATCATCCCCTGGCTTATTGGTGCCTATCTCCTGGTGCGGGTCGCTGATCTGCTCTGGCGGGGTGCGTTCGGGATGGCGTTCCAGTTCAACAAGTACGCCCTTGCGTTCTGGATCGAGAACGCCCTGTATGTCTATTCGTTCATCATCCTCCTGCAGGCAGCGAACCGCTCTCGGCCCAAGCAGCTCTTTCTGGCGGCAGCTGCGATGGTGCTGGCCGGAGCGGTCTATCGTTTCGACACGTATCTGGTCGGGTTCAATCCCGGGAACAACTGGAACTATTTCCCCTCGTTCGGGGAGACCATGATAACGCTGGGCATCATTTCCTTCGAGATCATGGCCTATTTGTATATAGTCAAGACATTCCCCGTGCTGCCGAAGGCTGAGCACGCATAACTTACGCGGAAGGAGACACTGAACAATGTCGAAAAGAATCGTTATAGATCCAATCACCAGGATCGAAGGCCATCTGCGCATCGAATGCGAAGTGGAGAACGGCAAGGTCAGCAAGGCCTGGTCGTCCGGCCAGATGTGGCGCGGGATCGAGAACATCGTGAAGGGCAGGGACGCCCGGGAGGTCTGGCTCTTTACCCAACGGATCTGCGGGGTTTGAACGTCTGTTCACGCACTGGCCTCGGTGAGGTCGGTTGAGAACGCCCTGCAGCTCGAAATACCGCTGAACGCGCAATATATCCGGAACCTGATCATGGCAGCCCATGGCGTCCATGATCATATTGTGCATTTCTACCACCTGGCTGCCCTTGACTGGGTCGACATCGTCTCAGCCCTGAAGGCGGACCCCAAGAAGGCGTCGCAGCTCGGTGAGAGCCTTTCGAACTGGGACCAGAACAGCACGAAGCACATGAAGGAAGTCCAGGACCGGCTGGGGACCTTTGTAAAAAGCGGCCAACTCGGCATTTACGCGAACGGCTACTGGGGCCATAAGGCCATGAAACTGCCGCCCGAGGTGAACCTCCTTGCTACTGCACACTACCTCCAGGCGCTCCACTACCAGCGCAGGATCAACATGGTGGTGTCCATTCTGGGGTCCAAGACGCCGAACATCCAGAACCTGGCGGTCGGCGGCGTGGCGAACGCGATCAATCCGGAGAACCAGTCGGCGCTCAACATGGAGAGGCTCTACTACATCAAGACACTTATCGACGAGGTCCAGAGCTTCGTGAGGAACGCCATGCTCGTAGATGTGGCGGCCGTAGCAGCCTTGTATGCCGACTGGACCGGGTACGGCAAAGGCGTGACGAACTATCTTTCGGCTCCTGATATGCCCATGGACACGAAGGGAACGACCTTTGCTCTTCCGGGCGGATACATCGAGAACGCCGATTTCAGCACCTTTAAGCCCATCAAGAGCTTCAATGACGAGTTCTTCAAGAACGGCGTAAAAGAGAGCGTCAAGCACTCCTGGTATAAGGGCGACTGGAACAAGCATCCTTGGGAGGAGTCTACGGACCCGAACCACACGGGCATGCAGTATGATGGAAAATACTCATGGGTCAAGGCGCCGACGTTCAACGGCAAGACCGCCCAGGTCGGTCCGCTGGCCAATGTGCTCTGCATGTACGCAGCCGGTCATGCGGGGACGAAGAAGTACGTCACCGACATGCTAAACACGATCAGTGCAGTTGCCAAGACCAAGGTCGGACCAGCAGCGCTGCATTCGACCATCGGCCGCATCGGCGCCCGCGCCGTGCGCTGCGCGGTGCTGTTAGATGAGTGCACGAACCAGTGGAACGCTCTGGTCGCCAACATCGGCAAAGGCGACGTGAAGACCTTCAACGCGCCTAAGTTCCCCAGCGGCGAGATCAAGGGCGTTGGCTTCCACGAGGCGCCGCGCGGCATCCTGTCACACTGGAGCGTCATTGACAACGGGAAGATCAAAAACTATCAGTGCGTCGTTCCTTCAACCTGGAACGCAGCCCCGCGGAACGGAAGCGATCAACCCGGCCCGTACGAAGCATCGCTCATCGGCACGCCGCTGGCGGACCCGGAAAAGCCTCTGGAGGTCCTCCGGACCGTGCATTCCTTCGATCCCTGTCTGGCCTGCGCCATTCACATGGTCGATGCGAAAGGGAAAGATATCATCACGGTGAAGGCCCTGTAAAATATCTGTAACAGTTTGCACGAAGCCCTCTTGCCCCCTCATCTGGAGGCGGAGGGCTTTTTTTTGCTCAGGGAGGAGCAGTACAACCATGAAAGAACCGACCATTACCATTCTGGGGCTCGGTAATATCCTTATGAGCGACGAAGGTGTCGGTGTGCATACGGTCAACGAATTCGAACGTCGGTACGAGGTGCCAGATTATGTCGAGATCGTGGATGGCGGCGCAGCCGGACTCGACCTTATCCCATTCATCGAAGGGCGTGAAAAGGTCATGATGGTCGATGCGGTGAACTTCGACCGGGAACCTGGATACATCGATCTCCTGGAGAACGATTCGATCCCGATCAGGCTCACCCAGAAGGCATCCATGCACCACCTGGGGCTTATGGATGTCCTGTGCATCGTCCGGATGTCGGGAAACATCCCGAAGGACCTCTGTATCATCGGAATCCAGCCTAAGAGCCTCGAACTCGGTCTTGACATGACCCCGGAGATATGGGATAAGAAAGATGTTCTTATCGAGCGCATTGTGGCAAAGCTCCGGGAGTGGAACATACCATGTGTCTTGCGGTCCCCTCAAAAATAATTTCCATCGATAACGATATAGCGACGATTGACGTGTACGGCGCCCGGAAGGAAGTGAACATCATGTTGCTTCCCGAAACGCCGCAGCTCGGCGACTTTGTCCTGGTCCACGCGGGTTTCGCGATCCAGACGATCAGGGCCGAGGCATTCCAGACAGGTGAGATCATGCATGAATCCTCTATTGCTCACAGCATCATCGAGATCATTGATGAACAATGTGCCGAACAAGGATGTTCGGTGGTCGACGCCTTGACCGTACGGCTCGGCAAAGCCACCGGCGTGATGCCGGAATCGCTCCAGTTCGCCTTCGATGCTCTCAAGGAACCAACGAAAGCAAAGAACGCAAAGCTTACGATCGAGATCGTTCCGGTCGGAGGGAACTGCAAGACCTGTAAGAAGGATTTTGACGAAAAAGAGGTCCCCTATGTCTTCGCCTGTCCCCACTGCGGCTCGAACGATTTTGAGATCACCCGGGGACGGGAGATGGAGATCTCGGATATGGAAATGCATTGATCGAGTGCGGAATTCGGAGTGCGAAGTGCGGAATGAAAAAGGAAGCTATCAATGAAAGTTAAAGTGGTATCGAGAATCCTCGAAGCGAACGACAGGATCGCCGAGGAGAATAGAAAGCGGTTCAAGGAAGCAGGGGTATTCGTCGCGAACCTGATGGGTGGACCGGGAGCGGGGAAAACGTCGCTCCTTGAACAGACGATCACACGGCTCAAGCCGCATCTGCGGATAGGGGTTATTGAGGGGGACATCGTCGGTCAGGACGACGCGGAACGGATCGGTGCGCTCGATATCCCGGTCGTGCAGATCAATACCGGCGGCGCCTGTCATCTTGACGCGAACATGATCAACGAGGTCCTGGACGAGTTGCCGCTCAAAGAGCTCGATATGCTCATCATCGAGAACGTGGGCAACCTGGTCTGTCCCGCGGAGTTCAAGGTCGGCGAGGACATCAAAATGATGGTGCTCTCCATAGCAGAGGGCCATGACAAACCACTCAAGTATCCGCTCATGTTCCAGGAATCCTCCGCCCTGGTCTTGAACAAGATAGACCTGCTGCCGTACACGAAGGTTGACATCAATAAGATGAGGAACGATTCCCTGGCGCTGAACCCGAAGCTCAAGGTCTTCGAGGTGTCATGTTCTGCAGGAACCGGGATCGATGCGTGGGCTCAATGGCTGAACGGGCTCAGATCGCAGTAACCGGGGTCGTCCAGGGAGTTGGTTTTCGGCCTTACATTTATGCCCTTGCGACCGGCCTCGGGCTTTCAGGATACGTTACTAATACCGCGGACGGCGTGTATATCGATATCGAAGGTTCTGCGGTCCCTGAGTTCATCCGCCGTCTTCCCGCCGAAGCACCGCCGCTCTCCCGTATCACCGACGTCGCGGTCACTCCGCTTCCGCTCCAGGGGTATCAGGGGTTTACCATACGCGAAAGTACGCAGTCTTCCGAGACCCGTCCGTTCACGCTCATCTCCTCCGATGTTTCTCTCTGCCGCGATTGCCTTCGAGAACTGAACGATCCAGGCGATCGCCGTTATCGCTATCCGTTCATCAACTGCACGAACTGCGGTCCTCGCTATACCATCACTCGCGCTGTTCCCTACGACCGGCCGAACACGACCATGGCCGTGTTTCCGATGTGCACGGCATGTGCGAAGGAATATCATGATCCGGCAGACCGGAGGTTTCACGCCCAGCCCATCGCCTGTCCGCAGTGTGGGCCGGCGTGTGAATTCAAGGTCCTGAATCCCGGATATGCCACGAACGAGCGCGATCCGCTCTTCGCCGCGATCGAGGTCCTGGAGAAGGGCGGCATCGTTGCCATCAAAGGGCTGGGCGGCTACCACCTCGCTTGCGATGCCACGAACCATGAAGCGGTCACGATCCTGCGCGAGCGGAAACGGAGAAGCAACAAGCCGTTCGCGGTCATGGCCGCATCCATCGACGTCATCCGGGGAACCTGCGAACTGACACGGATGGAACAGGAAGTGCTTGAATCACCGAAGCGACCGATCGTGCTCCTGAAAAAGAAGCGTCCAGAAAGGGCTCGCTTCCTGCTGTCCGATGCTGTAGCGCCGCACAATCAGCATATCGGATGCATGCTCCCGTACACGCCGCTGCATGCCTTACTGTTTTCGGGCAGGGGTGGCGGTCCTGGTACGGCAGCAAGCGCCTTGACCACACTTATCATGACGAGCGGTAATCTGTCTGAGGAGCCGATCGTGCACCGGAATGATGATGCCATGGAAAAGCTGTCCGGTCTCGTGGATGCGTTCCTGCTCCACAACCGGGACATCTTCATGCGCGTCGATGATTCAGTGGTGCGAGTCCGGAACGCTGGGATCGGAGAGCGTAATGGCGGACGTTCGGAAGAGAGAGAATATCCGTCTCTCCTGTTCCTGCGACGCGCTCGCGGTTATGCCCCTGAGGCGATAGCCCTTCGCGACAGCGGACCCGAGGTCCTGGGCTGCGGTGCCGATGTCAAGAACACCTTTACCCTCACCAAAGGATCGTTTGCGATCCCCAGCCAGCATATCGGGGACATGGAGAACTATGAAACCCTGAAGTTCTATGAAGAAAGTCTCGCCAATCTTAAGCAGGTCTATCGCGTGGATCCATCCGCGATTGTTCACGATCTGCATCCCGGTTATCTGTCGGCACGGTGGGCAAAGGAACAGGGGATAAAGCGTAATCTTCCGCTCTTCGCGATTCAGCACCACTATGCCCATATTGGGTCTGTCATGGCCGAACACGGACTTACGGAAAAAATCATTGGAGTTGCTTTCGACGGGACCGGATACGGCACGGACGGCAACCTTTGGGGTGGAGAGTTTCTTCTCGCCGATGTCGACGGCTTTGAGCGGGCCGGTCAGATCAGCTATATTCCGCTTCCCGGTGGAGAAGCTGCAATCAGGGAGCCCTGGAGGACGGCTGTCAGTTATATAAATTCGGCAGCAGATGTCGATGCAATGGAACAGCTTGAAGCGATCGGTTTCCCGCAGCGGTATGGCCGGGAGGCCATTGAACAGATCGCGAAGATCGCGTCGATCCGGGAACTGTCGCCGCTGGCATCAGGCGCAGGAAGGCTCTTTGACGCCGTCTCAGCCATGATCGGGGTTTGCGACCGGAACACGTTCGAAGGAGAGGCGGCGATGGCCCTCGAAGCGCTGACGGAGGCCGGTATCGACAGTGAGTATCCGGTTGTTTTCACGGAGAAGAATGAGTATACTGTCGTTAATTTTTCCAATGCCATCCGTGGAGTGATAATCGATCTTACACGGAAAGAGCCGAACCCGGTAATAGCCACGCGGTTCCATAACACGATTGCTTCGGCCATCAGGACGACGGTACGTTATCTCCATCAGAGGACCGGTATCCGTGACGTTGCCTTGAGCGGCGGCACTTTTCAGAACCGCTACCTGCTCACCAGGACGATGAACCTGCTGGCGGCCGACGCTCTGCGTGTTTATACGAATGTGCAGATGCCGCCAAACGATGCATGTATCTCGCTCGGACAGGCATACCTGGTCCGTGCGCGATTAAAGAAGGGAACAAGATCATGAAACAGATGATCGACGAGCTCCATCATCTGACAGGAACGATCCAAAGGCCGCTCAAGCTCATGGAGGTCTGCGGGACCCATACGGTCGAGATATTCCGCCACGGGATACGTTCGATCATTCCGAACACGATAACGCTCTTGAGCGGCCCCGGATGCCCGGTCTGTGTGACGTCCATCCGGGACGTCGACGCGGCGATCTCGATCGCGAAACAGCCGAACACGGTCCTGGTGACCTTCGGGGACATGATGCGGGTGCCGGGCGGAAAACAGTCGCTCCTGGAAGCGCGATCAGAAGGCGCTGACGTCCGGGTGATGTACTCGCCCATGGAAGCCTTGACGCTTGCACAGGAGAGTGGTTCGAAGCAGGTCGTTTTTTTTGCCACCGGGTTCGAGACGACGTCTCCGCTCATTGCCGGCACTGTCTTTGCCGCATTCAAAAAAATGGTGAAGAATTTCACCATCCTATCATCGCACAAGACCGTTCCGCTCGCCCTCAAGGCGCTCCTCGATGCCCCCGACGTACGCGTGGACGGCTTCATTCTTCCGGGACACGTAAGCACGATCATAGGCCTCGCGCCCTACGAATTCGTCGCGAAGGACTATCGAAAGCCCGCGGTCGTGACCGGTTTCGAGGCTGGCGAAATAATCGAGGGGATCCTGATGATCGTCCGTCAGATCGCCAAAGGGGAGGCGAAGGTGGAGAATGCCTATCCTACGGTTGTCAGGCCGGAAGGGAATCCCCGGGCCGTCGAGATCCTGAACGACATATTTGAACCTTCCGACGCCTATTGGCGCGGGATCGGCGTCCTGCCGGGAACCGGCCTGAAGTTGAGAGAGAAGTACCGGGAGTTCGATGCGGAAGCTCGCTTCCGCCCCGAGTCCACGGGCATCGCCGAGCCGGAACTGTGCTCCTGCGGCGATATCCTGCGGGGGGTCAAGGTACCGACGGAATGCCCGCTCTTCGGCACCGGCTGCACGCCTGACGGCCCCGTAGGCCCCTGCATGGTGAGCACGGAAGGCAGCTGCGCGGCATATTATAAATACGGGCACCGGTAAGGAGTACGATGGCGACCATGGACAAGATCCTCCTGGGACATGGCAGCGGCGGAAAACTGATGCATGCCCTTATCCAGGAACATTTTAATCCCGCCTTCGGGAATGCAGGTGCCGGTGATTCCGCGGTCGTGGCCGTCCGCTCGAAGCGCCTTGCCTTTACGACCGATTCCTATGTCGTCTCACCCTTGTTCTTTCCCGGCGGCAATATCGGCGACCTCGCGGTCTGCGGAACGGTGAACGACCTGTCCGTGGCAGGTGCAGAGCCTCTGTACCTCACCGCAGGGTTCATCATCGAGGAAGGCTTCCCGATGGCGGACCTCAAGAGGATCATCGCAAGCATGGCGTCCGCTGCAAAACGTGCGGGGGTGACGATCGTGGCCGGCGACACCAAGGTCGTGAACAAGGGAAAGGCGGATGGTGTGTTCATCAACACCTCGGGGATCGGTGTTCTGAAAGACGGCATCGACATCTCTCCGAAGAACATCCGGGATGGCGATGCGGTCATCATCAGCGGCGAGCTCGGGAACCACGGCGTCGCGATCCTTGCCGAACGGAACGGACTGACCTTCGAACCCGCCGTCGTGAGCGACACCCGGCCGCTGAACGGCCTGGTCAGGACCATGTACCGGGCGACTGGAAAGATCCGGTTCATGCGAGACCCTACGCGGGGAGGCCTTGCCACGACGCTGAAAGAGGCGGCTCTGGAGTCGGACCTCTGCATCCGCATTCGCGAACGGTCACTTCCCGTTCCGCCGCCGGTTACAGGAGCGTGCAGCCTGCTGGGTCTGGACCCGCTCTATGTGGCGAACGAAGGCATCCTGGCAGCCGTTGTGGACCCCGGTGATGCTGACAGGATCGTGACCGCGATGCGGGCGCATGAGCACGGCAGGAACGCCGCGGTCATTGGGACCGTCGACCGGTCTGCCCCCGGCATGGTGCTGCTCGAGACAGCCATCGGCGGCAGCCGCATCCTGGACATGCTTCCAGGGGAGATGCTGCCCCGGATCTGCTGACCGATCGCGCTGTTGTTCTCTACGGTTTTGCGAAGGGGATAGGACCAGGATGTATAATCTCATCAGCTTCAGCGGGATCTTTGTACTGATGGCGGTCGCCTGGGCGCTGTCCACGGACCGGAAGGTCGTGAACTGGCGGGTCGTGGTCTGGGGGACGGCGCTCCAGCTTCTGTTCGCAGCGGTCATTTTCCTGGTCCCGGCGGGCACCAAGGTCTTTCTGGTCATCAATGCCTCGGTTGACAAGGTGCTCGAGAGCGCCACGGCGGGAACGAAATTCCTGTTCGGAAGGCTTGCTCTTCCCCCCGGCATGAAGAACGAGATGGGCGAGGAGTCCCTCGGCTTTATTCTCGCCATCCAGGCGCTGCCCACGGTGGTGTTCTTCGCGAGCCTCATGGCGGTCCTGTACTATATCGGGGTGCTGCCCTGGCTTGTGCGCATCTTCTCCCGGGCATTCACGAAGCTCATGCGGATCAGCGGAGCGGAGTCCCTTTCCACTGCGGCGAACATCTTCGTTGGCGTCGAGTCGGCCACGGTCATCCGGCCGCACCTTGCTACGATGACGCAGTCGGAGCTCTGCACCATCCTGACCGGCGGCATGGCCACCATCGCGTCGAGCGTCATGGCGCTGTATGTCTTCATCCTGCAGCGGCAGTTCCCCACCATCGCGGGGCACCTTGTCTCCGCGTCGATCATCGGCGCGCCGGCAGCGATCGTCATGTCAAAGCTCATGCTTCCCGAGACAGGGAGACCGGAGACCCTCGGCGTGGACCTGCATCCCCACTATCAGAAGGAGTCCACCCTGATGGAGGCGATCATCAACGGGGCTGACGCAGGGTTCAAGCTGGTCCTCGGCATCATCGCCCTGCTGCTCGCGCTCCTGGGCCTGGTCGCGCTGCTCGATATGATCGTCTCGGGCATCGGCGGGCAGATCAACGCGCTCCTTGGCACCCACGTGGACTGGACGCTGCGGGGCCTGCTCGGCTACCTGTTCTATCCCTTTGCGCTCATCATCGGCGTCCCGCCTTCTGATGCGGCTGTCGTGGCGCGGCTGATAGGAGAACGGGCGATCCTGACCGAGGTGAAGTCCTATCAGGACCTGGCAGCAGCGCTTGCGGCCGGCCAGATCCACGATCCCCGCTCAGCGCTGATCGCAGCATATGCGCTCTGTGGATTCGCACATATCCCTTCCGTGGCGATCTTTGTGGGAGGGACCGCTGCGCTGGCGCCATCGCGGACCGGCGACCTTGCCCGGGTCGGATTCCGATCGCTTGCTGCAGCAACGCTTGCGTGCCTTATGATAGCGGCGGTTGCAGGGACATTCTTCACCGGCGGCTCGATCTTGATGGGGCATTAGACAACAGGCGCTGCTGTCGCGTAGTAACTGCATGAGAGAAAGGCACGGGAATATCCTATGGAAAAAAGATCGACGATCCTCGGGATCCTGGGAGCCCTCTGGGGGCTGGGAGGGGTCCTGGCGCTGCTTCTGAGCGCCTGTTTTAGGCTCTGGCCGAAGGCTGTTGACGCCTTTACCCATCCTTTCGCCTGGTACCACTGGGCATCACTGGTCGTCGTCGTCCTCGGCATGGCCTATGCCGAAGGCTACAAGGGTTTCCAGAAGGCCTTTTCCCCGCGCACCGCAGCGCGGGCGCGCCATCTGCGGCAGAATCCCCGCATCGATCATGTCATTCTGGCGCCGTTCTTCTGCATGGGGTATTTCCATGCAACAAAGCGCAGGAAGATCACGTCCATATCCCTTACGCTGGGCATCATCGTTCTTATCGTCATGGTCAGTTTCGTTTCACAACCCTGGAGGGGGATCATTGACGCCGGTGTGGTCCTCGGACTGGGATGGGGGATCATCTCGCTGATCATATTCAGCATCCAGGCCTTCGGTGCCGGGGAATTCCCGTATTCAGCTGAAGTGCCCAATAAGGACCGGTAACGCATTCATGGAAAATCCTGTGAGCGAAATACAAGAGATACCTGGCTCTGTTGTCGTTTTTATGATCGGACAGACCTGCATGAACCTGGAGGCGAGCGAGGTCGTTGAGATCAAGGCGATCAGGAGTGCGCCGAGCTATCCTGATGTGATACCGAAACAGAAGGTGATCAAGCAGGAATCGCGAAATGTGGATGGACAAGAAGTGGGGTTTCTGGTCAAGGCCTATCTGCCCGATGTCCTTGTTGTCGAGGCATCGGTGAGCGTGGCTGATATCCTCGCGGATTCTACCTTGGAGTTCAAGAGAAGGCTTGTGACAGAATGCCGCAAGATACTTGCGGAATACGTCTGCAATAGGGATTTCGATGAAGAATACAGCGTCTATTGCATCTCCGGGTATCAGGGCGATCCGGAGGTCTATCTTTCCCTCTTCAGCGAGAAGATCGTGGCGTTCCTCAAGAATGAGAACGAGCCTCTTGATGAGGAAGAGGTCTCCGCAACGCTCGCCACCCATCTGAAATACGGCAAGGATGATATTACGATCGTGGACTGGGACGGGGCTTTCATCTTTGACGCGGCAGGGGACTTCAAGAGCAATATTGAACTTTTCGAGATAGCAAATCTCCAGCTGCTCCGGTCGAGGATCCTCGCCGATGATCTCGATCGAAGGCTGGAAAAGACCCTCAATCTTCTCAGGACCCCGAAAAAGCTTCCCTTGATCAGGACCCGTGACATCCGCAGGATATTGAAGGAGATCATCGAGATGCGGACACAGTCCATCCTGGAATCAGAGACCATCGAACATAATATCAAGCTCATCGGGGATTGGTACTCGGCAAAGCTGTATTCGGTCATTGCAAGGAAATTCCATCTCGATGCCTGGGCGGCGGACATCAAGGAAAAGCTGGACATGCTCGAGGACGTCTATACTATGGCGACGGAGAACTTCAGCATTTCCTACCGTGCAACCATAGAATTTGTCATTCTTGCAGGATGGTTTATCCTGTTATTGCTGTATGTTGCGGAGTTCTTCCTGCTCAAACAGTAGATGGACGGGATAGCCTTGTCCCATTGGGCGAGCAATCGCATCGATTGCCTCACACCGTGATCTTCCAGCCGATCGTCTTTGTTACCGTTCTTCCCATGGCGCGCTCAAGTAATGAATTGAGGTCTTCTGTCAATCAAAACATCAATTTGACAGCAGGGAATGCGCGTGTTATGTACATACCAAGAGAAGAATAGTCATGGATCATTCCCGATAAAGCCAAACCCTCTGTGAAGAGGGCGCGGAAAGCAACGGGTCTTTGGAAAAGACAGCCGGGCTGCCGAAGGAATCACTTTCGGTATGTCCGGCTTTTTGCTTGTTGCACGTTCGCGTCCGAACCTATCTCAAGGGAAGGAGGGGTACAATATGTATACGACAACGTTGGTAAACGACATCTTGAACACCAAAGGGCATGGTTATCTGGGCATGCCTCCGGGAGCAACGGCGTACGCCGCGCTGGAGGTCATGGCGGACAACGATGTAGGAGCGCTGCTGGTCATGGAGGACGGGGGACAGCTGGTGGGTATATTTTCCGAGCGTGATTACGCGAGGAAGGTCATCCTGAAGGGGAAATCGTCCCGGTCGACCACCGTGGGCGAACTCATGAGCTCTCCGGCGATCTGCGCTTCTCCGGAAATGAACCTGCAGGAATGCATGATGCTGATGACCAACAATCATGTGCGGCATCTGCCGGTGCTGGATGGCGGACAGGTCATCGGCGTCGTGAGCATCGGCGACGTCGTCAATTCCATCATGCGGAGCCAGGAAGCGACGATCAATCAGCTGGAGAACTACATCACCGGAGATGACTACCCGGCGCGGGTAGCGACGCGCTAGCGAACGCGTCCGAGTGTCAGCAAAAATTCTGGGTGATGTACACCTTGTCATCGGTCGAAATGAAGACCCCGATGCCCTCGTTCAGCCAGTGAGGGGTGAGGATGTTGTTGCGGTGGCCCTGGCTGTTCATCCATCCCTGGACTGTGGATAGCGCGATCTGTTCCGCGGTGTTCCAGTCATGATAGGCGACACCATTGATCGTGGTGATCGAGCGGTACAGGCTGTTGAGCGCGATGTTCTCCGCGCCGGTGTGGATGGTATTCCCGATGCGAAGCGCGCAAGTATAGCCCTGCTGTCGGTACCGGAAGAAGAAATCCCGGCCCTCAGGGGAGTCGTGGCTGAAAAAACCGCGGCCCGCCATGTCTTTGCTGTGGCCACGCGCGATACGGGAAAGAGCCTCGTCCCATGCCAGAGGGGAGAGGCCGTGCGCTGCGCGTTCCCGGTTGATCATGGCATGGATCCTCTTTTCCAGGTCAGGACCACTAATGGCCGGTTTTGGATGTTTAGACGGAAGCTGCCCGGACGAAACGGTTGGGTGGGTTGTCTGGCATGCTGCAAGCAGGAACAGCAGCAGCAGGGGACACGTGAACCTGCCGATGCGTGAGAGGGGGCCTGGTGAACGGTAAGGCATGGCCAGCCGGTCATCGGTCATTTCAGCCGCCGGGAGACAGCAGTGATGTCTGAAGGTACGCCGAAATCCTCGGCGTCCTTCTTGTTCTTGAACGAGGCAACTCCCCATCCCATGGGGGTCATGAACCGCCTTGGTTCATGAACATAGAATGCCTTTGCCGCCTCGATCCATTCTCCGGATCGGTAATCCTTGACCCGGGCGTACGTTGGATCTGTCTTCCTTTCCCTGAGGTACACCAGCAGGTCTCCGATATCACAGAAATACAGCGTATGGTCTCCCGCAACGATCTTCGAAGAGAAGGGTGCTGCCACATCGACCGGCATCCCGCACTCAGCACACTTCAATGGCTCATCGGCGAGCCCGGCGGTCGCCAGTACGGCAAGGAATACCGCAGCACATATGAACGATCCTGTTCTGTCCTTCACCATATCAATACCTCGACGATCGTCAACCGCAGCGGATGCATCCTATCGCGGTCTGTTGCTCGGCTGCAGGACAATGGCAGATCCGCCTGCTCTCGCCGATCATGCAGGCTGCGGACAAGTGAGGCGGTAAGTAAAAGATCGTCGGAATTGCGTGTACGGCAGGCTGCCCGGGAAAGGGCGATGGGATACCGCACCGCCGGAGGCCCGGCGGCGCGGTCGGCGGAAGATGTTAGCTTACCTTCTTGACCTTGCCGGAGCGGATGCAGCGGGTGCAGACATGCATGCGGACGTGGGCGCCGTTGGGGCCAAGCGCTTTGATGCTCTGAAGGTTCGGCTTGGATATTTTCTTTGATCTATTGTTCGCATGGCTCACCTTGTTGCCGCTCAGCGCGCCCTTGCCACATATCTGACATGTACCTGCCACGGGGAGTCCTCCTGGATCCGGAAAATGATTGCTTAAAAAGCAGGCGTATGCTACCATAACATCACATTGCATGCAAGGAAAATTTCAATAAAATTAATAATTCATGAGTTCTGACGACCTCAAGACCATCCTGGAAAGGCTCAAAAAGCCGCTCCGGTATGCCTCCCGTGATGATTTTGCCCACCTGAAGAGCCTCACCGACCTCGAACCTTTCGTCCTCGCCCAAGTCCGGGAAATACGGCGTCTGTCAGGCGACAGCCGTGGTATGTCCGCCCTAGAGGACCTATTCAGCGGCTTCGATGCTCTTACCCCGGATATGAAGAGATCGCATATCCTGCAGGCGATTACTGCCATCGATGTATTCGGACGCGAGGCCGCCACGCGGCCGGATAACGGGCCTGAACGGCTCCGCAAGTCCACCAACGAGACGACCAACCTGCACCTGGACACTCAGGTCCAGTACTGCAAAGGCGTTGGTCCGAAGCGGGCGGAGCTCATGAAAAAGCTGGGTATCGCCACGGTCGAGGACGCCCTGTCCTATCTTCCCTGGCGATACGAGGACCGGGGAAATTTAAAAAAGATCGCACGGCTCACCTATGGGGCCTTTGAAACGGTTTCCGGCGAAGTGATCTCCGCGGAGGTCGTGCAGACCCGGCGCAAGTGGATCAAGGTCTTCGAGCTGGTCATCAAGGACGGGACCGGCGTACTGGTCGGCTCGTGGTTCAACCAGCCCTTCATGCAGAAGGCTTTCAAGACGGGCCAGAAAGTGATCCTGTCAGGCATCGTGAAGGCCAATTCTTACAAGGGAGGAAGGCCGCAGATCGACAACCCCGATTATGAGGTCCTGGATGACGATGACCCCGAAAGCCTGCTGATCCATACCGGAAGGACCGTTCCGATCTACCGGACCACCGCAGGCCTGTCCGCGCGTGCGCTCCGCAGCATCATGAAGAGCATCGTTGACGGGGCTGCGGGCTCGGTCCCGGAGCCGCTCCCCGCGGCGCTGGAGAAGAGATACGGACTGCTGCCGGCTGCTGATGCGGTCCGCGAAGTACACTTTCCCGAGCACGAGAAGGACATCAATATTCTGAACCGGGGGATGAGTGCTGCCCATCGGCGCCTGAGCTTCGAAGAGCTCTTTGTCCTGGAACTGGGCCTGGCGCTCAGGAAACGGGGCGTGACCTTCGAGAAGAAGGGCATATCGTTCAAACCGCCGGTGAAGCTCGAGGCTGCCCTCAGGAAGGGCTTGCCGTTCACGCTGACCAACGCCCAGGAGCGGGTCATTGCCGAGATCAAGCGGGACATGGCATCAGAGCACCCTATGAACCGGCTGGTACAGGGCGACGTAGGGTGCGGCAAGACCGTGGTGGCCCTCGTCGCGTCCCTGCTGGCCGTGGAGAACGGCTACCAGGCGTGTCTCATGGCGCCGACGGAGATCCTCGCTGAACAGCATTACCGGAACATTGTCGCGCTTGCCGTGCCTCTCGGAATCACGGTCGTCCTCCTGACCGGCAGCCTGAGGAAGAAAGCGAAGGAGACCGTGCTGGCAGACATCGCGTCCGGCGTCTCGCAGATCATGGTCGGCACGCACGCGCTGCTGGAACAGGACGTGCACTTCCACAAGCTCGGGTTGGCCATCATCGATGAGCAGCACCGGTTTGGCGTGATGCAGCGGTCCACGCTCAAGTCCAAGGGCTACGAACCCGATGTCCTCGTCATGACCGCCACGCCCATCCCGCGGACGCTCGCGCTCACTGTCTACGGCGATCTTGATGTGTCGGTGATCGACGAAATGCCTCCCGGAAGGAGCCCCATCATCACCCGGCTCTATTTCGAGAACAAACGGCTCGAGGCCTACCAGCTCCTGGAGGGCGAGATCTCGAAAGGGCGGCAGGTGTACGTGGTCTATCCGCTGGTCGAAGAGACGGAGAAGAGCGACCTCAAGGCGGCGACCGAGATGGCTGCCCATCTTCAGAAGGATGTTTTCTCCAAATGGAAGGTCGGCCTCCTGCATGGCAGGATGAAAGGCGCTGAAAAGGAAGCGGTCATGGCAGCCTTTAAGTCCGGCGCTGTCCATATTCTTGTCTCTACCACGGTCATCGAGGTGGGGGTCGACGTGCCGAACGCGTCGGTCATGGTCATCGAACACCCGGAGCGCTTCGGCTTGGCCCAGCTCCACCAGCTCCGGGGCAGGGTGGGCAGGGGCACACACCAGTCCCTGTGCGTCCTGATGGGGCCGCGGATGTTCGTCGATGAGACCCGGGACCGGCTGAATGCTTTTGTACGGACGAACGACGGCTTCGCTATCGCCGAGGAGGACCTGCGTCTCCGGGGGCCGGGGGAGTTCTTCGGCACCCGGCAGTCGGGCTTGCCTGATCTCCGGGCCGCGAACATCCTCCGCGACGCCGATCTGCTGGAAAAGGCACGGACCGAGGCCTTCGAGCTGACGAAGGCGGACCCAGAACTGGCGGCATCGCCGGCGCTACGGGATGCGGTACGGCGCAAATGGGCGGGGAAGCTCGGCCTGGTAACAGTAAGTTGATATTTGAAGGGTATTCTGATACAGTAACCGGTAATCCAGATCATTGTTCAAGGAGCAGGGATCATGGGCAATAGGACCGCCGGACATGATTGCCACTGCGACCCTGGACCCTTGCTCCGCTTGAAGGAGCCGCCACTATGACCGTTTGGGAAAAGACGCTGATCAATCTGCAGAAGGGCTATGCAAAGCTGGCGTCCTTTGCCGCGACATTCTCAGACCGCGTGAAGGCAGAGATCACCATTGTACGGCTCAGAATCCAGATCGACGGCATTCAGGCCAAGGTGCGCGAGCAGCAGCAATTCATCGGCCAGAAGCTCCTCGAAATGAAGGAGAACGATACCCTTCCCAGTACCTTTGACCTCCTGTTCAAGAACTACGAGATCGCGTCGGCAGTGGATAAGATCGAGCGTTATCAGAAGGACCGGGAAATCCTCCTGGATGACCTGCGGCGCGAGGCCGAGGTCCTGAAACCTGCACCAGCCAGCCATGACGAGAGGTCTGCATGATCTTCGTGGTAGTGTTCCTCTTCGGTCTCATCGTCGGGAGCTTTCTGAATGTCTGCATCGTGCGGCTTCCCCGCGAACAGTCCATCGTCAGCCCTCGGTCTCAGTGCCCCCGCTGCAGGACGCCGATCCGCTGGTACGACAATATACCGCTGGTAAGTTTTATTGCGCTCCGCGGCAAGTGCCGCTCATGCGGCCTGCCCATTTCCTGGCGATACCCGCTTGTCGAGCTCCTGAACGGCCTGCTGTACCTGTGGGCGTACGCCGCATTCGGGATGACCGGAGAGGCGGGGCTGGTCATGGTGCTGTGCTCGGCCCTCCTCGTCATCACCTTCATCGATCTTGACCACCAGATCATACCGGATGTCATAACGCTCCCCGGCATGGTCATCGGTCTGCTCGCGGCCCCGCTCTTCATGTCCGCACTCGAGCCGCCGATGGCCTTCGGTCTGGGAAAGCTCCTTCCCTCAGCAGGAACCTACCTCACCGGGTTCGTGAACTCCCTCGTCGGACTCGTCCTGGGGGCCGCTCCGCTCTTCATCATCGGATGGCTTTGGGAAAAGTTCAGGAAGGTCGAGGCCATGGGCGGCGGCGACGTGAAGTACATGGGCATGGTCGGCTGTTTCCTGGGTTGGAAAGGGGCGTTCCTGACCATCATGCTGGGCGCGCTGACGGGTTCCATTGTGGGTATGACGCTCATCGCCTTGAAGAAACACCAGGTGGACAAAGTCATCCCCTTCGGACCCTACCTTGCCTTTGGTACACTGCTCACCCTGTTCTACGGCGCTGATATCATCAGCTGGTATTTCGGGTTTTTCCGTCCATGACCGCGTCCGTCCTTCCCATACTGGTCACGGGAGTGCTGGTGGTCGCGGTAGGGGCGCTCGTCATCTGGGGCATGACGCAGCGGTATCGGCGCGAATTGGGGCTGAAGCCTGAAAGGCAGGAAAAGACCCAGGACGTCAGCTTCATCATCAACGCCTTCCAGGATGTCACCCGCCAGCTCAAAGAGAAGGAGAGGGAGCTGGAACGGCTCCGTTCGCTCGCAGAGCAGCGGGCAGAGAACGTCGAAGGCTATACGGAGAACATCCTCCAGTGCGTCACCAGCGGGGTCATCACCTTTGACGGGAACGGTCTCGCCGCCTCGATGAACCGCGCTGCCGAGGAGATCCTGGGGATGGAGCGTGGCAGCGGCCTGAGCAGGACCTGCGACGAGATCTTCGGGAATGGCGATACCTGCCGGCTGGTCCGGGAGACACGGGAAACGCACGTTCTCTCCCGGCGAATGGAAGCAGAACTGCTGAGAAAGGGCAAGCGGATATGGCTCGGATTCAATACCGCGCTCCTCAGAGACCGGCAGGGAAAGACCCTCGGTGTCATCCTGTCCTTTTCCGACCTCACCGAGGTGAAGCGCCTTCAGCAGCAGATCGAGCTCAAGGAGCGGCTTACGGCCCTTGGAGAGATGTCGGCGGGCATTGCTCATGAGCTCAGGAATCCCATGGCGGTGATCGCAGGTTACCTGAGCCTGCTCGCCAGAAAGCAGGATGACGCAGGGCAGGCCGTCATCAGGGACATCCAGGCGGAGATCGTCGGGATGAACCGCATCATCAGCGACCTCCTGACCTTTGCACGGCCGACGTCGCTGAACCGCACGGTCGTGAACATGCGTCACCTGCTGGAGTCCTGCATCGAGACCGTCCTGCAGGCCCGGTCCGGAAGACCATCGCTCGGCACGTTCCTGGATATCAGCGACGTCATGGCGCCGGTCGACGAGGTGCTCATGCGCCAGGCCCTGGGCAATCTCATGCAGAACGCTGTTGAAGCCATGCCCGACGGCGGGACTCTGTCCGTGACCATGCAGGTGGACAAAGATCTGACCATTATCGTCGGGGACACGGGCACCGGGATCCCTCCCGAGAACCTCAAAAAGGTGTTCCTTCCGTTCTTTACGACGAAGGACGAGGGCGTGGGCATGGGCCTGGCTTTGACGCACAAGGTGATAACCGCCCACGGCGGCAGGGTCGACGTCTTGAGCACGGTGAATGCCGGAACGAAGTTCCGGGTGGTCCTGCCGAAGGAATGACCGGGTTGAACGCAATGGATACCATACTCGTCATCGAAGACAAAGAAAGCATGCGTGCCATGCTGAAACAGACCCTGGAGGCAGAAGGGTACCAGGTGATCACCGCCCAGGACGGAGCCGAGGGGATCAAGCGGCTTGCCGACGAACGGATCGGCCTCGTGCTGACGGACCTCAAGCTCCCGAAAAAAGACGGCTTCGAAGTGATCAGGGCAGCGAAGCAGGAGAACCCCCTCCTGCCGGTCATCATCATGACCGCGTACGGGACCATCGAAACGGCGGTCAAGGCCGTGAAGGAGGGCGCCTACGATTTTCTGACGAAGCCCTTTGACACCGGGCACCTACTGGTGCTTATCCTGCGCGCCCTCAACACGACCCGCGTGGCCGCCGAGAACATTCTGCTCAGATCGGAATTCGCTGACAAGCTTGGCGCTCCGAAGATCATCGGTAAGAGCAGGCCGCTCCAGGAGATCACCGCGAGCATCCAGAAGGCGGCGCCGACGAACGCCACAGTGCTGATCCACGGCGAGAGCGGCACCGGAAAGGAGCTCTTCGCCCGGGCCATCCATTATCTCAGCAACCGGAAGGACGGCCCGTTCATCGCCATCAATTCGGCGGCCATTCCGCGTGAACTGCTGGAGAGCGAGCTGTTCGGCTACGAACGGGGTGCATTCACCGGTGCCGAGGCGAGAAAGCTCGGGAAGTTCGAGCTGGCCGACAAGGGCACGGTATTTCTCGACGAGATCGGTGATATGGATCTTGCGCTCCAGGCCAAGATCCTCCGTGTAATTCAGGAACAGGTAATAGAACGTGTAGGGGGCGATAAGCCGATCAAGATAGACGTGCGCATCGTGGCCGCCACGAACAAGAACATCGAGCAGGCGGTGCAGGCAAAACAGTTCCGTGAGGACTTGTTTTATCGCCTGAACGTGTTTCCCATCACCATTCCGCCGCTTCGTGAGCGGCGTGACGATATCCCACCTCTGGCGCAGCATTTCCTGAATAAGTATTCCGCCGAAGTGAGAAAGGGACCGATCACGATTGCGGATGAAGCCATGGACATCCTCATGAAATCGCCCTGGAAGGGTAATATCCGGGAGCTTGAGAACGTGATCGAGCGGGCGGTGATCTACGCCGAAGGGGGCATGGTGCGCAGCCAGGACCTTGGCATCAGCGAGGCAAGCATCATCAGCGCGCTCGCGGAGCATGTACCCATGGACGGCCCTCTTCAGGAGGTCGCCGCCGCCGCGACCCGCATCGCTGAGTCGCGCCGCATCCGGCAGGTGCTCAAACAGACCGGCGGGAACAAGACCCGCGCCGCGGAGGTGCTCCAGGTGAGCTACAAGACCCTGCTCACGAAGATCAAGGACTATCAGCTGGAAGAGAAGATCGCCGATTAGTTCGGTCCTCTATCACACCATGGACAGGATCCCCCAGGATATTAAACAGGAGATCGAAAAGCTCGTCAGGGAGATCAACGAGCACAATTATCGCTACCATGTTCTCGATGCACCGGTCATCGCTGACGCCGACTACGATAAACTGTTCAGGCGTCTTCAGGAACTTGAGGAAAAGTATCACTATATCCTCCCCGACTCTCCCACCCAGCGCGTAGGGGCCCCTCCGCTCGATAAGTTCGAAAAAGTAAAGCATACAGAACCCATGCTCTCCCTGGGCAATGCCTTCTCGCATGATGAAGTGCGCGAGTTCGACCAGCGGGTAAAGCGTTTTCTCGGATCGGACAGCGAAGTGGAATATACCGTTGAACCGAAGTACGACGGCCTTGCCATGGAACTGACCTATAAGAAGGGCGCGCTTGTCCGGGCATCGACCCGTGGCGACGGCTATGAAGGCGAGGATGTTACCCGGAACATCAGGACTATTAAGGCGATCCCGCTCGCGATATCAGGCGTCGATCGTGTCCCCGAAGAGATCGATATCCGAGGAGAGGTGTTCCTCGACATTGCCGAGTTCGAGAAGATGAACCGGGAGCGGGCGAAGGACGGGGAAACGCCGTTCGCCAATCCCCGTAATGCGGCAGCCGGGTCCATCCGCCAGCTCGATCCTTCTGTCACGGAGAAACGGAAGCTCCATATGGCCTGCTATGGACTGGGAGCAATGAAGGGGACCGAGTTCAAGAGCCAGGCGGAGTTCATGGCATGGCTGAAAAAAGCACATTTCCCCGTACCCCTCGTCTTCAGGACGGTAAAAGGAGTCGAGCAGGCAATTGACTCGATCAAGATGATCGAGGAAAAAAGGCCGACACTGCCGTTCGAGACCGATGGCGCGGTCGTAAAGGTGAACGACTATACCACGCAAAAGACGCTCGGGATCAAGACCCGCGAACCACGGTGGGCAATCGCCTATAAATTCGCCGCGCACCAGGGAGTAACGGTCATTGAGGACATCATCGCAAGCGTGGGCAGGACCGGTGCGATCACGCCGGTGGCGATGATGCGGCCCGTCCAGATAGGCGGCGTGACCGTGTCGCGTTCAACACTCCACAACTGGGATGAGATCGATCGGAAGGACATCCGTATCGGCGACACGGTCGTCGTGGAGCGGGCAGGGGACGTTATTCCCCATGTGGTATCAGTCACTACGGACAAACGAACCGGCAGGGAGAAGAAGTTCCCGCCGCCCAAGCACTGTCCGGTCTGCGGGTCAAGTGTCGCGCGCGAAGAGGGAGAGGTGGCGTACCGGTGCATCGGGCTGAACTGTGAAGCGCAGGTGCTGGAGAAGATCAAGCACTATGCGTCGCGCGGCGCCATGGACATCGAGGGCCTGGGGGAAAAGAACATCGAACTGCTCTACAACCAGGGACTGATACGGCATTTTGTGGACCTGTACCGGCTGAAGAAGGGACAATTGCTGGAACTGCCACGGTTCGCTGATAAGTCAGCTCAGAATCTCATCGATGCCATCGAAAAGAGCAAGAGCGCCACGCTCGCGCGGTTCCTTTTTGCCCTGGGCATCCTGCATGTTGGAGAATTTGCCGCCAAGGTACTGGCAAAGAACTTTGATAAGATTGATGATCTCTATCGCGTGGATGCCGGGCGAATCATGGAGATCAAGCAGATGGGAGAAAAACTTGCCGCTTCCATATCGGGGTTCTTCAGCGAGAAGGAGAACCTTCAGACGCTTGAAATGCTCAAGAAACTGGGTCTCAAGATCACCAACCCTGACTTTGAAACTGCTGCCCGAAAAGAAAAAGGACCGTTGGACGGAATGACAGTCGTCATCACCGGCACACTCTCACGACCGCGCGAGGAGTTCGAAGAACTGATCGAGAGAAAAGGAGGCCGCTCTGCCGGGTCAGTATCAAAAAAGACCAGCTATGTGCTGGCAGGCGAGGATGCAGGAAGCAAGCTCGTTAAAGCGAAGGAACTGGGCGTGAAGGTGATCAGCGAGGTAGACTTTCTGAAGATAGTCGGGGAAAAATAGCATGCGGATCGGATTTCACGTTTCCATATCCGGCGGCTTTTCGCTCGCGGTGCAGCGAGCCTACGAGCTTGGCTGCACAACCATGCAGATCTTCAGCCGCAATCCCCGCGGATGGACGGTCAAGCCGCTCGATAAGGACGATATCATCGAGTTCAAGCGGCTGCGGGAGCAGTACGACATCGGCCCGATTTTCGTCCATACGAACTACCTCATCAACCTCGCGTCTCCCCGTCCTGATCTGTACCAGCGTTCCATCGAACAATTCGTCATTGACCTGGAGCGGACCGAGCATCTTGGCGCGGAATATCTGGTGACCCATCTCGGCTCGGCGAGCGGCCAGGAACCGGAATGGATGATCGGCCGCGTGGCCGATGCTTTGAACATGGCGATGAAGCTCCATAAGCCGCAGGCGACCATCCTGCTCGAGAACACAGCCGGGGAAAAAGGGGATGTGGGATACACCTTTGAACAGGTGAGCGAGGTGATCTCGCGATTGCGCGATAAGGACAAGATCGGGATCTGCTATGATACCTGCCACGGGTTCGCCGCCGGCTATGATGTCCGGACAAAGCAGGGCGTCGATGCCGTTGCGAAGAAGATCGAGGAGACCGTTGGTCTGGAGAAGCTTAAGGGAATGCACCTGAACGACTGCCTCAAGGACTTCAGTTCCCGCGTGGACCGTCACTGGCACATCGGCGAGGGGAAGATCGGTGAGGATGGTTTCAAGGCCCTCCTGAACCACAGGGCGTTCAAGGATATACCGAAGATCATGGAAACGCCGAAAGAGACCGAAGAGGACGATCCCCGGAACATGAAGAAGGTCCGCTCCCTGGTGAAATAGCCCTCTGCGTTCTCCTTAGTTCATGGTAGATTTCTCCCTCCTGCAGTTATCCTGAATATACACACTAGTTATGCAGAATATGATTCGAAAACAGATGTTCCGGCTTGCCGTTCCTGTGGTCCTGTCAAGCTTTCTCCAACGGTCCGTGGGCATTGTGGACATCTTCCTGGTCGGCGGGCTCGGCGCGTCGGCAATCGCCGCTGTCGGCGTGGCGCAGATCATGATCTTTGTGGTCATGAGCGTTTCCTGGGGCATCAATGTCGGCGTGACGGTCCTGGTCTCCCAGCTTTGGGGTGCGGACCGGAAGGATGAGGCGGGCAGGGCCGCGTACCAGGCGATGCTCGCAGCGGTCCTGGCGGCGATCATCGTCATGGTGCTGGGGCACGCGGCAGGCTGGAAGGTGGCCGGACTGCTCGGTGCGAACGACGAGGTCCAGCATATCCTGTACTCCTACTCGAAGATCATCTTCACCTTCATCCTCTTCACTATTTCCATCAATGTCCTTTCGGGCATCATGCACGGAGCTGGCGACACCCGGACGCCGCTGTACGCCACGCTGATCGTAAACATCCTGCATGTGGTCGTTGCCTATCCGCTCATCTACGGCAAATGGGGATTTCCGGCGATGGGCGTCAAGGGCGCCGCGATCGCCATAGCGGTATCGGAATGCCTGGGTACGGCGTTCCTCCTGACCCGCTCCCTGGAGCGGCGCTACATCGTCCTCTCGCGAAAGTTGGAGATGCGGCTGACGACGATGACCATGAGACTCGGCTGGCCGATCCTCGTCGACCGTTTCCTGCAGAACGCAGGTTCGATGGTGTTCGCCAAGGTCATCCTGCTCTATGGCACGACGGTCTATGCCGCGCACCAGGTGGGGCTTGCCATTGAGGCGATCTCGTTTATGCCGGGGTATGGTATCGCGGTGGCGGCTGCGACCATGGTCGGCCAGAACCTTGGCGCCGGAAGGCCCGACGAGGCGAGGCTCTCTGCCTTCGAGGCGAACCGCCTCGCGGTCATCCTCATGTCCTCCATGGGCCTCCTGTTCTTTTTCTTTCCCTATGTGCTCCTCCGGCTGTTCACCAGTGATCCCGAGGTCATTCGCTATGGTATACTCTACATGAAGATCGTTGCCTTCGCGCAGGTGCCGCTGGCGTTCAGCATGGTGCTCACCGGCTCGCTCCGCGGGGCGGGGGATACCGGTTTCATCATGTTCGCGACCATCGCCGGAATGTGGCTTGTGCGGCTGCCGCTCACCGCACTGCTCGCTACGGTGTTCAAGGCGCCAATACGCTATATCTGGTCCGTCATGATCATTGACTGGCTGATAAGGATGATGATCCTCCTGTGGCGATACCGGAAGCAGTCGTGGGGACGTCTGGAGATATGATCTCGGAGGACAGCAAACCGATGATGGGAAAGGAGAGCAAACATGCCTGACATCGTGGAAATGATCGGCAAGGAGGTCGAGGTCATTGCGAATGGGACGTCCTACCGGGGCACGCTGGTCGAGGTGTCCGACACCGAGGTCTATATCAAGAGCCGGCTCCAGTACGTATCGCTGCCGGCGTCGAGTGTGACCGAGGTCAGGCTCGACGAGGGGAGCAACCGGCAGTGGTCGGACACCTTCGAGGTGCCTCAGGAAGAGAAGACACAGACCTTTGAAGTGCCGAAGGAGGAAAAGAAGGACCTCATTCCCTGACCCGGACGAGGCGGAATGAAAGAGTTCTTTTGACGGGATTTCCCGGATAAAGGCGGATCAAGGTTTAAAAAAATTCGGTCAATCCTGTTGTTCTGTCAAAGATTTGTCTTGCTTGAGTATTTTTCACCAGTTTGTGTGGAAGTTCATGTCTAATTGACTAAAGCCGTTTCGCAAGGCGTTCCCGCCGCTCATGCCGCATCGATCCTGAGCTTCTTCAATTTGCGGTACAGTGTGGCCAGGTCGATGCCCAGCCGCGTTGCTGTCGCTTCTTTATTGCCCCTGTTCTCCGAAAGGCTCCTGCGAATATATTCCCTCTCGTAATCGTCCAGCGCCTGTCTCAGCGACGAAGTGGCGATGCCCTCCAGGTCCAGTGACCTGAACTTGTCCGGCAGGTCGTGCAGCGTGACGATGTCGCCCTCGGCGAGCACCACGGCCCGCTCCAGCGTGTTCCGCAGCTCCCGGATATTGCCCGGCCAATCATAAGCGAGCATCGCTTGCATCGCCTCATAATCGATGTCCTTGATCTTCTTCCCAGCCTCGTCGTTGAACACCTGGAGATAGTGCTTGATCAGGAGCGGGATGTCGTCCTTGCGTTCCCGGAGCGACGGGATCCTGATCTCGATGACGTTTAAACGGTAGAACAGGTCCTCGCGGAAACGGCCGTCCTTTACCCGCTGCATGAGGTCTGCGTTGGTCGCCGCAATGACCCGAATGTCCACGGCGATGACCCGGGTATCACCAACAGGGGTCAGCTCTTTGTTCTGGATGACATTGAGCAGTTTCACCTGGAGGGAAGAAGGAAGTTCTCCGACCTCGTCGAGGAAGAGGGTGCCGCTGTTTGCCATGGTAATGAGGCCTTTCTTGTCTTCGATGGCCGAGGTGAACGAGCCCTTCTTGTGACCGAAGAGCTCGCTCTCGAGAAGGTTTTCGGGGATGGCGCCGCAGTTGATGGAGATGAACGGCTTGTCCATGCGGGGGCCCGACTCGTGGATGGCCTGGGCGACGAGACCCTTGCCGGTCCCGCTCTCGCCGGTGATGAGGATGTTAGCTTTGCTCGGGATGACCTTCTCCATGACCGAGAAGACCTTTTGGATTGCATCGGAAGTGCCGATGATGTTTTTGAAGGATATGCACCGCTGGCTCAGCTCCTGCCGCAGGATCTGGTTCTCCATCTGGAGCTCGCGGCTTTCGACAATGCGCTTGATGGTGAGGCGGATATCATCGTTGATGAACGGCTTGGTGATGTAGTCTGCGGCTCCCTTCCGCATGGCCTCCACAGCGGACCCCACCGACGCGAAGGCGGTCATCATAACGACCGACGAACCCGGGGCGAGGGACTGGGCCTGTTTGAGGACCTCGAACCCGTCCATCTTGTCCATCTTGATGTCGGTCATGATGATATCGAAGGTCAGCTTCTTCAGGAGATCCACGGCCTGTTCGCCGTTGTACGCTTCGGTCACTGCGTACCCTTCCTTGGACAGGATGATGTTCAGCGCACGGCAGATGTCCTTTTCGTCGTCAACGACCAGGATGTTCGTCTTATCCATGCGAGGGCTCCTTGCGCGGCTCGATCAGGACCGGCAGTGTGATGGTGAACGTGGTCCCTTTGCCGAGCTGGCTGGCGACCTTAATGTCCCCCTTGAACCGTTTCACGATGTTGTAGCTGACCGAAAGGCCGAGCCCGGTTCCTTTGCCCGCCTCCTTGGTCGTATAGAAAGGATCAAAGATCCTCTCCACATCGGACGGAGGGATGCCGGTTCCCGTATCGGCGAAATCGATGAAGATCGTGTCAAGGCCCTGGCTGTTCAGGCCGTGATGGCTTGTTACCGTCAGCCTACCACCTTCTGGCATGGCGTCCAGAGCGTTCAGGATGATGTTGATGAAGACCTGGGCGATCTGGCCTTCATCGATCATGGTCTTCGGGATATCCTGGTCGAGGTTGATCTTGATATCGATGGTGCTTTTCATGCGCTTGTCGAACTTCATGAGGTCGAGCGATGCTGTGAGGATGTCGTTGACCTGGTGCAGCCTGATGTTCGCCTCGCCGGGGCGGGAAAAAGCGGACATCTGGCGCACGATCTCAGTGATGCGCTGGATGTGGGTATTGATGATATCGAGACTGCTCTGGGCGAATTCGTCCGTTGCCATTTCCCGGAGGAGCTGGGCGAAGGTCGAGATGGACGTGAGGGGGTTGCCGATCTCATGGGCGACGCCTGCGGCGAGACGGCCGAGCGCGGCGAGCTTTTCGGAGTGGATCACCTGCTGCTCGAGCCGGCGGTGATGCTCCACCTCCCGTGCGACGCGGTCCTCGAGCTCGGTGGTGTACTTCTTGAGCGCCTCCTCGAGCAGCACGCGTTTCGTCACGTCACTGCTGGTGATGACAATGCCATCCACCCTGCCGGCGATGAGCAGAGGGCTCACGATCATGTCCAGGTAGATCGGCTCACGCTGAAGGCCCGTCACCTGGTACTCCTTGACATCGTAACTGTTGCCTGCGGACAGGGTCTTGTGCAGGAGCGTCTCGATGGGGATCCCGTCATAGGGGCGCAGATTGTCCGGGAAGAAGCTGAAGAAGTGGCGGCCGAGGATGTCCTCTTTGGGCCTGCCGAGCGTTATGGCCTGGGCCGTATTGACGGTCTTCACATTGAGGTCGCGGTCCAGGACGATGAGGTTCGTCTTCGTGTTCTCGATGATGTTCTCCAGATAGTTCTTGGCGACGACGATCTCCTGCTCCAGCCGCCGCTGGTTTTCGAGGTGAGTTGCCTTCTCCTCGGCCATGATCTTCTGGCGATTGATGATGATCAGGACGCCGGCAGCCGCCAGCGTGACGATGAAAACAGAGATGATCAGGGATGAATAGAGGAAGCGGCTTCTGCTCATCAGGGCGATGACGTCGGAGTAGGGAGCGGACACAACAACGAACCAGGAGCGGACCCCGACCGGGAACTTGTAGTAAGCGGCGAGCTTGTTCTCGCCTCCCGGCGCTTCATAGTAGCCGAAGGTCTCGGCCTTCCCCTCGATCATCCGTTTTTCCGCGTTGAACGAGCGATGGCATTGAAAGCAGGAACGGTCCGTCTGGAAAAGGTTCTTCCCGACCATCTGCGGCTGCGTGGGATGGTAGAGAAGCGTTCCGTCGCTGTCCATCATCCATGCGTAGCCCCGGGTGCCGGATTTGACGGGCAAGAGGTATTTCTGGGTGATGCCGTTCACGGAGAGGACCGCGAGGACAGCACCACTGAACCGAATCTCCTTCGATCCTGCCATCGTCTGAAAGATCGGGACGGCCATGGCGAACTGCTTGGGATCGGAACGGTCTCCGGTTATGTTCATGAGGTCCGTGACGAGGTGCTCGTTCCGGCGCAGCGTGGTCGCCCGGTGGAAGTACTTCGTGTCCGCGACGCTGGCGCCCTCGCGGCTTGGATTGCCGCTGTCGTACAGGATCGTGCCTGTGCGGTCCAGGACCTGGAGAGTCACGAGAATGTCGCCCTCGATATGGTAGTGGATGCCCTGCACCACTGAACGAGCCTGGGGGCTCCGGCCGATGCGCAGGATGTCGGGAAGGCGCGAAATGATGCTGATGTCCTTGTACGCGTGGTCGAGGAAACCTTCCACGTTGATGGCGACCTGTTGGGCGAGGAGGAGCTGCTGCTTGTTGAACTGTTCCGCCATCGCATCCTGGAGCGATTGGTGAAAGAATTGTCCGAGAATGATGATGAGGGAGAGTATGACCAGGAAGAGGAATATAATGCGGGCTGGAGTAAGAAGCCCGTGTTCCTGGAGGGTCCGGAGCAGGCGTGGCATGGGCTACTTTACTTCCAAAACATGAGTGATGTCAAGGGCATAACGCGGAACGCGGGACACGCGGGTCTTTCAATATGCCTGCCGTTCGGGAAGGTCGTTTCTGTACCAGCAGCGTCGGACGCGGTCCCGCTGCCTGCTTTCGGATCGCTGTTAGAATCGATAACCGACGGTAAGGGCGAACAAATGCGCCTGGGAGCGGTAGGTGCCGTTCAGTACAGAGGGATCCGGCGTCTGGTCGTCCATCTGGCTGTTGCTGATGGTCCTGTTCAGGAACTTGAGATACATGTAGGACGCATCGACGGTCATCCTGCCGGCCGAATAGCCGAATCCCGCAGTGACGCCTATCCTGTCCGAGTCAGGATCGGATGTCTCGAAGTGGGAATCCGGCATGGGGTTTTGATCATAGACGAGCCCTCCCCGTAGCTTCCACTGCTCCGACAGCGTGTACTGCGCGCCGAACCTCAGACACCAGACGTCCTTCCACTGTTTCTCCGACGTCTGCGTGTCCGTTGGACTACCCAAAAGTGTTGTAATCTGAAGAATGGTATTCGATGTGACGACGAGGCGGTCGTAGGTCGACCACATCGTATAGTCGATATCCGCGTTCAGGCGCAATTTCTCTGATACTTTGTAGGAAATGCCAAGATCGATGAGGTCAGGGAGGGTTATGCTCGACGAACCGGGGGCTGATGAGGCCAGGGGTCCTGCTCCCGTCAGACTGGCGGTGCCGTCAAGATCGACCTTGATCCTGCTTCGGTAGGTGAGCCCGATGTGCATAGCCTCTGAGACCTTGTAAAGTGCGGCAAGATTTGCTCCCCAGCCATCACCGTCCCCGGCGAGGCGCGAATCATACTGACCGGCGGGACCGAAGTTCGCCAATTTCTCCATGGTTGCCCGCATGGAGACATACGTCAGACCAAAAGCAAGAGAGAGATCGGGTGTTGCCTGGAATGCAAGGCTGGGGTTTATTGCGGTCGTAACGATGTTGGAAAAGGTTGCGACGTAGCGTGTTGCACTCGTGTCGCTCCAGTCCGTGGAGAGCCCGAAGGGATTATTGATCGATATGCCGATGGCGGTCCTGTCGTTCAGGGAATGAGTCGCGTAAAAATGGGCAGGAAAATGGAACTGCCGCTCCGCGACATCGGTTTGCCCGGATGCTGTCTCATGAGTGAGCGAGGGGTAAATCGCGATCATCCCGCCAGCGACCTGAGTTCCCGCCAGCTGGGTCATCCCGGCGGGATTGTACCACGCCGCAGAGGCATCGTCGGCCTGCCCGACGAAGGCGCCCGCCATTCCCATGGCCGATGCGCTCTGGTCGGGGAGCCGGAAGCCGGCAGCATAGGATTCCGGTGACAGGATGAACAGAAGAAGCAGGGCAGCGGCAAGCCAATGGATCAATCGCTTCACAGACAGCCTCCGGAGAACGTTCGATACGAACGGGCACTATTATTGGGCCACTGAAGGTGCGAGGTCGATCAGGCAAAACGACGAGCAAGCGTCAAGGGCGGGAGAGTTCACAGGTCCATCGCGGTCATCAGGTGATCACCCTCGATCTTCCAGACCTTATCCAGCGGGAGAGTGAAGGAGAATGTTGACCCGCTGCCAGGAGTGCTCTCTGCCCAGATCCGGCCGCCGTGGTATTCTACGATCTGCTTAGTAATGGCAAGACCGAGGCCGGTTCCTTCATTAACATTGGTCAACGCGTCTCCGGATCGTCGGAACTTCTCGAAGATGGTGTCCAGGTGCTTGTGAGGGATGCCGACGCCGGTGTCCGTGATATGCACCATGATCTGCTTTCGAGGCTGTTCCTCGTACGAGGTCTCGATCGAGATACTTCCTCCGTCGGGCGTGAACTTGATCGCATTAGAGAGAATATTGGTAATGACCTGTACGAGACGGTCCCGATCACCGTAGAGGCGGGGCAGGGGGTCAGGAATGTTCAGTTGCATGACAAGGCTCTTATTATCGGCAAGGGACTGGATGTTGGTCACCGAGGTCCTGATGACCTCGGGGAGTGAGACCTGGGTTACGTGCCAGCTCAGCTTGCCCGCTTCGATCTTGGTGAGGTCTAGGATGTCGTTGATCAGTCGGGCGAGGCGGTCCGTTTCGTTGTTGATGATGGATAGGAACCGGCTCCGCTTCTCGGCGGTCATGCGGGGCTTGATGAGGATCAGCTCGGTGAACGCCTTGATGGAAGTGAGCGGCGTCCTCAATTCATGGGATACGACCGAGATGAAGTCTGATTTGAGCTGATCGAGCTCCTTCAGTTTTTTGTTCGCAAGCTCGAGCTCGCGGTTCGCGACAGCGAGGTTCTGGTTCGAGAGCTGGAGCCGCTCGTAGGCTTTGGTCAGGTTCTCAGTCTTTTCGGCAACGCGGAACTCGAGGTTCCGGTTCAGGTCCTCCAGTTCGACCCGGTTCTTCTCGATCTCCTGCGCCATTTTGTCGAAACTTTGGGACAATACGCCGATCTCGTCGTTCGAAATAAGGTTGGAACGGGCATTAAGGTCGCCCTTTTCCAGGCGCCGTATGACGCTGACCATGTGACCGAGCGGGTTCGAGATGCTGGTAGCGAGCAGGACGCCGATGCCCGAGGTCAGAATAAGCGTGGTGACGGTGACCAGGAAGATCAGATTGAAGAGCTGGTCCATCACCGGCTGGTTCGGTGAGAACGCGGACAGCATGGAGCTGAGCTCCATGCCGACCCGCCGGTACATCAGGACACCCAAAGCAACCAGGGGGGCCGTAACGGTAGCCAGGAGAATGGACACGAGCCGTGTACGCGTATTGATGTGGATTACCTTGGACTCATCAATGACGATGTTCCTGGTCTTCTCCGCGAGGAACTGGCGAACGGGGTACAAAAGACGCTCCGTCAGGAAGAATGAGAAGATGGGGAAGAATGCGAGCCCGATACCGGCATACAATCCGAGCTTGATGTTCTCTTTCAGCGGAAGTCCGCCTATCGTCCCCATATACAGGCAGTCGAAGAGGGTCACAAGCTCATAACGAATGAGGACCGTAGCGGCGTGGACAATAGGCAGGTTCAGCGCCCTTGTTCGTGCTTCGGACATGACATCATCGGGCGGGTTCAGCCCGCGTTTCAAGTAGAACGAAAGCATTTCAATAGGCCGGCATTCCCATCGTTCCATGAAATAGTACGCTGAAAAGATGCCGATCGGCGCAAGAATGACTATTGTGATAAAGAGGTAGTGGAAAAGGTGGGTGGTCGAGAACTGCATGCTCACCAGGATATAGGGGATCAAGGTGGAAAAAATAACAGCGATAATGACCAGTTCGCTGTAAATGATCTTCTTTGAGACATTGAGTTCCATGGGTTTACACTCGTATCAGGGGAACAGTGCTTTGATCGCGAATTTGCGCAACGCATCAGGGTTAAGCGTGAGCCCCGAAAGCGATTGCAGTTCGGATGTAAGAAGCTCCTTTGCCGTTTTGATGTTCGCAGTTGCCAGCTTCAATGAGTCGGCCTCCGGAAAGCTCATGATACGGTGCAGTGGAATATCGTTCCTGGAGGTATAGATGACCACCAGCCGCGATTCTCCCTGGATGACCGGCATGAACGTATGATGCTGGGCGCTGACCTTCCTGATCAGGTCGTCGGCTTCAGCCTCGGTGAAGAATCCGGTGAAATCCGTGAACAGTGTCGCCAGCAGTACATCCACGGAGATGGTCTGGATATTGTTCGCAACCACCTGATTAAAGAAGATCCCGTACCGGGAGATCCGGATCATGTCCCGAATGAATTTCTCGCGCTTTACGATGGGAAGGAAATGGAACACGTTGAACGCATACACCCAATCGAACGCATTGTCCGGCAAGCGCGACATATCCGTAACGTCGCCGACCTGAAGATCGATCTGGTCCTGAAGACCTGCTTCCGAGTCCTTGCGCTTCCCCTGCTCAATGGTATGGACGTTCATGTCGATCCCCGTTGCGCTGACACCGGGACAGGTTTTTACGATCTCCCGGAGCACTGATCCGTCTCCACAGCCGAGATCGAGGATGGTGTGGCCGGTCGAAAGTCCAGACCACTTGAAGAACTCCGCTGAGGCCTTGGAAAGGTGGGAAGCGACACGGGGAATATAATCACGGCTGATCTTGCCCTGCGTGATGCTGTCAAGGCCGACGCCTTTTTGATAAGCGTCCTTGGAATACTGAACGGCCTTGGTAAAATAACTGAACATGTGGTGCAGTCCGAGCAGGTCGGGGCTGGGAGTGCCCCGTCGCAGGAGCGATCCCTTGGTTGTCAATGAATAACCGTTTCCCGATCTGTTGATATATCCGTAGGTGAGCGCGAAGCGCAGCCAGCGTTCGACCTTCGTGATGTCATATCCCAGCTGTCCTGACAGTTCCTGGGCGGAGATGGATTTGTTCAGCGGTATCCAATCAAAAAAACCGAGTTCGATGCCCTGGACCGTGTTGAGCCCGATGGCGCCGTTGATGAGCATTGCCATCAGTTCAGAGGAATGTTTTTTTATCTCTTCAGGGTTCATCAGCACCTCCGCGGTATTATTTCTGGATCAATAGGGCATCGATCACGACCGTTCCGTAAACGGCCCAGATGATGATGAGAATGCTCCAGATGAGGAAGCTGAGCTTTCTCATGCTTGCCTCGTCGGACTTCTTTTCGCGTTTTCTGATCTCGCTGTCCTTCTCTTTTGCCCTACGATAGAAGTTCTGGTGGCTCCTGTATCGCTCCGGGGAGAGTTCGTAGAGCCTGGCAAGAATGATCGCATCCTTGTTCAGCGAAAAGGGGAACTGAAAGGCCGTGTTGATCTCGGGAGCGCCCTCAAGAATGTCCTCAGTCCTGTCCAACAGGTGCAGGGACAGCATCTTATCATAACTGGCGAGGAGGTTCTCGTTGATGATTTCGGCGAATTTTGTAAAATGATGCGCTTTTTCGAACTTGGAATTGATGAAACTGGACTCGAGGTACTGGACAGCCTTTTGATAGTTGCCCAGCTTCTGATGAGAGAGACCGATAAGGACGAGGGTGTTCGCCAGACCCGAAACTCCATTCGCCAGGGGAATGGTGAAGGGGTGGCCCTTGACATCGATCTGGCGGAACAGAACCTCGGCGCTCTTCAGCTCGATGATGGCCTGCTCATGGTTCCCCTGCTCTGCCAGGGCGGAACCTTTCTCGAACGCCTCGCGGGCCTTCAGTGCAATGCCGTCATTGAGCATAGGGAGGTCAATTGCGGAAGATACTCTTTACTTTGGCGAGGATCTCCATGGGGCTGAACGGCTTTACGATGTACTCGTTGGCGCCGACTTCCTTCCCGCGCTCCTGCTCCGCGACCTGCCCTTTGGCCGTCAGCATGATGACATACGTGTCCTTCAACAGGGGGTCGGCCTTGATGGTCCGGCATACATCATAACCGTTGATCTCCGGCATCATGATGTCCAGGAAAAGGATATCGGGCCGGAGATCGCGGACCTTCCGCAGCGTCTCGGCGCCGTCCTTGGCGAGAAGGAGCTCATATCCTTCATCCTCGAGGAGATACGTAAGGGCGTCTCGGATGTTCTGGTTATCGTCGGCGATCAATATCTTTTTAGTGTCCATAGTCATGTCCCTCTTTTCATTGAAAATAGTATCGTCATTGGAGGAGTTTGTCAAGGGAAACGTGTATGTTCAATATTTTATGGTATCTGACAATTTGGCTCATGTTTTCGGTACGAACTTTCTGGGAATATATTGTAAATGATCCGGTTCTGGAGTAGTATGACCAGCTGAACGATCGTGAGGGGCCGGCAGCTGGCGCGTCCATCAGGGATTTCATCGGAGTTGGCGAGCGTTATGGCTGTCTGGGGATCGAAGATGCCCTGCAGCCTGGTGAAGGGAACTTCTCGCATGAACGTCCTGCCAGGGTTGTCGGCCGGGAGCACAGGAAGAACGGGAGGCTCGAATGTCCACAGGGTTTGACGCTCATGCTGTGCTGCGCAGAGCGCTCAGGAATGGCGGAGAATATGCTGACCTGTTCCTAGAGAGATCATCACCGCTCGCCATTCTGTGCGAAGATGACCGCCTGGACAAAGTGATCGCCGGCCGCGAACATGGCGCGGGACTGCGGGTCATCGCCGGGAAGAGGACGGCCTATGCCTACACGAACGAGCTCACTACTTCGTCGCTCCTTGAACTGGCGGACGCGGTCGGGCACGCGGTCGGCAGTGGCGATGCGGCGGCGGTCCGGGCGATCTCCCTGTCCCGAACACATCCCGTTGCTTCCCATGGTCTGGTGAGGCAGCCGCCCCGGTCGGTCTCTCCGGAACGGAAAACAGCTATGGTAAAGCGGGCGAACCGAGTTGCCCGGTCGTTCGATGCGCGCATCCGCCAGGTGATGGTGACCTATCGGGAGAACTGCCAGGAAGTGCTGATCGCCAACTCGGAGGGAAGCCTCTCCGAGGATGCCCGGAATTATCTGACGGCCATGGTGCAGGTGGTAGCGTCCGACGGGGACGTTATCCAGACCGGGTACGAGCCCGTGGGCGGGCTTGCGGGCATGGAATTGTTCGAAACGGAGCCGCTCGAACTGGCCGCAGAGAAGGCAGCGCGTCGCGCCGTGATGATGCTGTCCGCCCGGAAGGCCCCGGCGGGCAGGATGCCGGTGGTCCTGTCGTCCGAAGCAGGAGGGACCATGATCCACGAGGCCATCGGCCACGGCCTCGAGGCGGACCTCGCGCAGTCGGGTCTCTCCGTGTATTCGGGCAAGATCGGACAGCAGATCGCTGCACCGGTGATCACCGTGGTCGACGATGCGACGCTTCCAGGCCGCCGCGGTTCATTCAGCGTTGACGACGAGGGGACGGAGGCGCAACGCACCGTACTCGTAGACCGTGGCATACTCAAGACATATCTGTACGACCGGCTCACGGCCATGAAGGACGGGACGCGGTCCACGGGGAACGGCAGAAGGGAATCGTACCGTCACCGGCCTATTCCGCGGATGACGAACACCATGATCGTGCCGGGCGAGACGAGGCCTGGCGACATCCTGCGGTCCACGCCGACGGGCCTGTTCGTCCGGAAGATGGGCGGCGGCCAGGTGAATACGGTCAACGGAGATTTCGTGTTCGAAGTGAGCGAAGGATACCTCATCGAGAACGGCAGGGTCGGAGAGCCGGTCCGTGGCGCGACGCTTGTGGGCAACGGTCCCGCCATCCTTATGTCGATCGATCTGGTCGGATCGGACCTGGGATTTTCCATCGGTACCTGCGGCAAGGACGGACAGGGGTCGCCGGTGAGCGATGCCCAGCCCACCCTCAGGATCCCGGAGATCACTGTTGGCGGCGAGGTAGCGTAGCGTCCCGATCTGCCCCGGAGCGGCAGGCGGGCCATCAGGACGAGCGGCGGCAGGGAGGACCATGATACGGACAGCGATCATCACCTTAAGCGACAAAGGTTCGAAAGGCGAACGCGAGGACGAGAGCGGCAGGACAATCCGGGAGATGGTCTCTGCGATCGGCGCAGACGTGCGCCACTACGAGGTCCTTCCCGACGAACGGCTTCTCATCGCGGCGGCGCTGGCGCGTCTCGCCGACTCAGGCACTATTGATCTGATCATCACCACGGGGGGGACCGGCGTGGCCCCGCGGGATGTGACCCCTGAGGCGACCCGCGACGTCATCGAGCGTGAGCTGCCGGGCATGGCCGAGGCGATGCGCGCAGAGAGTCTCAAGAAGACCGCCCATGCCATGATCTCCCGCTCGATCGCCGGTATCCGTAAACAAACCCTCATCGTGAACCTCCCTGGAAGCCCCCGGGCCGTGAGAGAGAACCTCGCGGTCATCCTTCCCGCCCTCTCCCACGCTGTCGAGAAGATCAAGGGTGATCCCTCGGACTGCGCCAGGCCGGCCTAGCATCCTCCACCCATTTTCCATTGACAATCACTTCCGGTGTTTGTTACAGTGAAGAACCGAGCAAGAAATGGCAGAGGATTTTCAATCCTCGAAGCGGTCGTCGGTATCCTGGCCGCTCGCTGATCCCACGGTGAACGTTGGGGGACCGCATTCGCTCCCGGATCCAGCCTTTACGACGACCGGCAGCAGTCTACTATTTCGGCAAGGAGAACCAATGTTCTGTCCACACTGCGGAAAAGAGATCTTGGAAAATCAGGCCTTCTGCCAGTTCTGCGGGGGAAAGACGACGGCAGCGCCTTCTCCCGGAACGGGTCGCAGGCATACCGCCTGGGAGGAGGAGGGGACGCAATGGTCCTTTGGCGGGCTGATGACCACGCTCAAGGAGACCCTGTTTAATCCATCGGAGTTCTTCAAAAAGATGAACGTCACCGGCGGCCTGGCCAACCCCATGCTCTACGCCCTGATCACCGGTATGGTCGGCTGGATGGGCTATTATTTTTGGGAGATCATCTTTCACGATACGTTTCTCGGCTACCTGCCGTCGAAAGCTCAACAAGGCTTTGACATGTTCGCAGAAACAGGTCTGGCGGTCAAGGCGATACTCACGCCCTTCATGCTTATTATCGGATTGTTCATCTGTTCCGGCATCATACACCTGCTCCTGCTGATCGTGCGCGGAGCGAAGAACGGGTTTGAAGCGACCTTCAGGGTCGTTGCTTACTGCAGTGGAGCCAACATTTTCCTGCTCATTCCCCTGTGCGGCGCTTTTCTCTCCGCTATCTGGACCCTGGTCCTTGTGGTCATCGGTCTTCGGGACGCCCATGGTACAAGCGGTGGTAAAGCGGCCTTTGTTGTTCTGTTCCCGCTGATCATGTGCTGCGCCTTCGCTGTCCTGTTCTCGCTCCTGGTTCTGGGAACGGTTGCCGCGTCATTTGGTACGATGCCCCAGCAGCCGTGGAAATAGGGGAAGTACCGATGACCGAAAACGGGTCCCCGCTGACTGAAGGCTCAATGTTCCCGCCATGCATCTGACACTAAAAAAACGCATGTCCGGCGATATCGTGTTCGGTCTGATCTACGGTACGATCGCTATCCTGGCGCTGATCGCAGTGCGGTTCCTTCCGGTGCTGGAGTTGATGCCATCATGCGTATTCAGGGCCTTCACCGGCATCCCTTGTCCAACGTGCGGAGCAACGCGTTCGCTGGTGCACTTGGCGAACGGCAATCTGTCGGCATCGTTCGGTATGAACCCGGCCATTGCCCTGCTTATGTTCGCTGCACTACTGATGTTCGTGTATGACGTTGCCACCTTGTTCAGCGGTTCACGCATATCCCTCTCACTCACACCTCGCGAAGCAACACTGATGAGGGTGGGAGTGGTCGTGGTTCTGCTTGCCAATTGGGCATATCTTGCCCTCAGCCTTTAGCCGGCTTTATCCCTTACAACTATTTGGATATATGAATAAAAATGAATAATATTGTTGCCATTTCATGGACACTATGATAATATAAGCGTCTTCGTAAAATATCCTTTTGTTATTCGATGGTTAAGGGAGGGGCTTGGTGGACCGCGTGGTCATCGGCGTGGATCTCGGCGGAACGAATACGCGTACTGCGCTGGTGGCACGTAGTGGCGATATCCTCGAGAAGCAGAAAGAGGAGACCCTGGCAGCAGAAGGACACGAAAAGGTCATCGCAAAGCTGATCAGGAACATCGACCGGCAGCGTGCGAACGCAGACCAGTACGGCCGGAGGGTCGCAGCGGTGGGTGTCGGAGCGCCGGGGGTGATCTATGAGCAGACCGGGGTCGTGGTCAAATCACCCAACTTCCCGGACTGGAACGAACTCCCGCTGAAGCAGATCCTCGAAGGGGAACTGAAGCTTCCCGTGTTCATCGAGAACGACGCAAATGCCGCTGCCCTTGGCGAGCAGTGGCGCGGAGCTGCGAAGGACATCAGAAGCATGATATTCCTGACTCTCGGCACTGGCGTGGGCGGAGGCATCATCCTGGACGGCCGGATCTGGCACGGCGCCGACGGCATGGCGGGCGAGGTTGGGCACATGACCATCATCCCTGATGGCAGAACATGCGGCTGCGGGAACAGGGGCTGTCTCGAGATGTATGCTTCCAGCCGTGGCATCGTCATGACCTTCAAGGCAATGTGCGCAGAGAAGCGTTTGGATGCTGAGGACCGGCAGGAACTCACGTCGGCGCAGATTTATCAGGCGGCGCGGAACGGTGACACCGTGGCCCATCTCGTGATGAAGGACATGGGACGCTACCTTGGCATCGGTATCGCCAATCTCATCAATATATTCAATCCTGAGATGGTGGTCATCGGCGGAGGCGTAATGGATGCCTGGGACCTTTTCATAGACGCCACGCGCGAGGAGGTCCGGAAACGGGCCTTTGCCTATACTGCAGAGCGGACAAAGATCGTACCCTCCGTGCTCGGCGATGAGGCCGGGATGGTGGGAGCAGCTGCGGTGGCGTTCCAGAAGATCGCCAAACTATCATGATCCTGAATCCCGTGGATGGTATCAGGGACCGGTCCTCCGGTTTCTGCCGGTGTCCATGGTCAGCATGAATCGGAGACTATGTCAGGCAGCCATATCAGAAATTTTTGCATCATCGCCCATATCGACCACGGCAAGTCGACCCTTGCCGACCGGATCCTCGAGTATACCGGCGCCCTTTCGGACCGGGAAATGGCTGCGGCAGGCAGGGACCAGGTGCTGGACGACATGGACCTGGAGCGCGAGCGGGGAATTACCATCAAGGCTCACGCCGTTCGTCTCACCTACAAGGCGTCGGACGGTCTGGAGTATGTCCTGAACCTGATCGACACGCCGGGACATGTCGACTTCACCTATGAAGTGTCGCGCAGCATGGCCGCCTGCGAAGGCGCGCTCCTCGTCGTCGACGCGTCGCAGGGTGTCGAGGCGCAGACCCTGGCGAACGTGTACCTTGCCCTGGACCACGACCTCGAGGTCATCCCGGTCATCAACAAGATCGACCTGCCGAGCGCCAATGTCGAGGAGGCGAAGCACCAGATCGAGGACATCATCGGCCTCGATGCGTCCGGAGCCATCCCGGCGAGCGCCAAGGAAGGCATCGGCACCCGGGAGATCCTCGAGTCCGTGATCAAGAACATTCCGGCGCCGTCCGGCGATCCCGATGCGCCGCTCAAAGCGCTCCTCTTCGACTCATGGTACGACACGTACCAGGGCGTGGTGGTGCTCGTCCGGGTCATGGAGGGAACGGTACGTCCGCACCAGAAGATCAAACTCTGGTCTACGGGAGCGCTCCATGAGGTCCAATCCGTGGGTGTTTTCACACCCAAGATGGCGCAGAAGAGCGAACTGTCACCCGGTGAAGTGGGGTACATCATTGCGGGCATCAAGCGTGTTGCGGACGCCAAGATCGGCGATACTATCACCGACGCACTTAGTCCGGCCGTGAAACCACTCGCGGGTTACAAGGACGTTAAACCCATGGTGTTTTCCGGCCTCTATCCGACGGTCAGCGACGACTATGCCGACCTCAAGGATGCGCTCGAAAAGCTCCGGCTAAACGATGCATCCTTTACCTACGAGCCGGAAACATCCCTGGCGCTGGGCTTCGGTTTCCGTTGCGGGTTCCTGGGGCTGCTTCACATGGACATCATCAAGGAACGTCTCGAGAGGGAGTTCAAGCTCTCCTTGATCCCTACGGCGCCGACCGTGATCTATAAGGTGACCAAGACCAATGGTGAGGTTGTGCTCATCGACAATCCGGCGAAGCTTCCGGGTATTCAGGAGATCCTGAAGATCGAGGAGCCCTTCATCAAAGCCACGCTTATCACGCCGGAGACCTATGTCGGTGCGCTCATCGCGCTCTGCCAGGAGCGGCGCGGCATCCAGAAGAGCATCAGCTACATCACCAAGGACCGGGTTCAGATCCACTACGAGCTTCCGCTGAACGAGATCGTTATGGACTTCTACGACCGGCTCAAGTCCTTGACCAAGGGATACGCGTCGCTCGATTACGAACTGTCCGGCTACGTCGAGTCCGACCTCGTGAAGCTGGATATGCTCATGAACAGTGAGCCGGTGGACGCGCTCTCGCTCATCACCCATCGGGACAAGGCAGCCATTCGGGGACGCCAACTTGCAGAAAAACTCAAGGAAGTCATCCCTCGTCAAATGTACGAGGTCATCATTCAAGCCGCGATTGGGACAAAGATCATCTCCCGCGAAACCGTTCGAGCTCTTCGCAAGGATGTGACGGCGAAGTGTTATGGCGGCGACATCACCCGGAAACGGAAGCTCCTGGAGAAGCAGAAAGAGGGCAAGAAGAAGATGAAACAGATCGGCAGCATCGAACTACCTCAGGAAGCGTTCCTCGCGGTCCTCAAGGTGGGGGAGTAAGTACCGCGATCATTTCAAACAGAGACATTATAAATTGTAAATAGCAAAATTTGAAATTTACTATTCCGAATTTGCAATTTAGAATGCAGTACAAAAGGCGGAGGTTTGATGTCAGAGGAAGCGAAACAGCAGGGCACCAAGAAATCCTTTTTCAAGGAATGGGTCGAACCGTTCCTGATCGCAGCGGTCGTTGCGCTGTTCATCCGTCAGTTCGTGGTCGAGGCGTTCAAGATCCCCTCGGGGTCCATGATCCCCACGCTCACCATCGGCGACCATCTGCTGGTGAACAAGTTCATCTACGGCCCGCGCATTCCTTTCACGGACAGCCGTTTCTTCTCGGGGGCGGAGCCGAAACGCGGTGATATCATCGTCTTCAAGTTCCCGGAGGATGAGAGCAAGAACTTCATCAAACGCGTTGTCGGGGTGCCGGGCGACAAGATCGAGATACGGAAGGGCATCTTGCTGATCAACGATCAGCCGGTGCCCGTAACAGAGCTGAACAATGACGGTGACAAAGAACCGGGGTCCGGCCAGGCATCGCTATGGGGGAGGCCGCGGGTCCTCGAAGAGCGTCTGGGCAGCGTCACCCACAGGATCCAGTACCTCCGTGATCAGTCCGGCTATGATTTCGGACCGGTCCTCGTCCCCAAGGAGTCGGTGTTCGTGATGGGTGACAACCGGGACAACAGCCAGGACAGCAGGGTATGGAAATTCGTGAAGTACGACAAGATCCTCGGCAAAGCACTCATCATCTACTGGTCCTGGGACGGGAACGACGGCAGGTGGCTCCGGTGGGAACGAATCGGCAGCCTGATCAAGTAGTCGATCGAGGAGGACGCTATGCAAATGATAGGCAACGAATCCGGGGTCAGCAAGCTGAAAGTACTGATCATCCTCGCTCTATTGGGGGCAGTGATCCATGTAGGCATCAAATATCTGTCCGTGAGGCTGGATTTCGAACGCATGAAGGATACCATGGATATCAAGGCAAGCGCTGCGCAGGTGCTTAAGGACGAGGAAATACTGGCGGACCTCGCGGCCAAGGCCAAGGAACTCGACCTGCCGCTCAAGGGCGAGAACTTCCTGATCATTCGCGATGATGACAAACGCAAGATGATCATTAAAACGGCATGGGATGTGGAGGTCCATTATTTCGGGGGCCTTTGCGGCGACCTGTGCGTCCAGGAATATCATTTTGCGCCCGTTGCAGAAGCGAGTCTATCGACCAGGTAACATCAGGCGTTCCTGCTTACGGGAGCGACTGCGGAGAGGGACGGGAACGTGATACATAGCATGACCGGGTACGGGCGGGGAGATGTCCGGAGCGCTGCAGGTAATTTCGCCATCGAGATGCGGTCGGTGAACAACCGTTATCTCGACGTGCAGATCAAGCTGCCGAGGAGCATTAATGCCCTTGAACCGCGCATCCGGAAAGAAGTCCAGGAAGGGTTCTCCCGGGGCCGCGTGGACGTGTTCATCACGCGGAGCGGCGCCGATGCAAGCCCGTTCAAGTTCACCGTCGATCATGAGCGCGCGGGGCAGTACATCGGTGTGCTGAAGGAGCTGAAAGCGCGGTTCTCTCTTCCCGGAGAGGTGGACCTTGCGCTTCTGAACGCACTGCCCGATATTATCGGAAAGGAAGAGGTTACCGAGGACCTGGAGGCGCTCTGGACTTCGCTCGTGGGCGGCATCAGGCAGGCCGTTGGTGCGCTCGGGGCCATGCGGGAGCAGGAGGGGGCCTCTCTGGCGAGGGATATAACCGGTCGTTTGGACGCCATTGTCACGCTCATTGAAATGGTCCGGGTCCGCACCCCCGTGATCGTGGAACAGGCGCGGAAGCGCATGACCGAGGCCCTCGAAAAGATCCTGAAGGACCCGCCCGAACCAGCGCGGCTTGCCCAGGAGATCGCCATCCTGGCGGAGCGGACCGATGTGACCGAGGAGATCACGAGGCTGGGAAGCCATATGGGCCAGTTCCGAGCCATGGTGAGCGGGGCCGGCGCGGAGCCTGTCGGGCGAAAACTGGATTTCTTGATCCAGGAGATGGGGCGTGAGGTGAACACGATCGCCTCCAAGGCGCTTGATGCGGATATATCCCTGCAGGTGGTCAATATCAAGGCCGAGCTCGAGAAGATCCGCGAACAGGTCCAGAACATTGAGTAAACGCAGAGAGCACATGCTGGTCGATGTCGGGTACGGCAACATGGTCATGTCGTCGAAGGGGGTCACCATCCTCTCGCCCGAATCGGCCCCCATGCGCCGGCTGAAGGATGACGCAAAAGAACGGAACATGCTGGTCGATGCCACGCAGGGGAGGAGGACGCGGTCCATCGTCGTCACGAACAGCGACCACGTGATCCTTTCGGCGGTCCAGGTGAAGACGCTTGCGCAGCGTTTGCTCGGAGGTGATGCGGCATGAAGCATCGGGACGGTATCCTGTTCGTTGTCTCGGCACCGTCCGGCGCCGGGAAGACAACGCTGTGCAAGGGCATCACGGAATCCCTCGAGAACCTGACGCACTCCATTTCCTATACGACCCGGAAGCCCCGGCCCGGGGAGACCGACGGACGGGATTACTATTTCGTCACCGCGGACCGTTTCCGTGACATGGTACAGGCGGGCGATTTTGCCGAGTATGCCGAGGTCCATGCGAACCTCTACGGGACATCGAAGCGCGTCCTGGACGACATGATCAGGGAAGGCGTCGATGTGATCCTCGACATCGACACCCAGGGTGCGCGCCAGATCAAGTCCCATTTCACCACGGCCGTTTTCGTGTTCATCATGCCGCCCTCGATGGCGATCCTCGAGGAGCGCCTCAGGAACCGTAAGTCCGACCGGGAGGAAGAGATCCGGAAACGCATGCGGCGGGCGGTCGACGAGATCAGGGATTACGGGCTTTATGATTATATCGTCGTGAACCGCGACTTCGAGCGGGCGCTTTCCGAACTCCGCTCGATCGTCGTGGCCGAGCGCTGCCGTACCAAGCTGCTCAGGAACAACTGGATCGAAGATCTGTTGAGATAATATAAACGCTGATTTCAGGGAGGAGAACCATGGCTAAGATTGCAGAAGACATCATATCGCTGCCGATAGAGATCAATCCGAAGATGGCTGACTCGAAGTTCCGGCTTGTGCACATCGCGTCCCAGCGGGTGCGCGAGCTTTCCGCAGGCGAGACGCCGCTCGTGACGTCGAGGTCCATCAAGGATACGACCGTCGCGCTCGAAGAAAGCCTGCTGGGGTCCTACAAGATCATTGTGGGCGAGGAGGCGAAGGTCGCCAAGGAAGAGCTTCGGAAGCGTAAGGAGCAGGAGAAGTTGGAAGAGCAGCTTTCCGCGAAGGAAGAGGAGATCCGGAAGGAACTTTCGGCCTACCTGACAGACACTCAGGAGGAGGGCGATCTCGGAGAGGTTGAAGGCGCCGAGGGCGAGGCAGAGCCGCCCGTGGAAGAGGAAGTCGAGGAGTCCACCGGGGAAGCGGAAGAGTAGCACGTGGAGCGACCAGGTATACTGACCGGCAAGCGCATCCTTCTCGGGGTGAGCGGAGGGATCGCCGCCTACAAAGCTGTAGAGGTCCTGCGGAAGCTCATGGAACTGGGCGCAGAGGTACGGGTCGTCATGACCCGGAACGCTGCACGTTTCGTCGCTCCGCTGACGTTCTCCGCGCTCAGCGGGAAGCCGGTGCTGACCGATGAGTTCAGCGAAGATGGTTGGGGCCCGATGGGGCACATTGCCGTGACCGACGGGCTTGACCTTGCCCTGGTTACGCCGGCCACGGCGAACATCATCGGGAAACTGTCAGCTGGTATCGCCGACGATGCCCTGTCGACCGCGCTGATGGCGGCCGAATGCCCGGTCATCATCGCACCTGCGATGAACGAACGCATGTTCCGGAACGCATTCCTGCAGCGCAATATCGGGAACCTGCGGGCAGTGGGCATCCGGATCGTAGAGCCTGAGATCGGCGCCCTTGCGTGCGGGACGAGCGGCCAGGGCAGGCTTGCTTCGCCGGACCGCATCGTCCAGGCAGTACAGGAGGCACTTTCTCTGAAGGACCTCGTCGGTATGACGGTCCTAGTGACGGCAGGGCCCACGAGAGAGCCGATCGATGCCGCCCGGTTCATCAGCAATCCGTCGACCGGGAAGATGGGGTATGCGCTTGCCGCTGAGGCGCGGAACCGCGGTGCAGACGTAATGCTCATTTCCGGTCCTACTCATCTGTATCCTCCCCAGGGAGTCAACCACAGATCGGTCACCACCGCCGCCGAGATGCATCGCGCGGTTCGGGACCATGCCGGCAGGTGCCAGATCCTCATCATGGCAGCAGCCGTGTCGGATTTCCGGCCAAAGGAGCCTTCCGAACGCAAGCTCAAGAAGGAGGGCGCATCCCTCACCATTACACTCGAGCGTACCGAGGACATCCTGCAAGGCCTTGGTGACGCAAGAGAGGGGCAGGTCCTCGTAGGTTTTGCGGCCGAGACCGACGACCTCATCCGGAATGCCGGAGACAAGCTCAAGAAAAAGAACCTCGACCTCATCGTTGCGAACACGATTGGGCTGCCGGGTAGTGGTTTCGCATCAGACATGAATGATGCAGTCCTAATGGAACGCGGAGGGAATATTACGGAATTACCACGAATGACGAAAACCGAACTCGCAGCGCGCATCATGGACACAATCGTAGAACTCAAGAAAAATCAAGGGCTTTAACTTGACTTTAGGACGCGATTTCTGGTAAAATTTTAAAATTCGTAAGTTCGACGCTTTCTTTTTTATGGACAAAGATTCCTCTGAAATAGCGAAACTGACCGAGCGGATCGCCAAGGACCCCAAATCGAAGCTTTTTGTGCCGCTGGCGGAAGAGCACAAGAAGGCAGGGGACCTCGAGATGGCCATCCAGGTCCTCACGGAAGGGCTCAGGTCCAATCCCGGCTATGTCACTGCGCGGTCATTCCTGGGCAGGCTCCTGATTGACAAGGGAGATCTGACCGGCGCTCAGAAGGAGCTTGAAGAGGTCATCAAGGCAATTCCCGACAACCTGCTCGCCCAGCGAAAGCTGGGGGATCTTTATGTACTCCAGGGCAGGAGAGATGATGCACTGAAGCGGTACAAAGCGGCATTGGCCTTGAATCCCAGTGACAAGGAACTCCCTTCGCTGCTTGCCGACCTTGAGGCCGGCAAGGACGTTTCTGCGCGGGTCCCCCGGCCGAAAGTACTGACTTCGCCTGCGGCTCCGCAAGCCGCGCCAGCGTCTGTCGCGCCGCTTAAACCGAAACCGGTACCCTCCTCGGGAGCAGCAAAACCGGCAGGGTCAACGCCAGGTTTTGTTCCCACAGTTGCGCAGAAGGCTCCCACACCGGCCCCCGCTGTCCCCAAGATAGACTCATCAGCACCTGCAACGCCCGCAAGGCCTGTCGCACAGCCCCGGCCTGTACCGCCACCACCTGCACCCCCGGCCCATGATGAGGCAGAGGTCATTGAAGACATCGTTGAGATCGAACCTCTCGAACAGCCCGGTCCTGCGCCGGAGGTCAAGGCGCCTGCTGTCGAGAACGCGGCGATACTCCAGCCGGAGCCTGCCGGCCAGGACGCAGAGACCGCCGAGATGCCCGCATTCGATCTGAGTGAAGCACCGGCGATGGCGTCAACGGAAACCGAAGACCTGGCGGCGGTATCGTGGGGCACAGAAATGTTCACACCGCCTGAGGAGAGCAGGCCGGCAGAGACCGCAACGGGGGGCGATGAAGGCGGCGATGATCTGAATACGAACACTCTTGCCGAGCTCTATATATCGCAGGGATTCTACGATAAAGCTATCGAGATCTATCGGGGCATGCTGGAAGAGCGGCCGGAAAACAAGGCTTTGCAGCAGAAGCTCGAGAAGCTTCGTGCCATGGCTGGCGCCGCGGAAAGCGGCGTTGAGGGATTCGCCACAGCAGTACCGGGAAAGGGAGAATATACGCCGGCGGGATCGGAAGCAATAGCGGAAACGCGGCCTGCGGTCGAGGCCTCGACGGAAGCGCTCCGCGCGATGAAAGAGATCCCGAGGTCTCCTGAACCGTCCCCCTCTGGGACCGCACCTGAGAAAACCGTCATGGAATCTGTCCCAGACAGTACCGATGTGCGTAATCCCCAAGCGGCCACGGTGAGAAGAAAAGAAACCATCGATCGTCTGGAGTCGTGGCTAAAGAATATCATGAAGGAGAAAGAATCATAATGCCCTTTGCCGATATTCTGAAAGAGGTCGTACAGGGAACTGAGGGGGCAATGGGCGCACTCGTGGTAGGGGTGGATGGCATCTCGGTAGAGGAATTCACCCTGGACAAGGAGATCGACCTGCAGTCCATGACGGTCGAGTACGCCACGCTCCTGAAGGAGATCGAACAAGGATCGCAGGCTTCGCAGCTCGGTTCCACCAGAGAGGTCACGGTCATAGCGGACAAGGCCATGATCATGCTGCGACGTCTCAATGACGAGTACTTCATGGTGCTGATCATCAAGCCAGACGGTAACTTTGGAAAAGGCAGGTTCCTCCTCCGGATGTCAGTGCCGAAATTGCTGAAAGAATTCTGAACAATCATTCACATACAGCGAGTAATTTCCAAAAACTGCCCCGGGCAGTTTTTTATTTTGCAGGAGGACCATGAACGTCCTTGTCATCCACGGGCCCAACCTGAACCTTCTCGGAAAACGGGAGCCCGACATCTACGGCACGGTGACCCTGGAAGAGATCAACAGCCGTCTTACATTGCTGGCCCGAGAGCTCGGTACGGACGTCACGTTCTTCCAGTCGAACCACGAGGGTGAGCTGGTCCAGAAGATCCAGGATGCCATGGGCACCTGCCAGGCGCTCGTGATCAATCCCGGGGCATATACTCATACGAGCGTCGCTCTGCGCGATGCTATCACGTCGACGGGAATACCCGCGGTCGAAGTTCACCTTTCGAACATCTACCGCCGCGAGGAATTCCGTCATCACTCATACATCTCCGGAGTAGCGTTCGGCCAGATCACTGGGTTCGGTATCGAGAGCTATCTGCTCGGGCTCCGCGCCGCTATCTACGCCGCCCAGAGCGCCAACAAGAAATGAAGAAAAATCGGCAGGAAGCGACGCGGATCGCCAGGCTCCGAAGGATCATGCGGGAGCGGGGCATCGATACCCTGCTCGTGACGCAGCATGAGAATGTCCGGTACCTTACGGGGTTCACCGGCTCGGCCGGAAGCGTGCTCATTGGCGCTTCCGGCAGGCCGGTGCTGATCACCGACTTCCGCTATAAGGAACAGGCAAAGGCCGAGACATCGGGAACGAAGCTGCTGATCCAGAAGAAGGACCATGTATCGACGATCAAGGCAGCAGCCGATCTCTTTGACACCGATATACTCTGGTTCGACGAATCCTCGATGACCCTGGACCGCTTGAGAGCGCTCAGGAAACAAAAACTGCGGCTACGGGGGATGAAGGACCCGGTTGCCGAGATCCGGCGGGAGAAGGATGCAGTCGAGCTCACACTGATCCGGAGGGCCATCCGACGGGCCGAAGAGGCCTTCTGCGAACTGAGGCCTCGCATCCGGGCAGGCACGACCGAGCAGGAACTGGGGATTCGGCTCGAAATGCTCATTCGCGAGAGGGGCTCTCGCAGAGTGGCGTTCGACATCATCGTTGCCTCCGGGAGGAACGGCGCCATGCCCCACGCGTCGGTTTCAGGCCGGCGGCTTCGTGCTGGCGACCTCGTGACATTCGATTTCGGCGCCGAGGCGGACGGCTATTACAGTGATATCACGAGGACTGTGTGCGTGGGCCGTCCGAACACGCGTCAGCGCGAGGTCCATGGCCTGGTCCTGCGCGCGCAGCAGAACGCTATTCATGTTGTTCGCCCCGGCATAGCCTGCGCCGATATCGACAGGGCAGCCCGGGCCATGATCGAAAAAGCAGGCTACGGAAAACAGTTCGGCCATGCCACGGGCCATGGGATCGGCCTTATGGTCCATGAGGCGCCGACCATCGCGGCCCTTTCCAAAGTAGATATCAGGGAAGGGATGGTGTTCACGGTGGAGCCCGGAGTGTATATCCCCGGCTGGGGCGGCGTCCGGATCGAGGATATGGTGCTGGTGACGAAAAACGGCCACCGGGTCCTGACCAGCCTGCCCCGGGAACTGTGATCGCAGAATACATACCGATTAAAGAGAGAACGCACACGAGGAGGAATCAGGAATTGCCAGTATCGACAGCAGAGTTCCGGAACGGCTTGAAGATCGAGATCGACGGTGAACCGTATATCATCGTCGAGTTCCAGCATGTGAAGCCGGGCAAGGGCGGGGCCTTTGTCCGGACCAAGATGAAAAGCCTGAAGAGCGGGAACGTCATCGACCGGACCTTCCGGTCAGGCGAGAAGGTTGATGTCCCCGAGCTTGAGGAAAAGACCATGCAGTATCTGTACGCGGCGGACAAGGACCGGGTGTTCATGGACACGAGCAGCTATGAGCAGCTTTCCATGAGCGAACAGCAGCTCGGCGAGAGCATCAACTATCTGAAAGAGAACATGGAGATCAAGGTGCTGTATTTCAAGGGTCAGCCCATCAACATCGACATCCCCATGTTCGTCGAGCTCGCGATCGCCCGGACCGACCCGGGCGTACGGGGTGACACGGCCTCGGGAGGCTCCAAACCGGCCACCCTGGAGACCGGTGCTGTGGTGAAAGTGCCGTTCTATCTGAATGAGGGCGATGTCATCAAGGTCGACACCCGGACCGGGACGTTCATCGAACGCGTCAAGCAGTGATGATATCTTTGATCAGCCGCAGGCCGGGCCCGGCAGGGACCTCCGTGATGCCCCCGGTCCGTGCGGTCCACGAAAAGGAGCAATCATGAATCTGAAAGAGTTGAAAGAACTCATTGAGATGCTCAAGAACACCGATATCTCCGAGCTGGAGATCGAACGCTCCGGCGTGAAGGTACGGCTCCGGAAGGGCGGGGACGTGACGTTCCACCCGACCATGCCGCGCATGGAGTATCCGCCGTCCGCCATCGTGGCTCCGTCCATCGTCGAACCGGTGAAGCCCGCCGCCGAACAGCCGCAGACGCCGGCCGAAGCACCCGTCGGCCAGGTGAAGGTCACCTCGCCCATCGTCGGCACGTTCTATCGGTCCAGTTCGCCCGACAAGCCTGCCTATGTCGAGGTGGGCGATGTGGTGAAAAAAGGCCAGATCCTCTGCATCATCGAGGCAATGAAGCTGATGAACGAGATCGAATCAGAGGCGGCAGGGAAGGTGGTCCAGGCCCTGGTGGAGAACGGCCAGCCCGTGGAATACGGTCAGGCCCTCTTTGTGATCGAGCCGGCATAGACCGCGGTCACGAAAGACGTGTTATATAAAATCTGACCGACACCGAGGTGTCCTCGTGTTCAAGAAAATATTGATAGCCAACCGGGGCGAGATCGCGCTTCGCATCATCCGGGCGTGCAAAGAGATGGGGATCAAGACAGTGGCCGTGCATTCCACCGCAGATGCCCACTCCCTCCATGTCCGTTTTGCCGACCAGAGCGTCTGTATAGGACCTCCCAAGAGCGCTGACAGCTATCTCAACGTACCCAGCATCATCAGTGCGGCCGAGATCACAGACTCCGAGGCGATCCATCCGGGATATGGTTTCCTGGCCGAGAACGCGAGCTTCGCCGAGGTCTGCAATTCGGCCGGCATCAAGTTCATCGGGCCGAGCCCGGACAGCATCAAGCTCATGGGTGACAAGGCCAAGGCTCGCGAGACTGCACAGAAGGCGGGTGTGCCTATCCTGCCGGGCAGCCCCGGGGTCATCACCGAAGAGGCCGACGCCCTGTCTCTTGCCCGCGAGCTTGGCTTCCCGGTCATCATAAAGGCCGTTGCCGGAGGCGGGGGCAAGGGCATGCGGGTGGTCTTTGAAGAACCGGAGTTCGCATCCGCGTTCGTCATGGCCCAGTCCGAGGCGCTTGCCGCGTTCGGCAATGCCGATGTGTACGTTGAAAAGTACATCACCCAGCCTCGGCATATCGAAGTACAGATCATGGCCGATGAGAAGGGTAATGTCGTGTCGCTTGGTGAGCGAGAATGCTCGATCCAGCGCAGACACCAGAAACTCATCGAGGAGGCCCCGTCGGCCATCGTTGATGGACCACTCCGGAAGCGGATGGGGGACATGGCCGTGGCGCTGGCGAGGGCCGTTAAATACCGGAACGCGGGAACGATCGAGTTTCTCATGGATGAGGACCGCAGCTTCTACTTCATGGAAATGAACACCCGGATCCAGGTCGAGCACCCCGTTACCGAGTTGGTAACGGGTGTGGACCTCGTCAAAGAGCAGATCAGGGTCGCATCGGGGTTGCCGCTGTCCTTTACGCAGGACCAGGTGATTGTCCGGGGCCATAGCATCGAATGCCGGATCAACGCCGAGGACCCGGTGAAATTCACGCCCTCTCCCGGCACCATCACGGCTTATAACCCTCCGGGAGGGCCCGGCGTGCGGGTCGACACTGCAGCGTACACCCAGTACGTCATCCCGTCGTTCTATGATTCCATGATCGCCAAGCTCATCGTGTACGCCGACACCCGCGATGAGGCGATCATGCGGATGAAGCGGGCACTGGACGAATTCATCATCGAAGGGGTAAAAACGACCATTCCCATGCACAAAATGATCCTTGCCGAAGAGGATTTCCAGACTGGGAACATTTCCACCAAGTTCATGGAGCGTTACAATAGTCCGCAGAAGTGAAATCCGGGGCCTGTGCCTTATCCTTGATGCAGACCTCCTGAGGACCGGTGCCGAAGATGCCGCGCAGGCCGCCCTCGATGCAGGCGTTCGGCTATTTCAGTACCGGAGCAAGAGCGGGACCCGCAGGGCCATCTACGAGACCTGCCTTCGTCTTGCTGTCCTCATGAGGCGTTCAAGCGCCGCGTTCATCGTGAACGATCATCCTGACATCGCGATGGCCGTGGACGCTGACGGTGTTCATTTGGGACAGGACGACCTGCCTGTAGAAGAGGCGCGCAAGCTCATGGGCGGCAGCAGGATCATAGGAGTATCCACGCATAGCGTCGAGCAGGCCAGGGCGGCACAGTCCGCCGGCGCAGACTATATCGGTTTCGGCCCCATCTTCACGACCAAGACGAAGGATGCCGGTCCGCGCCAGGGCATCGAGGGTCTTCGCCAGGTACGGAAGGCCGTGACGCTCCCGGTGATCGCAATAGGCGGTATCAACGGCGGGAACCTTGACGAGGTGCTCAGGGCAGGGGCTGACGGTGTTGCGGTCATCAGCGCTATTCTTGCCGCACCGGACCTGCACGAGGCGGCGCGCGGGATGGTGGATCGCATACAGAGAACGCTGGTTTCATAAAACTGGTTCTGAAAGGGGAACACGCTATGGTTCAGCGATTCGGTGTCTATCTGGCGGTCTGTGCGGCCGCATGCCTGATGATCGGGTGCACGGCACAGGACCACAAGGTGATCAGGATCGGTGCAGCCGGTCCCATGACGGGCGACCAGAGCAAGATGGGCATTGACCTGAGGAACGGCGCGGAGCTCGCCGTAAGCGAATGGAACGAAAAGGGCGGTGTCCTGGGCAAAAAGATCGAGCTGCTTGCGGGCGACGACCAGGCGGACCCCAAGCAGGCAGTGTCTATTGCGAACAAGTTCATCAACCAGAAGGCGGTCGCGGTCGTGGGACACTGGAACTCGAGCTGCTCGATCCCGGCGGCGAAGTACTATAACGACGCGAACATGGTCATGATCAGCCCTGCCACAACGAACCCTCAGTTCACGCTCCAGGGGTTCAAGAACGTGTTCCGGGTGTGCGGGACTGACGACCAGCAGGGCAGGGTCGCCGCGGAGTTCGTCCTGCGGTCCTTGAAGCCGAAGAAGGTCGCGGTCATCCATGATAAGACCGCCTACGGGCAGGGCCTCGCGGATTACTTCAAAAAGGCGCTGGGCACGGGTACGGAAGTGGTCTACTACGGCGGGATCGTGCAGCGGGACCCGGACTACAAGGCGGTGTTGACGGCCATCAAGGAAAAGAAGCCGGAGGCGTATTTCTTCGGAGGGGTCTATCCCGAGGCCGCGCGCCTGGTGCGACAGTCCAAGGAACTAGGCCTGACCATCCCTATGGTCACCGGGGACGGTGTTTATGATCCGACCTTCATCAACATCGCCGGGAAAGCAGCCGAGGGGACCTACGTGACATTCGGCAAGGACCCTTCAGGGTTGTCGACAGCGAAGACCTTCAACGAGAGATACCGGGCCAAATACGGTGAACCTGGCCCCTACTCGATCTATGCCTATGATGCGGCCAACATCATCCTGACGGCCATCAAGGAAACGGGCACGACCGAGGGGACGAAAGTGGCCGAGTACATCGCGAAGAACACGTTCAAAGGCGCGTTCGGCGACATTTCCTTTGACAAGAACGGTGACGTGACGAAGGCGCCTTACGTCGTCTGGGAAGTGAAGGGCGGTACGTTCAGGCAGCTGCCCTGAGCGGACGCATGACGCCGGGGTGGCAATAAAGGGCCGGTCGTTCTTGCTGCCATCCGTTCCCCGGCCAGCCCTTGACGTATCGATCGGGCTCCGTCCGTCCGGACCGCCGTGAAGGGGTCCGACAGGGTGCCGTTCACGATGGGGCCGGTGCTGCGGTCTTTTCCTAACCATGTTTGCCCAACAGATCATCAACGGACTAGCCCTGGGCGCGGTGTACGCACTGCTGGCGCTGGGATACACCATGGTCTACGGCATCCTCCAGCTCATCAACTTCGCCCACGGCGAGGTGTACATGCTGGGTGCCTATCTGGGCATCATCGTGCTCGGCGCATTGACCGCGCCGGGGATGCCGTCCCTGGGCATGGTGGCCACCCTGGCCATCACCCTTTCCCTTTCCATGCTGTTCTGCGCCGCCTATGGCGCCATGATTGAGCGGACAGCCTACCGGCCGATCCGCAAGGCGGCCAAGCTCTCTCCCTTCATCAGCGCCGTCGGCGTGTCGATCATCCTTCAGAACATGGTTATGCTCTCCCAGGGAAAGGAATACAAGTATCTTCCCCAGGTCATCACCCTCGAAGGATTCGTCCTCTTCGGCGCGAAGATATCGCCGGTCGAGATCATCATCCTCGGGACGTCGCTGCTCATGATGGTCGGTCTTCAGCTTTTCATCACCCGGACGAAGCTCGGCAAGGCCATGCGGGCAACCTCCCAGGACATGACCATGGCGGGACTGCTCGGGATCGACATCAACCGGGTCATCTCCGTGACGTTCATGATCGGATCGGCCCTTGCTGCCGTAGCAGGGGTCATGGTCACGCTGTACTACGGCGTCGTCCACTTCTTCATGGGCTATACGGCAGGCCTCAAGGCGTTCACCGCTGCCGTACTGGGGGGGATCGGCAGCATTCCTGGCGCCATGCTGGGAGGCTTCACGCTCGGCCTCATCGAGAATTTCGGGGCAAGCTACATCTCCAGCGTCTACAAGGACGCCTTCGCGTTCCTCGTCTTGATCATCACGCTGCTCCTGAGGCCTTCCGGGCTGCTCGGGCAGAAGGCTGTGGATAAAGTATAGAGCAGGTGAGGGCAGGCGCGCAGGAAGTTTTATCCGGCAGACACGTGAACTCGTCGTTTGTTCCCTCTGCGTTCTCTGCCGCTGTCCAGGCTTCGTCATTTCATTGATGTTCAGGAGGAAGGATCCCGTGTCCGATATTAAGAAAATGTACAAGACCATCATGGCGGACAACTTTCCGTCGGAAATGACCATCACCTTTGGCGACAAAAAGCTTTCCTATCGGAAACGTTCCTGGAAGCTGGCCGACGAAGGCACCGGAGAATTGATCGAAAAGGGCCTTCGCTACGGAGAGAATCCTGACCAGCAGGCTGCCATGTACCAGCTGGTGAGCGGGAACCTGGAGCTTGCCGGCGTGAAGTTCATCGAACCGGGAAACGGCCTGGTCAGCGGCATCACCGCGGAACAGATGGTCCAGGCGGGGAAGCATCCCGGCAAGACCAATTTTACCGACCTCGACAATGCGCTCAACATCCTCAAGTTCCTCGCGGACAGGCCTGCCGCGGCCATTATGAAGCACAATAATCCCTGCGGGGTCGCCAATGGCAGGACAACGGCAGAGGCCTACGAACGTGCCAACATGGCGGACCGCATTGCGGCCTTCGGAGGATGCCTCGCGGTCAACCGGCCCATGGACCGACAGACCGCGGAGATGGTGAATGCAAATTATCTGGAGGTCGTGGCCGCGCCGGAGTTCGAGGATGGTGCACTCGACATCCTGTCGCGGAGGAAGAACCTGCGCATCATCCGGCTGGAAAAGATGGCGGACCTTGCGAAATACCGCGATCTGAGCTTCGTCGAGTTCAAGTCGCTCATCGACGGCGGGATCATCGTCCAGCAGTCCCAGAAGAACCGGATCCGGACAAAGAACGACTTTCAGCAGGCGAAGGCGGTTTTCAAGGGGAGGGAGTATATCACGGACAGGATGCCGACGGAACAGGAATACAACGACATGCTGTTCGGCTGGAATGTGGAGCAGGGGATCACGTCGAACTCGGTCATCTATGTGAAGGACGGGGTGACCGTCGGCATCGGAACGGGAGAACAGGACCGCGTCGGCGTCGCTGAGATCGCGATCTTCAAAGCCTACACCAAATACGCCGATGCACTGTGTTTTAAAAAATACGGGGTGCCCTACAAGCAGTACGAGCTGGAGGCAGGTCAGGGCAAACGGGACGGGGGGGCGCTTGCAGAGATAGATGCCCAGGCCAGGAGGGACAAAGGCGGGCTTATCGGGGCCGTCATGGTATCTGACGCGTTCTTCCCCTTCCGGGACGGTGTGGACGCGGGAATCAAGGAGGGTATCACGGCGATCGTACAACCCGGAGGATCGGACCGGGACCACGAGTCGATCATTGCCTGCAACGAGGCGGACCCCAAGATTGCCATGGTCTACACGGGCCAGCGGGTCTTCAAACACTGAGCGGGAACAGGGTTATTTTGCCGATAATTTGCTGACCGCATCCTTTGCGTGGGACGCCATGTCCTCGAATGCGTAAAGCATGCACAGGTAGTTCGATGAGGCCTTGGGAGAACATTCACCTGCCACCAGACGGTCCTCATGGGACGTGGCAAAGTCATTTGACATCCTGATCATGGCGTCGCTGTCGATCCTGACGGTCTCCCTGCTTTCCGGGGACGCGGTCACGATGGATTCTCCCGCTTTTTTAAGCAATTCCTTCCCCTTGAGGAGCAGCCTGCCGGTCTCTTGGATGGCCTTGTCGCTGAACAGCAGGCCTTCCTTGATCTTGACCCGGACATTGCTAACAACGCGTTCGATGCTGGCAGCGATCTTCTCGATGTGAACGGGAACGGAGAGAATGGCGCGGGCAGTGCTGTCGGACGGTGCCAATTTAGCGAGCTTTTCGGTAAGAGCGTCCTCCTGGCTCCGGATCTCCTTCGCAAGGGACTCGGCCTGGTCCAGGGACCCGATCTTGTTCTTCATAAAGGCGTCCTCGGTGAGTTCAAGCATCTGCTCTGCCTTGTGCATGAGAAGGTAGAGGTCTTTTTTTATGTCCTTCATGGCCTTGTCCGGCATGGTCGCATCTCCTTTTACCGCTGTGCTCCTGCGGTTCGCTGAAAAAATATAGCAGAAACCCTCGTCTCTATCACCTTAAATTTATTAATATCGTTATTTTCAGGATTTATAGAATCCCTGCGGCTGTTTGATTCGATCCAGCTTGGTACCGCAGCAGTGAAGACACCTCTGCCCGTATTGTAGCACAGGAAACCGGGTTTTTTCTTGACTTGGACCCGACCGCTGGTATAATCAGCCCGACACGTTCATCCCCTTTAGCACCGAGCCGGAGAGCAGCATGCCCTTTTTCGCCGGAGATATCTTTATCAGCGACGTGTACAGGAAGCCGGTGCTCGATCAGACAGGGGAGGAGATCGGGAAGCTTAATGACATTGTCATCGGTCTCGGTGAACCTTTTCCTGCCGTTACGGCACTTGTTGTCACTTCGGGAAGGAGCACCTATACCATTCCCTGGGATTCGGTCAACCTCTTTAACCGCCGCGTCATCTCGGTCAATGTCGTCGCCAGCAACTTGCAGCCTTCATCTGCATCCGCAACGGACATTCTTGTTTTCCGCGACATGCTTGATAAGCAGATCGTGGATATCAACGGGGCCAAACTGGTGCGCGTCAACGACCTTAAGCTTGGCGATGTCAACGGAACGATGTGCCTTGTTGCGGCAGATATCGGCCTTCGCGGGCTGTTGCGGCGACTGGGAGTAGAAGCCCGGGGCGAGAAGTTCTTATTCCTTTTCGGATACAAACTCCAAAATCATCTCATCGGCTGGCACTATCTTCAGACGGTCGAACCCAAGCTCACGAAACTCACCCTGATCGTATCCCGCCAAAAAGTGTCCCAAATGCATCCTGCTGACCTTGCGGAGATCATCAGTGAAGCTTCCCAGCGGGAACGTACCGCACTGTTCGGCAGTCTCGATGTGGAAACCGCTGCGGAGGCGCTCCACGAACTGGAGCCCAAGGTCCAGGCCGACATTATTGATGATATGTCCAAGGAAAAAGCCTCGGACATCCTCGAACAGATGCCTCCTGATGAGGCTGCCGATGTCCTGGGCGATCTTCCCGAGGACAAGGCCAAGGAACTCATCAACCTCATGGAAAAGGAAGAGGCTGAGGACGTTCAGGAACTGCTCGAGCACGAAGAGGACACAGCAGGCGGCCTGATGACCACCGAGTATATTGCCTTCCCGCCGTCCATGAGCGTGGAAGATGCCATCCGGGAACTCCGTCTCGAGGCCCCGGACGTGGAGACCATCTACTACCTGTATATCCTCGACGAGAACGAGCGGCTCGTCGGCGTGGTGACGCTCAAGGACCTGATCCTTGCGCGGCCGGAGTCCAGGATCGAGGACATCATGAGGACGCCGGTCAAGACCCTCTCGATCGAGACCGAACGGAAGGATGTGGCAGAGTTCATTTCAAAGTATAATCTTCTCGCCGCCCCTGTCGTGGATGAGAATAATGTCATGCAGGGCATCGTGACCGTGGACGATGTTTTAGATTTTCTACTGCCGACCGCATCGAAGAAGAAGCGAAGAAAGCGATAATACACACCGCATCTCGGTTCCTACCGCGTGCTGGGTCTGAAAGACAATGAACAAAAAGAATAAGATCCTTATATTTCTGTCTGTGCTGGGGCCGGGCATCATTACCGCGAATGTTGACAACGATGCGGGAGGCATCGCTACCTATTCGGTGGCAGGCGCCCACTTTCGGATACTCGCTCCTGTGGACGCTCCTTCCCATCACTGCTGCTCTCATCGTCGTGCAGGAAATGGTCGCGCGCATGGGGGTGGTCACCGGGAAGACGCTCGCCGACCTGATCAGGGAGAACTTCGGGGTCCGGGCCACCTTCTTCCTCATGCTGAGCCTGCTCGTGGCTGACATGGGGAACACTGTTGCCGAGTTCGCGGGCTGGGCCTCGGCCATGGAGATCTTCGGCGTCAGCAAGTATATCTCCGTCCCGATCGGGGCTTTTGCCGTCTGGCTGCTCGTGGTCAAGGGGACCTACCGGTTCGTCGAACGGATATTCCTGGTCGCCTGCACCGTATTCCTGACCTATGTGGTCTCAGCATACATGATTCACCCCCCGTGGGGAGAGATCCTGCTCGATACGGTCAAGCCGTCCTTTGATTTCAAACCGACCTATGTGATGATGCTTATCGGCGTGGTGGGGACCACCATCGCACCGTGGATGCAGTTCTATCTGCAGTCGGCGGTGGTGGAGAAGAACATCAAAGTGGAGAATTACGGTGCATCGCGCCTGGATGTAATCGTCGGCTGCATCATGACCGACGTGATAGCATTCTTCATCATCGTTGCCTGTGCGGCCACGATGTTTGTGAACGGGGTCACGATAACTGACGCCAAGGACGCCGCTGTCGCCCTTGCGCCGCTCGCAGGTAAGAATGCCTCGATCCTGTTCGCTATCGGGCTGGCGAACGCATCGCTCTTCGCTGCGTCCATTTTGCCACTGGCAACGGCTTACTACGTGTGCGAAGGAATGGGGTGGGAGTCGGGGATCGACAAGAACTTCAAGACTGCGCCGCAGTTCATGTGGCTCTATACCGGGATTATCGTCGTCGGCGCGCTGATCATCCTGATCCCGAACGCACCGCTTGATCCCGATCATGCTCATCTCGCAAGTAGTGAACGGCGTCATGCTGCCGTTCGTGCTCATATTTATGCTTCTGCTGATCAACAACAAGGACATCATGGGAGAGTATACCAACTCGAAGATATTCGATCTCATCGCTTGGGCCACGGTCATCGTCATGGTCGTGCTTGACGCTGCTCCTTGTCGTTACTTGCTTCCTCTAATCTATCTGGCGCTGCCGTCCTCATACGGTATCGGGATCCTTCATTTCCTGCCTCCCGGAACCCTTTCAACCGCAGCGCGCAGCTCTCGCACCTACCGCATGCCTTCTCGCTGTCCTGGTAGCAGCTCCAGGTGAGCTCGAACGGCGCACCGAGCGCCAAGCCTTTCCTCACGATCTCCGATTTCTTCATGTGGATGAGCGGCGTTACGATATCGACGCGCGTCTCAGGCCTCGTTCCCGTCTCGATCACCCGGTTAAAAGCCTGGTAGAAGACTTCGCGACAGTCGGGATAACCCGAGCTGTCCTCCTCAACGGCGCCGATAAAGATCTTCTTAGCGTCGATGACCTCCGACCAGGAAACGGCGATCGCGAGCAGATGGGCGTTCCGGAAGGGGACGTAAGTGCTGGGGATGTTGGGTGCAGAAAGCGGCGAGTCAGGCTTCCTCGGAGCGCTCCCTGATTCCGGGACGGGAATACTGGTATCGGTGAGGCTCGAACCGCCGATGACCTTCAGGTGCTCGATGCTCACGATAAGACGCTTTTGAGCATTGAAAATGGTCCGCCAACTCGTTGAACGCCCGGAGTTCGCGTTCCTCGGTCCGTTGGCCGTAATTAACATGCAGGAACGCGAGGCGGCAGGTCTGCGCGGCCATGGCCGCCGTGACGCAGCTGTCCATCCCGCCGCTTACGAGCACGATAGCAAGATCTTTGTCCATGACCGCAGTGTACCAAGATTATGCCTCGATTTCCAGAGATTTCCAGGAGGACGGGGAAAAAGGATCGGCCGGCATGGTTTCCCTGCCGGCCGGAGGACACTGAATGAGGAGCGTGCGGGAGCAGCTAGTGCGCGCCGTGTATGAGCGTGGGCAGGCAGCGGGTGCAGACGATCTTTTCCTTGCCCTCGTTGTAGCAGGGGAGATAGGTCTTTTCCTTGTCCTCAGAACCGCAGACGAAGCACTTCAGTTCAGGTTTTCCCATATCATCCCTCCTGCACAGCATTGATCTCGGCGACGACCTTGTCGGGATCGAGGTTGTGCATCATAGCGCCGAAGGAGATCGATTCCACATTGATCCCCGGGCAGGTAAAGCACCCATTGCCGAAGTATTTTTCGATGACAGCCTTGGCACCCGGCACATTTTTAATGGCATCGCCGATGAGCGTATCCTTGGTCACGGTCTTCTTTTCTGCAAGCATGGCATCCTCCTTGAACTTGATATGGTCATATGATACCAGATACTGCGGGGAATGGTATGACGCACATCATAGGGACGAACGTCAGGTTCAAGGTGTAGGTTCAAGATGAACGATAGTCGGTTATCGCGATGACGTGGGAAGTGTAATCAGCACCTGTTGAACTTTGAACCGTGAACTTGGCACAGCGGTTTTGTACTTTTCCGTATGACACTGGTCATAGCAGACCGCATAGCCTTTTGGTATACTTGCTCTTATTACAGACCAAGGAGGTCCGCAATGGACAAGTTCGTTCGCCGGTTCATCATCATGAGCATCGTCTATCTCGGGGTGGCGTCATTGGTGGGGATAGCCATGCTCGGCAGCGAGCGCGCGATGGCGCTCAAATTCGTCCACTCCCATCTCAACATGCTGGGCTGGGTATCCATGATGATCTACGGGGTAGGGTACCACATCCTGCCGAAGTTCATGGGACGGCAGATGTACAGCAAGAAGCTGGGAGAGGCCCAGTTCTGGATTGCCAATATCGGTCTGGTGGCGATGCTGGTGTTCTACACGCTCAATGTCTACAGCCCGTCGGATACACTGGTCGCTGCCACCGTGCTCGCCGGGGCGCTGGAAATGGTCTCGATCTTCCTGTTCTTCTACAACATGCTGAAGACCCTCATGCCGCCGGTCGAACAGCCCAGCTAGGTCACGAGGAGAATGCGGCGAGGCTCTCCTTGTCCCTGATGACGATCTTGCCGTCGACCTCGGTGACGAGGCCCTGCTTCCTGAACTTGCTGAAGGTGCGGATGGAGGTCTCCACCGTGGTGCCCACCATGTCCGCCACGTCCTGCTTGGTGAGGCGCATGTCGATCATCGTGCCTTCCTTCGTTTCGATGCCGACCTTTCCGGCGAGCTTGAGGAGCAGCGCCGCGATCCGCGCCTCCACCCGCTCGAGGGCGATGTTCTTGAGGGAATCGTGGGAGCTCTTCATGCGGTCCCCCATCTGCATCGCCATGCAGTACATGAGATTGGGGAACCGGTCCATGAGCCGCATGAGGTTCTTGCGGGATATCTTCAGCACTTCGGAGTCCTCCATGGCCACGGCGTTGGCCGGGTAGGGGAACCCCTTGATGACGGCGACGCCCCCGAAGATATCGGTGGGCGATATCACCTCCAGGATGATCTCCTTGCCTTCGTGCGAGAGCTTGGTGATCTTCACCTTGCCCGAGAGGACGAGGTAGAACCACTCCGGCGGCTCGCCTTCGGAGAAGATGGTCTCTTTCTTCCGGTAGGCGGTCGTCGAGAGATAGGGCTCGAGCTCCTTGAACTCCGCGTCGGACAGGTCCTTGAACAGGGAAACCTTGTTGAGCTGTCTCATGACCAGTAGAATAGCGAAAAACCCCCGCATTATCCAGAGAAAAATGTTTCCCCGTCCCTTTTCACTGTGTAATGCCAAAATGATAATGTCCTATTCTGCCAAAGTAGAAATGTCCTAATTCCGGCTACAATGCCCTACCAATCGGGAGGGCACAGTGGCAGATAAGGACATGATCACGATGAGCAGAAGGGAATCGAAACGTCTTCACGTTATCCATCAGGCATTGGACCGGAAGGTCAGCCAGGTCGCGGCAGCAGCGGTTCTCGGGCTGAGCGACCGGCAGCTCCGGCGGCTAATCAAGCGGGTTCGGACCGAGGGCGACGACGGCATATGCCACCGGTCTCGCGGCCGGGCGTCGAACAACCGGATTCTGAAGAAGATCAAGGAGCGGGCACTCAAGCTTTTTAAGCGAGAGTATGCCGACTTCAATCTTGCCCATGCCACGGAGAAACTTTATGAGGTCCATGGGATCGCCATAAGCGATGAAACACTCCGGCTCTGGCTGAACGAGGCGGAGGTCCCCTATAAAAAGCGCCGAGTGAAGAAGCACCGGCAGCGGCGCGAACGGAAGGCCTGTTTCGGCGAGTTGGTACAGATAGACGGCTCCCATCATGACTGGTTCGAGGGCCGGGGCCCGTTCTGCGTGTTCATGGGGTACATCGACGACGCAACGGGAACCGTTTATGGCCGATTCTATGATTACGAGGGCACGATGCCTGCCATGGACAGCATGAAGCGGTATATCAGGCTGTACGGTATCCCCCAGAGCGTCTATCTGGACAAGCACACCACGTACAAGTCATGGGCTAAGCCGACCATCGACGAACAGTTGTCCGGCCGGGAGCCCATGAGCCATTTTGAGAAGAGCTTGGCGGCCTTGGAGGTCGAGGTCATCCACGCCAACTCTCCCCAGGCCAAGGGCAGGGTGGAACGACTGTTCAAGACGCTGCAGGACCGCTTAGTCCGGGAGATGCGCCTTCGGGGGATCAAGAACGTCGACGAGGCGAATACCTTCCTGGACGCCTATCTGCCGAAGCATAACAGTCGGTTCCGGAAACAGGCTCGTCTCAAGGCCGACCTGCACCGGCCGGCCCCGCATGCAAGAGAACTCGACCGCATCTTCTGCATCAAGGAGGAGCGGACGGTCAAGAACGACTTTACGATCGCGTACAACGGCAAGCTTTACCAGATCGAGCAGATGACCCGGGCCAAGAAGGTCACCGTGGAGGCGCGTCTTGACGGCAGTTTGCATATCACTTACAACGGCCAGGACCTGCGCTATCGGATGATTACGGAACAGCCGCCAAGGGAAACGCCGGGGCCACTCCCCCTGTTCCCAGCAAAGAAGCCTTGGATACCTCCGACCGATCATCCCTGGAAAACGAGGCCCGCCCTCACACCTAGACGACGTCGAGAGCAGCCTCTATCGGCACCGTAAAAACCGGACATTTCTATTTTGGTAAGAATAGGACATTTCTACTTTGGCTTGACACCCGTCCCTTTTCACTGTTGACTTTTTCCCATCGCTGACTTATTATCACCGCCATGTATGAACTGATGGTGGAATCCAAGTTCGCCGCTGCGCACCAGCTGCGCGGCTACAAGGGCAAGTGCGAGAACCTCCACGGCCACAACTGGAGGGTGACGGTGGCCGTTACCGCGGAACGACTGAACGAACAGGGGCTGGCGATCGACTTCCACGACCTCAAGAAGGCGCTCCGCGATGTGCTGGACCAGCTCGAACACACCTTCCTGAACGATATCTTCCCGTTCACGCAGATCAATCCGTCTTCGGAGAACCTCGCCAAGTGGATCTATGACACGCTGGCGAAGAAGCTCAACGACGACAACGTCGAGGTCGCCAGCGTCACGGTCTGGGAATCGGACTCGGCGTCGGCCAGCTATTTCGAATAACCATCCGTCGCGAGCCGCGTGATGATGATGGCACTGCAGCGGCACGGAGAAGAGGACATCGGGAAGACAGCATGGATGATCGGACGGCATACAAGATCCTTTCCCTGTCCAGGGACCTCAAGGCTGATGCTGCCGAGGTCTTCCTCCGCGTTTCAACCTCCACCTCCGTCGAGATCAAGGACCAGAAAGTAGATGCCTTCGAGCGCGCCCGGGACATCGGTGTGGGCCTCCGGGTCCTGGTCAACGGCCGGACCGGCTTTTCCTACAACACGGACCTCACAGAGCCTTCCCTGCGGGAGCTTGCCCAAGCGGCAGTAAGCGGCGCCCGGAACACCGAGCCCGATCCCTTCGCGATCATTCCCGCAAGACCTTCATCACCCTATCAGACCGTGGACATCTTCGATCCTGCCATCGCTCGCACTTTCGGAGCAGGAGCAGATCGGCCGCGTCATGGCCATGGAGCGCGAGGCCTACGCAGTGGACCCCCGGGTCCGGCGCATCCGCAAGGCCTCCGCAGGCTTTTACCAGGCGGAGACCCTGATCGCGAACAGCCACGGTGCATCGATCTCCTACCGCGGAACGGCCGTGTCAGCGAGCATCGAGGTGGTCGCCGAGGAAAAGGGGGAGTCCCAGGCAGGGTGGGAATCCGATGTGAAGCGGTTCTACGCCAAACTGGACATCGAGGATATCGGCCGTAAGGCCGCGCGGAAGGCACTGGACCTGCTCGGTGCCTGCAGCATCGATTCGGTGAAGGCGCCGGTGGTCCTGGAGGCAGGCGTTGCGGAAGAGGTTCTCTCCATCATCGCGAGCGGCTTTTCCGCTGAGAACGTCCAGAAAAAAAAGTCGCTCTTCATTGGTAAGTTGGGTACGGAAGTGGTGTCACCGCTCATCACCGTTTACGATGACGGCCTGCTGGATGGCGGCATGGGGAGTGCTCCATCGGACGATGAACTGGTTCCTGCCCGAAAGAAGACGGTCATCGACCAAGGCAGGCTCGCGCTGTTCCTGCATAATGCTCGCACCGCGAATCAGGACCGGACAGAGTCAACGGGCAACGGCATCCGGGGCGGCTTCAAAGGCGTGCCGGGCGTAGGTGTCACGAACCTCTATATCGCTCCCGGACCCCATGCTCCCGAAGAGCTGATCGCGTCGACAGTGCGGGGGCTCTACGTCACCGAGATCATGGGAGCGCATATGGCGAACCCCATCTCCGGCGATTTTTCCGTGGGTGCTACCGGGTTCTGGATCGAGAACGGCAAAAAAGCCTATCCGGTGCGGGAGATCACCATCGCGGGGAACATCCTTGACCTCATGAAGAATGTAGACGCTGTCGGGAATGACCTGCGATTTTCAGGCCGGATCGGAAGCCCGACGCTCCGAGTGAAGGAGCTATCCATCGGAGGGAAGTGAAGACAGGGAAAACAGCTAACAGGCTGGCAAGCTAACAGGCGTACAGGCGGACAACGACAAATTCTATTACCGCGAAGACGCAAAGGACGCGAAGGAAACCTTGAGATTAGGTGAATTCTTGAATCTTGAATCTCTTCTCATCCCTCCTGCCATACCCGCTCCTCGATCTCCTTCAATAATCCGCCGAGCGTTTCCGGCCTTATGGCCGAACATACGACACCGTTGAACCGGCTTGAGATGGCCTTCGCCCAGAGGGGGCTCACGAGGTCTACCTTGTTGAACACCATGATCCGCGGGATATTGTCCAGCCCGATCTCGTTCAAGATCTTGTCCACCGACTCCATCTGTTGTTCGAACCGGGGATTGCTGATGTCCACGACGTGCAGGATCAGGTCGGCGTCCTGCATCTCGTCAAGGGTCGCCCGGAACGCGCCCAGGAGGTCCTTGGGAAGGTCGCGGATGAATCCCACGGTGTCGGTAATGACCACCTCGCGCTCCTTGGGGAAGCGGAGCCTGCGGGTAGCGGTGTCGAGGGTTGCGAAGAGCAGGTCCTCTGCATTCACGTCGGCCTTTGTCAGCGTGTTGAACAGCGTGGACTTGCCCGCGTTCGTATATCCAGCGATCGAAACAATGGGGACGGCGCTGCTGACGCGCCTGTCTCTGCGTTGATTGCGGGCCTTCCCGAGGGCAATCAGCTGTTTCTCAAGCCTCCGGATCTTGTCCCGAGCACGACGCATGTCGACCTCGAGCCTTGTCTCTCCCGGGCCCCTGCCGCCGATGCCGCCGGTGAGGCGGGAGAGGGCAGTGGACCGCTCCGAGAGGCGCGGCAGCCGGTACTTGAGCTGGGCCAGCTCCACCTGGACCTTCCCGTCGCCGCTGTGAGCCCTGCGGGCGAAGATGTCAAGAATGAGCTGGGTGCGGTCGATGACCCGCATCTCGGTGATGTCGCCGATGGCCTTGACCTGCGCCGGTGTGAGGTCCTGGTTGAAGACGATGAGGTCGGCGCCGAGCTGCTGAGAACGGATGATCAGTTCCTTGAGCTTGCCTTCGCCGAGCAGGTAGCGGGGATTGATGTCGTGGGGCCGCTGAATGACCGTGTCAAGGACATGGATGCTGTCGGACCGGGCGAGCTCCTTCAATTCTTCGATGGACTCTTCCTGCTCCGTCCTGGCAGCCTTGGACACGCTCACGAGGATGGCGCGGTCTTTCCTGACGACCTCCACGGCCCTTTGGAGCCGCTCCATCTCGCGTTCCAGCGTCGAGATGAGGTCCAGGGCGTCGAGGGTCAGACCATGCACGGACCGGGGCGGCAGGACCTCGTAGAGCTTCTCTTCCGGATTGGGCGGCAGAAGATGGGCGATGGAGATGTTTCCGGGCAGTCCGTCCTGCCGGGCCACAAGGGCGGCGATCAGATCAAGCCGGAGGAGCGCCAGGTCGGTAAGGTCTTCCTGGTTCAGGGGTTGTTCCTTGAGATGGGTGTGGATGAACCGGACGCCCCGGAGGCGTTTGGCGCCGAGCCGGTGCTCAGAGAGGTCGGGAATGAGGATATCGTGGTTCGTGCCGACCAGGACGTCTCGTACGCTGCCGGAACGGTCGATGATAAGGCCCACCTGCCTGCCGATCTCCGCCGATGCCTCGGTCAGGGCGCGAGCTGCCTCGGGAGTGATGACCGCATCGGGCGGCATCTTCCTGCGGTAGAGCCGCTCGAGCGTCCTGGTCTCGGCCGGTTTGAGGCCGGTTATGTTGCCGTGAACGGTTGGGATAGGGGCTCCTCGGGGTGCTCCGCTGCCGCACGGTCCCATGGTCCGCTGGCAGTATTACGAGATCCTGCTCCGGTCAAAGAACATGGCCAGAGGACCGGCTTTGATCTGGCGCACTGCGATTGCCGCGTACATCCACGCTGTTATTTCACCAGGTACACGATGTCGTGTTCCCGCACGTGGTCGGCAATCTTGAGGCCGACGCTCTGACCCGCGCTGGCCTGGTCAACATGCTGGTGCTCGTACTCCATGGACGCTACCGTCTGCGTGAAGTCCGTGGAGTGGCCCCTGATATGGATCCTATCGCCTGTCTTCAGGGACCCTTTGTTCACCTGGACCACCGCAACGCCGAGATGGCTGTAATAGTGGGTCACGATGCCGATGGCCTCCTCGAGAAGGGACGGCTCTTCCACGGGGGGAACGCTGCCCGGCGGCGGTCCCGGTTGCACTATGGCTGGCGCCTTGGAAGGGACCCTGTCCGACGCAGGCTTGGTCTTCCTTGACGCCCTCTTTTTTGGCGCGACCTTTCTGGCCGACCTCCCAGCAGCGCTTTTTTTTGCTGCCTTCTTTCCTGCCGGCCTTTTCGCGACAGCCTTCGTCTTCGCGGTCTTCTTTCCTGCGACTTTCTTCCTTGCCGGTTTTCGGACCGATGTCTTGGTACTGGAGCTCTTCTTCATCGCCATGCCGTATCCTCCTTCGGTCAATGGAACGCAGACCATAGAACAGACCTGTATCATTCAGAGAAGGGGTTCTGAAAAAATTGTAGCAAAAGCAGACCAAAATGCAAGGAGAAAGGTCATAACAGACAATAAGGAAGTCGTGTTCCCGGGCACTGCAGTGCAAGGGTAAGAGTATCCAGGTCCCGCTCTTTCTTCGGGGTTGACGGGACCGGGCCGATGGATTATGATTGCTCTCACGAATCATGCGGATACTCATCGTCAAACTGTCTGCCATCGGCGACGTGGTCCAGGCACTGCCGGCGCTCGAGGCCATCAAGAGGACCTATCCCCAGAGCGACATAGACTGGGCCGTCGAGGAGGCGGCGTCGGACATCCTTGAGGGGCATCCGCTGATCCACACGCTGCTGGTATCACAGAGGAAAGAGTGGATGCGCATGCTCCGGCGGCCGTCAACCATCCTGCGCGGGCTCAAGGGCATCATCGGGTTCATCGGCGAACTGCGCAGCAGCCGGTATGATATCGCCGTCGACCTCCAGGGATTGGTCAAGAGCGGCATCGTCATCGGCCTAGCACGCGCAAAGCGCAAGATCGGCTTTGCCGGAACGCGGGAACTGTCCCACCTCTTTCTGAACGAACGCCTTCCTGCCTACGATATCGAGAAGCACGCGCTGGAGCGCTATCTGGACGTTGCCCGCTACCTGGGCGCCGTTGACCCTTCGCCGGTCTGTACGCTGCCCATTGGTCGCGAGCTCGCAGCCATGCGGTTGCGTTTGCGGGGCCTCGCTTCAGAGGGACGGAAGGTCGTTGTCATCAATCCCGTGGCCCGGTGGAAGACCAAGCTGTGGCAGGAGGAGAAGTTCGCGCAACTCGCCGACCGCCTTGTCCTCGAGCGGAACGCGGTCGTCGTGTTGACGGGGAGCCCGGGTGACCGGACGGTGACAGAACGGATCCGGGCAATGATGCGGCAGCAGGCAACGGACTGGGCCGGGGACACGACGCTCAGGGAACTGGCTGCGCTGGCCGCGCTGGCGGACCTCTTCATCACCACGGACACGGGGCCCATGCACCTTGCGGCGGCTGCCGGCGGCAGGGTGTTGGCACTTTTCGGGCCCACGGCGCCCTGGCGGACGGGTCCGTATGGGCCTGGCCACGTGGTGGTGCGTACGGGCATCTCCTGTTCGCCCTGTTTCCGGCGCGAATGCGATAAAGGGATGCGGTGCATGGGGGCGATCTCGGTCGAGGACGTGATGGCGCAGGTGCATCTATGAGGGGAGAGGCAACGGACTGGCAGACACGTTAACCGGGAGCAATGGGGCAGGCTGACAGATGAACAAACTAACGAGCTTGCACGCTTTCAATCGGGCAGGCTACCAAGTTGATCTTGAATCTTTAACGTTGAACCGTGAACTGTCTTTTTCGACCTATCTATACATCTCCACGGTCTTCTCGATGTATTTGACGATCTGGTCAAGGGTCAGCCGCCGGTCGTCAAGGGCCCAGAAGTAGAACTCATCGAGGGATGAGAAGGGGCCGAAAGAATCGGTGCGCGAAGCAAGCCCGTAGAGCGAAGCGGCATCGGTAACGATCTGTTTTTCTTCCACGATCCGATTGAGAAGGGCAGGGAAGGCGATGAGCCAGGAGGAATAGCGCTTGGGATCCTCCCTGTTGATCTTCTTCTTGATCAGGTTCAGCACCAGGTGGTAGAGATGGTCCTGGTCGCCGATCATATGCTCCGGTTCCATCAGGATCGAGTGCATTCCGACGGCCTGGATGATCTCTGCGAACTTGCCCTGTTCAAAGAGCAAGTTGATTTTGGTCTTCAGATCTTCGAAATTTTCAATGCTTGATACAGTGACCAGGTCCGGCATCGTGTTCCCCTCCGTGCAGCAGGATTGTCCAAACCGCATAATACTATAATAATTCGTCAGCCGAGGCAAGACAAATCTTCGCCGCCAATAGATGCCGGCGCCCCGGGGCAGCGCAAATTACCCTTGACTTTGAAACAGTTATCCACTATAGTATCGCACGTTCGGGAGGTGCGGAATGACCAAGGCAGATATCATCTCAGACGTATTTGACAAAGTGGGCCTGCCGAAGCAGGATGCCGAAGAACTGGTCGAGATGATCCTTGATACGATCAAGCAGACGCTGAAGCAGGGCGATACTGTGAAGCTCTCGGGGTTCGGGAACTTCGTGGTGAGACAAAAACGGTCACGGAAGGGGAGAAATCCCAAGACGGGCCAGGAGATCGAGATCACACCGCGCAGTGTCGTGAGCTTCCGGCCGAGCATGATATTCAAGGAACATGTCATTGAGTCTACAGCCTCCGCATCAACAACCCCCGCAGCGGCAGCCGAGTAAGCTCTTCTACCGCATTGGGGAGGTGAGCAGAATCACGGACTTGGAACCGTACGTGCTGCGGTACTGGGAGACCGAGTTCCCCCACCTCCGGCCGGAAAAAAGGAAATCAGGCCAGCGGCTTTACACGAAGAAGGACCTCGACAATATCCTGCAGGTCAAGAAGCTGCTGTACCAGAGCGGTTATACCATATCGGGCGCACGGAAGAAGCTGAAAGGCAGAGGCCGGCAGGATACGGATTCCGTCCTCGAAACGGCGAAAAAAGAGATCAGGGAGATATTGGAGCTGCTCAAATAGGGGGACAGGGAAAGCCTGAGGGCGAGAGGAGATGGCGTTTTCGGCATCGCCTGCTCACCGGTTCCCCGATCCTTTCCCTTATTGTTATTGTACGCGAAAATTGTTCAAATTCGATCAGAGTTTATCGGGGCGTGGCGCAGCCTGGTAGCGTACTCGCTTGGGGTGCGAGTGGTCGGCCGTTCAAATCGGCTCGCCCCGACCATTAGTGAAAGCCGTAGCTCTTCGTGAGTTACGGCTTTTTTTATTATTCCTAAAACCGCCCCTAAGGGGAGGCGCGTAAAGAAACGGCATGATCGACCTCCACTGCCATATCCTGCACAGCATGGATGACGGTCCGGAAACGCTCCGCGAGTCCGTTGAGATGTGCCGCATGGCAGCCAGGGACGGGACCACGACCATCGTCGCGACTCCGCACTTTAATCCGGATCAGTATCCCCGGACCGGGGAATTGATCGGGGAACGGGTGGCTGAACTCGAGGTTGCTTTGCAAGAGGAAAACATCGCGCTTACGATCGTGCCGGGCGCTGATGTTGCCATCTTCCCGGATCTTCCGACACACCCGGGACTGAAGAACTTCCTGTCCATCAACAACAGTTGCTATCTCCTACTGGAGTTCCCGCATTTCTATGTGCCGCAGTCCTGGGACGCTTTTCTCCGGTCGCTGCTCGCAGCCGGCACGGTGCCCGTCATCACCCATCCTGAGCGGAACTACTGGTTCGTCAGGCACCCCAAGGCAGTGGAACAGGCTGTACAGATGGGCGCCCTGGTGCAGATAACGGCAATGAGCCTCCTTGGCGGCTTCGGAAACGCCGCCAGGAAGTTCAGCATCCATCTTCTCAAAAAAGACCTGGCGCACATCATGGCCAGCGACGGCCATTCCGCGACAGTGCGGCGGCCGCTCCTTTCGGAGGGAGTGAAGGCAGCCGCGGCGCTGATCGGCGATGAACGGGCGCGGGAGCTGGTCGAGACCATACCGGCGGCCATTGTTGCGAACAGGCCTGTCCGCATACAGCAGCCGAGGGAATTGGAAGCGGGGAAAAGGACCTGGTTCGACAGCCTGGCTAGAATGATGAAGCGCTAATATGCTAGCAAGCGTACAAGCTGACACATACGGAGCGGTCGGCCATTAGACAATCTCACTGCCACGAAATCATAGCTCCACACATGGTCCTTATACTCGGGACGGAGCCTGATACAAGAACCATCATTTAGCCACAGCTTTTCACGCTACGGCGGTTTCTTCAATACTTTGAGGCCTTCCTGACATCAATCCGCTCTATTCGCTTGTGGTTGACCCTCCATCTTTCGTTCTTCAGCAATCCAGTTATCATCTGGTAACCATATTGGCCATACTTGCTGGCCAGTTCGATAACCCGTGCAGGTCGCCGTGTTTCTTTATCGGTCATTCAGTTTTATTCCAGTAATCAAGTTAGCTCCAGCCAGATACAATCAAGTCACTTCCGAGTGAAATAGGCACAATTTAAGCACAATTGCGGGGCCTGGAAAACGAGGCCTCTTTTTATTGCTGCGGTCTGTACGACGCAGAAACTCCACTATTTTTATCATATCACTGCCATAACCACTCCGATTAACCACCCACGAACATATAGATAGTGTGTGAATTTATATCCAAATAAAGTAAAAATAAGATATTTATTGTATTGACTATGTATATCATATTAACTATACTTGTTAAAATTAATATCTCCTTCCTAAAATTTTGATTTAATAGGTAATTGTCAATTTTGACCGGGTTTCCAACGAGCGAAGGACAATGGGCCATTCCAGCAGGCGCACCATTTAGTTTTTTATTTGGGACAATGCCATTAGCTTCCCGGCCATCGTTCCCCGGTGCATTCCGTTGTCCGATTAAGGTGGAAGAATGGCATCATGCATTAGTGCTCGCCGCTATGTCGGCGCGAGTATTGTTGCCTCTCTGCCGGGTCTTCGCGCATTGGTCCTTGCTGGTGCTGGGATGGTGTTTCATCAGCGTCGTCACATCCGCGATCAATACCAGCCCATGACCAATGCCACCTCTCCCGGTTGGGCGATCGGCGACGCGTTGCAGCCGGCAATCAGCACCGATCCCTCTGCAACGTTCGTAGTTGACAACAAGGTGAACCTCACGATGACCGAAATCATTGGGGTTGCTTGATGCCGGCTAACGCTTTCCAGAGCACATTTCGCATATTAAACCATACGACCCTATAACTTATTGTTATTATGAAATATTATATTTAAATAATATAGTATTCTATTAAAAATAGTGTTGACAAATAATATTTGATTTATTATAATTTACAGTATCATAGGTATTAAAAATATTTGTTGGACTTCAAAAAAAAGAAGTTAATTATTTTATTATGTTTGAAGCTTATGTTACTAAATGCCATGTTTTTTTGTATTTGTGAGGGTGTTTATTATGGTCAATTCAGATGACAAGAGAGAACGGATGCTGTCATCGATGAGGCAGTACACAATGCGCTACGTTGTTGGCGCGATGAGGGAATATAAAGACCAAGTGAACGTGCAAGACAAAGAACTATCCCGACTCATACCGGAATGCAGAAGAAGAGAGAAGTCTGCCGCGTCGCGAACAGTGCCACTTTCATGGAACAAAATGGATGGTTCGGTTGACCACAGCGGACAGGCTAGCGTGCCAAGACGGGCAATAAGAAAATTTTTCAAAATTTGCATCGTGACAGTAATGCTGATCTGGCTGGGTGCGTGGGGATCTGTTGCGCAGGCGGCGACCTGCACCAGCAACACCGGTGCCGTCAATTGGGGAACGGCGGCTACCTGGAGTTGCGGGCATGTGCCGGCAGCAGGCGACTCAGTCATCGTACCGAACGGCAGCACGGTAACGTTCAATGCCAACACTAACACGTTGGCGAGCCTGCAGATCGATTCAGGAGGAACTCTTGCTATCGCCGCTGGAGCCAACTCCGACATATACTTGGGGGGCAACCTCGTCAACAATGGCAGCGTCAACTTCACTGTTTCTGGCAGCACAAATGCCATCTACCTTGCGGGAAACAACGTCACTTCTACCTTCTCCGGTTCGGGAACCTGGTTATTGGACAGAATTGATCTCAATGGCGGACCGGGGGGGGCATGTAATGGGACCTGTAAAGTGGAATTGTCGGGCTCGCCCAACCTGCAATTTTACAATGCCACTCCATTTGCCGCTAATTCAGGAACCAACACCTTCAACGCGTTAGGAAACTCAACAGCAACGATAACACTCGCTTTAGCCGGAAATCAGGCAATCACAACGGCCGGGATGACGTACCCGAATCTTGTTCTGTCGGGGAGCGGTACAAAAACTCCCGCTGCCGGCACGCTGAACATCCTCGGCAATCTCTCCGTCGGCGCGGGCACGACCTTGACCGTGGGCGGTTTAAACACTGTAGTGACGGGTACGACGTCAGTGTCAGGCACGTTGACTCACAACAATGCAGCAGGGACAAAAACCTACACGGGAAACATCACGATCAATAACGGCGGCACCTGGAACAATAGCGCTAATGAGAACATTACGATGCAGGGCGGCCTGATCAACAACGGAACCTTCACTGCGGGCACTGGGGTCTACGCCTTTAACACCAATAGCCAGAGCTTTGGTGGAACAACTATTACCACCATCCCCAACGTTACCGTTACCGGGGTGACTTTGACCAATAACGGAAATCTAAACGTCACGACCGCCTTGGCTGGTACCGGCACGCTGGCCAATACCGGCACGCTGAGCATCGGGTTCATCGGACCGCCGGGCATTAACACTCTCGACGCGTCTGCCATCGGCAACACGGTGAACTATAACCGTGCCGGCGCGCAGACAGTAGAGCCGACGAGCTATTATGACCTTACCCTGAGCAACAGCGGCGCTAAGACCATGACAGGTGTGACCACGATCAACGGCGACCTTACCATTTCAGGCGCTGCGACGATGACGGGAAACGCCGGCTTCACCGTTGCCGGTGCTCTCAATTACACTTCCACCGGAGCAACGACCTTAACCGCCGCTACACCAATTTCCATCGGCACCTTCAACCAGACGGCCGGCACGCTGATTGACAACGGTAACACGATTACGGTGACCGGCACAGGCGCGGGCACCTGGACGAGATCGGCCGGCACCTTCACGCCTACCGGAACAGTGATTTTCACAGGCGCAGCACCGCAGATAGGTGCCTCCAACTTTAACAACCTTGCGATAAATGTGGGTGCTGGCAATGCAGCCGCCCTGACGGGCAATGCGACCCAAGTCGGGAACCTTTCCGTTTCCACGGGAACGCTGGATCTCGCTACCTTCACCGCGAACCGAACGGCTGCCGGTGGCATGATCACGGTGGCCAACGGAACAACGCTCAAGATCGGTGGGACCAACAGCTTTCCAACCAACTACACAACGCACACGCTCGGCGCAACCAGCACGGTCGAATACAGCGGCGCCAACCAGAATATTGCTTCTGAAGCGGCTCCGGGCTATGGAAATCTCACCGTGAGCGGTAGCGGCGTCAAGACCGCGGCGGGCAGCTTCGTTGTGAGGGGAGATCTTGCGATTACCAGTGTGATCTTTGGAAGTGGTGCGAGCATCCAGACCGTGAATGGCAACGTGAACAACACCGGAACGCATACCGCCACCACCGGAAGCATTACGTTGAGCGGCGGCACGGCCGTTCACGTTCTTTCAGGTACCGGCACCTACGCTAACTTAATAATGAACGATGCGTTTGGAGCGACGCTTAGCGCCAGTCCCACCGTCAGCGGTGTGCTAACTCTCACCAACGGGATTTTCACGACCGGCGCGAATGTTCTAGAAGTGGGGTCCAGCTGTGCTACCGGAATCGTACGAACCGGCGGATTTGTGGTGGGCAATCTGAGCCTGCATTATCCGACCAATGCAGGCACTACGCTCTGTACATTCCCTATCGGCGATGCAACGAATTACACCCCGGTGACGGTCGCCATGGCCAACGTCACCTCGACGCTGGTGAACGGCGTACTGATCGCTCGCACCGATACGGGCGACCATGGGGACACCACGGCGAACACCTCAGGCATTGATGCGGGAAAGAGCGTGAACCGCACATGGACCCTGACGCAAGGGGCTTCATTAGCCTTCGCAACGTATGACGCGACATTCACATTTGTGAATGGCGATATTGATAGCGGTGCGAACACGGCCAACTTTATTGTCGGACGCAAGAGCGGCGGCGTGTGGACCTACCCGACCGTGGGTGCGAAAAATCCCAATAATACGACGGCGACCGGTATGAGTGGGTTTGGCGTATTCGCGATCGGTGAACGCGCTGTACCGAGCATATTGGTCGTTAAGGCGGTCTCGACCTTCTCCGACCCATACAATAATACGACCAACCCAAAATCCATTCCCGGGGCGGTGATGCTGTATACCGTAACGGTGATCAATAGCGGCCCGGGCTCCGCTGATAGCAATTCGATCGTCATCACGGACCCGATTCCGGCCAATACAAGCATGTACGTCGATACCGGATCGGGCGATCCCGTGACCTTTACTTGCAGCGCCGTCCCTCCTTGCGGAGTGACGTACAACTATGCGACCGCTGTGACCTACTCGTCTCAGATTGGCGGCGGTCCTCCGTACAACTATACGCCGGTGTCGGTTGGCGGGTATGACTCGAATGTGAAGGGCGTACGCATCAACCCTGCCGGAGCGTTGAACGGAACGAGCGGCCCGCCGAACCCGCAGTTCACGATCCAGTTCCGGGTCAGGATCAATTAGGAGGCTAAGTGAGGCGTGCTCTGCCCGCCTCGCACGAAAGATCGACCCATGAAGAGAAGCGGAACTACATATAAAAAGGCCCTGATTGCCATCGCGTTCCTTGCCGCAAGCCTGGTGGGTCAGGACAGCGCGCGTGCTGTCGGAACAGCAGCGGGCACGGTGATCATGAACACCGTAAGCGTGAACTACACGATAGCCGGCAACAACTACTCGCAGTCCAGCAACGCATCCCTCCGGATTGCCGAGCGTCTCGAACTTACCCTCACCCTGCAGGACGCTTCTCCGGTACCCGTTCTACCGGGCCAGGCCAATGCGGTCTCTACGCTCCGTATCACCAACACTGGGAACGGCAATGACGCATATACTCTGTCCGCGACTGGGGCGGGCATTGGCGGGGACCAGTTCGATCCGGTGGTCACGGCGATCTATTTCGACGCTAATGGGAACGGCGTCTTTGACCAAAGCACGGACGTGCTGTACAGCTCGGGCACCGGCACGGTCACAGCTGACGGTTTTCTGACGATCTTTGTACTTTCAAGTATACCGGCGACCACCATGACCAATGGCGACGTCGGTACGGTCAACCTGACTGCGGTCTCAGCCAGCGGGACCGGTCCTGCCGGGACCATCCTGCCCGGTGCCGGCGAAGGAGGTTCCGACGCGGTGATCGGCGCGTCGCAGGGTACCCGGACCGCCGCCGGAAGCTATGCCATCTCCAGTGGTGCCACGGTGAATGTGACCAAGACGGCCGTCATTCTCGATCCCTACGGCGGGAACCGGCCTCAACCGGGAGCGACCATCCGCTATACCCTGAGTGTGACCATGGCGGGAACCGGAACTGCAATTGGCATCGTCATCTCCGACGCGATCCCGGCGAGCACCACCTACAAGCCCGGAACGATAGTACTGAACGGAGTGCCGCTGACCGACGCCACAGACGCCGACGCGGGCAATTTCGGGATCACTTCTCCGAATACCATTACGGTCAATGTGGGAAACCTGACCAGCGCGTCGCCTGCGCAGGTCATTTCGTTCGATGTAAAAATTGATTAATCAATACTAAGGAGGGAACGCAGATGAGGAACAGGATCATTGGATGCATGCTGGTATTGGCACTGGCCCCCCTGTCCGCCTGGGCGCAACAGCAAGGGGACATTGTCGTGACGAGCCTAGCCGAAGTGGAGGTCAAGGAAAAGACAGCCCAGGGAACGACCGAGGTGAAGCGCATCGAGGCCTCTAAAGCCAAGGTCGTTCCAGGCGATGTCGTGATCTTCACCACACGCTATGTCAACAAAGGAAAGCAGGCGGCCACTGGGGTGGTGGTCACGAACCCCGTGCCCGAGCACATGGCCTATGTGGAAAAGAGCGCAGAGGGCAAGGGAACGAAGATCGACTTTTCCGTCGACGGTGGCAAGAAATACGCTGCACCGGAAAAACTGCAGATCACGAACAAGGACGGCAAAGTCCGTCCGGCCCTGCCCGCGGATTTTACGCACATCCGCTGGACCGTGACGGCCCCCCTGGCACCTGGCGCTAGCGGAAGCGTCTCGTTTCGTGCGCAGATCCGGTAGCCGCGAGAAGGACGGAGCACTTGGGAGGAGCATGCCATGATATCACAATATAGGAACGATTCTCGAAAACGAAAAGAACGAAGATTTCTCTGGAACAAGTTCGGAGAATCATGGAAGGGGGGATAAAAAGACCTGGGGCAAGAACGGCCACAGAACAATCTATTTTGCATATTCGAAAACACTAACCTAAGGAGGAAGTCATGCAAGCAACAAGCATTAAAAGGATCCTGACGGCGGTCGCGATCATTACGGCGATCGCCATTGCGGTACCTGCGTCCATCTGGGCAGCGGGCACCATTGCAGGCACCGGCATCAGCAACTCGGTGTCGGTCGGTTATTCCATCGGAGGAGTGCCGGGAAGCGCGCTTGTCTCCACGGCCACATTCACGGTCGGTATGCGGGTGAACATGACGGTCACCCGCCAGAACGCGAACTTCGTCGACGTGGCGGGAGGCGCAACGAATGCCTACCTGACGTTCCTGGTGACGAACATCACGAACACACAGCTCGATTTCGGGCTGGTGACGGCCGTTTCGGCCACCAACCCCTATAACGGCGGGGCGAACACCTTTGTCACCGTCCCGACGGTCGCCGCCTATGTGGATACTGGTAACGGTATCTATGACCCGGGGGTTGACACGGCGCTGTTCAGTACCATCAACTCGGACGTCTCGGTGACAGTATTTATCGTCGCCAACATCCCGGCGGGTGAGGCGAATGGCGCGCTCCAGGCATTTTCGCTTACCGCGGTAGCCCGCGCCTTTGGCAGCGGCGCAGGGGTAGCGACGAACCTGGCCGAGGGTGTCGCCAACTACAACGGTGTTGATACGGTCTTCGGTGATGCCGGCAACGGGACAGTCACCGGCGACGTAGGACGCGATGCTCGCGCATCCGACCGGAGTGCGTTCCGGATATCGGGGATCACTGTGACCAAGACCCCGGTGGTCTATTCCGATCCCGTAAACGGGACCACCTCGCCGCGGTCGATCCCTGGCGCGGTCATCACCTACATAGTGACGATCACGAATCCCGGCACGTCCAATGCTACGAACGTGTCTATCGCGGACGCACTGGGTGCGCTGCCGGTGACATTCCGGACGCAGTTCGATGACGGAGGGCCTAGCTGCATAGCGGGCCAGGGCATCGCCGTTGATCCGGGCACCGGCACGTTCGGATGCCGCACGAATACGAATGGCGATGTCGACAATGCCGATTTTACCGCAGGCACGGTCAATGTCACGAACTTAACTGTTAACTCCCTTGGCGGTGTTGCGCGGATCAAGTACCAGGTTACGGTGAACTAAATTAAAAAGCTGCAGCGACCACTCCCCTCCCACCTGAGTGTGGGAGGGGAGATTTTCAGGAGTAGAACGGTAACCATTGGAAAGGGATAAGCGCATACAAACGATACGCGTGAAACGGGCATCCGGCAGCAATACCGGCATGATGCCACTTGTGCGCCCCGACATGGCTGCCGCCAGCCGTCAGAACAGAGACTCATCGGTCAGAACGTCGTCATTATTCTCCTTAATCATCGTTCTTCTTGCATTCTTATCCATCATGCTCGTACCCGTAGCGAGTATTTCCGCGACGCTGCCCGGAACGAACATCATAAACACCGCAGCAGCGGTCTATACCACCGGAGCATCCTCAGTCCCTCTACTGGTCAGCTCAAACAGCGTCACCGTGACCACGATCGCGCTCCGCACCCCTTCGACCCTGGAACTCCTGCAGTACGGCCCTGGTGCGCCGGGCGCCCAGCTCGTGTCCGTCGGGACGACGTCCTACAGCAATAACGGCACTCCGACGGGCACGTTCATCGCGCTTGCCCCGCCGGTGCATATAACTCCAGGCGTCGGCTCGGCGCCTATCGATCTCTCAGCTCCGGTCCCGCTCGTGCCTGCAACGCAGTTCAACATGGGAGAACCAGTATTCATCCGGCTGACTGATCTGGACCAGAACCTGGATCCCGCAGTCCGTGAGACCGTGCTTGTTACCATCCAGAACCCCGTGACCCTTGACACGGAGGTGCTGCGGCTCCTTGAATCCGGCCCGAACACGGGCGTTTTCGCCGGGTACATCCAGACCGGGCCTACGCCGGCCGCGAGTGGGAATGGCGTCCTGCAGGTGGCGACCGGATCGCGTATCAATGCGTCGTACACCGACAGTGCCGATGCGGTGGACACACCGGTAGCAGGGGCGCTGGTCGATCCCTACGGACTAGTCTTCAGCAGTGTGTCCGGTCTCCCGGTGGACGGGGCCACGGTTACGATGATCGATGCTTCGACCGGCCTTCCGGCCACGGTGTACGGCGAGGACGGCGTCAGCATTTTCCCATCGGCAGTTGTCTCGGGCGCCACGGCTACGGACGGCAGCGGCAGAATCTACACCTTCACGCCCGGCGGCTACCGGTTTCCTTTCATCGTCGCGCCCGGCACCTATCGGCTTGTTGTGACGCCTCCCACTGGCTACGGCGCGCCGTCCCAGGTGGCGACCAACATCATCCAGACGCTGCCAGGCGGGCCCTTCGCCATCGTAATACCCGGGTCGCGTGGCGAGGACTTCGTTGTGAATCCCGGCCCTTCCATCCACATAGACATCCCCGTGGACCCCGTGAACGCAAGCCTGTGGCTTGTCAAGACGGCAGGCAAACAGACCGCAGCGGTGGGGGACTTCGTACCCTATCGCCTCACCGTGGAAAATAATTCTACCGGCAATATCCTGGCGGTCATGGTCACGGACCGGCTGCCGATTGGCTTCCGCTACCGGAAAGGCTCGGCACGCTTGAACAGCGCGACAACCGCCGATCCCGTTGTTTCCTCTGACGGCCGCAGTCTGACTTTCTCTGCTGGCGACCTGTCAGCTGGAACCAAGGCCGACATCGTCTATGTGGCCGAGGTGGGCGCTGGGGCCCGGCCGGGCATAGCAACCAACACAGCCGTTGCCTCCGGCACGCCCGGCGCGATTTCGAACACGGCGCAGGCCACAGTCGTGGTCATTGAGGACCTGTTCCGGAGCACGGCGACCATCGTCGGACGGGTCAGCGTGGACGGCTGTGGTGACAAGGAGCGGCGCGAGGAGGGCGGTCTCGCGGGAGTGCGGATTTACCGCGAGGATGGGACATTCGTGGTGACCGACCAGAACGGCATGTACCACTTCGCAGCCGTGCAGCCGGGCACGCATGTGGTGCAGGTCGACCTGTCGACGTTGCCGGAGAAGTACGAGGTCATGGCCTGCGAGGAGAACACGCGGTTTGCCGGCACACCGTTCTCTCAGTTTGTGGACCTCCAAGGCGGGGCGCTCTGGCGCGCGGACTTCCACGTGGGCCTCAAGCCGAAACAGGTCGGCGAGGTCGGCATCGAGATCCTCACGTCTCCGAAGCGGCCGGCACCTGGCGAGCCGCCTCTGGAGGAGGGGAAAGACCTCATTCAATATACGGTCCCGGTGCACGTCGGCGTGGTGCCGGCGCGGAACCTGAAGCTCTCCATCATGCTGCCCGAAGGGGGTGTTTACCGGCCAGGTACGGCCGCCTTTGCAGCCGGGCCGCGACCCGAGTGCAGGCCAGTCAGCAATCCGACCGGCACGTTTTGGAAGGCGTTCCCCATCGATGAGCCGCAAGAGATTGGCAGCACGGTCACCTTCCGGTTCGCCGAGATCCCGGCGAACTGGGGTGGAACGCTTTCCTTCGATACGGTTGTGCCCGTCAGCGGCCCTGAAGGCGCTCAGTTCAGAACCTCCGCCATCCTTACCGCTGACTCGCCGGAGGGCAAGAACAACCGCACGCCGGCGGTGAGCACGGAGCTCGTCCGCGGCACACGAGACGAGCTCCGTCCGGCGCCGGACATCGTGTTGCATCCCGAGTTCGAAAGTGGGAGCGCCGAGCTTACCCGGCGGGACAAAGAGGAACTGGACCGCGTCATCTCCCGGATGAAACAGAAGTCGGTGGAGCATATCACGGTCACCGGCCACACCGACGCCCGGCGAATCAGCCCCCGGCTGCAGGCGTGCTACCCCGACAACTACGCGCTGTCCTACGAGCGGGCTGCCACGGTCGGAGCGTACATTGCCGACGGTCTGGGCCTCACGTCCGACCAGATCACCTATGACGGCAAGGGGCCGGACGAGCCCGTGGCGAGCAACAGTACCGAGCAGGGCCGCGCACGGAACCGCCGGGTGGAGCTCCGGATCAGGCCTCCCAAGATCATCGTCGCCGTGCCGGCGCTGGTGAGCGGTCCACCCAGCGGCATGAAGGCCGTGGCAACGATGGGTCTGCGGCCGGGCGAGGAGTGGCCACAGGAAGCGAACGCGGAGGCTACGGACCGCTCCGCAGGAAACGCCATGCCCGACTACAATGCGGCGTGGCTCGGGTCTGCGGTCGCCGGTTTCAGCTGGCTCTGGCCGCCGGAGAACTACCATCCATCTATACCGAGCACTAAGGCCGCGTTCAAGCACGACCCCGTGCACCGCCTCACGCTTCTGCAAGACGGAAAGCCCGTGGACCCGATATATTTCGAAGGCACTCTAAAGCGGGGCGACGGCGGTCTGGCGGTGAGCACATGGAGCGGTATCAACATCGTTGAGGGCGACAACCGCTTCGAGGTCGTGGTCAGGGACGAGGCGGGCACCGTGCTCCATCAGATGTTCCGGATTGTCCATTATTCCGGAAACCCCGTGGCAGCGGTCTTCGTCCCCGAACGGTCGCGGCTGCTCGCTGATGGGATCACCCCCCCGGCCATCGCGGTGCGCCTGCTGGACAAGGACGGTCATCCGGCGCGCGAGGGGATCGCCGGTGAGTTTACGGTGGATCCGCCGCATTTCGCGCAGCAGCGCGCGGCCCAGCTCCAGCAGTCGCCGATCTCCGGCCCGGCCACGGACCGGATACGCTACCAGGTGGGCGCCGATGGTATCGCCCTGATCGAGCTGGCGCCGACGACGCAGTCCGGCGAGGCGGTGGTGCGCATTCCGCTCGCGTCGGGGTCCCAGGAGGTTCGCGCGTGGCTCCGGCCCGAGGCCCGCGACTGGGTGCTCGTCGGCCTTGCCGAAGGCACGGTGGGATACAATATCGTGACCGGGAACATGGAGTCCTTCGGCGCCACGGGCGGCTCGGACGACCTCTACCACGAGGGTCGCGTGGCCTTCTACACCAAGGGCGTGATCAAGGGCGAGTGGCTCCTGACCGCGGCCTACGACAGCGCGAAGGAACCAGGCGGCCGGCGAAACATGTATCAGTACATTGACCCGAACAAGTACTATATGCTGTACGGCGACGCCACGGAGCAGCTGAACGACGCACCGAGCGCCAAGCATGTGTATGTCAAGCTGGAGCGAGGCCAGTTCTATGCTCTCTTCGGCGACTACGCCACGGGCTTGACGATGACCGAGCTATCCCGGTACAGTAGGAACCTAACGGGCGTGAAGTCCGAGATGAAGGGCGACCGCTTCGAGTACACCGTCTTCGCGGCGGACACCGATCAGGCGCACGTGAAGGACGAGCTCCGCGGCGACGGTACATCGGGCCTCTACCACCTGTCACGCAGGAACATCGTGCTGAACTCGGAGTCCGTCACGATCGAGGCCCGCGACCGGTTCAAGAGCGAGGTGATCGTGTCGGCCCAGCGGCTTAGCCGGAATGTGGATTACACCATCGATTACGAGTCCGGCACGCTGTTCTTCAAGTCCCCCGTGCAGAGCCGCGACGAGAACTTCAACCCCGTGTACATCGTGACCGAGTACGAGACTTTCGATCCCTCGAACACGTCGTACACCTATGGCGGCCGCGTAGCCGTGAACTCGCTGGATCGGCGCAGCCAGGTCGGCGTGACCCATGCCCATGAAGGGGCGCGGGGCCTCGAGAATAACCTGACCGGCGTAGACGCTTCGGTCCGGCTGACACCGTCCACGACGCTGCGCGCCGAGGCCGCTCGGTCCTCGAGCGATAATGCCGGGACTACAATTGAAGGCTCGGCGTACCTTGCCGAGATCCAGCACCGCTCCGAGCAGGCGGAAGGGAAGGTGTATGTCCGCGAGCAGGAGCCCGGCTTCGGGGTGGGCCAGCAGAACGGCAGCGAAACCGGAACGCGCAAGGTCGGCGGCGATCTGCTGTACCGCATCAACCAACCCTGGTCCCTGGGTGGCGAGGTCTTCCGTCAGGAGAACCTCTCCACTGGCGCGGTGCGCGACATGGCCGAGGCGCGGGCTCGCTACGCCATGCCGGGCTATGAGGTCTTCGCCGGGCTGCGGCACGCCGAGGACACGCTCGGCACGGGTGAGGTTCACCGTTCCGAGCAGATCTTCCTTGGCGCGAAATACCAGTTCTCCCAGCGGTTGGCCGGCCGCATCCAGCACGATCAGACCCTGAACAGTTCCGACTCGAGCGTGGACTTCCCGACGCGCACGACCGTGGGAATGGACTACCTGCTCACCAAGAACACAACGCTCTTTGCGGACCAGGAAGTAACGCGGGGCATTCAGGCGAACACGGCCACGTCCCGCGTTGGCATCCGGTCAGCCCCCTGGACTGGCGCCCAGCTGAATCAGACCATGGAGCAGCAGACCACGGAAAACGGCAACCGGCTCTTCGCCACCACCGGTTTGAAGCAGGCCTGGCAGCTGACCAGCCGGTGGAGCCTTGATACCGGTTTCGACCGGTCAGCCACGATCCACAAGACGGGCGAGTACTCGATGAACACGAACGTCCCGCCAGCGTCGGGTGGCACCGAGGACTTCACAGCTGTTTTCCTCGGCGCGGCGTACAGGGCTGACCGGTGGTCGTGGACCGGCCGCGTCGAGGAGCGCTGGTCGACGACGGAAGACAAACTCGGTGTCTTCGGGGGCGCAAACGGAGAGGTGGGCAACGGCCTCGCGCTTGCTGCGGGCCTCCAGACCTTCCGGACCGTCAACGTTGCGGGACCGGTCAGCTTCTCAGGAGATCTCCGCCTCGGCGCGGCCTACCGGCCTCTAGAGACGCGCGTCATCTTCCTCGACCGGCTCGACTTCCTTCAGGCGGAGCAGAAGGGCGTGGACCTGCCCTACGAGAACTGGCGGGTGGTGAATAACTTCGTGCTGAACTTCAAGCTCGAGGGCAGGACGCAGTGGTCCTTCCAGTACGGCTCCAAGTTCGTGAGCGAGACCATCGAAAAGAACGACTACCGCGGCTACACGGATCTGACCGGCATCGAGGGGCGGTACGACATCACGAAAAAGGTGGACGTGGGGATGCGCGTCAGCATGCTCCGATCGCTTGCCATCGGCCAGACGGACTACAGTACGCAGGCGTCGGTGGGCCTCCAGGCGGCCATGAACCTCTGGATCAGCGTGGGATACAATTTCATCGGCTTCATGGACCGGGACTTCTCGAAGGCGGACTTCACGGCTGAAGGTCCTTTCGTCAAGCTCCGGATGAAGTTCGACCAAGCTTCGGTCCGCGACGCGGTGAAGTGGATTACCGGACAGTAGGGTGGGGCAGGCGACCTCGGAAACCGGGAAAGAATGACAAAAGCCGCCGATAAAATTGTCAGCGGCTTTTATTTTCTGTAGATCACCCTGCGGAAATATCGGGAGAGGGAGATGGAGCGCGTAGCGCGTTTGTAGCGTGAACGGCACTCCACAAGTGCCCGAGCCTAGGCGACGACGTGGCCTACTCAGGGACGGTCGCTGTATCAATCGAAACGCTGATCCTCAACATACCTTCATTCGCCATCTCTCTTCCCGACCGCTAGTATTTCTGGTTCGCAGCTGCGGTCGAGGTTGGCCTGAAGTCGCCGCATCGGTCGTTACCGGTCTACCGGAACTGATAGAAGATGGCAAGTCGGGCCGGCTGGTCCCTCCAGCCGATCCGAGTACACAGGCAGCCATGATCATTCCTTTGCTGCTTGATCCCAATGGACAGGATACGATGGGCGCAGCAGCATTGGCTCGGTCAAGTGAGTTTAGCGCAAAACGTATGTGTGATCATATTGAGCCGCTCTATGGGCGCCTTCTTGCAGGAGCAGGTCAGAACGGCACGAATGAAGGTGTATAAGGAAATTCCGGTAGAGACTGCTAGTAATGTAAAATAAATCGTGCTATAAGATAAATCGGTTAAAGACTCATATGACTGGCTTGGCTATATATAGCGACCAGAAAAAACTGTTACCTTTGCAGCCGGGGAAACAGTAAGTTGGCGCAGTCTATCCAAACCTCAGCCTATTATCGCATAAGCATGCAAGCTTGTGCGCCGACGAGCCCTTAACTGCACTTGAAAGGAGTGCTCTGTGATCCTCGTAACGAACGATGACGGTGTCTATTCACCCGGCATCCAACTTCTCGCAAAGCGCCTGAAAGCCCTTGACGAAGTGGTCATCGTCGCGCCGGACCGGGAGCGGAGCGCGGCCGGTCATTCCATGACGCTCCACCGGCCGCTGCTCATCGAGCAGCTGAAGGATGGCGTCTACAGCGTGAACGGCACGCCGACGGATTGCGTAAATATCGCGGTCAAAGGTCTCCTGAAAGAAGTGCCGAAGCTCGTGGTCTCGGGCATCAACAAGGGGCCCAACATGGGCGACAACGTGACCTATTCGGGCACGGTCGCCGGCGCCATCGAGGCGCTGATCCTGGGCGTTCCCTCCTTCTCCATTTCGCTCTCCGCCCGCGAGAACTTCCTGTTCGCCGAAGCCGCCGAGGTCGGCCTGCAGGTCGCCCGGCTGGTCCTTGCGCAGGGCCTTCCCAAAGGGACGCTCCTGAACGTGAACGTGCCGAACCTGCCGCTCCCGGAGATAAAGGGGACGACGCTCACCCGGCTTGGCAAGCGCATCTACCACCAGATGACCGTGGAGCGGGTCGATCCGCGCGGAAAGAAGTACTACTGGATCGGGGGAGGGGAGCCGGAGTGGGAGCGCCAGCCGGGAACGGACTTCGACGCCATCGACCGGGGTATGGTCTCGATCACGCCCCTGCACCTGGACCTTACCGACTATGCCGCATTTGATGCTCTCAAGCCTGCCGAAATGCTCGCTTATGAGCAGCCCGTGAAACATGAAGAGCTAAAATAACGCCGCAAGCCTGCAAGCTGAGCCAAACATGATCAATTTCGAAAAAGAACGCAGCCGCATGGTGGACGAGCAGATCGCCTTTCGCGGCGTCACGGACCCCCGGGTCCTGGCCGTCATGGGCAAAGTGCCTCGCCACGAGTTCATGCCCGAGGCCTTGCGGGCGCAGGCCTACGGCGACCACGCCATGCCCATCGGAGAGGGCCAGACCATCTCCCAGCCCTACATCGTTGCGCTTATGTCCGAGCTCCTGGAGCTCAAGGGCGATGAGCGGGTCCTCGAGATCGGGACCGGGTCGGGCTACCAGGCCGCGGTGCTCGCCGAGCTGTGCCAGAAGGTATTCACCATCGAACGGGTGAAGACCCTTGCCGACAAGGCTCGGGCAACGCTCGACCGGCTGGGCTACAAGAACGTGGTCATGAAGGTCTACGACGGGACCTATGGGTGGAAGGAGATGTCGCCCTTCGACGCTATAATCGTCACCGCTGCGGCACCCGACGTTCCCGACACCCTGGTGGAGCAGCTGAAGGACGGCGGGAGGCTGGTGATCCCCGTTGGCGAACGGTACTCCCAGGTCCTGATGAAGGTCATCAAATCGCCATCGGGCGTGGTCACGAAAACGAGCATCCCCTGTGTGTTCGTTCCGCTCATCGGAGCGAAGGGTTGGAAAGAGTAAAGAGTAAAGATCATTCAATATACAGGCATTCAAGAACCATGAATCTGGAATATTGAATCACCGGCGCAGCAGTACATACAGCGCGCCGAGCCCTCCGTCGCATTGCCGCGCGCTGACGAAGGCGATCACCTGCTTCCGATACCGTCCCACCAGCCTCCGGACGACCGCGTCCTTCAGCACCGGCCCCTTCACCGAACGCAAACCCCGGCCATGGATGACCTTGACGCATTTCCAGTCCCGCTGGAACGCTTCTGCAAGGAACGCGTCGAGCGTCTCGTTGACCTCATCACCGGTATAGCCATGGAGATCGAGATAGCCCTGCACCGAGAATTGCCCGGTATGCAGTTTCCCGATGACCTCACCAGGCACCTCGGGATTGGTCCACTCGATGTATTCCTGCGTGTCCGACAGATTGATGGGATGGCTACCCTCGGCGATCTGCCTGAGGATGGCAAGGGCATCGTCATCAGGGTCCCGCGTCTCCCGTGACGGGGCTTCCCGCCGGGATAACCTAGCGCAGGGCAGCACCCGGAACGCTTCGATCACCTGGACATCGGTCATGGCGTGTGTAAAAAGTTCATCCTCCGTAAGGGGTCTTGAGTCCGGAACCGGCGGCGGCGGGGGTGCGGGTGCTGGCGGCGGCCGTCGTTCGAGCTGCTTTTTTCAGCTTGTCAAAGGGTCGGTTGGTGAAATCCTTGGGCATTGCAGAGAGCGCCTTGAAAATTGATGACCGCGAACTAAGGTTCGAACCTTGAGTCTGCTTTGGTGCTCATTGATTGAACCTTGAATGTCGAGCTGGTTTCAGCTTCCCGCTTTTATCACCTGTGTATCGCTCACCGTGATGAGCCCCTTATGAACAATGGGGGTGATCTCGAGCAGGATCTCGTCGATCTTGATGGGCGTGTCCACGACCTCGACCCTGACCGGTAGGGTTGTGGAAAGCTCGAGGATCTTCGCGGTGTGGAACACCCGGTCATGTCCGTAGCCTTCGATGCCTCGGAACACGCTGGCGCCGGAGATCTTCCTTTTAAAGAAGATGTCGAGCAGGACCTCGTACACAGGTTTGCCATGGACCCTGTCCGACTCGTCGAGATAGATGGTGAGCTTCTTTGCCGGTCCGGATTTGAGCATAATAACTCCTTCATCCGTTTAACGTTCAGAGTTGCAGAGTTCAAAGTGTAAGCTTGCTACCGGTAAAATTCTGGACCCTGTATATTCCCGCACTTAAACATGAAACATTGAACTCATATCGCTTTTGCAATTACCTCTCCCAGCTTGAGCGCGACGAATCCCGCGACAACGCTCAGGATGACGTTCAGCATGGCGAAGGTCCACTCGCCGTCCTTCAGCAGGGAGCCGGTCTCGTATTCGAACGTGGAGAAGGTGGTGTAGGCGCCCAGGAACCCGACGACGAGCAGGAGCCGCCACTGGGGATTCACCGTGAACCGCTCCGCCATCAGGGTCATGAGCAGTCCGATGAGGAAGCTTCCGCTCACGTTGATCACGAAGGTGCCGAGCGGGAAGGCCCGGCCCCAGCGCTGTCCGATCCAGAGGGCGAGGCCGTACCGGGAAACGGCACCCACGAAGCCTCCGATGCCGATGATCAGGATGTTCGTCACGGATGCATTATAGGTCGTTCGCCGATATGCTGTCAAGCAGACAAGCTGACAAGCCTGAAATCGGGTCAGCAGGCAAGCTTATTTCGAAATGTACAAAAAACTCTTTGAAACAGGACCGGAACAGAGTATAATCACCTTGAACAGGCAATTCCCGAGCAACGATATTTAAGGAGGTTTCCTACCATGACAAAAGAACAGCTTGAAGATGCGCTCAAACAGGTCCGCCCGGCGCTCCAGCGGGACGGCGGGGATATCGAACTCGTCAGCTTCGACGACACAGGGGTGGTGAAGGTGCGGTTGAAAGGTGCCTGCGGAGGCTGCCCCATGTCCACCATGACGCTCAAGATGGGCGTGGAGAAGTTCCTGAAACAGCAGCTTCCCGAAGTGAAGGAAGTAATGCAGGTCGCCTAGGACCGGCGCCGTATTGACGTTATGCATATGACCCGGAACACCCGTTTCTGACTGGAACAGGTCGTTCCGGGTTTTTTTATTTCTTTTCAGGCAGTTCTCGCAAACCGAAACAACCAAAATTAACTTGACACTTTCCGTAGCATCTGCTATAAATTCCGCGGTCTTTTAAACAGCATTTCCGTTTTACTTTCATATATAAATCCCCCCGGATCGAGGTGCGGACGAATGGAAGCAACAAGCGTTAAGACCAGCGCCACCTTCAGCGGCGGCGTGCATCCCGCAGGCAACAAAGAGCTTACCTCCCACAAGCCCACCGTAACAGCAGCCATCCCGAAGCGAGTCGTCATTCCGTTAAGCCAGCATATCGGAGCCCCCACGAAGCCCCTCGTCGTCATCGGCCAGGAGGTCAAGAAGGGGGAGAAGATCGGCGAAAGCGGCGGCTTCGTATCGGCGCCGGTCCACGCCACCGTGTCCGGCAAGGTGACCGCCATCGGGAGCTTCCCGCACTCGATGGGGACGGACATGGCCGCCGTGGTCATCGAGAGCGACGGCAAGGACGAGTGGGTCGCCGGGCTCAAGGAAACGACGGACTATCTGCAGCTCTCGCCTGATGAGCTCAAGAAGATGGTGTCCGAGGCCGGCATTGTCGGCATGGGCGGCGCGACGTTCCCGACACACGTGAAGCTCTCCCCGCCCAAGGAAAAACCCATCGATGTCATCATCCTGAACGGCGCAGAGTGCGAACCCTACCTTACCTCGGACCACCGGCTCATGGTGGAAAAGCCCAAAGAGATCGTCGAAGGCCTTAAGATCCTCATGAGGATCCTGAACGTGAAGAAAGGCTACATTGGCATCGAGGCGAACAAGCCCGACGCCGTGGAGACAATGAAAAAGGCCGCAGCCGGCTCTCCGGACGTCGAGGTCTTCGCTGTGCAGGTCAAGTACCCTCAGGGCGCCGAGAAAATGCTGATCAAGGCGATCGCGAACCGGACCGTGCCGGCGGGTGGGCTGCCCATGGACGTGGGCGTGGTGGTCCAGAACGTCGGGACCGCGGCAGCGATCTATGATGCCGTGCGGTACGGTCGGCCGCTCATCGAGCGATATGTGACCGTTACCGGCCGGGGCGTGAAGGAACCCAAGAACTTCCTGGCGCGCATCGGCACGCCGTTCTCCCAGCTGCTCGAGGAGGCGGGAGGCCTGACCGACGATGCCGCCAAGGTCATTGCCGGCGGCCCCATGATGGGCATGAGCCAGTATAATATGGAAGTTCCGGTCATCAAGGGAACGTCGGGCATCCTGGTCCTTCCGAAGGCCGAGGTGAGCACCAAGTCCTACGGCCCCTGCATCCGCTGCGCGCGGTGCATCGACGCCTGTCCCATGCACCTCCAGCCATCGCTCATTGGCCTGTTCATCGAGAAGGGCCACTACGAGGACGCGAAGGACTACAACCTCATGGACTGTTTCGAGTGCGGTTCCTGCACTTTCGTCTGCCCGGCCAACCGGCCGATGGTCCAATGGGTCAAACGGGCGAAGCGCGAGCTCGCCAAGAAGAAGAACTAGGTCCCCGTGAGACAGAATTCAAGACCATCCAACCAAACGAGGTCTATATAATTATGGAAGCAACACCCAAAGAACAGCCGAAAGAACAACCAAAAGCACACCCCGAGCTGATCGTCTCGATCGGGCCGCATATGCTTTCCGAGGAGAGCACTGCGAAGATCATGTGGACCGTGAGCGCCGCGCTCCTGCCGGCCACGCTCATGTCCGTCTACTACTTCGGCCTGCCGGCCATCATGGTCATCGTGGTCTGTCTCATAACATCCCTTCTTGCCGAGGCCGGGATGCAATGGCTGCTGAAGAAACCCATCACGCTGTCCGATGGCAGCGCCTTCCTCACGGGCCTGCTCCTGGCGCTGAACCTTCCTGCGAATGCGCCGCTCTATATCCCTTTTGTCGGGTCCGTCGTGGCGATCATGATCGCCAAGCACCTCTTCGGCGGGCTGGGCTTCAATATCTTCAATCCGGCGCTTGTCGGCCGCGCCTTTGTCCTTGTCAGTTTTGCCAAGATCATGACGACCTTCGTCGCACCGGCCACTTCGTTCATGGCCATGGATGCAAAGACCACGGCCACCCCGCTGGTGCTGTTGAAGGAAGAAGGGATGTCCAAGCTTCTTGAGGTGTTCCACACGAAGGCCATGCTCTATCGGGACCTGTTCGTCGGAAATCGGGCAGGGTCGCTCGGCGAGACCTCGGTCATCGCGATCCTGCTGGGTGGTGTTTTCCTCCTGGCGAAGCGCTATATCACCTGGCACATCCCCGTGACGTTCATCGCCACCGTCGGCATCCTCGCCTGGATCTTCGGCGGCAAGGACGGCCTCATGACCGGCGATGGTCTGCTGCACATGATGTCGGGCGGCCTCATGCTCGGAGCTTTCTTCATGGCGACCGATTATGTTACCGGCCCCTCGGTGCGCAGCGCACAGGTGGTGTTTGGCGTGGCCTGCGGAGCGCTGACCGTCCTGATCCGCCTCAAGGGAGGTTATCCCGAGGGCGTGATGTTCGCCATCCTGCTTATGAACTGTTTTGCCCCGCTGCTTGACCGCGGCATGCGGAGCAAGGTCTTTGGCAAGGCAGAGGCCAAGGGGGTGAAAAAATGAAGGACATGATGAAAATTACCCTGAGCCTTGTCATGATCTTCATCGGCGCGGGCCTCATAATGGGCGTTACCTACAAGTTCACCTCGCCGATCAAGTTCAAGGCCGAGAAGAAGGAAAAGGAAGAGGCGTTGAAGGAGATGGCACCCACTGCCACAGATCCCATAACACCCGCGGGCAAGTGGTCGGTCCACAGCAGGAACTTCGAGTACTACATGGCGACGGCTTCGGGAAAACCGGTGGCGTACATCTCGAGCACGGCGGGAAAAGGGTACTCAAGCTTCATCCAGATGCTCGTGTCGCTCGATACGGACCTGAAGATCAGCGAGGTCAAGGTCCTGAGCATGAATGAGACGCCGGGCCTGGGCGACCAGGTCCTCGAAAAGAGCTTCCTCGACCAGTTCAAGGGCAAGCCCCTTTCCCAGATCATCCTGATCAAAGGGGAGACGAAGGAGAACATCCAGGCGATCACCGGTGCCACGATATCGAGCCGCGGGGTGACGAACGGGATCAAGGACGCAGTCCAGACACTGGTCGACAAATACGGTGCAGGGATTAAAACCGCGGTGCAAGAGGTGAAGCATGAGCAATAATATCAGCTACGGGACGATCTTAAAGAACGGCATGTTCGGCGAAAACCCGGTTTTCCGGCTCGCGCTTTCGCTCTGCCCGGCCGTTGCCGTCACGGGCGGCGTGAAGAACGGCTTCCTGATGGGCGTCGCGGTCCTGTTCGTCATGACCATGGTGAACGGCACGGTGTCGCTGCTTCGGAACTTCATCAATCCCAAGGTCAGGATCCCCTCGTACATGTTTATCATTGCCACCTGGGTCACGGTCACCGACCAGGTCATGGCCGCCACGCAGCGGGCGGTCTACAAAGAAATGGGCCTCTATATTGTGCTTATCGTGGCATTTGCCATCGTGCTTTCTCGGGCGGAGATGTTCGCCAGCAAGAACAAGCTCCTGCCGTCCCTTGTGGACGGTTTCGCCATGGGTCTTGGCTTCCTGCTGGCCCTGGTGCTGCTCGGTATATTCCGCGAGTTCCTGGGGAAAGGTTCGCTCTGGGGTGCCCAGATCCTTCCCGGAAAGCCGGTGCTCATCATGATCATGCCGGCAGGCGGGTTCTTTGCGATGGGCCTTATGATGGGATGGCTTAACTGGATCGACCGCAAGTTCTTCGGCGGTACCGGAGCGAGCAGCGGGGGACATTAAGAAATAAATACCCATTTCGACGTTCGAGTTTCGGGTTTTTCCTGGAGGATACTATGTGGCAGCATGTCTTGACCATCTTCATCGCTTCGGCGCTCATCAATAACTTTGTGTTCGCCCGCTACCTCGGCCTCTGCATCTTCTTCGGCGTGACCAAGAAGATGGAGACGGCGGTTGGGATGAGCTTCACCTTCACCATGGTCATGATGATCGGCGCGGCCCTGAACTGGCTGATCTACACATATGTGATGATCCCTTTTCAGCTCGGCTTTCTGAAGATCGTGATCTTCATCGGCGTTGTGGCTGCTTTCGTGCAGGCAGCCGACACGGTCATGAAGAAGATCGCTCCCGCCCTCTACTATAAGCTCGGCATCTACCTCGCACTGATCGTGACGAACTGCATCATCCTTGCCGTGCCGATTATCAACGCTGAAGAGAATTACAGCTTCTTTGAGAGCATTGCGCTTGCCCTGGGGTCCGGCCTCGGTTTCAGCCTCGCCCTCATCATCATGGCGAGTATCCGGGAAAAACTGGAACTCGCGGACGTGCCGAAGTCATTCCAGGGCCTGCCGATCTCCTTCGTATTGACGGGACTCATCGCACTGGCTTTCCTTGGGTTCTCGGGAATGATCACGTTGTAAGTCAGAGGAAAACGGGCAGAAACCAGTTCATGCAAAAGGGGAATCACCAATGTTCGAACAGATAACATCGATACTCCTGAACGTATCCTCCCACCTATTGAGCGTTTTCTCCAACAAGCTCATTCCGATGGTCGGCGTCGGCGAATCGGCCGAAGCGGTCGAGTACGTGGCCCCGCAGATCATCTACACGGGACTCATCGTCCTAGCAGCGCTCGGGATCGTCTTCGGCATAGCGCTGGCCATTGTTGCGGCCCGCTTTGTCGTGAAGGTGGACCCGAAGGTGGAACAGGTGCGCGAGACGCTGCCTGGTGCGAACTGCGGGGCCTGCGGGTTTGCAGGCTGCATGGGCTATGCCGAAGCTGTTGTCGGTAACCCCGATGTAGCAGTGAGTATGTGCGCGCCGGGAAAGGCCCCAGTTGCGGAAAAGATCGCCCAGATCACCGGCAAAGCAGCGGGAAAGGTGGACCCCAAGATCGCCAGGGTGTTTTGCCAGGGAGGCCGGAGCAAAAGCCAGAGGAAGTTCATCTACACGGGCGTCATGGACTGTACGGCGGCCGTGCTTGCGGCAGGCGGGGACAAGTCCTGCGAATACGGCTGCCTGGGGTATGCGACCTGCATGCGCGCCTGCCCCTTCGACGCCATCAGGATGAGCGAGGACAGCCTTCCGATCATCAGCAAGGAAAAGTGCACCGCCTGCGGCAAATGCGTTGCGGCCTGCCCGAAGCAGGTGATCGAGCTGGGGCTCATGTCGAAGGCGGTCGTCATCAGCTGCCATAGCAGGGACAAGGGCCTCGATGTCAAGAAGAAGTGCCAGGTCGGCTGCATCGCTTGCGGCATCTGCGTAAGGACCTGCCCGGTCGACGCCATCAAGATCGACAACAACCTGGCCCGCATCGATCACAGCAAGTGTATCACCTGTGGCCTCTGCGTGAAGAAGTGCCCCACCAACGCGATCCATGATTACCTGCTGCCGCGACCGAAGGCGTCCATTGATCCTGCGAAATGCGTGGGCATCGACGTGTGCGCCAAGGTATGCCCGGTGAACGCGATCTCGGGGGATGTGCGCTCACTCCACAAAGTGGACCAGACGAAATGCATCGGCTGCGGCATGTGCGAAGCGCGCTGTCCGAAGAAGGCCATTACGATGTTGTCGGCAGCAGGCTCGTCGGCCGGCAAAACGTCAGAGAAGGAAATGGCCGCGGTGTAGTGGGCCGTTCACCGTGCAGTTCCAGAAAGGGATACGGAATACCGTATCCCTTTTTTTGCCTGCCGGCGCCAAATCTTTTTCCCTTGACAAAAAACCCTGCATACGCTAAATACAATTCACTCTTCTTGCATAAGTAATCTCGTCTTTTCGGCGGAGGTGGCAGATGAATCCAGATGACATCAAATATCACCGGGAGCACGCATGGGTTCGCGTTGAAGGCAAGAACGCGACAATCGGCATTACCGACATGGCCCAGCAGCAGCTCGGCGATATCGTGTACGTCGACCTGCCCGAGCGGGACACCGAAACGGACGCTGACTCCGAGCTCTGCGAGATAGAGTCGACCAAGGCCACCTCGCCGGTCATCAGCCCGGTCTCCGGTAGGGTGCTCGAAGTCAACGAGGACCTCGGCGATTCCCCCGAGATCATCAACGAGGACCCCTACGGCAACGGGTGGATCGTAGTCATCACCATGAGCGATCCGTCCGAGGTGAACGACCTCATGACCAGGGATGAGTACGAGAAGTTCCTGAAAGAGGAAGAAGAACGATAGGATATGCTGACCAGGATCACGATCGTCGGCTCGGGACCCGGCGGATACGTAGCAGCGATCCGGGCTGCACAGCGGGGCGCTCGCGTGACTGTGGTCGAGGATGCCGAGGTCGGGGGCACCTGCCTCAACTGGGGATGCATTCCCACCAAGACCCTCATTGCCTCGACAGACGCGCTGGAGATGGCACGGCACGCAGCTGACTTCGGTGTCGAGCTGTACGGTGAGGTCACCTATAACCTCCCGAAGATACGTGAACGCCGTGATAAGGTCGTCAGTACCCAGGTCAAGGGCATCCGGGCCCTCTTCAAGAGCTGGGGAGTAGACCTGATCCCCGGCAGGGGAAGCCTGATCTCCGAGGATGTCGTGCGCGCCGTGCGGAAGGACGGCACAACGCAGGACATCAGGTCCGACCGCATCATCATCGCCACCGGTTCACGCCCCGCAGCGATCCCCGGCCTTCCTTTCGACGGCAACAACATTCTTTCAAGCAACGACGCCGTGCTCATGCATGAGGTCCCCGCGAGCATCCTGATCGTCGGCGCCGGCGTCATCGGATGCGAGTTTGCCTTCCTGTACCGTTCTCTCGGCTCCAGCGTGACCGTGGTGGAGATGCTTCCGCGCGCGCTCTCATCCGAGGACGAGGACATCTCCTCCCTTATCGAAAAAGAGCTCAAGAAAGCGAAGATCAAGCTGATCACCGGGACGCGGATCGAAAGCATGAAAGGGACAGCGGAAGGCGTGACCGCCGTGCTGTCCAACGGCCAGGAGGTCCAGGCCGCAAAGGCCCTTGTGTCCATCGGCCGCGCATTGAACACAGAAGGGCTCCGGCTCGAGGACGCTGGACTTGCCGCAGGGAAGCGCGGCGAGGTCCCGGTGAACGACCGGATGGAAACAACTGTGCCCGGGATCTATGCGATCGGAGACGTGACCGGCATCATGATGCTGGCCCATGTTGCCTCGCGGCAGGGGATCGTGGCTGCAGAGAACGCCCTGGGAGGCAGCGTACGCATGGATTACACGGCAGTGCCCGCCGGGATCTTCACGCGGCCCGAGATCGGCAGTGCCGGTCTGCGTGAGCATCAGGCGCGCGAGAGGGGAATGAAGATCAGTACCGGAACATTCCCGTATCGGGCCCTCGGCAAGGCCCACGCCATGGGAGAGATCGCCGGCATCGTGAAGGTCATCGCTGACGCGGGAACGGACAGAGTGCTCGGTGTCCATATCTGCGGCGCGCACGCTGCGGACCTTGTTCATGAAGGCGCGCTCGCCATCACCATGGGAGCCACATCAAAACAGCTTGGGGCGATGATCCATGCTCATCCAACCCTCGCTGAGGGCATCATGGAGGCCGCGGAAGCAGTGCACGGGAACGCCATCCATCTCCCTCGAGAGGGAAAATAGCAGAGGGCCCTATCAGTCACAAGAGAACAGATCGGTCAGGTGGTCATGCCTGGCCCTTTTCATTTCCTGACGCTCTTTAACTCAAGTGGTATAGAAGTTGTTACGCCGATGATAACGGATAGGGAATAGGAATTACCCGGATCCAGCGTTAAGTATGATTACTATGATGTGAACGGTGACGATATTTATCCTTTGAACAACACGATCAATCGTTCTTCGAAAATCCAATTTACAGCAACCTATACTGTTGAGGGCAAATCATCGCTAACGAGACCGAAATCCACAGGCAGATATGGTTCTTGCCATCGCGCTCAGACCTTAGGAACGTGGGGAGGAAATTCTTGCGGGAGCCTTGTAAAGTGATTGAGATGGAGTAATTACGCGATACGTAAGGTGAGATGTATCGGGAGACATGATGGTTCTCCACGTATATTATCGTTTCATCTTCGATTCCTGCCAGAGCCTTTCCATCTCATCCAGCGTCATGTCGTTCAATGATCTTCCTGCCTGTTCTGCGTGCTCTTCGATATAGCGGAAACGATGGATGAACTTGCTGATGGTCTTGCGGAGCGCATCCTCCGGGTTCACGCCGAGGAACCGGGATATGTTCACGAGCATGAAGAACACATCGCCTAGTTCTTCTTCGATCTTGCCTGCATCCTCCGACTTGAGCGATTCCTTGAACTCCGCGATCTCCTCATCGAGCTTCGGCATGGCCTCGTTCAGGTGAGCCCAGTCGAACCCGACGCGCGCAGCGCGCTCCTGGAGCCGGTGGGCACGGAGCAAGGACGGGAGCTCTTTCGGCACGCCCTCGAGGATGGACTTCCGGTCCTCATGTCCCTTTTCCTTCCGCTTGATCTCCTCCCAGTTCGACAGCACTTCCTTGTCCGTTGAGAGCTTGTCGTCGCCGAAGACATGAGGGTGCCGCCTGGTCATCTTCTCGTGGATGGACGTGATGACATCGTTGATGGTGAACTGGCCTGCCTCCTCGGCGATGCGGGCGTGGAAGATGATCTGGAACAGGAGGTCGCCCAGCTCATCGCGTACCTTGGCGGGTGCTCCATCTTCGATCGCATCGACAACCTCGTAGCATTCCTCGACCAGGAACGGCTTGAGGGATTCGGGTGTCTGCTTCCTGTCCCACGGGCAGCCGTCAGGACCTCGCAGGGTTGCCATGAGCTCCACGAGCCGCTGAAGAGGGTTGTTCTGTCCGTTCTGTGCGTTCATCGCCGCATACCTTACACAATGAAGAAGCCCTTTGCAAGCTTTTTTCTTGAAAGCCCGGTATCATTGTGGTAATCTATCGAAAATCGAATAATTTCAATCGATTTGAAGCGAAAGGAGACCACCGTATGCGCGGCAAAGTACTGACTGTCGTTCTTATGATCTCATCGTTCCTCTTCCTCACCGCTATGGGCGGGAAGGGAGGCGGTTTTGAGCGGGCGCCGCGCGTGGACAAGAACTTCTCCGTGACCATCACCGATGTGTCCGGCAACAAGATCAACGGAGAGAGGTTCAGCTGGGAAGGCAGGGTCCACTTTGCCGGCTCCCTCGGCATGGCAAGCATCAACGTGCCCTTTGAAAAGATCAAGGAGATCTCGATCGGAGAAAAGAAGGAAAAGAAGGTCAAGGTCTCAGCGAAGCTCAGGGATGGTAGTGAGGCAGCCTTCGATATCGACGCAGATTCCCGCTGCTATGGTGAAGCAACCTTCGGCAGTTTCATGCTGACCATGGAAGAGATCAAGGCGATCAGCTTCAAATGATCCTGCGCTCAGGGGCCACAGGGCAGATCCCGGTTCGATAACCTTATGCACGTTGACGGAAGCCGCATCTGAAAGAAGATCGCGGCTTTTCATTCTTGAACGGATTGAACAACCAACGAACATCGCTGGGGCAGGTGGACATCAGGTCCTTTCTTGCTGACGAGGAGTCGCTGATCAGGAGCGCACACTTCGACGGCGCGGGCGGTAGCGAGATCGTTCAGCGCAGGACCGCGCTCATTGACAGGGTCCTGAAGGCCCTGTACCAGCCTTTGGCCGCTTCCGGACCTCTGCCGGTGCTGCTTGCCACCGGCGGATATGGCCGGGGGGAGCTCAATCCCCATTCTGACATCGACATCATGTTCCTCTGCCGGGACGAGCGTGAGCGTGAGCAGGCGCCGCGCATGCTCTACGAACTCTGGGACGCTGGTCTCGACATCGGCTATAGCGTCAGGACCGTTCCTGAATGTATCGACCTGTCGCGGCATGACAACAAGATCAGGACCTCCCTCCTCGAGTCCCGTCTCCTCGCCGGCGATCCCGGCTATTACGGGTCCTATCTGCAGCGTATGCAGGTCGAGGTCTTCTACCGGAAACCGCAGACCTATATATCGGAAAAGATCGCCGAACGGAACACAACACGGCAGAAGTATGGCGGATCGGTCTACCTGCGCGAACCGAACATCAAGGAGAGCGCGGGCGGACTGCGCGACTTCCACTCGGCGCGCTGGTTGGCCTTCACGCACTTCCGCGTGTTCTCGTTCGCCGAACTCGTTTCCCGCGGGATCATCGGCGCCGGACAGCTTGCTGTTTTCCTCCGTTCCCGGAACTTCCTCTGGAGGCTCCGTAACGAGGTCCACTATATAACCGGAAGGAAGAACGACCATTTGACCTATGATCTGCAGGAAGCGGCGGCCCGGGACTTCCGCTACCGCAGCTCGGCGCACTTGATTGCGGTGGAACGGTTCATGAAATCCTATTTCCTTCACGCCCGGAACATCCAGGAGTTCTCACGGATCGTGATCGAGAGCGTGCTCCCCTCGCCGAGGCGGTCATGGTTCGAACGGCCGCAGGCTCTCGGTCCGTTCACCCTCGTGGGGAAAACCCTGGTCCCGGCCGATGAGAACGCTCTCCAGGGCTCTCCTGAGATATTTCTCAACGCCTTTGAGATCTACCAGACGCGCCACGCGATGCTCTCCGACCGTTTGAAGAGACTGATCGCTGCATCGCGCTTCGGAGACGAAGTAAGATCGTCGCCTCTGGCATCGCGTACATTCCTGTCCATCCTGAACAATCCGGAAAGGCTGTCCGATACCCTGGGGCTCATGAAGGACTGTAAATTCCTCGGGAGATATCTGCCGGAGTTCAGGGCCATTCAGGCGCTTGCCCGGCGGGACTTCTACCATACCTACACGGTGGACGAACACATCCTGACGGCCATCAGGGCGCTTGAAGACGTTTGGCAGGGCCGGTATCCCGCGCTCTCGACCCTGTATGATGCAATGAAGCGACTGGAACGTCGCTGGCTCCTGATGCTGACGGTCCTTCTTCACGACCTCGGCAAGGCATCCCGGTCCGATCACGAGCACCGGGGACGGGAGATCGCCGAAGGCATCCTGGTCCGCCTTGGCGTCGTCGGCCAGGACCGCGAACGCATCCTCTTCCTCATCGAGAACCATCTGCTCATGGCGGCGCTTTCCCAGCGCCGCGAGCTGTCCGACCGGAAGGTCATCTCCGAGTTCGCGCGGACGATCGGCGACATCAACAACCTTACCATGCTGTACCTCCTCACGTACGCGGACCTCTCTGCCGTGAGCCCTGCGGCATGGACGCCGTGGAAAGCGGCTCTGCTGCAGGACCTCTATCTCAGGACACTCAAGCATTTCGAGCATGCGGGAATGGCGGAAGATGAGGTCCAGATCCGCAGTGCAGCCGCATCCCGGCGTCTCGCGGAAGCGGCGCAGAGGTCATTCTCCGACGTCGAGATACGCTGTTTCATCGATGCCATGCCTGTTCATTACCTCATCACCACATCCCTGACGAAGCAGCTGGAGCACCTCGGCATGGTACGGCGGCTTGCAGAGGAAAAGTTGGTCATCACGCACCGGCACCGGCCTGACCGGGGCTACACGGAATTGACGGTTTGCGCCTACGACGCATACGGCATGTTCTACCGGACGGCAGGGACCATTGCCTCCCAGAACCTCAACATCCTGCGGGCGCAAGTATACACCGCCCGGAACGGTATCATGATCGATTCGTTCCAGATAACCGATGCCGGGGGGAAGGTAACGGAGTACGAAGACGTCTGGAGGACCGTGATCGCACTTCTTCGCGAAGTGCTCATAGGCGAGCGCAGGCCTCCGGAACCGCGTCCGTCGGCGTTCTCTCGCGAAACGACCGCAGTCATTCCGGTCACCGTTGAGTTCGACAACAAGACTTCGGATACCCTGACCATTATCGACATCTCGGCCCGCGACCGGGTCGGGCTCCTGTACCGTATTACCAAGACCTTGTACGACCTGAACCTTGATATTGCTTCCGCCAAGATCGTCACCGAAGGCGTCCGGGTCACTGACGCGTTCTATGTCAGCGACCTGTTCCGGACAAAGATCACCGACCCGGAGCGGCTCGCGAAGATCAGGGAATCTCTGCTGAAGGCGCTGGAGTAACGGACCTGCCGCTGAACGAATCCGTGGATCCAAAAGCGAGCGTAAGCCCCGCAGCTTGCTGCGGAATTAACGAACGATCAGGATGACTATACTACCCTGTGGATCGAAGAGTTCCTGCGGCTTGCTGCAGGGTACTTCAAGGATCAAGGCCGGACCGACCGGGAACGGCTTTGAGAACGCACTGTTGTATCCATGAAAAGGACCGCTCTTATCATATCCCTTGTCTTCTTTGTCCTGTTCGCAGGGCTCTGGACCTATGTCCAGAGCCCTGCGTTCGCGATACGGATCAGGCCGCTTATCATGGCTCCGCTCCAGGAGATCCTTGGACCCGGTGCATCGGTCGGATGGATCAAGGCGAGCCTCCTGCCTCTCTATCTCGAGGTCCGGGACATAACCATTCCTTCGTCGGTCAACCGTGAAGCGATCGCTATTCGCAGGGTCCGGATGTACCTCAATCCCTTTCCGCTTCTCTACGGGACCATTTCCGTGCCCTCCGTCGCTGTACTGGAGCCGCGCGTCATTGCAGGACGTTCCCTGGCCGGCGCTGTCGATATCGCCGAACTTATCGGGACGATCAGGTCGAACCTGGAGAGGGGCAAGCACTACACCGTGCAGATACGCACGATCACGGTCAGGAACGGGAAAGCGGTCTTGAGCGATGCAGGAACGAAGACGACCGTGACGATGTCCCGGCTGAACCTGAAAATGAAGATAAACCTTCCCAGCGCATCGTTCAACGTCCGCCTTGCCAAGGGAGACCTGACGGTAACGGCGCCGGCGTTCCGCGAGATAAAAGGGACGGCACGGGGTATGATCAACTATGACCAGGGCCGCCTTTCTCTCGACGGCTGCGAGCTGGCGTCCGAGGATACCCGCCTTACGACAGAAGGGACCATCGGGCTCATGACCGGCGGAGGGCTGGACCTGAAACTTACGGCGCGAATGGGCCAGCGCTTCCTCGGCAGGATCACCGACATCCTTGCCGGGAAGAACAGGACGAAAGACCCGGTCATCCAGTCCACTACGAGGATATCGGGAACCCTGAAGGACCCGATCATGAACGGCAGTATCGTTCTTTCCAATATCAATATAGGGGGGATGCGGCTCCAGGATGCGGAAACTCGTTTTGCCTACCGGAATGGAAACATCACAATCGCTGCGGAACAGTGGAAACTGTCAAAAGGGTCCCAGCAGATTTCGGTCCAGGAACTCTCCCTGGAGGCGTCCTACCAGGGGGGGAGGCTGAGGATCGGCCGATCGGCCGTCCTTGCCGACGACCTGTCCGTGAATGCAACCGGGACCGTGGGGCCCGCAGAGGGGTATCAGCTCGCCCTCTCCGCGAGGTCAACGGAGCAGGGGAGGTCGCTGTCGTTCTTCAGCGGGTTCGCGATCAGCGGTGCTGCTGCGGTGCATGGCACGCTTTCAGGACCGCTGGCTGCGCCCCGTTTCGATGGAAAGCTGGAAGCGGGGCCGGTGTCCGTCCGGGGCGTCCCGTTCAGAAGCGTTGAGGGCAATCTGGTCTTCAAGGAAAGAATACTGTCTCTTGCCGATACGGACATCCGGCACGGAAGCTCGGAGTATGAATTTAACGGCTCGGTGAACTTCCAGGGACCGGAACCTCTGTATCAGGCAAAGGTCGATGTGCGGCGGTCCGATGTTGTCAGCATTGTAGCCCTATTCTACAAACGGATCCCGCTTGAGCTTGCCGCAACCGGGGAGCTAACGTTCCTCGGAACGAGCAGGGATTTCTCCGGAACAGGCCACCTCGATCTTGATGCGGGTGTGGCACATGGAGAGTCCTTTGACCGTGGTTCTCTCTCCGTGGAGCTGACGAGCAACCGGGTTTCCTTCCCCCGCGTCACCCTCGAAAGGAAGGCAGGGGCCGTCACGGGAGAAGGATGGATCGGTTTTAACGGGACCTATGAGGCCCACGTGAAAGGCAAGGGTCTTGACCTCTCGGATGTCGACCACCTGAAAAAGCTGACCTGCTCCGGGCCGTTTATCCTCGATATCCGTTCCTCGGGAAGTTTCTCCGCGCCGGTGGTGCAGGCACACGCAGAGTCCGAACAGCTTTCCTATCGACAGGCGGCACTGGGACCGGCACAGGTGGACCTGGAAATCCAGAACGGGGAGCTGACACTCGCGGCGGAAATCGGCGATGGTGTATTCTCGGCAAACGGGACATGGAAGCTCAAGCAGCCTTACGCGTGGACGGCCACAGCATCCTTACGGATGAGCGAAGTGGATCCGTCCGCGCTGTACGCCGGAAGCGACCTCCTTGCGAAGGCGCGGGTGCTGGTCGAAGGCTCGGTCAAGGCTCGCGGGAACGGTCTCGACCTGGCCAGCATCGACGGCACCGCACAATTCCAGAAACTGGGATTCAACGTCGGCGATCTTCGGATAGAGAACGACGGAGCTGCGGATATCCGGATCGATGGGGGACGTGTCGCGGTGCGGTCGCTCACCCTGACCGGATTCGGAACGAAACTGGCCGTGACCGGAGAGACGCATCTCGGAAAGGACGTCGATCTTACCTTTACCGGTGATGCCAACCTCTCACTGCTCAGGGTCCTCTTCCATGAGGTCGAACACGGGGATGGCATCGCGTCGGTCAAGCTGACGGTCAGCGATGCCTGGTCCAATCCTGAGATCGCCGGAGAGCTCAAAATCAAGAACGGCCTGATCAAGATAAGGGACATCCCCCAGAAGTTCACTGCTTTGAACGGTACGATCGACTTCACCCGGGAGAAGGTGGTCACGGAGGCTTTGAGCGGGGAGGTCGGCGGCGGAACCATAACCTTCACCGGCAATGCCCAGCTTGACGGCAGCTCGCTGGTGGATTTCTCCGCGAAAGCATCCATTGAGAATGTCACGGTCCGCTACCCTGCCGGCCTGACCGCGACCGTCGGTGGCGTGCTGTATTACGACGGTGATGCTTCCGCACAGACGCTGTCCGGCGAGATCGCCATCCGGAAGGCGCGGTATGAAAAACGCGTTGAGTGGAAAAGCATGCTCGTGGACTTCAGCAGGGGGTTCACCCAGAAGAAGAAAACGGACATCGGATGGATCGGTGAGACGCAGATCAATGTCCAGTTTGTCGGCAAAGAGAACATTATCTTTGAAAGCAATCTCGTCAAGATCCCTCTGGATATCGACATGCTGTTCCGGGGGACCGTGAACCAGCTGCAGGTCCTGGGACGGATTGAGGCGCGGAAGGGGGAGGTGTACTTCCGCAAGAACGTGTTCAGGATCCTGCACGCGTCCGCGGACTTTACAAATCCGAACCGCATCAACCCAACGCTCGATGTCCAGGCAGAGACTCGGGTGCGGGAGTACCAGATCCAGCTAGGCGTGTCAGGGTCCGCCGACCGGGCCATAGTGACCTTCGTGTCCGAACCGCCGCTCACGGACGCCAATATCCTGAACCTCCTGGCGGTCGGCAGGACAGGCGAAGAACTCAAGGGAAAGGAATTGAACATCGGCGTCGGAGAAGCGACATCCTTAGCCACGGGCAAGTTCCAGGACATCTTCGAAAGCCATGCTCGAACCCTGACGGGCCTGGACCGTTTTCAGGTGGATCCATACATCAGCAAGACCGACACCGCGGTGCCGAGGATTACGGTTGGGAAAGAATTGGTACAGGATAAGGTGTTCCTGACCTACTCGTCCAGTGTCGGAGCGACGACACCGGAGCAGGTTTTCCGGATCGAGTATATCCTGAATAGGAACATGTCCCTTGTGGGTGATCGGAACGAGGTGGGAAACCTTGGTGCAGATGTGAAGTTCCGATTCGAGTTCCGGTGAAAGCAGAAAAGGAAGTTGGGAAGGTGAGGAGGACGCAAGAAGCGTTGAAGCCGGCTGACCTACTGACGTCCTCATTTTTCATTTTTTTGCCTTCTCACCTTCGTTCCTGCCCTATTAGTGCGCTTCATCCCAGTTCTTCCCGGCCCCGATATCAACCCTGATCGGCACGGAAAGTTCCAGAACGCCCTCCATCTCTTTTTTGACCAGACCCTTTATCATGCCGACCTCATGGTCCGGAACTTCGAAGATCAGTTCATCGTGGACCTGCAGGATCATCCGGGAGCCTGATCGTTGTTCCACGAGGAGGTCATGGATCTTGATCATCGCCAGTTTGATGAGGTCCGCTGCTGTTCCCTGGATGGGGGTGTTCACGGCCATGCGCTCCCCGAAGTTCCGGACGGGAGCCGCAGAAGAGGCGAGCTCGGGGATGAACCGCTTCCGTCCCAGGAGAGTGGTGACGAATCCCGTGCTCTTTGCCTGGGCTATGGTCGCTTCAATGAACGCGCGGACCTTTGGATAACGGGTGAAGTAACTTTCGATGTATCGCTTTGCCTCCGCGTTCGACACGCCGATGTCTTGTGCCAGGCCGAACGCCGAGATGCCATAGATGATGCCGAAGTTCACGGCTTTCGCCTTGCGGCGCATCTCCGGCGAGATCTCTTCCTGCGGAAGACCGAAGATCTCCGATGCCGTGCGGGTATGGATGTCCTGGTCTTCCACGAATGTCCGGATCAGCCCCTCGTCGCCGCTCATATGCGCCAGTACGCGGAGCTCGATCTGGGAATAGTCGGCGGATACGAGGCTGTGACCCTGTTCAGCGATGAAGGCCTTTCTGATCTCACGGCCCACCTCGGTGCGGATGGGGATGTTCTGGAGGTTCGGTTCGCTCGAGGACAAACGACCCGTGGCAGTGACGGTCTGGTTCAGCGATGTATGGAGCCTGCCCGTCCGGGGATTGATCATGGCGGGAAGGGCATCGACGTAGGTCGACTTGAGCTTTGACAGGGTCCGGTATTTCAGGATCTCAGCGGGCAGGGGATGGATGTGGGCCAATTCTTCCAGGACGTCCACGTCCGTCGAAAAGCCGGTTTTTGTCTTTTTGATCGGAGTGAGGCCGAGCTTCACGAAGAGGATGTCGGCGAGCTGTTTCGGTGAATTGATATTGAACTCTGCCCCGGCGAGGCCGTAAATATCGCTGACGATCTTGGCAGTATCATGCTCGAGCTTCCCCGACATGATCTTCAGGAGCCCAGCATCGATCTTGACGCCTGCGTATTCCATGTCCACCAGGACCCGCAAGAGATTCATCTCCACATCGCGGAACAGGCTGTCGAGGCCCTGTTCGCGCAGCTTCGGCTCCAGGAGCATTTTCAGCCTGAGCGCGATGTCGGCGTCCTCTCCGGAATAGCGCGTCGCCGTCGTGATGTCCACTTCGCTGAACCCGATCTGCTTTTTTCCGGTCCCGGTGACCTCGGCATAGGTCATGGTCCGGTAGTTGAGGTATTCGAGGGCAAGGGCATCGAGACTATGGGAGGCCTTCGAAGGGTTCAGCAGGTAGGAAGCGATCATGGTATCGAAGGATATCCCGCGCACCTCGATGCCTGCGTGCCGGAGCACGAGGACGTCGTACTTGAGGTTCTGGCCGATCTTCCGCACCTGCGGGTCCTCCAGGAGCATCTTGAGCTTTGTGAGCGTTTGCATGCGCGGAAGCTGTTGCGAGACGCCTGGGTAGGTGTGCCCCAGAGGCAGGTAGTAGGCGGTGTGAGGCTCGACGGAGAACGACAGGCCCACCAGTTCGGCCTGCATGGGGTCCAATGCGGTGGTCTCGGTGTCCAGGGAGAGCTCCGGGGCCCGGGAGAGTGTGGTCAGCATGTCATCGAGCTCACCGGCCGTCACAACGGTCCGATAATGCGCTTCCTTTTCCGGCCCGGTGGTGACATATTTGAGGAGCGATGTCAGCTCAAGCTCCCGGAGGATGGCGAGAAGGGCGGGATTGTCCGGTTCTTTGACGACAAGCTGCTCGATATCGAAATCAAGCGGCACATCAGTATGAAGGACCGCCAGCTCGCGGCTGAGCCGTGCAAGGTCCCCGTTCTCCAGAAGAGACTGCTTCAGCTTCGGCTTGGTGATCGTCGGGGCGTTTGCGAGGACGTTCTCGATGGTCCCGTGCTCCTTGATAAGGGCCTGGGCCGTCTTCTCACCGATGCCCGGTACGCCGGGGATATTATCCGAAGCATCGCCCATAAGACCCATGATCTCGACGACACGTTCCGGTGGCACACCGAAGCGCTCTTCCACCTCGGCAGGTCCATAGGTCTTTTCCTTAAGGGAGTCGTACACCGAGATGCCGGGTCCTACAAGCTGGAGGATGTCCTTATCCCCCGTCACGATGACCACGTCCATCCCGGCCCCTGCTGCTCTATGGGCCAGCGTGGCGATCACGTCATCGGCTTCCTGGCCGTCCTGGACAAACACCGGAATGCGGAACGCCTGAACCAGTTTGTGGATGTACGGTATCTGAGGGACGAGGTCTTTCGGCATGGGCGGCCGATGGGCCTTGTACTCCTTGAACTCAATATGCCGGCGCGTAGGACCTTTCGGGTCGAACGCTATAGCAAGGCGGTCCGGTGCCTTTTCTTTGATGACCTTCATCAACATGTTCGCAAAACCGAAGACAGCGTTCGTAGGAAGGCCGGATGATGTTGAAAGGTTTCTGATCGCATAAAAGGCCCGGTAGATATACGAGTTCCCGTCAATAATGAACAGTCGCAACTTCTTCTCTGTATTCGTCATGTCAGCAGTATATATCAGGCATTCACGAAAAACAACCGCGCTATATGAACGCAAATGATTGATTTACTATGATATTGTATTTCAATGGTGAGCCACATGGTAAATGGAGATACTGGTGGCTTCCGCTCAAGGTGCTCAATAATGCCCATAATGTTCATCATTCAGTTATTTCCCAATACAATAACATATTGATAATATGGGCAATGATTAAATTGTTTCCATGGTGTTTTTCTTGCAAATGAAAAATCAAAATTTCAAAAAAATGAAAATAATATTTCAAGGGCAGTTTGTGGGTACTGAAGACCTCAACGCTACGAACGCGAACTACGAGCGAATCATTGCCATCATGAACGAGCTCCTGACCGAGCGGTATAAGGATTATTGCACCTGCACTCGCTGCAGGTGCGATATTGCGGCCATTGCACTGAACTACCTTCCTCCGCACTACATTGTTGAGACCGATGCCGGCAAGGAGTATGGTTCACCTTGGGTCATGATCGAAACGACCGTCATCCACCTCCTGAGTCTTGCCGCTGCCGCCGTAGCAACCCAGTGTCCAGCACTCACGCCGTTATTTCTCCTCAAGACCTTGTGTTATGAAAGGATACTTTCAGAAGATCTAGGAGTTCATCGCCGGAGAAGATACGGCAGATCGCATCCTTTCTCCCCATGGGGTGATCGCAGCTGGCGAGGGAAAGGAGCATGTCGCTGATCGGGGTGCTGGCTGCGTACATTTCTTTACGACAGCCGGAACGAACCAGCATACGCGCTATTACATTCTCTCGACAACATCGGCTACGGACAAGTACGCCTATGGGTGTATAAATTGCCACGCACGTGTGCCTCATGGATAGAAGAAAGAAGCGGCGGTCTTGCTGCAGAACGAGGGTGCTTCGTACGAGGCAGGAGCCACCGATCAAGGAAAGATCACCAATGCACCGTTGGCGGCTACGGGCAATCATAATACACAAAAAAACAACCCCGATGCTCAAACGTCCCTGGTTGTCATCAGTAGGCTGCCTTCATAGTGCGTAAATTGATGAACAATGATGTTTATCTCAAAGCGGGTAAAATACTCAACATTGATGCTTTAATTTTTGCAAGAGGCCAATACGAAGCCTTTTTCGCTGCTCGAATTGCTACTGCTGTAGTAAAAGTTGTTGACGTCAATACCGGTAAAGTATTGGGTTCTTTTAATTACCAAAACGGTCGAGGTTTCGGTATTCCTAACTCTCCAACTAATGACAGTATGAAGGAAGATCTTGCAGACACGGCTAAACGTATCGCCAAAGAAATAATTAAACCGCCACATTCAACTCTGAAGTGCAACAAGTGAGCGAGCAACTTCCAACGGTGTTTTGAAGCCTAGGCACTTTCTGGGTCGGTTGTTCATGGGCTTCTCGATTTTCTTTTTTCCTCTTGTCAATCTTACTGAAGTCAATCCCTTTGGCAGTAGCGTCGAAGAGGCAGTTGATCTGCTCAAACTATCCTCGTTGCCTGCCGCATTAGCATGGCAACTTGCATCTGATGCCGGCGTAGCTCACAACTCCTCGTGCCTGGCATTCTCAGTGCCGTTGTCCATGGTAAGCGTCCGTTTTGCCTCCACGGGCAACTTCTTGAGCGCTCGAGCGACCGCCTTATTGGTTTCGGCAGCGGTCTTGCGTTCCAGCTTGGAAAGCCGGAGGATCCGGGTCTTGCGCTCGATTATGCTGTGCAAGGCAGACTTACTCTTGCGGGAGACCAGCGTATCGCTTTCCCAATGGCCAAATTGCTTTCGCTGATCGACCGACTTTGGCCTGGCATCAATGGAAACCCTATTGGGAATCTTGGTTTTTCGTACTTTTCTCCCTTTTCCCTTGATGCGCCGTTTCCGGTAGGCGCGACAGAGCTGGGAGATGAGGTGCTCTCGATCTGGGGTATCCCGGTGATAGATAAACTGGTAGATCGCCTCAGCTGATCGACAGCCGGGAATCTCGTCCTTCAGACGACCCGCAATGATCTCCGGCTACCAGTTGATCATAGGCTTTCGCTGGACGTACTGCTAATCTCCTTTGCTCTTGACCACGGCCTGTCATCACGGCTGTCGGTTTCCTCTGATCTATCGATTGTGTCCACAGGCGAACAGCTATACTCGGAAGCGTTAGTATAAGCTCCCGTGAGATCGTGCCCTTATCCCGGCTGAGTACCCGGGCAATCTCGGAAGGGCCTTTGCCCTCCCAATGCATTGATGCTATGAGCTCACGCTCTGTTTGTAGGACATAGATTTTATGATATGGTTTCGGACAAAAGCTTCTTCCTGTACCCAACTGTGCATTCACAAGAACTTGCGATTTTCATTAACGCCAATACTTCATAGCGAATATGCACGCTTTTCTTTCGTTCAAAACAGGGGAAGGGGATATAAACCGACTGCTGCAATTCTTCAATTCCCGCTGCACTGCGGGCACGCTGTCGCCGCTGACTTGGAGCAGTTTCGCCTTCTGCGACGAGATTCAGGACGCGGCCCGGGATTGTAAATCGTAAATTGGGAAAGGTCAATGCGCTGCTCAAAGGAGGCACTCCATGAACTTCTGGAAGAAACTATTCGAAGTCAAGGAATCGCCAAAGCCTGACACTGCAGAAAAAGTCAAGACGCTGCTCAAAGACAATCCTGATCTGGTTTTTAGTAAAGACCACGGCGGTCGGTCGCCTTTGCACGCGGCGGCGAGATTGGGTCATAAGGACGTGGTGGAATTGCTACTGGCCAACAAGGCCGAGGTCAATACCAAGGCCAACAACGGCTGGACACCTTTGCACGCAGCGGCGGAATCGGGCCACAAGAGCGTGGTAGAATTGCTGCTGGCCAACAAGGCCGATGTCAATACCAGGAACAATGACGGCTGGACGCCTTTGCACGGGGCAGCGAGATGGGGCCGCAGGGACGTGGTGGAATTGCTTCTGGCCAACAAGGCCGAGGTCGATGCCAAGATCAACGACGGCCAGACGCCTTTGCACGCAGCAGCGAGATGGGGCCGCAGGGACGTGGTGGAATTGCTGCTGGCCAACAGGGCCGATGTCAATGCCAAGAACAACGACGGCTGGACGCCTTTGTACGCGGCGGCGGAAACAGGCCACAAGAACGTGGTAGAATTGCTACTGGCCAACAGGGCCGATGTCAATGTCAAGGACAACGGCGGCCGGACGCCTTTGCACGCGGCGGCGGAATCGGGCCACAAGGACGTCGTGGAATTGCTGCTGGCCAATGGGGCCGAGGTCAATGCCAAGGCAAACAACGGCTGGACGCCTTTGAAGGAGGCCGCTGACGAGGCTGCGTGGGCGTCGGCCTACGAAGAGCGATATAGGGACCTCGACGATGTGGTGCAATTGCTGCGCCAGCACGGCGGCCATGAATAAACTGTATCGAATGTCCGGAAGCTGGTTTTGCCTTAGAAACATCCACATCATGCTTCACATCGAAATTCACAGACGCTGTGGTACAAAAATCGGGGCAGTTATTATATGAAGCGGTCGCCTACAAGCACAGTACTATCCGCTGTTTTATACGCAGTTGTAGTTTTCACTTTCGTTTTTGCGCTGGTCTCTTGCGGTAGCGGAGGCGGCGGTGGCGGAACGGCGACACTACGTTGGGGTGCACCAACTTCATATGAAAATGGGTCACCCCTGAATCCGAAATCAGATATAGCAATATATATGATTTATTATGGGACATCTACGCAGAATTATTCACAGGCAATACTGGTTGCGAATCCTGGGGAAACTACGATTACCCATAAATTGAATCTTTCGTCAGGTACCTATTATTTTGCTGTAACGACCATTGATACACGAGGTAGAGAGAGCAATTTTTCGGAAGAGGTTTCAAAGACGATCAATTAGATAGTTGCCCGCAGCCTCATTAAGCGTTCGATAGAATCTGGCGAAAAACGCCCCTCCTCGACACCACCTCACCATCGATTCCTGCGTCCAGCCACCATGTGATTCCATTGTGCCTGAAGCTATGTGGATGCACCGTCCCTGTATCCCTGCTGCCTTGGTGTACTTCCGAAGCATCCGCAAAACCGATTGCCAGAATATGGGTTTGCGGTTTCCACGGTAAAGGATGTTCGGTGAAATGGTTCATGGTGTCAGGATCGATATCATAGTGGTCCTTGCCCTGATCCTTCAGCCATCGCAGGAATGATTCTGCGGCGAGAAGGTTGCCCTTGATGCCACTTGGAGTAAGTTGTTTCTGGTTCAAGAATCTGTTTTAGCCTTCAATCATCAATCCTCCTATCAATTAACTCGAGATTCATTGTATCGTTTTTATATAGTAGCGGTTCGGATTACGAAGGAGACCAACGGAAGTTAAAATTCCTCCATTCCGCATAACGGTAAGGAAAAGCAAGGAAAGTAACTCTGCGGAAAGGGGAGTGTATGTTCCGAGTCACATTTGTAATCAGCCGGTCGTCAGTTCAATCCTGACTGCCTGCTCCAGTTATCTCACGACAGCGCTTCAATGGATCTGAAACAACAGAGATCACGGACCCGCCGGGCAAAAAGATAAAGGTTGACTTCACAACTAATAGTGTTTATATTATTAGTTGTCACACATAAATTGTTTTGGAGCGAGCAAACGGCAACGGCATGAATCTTCCCAACTCAATCACGCTGGTCCGAATCATTCTGATCCCTTTTTTCATCGATTTCATGATCTATGGGTATTATCGTCCTGCACTCCTCGTCTTTGTCACAGCCTGCCTGACCGACGCGCTTGACGGAACCATAGCACGACTGACCAACAGCAAGACGGAGCTCGGGGCCTTCCTTGATCCCATGGCGGACAAGCTCCTGATCGTCTCATCGTTCGTAACCCTCGCCATTCTCGCCAAGATCCCCGTATGGTTGGTGATCATTGTTGTGAGCCGGGACATCATCCTGACCCTGGGGGGCTTGGTCATCTATTTTACCGGCAAGAGTCTCACCATCAAGCCCTCCATCCTGGGAAAAGCGACCACATTCCTGCAATTCTTGGTCGTTACGCTCACGCTGGTGCTGGTCGCATATGGCATCAAGTCAGAATTTCTCAAAGGCGCCTATTGGGCAACTGCGGGGTTCACCATTGCATCCGGGATCCAATATGTTCTGCGCGGCATGAAGATCATGGCCTGAATACGACCCTTTCCAGGGGTTTTCGATTGCATGAAGGAGGTATTGCATGAAAATTTCCGATCTAATACGTCAGGCGTTGGAGAAAAAAGGGTTCAAGAACCTCAAGGACGCCTCCAAGGTACTGGGCATCAGCCCTGAACTGCTGCGCGTCACGATCAATAAGGGACATATCCCCAAGGACAGGACCCTCATTATGATCGCGAATAAGCTTGGACTGGACAGGTCCGTCCTGATCCTTTCGGCACATCAAGAGAAGGTCCCGGCTGAAGTGAAGGGGTTCTTCCTTTCGCCCTCCACGACAAAGTACCGGCGAGGCAAGCGCAAATACCCGCTTTCCGAAGAACAGATCAACTACCTCGAGAAGATCCTGAGCATCGAGGAGATCATGATGCTCAGGAAGTACCGGCAGGTTTCCGAAGAGGCGAAGACCCAGATCAACGGCTACATCGATTACATGTACGCCTCGAAAAGGAGCGCCTGATTGATCGAGATCGCCGACGTGCTTCCGGACGGTACGGCAGCCAGGTACGGTCTAAAACAGGGAGATCAACTTGTCTCGGTCAATGGACGAGAGATCCGCGACAGCATCGACTTTCAATTCCTCGTATCCGATGAAAGGCTTTCACTGCAGGTCCGTAAACCGGACGGGACGCTGCGGACCCTTCGCATCGTCAAGGAACCCGACGATACGCTGGGGATACGGTTCGGTCCCTTTACCATAAGGCAATGCCGGAATAAATGCATCTTCTGTTTCGTCGATCAGATGCCGCAGGGCTGCCGCAAGAGCCTGTATGTCAGGGATGACGATTTTCGGGCCTCGTTCCTCTACGGCAACTACATAACGCTGACCAATCTCCGGGATGAGGACTGGGAACGCATATTTGCCCAACGCCTCAGTCCGCTGTATATTTCCGTCCACACCACGGAACCTGTCCTTCGCACTGCCATCATGCGGGGCAGGAAGTCTCCTGACATCCTTGCCTCCCTGAAGCGGCTTGCCGCCGGCGGCATCCGGATGCATACCCAGATCGTGCTGTGCCCCCGCATCAACGATGGCCAGCACCTCGTCAGGACCATCGAGGACCTGGCAGGCCTGTTTCCCGCGGTACAGTCCATCGCTGTGGTCCCTGTGGGGCTGACCAGCTACCGGCAAGGGCTCTATCGACTAAGGGCCTTCAGAAAGAGCGAGGCACGCCGTGTCATTGCGTCCGTGCAGCAGCTTGCCGCTCGCTACGCGAGACGGTTCAGGACCAGACTGGTGTTCCCCTCAGACGAGCTGTATATCCAGGCAGGCATGGTCGTTCCGCCATTGTCGTTCTATGAGGACCTGCCGCAGATCGAGAATGGCGTAGGTATGGTCGCCCAATTCCTGGCTGATGCGAAACGGACGCGCCTGCCGTCGCGGGTGCCTCCGATGCGGATCACTGCTGTTACCGGTGTATCGTTCGCCCCGATCCTCAGAACGGTCCTCGCCAGGCTCCGGCAGGTCCCGGGAGCATCGGTGAGGCAGATAACAGCAAAGAATTCGTTGTTCGGACCTTCGGTCACGGTCGCCGGACTCCTTGCCGGCAAGGACATCTTGAAGGCCATCAACGGGAAGCGTCTGGGGTCCGTCCTCGTGATCCCGGCCAATGCTCTCAAGGAAGACGAGGGAATATTCCTTGACAACCTGAAACTGGCCGACATGGAAGCGGCCGCAGGCGTCCCAATACGGGCGGTCAATACGTTCAGCGATCTGGTTGGTCTGCTCAAGACCCCGGGTATGCATCTTCGCAAGAGGAGCACACTATGATATCTGGAAAGACCTCGATCTTTGGGATCTTCGGCCACCCGGTGGAACATTCCTTCTCGCCGGGCATGCACAACGCCGCATTTGCCGCGATCGGGCTGGATGGCTGTTACGTGCCCTTCGCTGTGCATCCCGATGACCTTGGCAATGCGGTGAGGGCAATAGTCCCCCTGGGGCTCTGTGGCCTGAACATCACTGTCCCTCACAAGGAGAAAGTGCTCCCGTTCCTGGATGACTTGACCGATGATGCCCGGTTGATCGGTGCGGTGAACACTATCGAAGTGCGGGACGAAAAGCTCATCGGTCACAATACGGACGGGAAGGGATTCCTCCGCTCGTTGCGGGAGGAGACAGGTTTTCGGCCGAAAGGAAAGACCTTTTTGATGGTCGGTTCCGGAGGGGCAGCCCGCGCGGTCTGTTTCGAACTGGCCCTCGCAGGGGCGGGAGACATCCTGCTCCATGACATCGATCGAGACAAAGCGGAGAAATTGGGACACGATATCCGGTCCGCTACGGCTACCCGGGTCACCGTAACGGATGCATTCAGCCTGCGGACGCTCGCGCCAGACGCCGACTGCCTCATCAATGCCACCCCGCTGGGCCTGAAGAAAAGCGATCCGCTGCCCTTGTCCCGGGACTTGATGCGAAAGGGCCAGCTGGTATGCGATCTGGTATACAATCCGCCCGACACCCGGCTCCTGAGAACAGCGCAATTGCGAGGCGCGAAGACGCTTCGCGGCATCGGAATGCTTCTGTACCAGGGAGTGATCGCGTTCGAGATATGGACCGGGAAGAAGGCGCCGGCGAGTGTTATGAAAAAGGCCCTTGCCCGTCAGATGCGGGACCGGTAAAAGAACAGGAAAATCAAGCGCATACTTGACAGAACGGTGTGGTTTCAGTATTATTGTTCTTGATTATAAAATGAGGGGCAAGGAGCACTTATGGCGATGTCAGGCAGACTCGGTGCGATGCTCGTTTCATCGGGTCTTATCACGGATGATCAGTTAAAAAAGGCGCTGTCCACGCAGAAGACCGAAGGCGGCAGACTTGGCTCGATCCTGGTCAAACTCGGGTTCGTCCAGGAAGACAAACTGATGACCTTCCTGAGCAAACAGTACGGCGTGCCGTATGTGGACCTCAGCAAATTCCAGATCAATCCCGCGGTCATCAAACATATTCCATCCGATGTGGCCCAGAAGTACCGCATCATGCCCATCAACCGCTCTGGAGCCACCATCACCATCGCCATGGTGGACCCCTCGAACATCTTTGCCATTGACGACATCAAGTTCATGACCGGCTACAACGTTGAAGCGGTCGTTGCGACGGAAGGCGCGATCGTCGAGACGATCAAGAAGTACTACGGCGGAGCGAAGTCCATTGTCACCCAGAGGCCGGGCTCTGCTCCTTCGGTCGCTGGTAAGGATGACAAGAAGATGACTCTCGATGCCAAAGACTACAGCATGGAGGGCATGAAGGAGGATGAAGAGGATATCCTTGACACCGGCGGCGTGGTGGAGGTCGAGGATTTCGATAACCTGGTCCACGGTGCTGTGGAAGACATGGAAGTTGTCGAGGAGCAGCAGGATTCGGTGACCGGCGAGGTGGAAGCTCCAATCATTAAGCTCGTGAACGGCATCCTGCTGCGCGCAGCGACCATGGGCGTAAGCGATATCCATATCGAACCCTATGAAAAAAGCTTCCGGGTCCGCTACCGTCTCGACGGTTCTCTTCACACGGTCATGGGGCTCCCCTTGAAGATCAAGAACGCTGTCATATCGCGGGTCAAGATCATGTCCAGCCTTGACATCGCGGAACGCAGGCTCCCGCAGGACGGTCGCATCAAGCTTAAGATGGGCGGGAAGAAGACCATGGACTTCCGTGTTTCCGTGCTCCCGACCCTGTTCGGCGAAAAGGTCGTCATGCGTCTTCTCGACAAGTCGAACCTGCAGCTCGATATGACCAAGCTCGGGTTCGGGACCGACCAGATCGCCCTCCTGAAAGAAGCGCTTGACAGACCCTACGGCATGGTCCTCGTGACCGGCCCGACGGGAAGCGGAAAGACAACGACCCTCTATTCCGCGCTGTCCGAATTGAACAAGGACGACACCAATATTATGACCGCAGAGGACCCTGTTGAGTTCAACCTGGCGGGCATCAACCAGGTCCAGATGAAGGACGACATCGGGCTCAACTTCGCTGCAGCGCTCCGCTCCTTCCTCCGTCAGGACCCCGATGTCATCATGGTAGGAGAGATCCGCGATTACGAGACGGCGGAGATCGGCGTCAAAGCGGCCCTCACCGGCCACCTAGTGCTGTCCACGCTTCACACGAACGATGCTCCCGGCACGATCAACCGCCTGCTCAACATGGGCGTTGAACCGTTCCTCGTGTCTTCGGCCGTGGTCCTCATCATGGCCCAGCGGCTCGTGCGCAAGATCTGTCAGAACTGCAAAAAAACGGAAAAGCTGCCGCCGCAGGTCCTGATCGACGCGGGCTTCACCAAGGAGGAAGCTCAATCTCTCGTAACCTACAAAGGCACCGGTTGTGATATCTGCAATAAGACCGGCTACAAGGGCCGCGTTGCCCTCTATGAGATCATGCCGATCAGGGAAGAGATCAAGGAACTGGTCCTGCAAGGTGCATCAGTCCTTGATCTCAAGAAACAGGCGGTGGCATTGGGCATGAAAACGCTCCGCGCGAGCGGACTGCTGAAGATCAAAGAAGGTCTGACCTCACTCGAAGAAGTGCTCGAGAACACGTTCCCCGACACCCAATAAAGGTCCGCCCTCGGCAGGCTGAGGCAGGCAGAATGAGACTAAACCCGCGCATGAGGTATACGAATGGCAAATCTGCATGATCTCCTCAAATACATGATCGAGAAAGGCGCCTCGGACCTGCATATCAGCACCGGCATTCCTCCTTCGATCCGTGTCGACGGCAAGATGAAGCCGATTCCGGGTCTTGAGCCACTCGGCGCGAACCAGACGAAAGACCTCTGCTACAGCATCCTGACCGACGCCCAGAAGCACAAGTTCGAAGAGAACAACGAGCTCGACCTTTCCTTCGGCGTCAAGAACCTCTCCCGCTTCCGCGCCAATATCTTCGTGCAACGCGGTGCCGTCGCCGCGGCGATCAGAACCATCCCGTTCAAGATCAGGACCTTTCAGGAGCTTGGCCTGCCCGAGATCGTCTCAGACCTCTGCAAGAAGCCCCGGGGGCTGATCCTGGTCACGGGTCCTACGGGAAGCGGTAAATCCACCACCCTTGCGTCGATGGTCGACAAGATCAATTCGGAGCGCCAGGAGCACATCATCACTATCGAGGACCCCATTGAGTACCTTCATCCTCACAAAAAATGTCTGGTCAACCAGCGAGAAGTGAATGCCGATACGAAGTCGTTCAAGGACGCGCTGAAATACATCCTGCGCCAGGACCCGGACGTGGTGCTTATCGGCGAAATGCGCGATCTGGAGACTATCGAAGCCGCCCTTACCATCGCGGAGACCGGACACCTCACCTTTGCAACGCTGCACACCAACTCTGCGGCACAGACCATGAACCGCATCATTGACGTCTTCCCGCCTCACCAGCAATCACAGGTCAGGGCGCAGCTGTCATTCGTGCTTGAAGGGGTCGTATCCCAGCAGCTCATACCGAAGCTCGGCGGCGGCCGGGTCATGGCGATGGAGGTCATGATCCCGAACGCCGCGATACGGAACCTGATCCGCGAGGACAAGATACACCAGATATACTCGATCATGCAGACGGGCCAGACGAAATTCGGCATGCAGACGCTGAACCAGTCCTTGTATGATCTGTTTGTTAAAAAACAAATTTCCTATGACGATACCGTCGGCCGATCGTCCAACCCCGATGAACTGATACAGATGCTCGGCCGTTCAGGGCTTGCTTCAGCCCAGACAACGCCGAAAGATTACCGGTAGCCGTCACGGTGTGCAGCGGAACACTGGATAGGGTACTTTAATCAACCCGAACAGGATGAGGTGAACCATGGCAACAACTGTTTTTCTGTGGGAAGGGAAGAGCCGGCAGGGGAACGTTCAGAAGGGAGAGATCTCGGCCAATAACAAAGAAGAGGTCATGGCCCTTCTGCGCAAGCAGAACATCACCCCGGTCACTGTTTCCGCTAAATCCAGGGAAATAAAGCTGAGCTTTGGACAGCCGAAGGTCACCGATAAGGACATTGTCATTCTCACCCGCCAGCTCGCGACCATGATCGATGCGGGACTGCCTCTTGTTCAGTGCCTGGAGATCCTGGGGTCCCAAACGGAGAATAAGACGCTGGCCAAGGTCATCGTCCAGGTCCGCAGCGACGTGGAAAGCGGAGCGACCTTTGCTGATGCCCTGAAAAAGCACCCGAAAGTTTTCGACAACCTGTATGTGAACATGGTGGCCGCCGGCGAGGCGGGCGGTATTCTCGACACCATTCTGGGAAGGCTCGCAGCCTACATGGAGAAGTTCGCCAAGATCAAGAGACAGATAAAATCGGCCATGATCTATCCTTCGGTGATCCTCTTCGTGGCGGTCGCTGTCGTGGCCCTCCTCCTGGTCGTCGTAGTTCCCATGCTTGCCGCGATGTTCAAGGAGGCTGGCCAGGCACTGCCTTTGCCTACCAGAATTGTTATTGCGTTCAGCGATTTCCTCAAAGGCTGGGGCGGACTGATCCTGCTCTTGTCCATTGTCGGGACCATATTCGGTATCAAAAAATGGAGAAAGACGGATGCCGGCTTGCGCACGACCGACCGCATTGCCATGAAAATCCCCGTCATGGGATCGCTGGTCATCAGGGTTGCGGTTGCAAAATTCACCCGGACGCTGGGAACGCTCATGACCAGCGGCGTGCCGATCCTGGAAGGCCTCATCATCGTGGCCAAGACGGCGGGGAACAAGGTCGTCGAAGAAGCGATCATGCAGACGCGGCAGAGCGTGAGCGAAGGTAAGACGCTGGCAGAACCGCTCACCAAGGCAAAGGTCTTCCCGCCCATGGTCACCCAGATGATCTCCGTCGGCGAGGCCACCGGCGCCCTGGACAACATGCTCAACAAGATAGCGGACTTCTACGATGAAGAGGTGGACTCGGCCGTGGCGGCCCTCACGTCCATGCTGGAACCGATGCTCATGATCTTCCTCGGCACCACCGTCGGTTTCGTCATCATCGCCATGTACATGCCCATATTCCAGATGGGTTCAGCCGTGGGTAAATAGCGCTGGTGAAACAGGAATTTTCGAAAGAAGAATATCTTGCCAGATTAAAATGGTTGATGCTGGGCAGGCTGGTGCTTGCGACTTTCCTGCTCGGCAGCCTTGTCTTCTTTCAGTATCGCTACCACATCTATCCCTTCCCGGCCGTCTATCTCGTTTATTTCTCCTTTCGCCGTCTATACGATCACGTGCATCCATTGGTATCTCATCAAGCATTTCACCAACCTGCCGGTCCTCGCGTACATCCAGGTCAGCGGTGATATTGCTCTGATCACGTGGCTCGTTTCGTTGACCGGAGGCATCGACAGCGGTTTCTCGCTCCTCTACCACGTCACCATCATAGCCGCTAGCATCATCCTGTATCGGCGGGGCGGCTATCTCTCTGCATCGCTTGCCAGCATCCTGTATGGCAGCATGCTGGACATGCAGTATTACAACGTCCTGGGCTTCACGCGGAGCCAGAACTTCACCCCCTTCCAGGTCCTGTATCTCCTGTTCGTTAATATCCTCTCCTTTTATCTCGTGGCGCTCCTGAGCAGTTATCTTTCCGAGCGCCTCCGGAAGACCCGACAGGAACTGCAGGAAAAGAGCATGGATTTCGAGGACCTCCGGGTCATCCAGGACCATATACTCAGAAGCGTGGGCAGCGGCATCGTCACGATGAATATGACCGGCGATATCACCTCATGGAACAATGCGGCCGAGATGATCACCGGCTACCGGTTCGAGGAGGCCCGCGGCAACTGGAAATCCATCTTCGGTGACGGCATCAAGGGGCTCTTCGGGCACACGGACGACCTGAAAGGGCGTCCGGTGCGGTTCGAAGGGCAGATCGTCAAGCGGGACGGCGATAATGCGATCCTTGGCTTCACCGCGTCACTCCTCAAGGACGATCAGGATGCCGTCCGAGGCATCATTCTTACGTTCCAGGACATCACCCGGCTGATCGAGATGGAAGACCAGATGCGCCGGCAGGAGCGGCTTGCGACGGTAGGGAGCCTCGCAGCCGGAATCGCGCACGAGATCCGCAACCCGCTTGCGTCCCTCAGCGGCTCGATACAGATGCTTCAGGGCGAGCTCGACCTGAAAGGGGACCAAAAGCACCTCATGGACATCGTTCTTCGGGAAACGGACCGGTTAAACACGATCATCACCGAGTTCCTGGATTACGCTCGGCCCCGATCAAACCAGCGGGAACGATTGGCCCTCGATGCTGTCGTGAATGAGACGATCGAGCTTTTCAAGAACAGCAGGATCTTCCGGGCCGGGATCTCGATCCGCTGCGAGGTCGCACCAAACGTGGCCGTCACCGGAAACCCGCAGCGTCTTCGCCAGGTGTTCTGGAACCTCCTCATCAATGCCGCACAGGCGATCAACGACGGAGGGTCCATAGTCATCTCAGCTGCCCCCGGGACCGATGATCGGTCAGATGATGTTATCATATGTGTCTCGGACACCGGAACCGGGATAGCAAATGAGCATCTCGAGAACATCTTTGACCCTTTTTTCACGACCAAGACCGATGGGACGGGCCTCGGTCTTGCCATTGTCTATCGGATCATCGAGGACCTCGGTGGGTCGATCGATGTGAAGAGCGAGCCTGGCAAGGGGACGATATTCACCATCCGGCTGCCGTTCGAGGAAATGCCGGCGCCGGCAGCCTCAAATGCCGACCTGCGGTTCCCGGGGAGATAAGGATCGGACCATGAGCACGTTGAACAGGATACTCGTCGTTGACGATGAGCAAAGCATGCGGGAGCTGCTCTCCATCATGCTGCGCAAGGAAGGCTATGAGGTGGTCACTGCCGATAACGGCGAGAAGGCCCTTAAGGCCGTCCAGAACGACATCTTCGACCTCGTTATCACCGATCTGAAGATGCCGCAGATGGACGGCATGACGCTCCTCAAGGCGGTCAAAGAGTCATCACCGGACACCATCGTGATCATCATCACGGCATTCGGGACCACGGAGGGGGCCGAGAAGGCGCGGCTCCTCGGGGCCTACGATTATATCGGCAAACCGTTCAATAATGACGAGATCAAGCTGGTCATCCAGAACGCTCTTGAAAAAGGTCACCTGCGGAAAGAGAACATCCTTCTCAAGCGCGAGATCGAATCGCGCACGGGTTTCGAGAACTTCATCGGGAAAAGCGAGCCCATGCAGAGGATATTCTCGCTCATCCGCCAGGTCGCCGACACGAAGAGCACTGTCCTCATTACGGGTGAAAGCGGCACGGGCAAGGAGCTGGTCGCCCGGGCGCTGCATGCACAAGGCTCACGGAATGCCCACCCGTTCGTCACGGTCAACTGCGGTGCCCTGCCGGAAACCCTGTTGGAGAGCGAGCTCTTCGGTTACATGAAGGGATCGTTCACCGGAGCTGTTGCGAACAAACAAGGCCTGTTCGAAACGGCCAACGGCGGTACGATTTTCCTGGACGAGATCAGCACCATGACGCCGGCGCTTCAGGTCAAATTGCTGAGGGTCCTCCAGGAGCGGGAATTCAAGCGGGTAGGAGGTACGGCAGATATCAAGGTCGATGTCCGCGTCATTGCAGCGACCAACCGGGAGCTTCTCGCCGATGTGAACAAGGGCCTTTTCCGCGAGGACCTCTTCTACCGTCTCAACGTCATGCCGATCCATTTGCCGCCTCTTCGGGAGAGGAAAGATGATATTCCGCTCCTGATCAATTTTTTCCTTAAAAAATCCTCCTCGGGCCGCGAACCCAAGAAGATCTCTTCCGAGGCCATGAACCGGCTCCTGAGTCATCGATGGCCCGGCAACGTCCGGGAACTCGAGAATACCGTCGAAAGGCTGAACATCCTGGCTTCCGGTGATACAATCAGGATTGAACATATTCCTGATAGCATAACATCGATTTCTCCCTGTCCAGAACTCATTCCTCTCGACATCCCTGAGTCGGGGATCGACCTCGAAAGCCTGCTGCAGAACGCGGAGCGAACAATGCTGTACAAAGCCCTGGACAAGGCAGGTGGCGTTAAGACCGAGGCGGCCAAGCTGCTGGGGCTTTCTTTCCGGTCATTCCGGCACCGCCTCCAGAAATACGAGCACTCTTCCTAAGTTCCTCTAACTACAGAGTTTATTATTGCAAATCCGGTGTGATTCCGATAGAATTGAAACTCCCTGCAGCAAGCTGCAGGAAATCATCGACCCTCAGCGTAGCGTGTTTATCCTGATCGCTCGCTAACCCCGCAGCAAGCTGCGGGGCAAGCGTTCGCTCCTGGATTTAAGCTCCATGAAGATTACTGCATGGAGCTTCGATCCTCAGGGTAGAACGATTATCCTAATCGCTCGCTCCTGGATTTAAGCTCCCTGAAGATTACTGCATGGAGCTTCGATCCTCAGGGTAGAACGATTATCCTAATCGCTCGCTAAGCGCTCGCTCCTGGATTTAAGCTCCATGAAGATTACTGCATGGAGCTTCGATCCTCAGGGTAGAACGTTTATCCTAATCGCTCGCTAAGCGCTCGCTCCTGGATTCATCTCCTATGGCATACGAGAACATACGGGACTTCATAGACATCCTGGAACAGCAGGGCGAGCTCGTCCGCATCAAGGCGGAGGTTGACGCCGTGCTCGAGATCGCGGAGATAACGGACCGGATCTCCAAAGAGCAGGGAGCCGCGAACAAGGCCCTGCTGTTCGAGCGCGTGAAGGGATCGCAATTTCCGGTCCTCACCAACGCCTTCGGCTCCATGAAACGCATGTGCCTCGCCCTGGAGGTCCAAAGCCTTGATGACATCGGCCAGAGGATCCGAGAGATCGTAGACCCGGCCAACCTCTTCCCGAAGCCCGGCGCCGGCATCATGGACAAACTCCAGATGCTTCCGAAGCTCGCCGAGCTTTCGAACTTCTTCCCGAAGACCGTGAAAAAGGCCCCGTGCCAGGAGGTCGTCCTCACCGGTGATCAGGTCGACCTGGCAAAGGTCCCCGTGCTCCAGTGCTGGCCTGGAGACGGCGGCAGGTTCATCACGCTGCCCATGGTCTGCACGGTCGACCCGGGGACGAAGATCACCAACGTGGGAATGTACCGTATGCAGGTGTTCGATCACCAGACCACGGGCATGCACTGGCACAAGCATAAGGATGGAGCCCGCCATTACCAGCATTACGAAGCTGCGGGGAAGCGGATGGAGGTGGCCGTTGCGATCGGCGGCGACCCTGCAATCATTTACGCCTCAACCGCGCCGCTGCCGCCGGCCATTGGTGAATATGTGTTCGCAGGATTCCTCCGGCAGAAATCCCTGGAGGTCGTTCAGTGCAGGACCATAGATGTCCGGGTGCCTGCACAGGCCGAGTTCGTCCTGGAGGGATTCGTCGATCCGGGAGAACGGAGACGGGAAGGGCCGTTCGGCGACCATACCGGATACTACTCGGAGGCCGACGACTATCCCGTATTCCACATTACGGCTGTCACGCACCGGAAGGATGCCATCTACCCGGCCACCCTCGTGGGACGCCCTCCCCAGGAGGACGCCTATCTGGGCAAGGCGACAGAGCGTATCTTTCTGCCGCTGCTGCAGATGGTTGCCCCTGATATCCTTGACATGGACATGCCTGTTGAGGGCGTGTTCCATAACAATGTTATCGTCAAGATCCGCAAACGGTATGCCGGCCATGGGAAAAAAGTGCTCCACACGATTTGGGGAACCGGAATGCTGATGCTATCCAAGTTCGTCATTGTTTGCGATGAGGACGTCAACATCCACGACTACTCCGAGGTGACCTGGAAAGTCATGAACCACGTTGATCCGCAGCGGGACGTGGTCATCACCGACGGACCGCTCGACATCCTCGATCATTCCTGTCCGCAGATCGGCTTCGGCGGCAAGATGGGCATTGATGCCACACGCAAAGGACCGGGAGAAGGTTTTGCCCGGCCGTGGCCAGACGAAATAACGATGGACCCTGGTGTGCGCAAGCGCGTGGAAGAGCGCTGGAAGGAATACGGATTCTAGCGAAATCGCTCGATCGTGGAATCCTGATTGGGATACCATACCTCCTAACATCTTTCGCACCAGCGTGCACAAGAACAGCTTCGCGATCCAGGGCCTGCGACCTGCAACGTTGATGTCCTATGTTATTCATCGACCTCTCAATCATTTTCCTCCTGATCCTGATCAACGGCTATTTTGCTGCTTCCGAGATCGCGCTCATCTCTTTGAGAAAGAGCAGGGTCCGCCATCTGGTGAAATCCGGTGACCGGTCCGCTCGCCGCGTCCAGGGCCTCCAGGAGGAGCCCGAGCGGTTCCTCGCGACCGTCCAGATCGGGGTGACCCTGGTTGGTACTTTGGCGTCAGCGATCGGCGGTGTCATTGCCATCGAGCGGATCAAACCGGTCTTCGCTGCGGTCCCGGTCGATTTCATCAGCAGGGCGGCTGAACCCATCGCCGTTGGCCTCGTGGTGAGCGTCATCGCCTACTTCACGCTGGTCGCGGGCGAGCTGGTTCCGAAATCACTCGCCATCCGCTATGCAGAGCAGATCGCTTTCTTCACGGCCGTCCCGATCGATGCGCTGTCCCGGCTGTTCCGGCCCGTTCTCCGGGTGCTCACGGTTTCGAACAACGGGATCCTCAGGTTCTTCGGAATCCCCGCCGAACACGAACCCGTGCTCGTATCCGAGGACGAGGTCAAGTACTTGATCCGGGAAGGCCGCAAGACAGGCGTTTTTGAACCGTCCGAGGAGGACCTGATCCACAGCGTGTTCAAATTCACCGATACGGTGGTCCGCGAGGTCATGGTGCCCCGCACCGATATCGTGGGCGTCGGCACCGGCAGCGGCCTCGATGCCATTCTCCGCACCATGAACGAAAAGGGCTATTCACGCCTTCCAGTATATTCCGGCACCATCGATAATGTCCTTGGCGTGGTGAATCTGAAGGACATCCTGTCGCTCCATATGCAGAATAAACCGTTCGTTCTGGAAGAGGTGCTCCGAAAGCCCTATGTCGTGCCGCCGAACAAGAAGGTGAGCGTTCTGCTGAAAGAGATGCGCGAGCGCCGGATCCACCTCGCCCTTGTCGGAGACGAGTACGGCGGCATTGACGGTCTGGTCACCATGGAAGATCTCATCGAGGAGATCGTGGGCGACATTCGCGATGAACAGGAAAAGGACCTCCGGGAGATCGATGAGGTTGCCGCGAACCGGTACATCGTCGACGGGAAGACCGATATAGGGAAGCTGAACGAAAAGCTGGGCGTGAAACTGCCTGAGGAGGACTTTGAGACCGTCGGAGGGTTCGTCCTCGGACTGTTCGGACGGTTGCCGGCCGAGGGAGACCAGGTCCGCTTCGAGAACCTGATGTTCACCGTTCTCCGGCTCCGCAGGAACCGGATCACACGCATTCGCATCCTTAAATATGCCGAAGAACAGCCGGAGAAAGGGGACCATGATGAAACCGATCGTGCTTGAAACAAACCTCGCAGGGCTCGCGCCGCCGAAACGCGGGAAGGTCCGGGACATCTACGATCTGGGGGACAGGCTTCTGATCATTGCCACGGACCGGATCTCTGCGTTCGACGTGGTCCTGCCGAACGCGATCCCGGAGAAAGGACGGGTCCTGACGCGGATATCGGAATACTGGTTCTCCAAGACCGCCGATATCGTCAAGAACCATCTGGTCGCCACAGAGATCAAGGATTTTCCCCAAGTCTGCCGTCAGCATGCCGACCTTCTCGAGGGCAGGAGCATGCTCGTCAGGAAGGCACAGTCGCTTCCGATCGAGTGCATCGTCCGGGGCTATCTTACCGGTTCAGGGCTCAAGGAGTATCGTGCCACCGGGTCCGTGTCCGGGATCAAGCTGCCGTCCGGGCTCACCGAGGCCTCGCGCCTGCCGGAGCCGATCTTCACCCCGTCGACCAAGGCGGAGGTGGGGGAGCATGACATCAATATCGACTTCAAGGCCGTTGTGGACCTTGTGGGGAAGGACATTGCCGAAAAGGTCAGATCGACGACCCTTGCGATCTATCGCCGCGCCTGCGCGATCGCCGAGCCCAAGGGCATCATCATCGCCGATACGAAGCTTGAGTTCGGGATCTATGACGGCGATGTCATGCTCATCGACGAGGTGCTGACGCCCGATTCATCGCGGTTCTGGCCGATGCAGGGGTACGCCGTCGGGGTCGCCCAGAAGAGCTTTGACAAGCAGTTCGTCAGGGACTACCTCCTTGCCCTCAACTGGGACCAGCGGCCGCCGGCGCCGAAGCTCCCCGATGACGTGGTGCAGAGGACGAGCAAGAAATACCTCGAGGTGCTCGCCTTGCTGACGAGTTGATCGTAATTTTAATGAAGACCAAGAGTTATGCAACAGAGGAAGCTCCGTCTCCAACCAGCTAAGCCATAATGAGCATATGCTATAAACTGCCATAGTAATTGCCAAGCCCTTTACACTTGCTGTAAAGGGCTTTTTCTTTCATTGTTCCTGATTGATTTTTCCCGGGAAGTGTACTATTCTCACATTACCCGATCGAACAAGATAAGCTTTTCCTCGCCTCATCCTATGCCTCCAGGCCCCGAAGACATAGCCCGTGAACAGATCGACCGGATGCTTGAACAGGTTGGCTGGAATGTTCAGGACGCGAAGGCGGTCAACATTTACGCGAAACAGGGTGTGGCAATCCGCGAGTTCGAGCTGAAATAAGGATATGGCACTGCTGATTATCTTCTATATGTAGACGGCTAGGCTGCCGGGGTGATCGAGACAAAGAAAGAAAGAAAGAAAGAAAGACTAAGGTAATTGGGTCATCTGATTTACGTTTAACACGTTTGTCAAGGAGCGAGAAGTGACCTTTGACCAACATATAATTATTTTAGGGCAGGTGACAAATGCCGCCAGACATTAACACCGTATGGAATAGGATTGAAGAGAAGGCAGGGGAAACCTTTCATCAGATTCGAGGCGGAGAATTTACGTATATTGTTGCGGGTGGGCATGTCATTCCAGATCGAACATACCAGCAAATTCCAAAATCTCATTTTGAAGAAGCGTTAGATTACCTGCCGCTGCAAAATACACTTCCTGTACAACATCTGAGAGGGCCCTCGTATATATATGCGATTCTGATGGACATGCGGATTCGCAACGGCGATTGGTAAATAGCACGATCATTCCTTCCGAATCATGAAAGGTAGTATGGCACGCCAAAAAAGACAGAAGATAAAGAAAATCCCGCAGCGCAGCCCTCGGCTTCGAGGCAACGCTCTGGGCCATGGCGGACAAGCAGCGCGGCCACATGGACGCGGCAGAGTACAAGCACGTTGTCCTGGGACTCATCTTCCTGAAGTACATCCTCCGATGCCTTCGAGGAAAAGCATTCGGCTCTTGTGGAGGAGAAGAAAAAGGGTGCTGATCCCGAGGACAAGGACGAGTACCTCGCCGAGAATATCTTTTGGGTGCCTAAGGAAGCCCGCTGGTCCACCATCCAGGCAAACGCAAAGCAACCGACGGTTCGCAAGATCATCGACGACGCCATGGTCGAATAGAGCGGGACAACACCTCGCTCAAGGGTGTGCTGCCGAAGGATTTTACCCGTCCGGCGCTGGACAAGCACCTTCTGGCGGATGATCGACCTCATCGGGACCATCGGCTTCGGCAGAAAGAACACCGGTCGAAGGACATCCTCGGACGCGTGTAACGATACTTCCTCTCCCAGTTCGCGAGCGCGAAGGCAAGAAGGGCGGCCAGGTCTACACGCCCCGGTGCGTGGTAGGCCTGCTCGTCGAGATCCTCCGCGCCATACAAGGGAAGAGTGTTCGACCCCTGTGCGGATAAGGCGGGATGTTGTCCAGACCGAAAAATTTCGAGGCCCACGGCGGGCGTGTCGCCGATATCAGCGGTCTACGGGCAGGAGTCGAACCGACCACCGGAAACTCGCCAAGATGAACCTCGCCATTCGCGGCATCGAGGCCAATCTCGGTGGCGATCACGCGGACACTTTCCACCCCAACCTGCACCCAGACCTCAAGGCCGACTACATCCTCGCCAACCCGCCGTTCAATATGTCTGGCGGCGAGCGGTTGCGCGAAGACAGCCGCTGGAAGTACGGTGTCCCGCCGCAGGCAACGCAAACTATGCCTGGGTCCAGCACTTCATCTTATCTTGCGCCGAACGGCATTGCACGGTTTCGTTTTGCCGAACGTCCTGTCCCCCACGACCCGGGCGAAGGCGAAATCCGGAAGAACATTATCGAAGCTGATATTGTAGACTGCATGATCGCCATGCCGGGCCAGCTTCTCTACTCCACGCAGATTCCCGTCTGTCTCTGGTTCATCAGCAGAAACAAGAGCAACGGTAAGGGTCAGGATGGCAAGTCTCTGCGTGACCGCTCAGGTGAGACCCTGTTCATAGATGCACGAAAGCTTGGCGTCCTGTATGACCGCGTGCACCGGGAGCTGACCGACGACGATATCAAGCGTATCGCCGACACCTACCACTCCTGGCGCGGTGATCTGAAAAAGAAGTATGAAGACATCGCCGGCTTTTGCATGGCTGCCAAGCTCGAAGAAATCCAGAAGCACGGCTATGTTCTCACTCCCGGTCGATATGTTGGCGCTGAAGAAATAGAGGATGATGGTGATCCGATCGAAGAGAAAATGAAGCGGCTCACAAGGGAACTGGAAACGCAGTTTGTGGAGAATGCGAGATTGGAAAAAGCTATTCGGGCGAACTTGAAGGGGCTGCGATATGTCGGCTGAGTGGGCAAGCTCTACTATTGAGGAAATCAAGGCGACTAAACCGAACGCTATCGCAATGGGTCCGTTCGGGTCGAATATTAAAACCGATAACTTTGTGCCATCTGGTGTCCCTGTAATCCGTGGAAACAACTTGAATGCTGAGCGGCTTTTAGATGAAAACTTTGTCTATCTGACTGAAGAAAAAGCCAGCCAATTGCGTGCATCTAACGCCTTCCCGGGCGACATCGTTATTACGCATCGTGGTACGCTCGGCCAGGTTGGTATCATCCCGTACAATGCAAAATATCCTCGATATGTTGTCTCGCAGAGTCAGATGAAGCTTACTGTAGATCCACAGAAGGCAGATCCTTTCTACGTGT